>NZ_CP012020.1:1200000-2400000 GCF_001183865.1 Methylophilus sp. TWE2
TACCACCCAGTTATTGCAAAAAGGGTTTGCTCGCGTGAGGATGAAGTTGGAGCCCAATTCGCTGGCGGTATTGCCGCAAGCGCGCCCGCAACGCATGAATTGCAATTACTGTAACAGTTGCCTAAAAGGCTGCCCCAGAAAAGACAAGGGGAGTATTGATGTCACATACCTGCAATCTGCAAACCAAACCGGATTATGCGAAATCCGTTCAGGGTGCGTGGTGACGAAAATATTGACGGATTACACGAGCGGGACCGTTTCTGGCCTGGAATATATAGCCAATGGTAAAAAACATAAGGTCAAGACTCCTTTACTGGTTATTGCTGCAGGCGCCATTGAAACACCGCGCTTGTTGCTGTTGTCTGCCACGGCAGATTCGCCCAATGGCTTGTGTAATGAGAGTGGGCAAGTTGGCAGGAACTTCATGGAAACACTGTTGTGGACCAGCAATGCCCTCTATCATCAGCCCGTGCAAAGCTATCGAGGTCTGCCAGTCGACAGTATTTGCTGGGACTTTAATGCACCTGATGCTATTCCCGGTGTAGTGGGCGGATGCCGATTCTCGCCGTCGGTCGCAGAATCGGACCTGCTTGGACCGGTTGCTTATGCAACAAGGGTGGTGAAGGGCTGGGGGCGACAACACAAACAAGAGATGCGTCGGCGTTTTGGTCAGGTGATCTCATTAAGCGGAATTTGCGAAAGTTTACCGCACGCGAAATCTTTTGTTGCGCTGGATCCTGTGACTAAAGACAGGCATGGCCTACCTATAGCCAGCATACATAGTTATGTGGATGATATGGCCGCTAAACGGATTGCTTTCATGGCGAAAAAATGCCGGGAAATATTAAAGGCGGCGGGCGCGACGGAAATATTTGAAGAGTTCAGTTCTTATGATATTTTCAGTTCCAGTCATGTTTTTGGAACCTGCCGTATGGGCAATGACCCTCAACAGTCCGTCGTCGATGCGAATTGTCGCAGCCACCGCTGGCGCAATCTTTATATTCTTGATGCCAGTGTGTTTCCGAGTTCTGGTGGCGGTGAATCGCCGGGATTAACCATACAGGCCCTGGCATTGCGCGCCATGGACCACATTGAAATGAGTCAGGCGAGGGCGGCATGAAACGCTTTCCTCTACCTTTGCTTGCGGCTTCTGCAAGGCAACGATCTGCTGGTGGACATCAACATCGCCCCAAGAAATCACCACTCTCCCATGGTGTGGGCTATATTGCTTCACCAGCGCTTGATTTTTGGCTAACTGGTGGCGTATCTGTGATTGTCATGGCGATGTTGTTACTCCTCTATTGGTGGGATGGAAACCAATCAACCAGCGTGACAGCTGCGATTAGCCAGGCGATTGTGCTACAGGCGCTGGTGAACTGGCCGCATTTTATGGGTGCGTATGGCTTGCTTTACCGGCCATTAAGCAATATCAAAAAATATCCCTTTGCGACGCTATATATTCCCGCAATATTATTGATTTGCCTTGTGGTGGCTTTAGTGACGGCGCCACATCAAGTTTCTATATGGGCGGTTAATCAAGACATCGCTTATGCCATTTGGCTAGTCGCCGCTTTCTACCTGGCATGGCATTACACTGGCCAGGCCTGGGGCATGATGGCGACCTTTTCACGACTGTCGGGATTAGCGCTTGATCAACGGCAGCGTTGGTTGCTACGAGCGGGCTTGCGATTGTTGTTGATTTGGCACGTGGTCTGGGGCGCTCAGGATTTGCCGGAGAAATGGCTTGGTGGATGGAGCCGCTACATTCCCGAGTTGCTGGCAGTCATGACATGGCTTTGCGTCATCGCCTTTTTTGTCGGGCTGGGTATCTGGTCCAGAATCAGAATGCAAAGTGGAAGATGGCCTGACAGGCGTGTTTTGGTGTCTTGGCTCGCAGTGTATATGTGGTATTGGGTCCTGCTGTTTATGCCGGCTGCATATATCTGGGTGCAGCTATCACATGCCTTGCAATACCTGGCTTTTCCGATGCGCATGCAAGTTAATCAGGCGGCTGCCTCGATTTCTGCAACGATGAGTAAAAACAAGCGCTTGCTGGTATGGATGCCAGCAGGGCTCAGGTATTACCTTTGGCTTGTGGCGCTGGGGATGTTGATTTTTTATGTGCCTACGATCTTGTTTCCGGCGACCCAGACTTACGGTTTATCTGTGGTGCTCGCCTCCATGGTCAGCATCCATCATTATTTCGTAGATGGGTGTATTTGGAAGATCAGCCATCCAGAAGTCAGGCGTGCATTATTCTGGCATTTGCCTGCGCAGAAGGCCGCTTGAGTATGCGTTCTGTTTGGATCGCCTGTTTTTGCTTGCTGGCCAGCTGTGCCCATCAGGAAGTGTCTGACAGGGTGCAGGCTGTGGCCTCTTTGTTTGATCGGCATGGATTTGTTCAGAGGGATATCATCACTGATCAATTCAATCTGCGTGTGTGGCAGCATTCGGTTTCTGGCGCGGGTACCATGCATGTCTATATTGAAGGAGATGGTTTCGCCTGGGTAAACCGCTACCAGCCTTCCATGAATCCAACGCCTGTGAACAGTATCGTTGCTGCGATGGCAAGCAAGGACGATATTGCAGCGCATGTCGTTTATCTGGCAAGGCCTTGCCAGTACGTATCGTTGGCAGAGCGTGCTTGCCCATCCGTTTACTGGACGCAGGCCAGGTTTGCTCCGGAGGTCGTGGCAGCGATGAACCAGGCGGTGAGCCAGCTGAAAAATGAAACCAAAGCGCAAAAGATTGTGTTGATTGGTTACTCTGGTGGAGGTGCGCTGGCTTTGTTAATGGCAGCGCAAAGACAGGATATCGGCTCTGTGGTGACCATTGCTGGTAATCTTGATCATCATGCCTGGGCTAGGCTGCATGGGATCAGTGAGTTGCAAGGATCATTGAATCCCCCAGATTTCTCGAAAACATTGCAAATGATCAGGCAAGTGCATTTTATCGGTGGTCAGGACTCTAACATGCCAGTGTCCGTCTATCAGGCTTATCGTTCTGCATTTCCGCCTCAAGCCGAGATACTGCGAGAGGTGATCCCCGGTTTTGATCATCAATGTTGCTGGGTGGAACGCTGGCCTTCATTGCTGCATCGTTATTTGAATTAAACGGTGTATGTTGGTCAACTTATGATTTTATTTCTGCTGACGCTTGCTATGATGACATGAACCGCCACCCCTCAGTTTGTGGCAAGGCGTTTGTTAAGGATCAAAGAACTGCTATGAAATTAATTATTCAATTAATGTTGTGTGCCGGTCTGGCGTTAACCATGCCTATTCATGCACTGGCAAGTTATGAGACTGGTCTGGAAGCCGCAAACCGCGGAGAGTTTGCACTCGCTCAAAAGGAGTGGGAAGCTGCTGCTAAAAAAGGCGATATGAATGCCCAGTATAACCTTGGAGCGTTGATGCTTTCAGGCAAGACCGGCCAGAGCGACCCCAAAAAAGCAATTAAATGGATAGAGCAGGCTGCCAACAAAGGGCATGTGGATGCTGCTTATTCGCTTGGGTTGCTGTATTACACAGGCTCCAAAGAGTTTAAACAGGATTTTTCCAAGGCGTACAAGGCATTTGAAGTCGCGGCTAAAAAAGGTCATTCTGCTGCTCAATTCAGTATGGGCGTGATGCTGATTAATGGTCAGGGTATGAAAAAAGATGCTTCTGCTGGCCTGGAGATGTTGAAGAAATCTGGAGAAGCTGGAAATCCCGAGGCGCAGTTTAATTTAGGGATGGCCTTTGCGAGTGGACAGGCTGGTAAAAAAGATCCGGCAGAAGCTTTTAAGTGGTTTTTGCGTTCTGCAGATGGCGGTTATCCCATGGCTCAATATCAGGTGGGCAGGATGTACCTAGATGGACAGGGTACCGATTTGAACCCTGCAACAGCCAAAAGCTGGTTTCTCCGTGCGGCTGATAAGGGACATATAGAGTCTCAGTATGCGCTAGGTCTGATGGCGTATACAGGGCTTGGGCAAGCAGTGAATTTCGAAGAAGCGCAGCAGTGGTTTATGCGGGCAGTCAAAGGGTGGGACCGCAACGCACAGTTTTATCTTGGCAAAATGTACATGAACGGCGAAACAGGTAAGGCAGACATGGTTGAGGCTTACAAGTGGCTCGATCTTGCTGCCAGTAGTGGTCACGAGGATGCGCATTTTTACCGCTCATTCGTCGCAAGCAAACTGCCGAAAGTTGATGTGCAAAAGGCGCATGCAATGGCACAGCAATGGTTTGATGCTAACCACAGTCAACCACACAAGCATTATGATTTAAAGCCACACGCGCATCATTAATCAAAAAGGGTCTTAAGCTTGAAGAGAAGCGATGGATTCTGTATAATCTTGGATTGGCTTTTATAGTCAATTAATTTGCATGTATTCACATAGGGTGCCCTTTGGGGTGATTTTGAATGCATGTTTGATGAATAACCCTTTGAATGGAAAGATAAAATCATGTCCGTGACTATGCGTCAAATGTTGGAGGCTGGTGTTCACTTTGGCCACCAAACCCGTTACTGGAACCCGAAAATGGCTGAGTTCATTTTTGGTGATCGTAACAAAATCCATATCGTAAACCTTGAAAAAACCCTGCCACTGTTTGAAGAAGCGCAGAAATATGTGCGCACACTGGCAGCCAACAAGGGTCGTATTCTGTTTGTGGGCACCAAGCGTCAAGCTCGCGACATCGTCAAAGAAGAAGCGCAACGCGCTGGTTGTGCATACGTCAATCACCGCTGGTTGGGTGGTATGCTGACTAACTTCAAAACTGTTAAACAGTCTATCAAGCGTCTGCAAGACTTTGAAGCCATGATGATTGATGGCAGCATCGAGAAGTTTGGCAAAAAAGAAGCTTTGGGTATCAAGCGCGAAATCGAAAAGCTGGAGCGTTCAATTGGTGGTATTAAAGAGATGGGTGGCTTGCCAGATGCGATTTTTGTGATCGACGTTGGTCACGAAAGCGGTGCCATTACCGAAGCACGTAAACTGGGTATCCCAGTGATTGGTATCGTCGATACCAACAACTCTCCAGATGGCATTACTTACGTGATTCCTGGTAACGATGACTCCTCACGTGCAATTCGTTTGTATGCACGTGGTATGGCGGACGCGGTGCTGGAAGGCCGTGCCAACGCGATTTCTGAAATCGTGAAAGCGGCTCAGGAAGAAACAGCACCAGTGGCTGAGGCGACTGCCGAGTAATTGCTCGTGGCTGAAAAAGGGGCGATGCGCCCCTTTTTCTATTGCATCGCATGCAATATGACTGACACAGAGTCGGTGTATTGTTGTTAAAAGAATTCTTAGACAAATCCTGAATGATCATCCTCAATGCAGGAATCCTAACAAAAGGAGTAATAAATGGCTGAAATTACCGCAAGCATGGTGAAAGACTTACGTGAGCGCACCGATGCTCCAATGATGGACTGTAAAAAAGCACTGACAGAAGCCGAAGGCGATATGGCCCGTGCGGAAGAAATTTTGCGTGTGCGTTTTGGTAACAAGGCAAGCAAGGCTGCTGGCCGCGTGGCCGCTGAAGGGACTGTTGGTATCAGCATCACTGCTGATGGTAAACTGGGTACCTTGATTGAAGTGAACTCAGAAACTGACTTCTGTGCTAAAAACGAAGAGTTCCTTAAGTTTGTTGGTGAGTTGGCACAAGTGGTTAACGAAAATAATCCAGCCAACATCGAAGCGGTTGCTAATGCGCCTATGCGTGGCGAAACAGCTGAAGCGGTGCGCGCGCAACTGGTTGGTAAAATCGGTGAAAACATTACTCCTCGTCGTTTTGTGCGTACACAAGCCCAAGGCAAACTGTACAGCTACGTACACGGCAGCAAAATTGGTGTGTTGGTTGACCTGGTGGGTGGTGATGAGACTCTGGGTAAAGATATCGCGATGCACATTGCTGCAGCTAAACCAAAGTCACTGGATGCTAGCGGTGTAGATGCTGCATTGATTGAAGCCGAGCGCCGTGTCGCGATTGAGAAAGCAAAAGAAGCAGGCAAGCCTGATGCGATGCTGGAAAAAATTGCTGAAGGTACCGTCCAGAAGTTCCTCAAAGAAGTCACCTTGCTGAGCCAGGCTTTTGTGAAGGATGATAAAGTGACTATCGAGCAGTTGCTGAAATCTAAAGGGGCTTCCGTTGCTTCTTTCACCCTGTATACTGTTGGTGAAGGTATTGAAAAAGCAGTGGTTGACTACGCTGCTGAAGTAGCTGCTGCCGCTAAAGTTTAATCGTTTTTAAACGATGGACAGGAAAAGTGGAATCCTTGGATTCCACTTTTTTTATGGCTCGCGGGTCGGTTGACGGCCCAAAAAACCTTGTTTTGTGATTAAATAAGCACATTTTGAGTTTGGGAAAATAACGATGGCACAACCTGTTTTCAAGCGCGTTCTCCTTAAATTATCCGGTGAGGCGCTGATGGGCGATGATGCATATGGAATCAATCGCGAAACAGTCAATGCGATAGTCGGGCAGATCAAAGAAATTGTCGATATGGGCGTGCAAGTCGGTATCGTCATTGGTGGTGGTAACATTTTTCGTGGTGTCGCACCTGCTGCCGAAGGCATGGATAGGGCAAATGCCGATTACATGGGCATGCTGGCCACAGTCATGAATGCGATGGCACTGCAGGATGCCATGAAGCATGCCGGCGTACCCGCGCGTGTGCAAAGTGCGTTGAATATTGAAGCAGTCGCAGAACCTTATATCCGAGGCAAGGCTATTCGCTACCTTGAAGAAGGTAAAGTAGTCATTTTTGGTGCTGGTACGGGTAATCCATTTTTTACCACCGATACTGCAGCGGCTTTGCGTGGGGTTGAAATCGATGCCGAAATCGTGTTGAAAGCCACCAAGGTGGATGGCATCTATACGGCTGACCCGAAAAAAGATCCGTCGGCAACGCGGTATGATCAGGTCTCGTATGACGAGGCAATCAATAAAAACTTGAAGGTGATGGATGCGACAGCTTTTACGCTGTGTCGTGACCAGAAAATGCCGATTGCTGTCTTCAGCATTTTTAAAGAAGGGGCACTCAAGAGCGTCATCTTAGGTGAGAATGAAGGAACACGCGTCAGGGCTTAAGCCGGACGCTGGCGTTATGGAGAAACAATAATGGTTGAAGATATTAAAAAATCTGCTGAGCAGAAAATGCAGAAGTCCCTGGAGGCTTTGAAAACTGATTTGGCTAAAGTCCGTACGGGACGTGCGCATGCTGGTTTGCTCGACCACGTGATGGTTGAGTACTACGGTTCCATGGTGGCGATTAACCAGGTAGCTAACGTCAATCTGGGCGATGCGCGTACGATTAACGTTCAGCCCTATGAAAAAAACATGATTGCGAAAGTCGAAAAAGCCATCCGCGATAGTGATTTGGGCCTGAACCCAGCCACAAATGGTGACTTGATCCGTGTGCCTATGCCAATGCTGACTGAAGAACGTAGGCGTGACCTGACCAAAATTGTGCGTAACGAAGGTGAAGGCGCTAAAGTGGCGATCCGCAATGTGCGTCGTGATGCCAATGATGCCTTGAAAAAACTCATCAAGGATAAAGCGATTTCTGAAGATGATGAGCGCCGTGCCCAGGATGAGGTTCAAAAGATGACCGATAAGGCCGTGGCTGAAGTTGACAAAATCCTGCAACAAAAAGAAGCTGACTTGATGGCTGTGTAACAGCCATCAACGCGAACGGAAGCTGTTTTGGGTTTATTCTCCAGTTCTACCAAAGAGGTCCCGCCAATTCAAGAGGTGCCACAACATGTGGCTGTCATTATGGATGGCAACGGGCGTTGGGCCAAAAAACGCTTTTTACCGCGCGTGGCAGGCCATCAACGCGGTTTAGAGTCAGTGCGTGCCATGGTGAAAGCTTGTGTCCGCCTGGATATCAAGTACCTGACGCTGTTTGCATTTAGCAGTGAGAACTGGCGCCGACCTCCCGAGGAGGTTACTTTCCTGATGAGCTTGTTTCTGGAGGCGCTGGATCGCGAAGTCAAAAAACTGCATGAAGCCAACGTGATTTTGAAGCTGATTGGCGATCGTTCAGCTTTTAATGCCACCTTGCAGCAAAAGATGCTCGAAGCTGAGCAGAAAACAGCAGCGAACACAGGATTGACCCTGACCATTGCTGTGAATTATGGCGGGCGCTGGGATGTGGTGCATGCGGTTAACCAGTTATTGCAGGCTCAACCACATCTCAAGCAGATACAAGAATCAGATTTGACGCCATATCTTTCCATGCCTTATGCGCCTGAGCCTGATCTATTCATCCGCACCGGTGGTGAGACACGTATCAGTAACTTCCTGTTGTGGCAGCTGGCCTATACCGAACTTTATTTCACACCCACCTTATGGCCGGACTTTGATGATGCAGCATTCGAAGCGGCATTAACTTCTTACCGTCAGCGTGAACGCCGTTTCGGACGCACCAGTGAGCAACTGGTTGAGCCAAACGCTTCCTGATTATGCTAAAAACTCGAATTCTTACTGCCATAGTATTGCTTGGGTTGTTTTTACCCGCTTTGTTCTGGTTACCTTTGCTGGCTTGGGCCGCTATCATGTTAGGGCTCATGCTGGTTTGCTTGAGTGAGTGGGCAGGGTTCCTGCAGTTGAGTAAGTCGCAGAGGCATGTGTACCTGGTTGTGTCTGCTTTGCTTGGGTTGACGATGTTATTTTTATTGCCTCAACAAGGGTTCCACTGGTTTTTTTATCATGCCTTGCAGGTGTTTGCATTGGCCACTGCGTTTTGGTTGGTTGTCGTGCCTGTCGCTTTGTTCTTTCATGTGTTCTCAAAAAATAAGGGAATCAATGCTATCGTCGGCTGGGGTTTGATGATGTCTTTGTGGCTGGCATTGGTGGCGGCCAAAGAGGTTAACCCTTATGTGTTGCTAGTGATTATTTCCACGATCTGGCTTGCCGATAGTGCAGCCTATTTTGCTGGCAAGCAGTTTGGACGACATAAGCTGGCGCCAGCCATTAGTCCTGGTAAAACTTGGGAGGGTGTGTTCGGTGCCTTGTTTGCGGTGGCCATCTATGCAGCGGTATTAAAGATATTTGGGGCAGTATCCACCTGGTGGATACTGCCGGGATTATGGGTGGTGACCATTGCTGGTGTTTATGGCGACCTGTTCGAATCATTTTTCAAACGCCGCGCCAACCTGAAAGACAGTGGGCAATTTCTGCCCGGACATGGTGGATTGCTGGATCGCGTTGATGGCGTGATTCCAGCATTGCCTATTGGCATGTGCTTGCTGTTCTGGTTTCATTACTGGCAACAGTCTTATTCGTTTTAAGAGGTTATTTTGCAATACGTCACCATACTTGGCAGCACTGGCACCATCGGTCAGCAGACGCTGGATGTGATTTCACAGCATCCTGGGCGTTATGGCGTATTCGCGTTGGCCGCGCACAGTAATGTGGATGCCATGTTGCAGCAGTGTGCAACATACAAGCCTCGCTATGCCGTGATGCAGGACACGGACGCCGCGCAGCGATTGCGTCAGCGTGTACAGGCCGAACAATTGAACGTCGAAGTACTGGCTGGCGTTGAGGGATTAACCTTGGTGTCTGCCCATGCCGAAGTGACTATTGTCATGGCAGCCATTGTGGGTGCTGCGGGCTTGTTACCTGCGCTGGCTGCTGCAAAAGCGGGTAAAAAGATCCTGCTGGCTAATAAAGAAACCCTGGTGATGGCCGGTCAGCTGTTTATGGATGCAGTGAAACACGGGCAAGCCACTTTGCTACCGATAGATAGCGAGCACAATGCCATTTTTCAGGTGATGCCCAAATTACCCTATGATGAGTTGGCTGATGTCGGTGTTAATCAGATTATCCTCACTGCTTCTGGCGGGCCTTTCCGCACTTATAGTCAGGGACAGCTGCAGCAGGTGACTCCAGCCCTCGCGTTAAAACACCCTAACTGGGTGATGGGTGCAAAGATTACTATCGATTCTTCTACGCTCATGAATAAGGGGCTGGAAGTGATTGAAGCACATTGGTTGTTTGATGCACGCCCAGACCAGATTGATGTGGTCGTGCATCCGCAAAGTGTGATTCATTCCATGGTGTCGTACGTCGATGGCAGTATTCTTGCGCAGCTGGGTAATCCTGATATGCGTACCCCGATTGCTTATGGCTTGGCTTATCCTGAGCGCATCGCTTCTGGCGTGAAACCGCTGAGCTTGATAGAGGTGGCCAGGTTGGAGTTTGAAGCGCCAGATACTCAGCGTTTTCCATGCCTGAAATTGGCTTATGATGCATTGGCTGCTGGAGGCACTGGACCCGCGATGCTGAATGCAGCAAATGAAGTGGCCGTCGCCGCATTTTTACGCGAACAAATCCAGTATTTGGATATTCCCGCACTGATCAATGCCACTCTGCAGAAATTGTCTATCGAACCCGTGCAGTCGATTGAGCAACTGCTGCTTGTGGATAGCCAGGCCAGGGCTTATGTGCAAGCACTCATTTCAAAAATGACTGTTAAACCTGTACGCAAGGTTGCCAGCGTATGACATCAGTCCTGGCGTTTATTGTTGCGATAGGTGTCTTGGTTACTATCCATGAATTTGGCCATTACCTGGCTGCACGCAGTTGCGGTATACGCGTGCTTAAGTTCTCTATCGGTTTCGGCAAGCCGATATTCAAATATCAGGCGAACCCTCAATCCACACAGTGGATATTGTCCTGGATCCCGCTGGGTGGGTACGTCAAAATGCTGGATAGTCGCGAACATGAATCTGTGTCTGAACAGGTGGATTGGTCGCAGGCATTTGACCGCCAAAGCATCGCTGCCAAAATGTGGGTGGTGTTTGCCGGGCCATTCGCTAATTTATTACTGGCGTTTGTGTGCTACTGGGGTTTGATTGCCCAGGGCGAGGTGGGACTGAAACCCTATATTGGCCCGGTAGAGCCAGGTTCATTGGCGGCCCAGGCAAAGTTACGCCAGGGTGACCTGATTGTTTCGCTGGATGGCAAGCCGGTCGAAACCTGGCAGGAAACCCAATGGCACATGTTGGAGAACTGGGTGGCGCATCGATCGGTGCTTGTGTTGACCCAGACTGCACAAGGCGATGTACATCAGCATGTGCTGCCTTTGAACCGCTTGCCGGGTGACCCTGATGGCGAAGTCATGCAAAAAGCTGGTCTGACTGTATTAATGCCGGTTGTCCCGGCAGTGATAGGTGAGGTCATCCCTGGTTCAGTGGCTGAGAAAAGTGGTCTGCAGACCGGTGACCGTATCCTTAAGGTAAATCAAAAAACAATTTCTGACTGGCAACAGTTTGTTAAAGTGGTGCGGGGTAATCCAGGTCAGCCGTTAAAAATAGAATACCAACGCGCTGAGCATTTGTACCAGGTAAGACTGCTGCCTGAAACAGTCCAGCAAGGTGGCCAGAAGGTCGGGCGCCTAGGTGCTGCGGTTAATATGGATGCAGTCGATCTCAAACCATATCAGGTGGTCCGTCATTACAGCTCGTCACAAGCAGCAGTACGTGCGGTGGATAAAATGCATGAAACGATTGCTTTCACCCTTAATATGCTGGGGAAAATGATCACGGGTCAGGCTTCGCTTAAAGCCATCAGTGGCCCCGTCAGTATTGCGGATGCTGCGGGCGAGTCTGCCGGGATGGGTATCAAGCCTTATATTGGGTTTATTGCATTACTCAGCATCAGTATTGCAGTGATGAACCTGCTGCCGATTCCAGTATTGGATGGCGGCCATTTGTTGTATCATATGGCGGAATTGATTCGAGGAGAACCATTACCCGACAAGGTGCTGGCAATAGGACAGCGTTTGGGTCTGGGTATTTTGGGGGCATTGATGTTTATTGCTTTTTTTAATGACATCAATCGTTACCTGATTGGTTGAAAGTATAGTTAATGAGAATAAAATCCAGTTCCAAGTTGTGGTTGTGTTTGTTGGCGGGGGTGATGCACCTGAACGCACATGCGACAGAGCCATTTGTCATTACCGATATCCGTGTTGAAGGTTTGCAACGTACAGAGCCCGGTACTGTCTTCAATTACCTGCCCATGCAGGTAGGTGATGTCATGAGCGACGAAAAAGCCGCACAGGCAATTAAGTCTCTCTATGCGACCGGCTTTTTCAAGGATGTGCGGATTGAGAATGAAGGCGATGTGCTGGTTGTGACTGTGCAGGAGCGCCCTTCTGTCACGCAAATTGATTTCAGCGGTAACAAGTCCTTTCAGACAGACAAAATCAAGGAAGGTTTGAAACAGATTGGGATTGCCGAAGGCCAGATTTTTGATAAATCGCAACTGGACCGGGCAGAGCAGGAAATCAAGCGACAATACCTGTCTCAGGGTAAATACAGCGCTGAGGTCAAGGCCACCGCCAGTCCGCTGGAACGTAACCGTGTTGCCATCCGCTTCGAGATTACAGAAGGTCCTGCAGCAAAAATCCGTGATATCAATATCGTCGGTAACCATTTATTTACCACAGAAGATTTGCGCGCCAACTTTTTGCTCACGACGCCAAACTGGATGAGCTGGTGGAACAAAGATGACCAGTATTCGAAACAAAAACTGACGGCTGATCTGGAAGCATTGCGTTCTTTTTACATGAACCAGGGTTATCTGGAGTTTTCCATCGACTCCACACAAGTGTCCATTTCTCCTGACAAGCGTGATGTTTACATCACCATCAACCTGACCGAAGGTGAAAAATACAATATCAGCAAGACCAAGCTGGCAGGCGATATGTTGTTGCCAGAGGAGGACTTGCGCAAGCTGATCAATATCCAGGATGGTGAAGTATTCAATCGCCAGAAGGTGACAGATGCCAGCAAGATCATTAACGACAAGCTGGGTGAAGAGGGTTATGCGTTTGCCAACGTGAATGCAGTCCCTGAAATCAACAAGCAGGAGCATACGGTTGCGTTTACCTTCTTTATTGATCCTGGCCGTAAAGTCTATGTCAGACGGATTAACGTGCAGGGCAACACCCGCACACGTGACTCCGTGGTCAGGCGTGAAATGCGTCAGATGGAGTCTGCCTGGTATGCAGGGGATAAGATCAAGCGTTCCAAAGAACGTATCCAGCGCCTGAACTTTTTTGATTCGGTTGAGCTGGAAACGCCATCTGTGCCTGGGATCAATGACCAGGTGGATATGAATGTGACGGTGGCTGAAAAAGCGACGGGTAGTGTGCAGTTTGGTGCGGGTTTATCGAGTAGTGATGGTGTCGTTCTGGGTTTCAATGTGAACCAGCCTAACTTCCTCGGCACTGGTAACCGTGTAGCCTTGCAAGTCAATACAAGTAGCTTCAATACGATTTATTCGTTGTCGTATACAGACCCTTATTACACACCAGATGGTATCAGCCGTGGATTTGATATTTATCGTCGTGATGTGGATACTAGCCGTAGAAATTCAACTCAGCTGAATGTGGGTACCTATAACAGTCAGTCTTACGGTCTAGGGGTACGTTTTGGCATGCCGATGTCCGAAATGGACTTTATCAGTGCTGGTTTGACGCTGGACCTGACTGAAGTTGAACTTTCCAGCAGTAGTCCGATTCAATACCTGAGATTCTGTGAAAACAGCAGTGGTTGTAGCAGTAATTCCATCGTATTCAATGCTGGCTGGACGTTCGATTCAAGGGATAATATCCTGTTCCCGCGCAGGGGTGTTTTACAGCGGCTGTCTGGCGATGTATCCATTCCTGGTCTGGATCTGCAATATTACAAAGTCAGTTATCAGCACAGCTGGTATAAAGACATGGGTAAAGACTTCACGCTGATGCTTAATGGGGAAGCTGGCTATGCTAATAGCTACGGCGGTAAAAACTATCCGTTCTTCAAAAACTTCTATGCTGGTGGCGTGAACAGTGTCCGTGGTTTCCTGAACTCTTCTTTAGGTCCGCGTGATATCAATCCAAGTTCAGGTTCTGACTTTGCTGTCGGTGGTACCAAGCGTTTTGTTGGTAATGTCGAATTATTTATGCCTGTACCATTTGTCTCGCAATCCAATCAGTTCCGGTTGAGTGCGTTTGTGGATGGTGGTGGTGTATATGGTAAAGATGATTCAATTAACTCCGAATATTTGAGATTCTCTACTGGTGTGGGCGTGACTTGGGTCTCTCCATTTGGTCCATTGAAACTGGTCTTGGCCAAACCACTGAATGAGAAAGATTACGATGACACGCAAGTGCTGCAATTCCAGTTCGGGCAACAGTTCTAATGCTGAGAAAAGCTAAAGCTGGTGTGAAGGGAGTCATTGCATGAGAAGCATATGGTTAGGATTTTTCTGCTTGTTACTATATGGTAGCCAAGCGACTGCTGCTGACTTCAAGGTTGGTTATGTGCAAGTGGACAAGTTGCTACAAGAGGCACCACAAACTGCTGAGACAGGCAAAAAGCTCGAGAAAGAATTCAGTCCGCGATCCTTGGAACTGGACAAGTTACAAAAACAGATCCGTGACTTGGAGTCTCAACTGGACCATGACCGTGCAACGAGTATGACTGAAGCTGAACGCCGTCAAAAAGAGCGCCAATTGAATAATTCACGCCTTGAATTCCAGAGCAAGCAGCGTGAGTTACGCGAAGATATCAACCTGCGAAAAAATGAAGAGCTTGCCTTGTTGCAAGAGCGTATCAACAAGGCTGTACAGACAGTGGCCGAAAGTGAAGGTTATGACCTGGTGGCTTACAGCGGCGTGGCCTATGCCAGCAAGCGTATTGATATCACAGATAAAGTCCTCAAATTGCTGGGTAAAAAATAACCAGTCATCTTTTCACGTCAAGTTTTATTCTCAAGGACAGTCTTTTTTATGGCGCAACACTTTACATTACATGAGATAGTTGCGTCTCTGGGAGGGCAGGTTGATCTTGGTCAGCCTGAGCAAGCAAAGTCGCTGAAAATTTCACGTTTGGCCTCTTTAAAACAGGCTAAGCCTGGCATGATCAGTTTCTTTAATGATACAAAATATACGCAGTCATTACAGGAGACGCAGGCTTCTGTCGTGATTTTGCGTCCAGAGCATCGTGCCTTGACTGGGTTGCCATGTATCCTCACGGATAATCCATACGCCTATTTCGCCAAACTGTCAGCCTTGATGAACCCGCCCAGGCAATATATCAATCATGTGCATCCTACTGTTGTGATTGGTTTTGATACGCATCTGCCATCCGAGCGGACGATTGATGCCATGACGAGTATCGGTGACCGTGTCAAATTGGGTCATGGTGTGCGCATTGGTGCAGGCTGTGTGATTGAAGATGATGTCACGATTGGTCCAAATACAGTATTGGAGCCGCGTGTTGTCATCAAGCACGGGACAATCATTGGAAGCCATTGCCATTTATTTTCTGGCTGTATCATTGGAAATGATGGTTTTGGTTATGCCGAAGAGCAGGGGCAATGGGTTAAAATACCACAAGTTGGCCGTGTCGTGATTGGTAACCATGTGGATATCGGTGCCAACACCACCGTGGACCGAGGCGCGCTTGATGATACCGTCATCGAGGATGGTGTTAAGTTGGACAATTTAATACAGGTCGCCCATAATGTCCGCATTGGTGCGCATACGGTCATTGCAGGTTGCGTGGGCATTGCTGGCAGTGCCGAGATTGGCGCACATTGCAAGATAGGCGGTGCTGCCATGATTCTCGGCCACTTGCAGATCGTTGATGGCGTGACCATTTCGCCGGGCTCAATGATCATGCGTTCGATACAGCAGGCAGGCACCTATACGGCACTGATGCCATTCCAGAAGCATGAAGACTGGTTACGGACGGCGGCAAATATCCGGCATTTGGAGCAATATCAGCTGAGACTCAAGCAACTTGAGCAAGCAATAAGCAATATACAAAAACATTCGGAAGATTGAGAGAATTTATGGCTGAAAATACAATGAATAGCATGGATATTCATGAGATTCTGGAACACCTGCCACATCGCTATCCATTTGTACTGGTTGACCGTGTCCTGTCTATGGAGTTAGGTAAAGAAATTACTGCCGTGAAAAACGTCTCGGTCAATGAGCCTTATTTTCCCGGCCATTTCCCATACCACCCGGTGATGCCCGGTGTACTGATTGTTGAGGCAATGGCACAGGCGGCAGCCTTGCTGTCGTTTAAAACTATGGGTACCAAGCCCACCAATGATTCGGTTTATTATTTTGCCGGTATCGACAATGTGCGCTTTAAAAAACCGGTCTCTCCAGGCGACCAGATTATTCTGCACGTCAAGATAGACCGTATCCTGAAAGGGATCTGGAAATACATCGCCGTTGCCAAAGTGGGTGACGAAATCGTGGCAGAAGCCAATATGATGTGTATCCTCAAAGCCATTGAAAAATAATTTTTGACTAGCGTGTCCTGAAAGACACCTGGGACGCCTGAACATGCAAAACCTGATTCATCCTAGCGCAATCATAGATCCTAAAGCCGAGTTGGATAGCTCGGTAGAAGTGGGCCCTTATACCACCATAGGTGCTGGCGTACGAATTGATGCCGGCACCAAGATAGCCTCACATGTCGTGATTGAAGGGCCTACCACCATAGGCAAACATAACGAAATCTTCCAGTTCTCTTCACTAGGTGCTAAGCCACAGGATAAAAAGTTCAAGGATGAACCTACCTTGCTTGAGATAGGTGATCACAATACTATCCGTGAATTTTGTACCTTCAACCGAGGGACAGTGCAAGATAAAGGCACGACCAAAATTGGCAACCACAACTGGATCATGGCGTACGTGCATATTGCGCATGATTGCATCGTCGGTAACCATACCATCATGGCCAATAACTCTTCACTGGCTGGACATGTGACGATTTACGATCATGCCATTTTGGGTGGATTCACCCTGATTCACCAGTTCTGCCAGATTGGCGAGCACATTATTACTGCTGTGGGTTCTGTGGTCTTTAAAGACATTCCACCTTATGTGACGGCAGCCGGTTATGATGCACAGCCCCATGGCATCAATGCTGAAGGCTTGAAGCGTCGCGGTTTTAGTGCCGAGACCATACAGCAAATCAAGCGTGCTTACAAAGTGCTTTATCGTCAGGGCCTGTCGTTTGAAGAGGCCAAAGCGGCCCTGGCGGACATGGAAAAATCATGCCCCGAAATTGGCCTGATGACCCGTTTTCTCGCGCAAACCACGCGCGGTATTGTGCGTTAAATTAAAAAATATATGGCAAAGATTGCAATGGTGGCGGGAGAGGCCTCCGGAGACTTGCTGGGCTATCATCTCATCCAGGAACTGAAATCACTCCATCCTGATGTCGAGATTTTCGGCATCGCAGGCCCCAAAATGATGAGTTTGGGCGCTAAATCGCTATTCCCGATAGAGCGGCTATCCGTGCGTGGCTATCTTGAAGTGGTCAGGCATTTGTGGGGGCTCTTGAAGCTGCGTAAGCAGCTTTACAAGGAAATACTCAAAGAAAATCCGGATGTTTTTATCGGTATAGATGCTCCCGATTTTAATTTCTGGCTTGAGCGCAAACTCAAGGCCAAAGGCATCGCTACCATTCATTATGTCAGCCCGTCCATCTGGGCCTGGCGTAAAAACCGCATCCACAAGATCAAGCGGGCGGTGTCACATATGCTGGCACTGTTTCCATTTGAACCACCTCTCTACCAGCAAGTTGGCGTGCCAGTCACCTATATCGGCCATCCACTCGCAGACGCCTTACCCATGGAA
Organism: Methylophilus sp. TWE2; assembly: GCF_001183865.1. NCBI lineage: Bacteria > Pseudomonadati > Pseudomonadota > Betaproteobacteria > Nitrosomonadales > Methylophilaceae > Methylophilus > Methylophilus sp. TWE2. Next base: position 1,217,656 of record NZ_CP012020.1, read on the forward strand.
CCAGACGCTGGTCAGACCAGGGAAAAACTCAAATTAAAGAAAGACAGCGTGGTGATTGCCATGCTGCCTGGCAGCCGGCAATCCGAAGTGAATTTTCACGCGACCCTGGTGCTGGAAACCGCGATTGTTTTTGACCGCCTCATGCGTGAAAATGGCAAGAAAGTCCAGTTCCTGGTGCCTTTGGTCACACGCGAAACACGCGATATTTTCCAGAATGCCTGGCACCAGTTGCTGACTCAGCAACCTGATACCAGCATAGATTTACAGATTATGTTTGGTCACGCACATGATGCCATGACGGCCTCAGATGCGGTATTAGTGGCCTCTGGCACAGCCACACTGGAAGCTGCCTTGCTTAAAAAGCCGATGGTCATTACCTATAAAATGTCCAATATGAGCTGGCAATTATTAAAACGTATGCGGTTGCAGCCTTATGTAGGACTGCCTAATATACTGGCTGGTGAATTTATTGTGCCTGAATTGTTGCAAAATGAAGCGACACCGGAAAACATAGCACAAACCTTGTATAACTTGTTGGCAGATAAAGCGGGTTTAACGATCTTGCAAGAAAAATACCGCAGCATTCATGCGCAGCTCAAGCAGAACAGCGCACAGAAAGCGGCTGCTGTTGTTAAACAGTTTTTAAGGGCCTGACCAGATGCATCTCCTGTGTGGGATTGATGAAGCGGGCAGAGGGCCATTAGCGGGAGCCGTATACGCCGCTGCAGTGATCCTGAATCCGGCACGGCCTATCACCGGCCTGGCCGATTCTAAAAAACTGTCTGAAGCCAAAAGGGATGCGCTAGCGATTGAAATCAAGGCGCATGCACTTGCCTGGGGAATTGCCAGTGTCAGTGCGCAGGAAATTGATGCTATCAATATCCTGCAAGCCAGTTTGCTGGCCATGCAACGCGCTTATCAGGCGATGGTTGATCAGTTTGGACTGCATGCAACATTGATTCAGGTGGATGGTAATCGTACGCCAAAGTTTCAATTACCATGCGAAGCGATTGTGCAAGGAGATAGCAAGGTCGCAGAAATTTCAGCAGCTTCTATTTTGGCCAAAACTGCCAGGGATGCTTCTTTATTAGAGTTGGATACACAGTATCCACAATATGGTTTTGCCCAGCATAAAGGCTATCCAACAGCGCTACATCTGGAGCGCCTGGTGCAATATGGGATTACTCCCGAACATAGACGCAGTTACGCACCAGTGAAAAAGCTGCTAAGTATGATTGTAGAATAGCTTGATCGTTATAAAGAAAAAGCCGCTTGATAGCGGCTTTTTTGTGTGCTTGCCCGAGGCAGGTATTATTCAACCAACAATTCTGTTTTACCTGGTTTACCATTCATTTCATCTGCATTTGGCAGTGGTTCTTTACGCGCAGTAATTGTCGGCCATACGGTGGCTAGGCGCGCATTCAGTGCAATAAAGTGTTGCTGGTCAGCGGGGACATCATCTTCCGAGAAAATCGCTTCTGCCGGACATTCAGCCACGCACAAGGTGCAGTCGATGCACTCATCAGGATTGATTGCCAAGAAGTTAGGGCCTTCAACAAAGCAATCTACCGGACACACATCTACGCAGTCGGTGTATTTGCACTGAATACAATTTTCGGTTACTACATAAGTCATGTTTCAAATCCTTTGCCGGCTATTTCAGCCAAAACGATATTTTATTGCAATTTAGCTCAATTGACGATGTATGTGTTTGTCTTTTATCAAACGATCATGCCTGCACCGACCGTGTTATTGGTGCTTTCGTCAATGACAATAAAGGCGCCGGTCGCGCGATTTTTGTCATAGCTATCCACCATCAGTGGTTGCGCCAGTTTAAAGCTGACACGCGCGATATCATTCATTTTCAGGTCTGTGGTGGCCTGTTGTTCCAGCGTGTTCACGTCTACCTTGTATTGAATGCTGCCAATCTTGGCTTTGGACTCACGTGTTGTGTGGCGCACGATATACGTCCTGGCGGGCGACAGCGGTGTCTCTGATAACCAGCAGACGTGTGCTTCAATTTGCTTGACGGCCTCAGGCGCTTCGCTGGTTTTGACGATCATATCACCGCGTGAAGTATCGATTTCATCTTCCAGCAACAGCGTAATACTTTGCTCGGTTTGTGCGCTTTGCAATTGCTCGTTACCTAGCTGTATAGCTTTCACTTTGGATTGATAGCCGTTAGGCAACACCGTCACGGCATCGCCCACGGCAATGCTGCCTGACTCAACACGCCCCATAAAGCCACGGAAATCGTGCAATTCAGGATTCGCTGAATCATGCGGACGGCACACAAACTGCACCGGGAAACGGAATTGCTCAGCCTGATCGCTATGTGCAGCTGGCGCCGCTTCCAGGAGTTCAAGCAGGGTTTCACCCTGGTACCAGTCCATATTGTCCAGGCGGTCTACCAGCATGTCGCCATTCAGTGCAGACATCGGGATGAATTTGATATCACGAGCCTGTGCCAGGCCGATTTCGCTGGCAAAGGCAATGTAATCAGCCTTGATTTTTTCATAAATGGCCTGATCGTAGTTCACCAGGTCCATTTTGTTCACCGCGACCACAATATGTGGAATGCCTACCAGATGTGCCAGGTAGCTGTGGCGACGGGTTTGTGTCAGCACGCCTTTACGCGCATCAATCAGGATGATCGCCAGGTTAGCCGTCGATGCAGCAGTCACCATGTTGCGTGTGTATTGCTCATGGCCAGGCGCATCGGCAATGATGTACTTGCGGGTGCCTGTGCTGAAGTAGCGGTAGGCCACGTCAATGGTGATACCTTGCTCGCGCTCAGCTTGCAGGCCATCGGTCAGTAATGACAGGTCTACCGCCTCCATGCCGCGCTTTTGTGACGTGCGGGCAATATTGTTGAGCGTATCGGCCAGAATGGTTTTGGTGTCGTACAGCAAACGGCCAATCAAGGTACTTTTGCCATCATCCACGCTACCGCAAGTCATAAAGCGCAGCAAAGAGTCGTTGTGTTGTGTTGTCATATTAGAAATAACCTTCTTTCTTGCGCTGCTCCATCGAAGCCTCGGAAGTTTGATCATCTAGACGGGTCGCGCCACGCTCGGTAATGGTGGTGGTGGCCGTTTCTACCACAATCTTGCTGACATCGTCGGCGTCAGAGAGCACAGGGGCAGTACAGGTCACGTCACCGACAGTACGGAAACGGACTTGCATGTTAATCACTTCTTCGCCTGCTTTAGGTTGGTTGATCACCTCACCGGATGTCAATGGCACATTGACCGGGAAAATGGCGCCGTTACGCATGACGATGTCACGCTGATGGGCAAAATAAATACTAGGCAATTCGAGTTTTTCGCGCTCGATATACTGCCAGACGTCCATTTCTGTCCAGTTCGAGATCGGGAAGGCACGGATATTCTCACCCTTGTGTACACGTGCGTTATACAGGTTCCACAGTTCAGGGCGCTGGTTTTTAGGGTCCCATTGGCCAAACTCGTCACGGAAACTCATGATACGTTCTTTGGCACGTGCTTTTTCTTCATCCCGGCGGGCGCCGCCAATGCAGCAATCAAAGCCGAACTCTTCAATTGCTTCGAGCAAGGTCACAGACTGATGCTTGTTACGTGGTTCATCCGGCGTTTTCAAGACAACGGTGCCGCGTTTCATGGAATCTTCTACGGAGCGCACGATCAGCCGTTCGCCCAGTTCGGCGGCACGCTGGTCACGGAAGTTAACCACTTCCTGGTAGTTGTGACCGGTATCGATATGCATCAGCGGGAAGGGGAAGCGGCCAGGGCGGAACGCCTTTTCAGCCAGTCGCAAAATGCATAGTGAATCTTTACCACCGGAGAATAGCAATACCGGGTTGGCACATTGGCCAGCGACTTCACGCAGAATATGAATGGCTTCTGCTTCCAGCCAGTCCAAATGACTTAAAGGTTGTTTTGTAGACATGAATATTTCAATCGTAACGAATTTATTTTTTGACGTGCAGACCGCATTCTTTGCTGTCCGGGTTTTCCCACCACCAGCGGCCGGCGCGGATATCTTCACCCATGGCGACAGCACGTGTACACGGTGCGCAGCCAATACTGGGGTAGAATTGGTCGTGCAAGGCGTTATAAGGCACTTCAAACAGGCGAATATAAGCCCAGACTTCTTTTTCAGTCCAGTCGCTCAGCGGGTTGAATTTTTCAAGCTTGTTACCGGCATCATATTCACGCGTGGGCAGGTTGCTACGGGTTGCGGCCTGTTCAGCACGCATACCGGTAATCCAGGCTTGCTTGCCGGCGAGGGCGCGCTGCAACGGCTCCACTTTGCGCATATGGCAGCAGGCTTTGCGCAGCTCTATGCTTTCATAGAAGGCATTGATGCCCTGGGTATGAACGTAATTTTCCACGGCTTCATGCATGGGGAAAAAAACCAATGGTTTAATGACGTAGTTTTGCTCAACTTCACCCATCAGGGTGTAAGTCTCGGCAGGCAGGCGGCCGGTATCCAGCGAGAAAATCTCAATAGGCAGATTTTCTTTTGCAATCAGGTCGGTCAGCACCATATCTTCGGCGCCGTAGCTGTTGGCAAACGTGATGGCCGGGAATTCAGCCGCCGCCGCGCGCAGCAAAGCGAGCGCCTGCGCACGCTTTGCGTGTACGCTGGCGACCAGTTCGTCTGTCAGGGCCGGGCGTGTGGCCGGATTGTTAGCCGCCGGTTTGAGCATGCTGACGCCGAAACTCATGCGCGGTTCACCCTGCGCCAGACGGGCACGTCAGCCACTCCACCCTGGTAGGGTTGGCTGAAATCGTTCAGGCTGGCCAGTGCATCTTCGGCGGAGCGGTCAGCACGGATCAGGAAGCTGTTAAAGCCTGCGCGTTTGTGGAAAAACAATTGGTCGCGCAACACGTCGCCGATGGCACGCAACTCATTTTTATAACCAAAGCGCGTACGCAACCAAGCGCCTAAAGTGAAAATGCGACCATCTGCAAAGCGCTCCACAAAAATCGCAATAATCGGCAGGCTGTTGATGTCTGCAAATTCTGCTTGCAGGGCTTCTGCAGTTTCGTGTGTGGCTAATACAATGCCTAACTCGCCAGCCGCCAGGCGAGGTTGTAATTCGGCCTTGCGCGCTTGCCAGATGGTCAGGGGCACCAGAATTTTGCCAGTTGCTGGAATGTGCGTGTTGGCAATTTGCTCTGCGCTAAAGGTAGGTTCGCCTGTCAGTTTGAAAAGAACGACTTTGCCAGCCTGTTTGCGCACAGATTCTTCCGCTGGCGCAGGGGGAACAACACGTGTCCATTCATCAGCCACAATGCTGGCCTGGCCATTGGCAGCCAATTGAATCAGTTGACTCATTATGCAGTTTCCTTTTCTGCGTAGACGTGGGCCTTGAACGGTGCCACGCCTAAACGACGTACAGTATCAATGAAGCGCTCTTCGTCCTGGCGCTCGCGGACGTAAACTTCAATCAGGCGTTTGACCACGCCAGGCATTTCTTCTGCCGAGAATGAAGGGCCAATGACGGTGCCTATGCTGGCGTCATTGCCTTGTTTGCCGCCAATGGTGACCTGATACCATTCAGAACCATCTTTATCCACACCGAGGATGCCGATATGGCCAACATGGTGGTGACCGCATGCGTTCATGCAACCAGAGATGTTGAGTTCCAGGTCGCCGATTTCATACAGGTAATCCAGGTTGTCGAACTGCATCTGGATGGCTTCGGCAATCGGGATGGACTTGGCATTGGCCAGGCTGCAGAAGTCGCCACCAGGGCAGCAGATAATGTCAGTCAGCAAACCAATGTTAGGGGTCGCCAAACCAGCAGCACGGGCTTTTTCCCAGACGGCAAACAGGTCAGACAACTGCACATCGGCCAAAATCAGGTTCTGCTCGTGTGAGGAGCGCAACTCGCCAAAGCTGTAAGCGTCTGCGAGGTCGGCCACCACATGCATTTGTTCGCTGGTGATGTCGCCTGGTGCTTTGCCATGTGGCTTGAGCGACAAGGTCACGGCGCGGTAGCCAGGTACGCGGTGTGCGTGCACGCAACGTTTCACCCAGGCGGCAAACGCCGGGTTGCTGGCCACGGCCGCATCAAACGCAGCATCATGCGCTGGCAAAGTTTTATAAGGCATAGGCTCAAAATATTTGGCCACGCGATCCAGTTCGTTTTGCGTGATGGTCAGTGGGCCATCTTTGAGATGAGCCCATTCCTCTTCCACCTGGCGGTTGAACTCTTCAATGCCCAGGGCTTTCACCAAAATTTTGATACGCGCTTTGTAAATGTTATCGCGGCGGCCGTGGATGTTGTAGACACGTATGATGGCTTCGCAATAAGACAGCACATGTTGCCATTCCAGATGCTCGCGGATGACGGTGCCCAGGATAGGCGTACGGCCCAGGCCACCACCAACCCACACTTTAATCGCCATCTGTCCTTGTGCATCTTTGTAAAACTCAAGACCGATGTCGTGCGCTTGCACAATAGCACGATCTTTTTCTGTCCCGGAGACGGCAATCTTGAATTTCCGAGGTAACAGGGCAAATTCCGGGTGGAAGGTACTCCACTGACGCATGATTTCGGCGATGGCACGTGGATCAATAATCTCGTCTGGCGCAATGCCGGCAAACTGGTCGGTGGTGATATTGCGGATACAGTTACCAGACGTCTGGATGGCATGCATCTCTACGGTGGCCAGCTCAGCCAGGATATCCGGCGTGTCTTCCAGTTTGGGCCAGTTTAATTGCAAGTTTTGGCGGGTGCTGAAGTGGCCATAGCCACGGTCATATTTCTTGGTAATGTCAGCCAACTTGCGTAATTGCTTGCTTGACAGCAGCCCATAAGGCACGGCAATGCGCAACATGGGCGCATGACGTTGAATATACAGGCCGTTTTGCAGGCGCAACGGGCGGAACTCCTCATCGGTGAGCTCACCTGCCAGGTAGCGTCTAGTCTGGTCGCGATATTGCGCGACGCGTTCGTTAACAATTTGTTGGTCTATCGGGTCGTATTTGTACATGCTTGAGTCACTTTGTTCGCAAAAAGCGAAGAGGCAGTATTTTAATGGAAAACGAGCTTAAAGCCTACATAAATCAATATCATAGCCAGCGCAATGCGCACCCAGTGTTCAGCGACGCGTGAGCTCATGTGGCTGCCAAGGTAGATACCTGGAATGGAACCGATCAGCAATGTGCCCAGTAAGCTGTAATCTATGGTGCCGAGGGAGGCGTGTCCCAAACCCGCAACCAGGGTCAGCGGGACGGCGTGCGCGATATCACTACCGACAATCGTGGTGATTTTTTCTTTAGGGTAGAGCATGATCAATGCCGTCACGCCCAGTGCTCCGGCACCCACTGAAGTCAGTGTAACAAGCCCACCCAAAGTGGCACCCAGCACAACGGTAGCCGCTGGCACGTAACGCGCTGGAATCCATTCATCTTTTGAAACCAGTGCAATCAATTTGTTTCTTAATAATACAGCGGCAGAGGTGATGATCAGCGCAATCCCCAGCCAGAATTTAATGGTGGTGACCACATCGCCAGATTGCAGGTCCATATCATGCAAGGCCCAGAGTGTGAGGATAGATGCAGGGACGCTGCCTATCGCAAGACGTTTGACAATGCGCCAGTCAATATTACCCAGTTTGCCATGCGCAAAAATGCCTACTGATTTGGTAATTGAGGCGTACAGCAAATCAGTCCCAACGGCAACCGCAGGCTTGATGTTGTAAATCAGTAATAAAATGGGCGTCATGAGCGAACCGCCACCCACGCCTGTTAAACCAACCAGAAAACCGACAGCGAACCCTGCCAGTATGTATCCGAATTCCATGTGGAGTATCTTCAAAAACGTTTAGAGCGCGCAATGTAACAGATTTTTAATCGTTGATTTAATAATAAATTGTTCTAATATATAGCATTTGGTTATATAGGGTTGCCAATGAAATTTCACCAATTACGCTATATACATGAAGTGGTACGCCAGCACTTAAATATTTCGGCCGCTTCTGAAGCTTTGCATACCTCTCAGCCAGGTGTCAGCAAGCAGATTCAGTTATTGGAAGAAGAGTTGGGTTTGCAGATATTCCAGCGTAACGGCAAACGATTGGTCGGTATCACTGAGCCTGGGCGTAAAATCGTAGAACTGGCTGCCCGCGTTATGCTGGACATGCAAAATATCAAGCGGGTAGGGGATGAGTATAGCCAGGAAGACCGCGGCGAACTGACCATTGCGACCACCCATACCCAGGCCCGTTACCGTTTGCCTGCGGCGGTCAAACAATTCATGGCGCACTATCCTAATGTGAAACTGACCATACACCAGGGCAACCCTTCACAAGTCACTGAGCAAGTGGCCGCGGGCGAAGCCGATATCGGGATCGCGACGGAAAACATCAGCAAGGATGAGCGGCTCTCCTGCTTGCCATGCTATGAGTGGAACCGTTGCCTGGTGGTCCCTCCCGATCATCCTTTGCTGGAAAAGACAAACCTGAGCCTGAAGGACTTGGTCAACTATCCCTTGATTACCTATGATTTTGCCTTTACCGGCGGCACGCTGGTCTCCAAGGTCTTTCATGATGCCGGTCTGCAACCTAACGTGGTATTTACCGCGATTGATGCAGACGTGATTAAAACGTATGTCAATTTGGGGCTGGGGATAGGACTGATTGCGAACATGGCCTACGACGACACAAGGGATGCGCCACTTAAAAGCATTGATTGCAGCCATTTATTCCCCAACAGTACCACCTATCTAGGTGTGCGTCGTGATGCTTTCCTGCGCGACTATATGCTGAATTTTATTACCATGTTGTCACCGCAATACGACAAGCGCAGCGTGCAACGGGCTTTGCATCAGCACTTGTGATGCAGGTCACATTGGCTCGTGTTGTGAAATGCTGTAATGGTTGGGTATGGGAAACATCCAGGAGATATCGTGCGTCCAAATAGCTTAAATATATTGTGCTGCCTTTGTCTCTTTGTGTCTTTGGCGGCCTGTGCCGCGCCAGCTAATCTCCGCGTGATTGGTCATGGCATGCCCGATGTTGATCTGGATAACGCCATTTATGAGGTCCCGGTTCAGCAAGGAGTCAGCTACCAAGATCTAGTAGATAGCCTGAAGTCTATTTCCGAAGGGATGAACTTCGTGAACCCTGCCAATTTCCCGATTGGTGACCATATGAAGCAACGTGGCCAGGACCCGCAAGGCGTGAAAGAGGTGCGGACCTTTTGTAACCTGAGCATGGGCACGGAGATTATCCTGGATCATCCTGAATTTCTGGTGTTCGCTCCTTGCCGTTTGGCGATTTATGAGAAGCCTGATGCTAATGGCAAGCGCCAGCTCTATCTTGGCCTGGATAGGCCGACGCATGATTTAAAAAATATCAAACGGCCCACTGCCCGGGCACAAGCTTCGGCTCAGCAGCTTGAAGATGCGCTGATAGAGCTTATGGAAAAAGCTCGCCGTGGCGATTTTTAGACCACACAAAACCTTATTTCTGCCGCCGATTAAAAGCAAATGACTTAAACGAATTGATGGGCTTTGAAAAGCGCATTATCTGCGTTTACCGGCGGTAAGAATATTTTGTACCTTCCCCTTTTTTCAGCCATCGCCTATACTCAAACTTAACTTTAATTGTTCGAGTCTCCCCATGATCCAATCCATGCTCATCGCGAAAAATAACGATACCGACAGCGTGATGCTGCCGCGGATGGCCAATCGTCACGGCCTGATTGCCGGAGCGACTGGCACCGGTAAAACCGTCACTTTGCAAAGTCTGGCCGAGCAGTTTTCACGTATCGGTGTGCCGGTATTTATGGCCGATGTCAAAGGTGACTTATCCGGCATGAGCCAGGTGGGCGGTGGCAATGCTAAAGTTGAAGCCAGGGTTCAGCAATTAGGCCTCACCGGCTACGCCAATAAAGCCTATCCGGTGATGTTCTGGGATATGTTTGGTGAAAAAGGCCATCCAGTCCGCACCACCTTAAGCGAAATGGGACCCTTATTGCTGGCTCGCATGCTTAACCTGAATGAGGTGCAAGGTGGCGTGCTGAATGCCATTTTCAAGATTGCCGATGACAATGGCATGCTGTTGCTGGACATGAAAGACCTGCGCGCCATGGCGCAGCATTGTGCAGAAAACTCGGCCACTTACCAGACACAATACGGCAATATATCTTCTGCCAGTGTGGGGGCGATCCAGCGTGCTTTACTGCAACTGGAAACCGAAGGCGGTGATGTGCTGTTTGCAGAGCCAGCATTGAATCTGGAAGACATGATGCAAACCGATGGCAAGGGATTGGGATTTATCAATATCCTGGCGGCAGACAAATTGCTCAACTCGCCTCGCGTGTATGCGACGTTATTGTTATGGATTCTCTCCGAGTTGTTTGAAAAACTGCCAGAAGTCGGTGATATGGAAAAACCCAAACTGGTGTTTTTCTTTGACGAAGCGCATCTGTTATTTAATGATGCGCCGGATATTCTGATGCAGAAAATCGAGCAGGTAGTGCGCCTGGTGCGTTCAAAGGGCGTGGGCGTCTATTTTGTCTCGCAAAACCCGCTGGATATCCCGGATGTCGTGTTGGGACAACTTGGTAACCGTGTCCAGCATGCCTTGCGCGCGTTTACGCCACGCGACCAGAAAGCGGTGCAGGTAGCGGCGCAAACTTTCCGCGCCAATCCCAAACTGGATGTCGCCACAGCGATTACCGAATTGGGTGTGGGCGAAGCGCTTGTTTCTTTTCTGGATGAAAAGGGCGCACCGACACCCGTTGAGCGTGCACTTATCTGCCCGCCGGAAAGCCGTATCGGCCCGGCGACGGATGCTGAGCGCAGGCAGGTGATGGCGCAATCACTGGTGGAAGGCGTGTATGACAAGCTGGTAGACCGCGAATCGGCTTATGAGATTCTCAAACAACGTGCCGAGCAGGCGGCATCTGCTGAGCAGGCGCAAACGCAAAAAGAGCAGGAAGGTTCTGGCTTTGACCTGGGTGGTATCCTCGGTGGCAAGTCCAGCCGGTCTGATTCTGTGCTGGAGTCTGCAGCCAAATCTGCGGCCCGTGCGATAGGCTCTCAATTAGGCCGGGCCATTATTCGCGGAGTACTGGGCTCTATTCTTGGTGGAAGCAAAACCAAGCGTTAAAGGTGGGTAGCCAATTCATTGAGCCAGGATTGTTAACATGTTAAGTGACATCGACATCGCCCAGGCTGCAACCCTAAAGCCGGTGACTGACGTGGCTGCAAAGGTAGGTTTGTCGTCGGATGACCTGCATTTATATGGCAGGCACATGGCTAAATTGACGCAGGCGACGGTGAACCGGCTACAAACGCAACCGGCAAAAGCCAAGCTGATTCTGGTCACTGCCATCAACCCCACCCCAGCCGGAGAAGGCAAAACCACCACCACGATTGGGCTCACCGATGCGTTGAACCAGGCTGGTTACCATGCGCTGGCTTGCCTGCGCGAGCCTTCCCTGGGCCCTGTGTTTGGTATGAAGGGCGGGGCCACCGGCGGCGGCTATGCGCAAGTGGTGCCGATGGAGAATATCAACCTGCACTTTACCGGTGATTTTCATGCCATCAGTGCGGCCAATAACCTGCTGGCAGCTTTGATTGATAATCATATTTACCATGGCAATACGCTACAGTTTGATACCGTGAGCTGGCGCCGTTGCATGGATATGAATGACAGGGCTTTGCGCCGGGTGACTATTAACCAGCCCACTTCCTATGACACTGGTTTTGATATCACAGTCGCCAGTGAGGTGATGGCGATTTTCTGCCTGGCGACTGATCTGGCCGATTTAACCCGACGCCTTGGCCGCATCCAGGTGGGCGTGTCGGTACAAGGCCAGCCTATCTTGGCGAGCGATCTACAAGCGGAAGGCGCGATGACGGCTTTACTGAAGGATGCTTTTCAGCCTAACCTTGTACAAACCCTCGAAGGCTCGCCTGCTTTGGTGCATGGCGGACCCTTTGCCAATATCGCGCATGGTTGTAATTCGCTGGTTGCTACCCAGGCCGCCTTGCGCCTGGCAGATTTTGTCGTGACCGAGGCTGGTTTTGGTGCTGACCTCGGGGCCGAAAAGTTTATGGATATCAAATGCCGCCAGTCTGGCCTGCGGCCAGATGTGGCTGTGATCGTGGCCACCGTACGCGCCTTGAAATACAACGGAGGCGTGGAAGTGCCCGACCTCAATACCCAAAATCGGGCGGCGCTTGCCATAGGGGTGGCTAACCTTAAAAAGCATGTGTCTAATCTGCGCCAACACTTTGGCTTGCCTGTGGTTGTCGCGCTCAATCATTTTACGGCGGATACCGACGCTGAAGTTGCTTTGGTGCAGGCCGCTGTGGAGGCGCTTGGAGCCAGCCTGCATGTGTGTCGCCACTGGGCGCAAGGCGGTGCAGGGGCGGTTTCACTGGCTCATGCGGTGGCTGCGCAGGCGCAACAGTCAGCGGCGCCAACACTGTTGTATGTCGATGAGTTGCCTTTGGCGGAAAAACTCAACATTTTGGCAAAGAATATCTATGGTGCCAGTGCAGTCACGTTTAGCGAGCTTGCTCAACAGCAGTTGGTGCAGATGGCTGAAGCCAGCCAAGGACTGCCGGTCTGTGTCGCCAAAACCCAGTATTCGCTGTCTTGTGATGCCAAATTGCGTAATGTGCCCGAAAACCATGTGCTGCATGTGCGTGAGCTACGGCTGTCACGCGGAGCCGGGTTCTTGGTTGCGATTTGTGGTGACATCATGACCATGCCGGGCTTGCCCAAGCAACCGGCCAGCGTCCGTATCAATGTCGATGCCAATGGTAGAATAAGCGGCCTTTCCTGAAGTCTTTGTCATGCTCACGTTTAGTCAACCCGGCCAGGCCGATCAAACCATCAATAAATCCCGTTTTATCGCACGTGCCAGGCGCTGCGAAAACGAGCGTGAACTCGCCTTGTTTTTACGCCAGTTTGCCAGTGAGCACCAATCGGCAGGGCATTTGGCCTATGCCTTTCGTATGAAAACGGCAGAAGGCATCGTTGCCCGTTTTTCAGATGCCGGAGAGCCTGCCGGGACGGCGGGTAAGCCGATTATGCAAATGCTGGACGGCCAGAATTATGTCAATTGCTGTGTCGCTGTCGTACGCTATTATGGCGGCATTAATCTGGGTACTGGCGGCCTGGTGCGTGCTTATGGCGGCACGGCCAAGCAGGCGATGGAGCAGGCAGGGAGCATGCCGTTTGTAGAAATGGTACAACTCAAGATCTCGACCACTTACAAGCGTGTGGACGAGCTGACACGTGAAGTTCAGCGTTTAAATGGTGAAATCCTCGACAAGCAGTTTGATGATGCAGTGCATTTTTTGCTGAAATTGCCGGTGGATAGTGCCAAGCAATTACAAGCCAGATTTTAAAGAATCTTTTTGAATATCCTTATTCGGAGCCAGTGGTGACCCAATCTCAACGATTTGATATTGCAACGTATGTATTGATGGCGCTGCTGATGTGGCTGGTATTGCAAGTGCAACTGCTGCCAGCGCTCCTGGTCGGGTTGCTAGTGTTTGAGTTGATCCATGTGATCTCTCCGCTGATTGCCCGCAAACTCCCTGGGAGATACGCTAAATGGCTGGCCGTGGTGCTGATTGCGACGCTGGTGATCGGATTACTGGTAGCACTGGGGATGGGGATCGTAACCTTGATTCGCAGTGATGCCGGCGGATTGGCCGTACTGTTCGACCAGTTGGCCAAAATCATTGAAGATTCGCGCAAGGTTCTGCCGCCGTGGCTGAATGACCGTCTGCCTGATGATGCCATTACCTTGCAGCAAACCGTGATTGAGTGGCTGCGTGCGCATTCCGCTGACTGGCAATTGCTGGGCAAGGAAGCCGGACATCATCTTGCGCATATTCTGATCGCGATGGTGATCGGCGCCATGGTTGCCTTGCATGATGTTCAAACCAGGGTAAATCATAAACCGTTTGCCCAGAGCTTGTTGCAACGCATCAGCTTGTTTGCGCAGGCCTTCAAAAACATCGTGTTTGCCCAAGTGAAGATTTCTGCTGTCAATGCGGCCCTGACCGGTGTTTACCTGACGATCATATTACCCATGTGCGGGGTGCATTTACCATTCACCAAGACCATGATAGTCATCACCTTTCTGGTTGGCTTGTTGCCTGTGATCGGTAACCTGATTTCCAACACTGTGATTGTGATTGTCAGTACCAGCCACTCGTTTATGGTGGCCATGGGTTCGCTGGCATTCCTGATTATTATCCATAAACTCGAATACTTTTTGAATGCCCGCATTGTGGGGGGACAAATTCGTGCCTATGCCTGGGAGTTATTGCTGGCGATGCTACTCATGGAGGCGACCTTTGGTTTGCCGGGCATCGTCGCCGCGCCTGTGTATTATGCTTATGTGAAAAGTGAGTTCCGTGAACGTAGCTGGGTTTAATACTGACTGTTTTAACCAAAATGAAAAACTGCATTTTTGAGCCAATCACAGCGCTGAACTGAAGGGTGTACAAGCAAGGTGTTGTTGGTGACCCGAACGGGCCATTGTGAACAGCTGGCAAGGTCAGTATTCTAGCAACATCACAAGGACGCAGCGATGATCACCCGCTTAAATTTGAAGATTTTATTGATCGGATTTTTGCTTTTACTGATTGTCGGCATCTTTGATGCAGTTGTGTGATTGTGGCGTGTTTTTCAAGTTTAAAGTCTCTTTATAGCCCCGCCTATGCGGGGTTTTTTCTTTTCTGCTTCTGGTCAATATCCGCGACGTAGTCAGGCGCGTCATATAAGCTTCATGTCACTGAAAACTTTCTGACATACAGTTTTCAAGAGTGCTCAAGGTAACACAGCGGGCTTCATCGTAAGCGTACAGAGAGGATTTTCAGAATGAAACGTAAATCTTGCAGAATCACCCCCTGGTTAATCGCAGGGTTGCTGGGAACGGCAGTATTCGCCCCGGTGCAGGCTGCAGAATTGATTCAAAACGGTGGTTTTGAAGTGCAGGGCGCAGATAGCTATGATATTGCTGGTTGGCAGGTTGCCGAGCAAGGCTTTTTCGGCGGCGTATTGTCACAATCAGGCAATGTGTCTGAAGTGACTGGCAAAGCTACCGCAGGTGCATACCAGGGCAGCTATTATGGCTTGCTGGACAACTATGGCCTGGCGGGCAATGTGCTGTATCAATCTTTTACCACAGCGGCTGTCAGCCAGGCGACCTTGTCATTCCAGATGTTTGTCAATAGCCAAGACTCCACGACCGAGATCAATACGGCAGGGCTGGATTATAGCGTGGACGCCACTGACCATCCTAACCAGCACGTACGCGTGGACTTACTGAAGGCGGGTAGCGATCCATTTTCAACCAATAGTGCGGATATCCTGCAAAGCCTGTATCTGGGCGGTGCAAATGGTGGACTGGCCATCAATGACTATGTCAGCTACCAGTTTGACCTGACTTCCAGCCTGGCCGCTGGTGGCAGTTATGTGCTGCGTTTTGCCACTGTGGCTAACCAGAACTCCCTGCAATTGGGTGTCGATAACATCAGCCTGCAAACAGTGTCTGCCGTACCGTAATCCGATACCAATGCCTTGATGTGATCTGGACTGGGCATGATGACATTGGTCATGCGCCGTCTCTACTCATAAATTACAATACTAAAACCTGATCAAGGACTCATCATGCAATCATTCAACTTGAAACGTACAGCCATGGCCGCCATGCTGCTGAGCGCACAATTACTTTCTAATACGGCATTGGCTGAAGATGCACAGTTCTGGCTGAATGATGGTGCAGCCAGCCTTAATGACAGTAAAAAACTGGTACCCAATGCTCGCAAAGCCAAAAACGTCATTCTGTTTGTGGGTGACGGCATGGGGATTTCTACCGTGACTGGCGCACGCATTTTTGAAGGTCAGCTGAAAGGCATGGACGGTGAACGTAACAAGCTGTCTTTTGAACAGTTCCCATATGTTGCGCTGTCCAAAACTTACTCCACCAACCAGCAGACTGCCGACTCTGCACCCACCATGACAGCAATCATTTCTGGTGTGAAAACCAATGACGGTATCATTTCCCTGAACCAGTCTGTAGCACGCAATGAGCCAAGCCAAAGCATATTGAATGCCAACAAAGTGACTACTTTGCTGGAGCAAGCTGAGCAGGCCGGAAAATTGACCGGTGTGGTTTCTACGGCCCGTGTGACTCACGCTACGCCAGCCGCGACTTACGCTCATATCTCCAACCGCGACTGGGAGGCCAACACTAACCTGTCACCCGCAGCCGTGAGCGGTGGTGTGAAGGATATTGCCGCGCAACTGATTGATAACTTCGGTGCCGGTAAAATTGGTGACGGTGTTGACGTCGTATTTGGTGGTGGCCGTAGCTATTTCCTGCCTAATACGATGACTGATATTGAAGGCACCAAAGGCCGTCGTACCGATGGCCGCAACCTGGCACAAGAGTATGTGACCAAGTTTGGTGGTGTGTATGTAGAAAATCAGGCGGGTTTTGATGCTATCAATCCGGCCACGGCCACCAAGGTGCTGGGCTTGTTTAACCCCTCTCATATGGAATATGAGCAAGATCGTCCGAATGATATCGCTGGCGAGCCATCACTGGCCGAGATGACCGGTAAGGCGATTGATATTCTTAAGAAAAACAATAAAGGTTTCTTCCTGATGGTAGAAGGTGGCCGTATTGACCACGCCTCCCATGCAGGTAACGCTTACCGCACTTTCAAGGATACCGTGGCATTGTCTGATGCTGTGCGTGAAGCCGTGTCTAAAGTCAACCTGAACGATACCCTGATTATTGTGACGGCTGACCACAGTCATACACTTACCATTGGCGGTTATCCAAAACGCGGCAACCCTATCCTGGGTAAAGTGGTTGAGCCAGGCAAAACCACGCCAACGCTGGCTGCAGACGGCAAACCATACACCACTGTGAGCTTTGCTAACGGCCCAGGCTATCACATTAACTCCCCAGGCGATGCGGTTTACAATGAGTCTATCGCCGCTGGCCGTGTGGTGGATATGTCTGGTGTAGATACCGAAGATCCTGATTTCCACCAGGAAGCACTGGTACCACTGAGTTCTGAAACCCACGCCGGTGAAGAAGTAGCGATTTACGCGATTGGCCCTAAATCTTACCTGGTACACGGTGTACAAGAGCAGAGCTATATCTACCAAGTCATGAAAGATGCTTTTGGCTTCTAAGGCAGACGCGGTTAAATAGTCAGTGATAGTCAAGCAGCCCTGATCCCTTTGAGACGGAATGGAAGCAGATGATGTTTAAAAAAGTAGCCGGATGCCTGGTAATGATGTCAGTGAGCGTTGGTGCACTGGCCGATGAGGTGGTGAATGCGCGTTATGAGACTGTACAGTGCGCGCAACCATGCAAACCGGAAGAGGCCAAGCATCTGCAATGGTGGCTGATGCGCGAAGGCAACCAGGTGGAAATACGCAATCTCTACCAGAATGGCGAACCAGCGCATCACAGCAGCTTGTGGCTTAAAAAACCAGCCGGACAAATGAATTATATCTATTTGATGCACGATGAACGACGTGCCATTGACTACGCCGATGTGGATTTGAAACTGTTGTCTATCAAAACAGATGAGCAGTTCTGGCAACTAAAATCGCAACTGGTGACTGATAGCGAATTGGCCAGTCTGAAAAAAATGGCAGAGACAGAAACGCAATACGGTTATTCGGTGGAAAAATATACCGGTACGCTAGGAAATGGTATCCAGAGCGAAGTATGGTGGATCCCGGCCTTAAAATTGCCCTATAAGGTGAGCTATATTTACTCGCAACATACCGTCAGCATCCAGTTGCAATCATTACAACCCGCAGCCAAGCCAAATCAACCGGTAGAGATTGCACCCAGCACTTCCTTAACCGCGCTCTCAAACTACCAGCACGTGGACTATGCCGACCTGGGCGATATGGAACACAACCCTTCTGAAATGCAGTGGCTGGCTAAAGCGCACGCTGCACCTGGCTTGCAGGCACATCATCATGAGTCTTCGCCTGACTATTTGCAAGGCAAGTAAACTTTAAACAGCCATGCCCATCGTGAGCCTCTCATTGCAGAGGCTCAATTTCCTGCAACCTAATTTTCCGGTACTGTCATCGGCTATAATGCCGTCATGGCACTACAAATTATTCAATTACTGTTATTGCTGCTGGTTATCGGCATACTGCTCTGGCATTCACGCAAGCAGCAGTTGGCTTCGCAGCAAGCGCTGGCGCAGCTTCTTGCGCAACAACTCGAAGAAAAACACCGCATGATGATGAGCGAGATGCATCAATCGCTTAATCAGTTGGCTGATCGTTTGCAAAACCTCAATACGGACCAGCAGGACCGCTTGCGTGCGCAGTTATCTCTGGAACTCACCGCCACGCGCGAAGCCATGCAGGCTTTGCAGGTAGCGCAACGAGACCATTTGACACAGAGCAGCGAACAATTAAGCTTAAGTTTGCGCAATGGCTTGTCAGAGCAAGGCATGTTGCAACAAAACCTGCTTAAAACCGCCTTGCAAACCACGACTCAAAGCCTGACCCAAAGTATTGAAGCCCTGACCAAAATCGTGGATACGCGCCTCGAAGAAATGAGTGGCAAGGTCTCAGAGCGCCTGGAAGCAGGGTTCAAAAAAACCAACGAAACCTTTGTTAGCGTGATGGCTAGACTGGCCACGATTGATGAAGCACAGAAAAAAATTGATGGCCTCAGCGTCAATGTGGTGAGTCTGCAAGAGCTGCTAGGCGACAAGCGTAGCCGTGGCGCGTTTGGTGAAGTACAACTGGAAGGACTCATCCGCAATGTGTTGCCCAATAGTAGCTTTGCCATGCAGCATACCTTTAGCAATGGCGCCCGCGTAGATTGTGCCTTGTTCCTGCCTGAGCCCACAGGCACGGTGGCGGTCGACAGCAAATTCCCGCTGGAAAACTATCATCGTATGACAGATAGTGGCCAGGGCGATCTGATACAGGCACAAGCGGCCAAGCTATTTAAAGCTGATGTGAAAAAGCATATTGACGATATCAGCAGTAAATACATCATTGCCAATGAAACGTCAGATGGGGCGGTGATGTTCATTCCGGCTGAAGCCGTATTTGCCGAGATTCATGCCTATCACCGGGATGTGGTCGATTACGCCATGCAGAAACGGGTGTGGATGGTCTCGCCAACTACCCTGATGGCGGTGTTAAACACCGCACGCGCCGTGCTCAAAGATGTGGAAATGCGCAAGCAGGTACATATCATTAAAGATGAACTGGGTAAACTCAGTAAAGATTTTGACCGCTTTGATACCCGCATGAAAAAACTGGCTGATAATATCCGTCAGGCGCATGAAAATGCACAGGACGTACATATCAGTAGCCAGAAAATTTCCAGGCGCTTCGCCCAGATTGAAAAAGTCGAACTGGCACAAGCAGAGGGGCTGGAGACGCTGGAATTGCTCGATGAATTAGACGAAGTCGGAAAGAACACGCCTACATGAAAATCACCATTTTATATTTTGCCCGTATTAAAGAGGTTGTGAACTACTCCTCTGAAGAAGTGGTGCTTCCAGAGGCTGTGGAAACGATAGTCGCTCTCAAGTCCTGGTTATCTGGCCGCGGCGACACTTGGCAAAAGCTGTTTAATGGCGGTGGCGTGGTGCGTGCAGCGATCAACCATGAACTGGTCGATGACATGGCCATGTTTGAAGAAGGCGATGAGGTGGCGTTTTTTCCACCTGTGACCGGAGGCTAAATTGGGCGAGGCGCTTTATCTAAAGGTGTCCGTACAGCCGGAGGATTTTGATGCCGGGCATGAGTTACAGCAGCTACGGGCAAGCACACCGCAAGCCGGAGCGTTGGTCAATTTTGTTGGCCTGGTGCGTGAAATCTCTGAGAGTGGCCAGTTAAGCGAGATGGTGATTGAGCATTATCCGGGCATGACTGAAAAAGCCTTGCAGCAGATTGCCCAACAGGCGTCACAACGCTGGCCCATCCTGGGTGTACGCATCATACATCGCGTTGGCACCCTGCCAGCGCAGTCGCAGATTGTCATGGTCGCCACCACCAGCTTGCACCGGCAGGCAGCGTTTGAAGCTTGCGCTTTTATGATGGATTATCTCAAAACCGAAGCACCGTTCTGGAAAAAGGAAATAGGGGACTTTGGTCAGCACTGGGTAGAAGCCCGGGCGACTGATGAACAAGCAAAACAACAATGGAAACAGCCTAAATGATGCAAGTACTTAGCCCTGATGAAATCACCGTTTCCCATAAGCTGTCGCCTATGTCGTTCGAGTCTACCGAAGAGCTGCTGGCTGCGGCTGATTTGAGCCTCACTGACTATGGCTGGAAATTACAGCCGGAGGCGCAGAAAACCCTGATGCTGGGGCTGTCATTACAGCAGGCTGGTTGCAATGTGCTGGTGCTGGGTACGCCAGGCTCCGGTCGAGCCGGACTGACCATGGCAGCCATGAAGGCAGCGGCAGTCACTGGTATCGACAGTTCGCTCACCGACCTGGTGGCCCTGTACGATTTCAGCCAACAGTCCTGTGCCAATTACATCAAGGTGCCAGCCGGATTGGGGGCTCAATTACGCACAGTGATGGAGTCCTTTATCAAGGCGTTGATAGCCGAGATGCAACAATGGGTGGATGCCAACGGCCAGGTGAATTTTCCACAGGCGGAAACCTGGTTGGAAGAACGTGTGGATGGTTTACGCTCGCAGCTAAGCAGCGCCAAGCTGTCGCCTTTTTTTAATGTCATCAAACCCGAAGTACTGGGCTATTTGCAGGCCTGGCAACAACTGGGTAATGACAGCGAAAACGGGACGGATGGATTGGCTAACGAGGCCTTTTTATCTCGCTTCCGTGTAAATTTGCTAGTGGATCAACGAGCCAACCTCACGACAGGCGTCAAACAGCCGGTGATAGAAGAAAAAGACCCTGGATTTGCCGCCTTGTTTGGCATGCTTGAAACAGCGGTTGGCGAAGCAGCGCAATGGCCGGAGTTCCTGCGCTTACGTGCCGGTAGTGTGCATCAGGCCGATGGCGGTATGTTGTTGCTGCACCTGCGCGACCTGATGCAGGACGAAGGGAATGGTAGTGCGCTGTTGGAAAAATTGTATCGCCTGATGCGCAACCGCGAAGTGCAGATTGAAGATTGGGCTAACCATGCCCAGCATGGGGCTGGCGGTAACCGTCACGGTGCACTTCCTGTATATGTCAAAATCATCATGATCGCCAGCCGTGAAGACTATTATGATTGCCTGGAAGCGCAGCCAGACTTTTTTGATTTCTTCCCGATCAAGGTCGAGTTTGAAGACCGTGTTGCCGCGTCTCTGGACAATTATGCCTGGATCGCGGGCTATATTGCGCGCAAGTGCCAGCAACAAGTATTGCCACACTTTAGCGGTGCCGCTGTCAATGTCATGTTGCAATTTATGCACAGGGTAGAAGAGGACCAGGGCCGTATCAGCACCCGTTTTGTCCATTTGGACCAGCTGATGCATGAGAGTGTGGCCGTCGCAGGCGATGCCCGCCTGGTGACGGATTCCCACGTCAAGCAGGCACTGTCAGCGCGTTTGTTGCGCCAGCAATTCTTTGAAACGCAGATTCGTGACTCTATCATTGATAATGAGCTACTGATTCAGGTGCATGGTCATGTGGTAGGCCAGGTGAATGGCTTGACCCATATTGAACTTGGCGATGCCAGCTTTGGCTCACCTATCCGCATTACGGCTCGCTGTTACCCCGGCCGTAGTGGCGTGATCAATATTGACCGCGAGGTCGAGATGAGTGGCCCCAGCCATGACAAAGGCATCTATATTCTACAAAACTGGCTCAGTGCCAGTTTTTGGGCGTTGGCGCCATTGAGCCTCAATGCTTCACTGGTGTTTGAGCAGGAATACAACGGTGTGGAAGGGGATTCTGCGTCCTGTGCCGAGTTATTTGCGTTGCTTTCGGCGCTGACAGGGCTGCCGATCAAGCAGGGCATGGCTGTGACTGGCGCGCTGAATCAATTTGGTGAGGTGATGCCGATTGGTGGCGTCAACGAAAAAATTGAAGGCTACTTCCGCGTTTGCCAGGCACTTGGATTGAATGGCGAGCAGGGTGTAATTATCCCTAAACGTAACCAGCGCCATCTGATTCTGGATGAAAGTGTGGTGACAGCTGTGAATAATGGCATGTTCAAGATTATTGCCATCGACCATGTGCTGGAAGGCATTGCCCACCTGACTGACTGTGAAGCCGGGGTGCAGGAGGCGGATGGCACCTACCAGGGCGATAGTCTGATGGCGCGGGCCCAGGCGACATTGGCCAATTACCGCCTCACGCTGGAGCGTAACCAGGCACGCATGGCCCACATTCAACAACAGCAAGATCATTTAAGCGCTTAAGTCTATGCCACGTACCCATCATCGCAAGCAGGAGGCACCCCCAGAAAAGGATGACGGTTGTCGCCTGGATAAATGGTTGTGGGCGGCGCGTTTTTTCAAAACCCGTAGCCTGGCTGCCGAAGCCGTAGATGGCGGTAAAGTGCGCATTGATGGTGATCGGGCCAAGAATGCGCGCGAAATGAAGCAAGGCATGCGCGTCAGCATTAAAAACAAGGATATGCAGATTGAGGTTGAAGTACTGGCCTTGAGTAATGTAAGGCGCGGTGCGCCCGAAGCAGCGTTGCTTTACCGGGAAACGGAAGAGAGCTTGCGTGTTCGCCAGCAAGCCAAAGAGAGTGGGGCCGAGCATTTTGCCGAACGTGACCGTGGCATGGGGCGTCCGACCAAGCGCCAGATGCGCGAAATTCAGCGCTTTACCGGGCGCGGTTAGTTCATCAGCTAGCTGGGGCGACGTGCGCCAGTCACCATGCCGGTTTTAGCCACGGCTTGTGCGCGGCAGGACACATCCAGTTTCTGGAATATGCGTTTGAGGTGATTTTTCACCGTATTGGCGCTGATATCCAGAATCATGCCGATTTCAAGATTGGTTTTGCCGCTACGTACCCAATGCAGAATCTCCTGCTCGCGGTCGGATAATCCCCCTTGTGTCATGCTGTCGAGCAAGTCTTCATCCTTGACGATTGGGGTCAGATGACCCACGCGGCGGATGGCGGCATCCACATGTGGCATGATCATGCCCAGCATTTGGTCTGGCACGTAAAATTCCTTGGTGCGATCAAAAAAGACATAAATGCAATCGGCCTTGCCACGTGTATCACGCACACCATACACCAGCAGTGAATGCATTTTGATCAGTTGCTGCGTAAACGGGTTAGGAGATTGGGCATGAATGCCACTAGCGTCAAAGCGGTTCACTACATACCATTTGTCGTCATTTTCTACCCAGCGTTTATAGAGATTACACATCAGGTAATTGACGATGGCAGAGTCTTCGAGCAGTCGTTGCGTGGTCAGTTCCGGCAAGGAGGAAGAAACATCAAAATGCAGGTCGCCGTTGCTAAAGTCTCCCCATGCTGCCAATAACACATCGTGCCGCATCAGCGGATGAATGTCTTGTTTTAGCCAGTTAAAAAATTCGATATGGCGTTTGATCGCATATGAATTCTGGATGGCCTGCAGGATACCTTCCCAATGGGTTTGTTTTTTTTGTGCCAACATGGAGTCACCTCAATTGATGCTACGCAGGGCGCAGCTTGCCCTTGTCTGTTCATGGTCTAAGGGTTTTTACGACGTAAATTGGTACTTCTTTAATTGAAATGTGTTAAGAAAAGAAATTGATGTAACTCAAACATTGAACAATCAGGCATTTTTCCTTTCCAAAATAAATCGTGCATTGGATAAAATAATGTTTGCTTCACTGGGTTTGAGCATTTTTACTATTAGGTAATCATGGGTATATTGAATAAACTTCCAGGCGGCGTCCGCTACCCTAGCCATAAAGAGTGGCAGTTGCTGAAAAAGCTGCCTAAATGGTGGCTAGTGGGGACAGTACTGTTCGCAGCGCCCATTGTGCATGCCTGGTGGCAAGACGGTGATTTGCTGACGCATGATATTGAGCGCACCTCCATGTTTCTGGGCCTGCTGTTTACCTTCTGGTTTTTTATAGGTGCCATGATGATAGGCCTCATAGTGATTATTATCATGAAAGGGCCGGGCTATGTGTCTGACCCTTATTACCTGCCCAAGGAAGATAAAAGCCTGGAGAATCCGCCCAAGCAGGAATAAGTGCTTGATTACAACATGAAAATCAGTTTATAATCGCTGGCTTTTCAACCTTGCCACACTTTGTTCGTGGCTGTTTGAGTGTTTATGCACTTGGGTAGCTAGTTCTGAAGGTGGCTTAATCCACAAGGAAATCTCATGCGACACTATGAAATCGTGTTTATTGTTCACCCTGACCAGAGTGAACAAGTGCCTGCAATGATTGAGCGTTACCGCGCACAAATCACAGGTAATGGCGGCAACATCCACCGTCTGGAAGACTGGGGCCGTCGTCAACTTGCCTACCCAATTCAAAAAGTACACAAAGCGCACTACGTGTTGATGAACATTGAGTGCAGCCAAGAAGTATTGGAAGAGCTGGAGCATGGCTTCAAATTTAACGATGCTGTATTACGTCACCTGACCATCTCGACTAAAACAGCCGTCACAGCACCAAGCCCAATGATGAAAGAGGAAAAATCCAAAACCATCGTGGGTGATGCACCTGCTGCGACCACTGAGGCAGCTGCTTAAGGGTTGTGAATACGCTGGTGATCGCGGCAACCATTCACTCTGTTGAAGCGTTGCGTTACACACCGGCAGGCTTACCCTTGTTGCGATTGCAATTGCAACACGATTCAGAACAGCAAGAAGCCGGGATGAGTCGGAAAGTGCAGTGTCAGTTACCCGCAGTGATTATTGGTGAAAAAGCCAATTTACCATTGCAAAGCGGCGATCAGATCAAAGTCAAAGGTTTTTTGGCGCAGCGCAGTGCAAAGAGCACACAAGTGGTACTGCACATACAAGAGTTACAGCGAATACAGTATTAAAGAATTTAAGGAGTTTCAAATGGCAAGAGATATGTACAAACGTCGCCGTTACTGCCGTTTTAGCGCAGAAGGCATCAAAGAAGTTGACTACAAAGACGTAGATCTGTTGAAAGATTTCGTTTCAGAAAACTTCAAAATCATCCCAGCCCGTATGACTGGTACTAAGGCTAAATACCAGCGCCAACTGACAACTGCGGTTAAACGCGCACGTTTCCTGGCCCTGATGCCTTACACAGACAAACACCCAGGTTAATCGGCGGCTTAGGAGAACAACATGCAAGTAATCTTATTGGAAAAAGTAGCAAACCTGGGTTCCCTGGGTGACGTGGTAAAAGTGAAAGACGGTTACGGCCGTAATTTCCTGATTCCACAAGGTAAAGCCAAGCGCGCGACTGAAGCAAACAAAGCAGTGTTTGCAGCACAACGTGCCGAGTTGGAAAAACAACAAGCTGACCTGTTGGCCGCTGCCCAAGCGCGTGGCGAAAAACTGGCTGGTTTCGTACTGACCGTGGCTCAAAAAGCCGGTGTTGATGGTCGTCTGTTCGGTTCCGTGACTAACATGGACATCGCTGAAGGCTTGAAAGCACAAGGCCACGAAGTGAAAAAAGCAGAAGTGCGTCTGCCAAACGGCCCACTGAAGACCATTGGTGACTTCGCTGTGAGCGTGGCTCTGCACCACGACGTAGTCGTAGACATCACTGTCACAGTGACACCAGAAGCTTAATCAAGCCTCTGTTTGCACCACCAGAAAAGGCTACTTCGGTAGCCTTTTTGTTTTTAGCCACAGAGCTCACAGAGTCCACAGAGTTTTTGGCTCGCTGGATCAAGTGACTTGATAACTTACCAATATAGAGTATGGGTTTTTCTCTGTGTCCTCTGTGATCTCTGTGGCTAAAGTATTTTAATCTTTGATCTCTTCTGAAAGCTCAAAAAGCCAGACTGCTTTTCGGTATAATCGCCAGATGGCTGATGAACAACTCGAATTCTTAAAACTCCCTCCACACTCTATCGAAGCTGAGCAATCCGTACTGGGTGGGTTATTGCTCGACAATGAGGCGCTGGACAAGATTGCCGATATCCTGGCACCGCAGGACTTCTACCAGCATGACCACAAGCTGATTTACGAGCACATTGCCAGGCTGATTGAACGCAACCAGCCTGCCGATATCGTGACGGTGGCTGAATCCCTTGAAAACAGTAATGAGCTGACCACTGTGGGTGGCGTGGCTTATCTGGGAGCGCTGGCACAAAACACACCGACGGCAGCCAATATCCGCCGCTATGCGGAAATTGTGCATGAGCGCTTTGTCATGCGCCAACTGGTCGCAGTGGGCACCGACATTGCCGAAAGTGCTTACCAGCCTAATGGCCGTGATGCCCAGCAATTGCTGGATGAGGCTGAAGCCAAGATTTTCCAGATCGCAGAAGGTGGTAACCGCAAGAGCCAGGGTTTTCTGGGGATGCAGGTCTTGCTGCCACAAGTGGCTGACCGCATTGATTACCTGTATTCGCGTGAAAACCATTCCGATGTGACCGGGATCCCGACCGGGTTTACTGACCTCGACTCCATGACCTCGGGCCTGCAAGGCGGCGACATGGTGATTATTGCCGGTCGTCCTTCCATGGGTAAAACGGCATTTGCTATTAACATCGCCGAAAACGTCGCGCTCGAAACCAATAAAGCCGTGGCGATTTTCTCGATGGAGATGGGCGCGACACAGCTGACCACTCGTATGATCGGCTCGATTGGCCGCCTCGATCAGCACAAAATGCGTAACGGTAATCTTGAAGACGAGGACTGGGAAAAACTGACCACGGCGCTGGGAAAACTGAATGAAGCGCCGATTTACATTGATGAAGGCGCAGGCCTGAGCAGCTTTGACGTGCGTGCGCGTGCGCGCCGCTTACACCGCCAGACCGGCGAGCTTGGCCTGATTGTGATCGACTATTTGCAGTTGATGACCTCGCCTGCGGGGCGTGCCGGTGAGAATCGTGCGACGGAAATTTCTGAAATCTCACGGTCTCTGAAAGCTTTGGCCAAAGAGTTAAACGTGCCGCTGATTGCGATTTCGCAGCTCAACCGTAGTGTGGACCAGCGGCCGGATAAACGTCCGGTGATGAGTGACTTGCGTGAATCGGGCGCGATTGAGCAGGATGCCGACTTGATCATGTTCGTCTACCGGGACGAATACTACAACCCGGACAGTGCCGAAAAAGGCACCGCCGAGATCATTATCGCTAAGCAACGTAACGGTCCGATTGGCCGTGTACGCTTGACCTTTATGGGCGCGCATACCCGCTTTGCCGACTACGCCAATGCCGCCTACATGCCAGACGAGTATTAATTCCCTGGTACTTTGCATGCGTCCTATTGTCGCCCATATTTCAGAAGCAGCGCTGGCGCATAACCTGGCGCAAGTCAGGCGCTATGCGCCGCAATCCAAAGTCATTGCCGTCGTCAAGGCCAATGCCTATGGTCACGGCCTGCTCAACGCCGCGCGCGGTTTGAGGGAGACGGATGCTTTTGCGGTACTGAATATCAGTGAAGCAATTGCATTGCGTGACGCAGGCTACCAGCATCCTATCCTGTTACTTGAAGGTATTTTCTCGGCGGAGGAGATGATGCTGGTTGATCACTACCGCCTGGATACGGTGGTCTCACATCAGGCCCAGCTGGCCTGGTTGCTTGAAAGCCGCCCCAATATTCCGCTGAGGGTATTTCTCAAACTGGATAGCGGCATGCATCGCTTGGGCTTCCAGCCGAATGAGTACAGCCATGCATTACAACAATTGCGTCTTTCTGCCAATGTGCGTGAAGTGATTCTGATGACGCATTTCGCCAACGCGGATGTGGCCGATGGCACAGATGCTGCCATGCAAGTGGTGGCACAAATGATGCCCGCATCCTATGCCCGCTCGCTGGCCAATTCTGCGGCGATTGTGCAGCAACCGCATACCCATGCAGACTGGGTGCGTCCTGGCATTATGCTGTATGGCGCTACCCCTGTCGCTGAGAAACCCGCAAGCAGCCTGGGGCTGAAACCGGTGATGACCTTGCAGTCAGGGTTGATTGCCGTACAGGAAATTGCCGCGGGCGAGAGTGTAGGCTATGGCAGTTTGTTTACCGCGGACAAACCCACGCGTGTGGGCATCGTGGCTTGTGGATATGCGGATGGTTATCCGCGCCATGCCCCAACGGGGACGCCAATTGCTGTCGCGGGTCGCTTAACTCGGACGCTAGGGCGTGTTTCCATGGATATGCTGGCAGCCGATATTACTGATATTCCAGAGGCGACTATCGGCAGCACCGTGGAGTTGTGGGGTGATCAAGTGCCAGTCGATGAGGTCGCGCATGTTAGCGGCACCATAGGCTACGAACTGTTATGTGCCGTCACGGCCAGGGTACCCTTCAAAATTCATGGCTAAAGCAAAAACACAATATACCTGTACCGAATGTGGCGCCGTTGAGCCTAAATGGCAGGGGCAGTGCCCGAGTTGCCATGCCTGGAATACGCTGGTCGAGACGGTGCCTGAAACTGCCACGCAAAGCCGGTTTGCCAGCCTGGCACCGACCGCGCAATTGCAAAAACTGGCCGAAGTAGAAGCGCAAGATGTCTCCCGCCAGGCGACTGGAATTTCTGAATTTGACCGCGTGCTGGGTGGGGGGCTGGTGGCTGGTGGCGTGGTGCTGATAGGCGGCGATCCCGGCATTGGTAAATCTACCTTGTTATTGCAAACCGTCTGTAAGGTCTCGCAATCTCTCAAAGCGTTTTATATCAGTGGAGAGGAGTCTGCGCAGCAGATTGCCATGCGTGCGCAACGGCTGGGCCTGGATGCCAGCAAAGTGGATGTGCTGGCCGAAATCAACCTGGAAAAAATCAGCCATGTGCTGCAACAACATCAGCCTGGCGTCGTGGTGATTGACTCTATCCAGACCATGTACTCCGAAGCCTTACAGTCAGCGCCCGGTTCTGTGGCGCAGGTGCGTGAATGCAGCGCGCAATTGACACGGATTGCCAAACAGCTGGGGATCAGCATGATCCTGGTCGGCCATGTCACCAAAGAGGGTTCGCTGGCTGGCCCGCGGGTGCTGGAGCATATTGTGGATAGCGTCCTCTACTTTGAGGGCGACCAGAATTCGAGTTTTAGGCTGATCCGCGCGTTTAAAAACCGTTTTGGTGCGGTGAATGAACTGGGCGTATTTGCCATGACTGAAAAAGGCCTGCGCGAAGTCAGCAATCCTTCTGCGCTCTTTTTATCGCATCATGAGTCGCCTGTTCCTGGTTCATGTATCACGGTCACCCAAGAGGGCACGCGGCCATTATTGGTGGAAATCCAGGCGCTGGTGGATACGGCACATGCGCCAAATCCAAAGCGCTTGTGTGTGGGCCTTGAGCAAAACCGCCTAGCCATGCTGCTGGCAGTATTACACCGGCATGCCGGGGTCGCCTGTTATGACCAGGATGTCTTTATCAATGCCGTCGGCGGCGTGAAAATCAGTGAACCTGCCGTGGATTTAGCGGTATTGCTGGCGATTGTGTCATCACTCAAAAACAAACCTTTGCCTGGCAAACTGATTGTGTTTGGCGAAGTTGGGTTGGCTGGGGAAGTGCGCCCCATTCAGCGCGGCCAGGAACGTCTTAAGGAAGCGGCCAAGCTGGGCTTTACCCATGCCATCATCCCCAAAGCCAATGCCCCTAAAGGCGGTATAACCGGTTTACATATTGATGCGGTTGACCGGCTTGAGCAAGCAATACACGTACTGCGCGCATAAAAAAATGGCAACGACTGCTGGGAATGCAATCGTTGCCTGAGAGTGAGGCTACCCAGAAGAGGAGGGGCAGCCACAGGGAAGCTTGCAACCATAAGGCTGCTGTCTAAAAAATCCTGTTGTTTCCACTTGCCTGGCTCAATCTTTCTTAAGACGCACCAATTGCCTGGGTCGGTAAGTTGCGCTCCACGCGGTTCATGACTTCTGGCAGGCTTTTGGTCATCAATGATGGATACAAGTATAGGAAATGCGGGGAAGGCTGTCAGTTACAAAGAGGTGGTGTTTTGTAGCGATTTGTAGCTGCTTGGATACAGTGAAATTACTCGATACAGGCGGCTGCCGAGGCAATTGGTCACAAAAATTTCATGCAACTATTCCCCAATCCCGGTTGCCAAAATTGAGTCAGATATCATACTTGTATGACATTAAGATGACATTCGGCAAAAATGCACTGGGGGAACAATAATGAAAAAAATCATTTTTCTTGTACCACTCATGATGGCTGCGTGTGCCAGCGTCACTCCAAATCAATATACAACGCAAAATGGCAGGATGGGCTATACGCTCACATGCAGCGAATTCAATACTACCTGGGAGCAGTGTCAGTCCAAAGCGGGTGCCTCGTGTTCACACGGTTACGAGGTGGACAAGCACTTGTCTTTTACTGAACACTTTCCTGATAGCGGAGATGGTATTTATAGACCAGCGAACAATCACCTGGCGGTGATTTGTAAAAATTCAGGCTAAGAATTGCTTTTAGGACTGCCCACAATCGCTTGTGCTGCGGCGTAACCGCTGCGGATTGCGCCTTCTATAGTCGCTGGATAAGGTCCCGCGACATAGTCCCCGGCGAGCAGTAGTTGGGGTTGTGAGGTGATGGTGGTCGGTCTCACCATGGCTGGCAGGCAGCTGAAGGTAGCGCGTTTTTCAGTAATCACCTGCGACCAAAGTGGGGCGTCTTCCAATTGTGTGCCATAGCTGGATAAAGCCTGGTTGATTTCAGTGATGCACTGCTTTACTAATACGGACTTATCGGCAGCCAGTGGGGCATGCGCACTGATCACTACAGCAAGTAACCCTGGCTGGCCGCAACATTGGCCGCGGTCAAATACCCATTGTGCAGCCCCATGACACAAGCCCATGATCGGATGGGGTAAGCTGACATCTGCGCCGTATTGCAGATAGATCGTCGTAATCGGTTGATATTCAAAAGCAGACAGGGACAGTTCACTCCTGATGGTTTTGAGCTGATGCGGGCCAACCGCAATAATCACTTCATCATAAATGTCTGTATCCGTGGCTGTGGACACTTCATAGCCTGTTGCTGACTGTTGAATGGCAGTGACGGGGCTACGTAAGCGAATCTTGCCACCCAAGGCCTGAACGTGTTGCAGCAGTGGCTCTATCAAGGCACTTGATAAGTCTGTTTTAACCACCAGAAAGTCACTATCCTGACGTTTGTGTTGAAAGCTGTCCCGTAACACATTTAGGAATACTTGCGCACTGGCCGATTGAATAGGCGTGTTAAGAGCCGCCAGGCAGAGAGGTTCCCACAAGGTTCGGATGGTCAGTGAGGTTTGTGCGCCCTGTGCCAGCAGGTCTGCGACTGTGATGTCTTGTGCCAGGGTGAACGCTTGATGTTGGAGCTGTTGCATCCAGCGGATGGCACGCCATTTACTGGGCCAATCCAGGCCTGTTGCTGTCAGTAAACCCCATAGTAAATGCAAGGGCGCAGGTAACCATGTTGGGGTGACCAAAGACATGCGTTGTGCACCATTGTGCATGTGTAGCGCCAGTGGCAAGCGTTTGAATACCTGTGTTGCATCCAGTCCGGCTTCTTTAACCAAGCCGAGCGTGGCGCTGTAAGCACCCAAGCACAAGTGTTGGCCATTATCAAGCATGGTGGTGGTATGGGTGACACTCCGCGCCCGGCCACCAGCCTGAGGGGCAGCCTCAAATAGCGTGACCTGATGGCCATGTTTTAACAGTGCATGGGCTGCGGCGAGGCCAGCTAATCCTGCACCGACAACGGCGACATGACGTCTGACGTTTGAAGATGTCATTATTTGCGATATTTAAACCAAGCACTCACGGCCAGCTTCAGTTTCCTGAAGGGGGGCAGCATGATTTTATGCGTCAGTACCAGATTGGGGTCTGGCTTGATTTCTTGTAGCAGGGCGCGGTAAATCGCAGCCATCAGCAGGCCTGGCAATTGTGACCGGACGTCTTTTGCGGGCAGCTGGCTCAATGCCTTGTCATAAAACATTTCGGCCCGTTCAATCTGCTTGAGCAGCAATGCCTGCATTTGCGGCGAGGCTTGACTGTTTAACAGCTGTTGTTCAGTCACGCCTGCCTGTTCGAGTTCATCCAGCGGAATATAAATGCGCCCGCGCCTGGCATCTTCCCCCACATCGCGGATGATATTGGTCAACTGGAACGCCATGCCCAGATCGTGTGCATATTCCATGGTGGCCCGGTCGGTATAACCGAATATTTGTGCAGACAGCAAGCCAACGACACTGGCGACACGGTAACAATACAACGCCAATTGTTCAAAATCGGCATAACGGTTGTATTGCGTATCCATTTGCATGCCATCGATGATTTCGTTGAAATGCGTTTCTTGCAGACCGAAACTATTTACCACAGGCTTTAAAGCTTGCGTGACAGGGTGTTGCGGTGTTTCATGAAATAACCTGTGGATTTCATGCTTCCACCAGGCCAGTTTGGTTTGGGCAATCTGGTAGTCGGTACATTCATCAACCACGTCATCCACTTCACGGCAAAACGCATACAGTGCCGTCATGGCATCGCGTTTATCTTTGGGCAAAAACATAAAACTTAGCGTGAAACTGGAGCCACTCTCACGGGTTTTCTGTTGGCAATATTGTTGCGGTGTCATTGTTTAAACAGGGCTTTCAGCAAAATAATCGGCCAGTCATAGGCTTTCAGGGTCGGGCGATGATGGTAGATATCACCACGACTATGTTTCAGTTTATGCAGGATACGTTCACCCCCTGCAATCATCATGCGCAATTCAAAACCTATGCGCCCGGGCAGGGCGCGGCCTAAAGGTTTGCCCGATTGCAGCAGTTGGCATGCCCGGTGCACATTGTGCATGAAAAAAGCTTCCCAGGCAGGGTCTAACCGTTGCTTGCGTAAATCCTGTTCAGTAATGCCAGCGGCTTGCATTTCATCCTGACTCAGGTAAACGCGTCCAATGTCCCCGTGTTTTTTCAGGTCGATGGCAATGTCCTGGTAAAAATTAATCAGTTGCAGGGCAGTGCAAATCTGGTCAGACCACACCCGGTGTTGCGCGGTGTCACTGCCATAGAGTTGCAGCATGAGACGGCCAACAGGATTTGCCGAGTAACGGCAATAATCTAGCACCTCATCAAAGTTGGCATAACGGGTTTTCACCACATCTTGCTTAAAAGCATGGATGAGATCTAACAATAATTGTACGTCGAGCTGATGGGTTTTAATGACTTGTTGCAGCTCGATAAACAGGGCCTGCGAGGGACGAATATAGGCTTGAATCAGCAATAACTCGTCTTCATAAGCTTGCAAAGCCTGCAAGCGTTGAGTTTCGCTGGCATCCCCTTCATCGGCAATGTCATCTGCTTCGCGCGCAAACTGGTAAATCACCGTGACAGCATGTCGCAAACGGGCCGGCAACAGCAAGGAAGCAACCGGGAAATTTTCGTAATGCGTTTTTGCCAACGTGAGACTGGCTTGCGATTGGGCTGGCTTGGAAAAGGCTTGCATGGCTTAAGTATGCCATAAATCCGTGATACGCTTACGCCTTGCATATTAACAAGTAGTGAAGAGAGTTTATGTTAGGGATTATTGGAGGCACCGGGCTGACGGCACTGGATAATTTGAATATTTCTAAGCGACTGATTGTGCGCACGCCTTATGGAGAACCTTCACAGCCGCTGGTGTTTGGTGAGATCAATGGCAAAGAAGTGGTGTTTCTGGCACGTCATGGTGGCGGGCATACCATTCCGCCACATGCCGTCAATTACCGCGCCAATATCTGGGCGCTGCATTCGGTGGGTGTGTGTGATTTACTGTCGGTGGCGACTGTGGGTGGCATCGCCCGGAATTTAATTCCTGGAGACATTGTACTGCCCAACCAGATTCTGGATTACACCTATGGCCGCAGTAATACTTATCATGATGGCGTGGAACTGCCGGTACGTCATATCGATTTCACGCATCCCTATGCACAAGCCATGCGTGAGCGTTGCCTCAAGGCAGCCGCAGATGTGGGTTATAGTGTGGTGGACGGTGGCGTCTATGCTTGTGTGCAGGGGCCGCGATTGGAAACTGCGGCAGAGATAGACCGTTACGAGCGGGATGGGGCGACGATTGTAGGTATGACAGGGATGCCTGAAGCGGCCTTGGCGCGGGAGATGGGCGTCTCGTACGCGGCAATTTGCCCGGTGGCTAACTTTGCCGCAGGGCGGGGAGATAGTGCCCAGGCTATCCAGTTTGAGCAGGTCATGCCTTTGTTGCAGCAAACCATGGATAAGGTGCGTACGGTGATTGCACAGTATCTGTCTGATAATGATTGTTCTGCTTAAGGCAAAGGAATCATCATGGCAGTGAAACCAGTATTACGTATGGGTGAACCACTGTTATACCGCGTAGCAGATAGAGTCACGGCGTTTGATACGCCTGAGCTGCACGCACTTATCCAGGATATGCATGACACCATGACCGACATGAATGGTGCCGGTATCGCCGCACCTCAGATAGGGGTCAGCCTGCAAGTCGTGATGTTTGGGGTAGGCAAGAATCCGCGTTATCCAGATGCAGAAGAGGTGCCATTCACCATTTTGATTAACCCCGAATTAACGCCGATTGACCAGAGAGAAGAAGAGGGCTGGGAAGGTTGCCTGTCTGTGCCCGGTATGCGCGGCCTGGTGCCGCGTTATCAGCACTTGCATTACCGGGGTTTTGACCCGCAAGGAAACATCATTGACCGGACGGTGAGTGGCTTTCATGCCCGCGTTGTGCAGCACGAGTGTGACCATTTATTTGGGGTACTTTACCCCATGCGTATTCGTGACATGACAAAATTTGGCTTTAATGAAGTACTTTTTCCTAGAATGACGCTCCCAGATGATTAATTGTTTGCTATAATGCGCGCTTTCGGGAAGAGTGGCAGAGCGGTTTAATGCAACAGTCTTGAAAACTGTCGAGGGTTCACGCCCTCCGTGAGTTCGAATCTCACCTCTTCCGCCAGAACATGAATGCCGCAGGAATGCGGCATTTTCATTTGAAGTTTTTATTCATTACATATTTAAGGAAACGTCATGACACAAATCATCATCGACCATAACCCATCAGAAGAGAAATTGAACGAACTGGGCGTAAGAAGCTGGAACACCTGGGATTGCGCACCTTCCAAATTCCCTCTGGATTTCACTGCGACTGAAAAAGCCTACGTGCTGGAAGGCGAATTCAAAGTGACTCCACAAGGTGGCGACACTGTAACGATCAAGGCTGGTGACTATGTTGAGTTTCCAAAAGGCCTGAAATCTCAGTGGGAAGTGGTCAAACAATTGAAAAAACACTACAAGCACTTCTAATTGCTGCTTGTCACAATTGTTTGAGAAAAACCCTGCATCGCAGGGTTTTTTGTTTTGGGTGTATGAGATGGTTAAAGCTGAAGTCATGAAATTCTGCCATTGTGCCGAAATACAAACCTAATTCCACCATGCACTCTAGCCAACTTATTGATATTAAAATACAATCTCACCTTGATTGAAAAATCAAACGCCTTGGGGTGGCTAACGCCTGAGATCTCGCGCAAGCGGGAAACCCAATGAACCTGACCCAGATAATGCTGGCGTAGGGACAGGCAGAGCATCTACAACGCAAATGTTTTTGGTTTGTTGTTCCATCAACGAGCCTACTCACGTCATTGTCACTCTTCCCCTGTCCTTTTTATGTATCTTATAGAAAGGATTCTCTTGAAACCGATTACAAAACCGCTGTCTTTGATTAGTCTGCTACTGACCACACCTGTGTTGGCCGCAGAAGATGATGAGACAGTGAAGCTGCCTGAAGTTGTAGTGAGCGCGGATTTTCGTCCAAACACGGCGGAGAAAACCCCAATCAGCCTGACTGAAATCAAGAAAGAAACCATTGAAGCACGTGGCGCCCAGCACCTTGAGGAAGTATTGAATCTCGCGCCTAACGTCAATGTAACCAGCGGGGCTTCCCGTGGGAGGTTTTTACAAATCCGCGGCATGGGTATACGCAGTCAATATAACAATCCTGTGAATCCGTCAGTTGGCCTCATTATTGACGGCATTGATTTCAGTCGATTGGGTGGGGCGGCAACGTTGTTTGATATTGATGCAATTGAGGTCCTGCGTGGACCGCAAGGCACCAAGTTTGGCCCTAATGCGATTGCAGGGGTGGTGACCATGCAAAGCGCTGAGCCAACCAAGGACTTCAAATTACGCGCCCAATCCGGTGTCGCCGAATATAACACACGTAACCTTGGCCTGGCAGTAGGAGGCACTATTGTAGAAGACCGTCTGCTGGGGCGTGCCTCAATTTACTCACATAAGTCTGATGGCTATATGCAGAATGATACTTTGGGCCGTGATAATACCCAAAATCAGGATGAGTTGACCTTTCGCAGTAAATTCAAATTATTTGCGACAGAAGATTTAACACTGGACTTTACCCTGATGCATTTGAATATTGACAATGGCTATGATGCATTTACCTTGGATAACAGTCGTCGCAGTAAAGCAGACCAGCCTGGTGAAGATGCGCTCAGAGCCAATGCCTTTGGGGTAAAAGCTAACTGGCAGGCGTCAGACGCAGTGATTATTCAATCTGAAGCAACTTACCTGAAAGCAGATTCTGCTTATGGATTCGATGGCGACTGGTCAAAAGGGCTTGCCATTGGGTACAGCGGTACAGAACAATATAAGCGTAAACATGATAATTACTCATTTGAAGTGCGGGCCCTATCTGATAAGGTAGGCAGGATTTTCAATGATTCAACAGATTGGACAGTGGGTTTCTACCATTTTAGCCAGGATGAAAAATTTGATTCCAACATCAATTACGGCACCCCGAATTTACTGAATGGCCGCTTTGATACGGACAACACTGCCTTATTTGGTCAACTAGACAGCCATTTAACAGAAAAGCTCACTTTGGTTACTGGCTTGCGCGCTGAGCACTTTGAAGCTCGTTATAGAGACTCTGACAATCTTGTTAAAAATATCTCTGAAATGCTGTACGGCACTAAGCTGGGACTCAATTATCAGGCCAATCAAGACCATCTTTTGTATACTTCGCTGAGCCGCGGTTACAAGCCAGGCGGTGTCAACAACGATAATAGGGTGCAGCCAAGTCAGCGGGCATTTAATACCGAATATATGTGGAATCTGGAAGCAGGGGTTAAATCTCATTGGCTGGACGGATCTCTTGTAACGAATGTGGCTGTGTTTTACGCAAAGCGTAAAGATGCACAAACAAAAAGCTCTACACAGGTTGGCACTTCGTTTATTGAATTTTATGACAATGCCGCACAAGCTACGCATATGGGCCTGGAAGCAGGCCTAGACTGGTTTCTCACTGACCAGTTACGTGTGATAGGTTCATTGGGTTTGTTAAATGCCAAGTTTAACGAGTATCAAAATCCCAATCCTGCGGCTGTGAAGTTGCAGGGACGCGATGTTGCCAGCGCCCCTTCATATCAATATAACCTTGGTGCAGAATGGTATGCCAATGCCGCATGGACTTTAAGGGCGAATGTAGAGGGTAAGGATGCTTTTTATTTCTCTGACAGCCATAACTCAAAATCTAGTGCTTACGCCTTAGTGAATGCGAATGCTGATTACAAATATGACAAACATTGGCGAGTAAGTATCTGGGTGAGAAACTTGCTAGACAAAGATTATGCAACCCGTGGATTTTTCTTTGACCAGGGATTTGGCAATCAGGGTTATCAGCAATACGGTGAGCCACGCATTGGTGGTATCACGGTGACTTTCGATTATTAAAATTAAACAAGCGGGTGTGGATTGGCCCGCGGGAATGTCCTTTATTTTGGAGTTTATATGCGTATTTCAGTCGATATCAGTTTATATCCCCTGACCGAAGGCTATGTAGAGCCTATTCTGGCGTTTATCAATAAGCTTGAAGGCAATAAAAAGCTGGTGGTCAAGCGCAATAGCCTGGCCACGCAAGTGTTTGGTGAATACCGCGACGTGATGGATTGCCTGGATGGAGAAATGGAGGCGGTGTTTAACGCGCTGCCACATAGCGTCTTTGTCATGAAGTTTATCGGCACAGACCGGGCGGATGTGGTGGATGTTTAACCCGTCATGTCGTGTGTGCAAGCTTGTTAACGTATTTGCTGTGTGCTAGTCATGAACCAAGATCTCTATCAAGCCATCCTGAACGCATTTCATCAGATGTCTCACTGGGAAATTGCCGCTGCTTCAATGGGCGTTGCTTATATTCTGCTGGCGGCTAAAGAGTCTCAGTGGTGCTGGCCGTTCGCTTTCTTCAGCACACTGGTCTACACCGTACTGTTTTGGCATGACCAGCTGCCCATGCAGGCATTCCTCAATTTTTATTATATGGGTATGGCCATTTATGGCTTTTGGGTGTGGCATCAACACGGCACGCAAACAGACACGTTAACCATCAGCCGCTGGCCTTGGCTCAGGCATGTGGCCTTTATTGCAGTCGGAGTCGCCGTGAGCGCTGTGGTCAGTGCTTATTTGCAAAAGACTGGTCAATCTCAAAGTCCGGTGTTGGATGCTTATACCACGGTGTTTTCTGTGATGAATACCTGGCTGATTGCCAGGAAAGTACTGGAAAACTGGTTGTATTGGGCAGTGATTGATGGCGCTGCCACGCTGTTGTATGTGCAAACAGGGTATTACGCAACGGCAGCTTTATTTGTACTGAACACTATTTTGGCGATTGTCGGGTTTATCAGCTGGGTGAAGCTTTACAGGCAGCAAACTAAATAGGGCACTTTGAAGAAGGTTGCGTTTTATATTCGCTGCATCCACTTTTCCAAATCACTTTCACCAAGCACATTCATTAAAAATAATAGCAATTGGTAGCAGGGCGACTTTGCATTGTGGTCTGGCCAGCGATGTGTTTGCGTATAGCGCTGTTTGAATAATACCAATTGCGTTGGCGTTAACACATATTCCAGCAATATCAGGTCCAGCGCACGCGGTGCAATCACAAACGCATCAAGATCAATCAGTACCAGATCATTGTTGCCAGAATCACTTAAGCGGAATTGATCCCAGCGCAAATCCAGCATGACCGGTACAAAGTCCGTTTCTTGGATACTTTTTGCGTGCGCTAATACTTCCTTGAGTAATGGTTCAGCAATGCGCTTATGTTGTTGCTGGACCAGAAAAGCAAGCGTTTCATACAAATGGTCACCCCATTCGGATGCGGAAAATTGAGGCGCATGTAGCATGCCCCAACGGCTGTAGGTGCATTGATGCAGTTTGGCGATATGTTCAGCCAACTTAACCACCCATTGGTCGGCGACACGTTCCGTTTCCACATCTTTACCAGCTAAAAAGTGGGTGAGCACGAATCGGTTGGAACTTGCTGAAACAAAATCAGGCACGGCAAGCGCACCGTTTTTCTCCAAGAAATGATGCGTTGAACGGATATTGCCCAAACTGTTTGGAAAGTCAGCGGCAAATAAATGGTTGGCGCCTAACCAGAAATGAGACTTTTCAATAGTGGCTTCATTACACACTTTCAGCACCATTGGACCATCTATTGTCTGGCAATAAAAAAGCTGATGGGTGCTATCTTCAAACTTATTCTGGATAGCTTTGGGTTGAGCAATCAGTTTGGGTAGACGGGCTTGTTCGGACGCGGTGAGTTGTGGGTAGGTAAGCATGGTCAGAACTCTAGTTTCAGAGCCGTATTTTAAGCCATCAGGCTGTTTAAATCATCTGATAAGACAACCTTCATGGCGAGGTTCTCCTTGTGCTACATTGAATGGAGGGTGCATGGAGTCAAAGACTGTATCGTAACGTTGTCTTCGCGACTCGCAGGCGATTAAAATAGCTTTAACCTGTCAATGGAGAGCGATATGTCAGCTATTATTGTAGAGAAACCTACGCCAGAGCGATTAAATGAACTGGGCGTCAAGCAATGACCTACTTGGTCCAAAGAGGTATCTACCTTCCCCTGGCAATACAGCAGTACTGAGATTGCTTATATCCTTGAAGGAGAGGTCACGGTAACGCCTAAGGGTGGTCAGCCGGTGAGTTTTGCTGCGGGTGACCTGGTCACTTTTGCCACCGGGCTGGATTGCGTGTGGGAAGTGAAAAAACCGCTACGCAAGCATTATCATTTTGAGTAGCTTCAAGTTACCGCTACAGCTCGTTTAAGGCCTCACTGAGGGCGGCAATTTGTCTGTCGCCGAGCGGTTGGCCATCGCAGGCAGAGATCAGGAAGCTATCTTCAACGCGGTTGCC
The DNA here is from genome assembly GCF_001183865.1 of Methylophilus sp. TWE2. Lineage (NCBI taxonomy): Bacteria > Pseudomonadati > Pseudomonadota > Betaproteobacteria > Nitrosomonadales > Methylophilaceae > Methylophilus > Methylophilus sp. TWE2. The sequence continues at coordinate 1,257,897 of NZ_CP012020.1, forward strand.
CAGGGTGTTGATCTTGGCATTGTGTAATTCAATACCATGTTTGAGGAATATCTGCGCCATACTGGCCAATAGGCCAGGTCGGTCATTTGCAATCACATCCAGCTGCTGAAATGCATGGCCTTGGGGTGGGTGACCAGCCACCGGCCGCAAACTGACCTGCGTGGTGATAGGCATATGTTTCACCTGACGGCTGACCCGTCCGCGTATCGGTGTGGGGATGGCCTGATCACTGAGCAATTGCTCGGTGAGCCCTTGTTCTATGTGTTTAAGCAGACCGTTGTAGCTGATCTGGCGAGTGTCAGGCTCGAGCACAATAAAATTGTCCAGTGCGTAGCCGTGTGCAGTGGTGAAAATTTTCGCCTGCACGATGTTGTATTGCATGCTGTCAAAAAAGTGGCAGATACGGGCAAAAATTTCTTTCTGATCCCGGCTGTAAATCATGACCTGAATGCCATCGCCTTTGGGGCTTAGCCTTGCACGAACAATGGGTTTGTCTGCCGCTTGATGCGGGATCAGTAGGCGGCTTTGCCACGCGATTTCGTCACTATCAAACCGGCTGAAGTAACCCGCGCCAAACGCTTGCCATAATGGATGCACAGACGACTCTTTGAGGTTGAAACTGCTGAGTTTTTGCAATACTTCCTGTTTGCGCAGGCTCAGTTGCGCTTCTGTATTGAGCGATTGTTGCAATACGCGGCGCGTTTGCAAGAACAGGCTTTCCAGCAGTTTGGCTTTCCACGCATTCCACACATTGGGGCTGGTGCCACGGATGTCTGCCACAGTGAGCAAGTACAAAGCGGTCAGCCGGTATTCTGAGCCTACCAATTGTGCAAAGCCTTCAATCACATCGGGGTCCGACAAATCACTTTTCTGTGCAGTGCTCGATAATTTTAAATGTGCTTCGACAAGCCAGGCCACTAGTTCGGTATCATTTTTGGGTAAGCCCAGCTTGCGGCAAAAGCGCCTGGCATCCAGGGTACCTAATGTTGAATGGTCGCCGCCACGGCCTTTGGCAATATCATGAAAGATCGCGGCCAGGTATAACAGGTGTGGCTGGCTGAACGCATTAAACAGCTCGCTACACAACGGAAATTCGTGGCGCAAATCTGCTTTAGCAAAGCGACGCAGGTTACGCAATACGTTAAGGGTATGTTCATCCACGGTATAGACATGAAACAGGTCATGTTGCATTTGCGCAATGACGCGTCCGAACACCGGGATATAACGGCCCAGGATACCATAACGATTCATGCGGCGCAGGCTGCGGTGTACTCCTTCACGGCTTTGCAGAATTTGCAGAAACAGTGCCTTGTAGGCTGCATTTTGCCTAAACTTGTGATCAATCAATGGTTGAGTGGCTTGCAATGCCCGCACCAGTGGTGCGCTGAAGCCAGTGATTTCAGGATGTTGCTGCAATAGCTGGAAGCAGCGCAAAATGGCTTCAGGTTTGCGTTGGAACAGGTCAGCACTTTGTGCACTGAGCAAGCCTTGTGAAAGCGTAAAGTCTTCATCTATTGCCGTGGCTGGTTCAGTAGCAGGATTCACACGGGCATGCATGAGTTTGAGCAGCACTTCATTTTCAATAATGATGGCTTTGGCACTGCGATAAAACCCTTGCATCAATAGCTCACTGGCACGTTTTTGCGGAGTGGTTTGATAGCCCATTTGTTCGGCCAGGGCGTTCTGGAAATCAAATACCAGCCGGTCTTCACGCCGCTTGGCCAACAAATGCAGGCGGATGCGCAGGTTCTGCAGCAATCGTTCATGGCGTTTGAGTTGGTTCGCCTGGCTGCGGCTCAGCAGGCCAGCATGCACCAGGTCATTCCAGTCATGGCCTAAATTCTGGCTTTGGGCGATCCATAAAATCATATGTAGATCACGCAGTCCGCCTGGACTTTCCTTGACATTGGGTTCAAGGTTATAAGCGGTATCGTGAAACTTGGCGTGGCGCATTTGTTGTTCGCGCAGTTTTTCGGCAAAGAAACGCACGCTGTCTAACTGTGTCTGTAATGAATGCGCCAGTGTTTTGAAACTTGATTTGTCACCGGTCAGCCAGCGTGCTTCCAGCAGGTTGGTCATGATGGTCACATCGAGTTTGGCCTCATCCAGGCATTCCTGCAAGCTTCGTACACTGTGGCCAATATTGAGGCCAATATCCCACAAGGTGCCAATCAGGGATTCGACATCTGTTTGCAACTGCTGGCTACTGAGCTGTGGCATCAGGATCAGCAAGTCGATATCCGAATGCGGGAACATATCGCCGCGACCATAACCACCCACGGCAATCAGGCTGACGGTGTCAGGCAAGGCGTAAGCGCGCCAGATATCCCTTAATAGTTGGTCGAGTACACGGGTGTGTTGCCGCAATAATGTTTTTGCTTGCGGAGTGGCCAAGTAAGCATCGGCAATCTGCTGACGAGCCAGTTGTAACGACTCGCGCCAGTGCTTGAGCTGTTCTTTGGCAATCACCGTCATGTAGCTGCGGTCACTTATAGGTCTGGACGTGGCGGTGTACCGGCAGAGACGGTCATGATCTCAAAACCATCTTCCGTCACCAGTACCGTGTGTTCCCATTGGGCGGAGAGGCTGCGGTCTTTGGTGACGACCGTCCAGCCATCCGACATGAATTTGATGTCACGACGCCCGGCGTTGATCATGGGCTCTATGGTAAAAATCATGCCTGGCTTGAGCGTGAGGCCTGCACCGGGTTTGCCATAATGCAGTACCTGGGGTTCGCAATGAAATTTTTTGCCTATGCCGTGGCCGCAGAATTCGCGCACGATGCTGTAACCATTTTTTTCTGCAAACGATTGAATAGCATAGCCAATATCACCCAAGGTATTGCCTGGTTTGACTTTTTCGATCCCGCGCCACATGGCCTGGTAGGTCAGGTCACACAAGCGTTTTGCCTGCGGCGTGACGCTACCCACCATAAACATACGTGAGGTGTCGCCATGGTAGCCATCTTTAATCACAGTGATATCTATATTGACGATGTCGCCGTTCTTGAGCTCTTTTTCGCTGGGCACGCCATGACAAATCTGCTGGTTGATAGAGGTGCAGATGGATTTAGGATACGGTGTATGGCCATCAGGCGCATAGTTCAACGGTGCTGGAATCGCCTGCTGCTCATTGACAATATAATCATGACACAACTGGTCCAGCCTGTTGGTGGTGACACCCGCCACCACAAAGGGGGTGATGTAATCCAGTACCTCAGCGGCCAACCGGCCAGCGACGCGCATTTTTTCAATTTCTTCGGGAGTGTGCAGAATAATTGCCATATGCCTGATGATCTTCAAAAGCCAGCTTTTGAGCAGCCAGCCTGGGAATCAATAACTAAAATGTCATTCTAACATAGGCATTTATCAGAGATGACTAAAGAAAAAGCGCTTTTGCGCCGTTAAACTGATAAGTCAGAGAACAAACAGGCAGTGAATTGTGCGATTGATTACAGCATCGCCCAGCGCTGCAGTGTTTTATACTCGGGCGCATGAATCAAGCTGGAGCGTACACATGGTGACACTCACCGAAGCAAGAGAAAACCGGACAGTCAATGATTGGGTCGCCTTTTTTAAACAGGCGGACATCCCGGTATTGCGGCAGACAGCCAGGGAACTCGCAGCATTGCGTGAACGTGAGGATGAAATGGGTGCCCGCGACATTACCCGTGTGGTGATTAATGACCCACTCATGATGTTCAAGGTGCTGACGTACGCCAATAATCATCGGAGCCGCCATCAGTTACAAGATCTGGTGCAGGTTGAACAGGCTATTATCATGATGGGCAACAGTACCTTTTTTGACCAGATTCCGACTGTGCCTCATGTAGAAGATGTGCTAGATAGTCATGTTTCAGCACTGGTCGATTTGCTCAAACTCATGATACGTGCACACCGGGCCGGTTATTTTGCGGCTGATTTTGCTTCGCACCTGATGGATCTGCATGCTGAAGAATTACGCGTGGCAGCGTCACTGTATGATTTTGCCGAAATGCTCATGTGGATTTTTAATCCGGAGGCAATGAGCGAAATCAGGAACCGGCAAGCTGCTGATAAAACCTTGCGTAGCCGAGTCGTACAGCAGGAAATACTTGGTTTCCGGGTCGTAGAGTTGCAAGAAGCGCTGGTGCATGTATTTAATCTACCGTCACTGTTAACGGATTTAATGGATGAACAGCGTGCGCATTTGCCCCGCGTGCGTAATGTACAGTTGGCAGTGAATCTAGCCAGGCACTCTGCGGATGGCTGGGATAATGCGGCTTTGCCAGATGACTACAAGGATATTTCACAGCTTTTGCATGTGGATATAGAGCGCGTGATGCACATTGTTGGCGCGCGTCACTAATCGATTGGGTTTTAGTCTTAACGAATGACTAGTAAATCTGTGATCGCCTGATGCACGCGGTCAATCACACTTTCCCAGGACTCTTCATGCGCTTGCCTGAAAATGCGCATTCCCGGATACCACGGACTGTCTTCCCTGTATTGCAGCCAGCGGAAATGGCACTGGTGTGGCAGCAACAGCCAGACTTGCTTGCCCAGTGCTGCTGATAAATGTGCGACAGCCGTATCCGCGGAAATCACCAGATCCATTTGCATGATCAGCCCCGCAGTCTGGGTGAAATCCGTCAACGCCGGATGATGACATTCCAGCATCGGAAAGCGTTTGAGCATGATGTGGTCTTCACGCCGGAACTCTTTTTGCAGGCTATGCCATTCAACCTCCATATGCAGCAGGGGCGCCATCAGGTACAAGGGAATGCTGCGCAATGTGTCATATTTATTGCCGGCATCGCCGCACCAGTTGAGGCCAATACGCAAGCGCCTGGCTGGACCTAGCAATTGCTGCCAAGGTTGCTGGTGCCGCTCTGAAATCTGCAAGTAAGGCAGGGTGGCAGGGATCGTGTCCAACAAGGTGTTGAAAGCGACAGGCAGGCTCAGCATGGGGCAATGCACATCAAAATGCGGCAGGGGTCGCCCATCCTGTCGGATGATAAAAATACTTGCGTCCTGTGCCCAAAATTCGTTGAGTAAATCAAACAATGCCTCAGGGACAGCGACGATGATCTGGTTAGGCTTGAATGCCTTGATCAATGGAATATAGCGGCAAAACTGCAAAGTGTCGCTGAGAGCCATTTCAGCCTGGATGAAGATGGTTTTGCCGACCAGCGAGCTATTGCCACGCCATAATCGTTGCAAGTCCGGACGTTGGTTGTCAGGAAACATATGCCAGCGTGCTTCGTACATCGGCCAGCCAGTCTCATATTCCCCTCTTGCCAGTTGTAGCATACTTAAATAGTAACGGGCTTGGGTGTGATTGGGTGCATGCTGCACGGCCTTGCCCAGGCATTGATAGGACTCGTCACTATCGCCGTTTTCATAGAGCGCCAGGCCTAGATTACAGTAGGCAGAGGCATATCCCGGGTTGAGCTGCAAGGCCTGGCGGAAGTCGCTGATAGCCTCAATATATTTACCTAGCTGGCACAAAATGACGCCACGGTTGTTGTAGGGCACAGGGAGGTTAGGCTCGTAGCTAATCGCTTGGTTAAAGCTGCCCAGGGCCTCTTGTGTGCTTCCCTGCAACTGCAGTATGAGTCCACGTTGATGATAGGCTTCTGCAAAATCCGGCTGGATCTGGACGGCCTGGTTCATGCATGCCAATGCTTCATCTGTTGCCTGCATCTGCTGGCACAACACCCCCAGACGGTAGTGAAAATGGGCATGTTCCGGATGTGCGGCAATCGCCTGTCTGAGCACCTCAATAGCTTTTTCAACTTGCTGAGCCTGTAGCATTAAATCCACGCATTCACTGAACGCTTGCATATGTTGCGGATTTAACTTGGTCACTGTACGCAAACGCAAAATTGCTTCCGGGAGACGACCCAGGTTTTTCAGCGCACGTGCATCCAGGTAATAAGCATTCGCGTGTTTTGCATCCAGCGCAATCGCCTGTTTATAGCATTCATGTGCAGCCTTGAACTGCTGCGTGCGCATATGCAGGTTTGCAAGCTGCAAACGCAGCTCCAATAAATCAGGTTTCAGGCTGATAGCTTGCAACAAGTATTGCTCGGCGGCATGAAACTCCTGGTTTTGCAGCATCAGGCCGGCCAGTTTCTGGTAGGCCTCCCACTTTTCCGGGTCTGCGGCAATCAGTTTGAGCAGTTTTGCAATGGCTTCATTATTCATGGGAGTGACTGCGGACCTTCAAACGATTGCGGATGACCTTAGGATAACGGAATAAGTGGCTACGCGGGCAAATCGCTGTGTTGCGCGGTCCTCATCACCTCGCCGTACTTCATGTACTGTCTCGGTTCTTGCGTTCCGTGCGCCTTGCACTTTATCCCGCTCGCTCACTTCTTCCGTATATCCCTTAAAATGACTGATGGCGGATTAAGGTACAATAAGCAGCTGTAAGCGTCAACGACCTGAATGTCATAAATCTGTTGTAAAGAAGGAAAATCGAATGCTGATCAAACTGATCATGTACGGACTTTTGCTGTGGCTGGCCATCTGGGGCTACCGCCAATACCAGCAGCCATCAACCCGCGTCAGTGTCGGCATGAAGGCGCCGGATTTCAAATTACCGGATGCAGAGGGCAGTATGCGCAGTCTGTCCGACTGGCAAGGCAAATGGCTGGTGCTGTATTTTTACCCCAAGGATGATACGCCAGGATGCACGCGAGAGGCCTGCCAGTTCAGGGATGATATCCAGCAAATTCGCGCCCTGGGTGCTGAAGTGGTCGGTATCAGCGTAGACACGGTCGCAAGTCACGCCCAGTTTGCGCAAAAGCATGGTTTATCCTTTCCCATCCTGGCAGATAGTAATGGTCAGGTGGCTGACGCCTATGGTGCCTTGTTTAACCTGGTTGTGTTTCAGGCTGCCAAACGCATGACGTTCGTGATTGACCCCCAAGGCATGGTGGCCGAGATGTACAGTAACGTCAATCCTGATGGGCATAGCCAGACCATTATCAACGACCTCAAACGTCTGTCAGCCTTTTAAAGACCATATCCATGCAAGCACTTTCTCTCATAGTCGCCCACGCTGATAACCGCGTGATTGGCCACAATAACCAGCTCCCGTGGCATTTGCCAGAAGACCTCAAGCGATTCAAGCAGCTCACCATGGGGCACCACATTATCATGGGGCGTAAAACCTACGAGTCGCTGGGACGATTGTTGCCTGGCCGCACGACCGTGATAGTCACCCGCGATACTGAATACACCGTGGAAGGAGCTAAGGTTGTGCATTCATTGCCGCAAGCGCTTGCAGCCTGCGCTGGGGATGAAGAGCCGTTTTTAATCGGCGGAGCAGAGATGTATGCGCAAGGGTTGCCTTATGTCACGCGGCTATACATTACGCGTGTCTATGCGCATGTGGGCGGAGATGCGTTTTTTCCTGAGATAGAGATGCATGAGTGGGAATTGGTGAGTGAGGAAGGGCATACCTCGGAGAATGGCTTGCATTATAGTGATATGGTGTATCAGCGGCGCTGATAGATGCGCTTTTTAGATTGATTGATGGAAAAAATGAAGAGGGTCATTCTTTATATCGTGCTTAATTTAAATCCAAGTCAGTCGAGTTTTCCGTCATCCGGGTGTAGATCTTAATCTAGATGAGGTTAATGGTTAGCTTGATTGCAATAAAAGAACAAACTTTGGATACGTTGGAAGTAGATGTTTTTCTGGGTATTCAACATTCTTTTTCGCCCCTGGGCGAGTTACTTTTCTTCGCTTGCGCAGGGAACAATTTAGCATTTAAGCATTAGCTGAATTGATGAACGATTTATTTCGCCCTTACGGCGACCATTCTTTCTTATGCTTGTCCATAAGAAAGAAGGCAAAGAACAAGATACCCCAGCTTCCGCTTGTTTCCTGCGTTGCTCGGTTCAGGACTTTCGTCCGTTGCTTTGCCGGACTTAGGCATAAGCGCTCGCAGAACTCATCCTAGCGGCCTGCACAAATCGCAGTCCACCGCGGGATTCGGACAGCCGCTCGCCTGATCTTATTTTGCCTGCGCTACTCGGCGCGGCAGATGGGGACCCTGAACACCCGATGAGCGTAACGATCCGTGGATTGAAGAAAGGAATTGGTGTTTTTCAACGATCCAAACTTCAACGATGCGAGTTGGGCGAGATAAATCCCATCCCATCACCCTGAGTAGCGGAAACAAAGTAAGGGAGAAGGGAGCGACTGTCCTAGTCCCGCAGCAGCTCACGTTTTATGTGAGCTGCCAGGTCGAGTTTCGTGACCGCTTACTTTGTTGATAACTAAGACTGCGCAGCAGTCTGTTACGGCGTAGGCTAACTCGCGTATCGATGTTAAGCGTAGCGGCCGTAGCCAACAACGCAAGGGAGCCGCAAGGCCGCGATGGCGGGGTGTCGTCCTCTTTGGTTACTTTCTTGGGGACAAGCACCAGAAAGTAACTCGCCCAAAGGCGAAAAAAGCTCTCCGTAAAATAGCAAAGGCAACCATTAAGTTGCCTTTGTTAAAGCTCGAGAGCAATGAAACTCAGTAAAAAGTAGCTGAGTGGAGTAAGAAGATTAATCTTCCTGCTTCACGCAATCCACGTAATACACAGCTTTACCATCGACTATTTGCTTCACTAACCCATGGTTATCCGTCTCAAACCCAGGGAATTTCTCATTAAACTCACGTGCAAACTTGAGGTAGTTCACAATCACCTTATTAAAGCGTTCACCGGGAATCAGCAGCGGAATACCCGGCGGGTAGGGTGTTAACAGCACTGCCGTCACACGGCCTTCAAGGTCATCAATCGCTACGCGCTCAATTTTGCGGTGTGCCATTTTCGAGAAAGCGTCAGTCGGTTTCATGGCTGGGACCATGTCAGACAGGTACATTTCCGTCGTCAGGCGCGCCACGTCATTGGCTTTGTACACTTCGTGAATTTGTGTACACAAGTCTTTAAGACCGACACGTTCATAGCGCGGGTGTTTCTGCACAAACTCTGGCAACACTTTCCATAGCGGCTGGTTCTTGTCGTAGTCGTCTTTAAACTGTTGTAACGCGGCTACCATGGTATTCCAGCGGCCTTTGGTAATGCCGATAGTGAACATGATAAAGAATGAGTAGAGCCCCGTTTTTTCAACAATCACACCATGTTCTGACAGATATTTTGTCACAATAGCCGCCGGGATGCCGAACTCCTCAGAGAAGTCACCCTCTACATCAAGGCCAGGGGTAATAATGGTGGCTTTGATCGGGTCCAGCATGTTAAAGCCTTCGGCCAGGTTACCGAAACCGTGCCAGCGCTCATTGGCTTTGAGCATCCAGGCGTCGCGCTCTTCCAGGCCGTCTTCAGACAAATCAGTCGGGCCCCAGACTTTAAACCACCAGTCGGTGCCCCATTCTTCGTCCACCTTGCGCATGGCACGGCGGAAGTCCAAAGCTTCTTTGAGAGACTCTTCTACCAAAGCGGTACCGCCAGGGGCTTCCATCATGGCAGCGGCCACGTCGCAGCTGGCAATAATTGAGTATTGCGGGCTGGTGGAAGTATGCATGAGATAAGCTTCGTTAAACACGTCACGGTCCAGGCGGTTCTGGTCCGCATCCTGCACCAGAATCTGTGAGGCCTGGCTCAACCCTGCCAGCAGTTTGTGCGTGGACTGGGTGGAGAACACCATGGATTCTTTACAGCGCGGACGGTCAGCGCCAATCGCATGGTAGTCACCATAAAAGTCATGGAAGGTGGCATGTGGTAGCCAGGCTTCGTCAAAGTGCAGGGTGTCAATTTTGCCATCCAGCATTTCTTTGATTTCTTCGACGTTATACAAGACGCCGTCATAGGTAGATTGTGTGATGGTCAGCACGCGTGGTTTTGCATTTTTGTCGGTAGCAAAAGGGTTGCGCTCGATTTTTTTCTGAATGTTTTCCCAGGCGAATTCACTTTTTGGGATAGGCCCGATAATGCCGAAATGGTTACGCGTCGGCATCAGGAATACTGGCACGGCACCCGTCATGATGATGGAATGCAATACGGATTTATGGCAGTTGCGGTCAACCACCACAATGTCACCCGGTGCCACGGTTGAGTTCCAAACAATCTTGTTCGATGTTGAGGTGCCGTTAGTGACAAAGTACAAATGGTCGCAGTTGTAGATGCGCGCAGCGTTGCGTTCAGAAGCGGCCACCGGGCCGGTGTGATCCAGTAATTGGCCTAATTCATCCACCGCATTACACACGTCTGCACGCAGCATGTTCTCGCCAAAAAACTGGTGGAACATCTGCCCGACAGGCGATTTCAGGAAGGCAACGCCACCGGAGTGACCAGGGCAATGCCAGGAGTAGGAGCCATCAGCCGCGTAATGAGTGAGTGCCTTGAAGAAGGGCGGTGGCAAGCTGTCCAGGTAGGCTTTGGCTTCGCGGATAATCAGGCGCGCCACAAACTCAGGCGTGTCTTCATTCATATGGATAAAGCCGTGCAACTCGCGCAACACATCGTTAGGGATGTGGCGGCTGGTACGGGTTTCGCCATGCAGGAAAATGGGGATTTCCTCGTTGCGGTAGCGGATTTCCTGCACAAAGTTACGCAGTTGCTCAATGGCTTCCGGTTTCTCCTCAACGATTTCCTCATCATCAATCGACAGGATAAAGGCTGATGCACGGCTTTGCTGTTGCGCAAAAGACGTCAGGTCGCCGTAGCTGGTCACGCCCAGCACTTCCAGGCCCTCATCTTCGATGGCTTTCGCCAGCACACGGATGCCCAGGCCGGAAGAGTTCTCGGAGCGAAAGTCCTCGTCAATAATGACGATAGGGAATCTAAATTTCATGCAATAAATCCTTTACCGCTAAAATCAAGACACAAGGGCACAGAGAAAGCATTTGCTTTACACCGTGCCCTTGGTGAATGTCAGGTTATTGTTCAATGTTGCCGTTATATTTTTGGCAAAGTCACGCCAGTTTGACCCTGGTATTTGCCACCACGGTCTTTGTAGCTCGTTTCACAGATTTCATCAGACTCCAGGAACAACACTTGCGCGCAGCCTTCGCCAGCATAAATTTTGGCGGGTAGCGGTGTGGTGTTGCTGAATTCAAGTGTGACATAACCTTCCCACTCTGGTTCAAAGGGGGTGACGTTGACGATAATGCCGCAACGCGCATAAGTCGACTTGCCCAGGCATACAGTCAGTACAGAGCGAGGAATACGGAAATACTCTACCGTGCGCGCCAGTGCAAATGAGTTAGGGGGAATCACGCAATAGCCTTTGCCGGAGACCTCGACAAACGACTTCGGGTCAAATTGTTTAGGGTCGACAATCGTGCTGTTGATATTGGTAAATACGCGGAATTCGTCAGCACAACGGATATCGTAGCCGTAAGAAGAGGTGCCATAAGACACAATCTTCTGGCCATTGGTCTCACGTACAAGCTTGGGCTCAAACGGCTCAATCATGCCGTGTTGTTCAGCCATTCTGCGTATCCATTTGTCAGACTTAATGCTCATTCCGATATCCAGTCACTCGCGCTAAAGCGTATGTAATAAAGAGAAAAAAGCGGAGTTTAAACTCCGCTTTTAGTGAGTGCAAATAATAACAACAAAAGCTGCTAAATTTGCAAATTATTTATGAATTTTTAGCGATAGGTGCAACGTGGCCTAAAACTTGTCGCCGCCCAGTTCAATGCTGTAACGCCAGAACTGGTCTTCACCTTCAAAAATCACTTTGGATTCAATCGGATCACGGCTGCCAGCAGGATACTGAAGCACAGGGCGCTTGTCTTCCGCCCAAGCTTTCACGACTGGGTCGACCAGGCGCCATTGTGCTTCAGCTTCAGAAATATGCAGGTAGTTGGAGTTGTCACCTTGCATCAGGTTCAGCAAGAGGGCTTCGTAGGCATCTACGGAGTCGTCGCTATCCCAACGGTTAGCTGCATCCAACTGGATGGTACGTGTTTGCACGTCCAGGCCAGGAATCTTGGACTGGATTTCCAGCTTGATACACTCGCGAGGCTGGATGCCGATAATGAGCCAGTTCTGGTCCTGGTCATTGATTTGCAAAGGTGCCTTCTTGAAGCGGATGGAAATGCGTGTGTCGGCTTCGTGCAGGCGTTTTGCCGTACGGATATAGAACGGTACACCTTTCCAGCGCGGATTATCGATAAACAGTTTCAACGCCGCATAGGTTTCAACGACGCTGTCCTTGTTGCCTAATTCTTCCAGGTAGCCAGGGACTTTTTCGCCGTTGATTTCGCCAGCAGCGTATTGTGCACGGAATGCGTGTTTTTCCAGCTCTTTAACGGGAATTGGGCGAATTTCTTCAAGCAATTTGATTTTCGCATCACGCACGCCTTCAGGAGACAGGTCTTTTGGCTGCTCCATGGCGGTTAAAGCCAATGTTTGCAAAATATGGCTTTGCAGCATGTCACGCAATGCGCCAGTGCTGTCATAGAACTGTGTACGGTCGCCTACACCCAGCATTTCGGTGTTGGTGATTTGTACGTGGTCGATATACTGGTTGTTCCAGATCGGCTCCAGCACCGTATTGGTAAAGCGCTGCAGCAAAATATTCTGCAAGGCAGATTTACCCAGGTAGTGGTCGATACGGTAGATTTGGCTTTCTTTGAGGTGCTTGGTGATCGCAGCCTGCAGCTCTTTCGCAGATGGCAGGTCCGTACCGAATGGTTTCTCGATCACTACACGGCGCCAGTATTTGTCTTCTTGAGTCAGGCCAACATTTGCCAGGGATTCCACCACTGGGGCAAAGTCAACGGGACGTACAGACAGGAAGTAAGCCAGGTTCTGCGGGAAGGTTTTTTCGTCACTCAGGGTCGCTTTCAGTTTTTTGAAAGCGTCTGGATCTGTCGGCGGGTTGGCATGATAGAAGTTACGGGCGATAAAGCGCTCGAACACTTTCTGGTCGTAGCCTTTTTTGAATTTGGTATCCAGCATGGATTTGATGTCTGCACGCCAGGCGTCCAGATCAACCACTTGGCGGCCAACGCCGATAATTTTCATGTCATCAGGCAAGCGGCCCAGCATGTCTAGCCTGAACAAACCAGGATATAGTTTTACGCGGGCCAGGTTGCCACTCGCGCCAAACAATACCAGGGTGCATGGATCAATTTTATTCGTCATTTCTAACCTTAAGATAAAAATGTAAACGGGAAAGGGCAGGCCTTTCCCATATGTCTGTTAATTAAACTAGTTAGTTCTAACAGTGTGCGCAAGTCATTAAGCAAAAAGCCTCCCATCACGAGAGGCTTATTCTGAATTACTTGGTTTTAACTGCGTGGCCACCAAATGCATTACGCATCAGTGACAACAGTTTGTAGCTGTAACCTTTGGAGTCCTGGCTGCGGAAACGGGCTTGCAATGCAACAGTCAATACTGGCGCAGCAACACCTTGTTCAACCGCTTCAACCACTGTCCAGCGGCCTTCGCCGGAGTCAGCAACATAAGGAGCGATGGCTTCCAGCTTCTGGTCACCTTTCAATGCTTCAGCAGTCAGATCCAGCAACCAGCTGCGAACGACGGAGCCATGACGCCACAATTCAGTGATTTGCGCCAGATCCAGGTTGAAGTCTTCTTTACCTTTGATCAGGTCCAGACCTTCGGCAAACGCTTGCATCATGCCGTATTCGATACCGTTATGGATCATTTTTGTGAAGTGGCCGGAGCCGACTGGACCCACGTGTGCCCAACCACGGTCTGCGTGCGTCAGTGCCTGAGCGTAAGGTGCCAATACATCTGCATATTGTTTTTCACCGCCGTACATCAGGCAGTAGCCGTTTTCCAGGCCCCAAACACCGCCAGAAGTACCGCAATCGATAAAGCCGATACCGTGCTCAGCCAACATTGCACCGCGACGCTGACTGTGTTTGTAGTTGGAGTTGCCGCCATCGACGATGATGTCGCCTTTGTTCAGCATTGGAATCAAATCTTTGATTTGATTTTCGGTGATTTCGCCAGCAGGCAACATCAGCCAGACAATTTTTTGGCCTTCGAGTTTGCTTACAGCATCCGCCACAGAGGTTGCCGCTTCCATGCCTTCTTCTTTAACCAGTCTGTTAACGAATTCGGTGTTGAAGTCAAAGCCAACTACGTTGATTTTGTGACGCAGCAAGCGTGCAGCCATGTTGCCGCCCATTTTGCCCAAGCCAATCATTGCTAATTTCATTCGGATTTTCCTATGGTATGAGGATAGTTTAAGAGACACCCATCTTTTGGATGGCATGAACCCGATCAGTGCTTCGGATAATTTTGCAGAATTATCATGTCGAGTCAGCTATAATTATAGCAAATGCCGTTACGCACTAAAAGGCTGCGCGCGCTTTTTTGTATTGTTTTTTACAGGTTTTCTATGTCTTTGAATGCTCAAACCCGTTGGCTCACATTTCAATCCCAGCAAGAAATTAATCAAGCTGCCTTGAACAGAATTTTGGCTGCTGCTGATGCGGCAATTGCCAAATATGGCAGCTTTCTCATTGTATTGGCTGGTGGCAGTACCCCAAAAGCCGTTTATCAGTTGCTGGCAAAGGCTAATGCCGACTGGGCTAACTGGCATGTGTATCACAATGATGACCGCTGCTTGCCGGTCGATCATGCCGAACGCAATAGCAAGATGGCGCGGGACGCCTGGCTGAGCCATGTGCCTATTCCAGAAAATCAGATTCACGATATTCCTGCCGAGCTGGGCAATGTGGAAGGCGCCAAAGCCTACGCCCAAACCCTCAAAGGAGTGCGTACTTTTGACCTGGTGATTCTTGGCTTGGGTGAAGATGGCCATACGGCTAGCTTGTTCCCTGGTCATGCGGTCGATAACTCTGCTGATGCAGTTCCCGTGTTTAATTCGCCCAAGCCGCCCGCGGACCGAATTACCATTAGCCAAAACCGTTTGAACAATTCGCACGAAGTCATGTTCCTGGTGACCGGGGCAGGCAAACAAGAGGCGGTCGATCAGTGGCGTAGCGGGGTTGCAATCCCGGCAACATTGATTCAATCACCCAATGGTGTGGATGTCTATTGTTTTGGTGTCGAGTTGAAATAGACACTGCCCAATAAAAAAGCGCCGACAGGCGCTTTTTTATTGGGGCTTTCCGGCTAATAGTTTTTCCAGCAAGCTGATTTGCTGTTGCTGTAAACCAATCAGTTCCTGCCATTGCTGTTCTCGCAAGTGATCCATTTTTTCGTGCAACAACAATATTTCCAACTCTGCTTTTAAATTCACTTCATAGTCATGCTCGGCTTGCTGGCGGTCAATTTCTGCCTGGCGGTTTTGTGACATGAGGATAATCGGTGCCTGGATTGAAGCCAGCATGGACATGAACAGGTTGAGCAAAATATAGGGGTAGGGATCAAACGCGTTGCCATATCGCAACAGGATGACCGAGTTGAGAATGACCCAGCCCACCAAGACGAGCATAAACACGAAAATAAAGGCCCAGGAGCCGCCGAAGCGTGCCATGGCATCGGCGGCACGTTGACCTCGGCTCAATGTTTCCTGGGTGGGGGGTGCAGCCAGGTTACGCGAAACCGGGTGGCGTTCGGTAACATGGCGTGCCACCCGTTGCATATGCTCATCCATCGCTTCGTATTGCGCACCCATCAGGCCTTCAGCAATATGGTGTTCGCGGAGTGTCATACGCAGCTTCTTTCAGGGGGGGTATTCAGGTTTTCTGGATCACAATGTTAGGAAACTTGGCGCTGTGGTCCAGGCTGGCAATGGCGATTTTGCTCGCCGCTTTGCGTGCAATCTCTTTATAAGTATTCGCAATCGCGCTTTCCGGGTGTGCAACCACGGTAGGCTGGCCGCCATCTGCCTGCATGCGGATGCTCATATCCAAGGGCAAACTGCCGAGTAAATCTACGTTGTAATCTTTAGCCATGAGCGCGCCACCACCGGCACCAAAAATATGTTCTTCATGGCCGCAATTGGAGCAGATATGCGTGCTCATGTTTTCGACGATGCCCAGGATAGGGATGCCGACTTTCTCAAACATTTTCAAGCCTTTGCGCGCATCAAGCAAGGCAATGTCTTGTGGCGTCGTGACAATGATCGCACCTGTCACAGGAATTTTTTGTGCCAGTGTTAATTGAATGTCACCCGTGCCCGGTGGCAGGTCTATGACTAGATAATCGAGGTCTTGCCAGCGCGTATCGCGTAATAGTTGTTCTAAAGCGCCAGTCACCATGGGGCCGCGCCAAACCATAGGTGTATCTGTATCCACCAAAAAACCGATGCTCATGGCCTGAATGCCATGCGCACGCATGGGTTCTATGCTTTTGCCATCGGCGCTGTCAGGGCGGCCGGAAATACCCAGCATCTGTGGCTGGCTGGGGCCGTAGATATCGGCATCTAGCAGGCCCACAGTCGCTCCCTCTGCGGCTAGCGCCAGTGCCAGGTTGACGGAGGTGGTGGATTTGCCCACGCCACCTTTGCCGGAAGCCACCGCAATCACGTTTTTCACATTGGGCAGCAAATTGACGCCGCGTTGCACGCTGTGCGCAACAATACGACAACCCACATTGACGGTGACCTTGCCTATGCCTTCAATACTGCTCAAGGCCTCAGACACTTGCTTGCGGATCACCTCCAGTTGTGTTTGGGCCGGATAGCCCAGCACCACATCCAGACTGACGTCGTTACCATTTATCTGGATATTTTTAATAGATTTTCCACTGATAAAGTCTTTGCCGGTATTTGGGTCTATGCAAAGTTTTAGGGTGCTTTGAATCAATAATTCGCTGATGGCCATGCCTGAGATCCCTGCGGTAATGCCTGACTAATTAGATCGGGTATTTTACCGCATTGGTGTGTGTTCGTCATGTTGCATGTGGGAGGGTCGTTCCGCAAACTGTTCTGCAGATTGTTGGTAATGGTGTTGAAAGGTATCAAAACAGTGAGACCAGCTCCAGAGACTGCGCGCCTTGAGGCGGATCGCCTGTCTATCCAATGACCGACAACGCAGGATGGCCTGCTTCAGATCGTGGTATAGCACACCCGAAAATCCTTGTTCGACAACGTCACATGGCCCAGTAACGTTAAAAGCCGCCACGGGCAAACCATTACACATGGCTTCTATCATCACAATGCCAAACGTGTCTGTACGTGAGGGGAAGGCAAACACGTCGTTATTTGCATACAGCTCAGCTAATGCCTGGCCGTAGTGGTATCCCACAAAATGCACACGCGGATATTTTTGCTTTAATTCGTTTAAATATGGGCCGTCACCGACGATGGTGATCTCAAATTCGTCCTGATATACACACAAGGCATCCAGGTTCTTTTCTTTGCTGACGCGACCAACATTCAGCACGCGTAACTTGCTCCCTGAAGAGGCTGCATGTGATGTGCTTATCAGTTGCTCGGACACGCCGCGCGACCAGATGACCAGGTGCTTAAATCCCTGTTTTAGCAATGTCCGGCGCATGCTTTCTGTGGTGACAAACGTCGTCAATGCGTCACGGTGAAACCAGCGTAAATAGCCATAGGTCCAGCGCGATGGAATATGCCACATTAGTTGCAGATATTCAGGAAAACGCGTGTGGTAAGAGGTGGTATATGGTTTTTTGTGCAGTTTGCACCAGCAACGTGCCACCAGGCCCATCAAACCTTCGGTAGCGATATGCAATTGCGTTGGTTGCATGCGGTTGAGC
Source organism: Methylophilus sp. TWE2 (assembly GCF_001183865.1). NCBI lineage: Bacteria > Pseudomonadati > Pseudomonadota > Betaproteobacteria > Nitrosomonadales > Methylophilaceae > Methylophilus > Methylophilus sp. TWE2. Next base: position 1,275,513 of record NZ_CP012020.1, read on the forward strand.
GTGCGCCAAAGCCGCCACGGTTGCAAGTTGAGCTGTATTTCGGGGTAAAACGGTAATGGCATCCAGCGAAACAAGCTGGGATGCAATACCCTGAAGCGGAGATTGCGTGAACGGGCGACGCGGCGCAAGTTTTTATAGGTTGTTGAAACACCATTTGTTTGCTGAAAGGTGTCAGTCACAATCAACATCATTCACTACGCTCCGCATAGAAGGGTTGATGTATGTTGGCAAGCTTAAATGACGGATTGATGACTATTTAAGTGTTTATGATGGTGGCGTCCTCTGCCGTTTTGCACATCATCGTACGTGGTCAGCTGGCTGTAAGCTTCGCGCCCCATGCGGTAAGTTCACTGTAAGGCTGGATTGCTAAGGTAAGCACATCGATGACAGCAATATCCATCAAGCAGTCACGGTTAACTTATCTGGAGAACACGCATGAACAAACTACTTGCACTGACCCTGTTAGCGATGAGCTATGCCCATCATGCCAATGCAGACACCTTGCTGCAAACCGCTGATCAAGAAGGTGACTTCAAGACCTTTTTACAAGCCGTTAAAACGGCCGGCCTAGAGAGCACGCTCAATGATAAAGGCCCGATTACCCTGTTTGCCCCTAATGATGCGGCGTTTGCCAAACTACCAAAAGCAAAATTTAAAGCCTTGATGGCTAATCCCACAGAGCTGAAAAAAGTGCTCAACTACCATATTTATCCCGGCAAAATTACCCAGGCTGACGTAAGCGCTGGCAAAGTCAAATCGCTCGAAGGTGCTGACCTGATGCTCTCTGTGACTGATGGTGTGAAAGTCGATAATGTTAAGGTGGTGGGCGATGAAATCAATGCGGATAATGGCGTCATTCATATCATGAGTGCGGTGCTGATCCCAAAGAGTTGATCTGTGGAGCCTTGGGTCAGTAGGGGTAGCGGGATCAGAGTGAAAAAATCAGATTTTATTTTACTTTTTACTATGACCCAGTTATCACAGGGATCAGTCCGGTACAAAGTTCCAATTCAAACTGAACCAGATACCGCGAGGTGCGCCTGGCGCAATAAAGTTGGTACTCAGCCAATCACCAGAGTTATGGTTATATCCATCAGGACCAATGGCTCCATTAATACTAGGTGAGAAAGGGTTTCTTCCTAAACGCCCAGCACTAAAGTACTCAGTATCAAAAAGGTTGTTAATTAACATCGTAGCGGTCCATTCCTTGTTGAATTTATAGCTCGTTTGAAAGTTAAAAACAGCGTAGCCCGGAACTTTTCCGGGGTTTCTCGTGGGGGGAAGTCTCAAATATGCTTGACCTGATGGTTCTGTCACAGAACCTGGTGTTCCAGGAGCAACCTGCACGGTCCTTATAACTCCTGGTTGATGCTCATTATTTTCATTGCCTCGTACATAGCTATCTGAATGCATAACCGTGCTAATACCAATACGCCATTTATCGTTTATATCGTAGGCGAGACTGGCATTCAAATTGTGTAGAGCTACGCCTGGAAGTGTACTTCCTGGTTTAACTGTAATCTCTCTAAGGCCAAAGCCTGTATCAACAGCACTACTGTTGTCATTGCTAAACATTCTGAATTTGTCTTCAAAAGTAGCATCGTTAAGGCTGTAATTTATACTAAAAGTGAATTTATCTTTTTTTCCAGATATACCAGCTTCAACACCTCTTCTTCTCGTCCGCCCAACTGTATCAAAAAATCCTTGTCCGTTGGCTACAGATACAAAGTAGATATCATCTTGAAGGTCTGTTTGATAAGTGCCAAGGTTCCACTGGATAGTATCGCTTCCGAATAACCCACTAAGCGTTCCGCGCATGCCAATGTCGTAACTAGTTGACTTTATTTGTGGTAAGTATGGGTCGCCGGATAGCGTAGTGGGTAATGAGCACTCTCTATTCTCTTGTACGCTCTTATATTCATAAATTGGGTTTTCATCAGTGCCGCCAGTTCTCACTAAGGTTTTGTCTAATGCACAACCTAGTTCAATTACACTAGGCGTACGAGTCCCTTTAGCAACATTTGCATAAATATTCAGATTTTCCTTTGCTTGCCAGGTGGCACCTATCGAGGGATTAAAAGAGTAATAGCTAAATTTCTCCGTCTCTGCTGGGTCAAGTACTTTGGACAGATTAAGTAATCGATATCCATGTTGATAATTAGTGCATTCTGCATCGGTTCTACAAATGTCCCAGGTATTTGGTTGTGATATTAGCTGGTACAAATCAAACGCACCGAAGCCATAGCGCGCAGCAACCGTGTTTTTAGTTTTAGTTTGGTTGTAGCGTCCTGAAATGTTGAAGTTCCAGGTTTCAGTGGGTTTCCACGTTTCGCTGAAGTAGATGCTTTTTGTAGTATTCGTTCCACTGAAATCGTTATTAGCGACAGCTACACTAGCGGCTGTCCATTGTGGATGTAATAATTCTGGAGCTATGAATCCATTTCTGTTTGCATCTAAAACCCCAAGTTGTTGCGTGTTTGTGTAAGTGGCACTTGCTGCGTCTATGGACATACCCAGCATTAATTTATGCTTTTCAAAGTTCCAGTTGAATTGTAATGATGCACCATCTGTGACTTGTTTAATCTGATTATTAGTGATTAGTGCTGTTGGAGTGCCTTCTACAACACCTGGACCCCCGTCATATAAACCATCTATACGCCTTACAACTGGATTACCACTCTCATCCAATTTTACTAATCTGACACCAGAACCACCATCTAGCGCGGCAGAAGCTAAGCATGCCTGCTGGTTTATTGGAGCTGGCACAATCATATAATTCTTATAAACAACGCCATTTTCAAGCGAGTAATAAAAGTTATCTAAAGCAAAAAATGGATCTATGGAGTTATCTGCTCCACCATTCCCATTGTAGTGGTTGTAACTTATCGCTGCTCCTGGCTCGCCATTACTTGAAATAGGAGGGACAGCAACTTGTAAATCTAATTGATCTCCTTGAGTTACAAATTCTTGCGTAAAATTATTAGCAGTTTTAAAAAGCTGTACGAGCCTTGCTTCCGCAATCGGGTTTGTAATAGGCTTGTTAAAAACGATATTAGGGAATAAGTTATTCTGTAGTGCTTGATCAAGTGTTGCTCTATCAGTAATACCACTCTGAACAAAAGGATCCAATAGGAAATCTGATGCGTCATTAGGAGGGTCAATAGTGGTTAGGATGTAATAATCAGGCAATCCATTTGCGTTAGACGATTTATATAAGCAAGTCGTCTGCTCATTGGCGTCGGGAATTCTCCGATCAAATGGACCAAACTCATCTCCAGCAAGGTCGGTATATACATCTGACCCTTTTTGTTGCCTATCGCTATTTCTTCTGTAAACCTGACCAGTGACGCTAAAGCTATCATTAACTTGAAAAGCACCACTGAGTTGAAATTGTTGCAGTCGATTTTTAGTACTATCTGGACTTGTAAAGACATCGTTTCTGTCTTGTGCATACATTTCACTTGGAATTAACCCGTTACCAACCAAATCAGTTCCAACTAACAATGTGTTTAAATTTAGGTCAAGCCTATCTCCTCGATAACTGGCTTTGCCAAAGAATTGGTTTACCTTGCTTGGAGAGTGTTTCCGCCAACCATCTTCCAAAAAGAAATTGCCCGCGGCAAATAAACCAATCGGCCCATTATTCCAGCCACCTTCAACCTGTAGTTGCTTCCTGCCAAATGAACCAGTCAGCACATCAGCATCCACACCTGTATTATTAAAACCATCTTTGGTTTTCATCGAAAAAGACCCGCCTAAGGTATTTAAACCAAAGATAGGGTTAGAGCCAGGGAATACATCAACGCTTGATAAGGCATTCATGGGAATCATGTCCCAGTTCACGACATCGCCAAATGGCTCGTTGACACGAATTCCATCGAAAAAGACTGACAAACCTTGAGGTGTACCAATCTGCGGGCCGGCTGTAAAACCACGGTACTGCACATCCATCTGGAATGGGTTGCCTTGGTAATCATTGACTGTCACAGACTGCAGCTTGCGATTCATGAGGTCAGTCAGACTTAACGAATGTGCTTCTTTTATTTCTTTGGCAGAGATACTTTGAACGTTACCGGGGATTTCTTCTTTGGTTAGTCCTAAGCCTGGCAATGGGCCCACTTCATAAAAGCGCTTGGCGCGTACTTCAACCTTGTCCAGTTCGAGATTTTCGGTTTTCTTTTGAACAACCGGGCGAGCTGTGCGGATGACGATGGTGCCATCTTCTTGCACGGCTTCAAGACCGGAGTTTTCGAGCACTCTCTTTAACGCGTCCATCTCGCCAAAGTTACCTTTCACGGGCGGGGCGGTTTTACCGTTGACCAGAGTTTTATCAAAGATGATATTTTTCCCGGTTTGGGTGGCAAACTGTTTTAAGGCATTGCCCAATGGCTGGGATTGAATATTGATATTGGCTGGAATCTCGGTTTTGAGCGGCTCTGCGCTGGCGATTCCTAAGTTGATGGCACATAACAATATGGCAGATTGTTGGCCAATACGATTGATTTTATTTGTTTTAAACACGTCTCCACCCGTCTTAAAAAGTCCTTGTACAGACTATTGACGGGGAGGGCGCTGCCTCCCTGATGTGTGGAATGTAAAATTTTGTGATGGCTTAGCGGTCAACGATGGCTGTTTCTGCTTCGGACTCTTGCAGTTTTACCGGAGCAACCGCTGGTAAGGTTTTGATAAATTTATTGAGTGTGTGCACATCAACCACTGCTGAAATCTCTGTGTCGGAGGTTGAGTGGTTAACTATGGGCGGCTGGCGGTACCTTGAGAGTGTCTCGGTGACTTCAGAGAGCGAGGCTCCATCAAAAATCAGTCTGCCCTGCAAAAAGGCAAAGTAGTCCTTGGCTGATTTATTCAATTTGACCGGCTTGGCCTGGTCTTTCACTTCTGCCACTTCACCATTGCTTAACAATACGCTGCTGGTTTGACCAGCCTGCAAGGTTTCTACCAGCACTTTGCCATGATCCACGGCGACCACGGTTTTGTGATTGATCATATTGACGACAAAACGTGTGCCCTTGACGGTGATTCTGGCGTGATCACTTTCTACAATAAATGGGCGGTCAGCATCTTTCACCACTTCAAACACGGCCTGGCCATGAAGCAGTCTGACATAGCGCTTGTCACGGTAATAGACCACTTTGGTATCACTGTGCGCATCCAGGGTCAGTTTGGTACCATCAGGCAGGAAGCGGCTAACCATATGGCCGGGTGCGCTGGTCTGTGCGATGGTTTCCAGCGGCTGCGCTTGCCATGATTGCCATTGCTGAAAGCCAAATAGGCTGGCAAGGCCAATTGCGACCACCGCGCCCAGTTTAGCAAGAGTATTGGCACGCTGACGTTTGCGGATATCTTCATCCAGTTTTCTGGCACTCATGGCCTGGGAAATATGCGTGATTCGTGCAGGGGAATCAAAATCGCCCCAGGTTTCTGCAATCCGCTGATAGGCCTGGCGATTGGCTTCAGACTCCATGAGCCAGGCTTCAAACCTGCCACGGTCGGCATGGTCAGGCGCTGCGTCCTTGAGGCGCAAAAACCATTTTGAGGCCTGCTCTAAAGCAGTATTGCGTGGCTGGGTCATTATTCGTGTAAAAGGTAGTCTTTTGCCAGCGCAATATCCACCAGAGCGCGAATCATGTGACGTTCAACCATATTCAGGCTGATGCCAAGTTCCGCGGCGATTTCCAGTTGTGGCTGGCCTTCAATACGGTGCATCCAGAACACCTGGCGGCATTTGGGGGGCAGGCAATCAATGATGTTTTGCAGCGCATGCATGCGTTGCTTGATATCCACCATTTTTTCCGGTGAATATTTGTCACTCAATTCCAGTTCAGGATCAATGTTAGTGGAGTCTGCCCCCAATAATCCGGCATCCACATAGTGTGCGGCATCGCGGTAGTAATCGACCAGCGTATTTTTTACAATCCCACGCAAATAAGCCTGTGGCTCATCAATCTGCTTCAAGCTGTTTTTCACCGCAAACTTCACAATCGCATCGTGCAGCACATCGTTCGCTAAATGAAAGTTACGCGTTCGTCCGTAAATGCTACGAAACAAATCGGTATACACCCATTTCAGGCTCAGATTGCACCAGAATGTATCGTTTTCGGTATTGCTAAAAAAACTCATTGCATTCAACCAAGTTGATGACACTTACTTAAATGGTGCGCAATATTTGTGCCGAATTCTGTATAAAATATAACGCATTGATTTCAATGGTTTAAATAAATGGAGCATGACCAAAATTTGGTTGTTATGGAAAATTATTGGTTGATATCAGCCAAACTTATTGGCTGAAAAAAGAAATTTTCAGGCGCTTATATTCAGCTTATAGCTTAAACCGATTTGATTTGGCTATTGCTTGCATGCTGATCGTGATATTTTGAACTAGGCAGCTTAAATCTCTTGAAGCTCCACCTGGGCAGCCATTTCCGCTTCTTCATCAGCAGCAATGACCAGAATGGGTTTAGAGGTGGGGTCACTGATCCAGGTTTGATGGGTTTGGTTGGCGCTTGGGGACAAACGAAAGCCTAAAAATGAGAGCGGGTCACAAATGAGTGTTCTGATTTGGCTGGCGTGTTCGCCTATGCCGCCCGTAAACACCAATGCATCAATGCCACCTGCTTTCGCAGCATAACTTCCTATCATGGCGCGAGCGCTACGGGCAAAGTAGTCCACCGCAAATTTTGCAGCAGGGCTGTCGCTTTCAAGCAAGGTTTGCATGTCGCTGCTTTCGCCGTTAGAGAGGGCGAGTAAGCCGCTTTGGTGAAAAATCAAATCCTCCAGTTGTCTGCTGTTCAACTGTTTTGCGAGTGCCAGCATCACGCCGGGATCCAGGTCGCCACTGCGCGTCGCCATCGGAATGCCACCTGCTGTGCTATAACCCATACTGGTATCCACTGATTGCAGGTTTTCAAGCAGGCATAGGCTGCATCCGCTGCCAAGGTGGGCGACAACAACACGCCCCCGTGCAACCTGATCGCCAAGCACTTCGGGTAGCTGCTTGACGATATGCGCATAATTCAAGCCATGAAAGCCAAATCGACGCAGATGCGCTGTTTCAGGTACTGCATAGCGGTAAGCCAATGCGGGTAGGTTGTAATGAAAACCGTTGTCAAAACACGCCCACTGCGACAGCCGCGGCTGGTCGGAATAGTGCCTTGCACAAAGCCTGACCCCTAACAAGTTGAGCGGGAGATGCAAAGGTGCGAACGAAACCAGGCTTTCAAGACGATCTTGCTCTTCCTCCGTCAGTAAACGTGCCGTGTCCTCAATATGGCCACCAAACACAAAACGGTGTGCGATACGGGTTGGGCGGGCAGCCCCCAACTCTGTAAAAAGCTGTTTAAATGTAGCCTCGAAGCCCTCTGTCACTGGTAGGTGCGGGGCTATACAATAATGGTAATTCTGGCGGGCTTTGTTGGGTGCAAAGTAGGCCGCTTTCAGGCTGGATGAGCCGCAGTTGATCACCAGTAAGGCGTGATCGTCATTCAATTGGGCCGATGCATTCACTTCTGCCATTGCCACTCATCCTCTTCAGGCATATCCACGCCATGCTCATAGGCATATTCACAGCAGGCGATCTGGCGGTTCAGGAGTTCTTCTTGCACATGGGCACCGATATTGCGTAGGCCGGGGATACGGTAAATGGCTTCAATGGCCAGGCTAAAGCGGTCAATCTTGTTCTGGATGGCCAGCTCCAGCGGTGTGTTGATGCTGCCTTTTTCGCGATAGCCTCTCACATGCAGGTTTGCGTGATTGGCGCGCCGGTAAGTGAGTCTGTGAATCAGGTAGGGATAGCCGTGAAAATTGAACAGGATGGGTTTGTCCGTGGTAAACAGGCGGTCAAACTCCTTATCGGATAAACCATGCGGATGTTCGCTCTCTGGTGTCAGTTTGTATAAATCGACGACATTGATAAAGCGGATTTTTAGCGCAGGAAAGTGGTGCATGAGCAGCTGGGTAGCCGCAAGCGCTTCTTTGGTTGGAATGTCGCCCGCACATGCCATAATCAAATCGGGTTCGCTCCCCGCGTCACTGCTGGCCCACTCCCAAATCCCCAACCCTTTTGCGCAATGGATGGTGGCACTTTCAATATCAAGATACTGAAGGTGTTTTTGTTTGTCGCAGACAATCACATTAATGTAATCAGTGCTGCGCAAACAGTGATCCGCCACAGAAAGCAGGCAGTTGGCATCGGGGGGTAAATAAATGCGTGTAATTTCCGCACTTTTGTTGGCGACCAGATCCAGGAATCCCGGGTCCTGATGCGTAAAGCCGTTATGGTCTTGCCGCCAGACTGTGGACGTAATCAATAAATTCAAAGAAGAAACCGACGCACGCCAGCTGACTTTTTTCGACATCTCCAGCCATTTGGCATGCTGGTTAAACATGGAGTCAATCACATGCACGAATGACTCGTAAGTGGATAGAAAACCATGCCTGCCTGTTAGCAGGTAACCTTCCAGCCAGCCTTCCAGTGTGTGCTCAGACAGGTATTCCATGACTTTGCCATCTGCCGCCAGCTCACCGCCATCGTCATCCTCTGGCAATCGATCAGCCAGCCAGGTCTTTTTGCTGGCGGTGTACACGTCCTGCAGCTTGTTCGAGCTGGTTTCATCAGGCCCAAATACGCGAAAATTGTTGGGATTGGCTGATATCACATCACGCAGCAGGCAACCCAGCGGTTGCGTATTGGAGTGAAGGGCGCCTTCTTTCGATGATACCGTGACCGCATACTGGCGGTAGTCTGGCAAAGCCAGCGGCTGGCGCAACAGCCCACCATTGGCATGCGGATTGGCACTCATGCGTCTGGTGCCGCGTGGCGCTAACTCCGCCAGCTCAGGCAAGAGACGCCCCTCAGCATCAAATAAGCTTTCAGGTTGATAGCTGCGCAACCACGATTCCAATTGCGCAAGATGCTCAGGGTTCTCCGCGGGTTTGCTGATAGGCACTTGATGCGCACGCCAGCTGTTTTCCACTTGATGCCCATCCACCGTTTTGGGGCCAGTCCAGCCTTTGGGACTACGTAACACAATCATGGGCCAGCGAGGGCGGCTGACGTCATTATTTGTTCTCGCGTTTTGCTGGATGTTCTGCATTGACTGAATAGCGGTTTCAAGCGCTTGCGCCATCTCCTGATGCATGCGGTCTGGATCATTTCCTTCTACAAAAATGGGTGTCCAGCCGTAGCCTTTGAGTAAATCCTCCAGTTCCTGGTGTGATATCCGCGATAACACGGTTGGATTGTTGATTTTGTAGCCATTCAGATGCAACACTGGTAACACCGCGCCATCTCGAACGGGGTTCAGGAATTTGTTTGAATGCCATGCCGTAGCCAGCGGGCCAGTTTCTGCCTCTCCATCTCCCACCATCACAGCCACCAATAAATCCGGATTATCGAATGCAGCCCCAAAAGCATGCGAAAGGCTATACCCCAGTTCACCGCCTTCATGAATGGAGCCAGGCAATTCAGGCGTGCAATGGCTGCCAAACCCACCTGGAAAAGAAAAGTCTTTAAACAAATTGCGCATGCCTAATTCGGTTTGGGCTTTGTCTGGATAAATTTCGCTGCAAGTGCCTTCCAAATAGACGGGCGCCAGTACACCGGGTGCGCCGTGCCCAGGTCCGGCGATAAAAATCGCATTCAAGTCGTATTTTTTGATCATGCGATTGATATGAATGTAAGTAAAACTCAATCCTGGACTGGAGCCCCAATGGCCTAGTGGCCGTTGTTTGATATGGCCAGCTTCCAGCGGTTTTTTTAATAGCGGGTTGTCCTGCAAGTAAATCATGCCCGCAGCCAAATAATTGCATGCCGACCAATAACGATTAATGCATTTCAGCTCATGCTCGTCCAATAAAACCCTGTGTTCAGTCATATGCGCAACCCTCTCGTTTTCACTGATTATTTGAATAGTATGTCACTCACCATGGCAAATGGTTTGGCATAAATCAAAAGAAAGTATTTTGGAACAGGGATGTCGGGCGCTGGTGTTGCGCCATAGAGCAGCTTTGAAAGCTTTTATAAAATACGAAGATTAAAAGGGGATTAAAGGGTTAGACTGTCTTGAAGCTTAAACACTTTCAAACCAGCCTGACCCTTTGGGTTCTACTCAACGCTCTCTAAATTCTTTTTAGGTTGAAACTCGTAACTTAATGTGACAAAAGCTGACCTTGGTGCGCCTATGCCCAAAAAACTAGTTCCCTGCCAGTCCGCGCTGTTATAGTTAAAGCCGCTTTCTCCAATGACCCCTCTGATAGAAGGAGAGAACGCATTTAAACCCAGGCGTCCAGCACTTGCATATTCCTTATCAAACAGGTTATTCACCTGTAGGCCAAATATCCACTCCGGAGTAATTTTATAACTGGTCTGAAAGTTGAATACTGCATAACCAGAGCTTTTTCCTGGGCCGAAACCGGCGCGTTCAACCGCAGGTCCATTTGGGCCTGTTGGAAAAATGGGTAAAGCAGACCCTGCTTTATGTTTGTTGTTTTCATTTCCACGGATAAAAGCTTCGGAATGCATCACCATATTGAGCCCGATATTCCATTTGCTAGTGAGCTCGTATGCCATATTCAAGTTCAGATTATGTAATGGTACGCCAGGCATTCGGTTGCCAGGCTTGACCTTGATTTGCCCATAAGTGCCTTCACGATCGTAATTCAAGTCGTACACATTCCCTGCAGAACTATTGTTAGGGCTATCCAAGGTAAATTCGGATTGGAAAGTAGCATCGGTCAAACCATAGTTAATGCCAAAAGTTGTCTTGCCCCACCGGCCTTTCAACCCCATCTCCAAACCTTGACGGCGAGTGTTGCCAATATTTTTGAAATAGCTCTGTACTCCATTCACCGCAACAAAATAAATATCGTCAGTTAAGTCAGTACGATAAACACTTGCATTCCACTCAAGATAATCTGTCAATCGCCCTCTTGCACCAAACTCCAGGCTGTTAGAACGCACTTGCTTCAAGTAAGGATCCCCCGACATTGCACCAGGCAGATTGCAGGAACGACGCTCACGCCAGCTACGCTTCACATACACAGGTTGACCAGTAACTGAATCGATCTTATCGAAAACGGGACTATCATCAAACGCACAACCCAATTCAATAGTTGTGGGAGTTCTGGCACCCCGGCTCCAATTGCCATATAAGTTCAAATTTTCTTGTGCTTGCCAAGTTATCCCCAAAGAAGGGTTGAAAGAACGATACTTAAACTTCTCTTTCTCTCCTGTAAACATTGCAAGCATGTTTTTGCCATCACTGCCTATAAAGCCATCTCCCATATAGGCATAGCTAGGATCAAATGGAACTATGGCGTCATCCAAGCCTAAAGGACAATCACTGGCTTCTATCGTGCCGTTATTATTTGTGTCTGTACATAAGACTGGATAGTTGAGTAAGTTCACAATCCTATTTACATCGCCAAAATGACTTAACTTTGTAACATCTAGTTGATTGCGAACAATAGTGTGGTTGAAGCGTGCAGCCGCATTAATGCTCAGTGTTTTGGTAGGTGTCCAGGTTTCACTGAAATAAATACTTTTAGTTGTGTTATCACCTTTAAAATCATTTAGCGCAAAGCCTCTTTCGGGGCTATTCGCCGAATACTCCCATCCTAATTGACTAGGATCGACATAACCGTGTCTATTTTTATCAAGAAAACCAAGATACTGCTTGCTGGCATAAGTACTGTCCGATGTATCAAAGGATGACCCAATCATCAATTTGTGCTGATCAAGATTCCAGTTCAGTTGCACTGCTGCACCTTTGCCGAGCTGATTAATTTCTGTATCGTTAAAAATCGCTGTTGGGGTGCCCTCGATATAACCTGTCGCAACGCCATTGTTGAGTACACTAGCCTTGCCATCTCGATATATATAATTGCCGTTTGCATCCTTGACACAAGGAGAGGAACCCACAGCACCAATCCCTGTCATCGCACATAACTCAGGGTAAACGCCTTTGTTAATCGGTTCTGATAACTCCCAGTAACTATGAAAAAATCCAGATGAATCTGTATAGCCCCCGAAGACGCCCCCCGCGGCACCTAATCCAGCTAAATCATAATCATAGTTAGGATTTCCTGCACCCGCATGCTGCGTTGATGATCTAGGCAAAAATCCTGCGGACACACCATAAAGATTATTCGTTGCCTTCATTGCAGCCCTATTTTCCCAAGTAAAGCGTACTAATTTGGCATACTCTTCGGAGGCGACAGGTGCATTAAATGCATCAGGAATTTTTGAAGGTGCCAAATTACCACCTAGACCATAAAAGTCATTACCGATGCGTGGATCAAAAGTCCAATTCCAAACTTTAGTTCCAGAACCATCTGTAGCATCTACTTGAACTTGATCGGTAACATCCTGCCACTGCCCCTGTTCATCACGATATCTGGCACGGGTGCCGAAATCAGTGCCGTAAATTAAGCGTTCAGCACAACTATCCTCGGGGTCAAGGCACGCCCCTACGCTGATAACGCCAGTCACAGGGTCTTCAAACGTTGCCAGTGGGTTGTAGTTTGCATCTGCCGCTACATTCATTGTGTAATCGTTATAGTCTGGTAGACCATCGCGATTTATATCCTGAAGCCCAGGTAGTAACTGCCGAGTACGGTCTCTGGTACTCGCAGTCGCAGCGACATCATCATCGCCTCCGAAGTTTTCATTTACATCTGAAGTATGACTTTTGCGTTTACTTTTACGGTTGTATATTTGGCTTGTAATATTAAAAGTATCGGTCACATCCCACACTCCTGATAACTGGAACTGCAGAAGATCATTTTTGCTTTCATCGGGAGAAGTGTAAACTTGCTTTGGATTCTGGTCGACCATTTGCTGAGGTAGCAGACCATTTCCGGTAAGTTTGTTTCCGGCGTATAGCATGGATAAGCCGAGACGGGCACGATCACTCTGCCATTCAGCTTTACCAAAGACTTGGTTGACCTTGCTAGGAGAGTCTTTCCGCCATCCGTCCTCCAAGAAGAAATTACCTGAAACAAATCCTGCTATAACATCGTTATTACCGCCAGCAGAAGCTTGTAGTTGTTTACGACCAAATGACCCGGTTAGAATTTCCGCATCTAACGATTTGCCATCAAAACCACTTTTAGTCCGCATAGCTAACGCACCGCCTAACGTACCCAAACCAAAGACAGGATTGGATCCCGGGAACATATCCAGGCTGCTAAGCGCATTCATGGGAATCATGTCCCAGTTAACTACATCGCCAAACGGCTCATTAACGCGAATACCGTCAAGAAATACAGAAATACCCTGTGCTGTACCCAGTTGTGGTGAAGCGGTAAAGCCACGATATTGCAAATCCATCTGAAACGGATTGCTTTGATAGTCATTGACTGTGACCGACTGCAGCTTTCTATTCATTAAGTCGGTGATACTTAATGAATGAGACTCTTTGATTTCTTTAGCGGAAATACTTTGCACGTTACCAGGAATTTGATCTTTACTAAGACCTATGCCTGGCAGCGGGCCTATCTCATAAAACTTTTTTGCTCTGACCTCTACTTTCTCAATATTTATGCTTTTTTCTTCACTGATATTTGGTATCCGCTGTATATAAAGCGTATTGTCATTTAGCTTGGCTTCCAGCCCAGTGTTTGCCAGTAGTTTCTGCAAAGCTTCTTTGCTGCGCATAGTGCCACTTAGCGCCGGAGCTTGTTTGTCCGAAACAAGTTTGTCGTTATAGGTGATGTTTAATCCTATTTTGGCACTCAATGCTTTGAGTGAGGCTGCCAGTGGTTGTGCTGGCAAGTTGATGGTGATTTTTTGCGAGAGCAAAGCGTCTTCTTCTGACTGCGGCAGGTTGGTGTTAAGTTCTGCTGCCCATAAAGGGTTGATCCAGGCTGGCTGGCTGCTAAAGCAAGCAGCGATGGCTGCGCCCAGAATCAGTTTTTTTGGTGTGTGCATCTGACTTCCCCGTTACTTTTTGGCTTGTTATTGCCTTAATGCACGGGGGGGCAAAACCCTGATATGTCGATTGCAAAAAAATGTAATGATGCGTGCCGAGCTTATTTGGCTTGATTGAAGGTTTCCAGTTGTATGCCTTCTGGGCTGTTGTGTACCCGCACATTGGCGATGCGGGGTAGGGTGGCGATAAAGCTGTTGCTATCTTTAATGGCGACCACGGCGCTGATTTTCTCCTGTGAACGCTCATCGCTGGTGACGGGTTTGGGCTGGTAGCGCGAGAGGGTTTCGGAGATTTCTGACAGTGATGCCTGATTAAATACCAAGGTGCCGCTGATAAAGTGGAAGTAGTCTTGGGCGCTCACTTGTGGGCGAGCTTGCAGACCATGCTGGTTGATTTCAGCCACCTGATTATTTTGCAGAATCAGCGTTTGTGCAGCCTGTTTATTCACAACTTGCACTTTGCCGTGATCGACACTTACGCGCTCAAGTTGTTTGAGTTTATTAACGGCAAAGCGGGTGCCCAGCACGGTGACTTTCAGGCGCTGGGTTTCTACCACAAAGGGGCGGTCACGGTCTGGGGTGACTTCAAACACGGCTTCGCCTTGCAGCAGGTCAATGTGACGCTGGTTGCGGTAGTACTTGATCTCAATACGCGAGTTGGCGTTGAGTGTGACGCGGCTGCCGTCGTCCAGCGTTTGGGTGGTCAGTTGTGCGGTAGTTGTCTGCGCGGCGAGTTGTAGTGTGGGCGTGTTCTGCCACACATGGTATTGATGCAAGCCAGCCCAGCCTATGCAAAGCGCAGCCACCACACTGGCCAGAGTACCTGCCAGTTTTTGCCTCGATTTTTTGCGCTCGCTTTGTTTGAAAAAAATATCGGCCTGTTTGGCCTGCGCCATGGTTTGCAGGTCGCCTATGGAGTCTATGCCTTGCCAGGCGTCGCTGATGCTTGCATATTCCTGCTGGTGTAATGGGTGTTGCATCAGCCAAGCTTCAAACTGGCTGCGTTCAGGCGCATCGGGCGCTGCCTCTTGCATGCGGATAAACCAGCGGGCAGCGGTTTCAGATATTTTTTTGTGAGCTGACATGCGCTTATTTGAGAAACTGCTCACGGGCCGCGCGCAGGTCCAGCAAGGCGCGAATCAGATGCCGTTCGACCATATTCAGGCTGATGTGCATCTGCTCGGCGATGTCTTTTTGCGCGTAGCCTTCAATGCGGTACATGATAAACACCTGGCGGCATTTAGGCGGCAGGTCTTGAATGATTTGGGTCACGAGTTCGAGGCGCTGTTTGATATCAGCCAGGTGCTCAGCTGACACCGTGGCAGGCTCTTCCAGCTCTGCTTGTTGCCGGTAGTCGGCAAAGTAGCTGTCTTTGCGGTATTGCTCCAGAATCAGGTTTTGCACAATGGTGCGCAGGTAGGCATGTGGTTCCTGGTTGCGGTGTGGGCTAGTGGTCAGGGCAAAGCGTAAAAAGCCATCGTGCAAAATATCTTTTGCATGATGCGGGCAAAGCGTTTTCCGACGGATGCCAGGAAGCAACGTCGTATATGCCCAATGTAGGTTGATGCCATGCCAGAACATGCGATACGCGATAAGAGGTTTGATCAATGGCAAAACACAGGCAAAGATTGTTCCTGAATAAATGTTGTGGCGCCTGGTGGTGGTAAATGCTTGTTTCGCCTGCTAATTTAACAATAGTGGTTAGAAGAGGTGTGTGATTTTATTTCGGTTGTAATCAGCCAGTTTGGCTTTAATAAACCAATCTGGTGTGGGCGCGGTCTTGGCTTATATCAAATATCTAGCTTGGAATCGCTGAAGTGTCTTATGGTTTGCTAAAATAGCGTTTTTACTTGAAACCCTGTTGTCATGACACGCAAAATTCTGGTCACTTCTGCACTCCCTTATGCCAATGGCAGTATTCATTTGGGGCATCTGGTCGAATATATCCAAACCGATATTTGGGTACGTTTTCAGAAAATGCAGGGGCATACAGTGCATTATGTGTGTGCGGATGATACTCACGGCACCCCCATCATGTTGCGGGCGGAAAAAGAGGGCATCACGCCTGAAGCGCTGATTGAGAAAGTGCATGCTGAGCATAGCCAGGATTTTGCGGATTTCCTGGTGCAGTTTGATAACTACTATTCCACCAATTCTGAAGAAAATCGTGAACTCGCAAGTGGCATTTACAAAGCGCTGAAAGCCAATGGCAAAATTGCTACTAAAACCATAGAGCAATATTTTGACCCGGTCAAAAGCATGTTTTTGCCGGACCGCTTTATCAAGGGCGAATGTCCTAAGTGCCATGCCAAAGACCAGTATGGCGATAACTGTGAAGTGTGTGGTTCCACCTATAGCCCGACTGATTTGCTGAATCCCTATTCAGCCGTTTCTGGCGCAACACCCGTGCGCAAAGAGACTGAACACTACTTTTTTAAACTGAGTGAGTGTGCAGACTTTTTGCGGGACTGGACACGTTCCGGCACCTTGCAAGCTGAAGCCGCTAACAAAATGAGTGAGTGGGTGGGCGAGGTTGGTGAGAACAAACTCTCCGACTGGGATATCTCGCGGGATGCGCCTTATTTTGGTTTTGAAATCCCGGATGCGCCAGGCAAGTACTTCTACGTTTGGCTGGATGCGCCGATTGGTTATATGGCTAGCTTCAAAAACCTGTGTTCCAAAGCAGGCTTGGATTTTGACGAATATTGGAAAAAAGATTCTTCGACCGAGCTGTATCATTTTATCGGTAAAGACATCCTCTATTTCCATGCCTTGTTCTGGCCAGCGACACTGGAGTATTCTGGTCACCGCACGCCAACACAGGTATTTGCGCATGGCTTCCTCACCGTGAATGGCGAAAAAATGTCCAAGTCACGCGGGACGTTTATCACGGCACGTAGCTACCTGGATCATGTGAAAAATCCCGAATATTTACGCTATTACTATGCCGCCAAACTGAATGGCAGCATGGAAGATATCGACCTCAACCTGGAAGATTTTGTTGCGCGTGTGAACAGCGACTTGGTGGGGAAATACATTAATATTGCCAGCCGTACGGCAGGGTTTATCGCCAAGAAGTTTGATAACAAGCTGATTGCAGCGAAACATGTTGTGATTGACGAGATGCGTGCTGCTGCACCTGCCATCGCAGAAGCGTTTGCTGCACGTGATTTCGCACGGGCTTTGCGTGAGATCATGAAGCTGACTGATGCGGCCAATGCCTATGTGGCAGAAGCTGCGCCTTGGGTAGTGGCAAAAGACGACAGCAAGGCGGCAGAATTGCACGCGATTTGCAGTAACGCGCTGGAAATGTTCCGCTTGCTGACCATTTACCTGAAACCGGTATTGCCAAATATTGCCGCAGCTGTCGAAGCGTTCTTGAATGTACAGCCATTAACATGGGCCGATGTCACTCAAGGCTTGGGTGCGCAAACGATACAGCCATATAGTCATATGGTGACCCGCCTCGAAGGCAAGCAAATCGAAGCCATGGTTGAAGCCAATAGAGAAAGCCTGCAAGCGGCAGCGCCTGCCAACACTGAAGCCAAGGTTGAAGCGAAAGCCGACACCAAGGCTGTCGAAGAGGGCGACTATATTTCGATTGATGACTTTACCAAGGTCGATTTGCGGATTGCGAAAATCGTCAGTGCTGAACATGTAGAGGGCGCTGAGAAGCTGCTTAAATTATTACTGGATATTGGCGAGGAAAAGCCACGCCAGGTGTTTGCAGGCATTAAATCTGCGTATGACCCTGCGACGCTGGTCGGGCGTTTAACCGTCATGGTCGCCAACCTGGCGCCACGCAAAATGAAGTTTGGCATGAGCGAAGGCATGGTGCTGGCTGCCAGTGATGAACGTGGCGGTCCTTATATCCTGTCGCCAGACAGTGGTGCGCAGGCAGGTATGCGAGTAAAGTAAAGCATTTATTTGTAATGGTGCTGGTAGGTTATTTTTTACTGGCACCATTCGCACATGTTTGTTGTGCTATATCAAGTTGTCTGTCACGCTTAGTGTTCTAATGGTACTTTCGGAAAGCATCTAACACATTGATTTATATTATATTCAATCATATAATATAAAGTTGTATATTGTTTCACGGACGGTCCATCACCCAATGGCAAAACCTTTAGCAGTGAGCAGTGCAAACCCATGGCAAGGACTGGATGTCCAGTCTGAATGGGAGCGATTTAGTCAACGCGATGCAACTGCTGCCGATGTGTGGACATCCCATGTCTGGGTCGACAATATGCATTGTGCAGCTTGCAGTGGGCGCATAGAGCAGACAATTAAACAACAGCCAGGTGTGCTTGCCGTGCATGCCAGTGCAGCCTCCAAACGTGTTCGAGTTGTTTGGAATGCAGCAAAAACCTCTCCTTCACTATGGTTTGCTAATCTCAGCGAGATTGGTTATCCCGCCTTACCGCTCAACGAATATAACGCCATTTCGGATAGAACCATTCAGCAGCGCAAAATGTTGTGGCGCCTGGTGGTGGCTGTCTTCTGCATGATGCAGGTCATGATGTATGCCTACCCGACTTATTGGGTGGGCAGCAATGATATGGCACCTGACATGGTGCAACTCATGAAGTGGGCTTCATGGGTGCTGACGTTGCCTGTCATGCTGTTTTCCGCTACTCCGTTTTTGTCCCAGGCCTGGGCCAGTATCAAGCAGCGTCAATTAGGCATGGATGTGCCGGTGTCGCTGGGGATTGTGGCTGCATTTGTCATGAGCACACTGGCAACCTTTGTGCCCGGCGGCTGGTGGGGCGACGTCGTTTACTACGATTCACTGACCATGTTTGTGAGTTTTCTGCTGATCGGCCGCTGGCTGGATGTCAAACTGCGTAACCGTACCGCCGGTGCGCTGGAAAACATGATGCGCCGTTTGCCGAATGCGGTGCTCAAAAAAAACGACGCTGGCGAGTGGGTGCAAATAGCGGCAAGCAATATCAATGCAGGCGATATTTTGTTTGTGCGCCCAGGCGAAGTATTTGCCGCCGATGGCAAAGTGCTTGTCGGGAATACCAGTGCTGATGAATCCATGCTCACTGGGGAGTCTGAGCCAGTGATGAAGCCAACAGGCGCAACCGTGATTGCTGGTTCCGGTAACTTAACCTCAGCCATTGAAATGCAAGTGGAGCAGGTGGGCGAGGGGACACAATATCATGCGCTGGTGAACCTGATGGCATCGGCTTCCACTGAAAAACCTGGCATTGCCTTGCTGGCCGATAAGGTGGCGCAACCTTTCTTATGGGGTGTGTTGCTGGCTGCGCTGTATGCCCTCATCTTCTGGTGGACCACGGATCCTGCCAAAGCCATCATGTCTGCCGTGGCAGTGCTGGTGGTGACTTGCCCTTGTGCGCTGTCGTTGGCTACCCCAGCTGCCATGCTGGCCAGTGCCGGTACGTTTGCCAAAGGGGGCGTGTTGATCCGCCGTTTGCAGGCCATACAGGCCATTAGTGAAGTAGATACCATCGTCTTTGATAAAACGGGCACGCTGACTGAAAACC
Organism: Methylophilus sp. TWE2; assembly: GCF_001183865.1. Taxonomy (NCBI): domain Bacteria; kingdom Pseudomonadati; phylum Pseudomonadota; class Betaproteobacteria; order Nitrosomonadales; family Methylophilaceae; genus Methylophilus; species Methylophilus sp. TWE2. The sequence goes on from NZ_CP012020.1 coordinate 1,294,968, forward strand.
TGCAACAGGTAGCCCTTGAAGAGAGTCATGCTTCGTGGGACCGCCAGTGGATATTTGATGTGATTGCGACTATGAGCCGTGATTCACTGCACCCTGTGGCAAAAGCTTTACATGAATTTGCTTTGCATCAAGATGCGCAAGATAAGCTGGAGATGCAGGGTTGGCAGGAAATTGTCGGTGGCGGCATGTCTGCTACATTTACTACAAAAAACGGGGCGTTACTGCCGGTGAAGCTAGGGAATGCAGACTTTTGTGGTGTGAGCTCTGAAGCTGAACTCGAAGCGTTACGCCAGGTCTATGTCACAGCAGGTGAAATCATGCTGGCAAGACTGTCTTTGACGGAGCAAGTCAAACCACATGCCAGGGCGGCAATTTCGCAATTAATTTCACAGGGCCTTGATATTCAGCTGTTATCTGGTGATAGAATAGCGCCCGTTAAAAACCTCGCATCGCAACTGGGTATCCAGAACGCGGCAGGGTTACAAAAAGCAGAAGATAAGCTTAAGCACGTAAAGTTGCTGCAACAACAGGGGCGGAAAGTTTTAATGGTTGGTGATGGTTTGAATGACGGCCCTGTCATTGCAGCAGCGCATACTTCTATTGCAATGGGTTCCGGCGTCCCTTTGACGCAGGCGCAGGCCGATATGGTGGTATTGGGCAATGATATCGGTGTGCTGGTTTCGCTCATTTCGCATTGTAAAAAAACCATCCTCATCGTAAAACAGAATTTGTTATGGGCGGCGTTGTATAACGCCGCCGGAGTGCCTTTGGCGATTTTGGGTCTTTTACCTGCCTGGTTAGCCGGGTTGGGCATGGCTGCCAGTTCGTTATTGGTGTTGCTGAATGCATTGCGTCTCACGGACTGGGATAAGTCCGGTTGGCAGAAAGGTCAGGCATAGCATGGAAATAGCATACTTATTGATCCCGCTGGCAGTGATGCTGGTGTTTGTGATTCTGGGTGGCCTGTGGTGGGCGATCCAGACGGGTCAGTTTGAAGACCTGGAAGAAGAAGGGTCCAGGATTCTTGAGCATGATTGAGGATTCTTGAACACGATTGATGTGTATCAAATCAGATTTGTGACATCTCTGAGATTATCAGCGATGAACAATAAGCAGTTTGTTTAGTGTTGGGTGTTTGTTTTAATCATTGGGAGAAATCCATGCAAAATGCAACCGTGAAGGCTGCGACCTACAACGATACCGTGGTCCGCCAGTTCGCAATCATGGCAGTGGTCTGGGGTGTTGTTGGTACATTGATGGGCGTGATTGTCGCGTCCCAGCTGGTGTGGCCAGAGCTTAACCTGGGCTTGCCATTTACTTCTTTTGGCCGTTTACGACCACTGCATACCAATGCAGTGATTTTTGCGTTTGGGGGCAGTGCTTTATTTGCTACCTCATACTATGTCGTGCAACGTACCTGCCAGACCCGTTTGTTTAGCGACAAGCTGGCCAGTTTTACTTTCTGGGGCTGGCAAACTGTCATTGTTGCCGCTGCCATCTCCTTGCCATTGGGCTATACCCAGGGTAAAGAGTACGGTGAACTGGAGTGGCCAATCGATATCCTGATTGCAGTGGTATGGATTTCTTATGCCATCGTGTTCTTCGGTACTATTGGTATCCGCAAGGTAAAACATATTTATGTGGCTAACTGGTTTTACGGTGCCTTTATTCTGGCAGTGGCTTTGTTGCACATTGTTGAGAGTGCGGCGATTCCGGCTGGCATGTTCAAGTCTTACTCTGCTTATGCTGGCGTGCAAGATGCGATGGTACAGTGGTGGTATGGTCATAACGCGGTGGGTTTCTTCCTGACAGCAGGCTTCCTGGGCATGATGTACTACTTTGTGCCTAAGCAAGCTGAGCGTCCTGTGTATTCTTACAGCTTGTCTATCGTGCACTTCTGGGCACTGATTTTCACTTACATGTGGGCGGGTCCTCACCACCTGCATTACACCGCTTTGCCTGACTGGACTCAGTCCCTGGGTATGGTGTTGTCCTTAATCCTGTTTGCACCAAGCTGGGGCGGTATGATCAACGGTATCATGACCTTGTCCGGCGCATGGCACAAACTGCGCACAGACCCTATCTTGCGCTTCCTGATCGTTTCCCTGTCTTTCTACGGCATGAGTACCTTTGAAGGTCCTATGATGGCGATCAAGACCGTGAACGCTTTGTCTCACTACACTGACTGGACAGTTGGCCACGTGCACTCTGGTGCGTTGGGCTGGGTTGGTTTCATCTCTATCGGTTCCCTGTACTTCCTGATTCCTCGCCTGTTCGGCCAGAAACAAATGTATAGCGTGAAAGCGATTGAAGTGCACTTCTGGATGGCGACCATCGGCGTGGTGTTGTACATCGCTGCACTGTGGATTTCCGGCGTGATGGAAGGTTTGATGTGGCGTGCGATGAACGCTGACGGTACTTTGGCCTACACCTTCGTTGAAAGTGTGAAAGCGAAGTTCCCGTACTACTTCACACGTGCATTGGGTGGCTTCCTGTACATGAGTGGCCTGGTCATCATGTTGTGGAACACATATAAAACAGCAACTAGCGGCAAACCAGCCACGGTAGAAGTACCAGCTGTTGTTGCACACGCTTAAGGAAATCACTATGGCAACTCATCAAAATAATAGTGGCAATCTGCATGAAAAGATTGAAACTAATAACTTCCTGTTGATCGTGCTGACTTTTATCACGATCTCCTTTGGTGGTCTGGTTGAAATCGTGCCGCTTTTCTTCCAGAAATCCTTGACTGAGCCTATCCGTGGTTTGCAGCCTTATACACCGCTGCAACTGGCAGGCCGTGATATCTATCTGCGTGAAGGCTGCTATAACTGCCACTCACAGATGATTCGCCCGTTCCACGCTGAAACACTGCGTTACGGTCATTACTCTGTCGCTGGTGAATACGTGTATGACCACCCGTTCCAGTGGGGTAGCAAGCGTACCGGTCCTGACCTGCATCGTGTGGGTGGTAAATACTCCGATGACTGGCATCGTGTTCACCTGAACCAGCCTCGCGATGTGGTTCCTGAATCCATCATGCCAGCCTACCCATGGTTGAACGAAAACCTGGTAGACGATGCCACCATCGGTGACCATATGGCTGCCCTGCGTAAAGTAGGTGTGCCATACACTGATGAGCAGATCAAAGCTGCCGGCGAAGAAATCAAGGGTAAAACCGAGATGGACGCATTGGTTGCATACCTGCAGGTATTGGGTACCCACCTGAAATAAGGAGACGCGCCATGGACACAATCAACCTATTACGCATATTGTTTACAGTACTGAGTTTCGTCCTGTTTATTGCAATCGTGGTGTGGGCATGGCGCAATCGTCACTCCGCACAATTCAAAGACGCGCAGCACTTGCCGTTCGACCAAGACTAATATTTGTGCGGATAAGTTAAGGAAAACATCATGAATGATTTTGTAAACGGATTTTGGCCGATCTGGATTTCGACCATTACCTTGGGTGGGATTGCTTTTTGTGTTGGCTTACTGATTTTCGCCAGCCGCATTAAAGTGAATGTGCAAAGTGACAACACCAATGGTCACGAGTGGGATGGTATTAAAGAAATGAACAATCCGCTGCCAATGTGGTGGGTAGGCTTGTTTATCATCACTGTGATTTTCGGTTTGGCTTACCTGTTCCTGTTCCCTGGTCTGGGGACTTACAACGGTAAGTTTGGCTGGACAGAAGTAAAACAGTACGAAGCGGAAGTCGCCAAAAACAACGAAAAGATTGCCCCTTTGTATGCCAAATATGCGGCAATGCCAGTAGAAGAAGTGGCCAAGATCCCCGAAGCGCGTGATATTGGTAAACGTATTTTCCTCAATAACTGTGCCGCCTGTCATGGTTCAGATGCCAAGGGTAGCCGTGGTTTCCCTAACCTGACTGACAATGACTGGCTGTACGGTGGTGCACCTGACACCATCAAGCTGACCATCAACAACGGCCGTAACGGTATCATGCCGCCGATGGCTGCTGCTGTAGGCTCTGAAGAAGATGTCAAAAATGTGGCTAACTACGTACTGAGTTTGTCTGGCAGCATTCATGACTCTGGTCGTGCCAATGCCGGTAAAGAAAAATTTGCCGTCTGTGCAGCTTGTCATGGTCCAGAAGGTAAAGGAAACCAGGCAATTGGTGCTCCTAACCTGACAGATAACATCTGGTTACATGGCCAGGGTGAGGCTGCAATTATCAAGCGTATTCACGAAGGTAAAAATAACGTGATGCCAGCATGGCAAGAGAAATTCACGCCAGAACAAATTCACTTGCTGACCGCTTATGTTTGGGGCCTTTCCAAAAAATAGGTGAATGCAAAACACAATGAGCGATATTAAAGAAAGCGCTGTGATCAAAACCACCATCCCTGAACAGGAGGTGGTTTTGTCACTTTATAAGTCCGCAGATAAAATTTATGCCCGCAGCGTATCTGGGATTTTTCATAAATGGCGTTGGGTCATGGTCTGGGCCACGCAGCTGTTTTTTTATGGTGTGCCATGGTTGCAATGGGATGGCCGCCAGGCCATGCTGTTTGACCTGGAGGCCAAGCGGTTTTATATCTTTGGCCTGATCTTTCATCCGCAGGACCTGATTTACCTCTCGTTCCTGCTGATCGTTTCCGCGCTTGCACTGTTCCTGTTTACAGCGGTGGCTGGGCGGTTATGGTGTGGCTACACCTGTCCACAAACGGTGTATACCGAAATCTATATGTGGATGGAACAGAAGATAGAAGGGGACCGCATAGCCCGCATGCGTCTTGACGACAGTCAGTGGAATCTCAACAAGATTACCCGCAAGTCGCTCAAGCAGTTTGCCTGGATCACGTTTGGCTTATGGACAGGCGTCACCTTTGTCGGCTACTTTTCACCCATCCGTGAGCTGGTCCCCGCCATTTTTGAGTGGCAACTGGGTGGCTGGGAAACCTTCTGGATCTGCTTCTACGGTTTTGCGACTTATGGCAATGCAGGCTATATGCGCGAGCAGGTTTGCAAATACATGTGCCCATACGCGCGTTTCCAGAGCGCCATGTTTGACGGTGACACCATGACCGTTACTTATGATGAGGCACGTGGCGAGCCTCGTGGAGCACGCTCCAAAAAGGCGGGCGAAAATGCCAACGGGCTGGGTAGCTGTATTGACTGCAGCATTTGCGTGCAAGTGTGTCCGACAGGGATTGATATCCGTAATGGCCTGCAATATGAGTGTATAGGTTGCGGCGCCTGTATTGATGCCTGTGATGACGTGATGGATAAAATGGGTTATGCCAAGGGCCTGATCAAGTACACGACGCAGAATGGCTTGGAAAATCGTTGGACCCGTCAGCAAATGTGGCGTCGTCTGTTGCGGCCACGTGTGCTGGTTTACACGGCAATTCTGTCTGCGTTAACCATTGGCATGGTCGTCAGTCTTTATTTCAAACCTGACTTCAGGCTCGACGTACTTCGTGACCGTGCCATGATGGCGCGCTACACCAATGAAGGTAAGATTGAGAACGTGTATAACCTGAAATTGGAAAATGATACCGAGACTACGCGCGATTACGCATTGCAGGTGACTGGGTTGCCTGACATATCCGTGCATATTTCAGATAATAATGGCCAGCCATTCAAAGGCTTTAAACCTTTTGAAACCAGAAATGTGATCGTCGAGTTGCAACTACCTGATGGCGTCACCAATGCGGGCTCTCACAAAATTTATTTTGAAATGACGGATATTGCATCCAAAGACACGATCAAAGAAAAATCAGTGTTTATCGTGCCAAGCAATTAACGCATCAGAAACTAATGCGTCACAAATGAACGGAGTTACACATAATGAGCAATACGCAAGCAATCGCTAATGGAGCGTCTGTCAAGGGTGACCAGAAATGGTACCACAACCCGTTCGTCTGGTTGATTATTGGCGGGCCTTTATTGGTGGTTGTCGCTTCTTTTATTACCCTGTACCTGGCCATTACGCATCCTGATCCAGCCATTGATGATTACTATCGCAAGGGCATTGAAATCAACAAGACGCTGGATGCGCAAGGCCAAGAGTCACAGAGTGAGTCCATGGCGCCTGCCATCCAGGCACGCAATCACGCCCAAACCGGCTTAAAACCGGCTGAAGAGTAATTTTACTCATCTACTGAAACACGCGCACGCAAACGACCAGCGTGCGCAACCTTTCTGCATATTCCTCCAGTACTTCAGCTGGGGTGGTCTGAAGGCAACCTTTGCTATCCTGCTGGCTTTGCCTGGCAATACCATACAGCAAAATTCCGCTGATCTCTTCTTTCACCGATTGCAAGGCGTCAATATAGCCAGGCAAGCTAGGGGTCGTAATCAGCTTCCCGTCCGTTATTCTGCTAACAACGGCAGTTTGTACCCATGTTTTACAAAGTGTGCAACAAGTCTGCAGGCGCTGCAAATGCAAGGAGAATGGCAGATGCGTGTCGTTGATGGCGAGCATTTCAGCATCATTCCCTGCATCCAGTTTGAACCAGACTTCACCCTCTATGTCATCCAGTAATTTGAGCGCATGTTGCACATTGGCATGATGTAGCTGGCTACCATTGGTAATTAGCCGGACATGCGCAGGACGGTCGTCTGGGCGGCGCTGTCTTAATAACGCAATCAGTTTGTAGAGTACCTCGGCAAACTGTGGTGATGTGGTCGGTTCGCCATCCCCAGCAAAAGCAATATCTTGCACGCAGTCTTTTAGCGTGAGGGGGGCGCAGTGTTGACTGAGCCAGTTGAGGCAATCAGTGAGTTCCTGAATAAGCTGGGGGTTATCAATCGTTGGAGATGGGCCGCGCTGCAATCCGGGCACCTGACAATATAGGCAATGCCAGTTACAGCAGTGATTCGGGTGCAGGTTAATGCCTATGGAAAGACCGCCAGCGCGACGAGACCATACCGGGTAAATATATTGCCAGTGACGACCACTGGCATACTCGGTCAGGGCGGTAAAAAGGGGAGAAGGCTCCATACCCTGAACCGATTGCCAGAAAAAAGTAGTTTTTAGCAGGTGCTGGCGTTGAAAATAGTTTTCAGTTTTTCGTGGTCCAGGATGCGGATATTTTTCTGTTTGACCTCAATGATGCCGTCTTCACTGAACTTGGAAAAGGTGCGGCTGACAGTTTCCAGTTTCATGCCCAGGTAGCTGCCAATTTCTTCACGTGTCATGCGTAAAATCAGCTCACTTTTTGAGTAACCCCTGGCATGCAAACGTTGCAATAAATTGAGCAAGAAGGCCGCCAGGCGTTCTTCCGCGCGCATATTGGCCAGTAACATCATCACGCCATTTTCACGCACAATTTCACGGCTCATGATTTTGTGTACATGTCGCTGCAGCATGGGGATTTCACGGGACAGATCTTCGACATGGTTAAACGGCATCACACAGACCTCAGCGTCCTCAAGGGCAATCGCGTGGCAGTTGTGTTTGTCGCTGACAATCCCGTCCAGGCCCATGATTTCACCAGCCATCTGAAAACCCGTGACTTGCTCACGGCCATCTTCTGACACCACACAGGTTTTGAAAAAGCCAGTACGGATCGCATACAAGGTGGTGAAGGCATCGCCGCTGCTATACAGGTGGCCGCCTTGTTTCACTTTCTTGCGGGTGGCAACCATCCCATCCAGCTGCTTCATTTCATCGGTACTTAAACCGATGGGGAGGCACAGCTCACGCAGGTTGCAATTAGAACAAGCGACCTTGAAGCTGGATTCGGCTTGCATGGGAGGTGTCCTTGTCTGTCGTTGAACATGCGAAGGATTATACGCCTCTTCAGAGATGGTTTCATTGAACATGGTGATCTATCTTCCCTTTTATATTGCGTTGCATTATGCATGGGACGCTCTAGACAGCGTTTGATTTGCATCAAGAAGTCATCTATTGCTTTGTGGCAAAGTGGCATCCAATGATCCCGGGGCTGCTCGCCCCCACTGTGCTGACAGGAAAGAATTTGCTAGAAACCATGAAACAACCGTTGATGATCACCCAGGAGCATATCGAACGCTATGATGTTTCCGGGCCGCGTTATACCTCGTATCCGACGGCAGACCGCTTTGTTGAAGCTTTTGATGCGGCTGCCTATTACAAATCGGCAGAGCAGCGCAACATCAGTAACTGGACGCAGCCACTGTCGGTGTATGTGCATATCCCGTTTTGTGCCTCACTCTGTTTTTATTGCGCCTGCAATAAAATTGTCACCAAACGCTATGAGCAAAGCGCCATTTACCTCAATTACCTGCAACGTGAACTTGGCTTGCATCTTAACAAGATTGGAAAAGCACAGGCAGTGAATCAGCTGCATTTGGGCGGAGGCACACCGACTTTCCTCAATGATGAAGAGTTGTCCAGCCTCATGCAGATGCTGAAAACAGCTTTTGTATTCAGTGAGGAAGGTGAATATTCCATCGAAATTGACCCGCGGACCGTGAATCAGGCCCGTTTGCAACACTTGCGTGACCTCGGCTTTAACCGCCTGAGTTTTGGCGTGCAGGATTTCGATGCAGAAGTGCAGCAGGCCGTACACCGGGTACAGTCTTATGCGCAAGTCGACACCCTGATGCAACAGGCGCGGCAGATGGGCTACCAGTCTATCAATGCCGACCTGATTTATGGTTTGCCCAAGCAAACGCCAGCGACTTTCCGCGAAACCATTAGTAAAATTACTCAATTGCGTCCAGACCGCATTGCCTTGTATGGCTATGCGCACCTACCTTCACGTTTTAAGCCACAACGCCGCATTTTGCAGGAGGATCTGCCGAATGCCGTCGATAAAATCCAGATGCTATCAGAAGCCATCCAGCAATTGATGCAGGCAGGTTATGTGTATATCGGGATGGATCACTTTGCCTTGCCTACGGATGCGCTGGCGATTGCCAAGCAGCAGGGCAGGTTGCACCGCAATTTCCAAGGCTACAGCACCATGGCCGACCAGGATATCCTGGCACTGGGTGTCTCTGCTATCGGCAAGATGGGCGCCACCTACAGCCAGAATGCCAAAACGCTGGAAGAGTATTATGACTTTCTTGATCAAGGCCAGTTGCCCATCGTACGCGGGCTGGCGTTGAGCCGGGATGACCTGATCCGCCGTGCCGTGATCATGGCCATTATGTGCCATGGTGAGCTCAGCTATGAATCTATTGATCTTTCCTATATGGTTAACTTCAGAGATTACTTTAAGTCAGAAATGCAACAACTTGTTGAAAAAGAAAAACAAGGCTTGGTAATTCTGGAAGATGATGGTCTTAAGGTCACCGAAATGGGTTGGTATTTTGTACGTGCGATAGCCATGGTATTTGACCGCTATTTACAGCACGATGCCAATCGTGCAAGGTTCTCCAAAATCCTTTAAACTGCCGGCATGTTAGCCAGCTTACTCCTGACGGCCTTCGTCATGGGGCTGGCAGGCGGCCCGCATTGTATTGCCATGTGTGGTGCAGCTTGCGGCGCCATGCAGTCCTCCTCACACACGACCAGCCAATTTCGTTCCATCCCATTGCGAGTGGTTAAAACCATCCCCTGGAGCTTTTACCTGGGGCGCATGCTAGGTTATGGCCTGTTGGGTGCGTTGGCAGCTGAAACACTGCGCGGCCTGGCCTGGCTTTCTAACCAGAGTCATGTTTTTCAACCTTTATGGACCTTTTCCCACACCCTGATTTTTGCCTGGGGTGTGTTGTTGCTCATTACCGGGCAACAGCCGCAATGGGCGGTGCAGCGCGCGCAACAGGTCTGGGCATGGATCAGGCAACGTACCGAGCATGCCAGGCTGGGATATTTGCTGACAGGCATGATCTGGGCCTTGCTCCCTTGTGGCTTGCTCTACTCGGCAGTCATGCTGGCCTCCTTGCAGTCGCAATGGTTGCAGGGTGCCCTGGTGATGATGGCATTTGCCTGTGGGTCAGCAGTGATTCTCGCCATCGCTCCCCTTATCTGGCGTGCAAGCCAGCAATCTTTGCCAGCCTGGTTTAAAGAATCCACCGGCATGCGCTTAAGTGGCGTGGTATTGATTGGGCTCAGTCTGGTCGCCTTGTGGATGGATGTCATGCATCACGACAAATTGTGGTGCCAGTTACTTTAGGGATTGCGCGCTTTCCAGCATCCTTGCCTTTATTGCCAGTATTCTGTAACTTACGATTGTTAATTTATTTTAATAATTGGGGTTGTGATGCTACGGCTAATCCGTCATTTCCTGCTTCTATGTTGTTTTTTTGGGGCGGTACACGTCCATGCACAAGCACCTGCCATTTTGCTGGCGCAGATTTACAACGAGGATATCCCGGTACAAGATTACCTGGTCAGTGAAAAGCTGGATGGTATTCGTGCAATTTGGGATGGACAGCAACTGATCAGCCGGCATGGACATCCTATCCATGCCCCGGCATGGTTTACCAAAAACTTTCCAGCGCAAATGTTAGATGGTGAATTATGGATTGCACGTAGCCGTTTTGAACAGCTTTCTTCTACTGTCAGGCAGTCGAATCCCAATGATGCGGCCTGGCGGCAAGTTGCCTATTATGTCTTTGAATTGCCGGAGGCCGAAGGTGATTTCTCCCAGCGCGTGCAGCGGATTGCGGAAATCGCCCGGCAAGTGCATAGCCCTTATCTCAAACCTCTGCCACAGTTCCGCGTAAGCGACAGGACTAAACTTAAGCGTACGCTGGACAGCATTGTCGCCAAGCGCGGCGAGGGCCTGATGTTGCACCGAGCCGATGCGCCATACCTCACTGGTCGCAGCCATGTGTTACTCAAGCTCAAACCACAACTGGATGCAGAAGCCAAAGTCATTGCCTATGTCCCCGGCAAAGGCAAGTATCAAGGTAAAATGGGCGCATTACTGGTAGAAATGCCGGATGGAACTCAGTTCAAGTTAGGGACAGGTTTCAAAGATGCCGAACGTGCCCATCCACCGCCGATAGGCAGTCAGGTCACGTATACTTATCGGGATGTGACTAAAAACGGCAAACCCAAATTTGCCAGTTTTTTGCGGGTACGCCCGCCCGAATAATCAATGACAGAAGGAAGATAAATGAAGTGGTTGGCAGGGTTGTTATTTAGTTTGATGACTGTGAACGCGTATGCACTCGATTTAAGTGGTGTGTATGCCTGTAGCGGCGATGATGCGCATGAAGGTAAATACACAGGCACCGTGACCATGCAGTTGCGCCCAGAGCATAGCAAAGGGGCAGATGCCAGCTATGACTTTCAGCTGGAAGTGCCTGACTATGGTGTTTATAAAGGCCACGCTGCGGTACATGGCATGCATGCGGCCATGCACTTTGCCTTACCGATGGAGAATGGTGAGTATGGTAGTAAAACCCATGATTATGGGACAGGGATTGCTGAATTTAAGAAAAATGCCAAAGGGCAGTTGAGTTTCAGGAAGTTTTATTTTGAACCGGCGTTTAAGGGTGGGAATACAGGGGTTGAGGAGTGTGTTAGAAAGTAATTCTTTAGTGTTCTAACCTTTGGTTTGAGTATTTATGAAAGGTTTCTTTTCGCCTGCTGGCGAGTTACTTTTCTTTGCTTGCACAAAGATAAAGTAACCAAAAGAAATGCACCCTAGCTTCCGCTTGTTCCCTGCGTTGCTCGCCAAAACAAGCGGTCACGAAACTCGACCTGGCAGCTCACAAAATACGTGAGCTGCTGCGGGACTCGGACAGTCGCTCCCTTTAATCTTGTTTTGCCTGTGCTACTCGGCGCGGCAGATAGGGGCCCGAAAACTACTGAGCGCTACCGTTTGTGGAGTTAAGAAAAGAAGTTGAGTTTTTAAACGTCCAATCTTTCACTGTGTGACTTTGACGAGATAAATCCCATTCCATCACGCTGAGTAGCGGAGACAAAGTAAGAGAGAAGGGAGCGGCTGTTTGAGCTCCGCAACAAGCCACGAATTGTGTGGCTTGTCAGGGCGAGTTTCGTGACCGCTTACTTTGTTGAGCAACGCAAGGTAGCCGAAGGCCGTGATGGCTGGGTGCCCTCTTCTTTGGTTACTTTCTGTGGGGCAAGCAACAGAAAGTAACTCGCCTAAAGGCGAAAAAAGATGTTCAAGCAGTGCAAATTCAGCTAGTCGTAAGGCAGCCATGCTGCATGCCATCCCGCATGCCATGTTAAAATCCCACCCCTATGACCGCTGTCTCACCCATCCAACTCATCAGCCAACTCGAAAAGCAACTCCCCCAGTGCATGCTGGCCGACCGCTTCCCGTTAAAGCGTCGTTTGAACCAGTTGCGCGATGCGTTAAAACAAAACAAACCTGTCGATAAATCTCTGCTCGATATTGCCCACAAAGTCCAGGCATCGCAGCAGCGTTTGCAGGCCCGATTAAGTGCTTTACCCAAACCAGAATACCCCCCCGAGTTGCCAGTCAGTGGCAAAAAAGATGAGATTGCAGCAGCCATCGAGAACCACCAAGTAGTCATTGTCTGCGGTGAAACTGGCTCCGGTAAAACCACACAGTTACCCAAGATTTGCCTGGAGTTAGGCCGGGGTGTGACTGGGCTAATTGGTCACACGCAACCTCGCCGGATTGCCGCGAGGTCAGTGGCGTCACGCATTGCGCAGGAACTCAAAAGCCCGCTAGGTGAAGCCGTGGGTTACAAGGTGCGGTTTAACGACAAGCTGTCTGAGAGCAGCTACGTGAAACTGATGACAGACGGTATTTTGCTGGCAGAGACGCAAAGCGATAAATTCCTCAATGGCTATGACACCATCATCATCGATGAGGCGCACGAGCGCAGTCTGAACATTGATTTCCTGCTCGGTTACCTCAAGCAGCTGTTACCGAAACGGCCTGATCTAAAAATCATTGTCACTTCAGCGACGATTGATGCTGACCGCTTTTCCAACCACTTCAATGGCGCACCCGTGATTGAGGTTAGTGGCCGTACGTATCCGGTCGAAATTCGTTACCGTCCTTTAGGTAATAAAACCACAATGGTGGCCGTCGAAGTGCCTGTTGATGATGGGCTGGATGATATAGACCGCTTTGCGCAGGATCTGATGGGTATCAAGCGCAAGCCGCCACGCACTGAAACGCGCTGGCTGGAGGAGGATGACGAAGAAGAGGTGATGGAAGATGCCATCCTCGATACGGCGGATGATTTGTTACGCCTGGGGGATGGCGATATCCTAGTATTTTTGCCTGGTGAGCGCGAAATCCGCGATACGGCTGACCATTTACGCAAGTATCAGGGACGCTCGCCGAAGCTTAAGTCCATTGAGATTCTGCCGCTGTTTGCGCGCTTGAGCATAGAAGACCAGCAAAAGATTTTCCGCCCCAGCGGTCAGCGCCGTATTGTGCTAGCCACCAACGTGGCTGAAACATCGCTGACGGTGCCGGGGATTAAATATGTCATTGATGCCGGGCTGGCACGTGTTAACCGCTATAGCCCCCGCGCCAAGGTTGAGCAATTGCAGATTGAGAAGATCTCGCAGGCGGCAGCCAAGCAGCGGGCAGGGCGCTGCGGCCGGGTATCTAACGGTATTTGCGTACGCCTCTATTCAGAAGAAGATTTTAACCAGCGTCCGGCCTTTACTGACCCTGAAATTCTGCGCAGCTCACTGGCTAGCGTGATTTTACGCATGGCCGATTTGCGTTTGGGTGATGTCGCGGAGTTCCCGTTTATTGAAGCGCCTTCCTCACGCCTGATCAGTGATGGCTACCAGTTGCTGCAAGAGCTGGGCGCCGTGACCGAGCGTCGCGAAATCACCGAGCTGGGGCGCCAGATGGCGCGCTTGCCGCTGGACCCGCGCGTGGCACGCATGATTATTGCGGCGAAAAAAGAAGGCTGTTTACGCGAAATCTTGATCATCGCCAGCGTGCTGAGTATTCAGGACCCGCGTGAGCGGCCCATGGACAAGCGCGAAGCGGCAGACAGTGCACATGCCAAGTTCAAGGCGGATGACTCTGATTTTATGAGTTATCTCAAACTGTGGGAGTGGTATGAGCAGGCACTCAAAGGCAAAAAGTCCAACAAGGATTTGCTCAACCAGTGCCACCAGAATTTCCTGTCATTCCTGCGCCTGAAAGAGTGGCGAGAGTTGCACCAGCAACTGCTGGAGATGGTTGAGGAAATGGACTTCAAGCGCAGCGACAAGGAAGCCAGTTACGAGCAGGTGCACCGGGCCTTGCTGTCTGGTCTGCTAGGCAATATCGGCTTCAAGGATGGAGATAGCGAGACTTATGCCGGTGCACGAGGTATTCGTTTTACCATAGCACCGGGCTCTGCCCTTAAGAAGAATCGTCCCAAATGGGTGATGGCAGCCGAGTTGGTGGATACCACCAAGCTGTACGCGCGCGTGGTCGCGAAAATTGACCCTGACTGGATAGAGCCGATTGCCAATGAAGGCGGCAGTCGTGACCTCACGCAAAGTCATTACAGCGATCCACGCTGGGACCGTAAAACCGCGCAAGTGGTGGCCTGGGAGCGTGTGAGCCTGTACGGCCTGACTATTGTGCCCAAACGCCGTGTGCATTACGGGCCGGTGAATCCTAACGAAGCACGCGAGATTTTTATCCGCGAAGCGCTGGCGAATATGGAATTTGATACACGTGCGCCATTTTTTGAAGCCAATCGGCGCCTCATTGCCGAGGTCGAAGCGCTGGAACATAAGGCGCGCCGCCAGGATGTGCTGGTCGATGAGTATCAGTTGTTTGCGTTTTACGACAAAGTGGTACCGCCAATTGCGGAGCCTGGCCAGCAACAGGCGTATCGCATTTATAACGGGGCTGCGTTTGAAAAATGGCGCCAGGATGCAGAAAAAACCAATCCCAAAGTACTGTACCTGACACGTGAGTCGCTGATGCGGCACGGCGCCAGTGCCATTACCGAGGTGCAGTTCCCAGAGCAGATGTCCATTGATGGTGAAACTGTGCCGCTCAAATACCGTTTTGAGCCTGGTCATGTGCTCGATGGCGTCACGGCGACGATTCCGTTGGCATTACTCAACCAGCTGGATGCGACGGTCACCGAGTGGCTGGTGCCTGGCATGATACGTGACAAAGTCACTGCACTCATCAAGGCCTTACCCAAGACTTTGCGCCGCGTCTGTGTGCCGGTGCCTGAGTTTGTGACCGGATTTTTGGAAGCCAAAAATCCGCAACAGTCCTTGCTGCCTGCGCTGGCCGACTTTATCCAGCACAAGACTGGGCTGAAGTTAAAACCGGAAGAGTTTGACCTGGCTGGGCTGGAGGCGCACCACCTCATGAACTTCAGTGTGGTGGATGAAAAAGGCCGCGAGCTGGGCATGGGCCGCGACTGGCACCTGCTCAAGAAACAGTTAGGTTCTGCCGCACAGCTGACCTTCAGAACAGGTTCGCCCGGCATAGAGAAATCCGGCCTCAAACAATGGGATTTCGGCGATTTGCCGCAAACACTGACTTTTAGCAAGGATGGCCGCCAGCTGACTGGTTATCCAGGTCTGGAAGACAATACCGACAGTGTGGCCATTAAACTGTTTGATACGGCGGAAGCCGCTGCCGATTCGCACCGCAAAGGGGTGTGCCGACTGATGCGTTTTGAGCTCAAAGAGCAGATGAAACAGCTGGAAAAAGGGTTGCCTGGTTTTAACCAGTATGCATTGTTGTTGCGTGCGGTCATGAATCCTGACCAGCTGCGCGAAGACATGCTACAGGCGATTGCCGACCGCGCCTTTATTGCCGAGGATGCGTTGCCGCGCACCAATGCCGAGTTTATGCAGCTCAAAACCCGTGCGCGTACACGCTTGCCCGCTGTGACTGAGGCCCTGACCCGTCAGGCACAATTGATTGCCAACGAATACCAGGTACTCACGGCGCAATTGCAAAAAATGACACCAGTGACGCAGAAAATCAAACGTGAGTGTGAGCAGCAATTGCAAGGCTTGCTTTACTCCGGCTTTTTCAGCCGCACACCGTGGGAGCAGTTGCCGCATCTACCGCGCTACCTCAAGGCGATTAAAATGCGCATCGATAAATACCCGACCAGCATAGAGCGGGATAGTCGCCATGCGCAGGCGCTGACACAAATTGAACAACGCTGGCAGCAGAAAGTCGAGCAATTACGCAAGGCGCATTTGCCTGTAACCAACCAGTTACAAGAGTTTGCGTGGCAGTTGCAGGAGTTACGTGTATCATTGTTTGCGCAGGAATTAAGAACCCCTTATCCTGTCTCAATCAAACGTCTTGAAAAACTCTGGCAAGAAATGCAATAGTCATGCGCGACACCCGCTAACATGTGATGAATCCTGTACATGCAGCCATCTCCTTTTGAACCCTTTAGCACGCCCAACTGGCTGAAGCCCAAGCAACGCGATCGTGTATTGCGTATTCCGGCTCGCCTGATGTGGGCACTATTGTTGTCGCTAATTTTTCACGCGATTATATTCTGGGGATTTTTGCTGGATTTGCTTAAGCCAACAGAAGAGCCAACACAAGCGCCACTGAATATCGTGCTGGATTTAGGCTTACCGGTCCCGCCCACGCCCAAAGTGGCACCGCCACCACCACAAGAGATGCCGGAGCCGGAGCCTGTCCCGCAGCCTAAACCCAAACCACCGCCAAAGGCTGAACCTAAGCTGCCGAAAAAAATCATTCAGTCGCAACGGCCGGATAGTCCCTTCAAGGTGCCTGAACCCAAGCCACAATCAAGGCCAGAGCAGCCGCAGCCAATGCCTGCGCCCCCGGCAGAAGATTTTTCAAGCTTTATCAAGCGCAAGCAGACTGACCGCAATGCAGATGAAATGGCGGCCAAGCAGATTAATGATGCGGCAGCAGCGGCTGAGCGCGGTCCTTCGGAAGATGAGCGCCGCATGAAAAACATCATGAACAATCTCAAGTTTGGCACCAACGGCTTGTTCCAGATCCGCCGCATGGACCCATACAATGCCACCTTCAGTTTCAAGGGCTGGGTCAATGATTACACCTCAGCCAATACGCAGTATTACGAGGTGGAGGCTGGTAGAGGCGAAGATATCCGCCTGGTGATGATACGCCGCATGATTGCCATTGTGCGTGAGCACTATGATGGCGATTTTGACTGGATATCCAACCGTCTGGGCCGCACGGTGACGCTGTCCGCCCGGCCCGCGGACAACGCGGCACTTGAAGATTTCCTGATGAAGGAATTCTTTGGCAATAATTATAAAAATCTGGACGTCTACGGGCGCTAGTGACCTTCATCCATGATGCCTGGCATCAGTCACTGCAATCGGCTTGGGTTATTTTTCGTCAGTTAACAAGTGCGCGATTCACTACCTGAGCAGGTAACTAGTGATTACGTTTTGTAGCTAGCCTTTGCCTTTTTCTCATGCAATAACTTGTACACCTCTTCAATTTCTTTTTGCTCAGCTACATCCAGTACTCCATCGTGATTAGCATCCATGTGCTCAAAGGTTTTCTTCTGGTTGCTTGAGTCGCCTTGCAAATACTCCTGTAGCGAAATCACACCATCTGCGTTTTCATCCAGGTAGCTGATGCTGTAGTTAGGCGGCATTTTGCTGCAATCTGGCATCGCGCCGTGCTCTTCAGCATGCGAGTTTTGGTAAAGCGATGGCACTAAAAAAACAATGAATGTCAATGCCGTTATTTTCATATCAACACACCCCGTTGCCTCATTCCAAGTAAGTGCTCCATATGATTAACGCGATAGCTAACTAGTTCCTCGGCGCAGTTTATTTTTACGCTTCAAGTCAGCAATCCAAACTATCATAAAACTTGTTTCATCTTTCATTTGAATAGTCTGTTACCGAAACACTTACAAAGCACCCAGTGTTAAACAGGCTAATGGCTTGTTTTAATAGTCAAAATTAGGGTCTGTAAGCGTTCGCATGGACTTGCTTGCAAGCAAAAGCTGTTGCTCAATAATATGTTCTGTCTGGCATGACATTGACTTTTGTTTACTGTCGATGCGCCAAACAGGTAAGCCCTCTAGGCTATAAATCGGTTTGATTTTCGACAAAATAATCGACTGCTCATGCCACTGATCGCCAACCACCCAGATTCGGGGAGCAGATTGTATGCAAATGGTTTGATCCAGTTTGCTGGGCACGATTAATATCTCTGAGGTATCAACGTGCGCGAAATGACTTGCTTCATGTAGTTCACGCCGCCAGTTATCGTGTCTATCTATATCCGCGGCATGCCAGTCATCAACCACACCCAATGGATGATTTAAATCGAGTGATGAGCGTAAGTCATAGATGTACTTGCCTAGCAAAATCACCTTGTCCTCTTGATTAACCTGTTTTTTAAGGTAGCTGGTTAACATTGAGGATGTTTTTTTATGATCATGTATTTGCGTCATCTTGATTGCGGATAGACAGCCAATCGCTGCAATGAAAAGCATGATTTGCAATCGTTTGCTGAATTGTTGTGTCGCAGATTGAGGTGAGATCACCATTGCGATGAGTGTTGCAAATGCGGGTAGCACCGGAATAATGTATCCAGGTGGTTTTGATGACGGTAAAGAAAAAAATAATACTATGGAGGCTACCCAGATCAGCATCAGTCTCAGGATTTCTTTTTGCCGGGGTGCCATCTCCGTCATCATCTGACGGTATCCTCTAAGCAATCCCAGACTCCAAGGCAATGTCAGCAGTGGAAGCAATATCAGAAAAAACCAGAATGGTTGCTTGTTATTAAATGTTGATTCTGTATAGCGTTCAAAGTGATGGTGAATAAAAAAGTATTTGATAAAGCCTGGATAATGAAACTCAACCATGCATATCCATGGCAAGCATATTAAAGACAGAATGATCAATCCGCGTGGCAAGATTAATCTGGCGATCAGCTTTCCCCTGCCCGAAGCTAACATCCAGCAAAAAATCACAATGGCTGGCAATACAATGCCAATGAGCCCTTTGGCAAGCATGCCCAGACCGGCCATGGCATAGGCCATCATCAATATGTTTTTGTAAGGCAAGTGTGACTCAAGCCTGAAGATGGCATGTACTGTTGCCAGAATAGTCAACGTTGTAAACGTAGACACCAGCATGTCCGGATTTGAAAACTGGGCTGCAAAATAAAAGAACGGTAAAGTGACCAGTATTAATACAGTCTTGTGAGCCAACATTGCCGAGACATATTCTCTAATAAAAAAGAAGATGGCCAGGCAGGTGACAAAAGCAGCACTCAAAGGCACCAGGCGGATACAAAAATTGTTCAGCCCACAAGCATAAAGACTGAGGTCAGTGAGCCAATAGAATAAAGGCGGTTTATGAAAAAACGGTAGTTCATTGATGGTAGGTAGCCATAGATGGCCACTCTTCAGCATCTCCCATGCAACAGTCACGTATCGTGCTTCATCTGGACTCTTTAAGGGTCTCCATCCAAGTGAGATGAGTAGCCAGATTAAAATTGCTGACCACCAGCTGATGGTTAATAGCGAAGTGGCCGGCTGTAAACTAGTACGGTTTGTTGCAATCAGTTTTGTAAAAATTTTTTCCATCACAAATAGCCATCTTCCAAATTATGTGCGTATCACCCAAGTCGTCGCTTGTGGGGTTGTTTTCAGAGGAACATATTTCATTTTGACTTTCACTGATGGCTTGTCTTCAGTACTAAGCGCTGTTCCTTTCACAGGAGTGACATTGCTGGGATCATCCCAACAGAGCTCGTAAAAAATGGTCACGGTGCAATAAATGATCAGGAGCACATATATCGAATAGAGCAAATCTCGCATAGTGTCTTTCCTCCTAGTGCAAAAGCCATTTAGCGTCAGAAACCAGACACATGCCACCATAGCGTTTGAGAATGGGTCGCAGTGTTTCAATCACACTTTTTAGCTGGTTTTCTGCGCAGGCAATCACAAAAGTGATGTTTTCAAATTTTTCGCCAAAAGCACTGCCATCCCTCAGCCCGCGTTCGCCGCGTCCGCCCACATGGTGGTAAATGGTGTAGCTTTTAATATTGATACTTTCCAGTTGTTGAATCACTTCCTCTTTCTCTATGGATTCCACGACCAGTTCAATGCGTTTCACGCCTATCATTTCTGAATCTTTCATAGTTGTTGAGCAAAATAAAAATATGTTGGAATGCCAATCACCACATTAAATGGAAAGGTGATACCAAGGGATAACGTCAGGTAAAGCGAAGGGTTGGCCTCGGGAATGGCGATCCGCATGGCAGGGGGCACGGCGATATAGGAAGCACTTGCGGCCAGCACCCCGACTAGCATTGAACCGCCATTGGAGTAACCCAGTAATGTATGCCCAAGCGCTACGCCAACCGCCCCAAGTAACAGCGGCATCAAAATGCCAAAGCTGACCAGAAACAAGCCAGCACTTTTAAAGTCGGATAACTTTTTGCCAGCCTCTATCCCCATCGCCAGCAAAAACAGGCAGAGGACACCCATAAACATCTGTTGGAAAAACGGGAGTACTGATTGCAAATTTTTCTCAGGGACGATATCGCCAATCAGCATGCTTCCCAGTAGTAACACAATACTGCCGTTGGTGAGGGACTCATGCAGGATAGACCGGCGTGTCGAGAGGGTCATGTCAGCTTCGCTGTGCATGCTATGCCGCACATGATTCGCAAGATAAAGACCGATCAAAATGGCAGGCGATTCCATGACAGCCAGCATCATCACCGGATACTTTTCATAACTCATCTGCATGGCATCAAGAAAAGCGATGGCTGTCAGAAACGTACCCGCACTGACAGAACCATAATGTGCCGCAATCGCCACCGCATTGAGTTTATCCAGATTGCTCAGTCGCCAGATCAGCTGATAAGCAATTACAGGGATGACCACGCCTAATCCTAATGCCACCATCAACGCGGGTAAGGCTTCGTCATACGAGGCATGGGATAGCTCCTGACCGCCATGAATGCCGATTCCAATCAGCAAATATACAGTCAATGATTTGACTAGCTCTGGTGGCATTTTCAGGTCAGAGCGAACCAACTGAGCCAGCATGCCAAGTAAAAAGAAAAATACGGAAGGCAACAATAAGCTTTGCAACTGCATAACACCGATCCAGGTTTTTGACACCGAGATTATGCGCAGTTAAAAGCGTTCTGAATAATATAAAAATTAGAGGAAAAAGTTCTGTTTATTAGAACGTTTATGCGGGATAAAAAACACCCCGGCTGAGCGGGGTGTTTTTTATTTGATCACTGCAGGAAGCCGTTAAATATTCAAATTGCTCAGTCAGTCTTGGCGTAATTTGTGTTTTTAGACGTGACTTTAAAAGGTTTCCCACTCCGCACTGTTGTCTGTTCCATTACGCAACACGGTACGCGTGGGCGTGTAAGCGGGACGTGCTACTGTTTTGGTCAATTTTGGTTGAGAGGCATGCAATGCAGAGGAACTCAATTTATATTGGCTCACTTTTTGATTGAGTTGCGCGGCCTGATCTACCAGTGACATGGCTGCAGCGGTGGCTTCCTCAACCAGTGCCGCGTTTTGCTGGGTGACTTCATCCAGCTGAGTCACAGCCGTATTCACCTGATCAATCCCGGTGCTTTGTTCCTGGGAAGCGGTGCTGATTTCGCCGATTAAATCCGAAATCTGCTGAATCGCCATGATGATTTCATCCATGGTGCCATTGGCCTGGTCCACATATTGGGAACCATTGGCAACTTTTTCGGAAGAGTCCACAATCAGTTGCTTGATTTCTTTGGCGGCGCTGGCTGAGCGTTGCGCCAAGTTACGTACTTCACTGGCCACCACCGCAAAGCCTCGGCCTTGTTCACCGGCACGGGCAGCTTCAACCGCTGCATTCAACGCCAGGATATTGGTCTGGAAAGCAATGCTGTCAATGACCGAAATAATTTCCTCAATACGTGAAGAGCTCTCGGTAATCTCTGACATGGTCGTCACGACTTTACCAAACACCTCACCCCCGCGGGCAGCAATTTCGCTGGCCTTAAAGGTCATCGTATTCGCCTGTTTGGCATTCGACGCATTCTGTTTTACGGTAGAGGAAATTTCTTCCATGCTGGCCGCGGTTTCTTCCAGCGAGCTGGCCTGTTCTTCCGTGCGTTGAGACAGGTCATTGTTGCCCACTGAGATCTCGTTAGCCGCGGTGTTAATCGTTTCACCGGCCACTTTGATAGAAGCAAGGATATCTGTCATGGTGTCTATAATGCTGTTGACACCTTCACACAGCTCCTTGATCTCACCTTGTTTGTCATTTGTCGTAATGCGCTGGGTTAAGTCGCCATTTTGCACTAATGCCACCACCTCACCGGTTTCGTGCACGGCGTTTTTCATGGCATTGGCTTCATTGACCTTGGCCGTAATATCTGTGGCATATTTCACCACCTTAAAGGCATTACCTTCTGCATCCAGAATAGGGTTATAACTGGCTTGCAACCAGACGATCTTGCCACCTTTACCTACGCGTTGGTACTGGCCATTATCAGGTTCGCCTTGTGCCAATTTCTCCGAGAACTGTTTGTATTCCTGGCTGTTTTTATAGCCCGAATCGACAAACATACTATGGTGATTGCCGATGATTTCCTGGTGGGTATAACCTGTCACCGCAGCAAAGTTAGGATTAACGTTGGTGATGTTACCTTTAAGGTCAAACTCAATCACTCCCATGACTTTGCTAATGGCAGCAATTTGCCCGGCAAAATCTGCGTTCTTGAGTTTCTCAGCAGTAATATCGGTGGCATATTTCACCACCTTGAATGGTTTGCCTGAGGCATCAAAAATAGGGTTGTAGCTGGCTTGTAACCAGACTTCCTTGCCGCCTTTACCAATGCGTTTGTATTGACCGTTATCTGCCTCGCCACGTGCCAGTTTCTCCCAGAACTGTCTGTATTCCTGGCTGTTTTTATAGGCAGCTTCGACAAACATGCTGTGATGACTACCAATGATTTCCTGTGGGCTATAGCCAGTCACTGCCGCGAAGTTGGGGTTAACGTTGGTAATGTTGCCTTTCAGGTCAAATTCAATGACGCCCATCACCTTGCTGATGGCAGAAATCTGGCCTTCAAAGTCTGAGTTCTTGAGTTTGTCTGCTGTGATGTCGGTGGCATATTTCACCACTTTAAAAGGTTTGCCCGCGGCATCAAAAATAGGATTGTAACTGGCTTGCAACCAGACTTCCTTGCCACCTTTGCCGATGCGTTTATATTGGCCGTTATCGGCTTCGCCCCGCGCCAGTTTTTCCCAAAATAGCTTGTATTCCTGACTATTTTTATAAGCTTGTTCAACAAACATGCTGTGGTGTTTGCCTAATATTTCTTGTTTGCTATAACCAGTCACGGCAGCAAAGTTATCATTGACGTTGGTGATATTGCCTTTAAGGTCGAACTCAATCACGCCCATGACGTGGCTGATGGCTGAAAGCTGGCCTTCAAAGTTTAAATTTCTGAGTTTTTCTGCCGTGATATCCGTGGCATATTTCACCACTTTAAATGGCTTGCCATTGGCGTCTAGAATCGGGTTGTAACTGGCTTGCAACCAGATATCATTACCGCCTTTGCCTTTGCGCAAATATTGGCCTTGATCAGCCTCACCGCGCGCGAGTTTCTCCCAAAATGCCTTATATTCTGCACTGGCTTTATAAGCAGCATCGACAAACATGCTATGGTGCTGACCAACAATCTCCTGCTTGCTGTAACCGGTCGCTGCGGCAAAATTGTCGTTGACCGCGATAATATTTCCTTTTAAGTCGAACTCAATCACGCCCATCACTTTATCAATGGCACGGATTTGCCCCTCTAAATTCAACTGTTTATGTAACTGTTCTAATGAAGGTTGCTTGGCTAATTTTCCCAATATATTTAGACCCATCTCACCACTCCATTTATATAAATTAATTTAAGAATTATTATCGCGACATTATTTTCATATTAAATACTTAAAGTTCATAAGGGTATATGTGAATAAGGCGTGGATTTGTAGTCCAATTAGCGAAATAAGCGCGGAAGAGCCGTTTGTTTTGGCGTTTTATTTCTGTAATTACCTGTCATGGTTAAAACGATGTGATAGATCAAAAACAAAAAGCCCACCAAAAGGTGGGCTTTTAGGGGATTCAGCAGACTTTATTTAGTGGTCGCTGCCATGCCCGGCAATTTTATCCATCCAGGCAAATAACACGCCGGTGATAATAAACGTCAGGTGGATCCCCACCAGCCAGGCCATTTGCTCGGTGCTGAAAGAAGCGGTGCCAGAGCTTTGGTGCACAAACGCCTTCAGCAGGTCGATGGCAGAAATCGCAACGATAGAACCAATCAGTTTCAGTTTAAGGCCAGAGTAATCCACTTTACCCATCCATTCAGGGCGGTCTTCACTGTCGGCCGTATCAATGCGCGAGACAAAGTTTTCATAACCGCTGAAAATCACCATAATCAGCAAGTTACCCACCAGCGTGATATCCACCAGCGCCAGCAATGACAGCACCGTTTCCTGCTCGGTGAGTGACCCCAAATGCCCGGCAATATGGGAAAACTCCTGGCCAAATTTCACCAGCAAAATCACCAGCCCGCCCACCAGGCCGAGATACATCGGCGCCATCAGCCAACGGCTACTAAAAATCAACTGCTCTAAAATTCTTTCCAAAAACTTCGCCATGAAAACTCCAAATAGAAACTACTAATTTTTCTCAATGAATGATTTTGCAGGATGAAGCGCAAGGCGCACGGAACACAGAAACCGGATTGTACTTGTAGTACATGAGGATTTCGCGTACCGCGCAACACAGCGATTCGCCTGTTAAATCACTTCATTCCTAGAATTGCGTAAGCATGTCACGAACTGCGCTTTCTTCTATGCCCTTGCCAATAATCACAATCCGGCTAATCGGCTCATCCTCATCCCAGCCTTCAAGCAGCGTAGGCGGGTAGGGCGTAAAGTGCACCGCGTGTATCGCTAGCGGTGCAGGCGCATCTTCCACATGCAAAATGCCTTTCATGCGCAGTAGCTTTTCGCCATGCGTCTGGCACAACTTGAGTATTACGCTTTTAAAGTCACCCCACGCCATCGGCTTAGGCAAGTAGACGGTAAACGTGTTCACATCATCATGCGAAGGCGCTTTAGGCAAAGTGCCTTTTTTTGCCGCACTAAACCCACTGGCAGGCGCACGCAACCAGCGCTGCGGGTTGGCCTGCTTGCTGGCAAAGTCAAACAAGCCTACATCAATAATCTGCATCGGGTCTATCTCGCCATGTAACACAAACTGCTGCGTCGCATTCGGGTTAATCTCGGTCAGCTTCGCCTGCAAAGCCTCAATCTGCTCAGGCGTTGCTGTGTCACGCTTGGTAATCAGCAACACATCCGCCACCGCCGCTTGTTTCAGCGCTTCTTTCTGTTGCCCAATCTGCTGCAAACCATACGCCGCATCTATCGTCACCACCACAGCGTCTAAACGATACACCGATTCAATCACCGGCTCATTCATCAGGTTAGCCAAAATCGGGCCAGGGTCCGCCATGCCGGTGGTTTCAATCACCAGGCGGTTAAATTCCGGCACCGCTTGCAAACTGCGCTTAAAGAACAAATCGCGCATGGTGTCCGCCAGCTCATTTTTAAGCGAGCAACACAAACAGCCAGAACTCAACAACACCGTGTTATCGGCAATATGCTCGCTCTCAATGGTTTGCGAAATCTGGCTATTGGCAAAAATCTGGTCCAAGCCTGCTTCACCGAGCTCATTGATGATCACGGCAGTGTCTTTCATGGCAGGGTTATGCAGCAGTTTGTTGAGCAGGGTGGTTTTGCCGCTACCCAAAAAACCAGTGAGCAGCGTGACGGGGATACGTTTATCCATATAAATTCTAATAAAACGAGTGTGGGAGGTATTTTAACGCGGATATTTATTGGTATTGCTAAGTGTTTAAACTTATATATGGTGGTGCTATTTGTAACAACAAGAGAAAATTAAGTAATTTATTGAGTTTAATAGAATCGTTTGAATGATGATTTAATAAATTTCTTTTGTATAAAGTGTAATTCTGTAACGTCAGTTATTTTTTGGGTAGCAGTCGCAATGGTGTCCATTTTTTTTCTTAAAACATCAACTCTAAATTTTTCACCAACCTTCGCGGCACTATCTCGACCATGAGCCACAGCATTTCGCCTCTCTACAATCTCATCGATAGTAACTTCTTCAGATTTTTCTAAGGTGGGCGATTCAATTCCCAAAGCTCTAAGAGATTCATTTATTGTTTTTGCCCAAACGTTTTGTAATGAGTTTGAGAAAACAGTTTCGTTAAGTTTGATTACATTATTCGAACCGGCTTTAATAAATAGATCCACTGATTTTGCAATGATCTTACTCTGACTGCTATCGTAAATAGATTTCATGTCATTGAATAAGGCTAAAGACAAGAGAGGTTTTTCAAAATGATTGTTTTTAACACTCTTAGCCGAGATGAGAAGAACAGAAGTCTCAATAATGTCATTTACAGATTTTTCAAAAGCGCCGTAAAGCTGAACATAAAATAATCCCTTCATAATTTGTACTTCAAGCGGGATTTCTTCAAAAGGATTGCTAGGTTCTAAAGTTGTTAAATGATTTAGAAAGGCATATACCTCCGCATATCTTTTCGCTGTTCTATCTTTAACTCCGCTGTATGGCATTAAATGAACGCTGCCTTTACAAAATCTATTCTTTCCTTAAGTTTAAGCTTCGAGTTCGTGGCTCCCGTTGTTAGTTTTCTCAGATCTTCATTATCCAAAAGGCTTTTTAGTATTTTACTGTCAATATCTAATCCAGACTTGATCGCATCTGCAACACCAACTGAAATTGCTTCATAAAGGACTAGTGGGGTCGAGTTTTTCCTATTTCCTCGAACAATTCCATCAGGCAGTTTCTCATTCAACACTCTGAATGTTTCTTTGAATATTTCCTTTAGGTTATTTTCGTCATTAAATTCTTTAGTTTTCTTTTCCATGAATTCATTTAAGAAGTCTTTTACGCCATGTACGAATAGCTCCCTATCTTGATAGTAAGCAAAGAATTTCAGAACTAATTCCTCTAGGTTTTCTTTAGTTCTTAGAACATTTATAAAATTTTTATCACGGGCTAATTCTTTTATTACATCATTAAATCTACCTATGAAAATACAATTACGTATTTCTTGTGGATGCAGAATAATTCCACCTGTATTCAGTCTTTCAAAAAGGTCGTAGCGTACCTCTAGATCACTTCTGTCATTAAGGACTGTTATACGAATTGGTCGCGTCATAAACAATAGCTGCAATGACTTCGGCAAGTCACTAAACTTCAGATCATTTAATGTAGAAAGTTTTTCTAAGCCTTTTAATTTTAAAACAGAGCAATTTGGATTAACCTTTTGAATAGTTTCAGCATCACCAACGAAATTAACAAGTGTAGTCAATCTCTGTAAGCCATCAACAACTTCCCATGTCGAGTCTTTATTTGTTGCCATGAACAGGCTTGGAACAGGGATGCCCAGAAATATAGATTCAATTAATAATGATTGCCTATCTTCTTTCCAAATGAAGTGTCGCTGGTATTCTGGTGCTATATCAATAGACTTATCTGAAACCATGTCATAAAGTTGCCTAACGGTGATGTCGTAGCTATCAAATGAAACGGTTTTTCTGTTGCTATCCAGTTGATCTTGAATTTTTATTGGATCCATTTTTAGCTCGATTAATTAAATTGAAAGTAGTTTAACTGATTTACAAAGCCAGGTGCCCATAGAGAGTATGAGGTCCAATCCCAATCAGCACCAACCGCCAACCACCTCTGCGCGTTTTGCAAACACAATAATTCGGGTCAGAATAAAATTAAAACGCTCTACGCTGCCTTCTGCTCTAACGGTTTAATTTTAGTCAGCGTTTCTGCCATCCGTTCCTTTTGTGTGGCCGTTTCATAATCCATTTGTAAACCAGTCCAAAATGCATCATTTAGGCCAAAGTATTTGGATAAACGTAAGCCTGTATCAACGGTAATCGCGCGTTTTCCGGCAATAATTTCTGCGATACGTGCTTGCGAAACACCGATCTCTTTTGCCAGGCGATATTGGGTAATACCGTAAGGTTTTAAAAACTCTTCAAGCAATATTTCACCGGCAGTGGGGTATGCAACTTCACGCATGGTTTTGCTCCTTGTTTGGGTGGTTAGTGGTAGTCCACAATTTCAACATCAAATGCTTGACCGTTCTCAAATCTGAAACAGATGCGCCACTGGTCATTGATTCTGATACTGAACTGGCCTTTACGGTCACCTTTTAAAGCTTCGAGACGATTGTTGGGCGGTATTCGCAACTCTTCAACCCGAAGAACCCGATTGAGCATGGCTAGTTTACGCATGGCGACAGTTTCAATATTCGCAAATCGAGCAATACGAGTGCCATTGAATAATAGCGCTACATCGTTATCTTTAAAGGATTCGATCATGGCTTAATACTATCGCATGGCGATAGTATTGTAAAGCAATCGAAAATCGAACTTCTAAGCGACTCGTTATGACTAAAATGTTTATCGTTCCAGCGAATTTTCAACCTCCAAATCTTGAGCAAATGTTCATTGCCTGAGCAGACAGATTCTTCTAAGATTGCATTACAAATGAATTACATGTGAGGTGCTTGATGAAAACTGCGACGATTCCTGCTTTGCGGGTGGAGCCAAAGTTGCGCGATGCGGTTGAAGAAGTGTTGGCTGAGGGCGAAACACTTTCAAGTTTTGTCGAGGAAGCGTTAAAAGCGAACATTCTGCGCAGGCAGCATCAGCAGGCGTTTATCACCCGAGGTTTGGCTTCTGCCGATATCGCGCGTCAGAATCAGGAGTATTACAGCGCAGAGGCGGTGTTGGATGAATTGCAAACCATGCTGGATGAGACCAAGCCTTGAGTTACCGCGTACGGTTGACTAAAGAGGCGCGGGAAGATTTAAAGCGTTTGTATGCATTTTTACTCTCCAAAGATAGAGCGGCTGCCGAAAAAGCGTTAAAAGGTATTCATCAGGCCATTGAGGCAGTGACGCTTTTTCCCTACACATGCCGAAAAGCGTTGGACGATAACGCTTTTTTGCGCGAGTTGGTGATGAGCTTTGGTGATTACGGCTACGTGGCCTTGTTTGAAATTGAAGCGCCGGACATCATCACGATTATTGCAGTGCGGCATCAGCGTGCAGATGATTTCTTTTAGCGGCATGCTTGTTGTTTGATTTGCGGATATAACTTTTAGGGTTGCTTGTCACAACAATATGCAAACAAAACCATTACGGCTTAACCCTAAAAAGCTGTTACATTCCAAGTGGACAGCGGTAAAGCCTGTGAATAAAGAAAAACATTTTATGGTGACTAAGCTCATTATTGCAGACGAGGAAACGCAAGTGATAGAGGTAGTGGAGATTGAAGCGGTGATGACTGGGCGCATGCAAGTGATTGATTGGCGTGCGTTGCAAAACCGCGATGCGTGGAAGCAGGGGGGGGGGGCGTGAAAAATATTGCGGTGATTGGTGCGGGGATGGCAGGTTTGGCTTGTAGCCAGACCCTTCAACAAGCCGGGTTTCTGGTGACGGTGTTTGAAAAAAGCCGTGGGCCCTCTGGGCGGGTCTCTACGCGCCAGGGCGAAGGCTGGCAGGCTGATCATGGTGCGCAGTATTTTACGGTGAGCCAGCCACCATTTGAGGCGCAGGTGCAAAAGTGGTTGCAGCTGGGCGTGGTGGCCGAGTGGCATGGACGTTTGTATGAGGCGGATGATTCCGGTATCCGCCCCAAGCAGTCTGAAAAAAGACGCTATGTGGGCGTGCCACGCAATACTTGCCCGGCGCGGCAGATGGCGCAGTCTTTAACCGTGGAGCTGGAGCAGACGGTACAGGAGATTACCTTTACCGAGGGCAAGTGGCGCGTGAAGAGTAAAGAACACGGCATTTATCCGCAGGTGTTTGACAAGGTAGTGCTGGCGATTCCGGCACCACAGGCACAAGCACTATTAGGATTTAATCTGGAGATGCAGACACTGGCTGCCAGCGTGAACATGCGCGGTTGCTGGGCATTGATGGGGCGTTATGCACATACGCTGGATTTGCCATTTGATGGCTTGTTTGTGAATTCCGGGCCGCTGAGCTGGGTGGCGAGAGACAGCAGCAAGCCAGGCCGATTGCATGAAGGCAGTGCGGTTAAAGAGGTGTGGGTGTTGCATGCCAGTGCTGAATGGTCTGAGGCGAATATTGAGCGTGCGCCAGAAGAGGTTGCAGTAGAACTGGTAACGGCATTTAAGGCCTTGGGTGGTGAGGCAGCCATGGAACATAGCACGCACCGCTGGCGTTATGCAGATTGCGCCCAATACCTGCACCAAGGCTATGCCTGGGATGCTGCGCAGCAATTGGGTTTGTGTGGTGACTGGCTTAACGGCGGCAAGGTGGAAGGCGCATGGATGAGCGGCTACCAGTTAGCGCAGGAAATGATACAGGCTTGCGAGCCTTGTTATTAATTTGCCGCTTATTGGAAGACACTGGAATATATAAACTTGGTGTTGACTACACCATGCCATACATCTAAGGCTACACAGAAGATGTGGTTTTGATAAATGCTTCAAAAGCATCAGCAGGTAAAGGTTTGGAAAACAAATACCCTTGTACTTCATCACAGCCACAATCACGCAAATGCTTGAGTATGGTTTCGTCTTCCACGCCCTCGGCGATAACATCCAAATTCAAGGTATGTGCCATTTGTACAATCGCGCGGACAATGGCGGCATCGTTGGGGTCGGTATTGATGTCGCGCACAAACGACTGGTCGATTTTCAGTCGGTCGATATTGAATTTTTTGAGGTAGGCCAGGCTGGAGTAGCCAGTGCCGAAGTCGTCGATAGCGAGTTTGACCCCGAGTTTCTTGAGTCCATCAAGCTGGGCGAGCAGGTGGCCGATGTCTTCAAGCAAAATGGATTCGGTGAGCTCCAGCTCTAGCAGTTGCGGGTTGAGGCCAGTTTTTTCCAGGGCTTTGATAATCACTTTATCCAGGTTGCCACGGCGGAATTGTACGGCAGAGACGTTGACGGCAACACTTAGCGGTGGCAGGCCATTCTTTTGCCATTGCATGCATTGGCGGCAGGCTTCTTCAATAATCCATTCCCCCATTTCTACAATGAGGCCGGTTTGTTCGGCAATGCTGATAAATTGTGCCGGAGGTTGCATGCCATTTTGCGGGTGATGCCAGCGGATCAGTGCTTCTGCGCCAATGACCTGTGCATTTTTGAGGCTGATCTGCGGTTGGTAATGCAGCTCAAACTGGTGATGGGCAAGCGCTTCACGCAGGCCATAGGCAATATTGAGGTAGTGCAGGCTGTCGGTATTTAGTTTTTCGGTAAAGAAGCGGGCGGTGTTACGTCCTTCTTCCTTGGCTTGAGACATGGCTTTGCGTGCGCGGCCAAATAGTTTTTCAAAGTCATGACCATCGGTGGGGTAAACGGCAACGCCTATAGAACAGGAGGTGGAAATGTTGCTGCCCGCAAAAGCAAATGGCGAGGACACTTCAGTCAGCAGCATATCCACCATATAGTTGATGGAATCATCATCGTGGATATTGTTGAGCAAGATAATAAACTCATCCCCGCCGTGGCGGCTGATGGCGTCTGTTTCGTGCAAACAGCCTTTGAGCCGCTCGGCAAACAGCTTGAGTAGTTTGTCGCCTGAGGCGTAGCCCAGTGAGTCATTGAGGAATTTGAAGTTATCAAGGTTGAGTGCCAGCAGGCCGATTTTTCGATTGCTTGGTGCTGCGATGGAGATGGCGGCTTCCAGCCTGTCCTTGAATAGCGCAATATCGGGCAGGCCAGTCAGGGCATCATGCGAGGACAGGTACTGGATTTCTTTTTGGGCCGACTTGAGATCACTGATATCGCTGAAGGTGCCCACATAATGGGTAATATCGCCTAGCTCGTTTCTGACTTCACTAACGGACAACCATTCTGGAAATATTTCGCCATTTTTGCGACGGTTCCAGACTTCGCCGCGCCAATGTCCAAAATGCGTGATGCTTTCCCACATGGCGCGGTAAAAAAGCTGATCATGCAGGCCTGAGGAAAGCATTTTGGGTGTTTTGCCTTTGACATCCTCAATGCTGTAGCCGAGCACCTTGGTAAAAGCAGGGTTCACCGACAGAATTTTAAGGTTGGTATCGGTCACCATAATGCCTTGTTCGCTGCCTTCAAAGACTTTTTCAAATTGGCGTAGTGACTCCTGGTATTGGTTGCGGTTGAGCGCTATCCCAATAATCGAAGACCCGATTTCCAGTAGCATGCGGTGAAACAGGCTGGGTTCGCGGTGCTCAAAACTGGAGAGGGCAAACGTGCCGATGACTTTGTTTTCGGCAGAAAAAATAGGGATGGACCAACAGGCCCTGATATCAAACTCATGGGCCAGGTGGCGGATATCTTCCCAGCGTTCATCGGTAAAGGTGTTGCTGACATATTGTACCGTCTGCTGGTAGATGACATTGCCGCAGGAGCCCCCTCCGGGGCTGGGGCGCAAGCCGTTAATTTTCTGGATTTGTTCTGGAGTGAGGCTGGGTGCAACATAGACATTGAGGTACTGGGAATGGTCGTCCATGAGCATGACTGAGCTGAATGAATTAGTCAGCAGGCTTTCTGCCAGCAGGCAGGTTTGTTTGATAACCTCCAGATGCTCTGCGCCCTGGGCAATTGATTTGAGGATGGCGCGCTGCAAGTTGAGCAGCTGTGTTTGTTCTTCAATAGACAGCGCGCCGCTATGCGAAACGCTTTGATGTGATACCGATGACGCTGTTGTGTGTTGGGCGCTCAAAAGAGTATCCAGTCTTGATGAAGAGTGATGTGTTAATCAGTGTTATCCTTTTGTGCATTGGTGTCAATAGTTCTGGCTGGGTGTGCCAGTTGAGGGAGTATCCATTTGCGAAACATCAGCGGGGTGATCAAGGTCGTGACCACGCCCATCAGCACCAGGACAGAGAACAGGTCCTGGCCGATAAAGCCACGTTCATAAGCAATGCTGGCGATGACCAGTTCCATGACGCCGCGGCCATTGAGGATAAAACCGATCCCCAGCGCATCACTTTTAGAGAGGCCGATGAGCCGGCCACCCAACCAGCCAGCCAGGATTTTGGTGGCAATTGATACCGCCAGCACTACAGCCACAAACCAGAACGAATCTATGATCTGTACCTTGAATTCAAGGCCAAGGTAGGCAAAAAACACGGGGGCCAGGAAACCGCCTGTAATTGAGCTTAACGTCAGCTCAAGCTCTTTGTAGCGTTCGGGCAGGAAAAACGTACGGTCTATGAGCAGCGCACCAAAAAAAGCGCCGATCACAAAATGGAAGCCAAGGGCTGAACTGACTGAGCCAAATACTAGCACCAGCAGCAGCAATAGACCAAACAGGGCTTCATTGCCAATGAAATGGACCAGTTTTTCTGACAGCAGGTCGATATGGATGCCTTTTTCTATCGCCTTTTTGATCAGCAGGCTGACTGCCAGGATCAATGCCATCAGCAAGATCAGTTTCCAGCTGGCATGAAAAATCGCACTGCCTACTGCCTGAAAAGATTTTTGTTCTGGCAAGTTAAGAATCACCCCTAGGACCAGCAACGCGGCGATGTCGTTAAAAATCGCAGTGGCTATTGAGAAACGTGCAATCGTCGAATCCAGCAGTTTGAAGCTTTGCAGGATGCTAATGGTGACCGGCAATGCCGTGATGGAAACGCACAAGCCAAGAAAGATAGTGCGGCTGACATCCAGGCCAAAACCGACCCCCACCAGGATACCGCCAGAAAGAGGTAGCAAAAATCCCAGGAGCGCGATCACCGCGCCTTTGCCGCGCATGGAGTCGATGACTTCCTTGAAGTTCATTTCCAGTCCGGCAGACAGGACGATCAGGAAGACAGCAAATTCAGAAATGCCGGACAGTGCCGGGGTAGGCGAAATCAGGTTCAACAGGCTAGGGCCAAGAATCACGCCTGCCAGCATTTCGCCGATGATGGCAGGCTGGTTAATGCGGCTGAACAGTTGACCCAGCAGGCGCGCGGTGACGATGAGGATAAGCAGAGTAGTCAGAAAAGGCATGCTGTTCTCTTTGTTTTCTTACAAGACATCCTGCAGTTGTGGATGATTCTGCCGGGTTTGTGCAGGTATTTGAAATGCAGCTACGGTCATGCGACCTTGAGTGTAAATCATTTATGCAGGGAATGGCATGCCTGACTTGTAAAATAGCTGCTGATTGAAGAAAGTTGGCAGCCAGGTTCAGTTGGTCAATACCTGCATCATTTCCTTGCGGTTTTTGCGCGTGCGCTTGTTGGCATACATGCGCTTGTCTGCGATACGCATGAGCTCTTCCGTACTATCGGCTTCATGGCTAAACACGACCCCCACACTGGCACCAACACCAATAAAGCCTTCTTTTGCTATTTCAAGGTGCGTGTATTCGAGTTGATGCTGGCACCATTCGATGTCATCTTCATGGCAGATCACGGCAAACTCGTCTCCTCCCAGTCTGTACAGCTGGCCACTCGTATCCAGTTTTTTCAACAGGATCTGGGCAAAGCTTTTAAGCAGGTGGTCACCAGCTTCATGACCAAAATGATCGTTGATGTGTTTGAGATTATCAATGTCCAGGAACATGAGGCAGCCATGCTCAGGGAATTGCAGCATCTGGTTTTCAAGGGCATGGCGGTTGGGCACGCCCGTAAGCCGGTCTGTCATGGCTAAAGAACGTGTACTCTGTAACTCACCCAGCATATGTTCTTTTTCGTGATGCAGGCGGTTGATCTGGTAGGCCACCACCAGCGAAAGCATGATGGCTTCCACGGCAACCGCGACCAGCCCTAGCTGTTCTATCGTCCATGCATCTGAGCTGAGTCGTTGTGCGGTGATTGAAAGCCCCCCCAGCACGCCAAAGACAGCGACAGCAATCAGGTAGAGCTGGGCAACACGGTGTTTTTGCAAACTGAGGCGTAAGCCGCTGATTAAACCAAACACCAGGAAAATCGCCACGCCATACCGGTCCATTTCCAGCATCCAGTTGGGGAATAGCATGGCAGTCACCATTAATGCGACCAGTGCAAGACGCACTAACAGCGACAGGTGGTAAAGCTTGGGATGATGAAACTGGTTGATGCCCAGCAAATGGCAGACAAAGCTGATATAAGCAAGGTTGGAAAACAGGATAGGTAAACTGGTCAGGTAAAAACAGTGCCATTCAAATAGTTGCTTGAAAACGCCTAGCGCTGCACTTTGAAAAATCAGGTTACCCAGGATAAACAGGGCATACATGCGCTCGGTCGGATGGCCTGGGGTGGCACCAATGGCAAAGTAATAGGTGAATATGCCCAATAAAACGCCCAGTAATATCAGGCTGATTGCCGTGGTGAAGTTGGTCTGTTGCTGGTATGAAGCCAGGTCAGTCACAAAAAGTTCGGGTTGCGCCAGATAATAAGGGGATTGCAACCAGGTGACCAGGCGGTAAGTCCCTGGTAACAGGTGAACGATGTGGCCATGCCTGAGCAGGAAAGAATCTTTTGCCTGGCTGCTTAAACCGCCCTCAATGATGGTGGTCTGCTGCTTGCCATCAGTGATTTCGTGCTGATAATGGGCAATGGTTGAAGTGTTTTTGAAATCAATCACATACTGGTTGGCTTGCGTGATGGTGAGCACACTCTGGCAGACAAATTTACCGCCTTGCAAGGGAATGCTGGCGATGACAACCCCCTTGCTGTTCATGCAAGTAGTGCCCAGCAGCGTTGGGTCAGCTGAGGCCTGAGGCATCAGCACAACCCATGAGGCCATCAGCATCCAGAAGAGAAAACGTTGCAAGCCTATTGTCCGAAAAGAGTCAATTCACGACGGAGTGTACATGAAAAGTTCCTGCGCGACGGCTGGGCCAAAGCATTAAAAAACGCAAAGAATTACTAACATGTGGTTGTTAGGGGAGGGGTGACTGCTCTTAGGGGCCGTTAACGCTATTTCAGTTGCCGCTGCTGGAGAGCATTTATTCGTTGCGCAACATCGACCATTGAGCGTTAACAGGCTCTAGCCTATCGTTGGGTTTTCATCGGCATTTTTTGTCATGGTGACGAAGAGGGTTGCCATTGCTTGGCAATCTGGTCACACAGCAAGTCCAGATTATGCCCCATGGCGCGTACCAGGGCAGGATAGCCATCCTCAGCCAGTGGGGTCGTGAACCTGAATGATTGGGGTGGCAGGGATGAGCCTCCTGATTGCCATTGCCCACTGAGCACAGCATAGCCCTGCATATGACCATGGAACTGGTCTATGGTGATATTCAGGCTGTTAGAAGCGACTGCCAGGCCCGGTTGTGGGTCGACCACGATGACATGGGCCAGCCGGCTGGCCAGGCGTGTACGCAGCCCACGGCGTAATTCTTGCGACAGGTTGTCTACCCACAAGTGATCACGTGCAGGGCGCATGGTAATGTCATCGAGCTGTATCACGATGCGGTCAGTATCCAGGTAGTCGGCCAGCTGGATACGGTTTAGTAGCAATGTGTTGGTCGTTGTGCTTACCGAGGGGCTATCTCGTTGTGGAGCGCTGACTTCCGGCAGGCTGTAGCGCTCGGTTTTAACCGGCGGATTGGATTGAAAGCACGCGCCGAGACTGAGGGTCAGTATCAGCAGCATGCCAAACCGGAAATGTCTTGTTGAGGTCATTGTAGAGATTGTCATAAGCCATCAATTCCTTACGGTTTGGCGGGGGCCAATGGCACAGGGTCATTGCCGGGTTTACGGTCAAACAAGATGGCATTGGGCTGCTCGTTCAAGGTCCGCGCCAATGGCTGGATATCCCGCAAAGCCTTATCCAGGCGCTGCAGGGTGGTAGTGAGCTCCTGGTAGGCCGTAGACTCCGGCGAAAGGCCTTGCAAGGTGCCGCGCAACGCTTGCATGGTGGCGCGCAACTCCTGCATGGTCTGGTTCATATTAGACGGCATTTGTTGCACGTCAGGCTGGTTCAGCAACTGGTTGACCTGTTGGCTCAGGGCGCGGATTTCCTGCATGGTTTTTTCAGATTGCTGCAGGTTTTTATCCAGGCCGGAAAGGACTGGCTCCACATTGAGCCGGTTCAGTTTATCCAGCAGGTCAGACAGTTTTTGCTCAATTTGCGCCAGGTTGGTAGCCGTGGTGGGCATCACTGGTAGACCTTCAAAGCGTTGGGTGCGGTAGGTTTTGTGGACATGCTGGTCCATATTCAGGTCGACAAAGACCGAGCCGGTAATCAGGTTGCCGGATTTAAGGGTGGCATGCAGACCACGCTGCAACATATGATGCATCCTGTCTTTCCATTCCTGGAGGTCAGCCTTGCCATTCTCTGCCAGACGGCCAGGCTCCAAATGGATGAGGACCGGAATCGCATAACGGAAATCCTTTTTGCGCTCAGGCGAATTGAATTTCCACGGTACGCTGATCACCGTGCCTATACGCAAGCCCCTGAACTCCACGGGGGCACCTTTGGATAACCCGCGCACGGTATCATCTACCAGCAAGACATATTCAATGAACTGGTCGTAAATCTGCTGGCGTGCAGCGTCTTCATTGGCGTAGAGCTCAAATGTGGTTTCGGAGACGACTGGTTTGCCCATAGGACGGTCATCCGCATGCCCAAAACTGACCCCGCCTGCGATCATTGATTCAACCGTAGGAATATTGGCTTTGAAGCCTTCGGAATCCAGCTTGACGTCTATGCCCACTGTGGTCCAAAAACGTGAGTTTTCGGTAACCAATACATCATAAGGATGTTCGATAAACAGTTCGTGCTTCATCTGGCGCTGCTTGGGGTCGAATACCGCGCTGACGACACGGCCGACGCGCAAACCCTGGTAAGTCACCGGGTCGCCTACACGCAAGGCATTGCCGACTTTGCCGATCAGGTTGACATGCACGCCCTTGGCGCCATTAAGTGAAATGGGTGGCTGGTCCAGCACATTAAACTGGTCGGTTTCTTCTGCGCTTTTACCAGGTTGCAATTCAATATATGCGCCAGAGATGACGGTATTAAGACCACTGATGCCTTCCAGCCCGATACGCGGTTTGACCACCCAGAGCTGGGTATCCTTGACTAGCATGGGTTCGGCTTTTGGCGTAATGCGCGCGATGACTTCTATATGTCCCAGATCTTCTGATAAAGTGACTTGTTCCACCTGCCCGATATCCACGCTGTGTACCTTGATTTTTGTCTTGCCGGCCTCTATGCCCTCGGCATTGGTCATGGACAAGATAATTTGCTTGCCAGCCTTGGTGTAGTTGTCATAAATCAGCCACAGCCCGATCAGAAGGGCCACGATAGGCACAATCCAGATCGGTGAAATTCTCGCTTGTTTGCTGACATTAGCCAGCATATGGTTATTCTCTGTCATGCGTATTTCCCTGGGTATCCCATAGCAGGCGTGGATCAAATGTCATGGCTGCCAGCATGGTGGTGATCACCACCGCGCAAAAGGCAAGGGCAGCCGGGCCGGGAAAAACCGACATCAGGTTGCCCGATTGTATCAATGCCACCATGATGGCAACGACAAACACATCGACCATGGACCAGCGGCCTATCAATTCGGTCAGGCGGTAAAGCCCGGTTTTCTGCTTTGCGTTCAAAGGGCCGGGGTATCTTGCCAGCCATGACAATAGTACTAATATCAGCACTTTGAAAATCGGCACCAGCACGCTGGCCACAAAAATCACCACGGCAATCGGTTCTGAGCCATGTTGCCATAACTCCAGCATGCCGCCAATAATCGTTGAGGCATGTGTTTGGCCCAGCGAAGTGGTAATCATCATCGGGTAGGCATTGGCCGGGACGTATAAAATGACCGCTGTCAGCAACAAGGCCGAGGTGTATTCCAGGCTATTGGGTTTGCGCATATGCAGGTTACTGCCACAGCGGCTACAAGTATGCCCTCTGTCAGAAGCGGTGGCCGGGAGCATGTTAATCAGGCCACAAGTGGTGCAACCGATGGCATGCTGTTCGGCAGCACTCGTGCCGCAACGCAGTCGCGTATCGGGAGGCGGCTCCCCGGCCAGCCTGAACCATAACCAGTCGATATCCACAGAGCGTGTGGTCATCAGTAATAACAACGCAAACACGCAGTAGGCCCAGAAGGAGGCGCCCAGCTGAACCTCACCAATCTCGGTGAGTTTCACCAGGCTGACCAGTGCGGCAATCATGAATACATCGGCCATCATCCACGGGTGCAGGCGTGAAAACAGGCGGGCAATCACGTCGCTATGAGCGCGCGGCACGCGACGTAACACATTGGCCTGCATGAGAATCACCCCTATCAGGTACAAAGCCGGCAAGAAAATGGCGGTACAACTCACAATCAGTGCAACAATCGGTTGATGCACGTTGACCAGGGTCAGGGCTGTCTGCGGTAGCTCAATCTGCGTATCCAGGCCATTGGTATCCATGCTGATAAACGGGAACGCAATGGCAATCAATAAACTGAGTAATGCACTCATGGCGAGCGCAATGCTGCGTTGCACGGGGTGCAAGTGCCGTCTGGCCAACACATGACCACAGCGCGGACAGCAGGCATGTTCGCCGGGGCGCAGTACGGGGATGGCACTGACCAGGTCGCAGGCGCTACAAGCCCGCAAACGCCGCCATTTTGTTTTTTTCTCGGTCGTCATTCGGATAGGGGTCGGTGGTGAAGTTACCTGCCTTTTCACTGGCATGGTAAACGGGTTGGATTTGAATAAGCAAGAAAAATTCCTTGCGTATTCTTAGCCCAAAAAAATTGCAAGCTGATCGCTTTTGACCTTGTAAAGCAAATCTGACAAAAAGATCAGTTAATCCAGCCTATTGATCTTAATGACTTAAAGGCAAGATTTGCGCTCTACCACATTATTTTAACTACGACGTTAGGAGAGTAGCATGAGAACAGAAGAAAACATGAAGTCCAGCAAACCAGCCACTGGCAAACAGGCGGTCGGCAACAAACAGTCAAGTCCCAAGAATTCAAATTCCGTCAAACACGACGCCATCGTTTTGCTCAAGCAGGATCATGCCGAAGTGAAAAAGATGTTCAAACAGTTTGATAAGTTAGCCGAAAAAGAGGACATAGAAGGCAAAACACAGATTGCCAACAAAATCTGTGCGGAGCTGATTGCGCATACGATAGCTGAAGAGGAAATCTTTTACCCAGCTACCCGTGAAGCCATTGACGATGACGACCTGCTGAATGAGGCCAAAGTAGAGCATGACAGCGCCAAAGAATTGATTACACAAATACTGAGCATGAGTCCTGAGGATCCCATGTACGATGCCAAAGTCACTGTGCTGGGCGAATACATTACACACCATGTGGAAGAGGAAGAGACAGAAATGTTTCCTATGGTGCGCGAATCTAAAAAGGTAGACCTCAAGGAAATGGGTGCAATGATCACTTCTCGCAAAGCCGAAATCATGGAAGAACTCTGTGACATGGAGGGTGAGGTTGATCCGCAGCAATTACAGGCCAAGATCGGCATGAGCGCCAAACATTAAATGCGTTTTTCCATAAAAAAAGGAGCGTGAAGCTCCTTTTTTTGCGGCCTGGTTAAGAAGTACCTATGTTTGATTGCGTCAGGCCGCGGTCAGGCTATTTTTAATTGGCAAGTTGCGTATGCGCTTGCCGGTCGCCGCAAAAATCGCATTCGTGAGTGCAGGCGCGATGGCTGCTGTGCCTGGCTCACCAATGCCACCGGGCGCTTCGCTGCTTTGTACAAGATGAACTTCAATCACGGGTGATTCACGCATGCGCATCACGCGGTAGTTGTCAAAGTTGCTTTGTTCCACCTTGCCATTGTTGATGGTGATTTCACCCCATAAAGCGCCGGAAATGCCGAAATTAATGCCGCCTTCCATTTGTGCTTTGACATGGTCAGGGTTCACCACCATGCCGCAGTCGACCACACAGACCACGCGTTTGATGTGTACCTCCTCCTCTTTGACTTCCAGTTCCGCCACCTGCGCTACATAAGTGCCGAAAGCGTATTGGACTGACAATCCTCGTCCTGACCCTTTGGGTAAAGGTTGACCCCATCCTGCTTGTTTGGCTGCCACTTCAAGTACATGTTTCGCGCGGGGGGAGTTTTTCATGTTGGCCAGGCGATATTCCAAAGGATCTTTGCCAACTTTGTGTGCCAGCTCATCAATAAAGCTTTCCACCATAAACGTATTATGTGTAGCGCCGACGCCACGCCACCAGCCGGTGACTATACCAGGCGGCTCTTGCCGGATATATTCGACAAAAATATTGGCAGGCGCATACAAGGGTTCCCGGGCCACTTCTACCGCATCCGAGTCCAGCCCATTTTTGAAGAACTGTGGAATCCAGCGTGCCATGATGGAAGAGCCGGTCACCTGGTGTTGCCAGGCCGTGATATTGCCGTCCTTATCCAGCCCGGCAGAGAGGCGGTCGTGATAATACGGGCGGTAAATGCCGTGCTGCATGTCTTCCTCGCGCGTCCACACCAGTTTGACTGGATAATCCACCGTCTTGGCAATCGCCACTGCTTGGTTGATGAAATCCACATCCAGGCGGCGGCCAAAGCCGCCACCAATATGATGGTTATGGATAAATACTTTTTCCGGCGGCAGTTTGGTAATGCCCACCGCACCTGCCTGTGCCATGGCCGGGACCTGGGTGCCTACCCACACATCGCAACGGTCTTTTTGCACATGTACCGTGGCATTCATGGGCTCAATGGCCGCATGGGAGAGGAAGGGCAATTGATATGTGGCTTCAAACTTCTCATCCGCTTTGGCAAACGCTTCTTTGAAATTGCCATCTGAACGGGCCACTGCGCCTGGCGCCGCGCGGCCTTTGTCGCTGGAGGCCTGGTTGAGCTGCTGGACGATGTCTTTCATCATCAGCGTTTCATTGCGGCCACCATCCCATTTGATGTCGAGCGCGGCCAACCCTTGCTTGGCTGCCCACATATGGTCGGCAATGACGGCGACGGCATCGTCCAGCTTCACAATCTTGCGTACCCCTTTAATGGTGCGCGCTTTTGAATCATCGACAGAAACGACTTTGCCGCCCAATACCGGACTCATTGCCACGGTGGCAATTTTCATGTTGGGTTGCCGCACATCAATGCCATACACGGCTTGACCATTTACTTTCTGTGGGGAATCCAGCCGTTTGATGGGCTTGCCTATGAGGGTGAACTCTTTGGCTTCTTTAAGGGTGACTTCTTGGGGCACGGGAAGCTTAGCTGCTTTTTCGACCAGCTCGCCATAGCCTATTTTTTTGTCTGAGCCAGTGTGTAACACGTAACCATTTTCTACACGGCAGTCTTTGGCATCCACATTCCAGTCCTGGCAGGCTGCACTGACCAGCATGGTCCTTGCGACGGCACCGGCCTTACGCATGGGTTCCCAGGCGCCACGGATAGAGGTCGAGCCGCCAGTGACCTGTCCGCCTAATAGTGGATCAGCGTATTTCTTTTCATCTGCAGGGGCTTGTGCCAATTTGACCTGTGCCGGGTCTACGCCCAGCTCTTCGGCAATCAGCATGGTAATAGAGGTGAACGTGCCTTGACCCATCTCTACCTTGGACATGACGAGGGTGACCACGCCTTCTTTATCAATGCGGATAAAGGCATTCGGGCTAAATGCATCCCTGGCCGCCTCTTCACTGTTTGCTGGGGTGGAGTGGCCGTCTTTGTCTTCAAACATTTTTGGTAGCGCAAAGCCTATGAGCAGGCCGCCGCCTGCAGCAGCACCGGCAATGATGAAATTGCGGCGTTTCATGCCATGCTCAGAAAGGGTTTCGGAGTTTGCGGGTGTTTTGTCGGAGGTGCTCATGCTGGTATCCTTTCTCGGCCTCAGGCCTTGACCTTGGCGGCATTTTTGATGGCAGCCTTGATCCGCGGATAGGTGCCGCAGCGGCAAATATTGCCAGACATCGCGTTGTCGATATCTTCATCAGAGGGATTGGGTGTTTGCGCTAACAGGGCCGATGCGCTCATGATTTGACCAGACTGGCAGTAACCACACTGCACCACATCGAGCGCCAGCCAGGCTTCTTGTATACGTTTGCCGACTTCAGTCTCGCCTATGGATTCTATAGTGGTGATTTTCTTGCCACTCGCCAATGAAACCGGCGTGATACAGGAACGCGTAGCCTGGCCATCCAGATGGATAGTGCAGGCACCACACAACGCCTTGCCGCAGCCAAACTTGGTGCCCGTTAGCCCGATCACATCACGCAATGCCCACAATATGGGTGTGTCGTCCGTGACATCCAGCGCGTGCTCTTTTCCATTCACATTGAGCGTGATCATTTCTCAACTCCCTTCCATTTATTTTCAGGTATTTTTAATTAAAGGCTTTGCCAGGTCGATAATTTAATTGTTAAACCCTGCTGCCTTCATTAATAGTTTCATGAGCAGACTCATGGCGGCCAGCGTAGTAATGCTGGCCAACCAGATCAGTATCATCCATCCTAGCCGTTTAGCCAGGTTGCTTTTAGTTGTGTCGCGTTTAGGGGCTTGCTGCATTAATGGTAGGCCTCACCTGGTTTGACCTTGCCGCGGAACACATAATAACCCCAGGCGGTATAGATAAGAATAATCGGGATAATGATGACAGCACCTACCAGCGCGAAGGCCTGACTTTGTGGCGGTGCGGCGGCGGCCTGTATGGTCATTTCTGGCGGGATAATATTGGGCCAGATGCTGATGCCTAAACCTGCATAGCCAAGCAGAACCAGACACAGCGTATAGATGAATGGGCTGGTTTCGGCCTTGGCCTTCAGGGCGGCTTGTAGCTTGTAAAAAACGAATACGACCAGCAAGGGCACGGGTGCCAGCCAGAGCAGGTTGGGCAGCGTGAACCAGCGCTCCGCAATGCGGCTGTCCATCAGGGGTGTCCAAATGCTAATGATGATGATAATGGCGAACAGCACGATGGAAATACGTTGCGAGAGTTTGTAGCATGTGGCTTGCAGTTCGCCAGTGGTTTTAAAGATCAGCCAGGTACTGCCTAACAGCGCGTAAGTCACCAGCAGGCCTACGCCGGTAAACAGCGAAAAGGGCGAAATCCAGTCCAGCGGCCCGCCAGCATAGGCCTGATTCGCCATTTTAATGCCTTGCAGGTAAGCACCCAGCGTCATGCCCTGAAAAAAGGTAGCCGCAATCGAGCCGCCTAGAAAAGCCTTGTCCCAGAAGTGCCGCTCCGTATCCGTAGCGCGGAACCGGAACTCAAAAGCCACCCCGCGGAAAATGAGCGCCATGAGCATAAACAGCAAAGGCAGTGAAAGGGCACTTAAAATCACCGAATAAGCCAGCGGAAACGCCGCCAGCAACCCTGCGCCTCCAAGCACCAGCCAGGTTTCGTTGCCATCCCAGATTGGTGCCACGGTATTCATCATTAAGTCCCGGTCATCTTTTTCCTTGAAAAAAGGATACAGGATGCCGATGCCTAGATCAAAGCCATCCATGATGATGTACATCATGATGCCAAACAGGATAATGATGGCCCATACCAGTGATAAGTCCATTTATTGTTCCTTTCCGGAAGAGGGCGTCTTGGCATCGGGGTGAAACTCTGGCGCCAGTGCAAATTCATCCACATCGCTGGGATTGATGGAGATGGCATCACCCTGCAAGGCTTCGCCGGTTTTGGGCCCGGTGTTGATTAACCTCAGCACATACATCGTCCCCATGCCGAACACGGCCAGGTAAATCAGGACAAACAGTGCCAATGTCACTGCC
Source organism: Methylophilus sp. TWE2 (assembly GCF_001183865.1). Taxonomy (NCBI): domain Bacteria; kingdom Pseudomonadati; phylum Pseudomonadota; class Betaproteobacteria; order Nitrosomonadales; family Methylophilaceae; genus Methylophilus; species Methylophilus sp. TWE2. Next base: position 1,339,547 of record NZ_CP012020.1, read on the forward strand.
ACTTCACTGGTCGTGTGAGGGGTCACGGCATCCGCTGTGCGTAATACACCATACACCACCCAGGGCTGCCGGCCGATTTCTGTGGTTAACCAACCTGCCAGGATGGCAATGACGCCGGTAGGCCCCATGGCGACTGCAAATCGCAGAAATGTCTTATGTTGATATAACTGGTTTTTATAGCGTAACCATAGTGAGGTCGCGGCCAGCAATATCATGAGCATGCCCAGGCCCACCATGATACGGAAAGTCCAGAATACAATGGTGGCGTTAGGCCTTTCATCGGCAGGAAATTCCTTGAGTGCCGGAATCTGTTCTGTCAGCGAGTGACGCAGGATCAGGCTGCCCAGTACCGGGATTTCCAGTGCAAAATGGTTTTTTTCCTGTGCCATATCTGGCCATGCCATGAGGATGAGGGGCGTAGGTTCATTGGCCTTATTTTCCCAGTGGCCCTCGATGGCTGCAATTTTAGCAGGCTGGTGTTGAAGGGTATTGAGCCCGTGCATGTCGCCTATCACCACTTGCAAAGGCGCAATCAACAGAATCAGCCATAGGCCCATAGACATCATTTTGCGTACGGCAGGATTGTTTTTGCCTCGCAACAGTTGCCAGGCCGCTGCCGCAGACACAAAGAGCGCTGTCGCCAGATAGGCGGCAATCACCATATGCACCAGGCGGTAGGGGAAGGATGGATTGAAGATGATTTTTAACCAATCGACGGGGATCACTTTGCCATTGACCAGTTCAAAACCCTGTGGCGTTTGCATCCAGCTGTTGGATGCCAGGATCCAGGTGGCGGACACCAAAGTGCCTATTGCCACCATCAATGTCGCAGTAAAGTGGAGGGCCGGTCCCACTTTATTCCAGCCAAACAGCATGACCCCTAGAAACCCGGCTTCGAGGAAAAAAGCGGTGAGTACTTCATAAGCCAGCAATGGCCCGGTCACACTGCCTGCGACATTGGAAAACCCCGACCAGTTGGTGCCAAATTGGTAAGCCATGACCAGGCCAGAAACCACGCCCATGCCAAAGCATAAAGAAAACAGCTTGACCCAGAAATGGTATAAATCAAGATACACCGTTTGCCTGGTTTTTAACCAGCTGGCTTCTAATACTGCAAGATAGCTTGCCAAACCGATGGTGATTGCCGGAAACACGATGTGAAACGAGATGGTGAACCCAAACTGGATTCTTGCTAACGTCAATGCCAATTCAGACATGCTTGTCCTTTACATCACATGCGACACATTCCGCGTCAGCCCGGTAGAGATTGAGCTGCCCGCAAATACTATTAGCATTGACCACTATTCAGCGTATTAAGTTTGCCTGACAAAGCTGGCTTTACAGAAATTGTGGGTTGATGCCTGAGGGTAGGCGTATTTGTGCAAGCCGAGTCAGATTAACTTGTGCTTAAACCGACATCTTATCCATCCCCGATACTCCGCAATACAATATTAGTTACGTTATACCGTCAGATTCATCAAAAAATTCACTACTTATTATCCTACAGTCATATCAGCGCAATGACACTCGTCGCTGTATACACACCTTCTTATACTTTGTGCTCCTGTAAGAAACAATTTTGGAGATGACTATGACAACAGTAACGGGTTTATTTAGAGATCAAGACAGTGCAGAGCGCGCCTATCTAGCCGCTACCCAAGCGGGTTACAGCGCGAATGATATTAACGTGATCATGTCCGAAGAGACGCGTGAGCGTTATTACGGTAAAAATGCCACATTGGAAACAGAGGTTGGCAATAAAGCGGCCGAAGGCGCGGCTGTGGGTGGCGCGATTGGCGCCACGGCAGGAGCAATTGCAGCGGCCATTGCAGCTGCGGGTACCGTGCTTGCTTTGCCAGGGCTAGGATTGGTGATTGCTGGCCCATTAGCAGCTGGTGTCGCCGGGGCGGGGGCAGGCGGGGTGACCGCTGGCTTGGTCGGTGCCTTGATTGGCTGGGGTATCCCGGAGGATACTTTGAAGGAATACGAAGCGGATGTTAAAAATGGCGGGATTCTAATTGGCCTGAATTCAAAAAGTGACGAAGATGCGCGTCGTTTTCAAAACGAATGGAATACGCCTGTCGTTGCTGGCGCATAAAAGACGTTTTTATAACGACTGCCTAAAAGCAAAAAGCCTTGCATTTCTGCAAGGCTTTATTTTATTTGGCTCCTCAACCTGGGCTCGAACCAGGGACCTACGGATTAACAGTCCGGCGCTCTACCGACTGAGCTATTGAGGAATCGGTACGTCGTTTGAAGGCGCTATATTACTGAGGCCTCGGCCCTTGGTCAACTACTTTTTGCGAAAATTTTTATATTTTTTTCTGGGTGCGAATGGTCGAAACAAATTGCCTAATTAACAGTCATTTTGAGGAAAATATTTGTAATTTTGGATGCAATTATTCTTGACACGCGCGGCTTTAGCAGAGTGCTGGCTTATAATGCAGGGTAGGAGAAGGGTATGCGAACCATGATAGGAACAGTAGCGAGTATAGAGGGTCAAGTGGAGGTGGTTGATGGCCGTGGTCAGCATCGCCTGCTCGCCGTTGGCGATCTGTTGCGTGAAGGTGACCAGGTGGTGATGACAACTGCCGGAAGTGTATTATCGCTGGCAACCATTACAGGTGACGCGATGCAGTTCAGCGGGCAACAAGCCATTACCATGACGACGCAACTGACAAGCCAGTATGCCGCCGATGCCAGTGACGATGCGATTCATCCATGGTTGTTACAACAAGTGTTAGCGTCAGCACTGTCTGGCGAGGATGTATTGGACTTATCTGGCCTCCTTAGGGAGATGCCTGCTGAAAATAGCTTTGCTGCGTTTGCTGCAACGGTTTTGCCGGAGGCTGAACATGGCTCCAGCTTGAATATTGAAGATCTGATTCAGGATCACGCTATGGCCCAGCCGGTAGGGGCGGAGATGGGCGGCATGGCCGACCTGATGGCAAGTACTGGACTGCCGAGTGAAGTGGCTTTGCAGCAAAGCTTGCTGAATGACCTGATTAAAGATTCTTAACCTCAACGAATCCAAGCGAATCCAATAAAAAAGCGCCATTCGGCGCTTTTTTATTGGGTGGCACTTTGTTTAATTAGCTAAGTGTTTATATTAGCTCAGTGCTTTTTCTATGCGGTCCAGCGCTTCGCGCAGGTTTTCCATGCTGGTAGCAAACGAGATACGGAAGTAACCTTCAGCACCAAACGCAGAGCCAGGCACCACGGCGACATTGTGTTCTTCAAGCAGGTATTCTGCCAGGGCCATATCAGTCGTCTCTTTTATTTTGCCCGCTTGATGCAGATTGGTAATGGCTTGGCGTGCATCCGGGAATGCATAGAATGCGCCGCCTGCCATCAGGCAACTTAAGCCAGGCATGGCGTTAAAGCGGTCAACCACATATTTATGGCGCTCGCGGAAAGCGGCCACCATCGGCTTGATACAGTCTTGCGAACCACTCAGTGCGGCTTCTGCTGCATATTGTGAAATAGACGCCGGATTACTGGTTGACTGGCTTTGCAGGATTTCCATCGCTTTAATGATGTAAGCCGGGCCTGCGGCATAGCCGATACGCCAGCCGGTCATTGAGTACGCTTTGGAAACACCGTTCAATACGATGCAGCGGTCTTTGAGGCTGGGCGCAGCATTGAGGATGTTATGGAATTTTTCACCAGTCAGGTTGACGTGCTCGTACATGTCGTCTGTTGCGACCAGTACATGCGGGTGTTTTAACAATACTTCACCCAAGGCTTTTAATTCGTCTAAGGTATATACGGCGCCGGTAGGATTGGAAGGGGAGTTAAACATCACCAGTTTGGTCTTGGCAGTGATGGCGGCTTCCAGTTGGGCTGGCAGCAATTTAAAGCCTTGTTCAATGCCGCATTCGATAATCACTGGTTTGGCCTCGGCCACCATGGCGATGTCTGCATAGCTGACCCAGTAAGGGGCAGGCACAATCACTTCGTCGCCAGGATTCAACACCGCCAGGCAAAGGTTGAAAATGGTCTGCTTGCCGCCGACGCCGACAATCACTTCATTCACGGCATAGTCAAAACCGTTTTCATTCTTGAATTTGTTGACGATGGCTTTTTTCAGCGCCGGAATGCCGCTGACCGGTGTGTATTTGGTATAGCCTGCATCAATCGCTGCTTTGGCGGCATCTTTAATATGCTGCGGTGTATCAAAGTCAGGTTCACCAGCGGCCAAGCCAATAATCGGGCGGCCTTCTGACTTGTATTTAGCCGCTTTGGCAGTAATGGCCAGAGTGGGGGATTCTTTAATCGATAAGACACGCGCAGACAGCACGTTGGCGGCAGCTTGGCTCAAGATTGCTTCCTTGTAGAGGTCGTATTTTGCTCGGGCAGGCGATGCATGAATGCAGCCTGCAAAAAAATGAAAAACGCGATATTCTACGCAAAAACACTCGGCTGTGGAAGCTGCAGCGAGTGTTTTTCAAGACCAACAGTGAAAGCATTATTTTTAGCAGCCATGCCCGCAACCAAGATATGCCTGGTAAGCCGTGACTAGCAAAGGATCAATTTGTTGCAGCCGCGTTTCAACCCTGTGTACGGTTTGTATGTCGCCCAGCTGTTGTGCCACTTCGCCGCGCCTGAACCAGGCCTCTATAAATTGGTTGTCTAATGCAACTGCTTTATCGAAAGAGATGGCGGCGGCTTCAAATTGTTTTAACGATTGTTGTGACAGGCCCAGGCTAAACCATGCGTCTGCACTGCTGACTTCTTGCTGTGTCCATTGCACACTTATTTTTTCCAGTGCCGCCCAGTCCTGACGGGATTCCGGCACGGCTGCCCGCATATAAAAAGGTTTCTTGTCCTCATCTTCTTCCCACAGGGCTTTGCCACTGATAGGAAAATCGCTACTTGCTGGCATTTTTTCCAAGGTTTCCAGCCATTCAACCGGCAGGGCGAAGTGTATGCTGCCACCGCGACCAGCAGTTTTAAAAGTATTAATCCCAACCAGCCTGCCTTGCATGTCAAACAATCCGCTACCGCTGGCGCCCATCAGGAACTTTGCGCTACTGCGTATCATATTGCCAGCAGTGGTGGGATATAGGCCCTGTATTTCCCCTCTGGAAGTGAGTGGGGCAGGGGCACCATTGGAGTGACCAATCGCTGTAATTTCCTGCCCCCGTGTCAGTGACAGGCTGTTGCCGCGAGGCACTGGCTTGAACGGCATATTGTGGGTAGTGACCAGGCAGAGATCATGCCAGGCATCTGCGCGTACCTCAGTAATGGAATAACTGTCTTCACCACGCGAAACCCAGGGTTGTTTGGTGGCGCGCATGACGTGGCAATTTGTCACCACTGCATTTTCTGCCACCACGACACCAGAGCCATAGGCCATGCCCCCATCCTGGTTGTATCCACGTATCATGACCACGCCAGAGTAAGAATCCATCAATGCCTGTTGGTCGAAAGCCTGTGCAGTAGATGCGGTTACTGCCAGCAATGCTAGTAGAAAATGTCTCACGTGATCCCTTGGGTCGTTTTATTGTTGATGAACTGACTGGTTCTTGTGGTAAAAGTTCATGCGCTAATCAAGTGACTAGAATGTAAATCATACGCCTGAGACGGCAAAAACAGTTAAAATAGAGCTCATATTATTCTTGTTCCCAGATTGTTCTTGTGATCGTCACTTTCCCTGGCAGTAAATATGAATTGCACGAGCCTTTTCCGCCTGCTGGTGACCAGCCGCAAGCGATTGAAAAATTGACGCAGGGTATCCATGACGGCTTGAAGTTTCAGACCCTGCTGGGAGTCACTGGCTCTGGCAAAACCTATACCATGGCTAACGTGATTGCCCGTACAGGTAAACCAGCCATTGTCATGGCGCCTAATAAGACACTGGCCGCACAGCTTTACAGCGAGTTCAGGGAGTTTTTCCCCAATAATGCGGTCGAGTATTTTGTGAGCTATTACGACTACTACCAGCCCGAAGCCTATGTGCCTTCGCGCGACCTGTTTATTGAAAAAGATTCCAGCATTAACGACCATATTGAGCAGATGCGTTTGTCTGCGACCAAAGCCTTGCTGGAACGTGAAGATGCCGTGATCGTGGCAACGGTGTCGGCGATTTATGGTATTGGTGACCCCGGTGAGTACCATGGCATGGTATTGCATATCCACCAGGGCAAGAAAATTTCGCAAAAAGACATTGTGGCGCACCTGATTGCCATGCAGTATGACCGCAATGATTTTGATTTTGGCCGTGGCTGCTTCCGCGTGCGGGGCGATATTATTGATGTGTTCCCCTCCGAGAACAGCGAAACTGCCGTGCGCATCAGCCTGTTTGATGATGAAATTGATACGATTCAATTATTTGACCCGTTGACAGGTCAAGTCTTCAACAAAATTCATAACTTCCGCATTTTCCCTTCCAGCCATTATGTGACTGCGCGTGAAGCCACCGTGCGGGCGATGGAAACCATTAAGGAGGAATTGCGCCAGCGTGTGAGTTTTTTCCTCAGTGAAAACAAACTGGTAGAAGCGCAGCGCATAGAGCAGCGTACCCGGTTTGACTTGGAAATGCTTAATGAAATCGGCTTTTGCAAGGGCATTGAAAACTATAGCCGTCATCTGACCGGTCGCAACCCAGGTGATCCACCGCCGACGCTGATTGATTACCTGCCAGAACAGGCGCTGATGATCATTGACGAGAGCCATGTCACAGTCCCGCAAATTGGGGGCATGTATCTGGGTGACCGTTCACGCAAGGCTAACCTGGTGGATTATGGCTGGCGCCTGCCGTCGGCCATGGATAACCGGCCACTTAAGTTTGAAGAGTTTGAGCGCATTATGCGGCAATGCGTTTTTGTCTCTGCCACCCCCGCTAATTATGAAAAAGAGCATCAGCAGCAAGTGGTTGAGATGATTGCGCGCCCCACCGGATTGGTGGATCCTGAAATCACCGTGAAACCGGCTGATACCCAGGTAGATGACTTGCTTGGCGAGATCAAGTTGCGTGTAGAAGTCGGCGAACGCGTACTGGCCACCACATTGACCAAGCGTATGGCTGAAGACCTGACAGATTACCTCAGCGAACATGGCGTGAAGGTGCGTTATTTACACAGTGATATCGATACGGTAGAACGCGTTGAAATTATCCGTGATTTGCGCTTGGGCGAATTTGATGTGCTGGTGGGGATTAACCTGCTGCGTGAGGGCCTGGATATTCCTGAAGTCTCGCTGGTGGCTGTGCTGGATGCGGATAAAGAAGGTTTTCTGCGCTCCGAGCGCTCATTGATCCAGACTGCAGGACGGGCGGCACGTAACTTGAACGGCAAGGTGATTTTTTATGCCAATAGCATCACGCGCAGCATGAAGCTGGCCATGGATGAAGCGGATCGCAGACGTAAAATCCAGTTGGCGTTTAACGCCGAGCACGGCATTACCCCTAAAGGTGTGACCAAGCGTATCAAGGATATTATTGAAGGCGTTTATGATAAAGATGAAGCACAGCGTGAGCGTAAGGCCGCACAAGAACAAGCGACTTATGAAAGCATGAGCGAGAAGGCATTGACCAAAGAGCTCAAGCGCATCGAAAAAGCCATGCACGATGCGGCCAAGAACCTGGAGTTCGAGAAGGCAGCCCAATATCGCGACCAGTTGAAAAAACTTAAGTTACAGGCATTTGGTGCCGAAGTAGAAGATTTGAAATGAGTGTGTTGAATACCTGTATTGGTTCAGTGGCAGCCGTTTGCACAACGCTTGCATTCGTGCCACAAGTCATCCAGTCCTGGCGGACACGGGATTTAAGCGGAATTTCCTTGCCCATGTACATGATTTTTACGACGGGGGTGGTGCTTTGGTTTATCTACGGCATCTTGATCCAGGATTGGCCAGTGATTATTGCAAATGCAGTCACGGCGATTCTGGCCAGCACAGTTCTTTTATTAAAATTGAAATCTATATTTATAATTTAAGTCAGATGACTATCGATTGATATTTTAGTTATATGACTGCCCGCATATTTTTTATAATTACTTTTGATTTTTAGGATACGACCATGAAAAAAATTACAAAAGCAGTCTTCCCTGTTGCAGGTCTCGGTACGCGTTTTCTACCAGCGACCAAAGCCAGTCCCAAGGAAATGCTGCCTGTCGTGGATAAACCGCTGATTCAATATGCGGCTGAAGAAGCCATTGCTGCTGGCGCGACCGAGCTGATTTTTATCACAGGCCGAAATAAACGTTCGATTGCCGACCATTTTGACAAAGCCTATGAACTGGAAGCCGAACTCGAAGCGGCTGGCAAACAAAAGCTGCTGGACATCGTGCACAGTATTTTGCCTAAAGGTGTGAGCTGCGTGTTTATCCGCCAGTCACAAGCCTTGGGTTTGGGTCATGCAGTGTTATGCGCCAAACCAGTGGTGGGTGATGAACCATTTGCCGTGTTGCTGGCGGATGACCTGTTGTGCGGCGATGTTTCCATCACCAAGCAAATGGTTGATGTGTATGATCAACATCAGTGCTCTATCCTGGGAATTGAAACAGTGGCTCCTGAAGAAACCAGCAGTTATGGGGTGGTAGATGCCATTGCTGAAACGGATGACCTGCTTGAAGTTAAGGGCATGGTGGAAAAACCAAAACCGGAAGAGGCGCCTTCTAACCTGGCAGTGGTAGGCCGATATGTGCTGAGTCCACGTATTTTTGATTGCCTGGAACATGTCAAACCAGGCAAGGGCGGCGAGATTCAACTCACTGACGGTATTTCCGCCCTCATGCAATATGAAAAGGTAAAAGCCTATCGTTACAAAGGTAAGCGTTATGATTGCGGCAGCAAGCTGGGCTTTATGCAGGCAAACGTTGAGCTGGCGCTGCGACACCCGGAAATTGCCGATAGTTTTAAAGCCTACCTGAAAACACTCAACTTCTAATCCTTATGACAGCACCCCAGAACCAGGCGCCATCATTCTGGATGGCGCATTCTGATGTTGTGTTTACAGCATCGGAAGTCAATTCCGCCATCGACCGCATGGCTATCCAATTGCAACAAAGCGTGAGTGCAGAATCTGTGGTGCTGTTATGCGTCATGCGTGGCGGGCTATATCTGGCGGGACAGCTGATGAGCCGCTTGTCGTTACCAGCCCGGCTTGATTATTTGCAAGCCAACCGTTACCAGGGAACAGCGGGTCATGAAATTGTCTGGAGCAAACAGCCTGAGCTGGACCTTGCCGGGCAAACAGTGATTGTGCTTGATGATATTCTCGATGAAGGGATCACCTTGGCGGCTGTCGTGCAGTATTGCCGTGAAGCGGGTGCCCGCCAAGTTGTGACGGCTGTACTCACGGAAAAAGACAATGGTCTGCAAAAACCCTTACAGGCGGATGTGGTGGGCCTGATAGTGCCAAACCGCTACGTATTTGGTTGTGGCATGGACGTATATGGCTGGTGGCGGAACTTGCCAGAAATCCGCGCACTCACCTAGCGCTTCTTAATTATCAACTGCCATCACTGCTCACAGCGGGATATCTTAGTCATCATGAGTAGCTATTGCTCTGTCTAAATGTAAGTCTTGCGTGACGGAAAAATACTTTTTTTCAATATTGCTGCCTGTGTCCCCGATAGTCAGCTATCTCGGATAATGCCAAAATCAATTCCATCGACCTCTGTAAAACGGCAGGATGGCTCCTCAATTTCTGTGTGCGATCAAATAGCGCCTTACAACGAGATGAAGTGTTAAGTAGATTTATTACAATTGTTTTGCGCAAAACTGCTACTATCCTAAAACATCAAAAAACTAAAGGCTGCCAATGAAATTTGTTTTGTACACAAGTGTTCTGAACCAGGAGCATTATGACGTGATGGCTGTCCCCGCTATTGTCAGAACGGCCAGAACAGAGAATAGTATTCATGGCATTACAGGGGTGTTGTTATTTGACGGGCTCAATTTCACCCAGTACTTTGAAGGGCAGGAAGAAGCTGTTGATGTGCTATGGCATAACATTCAGCGAGATAAACGCCACAAAAACATCATTGTGGTACTGACGGGTCATCAGGAAGGCAGGTTATATGATGACTGGGGAATGGGCTACATTGATATAAGTGACAATGAGATTGATATTGAAAGCTGCATCTCCGCCGCTGATTTTTCAGTCGATATCTTTAAGCAAACGATCAGCCGTCTGGATGTCGAGTAATTGGCTGCGCTTCATTGCTTGTGTATTTAAACAGAAGCTTAATCCAAGATTTGACTACTTTTTGATGTCTGGCGGAGAAGGGGGGATTCGAACCCCCGATACGCTTTCACGTATGCCTGATTTCGAGTCAGGTACATTCAACCAGCTCTGCCACTTCTCCTGATGCTGTCTTGCGCCGGTAAACACAAGCTTAGACAAGGGCGCTAGTCTACACTGTGGCGCCTATGCCATTCAACAAAAATCTATCTCGATTGGCGTGATTACAGTGGTAGCCTGATTTCAACCACCAGGCCTGTAGCGGGCAGTGGCTTGTTGCTTAATGATAGCTTGCCGCCATGTTTTTCAACAATCATACGCGCAATTGAAAGACCCAGCCCGGTACCACCTGTCTGGCGCGAGCGCGAGTCTTCTACCCTGCGGAATGGTTCTAGTACGTTGCTAAGTTCCTGCTCAGGGATGCCAGGGCCATCGTCGGAAATGATGCAAATGACGTGTTCGCCCTCAGTGTAGAGAGAGAGCTTGGGTGTTTTCGCATACGCGGTGGCGTTATTCAGTAAATTGGTCAGGCAACGAGTGAGTAAGTGTGCAGAGCCCCATATCGTGATTGATTGCGTGGATAATTGGCTGTCGATGGTAACCCCGGCTTCTTCAAAATCATCACATACAGCCGTTGCCAGCGCTGTCATGTCAATTTTGCTTTTGTGGATGTTCTCGCCACATAACCTGGCAAAGTCCAGGCCCTCACGGACCATTTCCTGTGTGGCAGTCAGGTCTTTGATCAGGCCTTGCTTGAGTTCCTGGTCTTTGACTTTTTCCAGCCTTAACCGTAAACGGGTAAGGGGGGTTTGCAGGTCGTGCGCAATCGCACCGAGAATAAAACCTCGCTCCTGGATATGCTTGAGGATGCTGCGTTGCATTTCGTTAAAGGCTTTAGCAGCATGGCGTACTTCGGTTGAGCCTTCATTTTCTGCTAAAGGCGGATGCTCAATGTTATGGGCCAGTTGCAGCGCCGCATTTGCCAGTTTGCGCAAGGGCTGGGTTGCAACATAAGCCACCGCCCAGATAATGCTGATCAGTCCAAGCAATGCGAGCAAGATAGCCATTGGGTTACGTTCGTGTGGCGGTCCGCCTGGCGGACGATGGCTTCCATAATGCACTTCAATCAATATGGGCGTGTTGTCTTCTAAATGCGTATAGATTGCCAGGCACTGACCGTGAGGGCGTGGAGGCGGCGGGCTCCCAAACGCAGAAGGGGGTGGCGGTGGCGGACCTCTGCGTGGTGCGCAATGGCTGGGTTTCGACAGGCTGATCAAATCGGCGACTTCTGGCACCAACAGGTTGTTGAGGTTGGCGAGTTCTGCTGGTAGCACAGGCGCATTTTGTGGTGGTTGTACGCCGATGGTGACATGACTGCCCATGCGCTTGAATACGTCTTGTATCTCAGCACGTTTTTCGGGGACGGTCGCTTCCAGAATGCGGATCATGCTTTCAATACGGTCAAAGGCAAACTGGTCACGCATGCGTGTTTCGTTCTCGCGGAAATCGCGTTGTCCCAACATGCTGACCACGGTAGCTGTCAGCAGGATACCGATGATGGCAATGAGGAAAATGCGGACCGACATTGCGCCCAATAATTTTTTAATCATGGATTGCTCTTATTTAAGGTAGCGGACATCCGCGGTGAGTAAATAACCTTCATTGCGCAATGTTTTGATCATGGATGGATTCTTAGTATCCACTTCAAGTTTCTGTCTTAATCTGCTGATTTGTAAGTCTATTGACCTGTCAAATGGTCCGGCTTCACGTCCATGCATTTCTTCCATCAGTTGATCACGGCTCAAGGTGCGGTTGGCGTGTAACAACATGAAGCGCAGGAATTTAAACTCGGCATTGGAGAGTGGTATGCTGGTATTGCTCTGGTCTATCAATGTGCGGTTTTGGATATCCAGTTTCCACTCGTTAAACTCAATGACACGCAGAATGCCACTGTCAACCGCCTCATCATTGGCTTTTTTGCCAGCTTGATAGTCTGATTGCATCCGAGAGCGGCGAATCACACTGCGGATGCGGGACAAGAGTTCCAAGGGTTCAAATGGTTTGGCTACGTAGTCATCAGCCCCAGTTTCCAGGCCCATGATGGTATCCAGGGAGCTGGTGCGTGCTGTCAACATGATAATGGGCAAAAGGCGATACTTGGGAGATTCACGCAGCTCTCGACACAATTCTATGCCGTTACGTTGCGGCATATTGATATCGAGAATGATCACATCTGGTGTTTGTTGCTGCAAGGCAAGCCACATTTGTGCATGATTGGCTGCCTGATGGGTGGTCAGCTGATTGTCTTGCAGAAAGTCACACAACAGCTCACGAATCGCATCATCGTCATCTACCACCAGTACATGTGTCTCGGAATGGCCGTCATTCATAAAAATCTCTGGCTTTAAATTGAGTATTTGAGCACAAAAACCGGCCGTTGTGGCCGGTTGTATTTATCAAACCAATCGTGGTTTATTCGTGATGTGGTTTGTCATGATGGGAATGCTGGGGAAATGCATTTTCATCAAAGGCTTTTTTCTGCGCATCGTTCAATTGTGCATAGAAAGTACGAATCGCTTTGGCTCGCTCAGCTTGACGCAAATCACGCTCTTTATCCCAAGCTTCCATTTTATCCAGGCGTTGCAGGGTATTGAGTTTATTCAGCTCTGCAACGTCAGGATGTTCAGCTTTATCCTGAGGTTTGATTTGTGCCTGATAAGTCTTCCAGGCCGCTTCCTGTGCGTTGCTTAATTGCAAAATCGTGTGCAATTTGTCCTGGTGTTTTTCAAAATGCTCCAGGCGGTGTTCCTGCCATTTTGCATGATCAAATTTGCCTTTACCGCAACCCTGACCATGTTCAGCAAAAGCGGTGCCACACACCAATACCAGAAGTCCTGCCAATGCCAGTTTTTTCAGTTTCATGATGTTTCCTTTCAATCATCATTGCAACATTGCAATGGTGACATTAAAACACCCGAATGTATCGGGTGTTTGTCTGATCGTGCTGGCTGTGTATCGGAATGTATCGCTGATTAGGGAGATTATGCGATGCCTTGGCTGGCCAAGTAATCCTCGTAGTTACCAGTAAAGTCGACAATGCCGTCGGCCTTGATTTCAATAATACGCGTGGCGATCGAGCTGACGAATTCACGGTCGTGGCTGACAAAAAACAACGTCCCTTTGTATTTATCCAACGCGGTGTTTAGCGCTTCGATAGACTCCATATCCATGTGGTTAGTTGGTTCATCCATCAACAATACATTGGTTTTAGCCAGCATCAGTTTGCCATAGAGCATGCGGCCTTTTTCACCACCGGAGAGGACTTTGACGGACTTCTTGGTCGCTTCCGTCGGGAACAGCAAACGGCCCAACATACTGCGCACAGTATTGTCATCATCCCCTTGCTGGCGCTGCGCGGTCATCCACTCGAACAGGTCTTCACCTTTTTCAAACTCGTATTCATGGTCTTGCGCAAAATAGCCAAGCTTGGCTTTTTCTGCCCATTTCACTTCGCCATGCTTAGGTTGCAAATCACCAGCTAAGCAGCGCAGGAAGGTTGTTTTACCGATACCGTTTTCACCAATAATGGCGACTTTTTCACCGGCTTCGAAAATCATTTCGACATTGTTGAATAGTGGTTTATCAAAACCGTGACCCAGTTTTTTGAGTTCTACGGCGTTACGGTGCAGCTTTTCCCTGTCGTCAAATTCAAAGCGGATAAATGGATACTGGCGGCTAGAAGGTTTAAATTCTTCAACCTTGATTTTTTCGATCTGCTTGGCACGGCTGGTGGCCTGCTTGGCTTTAGAGGCGTTGGCAGAGAAACGGCGTACAAAGTCCTGCAAGTCGGCAATCTGTTGCTTGGCCTTGGCGTTATCCTTGGCTTGCTGGTTACGGGCTGCAATGCTCGCTTCCATGTAGTCGTCATAGTTGCCAGGGTAGGATGTAATTTTGCCGTAATCCATGTCGCAGGTATGCGTACAGACCTGATTCAGGAAGTGGCGGTCATGCGAAATGATGACCATGGTGCAGTCACGATTATTGACTACGTCTTCCAGCCAGCGGATGGTATTGATATCGAGGTTGTTGGTCGGTTCATCTAGCAATAACACGTCTGGATTGGCAAACAAGGCCTGCACCAGCAATACGCGCAGCTTCCAGCCAGGCGCTACAGCGCTCATGAGGCCGTTATGCTGCTCGATAGGAATACCGACGCCAAGTAACAGCTCGCCTGCACGCGCTTCGGCAGTGTAACCATCATACTCGGCAAACACGCCTTCAAGCTCTGCTGCACGCATGTAGTCATCTTCAGTGGCTTCGAGGTTGGCATAAATGGCATCGCGCTCTTTCATCGCATTCCACATTTGCTCGTGACCCATCATGACCACGTCCAGCACACGCTGGTCTTCGTAAGCAAACTGGTCCTGTTTCAGGAAGGCCATACGCTCGTTAGGGTCCAGACTGACGTTACCGCTAGTAGGCTCGAGTACGCCTGCCAGAATCTTCATGAATGTGGATTTGCCACACCCGTTGGCGCCAATCAAGCCATAACGGTTACCGTCACCAAACTTGACAGACACGTTTTCAAACAGGGGCTTAGAGCCAAACTGCATGGTGATATTGTTTGCAATTAACATGAACAACCTTCTTAAAAGTTTTGCTGCGCATCAACGCAGGGAAAATATTTCTTAGTAAGCCTGCAAAAGGCCATCATTCATAAGCGGCGATGATTAAAATGTGTTGTAAATCACGACTTCATTCATGGGTAACTGGCCGCCGCGAGGTTTGGCGGCTTCTAAAGCCTTGCCAACCACGACAAACATGACCGGTACATGATCGGCCGGCAGATTAATCAGTTTTGCCACGGCGTCAAAGTCAAAGCCATCCATGGGGCAGGTGTCATATCCCATCTCCTTGGCAGCCAGCATCAGCGTCATGGCAGCCATGCCGCCCGAACGCATACCTTCATCGCGTTGGGCCTGGTCATGATCAGTGTAATAATCGTGAATAGCCTTGACCAGGTAGTCACTAACCTGTTGCGGTGCATTGACCCAATAACGCGCAGGATCTTTTTCCCAGGCTTTTAAGTCTGCTGTCAGGATAATCAACAGCGAAGCATCTGTGACTTGGGCCTGGTTCCAGCTCACAGCGCGAATCTGGTGACGTAACACCGGATCAGTCACGACCACAAAACGCCAGTGCTGAATGTTGAAAGCGGTGGGTGATAGCATCGCCAATGACAACAGTTGCTGTATTTCAGCTTCTGTCATGCGATGACTGGGATCGTACGCTTTGATCGAACGACGTTCCTGTATGGCTTGTGATACGTTCATGATGCCTTTAATTCAATACTCAATGGTTAAAATGTTCAGCTGCATTGCCCCAGCCGGTCGTTGCCATAGTGTGCTGTCGCCAACTTTACGGCCTAGCAATGCTTTAGCCAGTGGGGAGACATAACTGACTTTATGTTGCGCGATGTCGGCTTCGTCTTCCCCGACAATTTTGAACGACTGTTGTTCGCCTTCTTCGTCCTCGACAGTGACTGTCGCGCCAAAGAGCACGGTATGACGCGGTTGCTGCGAGGGGTTCACCAACTGGGCCGACTCCAGCCTGGCAATCAGGTAACGCAAGTCGCGGTCTATCTCAGCCAGCTTTTGCTGCGCGTTAGGGTCTTCCTTGCGCGCGGTAAACTCGTGACGCTGTGTTTCCAGTGTCTTGACAGATTGTTGTAATTGCTGCAAGCCGTCAGGCGTCACATAGTTTGCATGCGGGCTGATTGGGCGTTCCGGTAGGTCTGTTCCTGCCAGCTCCAGATCATCCTCTTTTACAAATCCGCGACTCATGTTGTGTTTAATTTCGCCTAAAAATAGGTCAGGCCCAAGGCTGCGCGGACCTCACTCATGGTTTGTGCAGCGACTTCGCGTGCTTGCTCGGTGCCTTCGCGCAGCAATTGCAAAATATACCCTTTGTCACTGGCCAGTTCGGTACGGCGGGTGCGGATAGGTTCCAGCATTTCTTGCAGCACGGCTTCCAGGCGTTTTTTCACAATGCTGTCTGCCAGGCCACCGCGGGTATAGTGGGCTTTCAGTTCTGCCACTGCGGCTTTGTCTGTATCAAAGGCATCCAGGTAGGTAAAGGCGATATTTCCTTCAACATGGCCGGGGTCTTCAATTTTTAAGTGTAGCGGGTCGGTATACACACGTTTTACTGCCTTGGTCACTTCATCCGCAGTTGCGCCGAGATTGATCACGTTCCCCAGTGACTTACTCATTTTGGCTTTGCCATCAATGCCAGGCAGGCGGCCTAATTCTGGCACCAGGGCCTTGGTTTCGACCAGGATCTCCTGTTTGGTGCTCGCATTTTTATAGGTGCGATTGAAGCGGCGAACGATCTCGTTGGTTTGTTCAATCATGGGGATCTGGTCTTCGCCCACTGGCACCAGTGTTGCTTTAAATGCCGTAATGTCTGCGGCCTGACTCACCGGATAGGTGAGAAAACCAGCGGGAATATCACGCTCAAAATCACGCAGGCGGATTTCCTCCTTGACGGTCGGGTTACGTTCCAGGCGCGCCACGGTGACAAGGTTCAGGTAATAAAACGCCAGCTCGGTCAGCTCAGGCACTTGTGACTGGATAAAGATAGTCGACAGTTTGGGGTCTATGCCCACCGCCAGGTAATCCAGTGCCACTTCCACCACATTGCGGTGTACCTTGTCGATGTCATCCATATTGTCCGTCAGGGCCTGCGCATCTGCCAGCATCACATATTGCTTGTATTCATGCTGGTATTTGACACGGTTGCGCAAACTGCCGACAAAATGCCCCAGATGCAACGGGCCGGTAGGGCGATCGCCAGTGAGGATGATGGATTTTGTGCTCATCGTTTTATTCTCTGTGTAAGGTGAGTTCGAATCAAAATTAAAGGTTATTCCCACTCAATGGTTGCGGGTGGTTTGCCGGAAATGTCATAGACGACACGGTTAATGCCGCGCACTTCATTGATAATGCGGTTGGACACTTTGCCGAGTAGGCTATAAGGTAACTCTGCCCAATGCGCCGTCATAAAGTCGCTGGTCACGACTGCGCGCAAGGCCACCACATAGTCGTAAGTACGGCCATCGCCCATGACACCCACCGATTTCACCGGCAGGAACACCGTAAATGCTTGGCTGGTCAGGTCATACCAGGTTTTACCCGTCGCTGCGTCTACCGTGTTGCGCAGCTCTTCAATAAAAATGGCATCGGCTCGTTGCAACAACAAAGCATACTCGCGTTTGACTTCACCCAGAATGCGGACCCCCAGCCCAGGGCCAGGGAAGGGGTGGCGATAGACCATCTCACGTGGCAACCCAAGTGCCACACCCAGTTCACGGACTTCATCCTTAAACAGGTCACGCAATGGTTCCAGCAGTTTAAGGCCTAACTGTTCAGGCAGGCCGCCGACGTTGTGGTGGCTCTTGATGGTGACGGCTTTTTTGGATTTGGCGCCGCCGGATTCAATCACGTCAGGGTAAATCGTCCCTTGGGCGAGGAAGGTTGCACCTTTGTGGCCTGCGCCGCTGGCTTTGAGTTTGGCGGCTTCGGCTTTAAATACTTCCACAAACTCAGCACCGATAATCTTGCGTTTGGCTTCCGGGTCGCTGACGCCAGCGAGTTTACTCATGAATTGCTCAGTGGCGTCGACGCGGATCACATTGGCATGCAGTCGGCCGGCAAACATTTCCATGACCATATCACCTTCATTGAGGCGCAACAGGCCGTGGTCGACAAAGACACAGGTGAGCTGGTCACCAATGGCACGGTGAATCAGGGCAGCAGCCACAGATGAGTCTACACCACCAGACAAACCCAAAATCACCTCTTCATCACCTACTTGGGCTTTGATCTTGGCGACGGCTTCAGTGATGTAATCGCCCATGATCCAGTCTGCTTTTGCACCGCAAATGTCCAATACAAAGCGCTCCAGCATGGCCTGGCCTTGTTTTGTATGGGTGACTTCCGGGTGAAACTGTACGGCGTAAAAACGGCGGTCTTCATCCGCCATGGCGGCGATCGGCGTGGTCTCGTTGCTGGCAATCACTTTAAAGCCTTGTGGCAACTCAGTGACTTTATCACCGTGGCTCATCCACACATCAATGAGGCCGTGGCCTTCAGCGTTGGTGGCATCCTGAATATCGCGGAACAGGGCAGAGTGGCCGCGTGCGCGTACCTGCGCATAGCCAAACTCGCGTTTGTGGCCTGCCTCAACCTTGCCGCCTAATTGCTGCGCCATGGTTTGCATGCCATAGCAAATGCCTAATACCGGTACGCCTAGCTCAAACACAGCTTGCGGTGCTTTGTCCGTTTCTTCTTCATAAACGCTGGCATGACTGCCACTTAACACGATGCCATCGGCACCGAAGTTGCGTACAAATTCGTCAGAAACATCGCAAGGATGAATTTCACAATAGACATGGGCTTCGCGCACACGGCGGGCAATCAACTGGGTGACTTGTGAGCCGAAATCTAAGATCAGGATTTTTGAGTGAGACATGTTTTGTTAGCCACAGAGAGCACAGAGGACACAGAGTCTGAGAGAAGGGATTCTCTGTGAGCTCTGTGTCCTCTGTGGCTTAAATTAAAAATGGAGTCAGTCGCGTTTATCAATACTGTTAATCAATACGATAGTTAGGCGCTTCTTTGGTAATCTGCACATCATGCACGTGCGATTCGCGCATACCGGCACTGGTGATTTGTACAAACTCAGCCTTGTTACGCATTTGCTCAATGGTAGAACAACCAACATAACCCATGGAAGCGCGCAGGCCGCCCATTAACTGGTGAATCACTGCTACGACACTGCCTTTATAAGGCACTCGCCCTTCAATGCCTTCTGGCACCAGTTTGTCAGCGTTCGCAGTATTGTCCTGGAAGTAACGGTCAGAAGAGCCTTTTTGCATGGCACCAATCGAACCCATGCCGCGGTAAGACTTATAAGAACGGCCTTGGTACAGTTCAACTTCGCCCGGCGCTTCTTCAGTGCCCGCAAACATGCCACCCAGCATCACATTATAGGCGCCGGCAGCAATGGCTTTGGAAATGTCGCCTGAGAAGCGGATGCCACCGTCAGCGATAAAGGGGACGCCAGATTTTTCCAGCGCTTTTGCCACATTACTGATGGCAGTAATTTGCGGTACGCCAACGCCAGCCACAATTCGGGTAGTGCAGATAGAGCCAGGGCCAATACCTACCTTAACGCAGTCAGCCCCATGGTCAACCAGTGCGAGTGCAGCTTCAGCTGTCGCGATATTGCCCCCAATCACCTGCAGTTTAGGATAACGGGTCTTAGCCCATTTAACGCGGTCAAGCACGCCTTGCGAGTGTCCGTGTGCGGTGTCAACGACAATCGCATCCACGCCCGCTTCAACCAGGGCGGCAATGCGTTCATCGGTGCCATCACCCACACCCACGGCAGCACCTACGCGCAAGCGACCTTTTTCATCTTTACAGGCCAATGGGTGATCTGATGATTTCTGGATGTCTTTAACAGTAATCAGGCCTTTGAGCTCATAGTTCTCACCCACGACCAGCAAACGCTCCAAACGGTGTTTGTGCAGCAGGCCCATGATTTCTTCGCGGCTGGCACCTTCGCGTACCGTTACCAAACGATCCTGTGGCGTCATGACATTGCTAACGGCTTGATCCAAGTTGGTTTCAAAGCGCAGGTCACGGTTAGTGACGATGCCAACAACTTTGCCATCTTGCAAAACAGGCAGGCCAGAGATTTTTTGTTGTTTGGTGATGTCCATCACTTCACGGACGCTCATGGCAGGGTGGATAGTGACAGGGTCAATGACGACGCCGGATTCAAAGCGCTTCACGCGCGAAACACGAGATGCCTGCATCTCTACCGACATGTTTTTATGAATAATGCCCATGCCGCCCAATTGCGCCAGGGCAATGGCCATGCGTGCTTCGGTGACGGTGTCCATCGCCGCAGATAACAGTGGAATATTTAAGGTGATGCTTTTTGTCAGTTTGGTACTGAGATCAACCTCGCGAGGCATCACATTCGAATGGGCGGGAACGAGTAAAACGTCATCAAAGGTAAGAGCTTGTTGCAACAAACGCATGTGAATTCCTTATCTCCAAAATATAATTATACCGATTTCGTTTTGCCTTGACAAAGCGTTTTGCATTTTTTCCTGACACTGACGAGTGGTCTGGCATGGTTTATGCATGGTGGTTTTCGAATAAGCGTGTGGACAAATTTGATGAAAATTACTTTAAAACTGATGGCGGTGTGGGGCTTGTGTTTCTGCCTGCCAGCAGGGGCTGAAATTTATAAGTGGCGCGATGAAAAAGGGGTGATGAATTATTCGGATGTCCCCCCGAAAACGAATGGTGCCAGCACGCAGAAAATCAAGGCGGCGACCGTGCCGAATGATATCCCGCTGACGCGCTCCGACGCATATCAGCCCGAAGAGGTTGCTACGCCAGTGAAAAGGCCTGGTGACAATCGTGAAGCTGCTGGCCAGTCACAAGAAGCTGAGGCCTTGAAGCTCATGCAAGAGCGGTTAAGATCACAAAACTGCGCGGCTGCCCGCAGCAATTACCGTAATTACGCAGTTGGCGGCCGGATGCAAAGTGTTAATGAAAATGGCCAGAAAGAATTCCTGAGTGACGACCAGATCAGGGAAGGGCTGGCGCGAGCGCAGCAGGAAATTGACGAAAATTGTCCACCTGAATAACCCAGAAGCGTCAATCACTTCACCTGTTGCGTTTTATGCTTCCCATTTTTGGCAGTGGCGCGCTGTCGCCTCGCTTCCTTAGGGTTTGTGAGCAGTGGTCGATAAATTTCCACGCGATCCATTGCCTGCAATATCTTGTCGGCAGATACTTTCTTTCCAAAAATGCCTAAGGCGATCGTGGGTAAGGAAATTTCCGGATGCTTTTTGAGAATGCCAGATTGCAAGATCGCATCCATTGCCGTTGTTCCCTGCCTGATCTCGAACGCGATAATGCTTTGTGCATGCGGTAGGGCATAGGCGACTTCTACCTGGATCATTTCCGGTTGCGTTTGTGGCATGGTTTATTTCAAGTTCAGTTTATCTGCCTGCTTCACAAAGCTGTCGACAAAGGTATTAGCGATATGGCTGAATACCGGCGAAATGATGCGTTCTACTAGGCTGTTGGCAAACACATATTCCAGTTTGAACTCAATTTTGCAGGCGTCTTCCCGCAAAGCGGTGAAGTGCCAGTGACCAGTCAGTTGTTTGAATGGGCCGTCCACCAGGCTGATATCCATGCGGTTGGGAAACTGTTTGCGGTTGCGCGTCGTAAACTGCTGTTGCAAGCCGTGATAGCGGATATGGATGGTCGCCTGAGTAATTTCTTCCGTGCGCTCAATCAGTTCACTGCCGCCACACCACGGCAAAAAGGTGGGGTAGTCTTCCACCGCGTCTACCAGTTGAAACATGGCTGCGCTGGAGTGCATGACTAAAACGGTTTTTTCTACTTGCGCCATAGGCTTAAACGGTTGTGCCGGAACGAAATGGGGTTTTGGGTTAAAATGCTATTTTAAGTGATTTAAGCCTGCATACCAGCGTTATGACCATCGCGCAAAACAAAAAAGCGTTTTTTGACTACTTTATCGAAGAAAAATACGAAGCCGGTATTGTGCTTGAAGGGTGGGAAGTCAAAGCCATTCGCGATAACCGCATTAACCTGAAAGAGGCTTATGTGGTGATTATGCGTGGCGAAATTTACCTGATCGGCTGCCATGTCACGCCTCTAGGCTCTGCTTCTACCCATGTTCGCCCTGATGCGATTCGAACACGTAAGTTGCTGTTGCATAACGAAGAAATTGCCAAGCTGATTGGTAAGGTAGAGCGCTCCGGTTACACCATTGTACCCCTGGATATGCATTTTACGCGTGGCCGTATCAAGGTGCAGATTGGCCTGGCCAAAGGCAAAAAACAGCATGATAAGCGTGATGTTGAGCGCGAAAAAGACTGGAAGCGCGAGCAAAGCCAGTTACTTAAAAACAAGGCGCGCGAGCGTTAAAGCGCCTTTACGCCATTAACTGCTCTAGCACTGCCGGGATATATTCCGGAATATCCTCCGCAATCAGACCAAGCCCGAACATTCTCGCTGCTTCACTATGGATCCAGCATCCAGTGGCGGCGGCCTCCAGCGCTGGCATGCCTTGCGCCAGCAGGCTGGTAATGATGCCGGCCAATACATCACCAGCCCCGGCGGTTGCCAATGTGGCGGGCGCGTGTTCATTGACAATCAAACGCCCATCTGGCGCGGCAATCACCGTTTGTGCGCCTTTCAGTAATACGACTGCCCCCGTTTGGGCGGTTGCAAGCAAGGTTTGTGCAATGCGCTGATGAAGCTGCCTGCCAGGCGCGATGCCAAACAGGCGTTCAAACTCGCCATCGTGCGGTGTCAGGACGCAGGGGCCGCTAATCGATGTTTTGAGTAGGTCGGCCTGTGCTGCGAATACGGTCAGTGCATCAGCATCCATCACCACCGGCTTTTTTGTGTCTAACATCGTCATGGCGCTGTGCCGGGTTTCTTCTGTCACCCCTGCGCCGGGGCCTATTAAAAAAGCACCCACTCTTTTATCTGTGATCAGTTCTTCTAATTGCGTTGCCGTTGAGTACGGCTTGGCCATGATGCTCAGCAGTTGGCTGGCGTAAATGGGTAAGGCGATCTCGGGCACTGCGATGGCAGTGATGCCTGCGCCTGTCCTCGCAGCCGCAAACGCAGCCAGTCTGGCCGCGCCGGTGGTTGGGTAGCCGCCATATATCAATACATAACCGCGGCTATATTTGTGGCTGCTTGCGTCAGGTTTTGGCAGCAGCGGCTGCCACAGGGATGGGGCATTGGATTCATAGGTGCTCATGCCTGAATTGTATGCCTGTCAATTGAGATTGGCGAGACCATGCAAGATTTTGTCCCTAGTCTTCATTGTGGGCGAGGGGGCTTTACGGTAAAATGTTCTCCCGTCTGTAACAATCTCAAAGTACCTCATCCATGACCAAATATGTATTCGTAACCGGCGGTGTAGTTTCTTCTCTTGGAAAAGGTATCGCAGCCGCCAGTCTTGGCGCAATTCTCGAATCGCGTGGTATCAAAGTCACCATGCTCAAGCTCGACCCTTATATCAACGTTGACCCCGGTACGATGTCCCCGTTTCAGCACGGTGAAGTGTTTGTGACCGATGATGGCGCTGAAACTGACCTCGACCTCGGCCATTACGAGCGCTTTATCAGCAGCAAAATGTCCAAGCGTAATAACTTCACGACAGGCCAGATTTACGAAACCGTGATCAAAAAAGAGCGCCGTGGTGAATACCTGGGTAAAACCGTACAGGTGATTCCGCATATTACCGACGAGATCAAGGCACATGTGAAACGCGGTGCCGAAGGTGCGGATGTGGCGATTGTAGAAGTCGGCGGCACAGTGGGTGACATTGAGTCCTTGCCATTTCTCGAAGCCATCCGCCAGATGGGATTTGAAGAAGGCAGAAACAACGCATGTTATGTGCATTTGACCTTGTTGCCGTGGATTCCGACCGCAGGCGAGTTAAAAACCAAACCTACCCAGCACTCGGTAAAAGAGTTGCGCGAAATTGGTATTCAGCCTGACATCCTGCTATGCCGCGCGGAACGTGAGATTCCCGAAGATGAAAAGCGCAAGATTGCTTTATTTACAAACGTGCCTTTTGAGGCCGTGATTAGTGCCATCGACAGTGATTCTATTTACAAAATTCCAGGTTTGCTACATGAGCAAATGCTGGATGAAATCGTTTGCCATAAGCTGAACATCCTCGCTAAGGCCGCAGATTTGTCTGCTTGGCAAAAAATTACCTATGCACAAGCCAATCCAAAAGAAATCGTCGATATTGCCTTTGTCGGTAAATATGTAGACCTGACAGAATCCTATAAATCGCTGACGGAAGCCCTGATTCATGCCGGTATCCATACTGAATCCAAGGTCAAGATTCACTACATAGACAGTGAAGATATTGAGAAAAAAGGAACTGATGCGCTCAAGGGCATGGATGCTATCCTGATTCCAGGCGGCTTTGGGGTACGTGGCACCGAAGGCAAAATTGAAGCGATCCGCTATGCCCGTGAACAGAAAGTGCCTTACCTAGGGATTTGCCTGGGTATGCAACTGGCTGTTATTGAGTTTGCACGCAATGTGGCGGGCCTCAAGGATGCCAATAGTACTGAGTTCAACCCTAAAGCAGAGCATAAACTGATTGGCCTGATTGATGAATGGCAAGACGCTTCCGGCAAGATAGAAAAGCGTGACGAGAACTCTGATTTAGGCGGCACCATGCGCCTGGGAGCCCAAAGTTGTCCTATCGTGCCAGATACCATGGCAGCCAGCATTTATGGCGCTGAGGTCAACGAACGCCATCGTCACCGCTATGAAGTCAACAACCATTACGTAGACCAGTTGAAAGCCGCTGGCCTGGTGATTTCAGCGCGTACTCCGCGTGAAGAGTTGTGCGAAATGATTGAGTTGCCGCAGGCCGTCCATCCATGGTTTCTAGCTTGTCAGTTCCACCCGGAGTTCACATCGAACCCACGTAGCGGCCACCCATTATTTAAAGCCTATGTGCAAGCTGCATTGGCACAAAAAGCGTCCAAAAAATAAGGAATATTCATGAAATTATGTGGTTTTGACGTTGGTCTGGAACATCCGCTGTTTTTAATTGCGGGTCCGTGCGTCATTGAATCCAAACAAATGGCCATTGATACGGCTGGCCAGTTAAAAGAAATGGCAGCCCGTGTCGGCGTGCCCTTTATTTATAAATCCTCTTATGACAAGGCTAACCGTAGCTCGACTAAAACCTTCCGTGGTTTTGGCATGGAAGAAGGACTGAAGATTCTGGACGAAGTACGTGCGCAAATTGGCGTGCCTATTCTGACCGATGTGCATACCGAAGAGCAGGTGCCACACGTGGCCGCAGTGGTGGATGTGTTGCAAACGCCAGCATTTTTGTGCCGCCAGACTGACTTTATCGTGGCCTGTGCGCAATCCGGCAAGCCGGTGAATATCAAAAAAGGCCAGTTTCTGGCGCCCGGTGACATGAAACAAGTGGTCAACAAGGCAAAAGAAGCCAATGGCGGTGTAGACAATATCATGGTGTGCGAGCGTGGTGCGTCTTTCGGTTACAACACGCTGGTCTCTGATATGCGCGGCCTTGCCATTATGCGCGAAACCAACTGCCCGGTGGTATTCGATGCCACGCACTCAGTACAGCAACCGGGTGGGCAGGGCGAGAAAAGTGGTGGTCAGCGTGAGTTCGTACCAGTATTGGCGCGGGCAGCAGTCGCCAGCGGCATCGCAGGTGTCTTTATGGAAACACATCCGGATCCGAGCAAAGCCTTGTCGGACGGTCCTAACGCCTGGCCATTAGGCAAAATGGAAGATTTACTGCATCTGCTGGTCGATCTCGACAAATTAGTCAAAAAAGCTGGTTTCGCAGAGCAAACCCTATAATTTTTATTTCATCTTAAGATAAGGATAAATCATGAGCGCTATTGTAGATATTATCGCCCGCGAAATTATGGATTCACGTGGCAACCCGACGGTAGAAGTCGATGTGTTGCTGGAAAGCGGTGTGATTGGTCGTGCGGCAGTGCCATCTGGTGCTTCTACTGGCACCAAAGAAGCTGTGGAACTACGCGATGGCGATAAAAGCCGCTATCTGGGTAAGGGCGTGTTGAATGCCGTTGAAAACGTTAACACCGAAATCACTGAAGCAATCATTGGCCTAGATGCCGAAGAGCAAAGTTTTATCGATAAAACGCTGATTGAGCTGGACGGCACAGAAAACAAGGACCGCCTGGGCGCGAATGCGATTCTGGGTGTCTCCATGGCTTGTGCACGTGCAGCTGCTGAAGAAAGTGGCCTGCCACTCTATCGATATCTGGGCGGTTCCGCGTTCATGCAGTTGCCTACGCCGATGATGAACATCATCAATGGTGGTGCACATGCGGATAACTCCGTAGACATTCAAGAGTTCATGATTGTGCCAGCTGGTTTGCCAACGTTCCGTGAAGCCCTGCGCGCAGGCGCAGAAGTATTCCATGCTTTGAAGAAAACATTGCATGCCAAAGGCTTGGCAACCACCGTGGGTGATGAAGGCGGCTTTGCCCCTAACCTGCCATCCAATGAATCTGCCCTGCAATTGATCATGGAATCAATTGAAGCGGCCGGTTATGAGCCAGGCAAAGACATCTACCTGGGCCTGGATTGTGCCAGTACCGAGTTCTACAAAGACGGCAAATACCATCTGGAATCAGAAGGTGCCTCACTGACGTCACAACAGTTTTCAGATTACCTGGCGACATTGGCTGACAAATACCCCATCATTACTATTGAAGACGGTATGAGTGAGTTTGACTGGGAAGGCTGGGATATCCTGACCAAACGCCTGGGCAAAACCACGCAGCTGGTGGGTGACGATCTGTTTGTGACTAACCCTAAAATCCTGCGTGAAGGCATCCAGAAAGGCGCGGCCAACTCCGTGCTGATCAAAGTCAACCAGATTGGTACCCTGACTGAAACTTTCCAGACCATCGAGATGGCAAAACGCGCCAACTACACGGCTGTGGTTTCACACCGCTCTGGCGAAACTGAAGATACAACGATTGCAGATATCTCTGTCGCCACCAACGCGTTGCAGATCAAGACCGGTTCATTGTGCCGTTCCGAGCGTGTAGCCAAGTACAACCAGTTGCTGCGTATTGAAGAAGAACTGGGCGATGCAACCAGCTATGCTGGCTTGTCTGCTTTTTATCAGTTATTCAAGTAAGTCTGGTGCATTGAATTGGCATAGGCGAATGTGCGTAAACTGACGGTCGTATTTGTAGTCCTGATTGCCCTGCTGCAATATCCATTGTGGCTGGGCAAGGGTGGTTGGTTGCGGGTCTGGCAATATTCCCAGCAGATTGAAACGCACGAAAAACGCAATGAGTACTACCGGCAACGCAATGAAACACTACGAGCCGAGGTGCGTGATCTGAAACAGGGGCAATCGGCGATTGAAGAGCGTGCCCGAAGTGAACTGGGCCTGGTGAAACAGGATGAAGTGTTTTACCAGGTGATCCAGAATAAACAGCCAGTCACCAACAAACCAACTTCGCCCCTGGAAGCCAAGCCTACAGTCGAAAAACAACTTGAGGGCAAACCGCTTGATCGCCAACAGATGGATCCAAAATTAGCAACCGGCAAACCGCTGGAGTCAAACCTTGCTGCACCGGTTTCCACTCCGCATGCACAATAAAAAGGGCGCTTGAAGCGCCTTTTTTATTGTCCGCTATTTTTCTGGCAAGGCATAAGGTAATTCTTTGAATAGCAATGGCTGGCCTTGCCAGGTAATCGCGCCAGCCTCTTTTGCTTCGAGACGACATTCAGCCAGTACCCAGTAGCCCTGGTCTGTTGCAGGAGCGACGCGCACCAGTTGCCCGGCTTCCTGTTGGTGGGCATCGTGCAATACGTCACCGGCTTGCGGAGCCTGATCGCCTGCCACGACTTGCGCCAGCAGCGTACGGCGTTTGACTTTGCCTAGGTAATGCGTGCGTGCCACGATTTCCTGGCCGGTGTAGCAGCCTTTTTTAAAGTTGATGCCGTTCAATGCATCCAGGTTGATCATTTGCGGGACAAACTGTTCTTTGGTCGCGGGGTAAACTTGTGGAATACCTGCCTGGATATCCAATGCTTCCCATAGGCTGCTACTTGCCGGACCGAATGATGCACTCAGTGTTTTCCATGCCTGTTCTGCTTGCTCTGCAGGCACGATGAGTTGAGCGCGCTGTTTGCCGTGACTGTCCGTTAATCGAATCACTGTCCCTAATGCGGTTGGGCTGATTTCATGCGGGTGTAATGGTAAATGCTGGATAGACGCTGCTGACTCGGTACTCGCCAGGCCAAGGATGACGAATTGCTCGCTGACATCTTCTACCACCACTTTGCTGCGCAGTACAAACATGCGCAAACGTTTGACCAGGTCTGGAATTAATGTCCTGGGACATTGCAGGTAGATCACGTCGTTCATGCTGAATGCATAAAACAATGCCAGTAAACGACCTTTTGCCGTACAGTAGCCGGTGAATTGTGCTGACTGACTGACTTGCTTGATATCATTGGTGAACTGACCTTGTAAAAAGGTGAGGGCGTCTGCACCACTTACCGCAATCAGGCCAAGGCTGGACAGATCAAACAATTGCGCCGGTGCCGGAATGTCAGGCGCAGCAAACGACGCTTCTGCCCGTTCATTAAACTGTGCACCCTGGGAGACTAAAAACTGTTGCCATGCAACGCTTGACATAAATGCGATTCCTTGTGGATGGCGCATGGCTGAATACTGAATATGTACTCATCAATGCACAATGAAAAAACCTATTTTACCAAGTGAAATTGAAATTTCCTTTCACCCTTCCAATTTTTTATGGGGTTGGTGTGTGGTGTTTTCAATGCTTGTGCTAAGTTCGGTTTGGTATTGCTTGCCCTGGCAGTGGAGTGTCACGCTGACAGCGATCTATCTCCTGGCTTCTCTTTCGAGCTTTAGCCGACAATTAGCAACAGGTTGGCGGTTAAGTATCCAATCGCTCAGGGTAGATGTTTATGGCGAGATGACGTTGGTAAATACCCTGGGGCAAGTCTGGAAAGTGAACGTCTTACCAGATACAGTGGTACATCCATGGTGTATGGTTTTGCATGTACAGTTCCAGTCACCATTGAATGTAGAGGAGGCTGATGTCATCCATTGGTATCGTTGGCTATTGCCACGTCGATTGTTGATCTTGCCTGATCATGCGGGCAAACAATCACTCAGCGCCTTGCGTGTATGGTTGCGCTGGGGGCTCAAGTTTGCGACTTAGATTCAAGAGCAGCACGGTGGATGTGGATGCTTGAGTGAGTGACACATCAGTCATGAAAAGTGATTGTCATGCGCGACCGATTCGCTGCGCGCAAAAAATCTGCTTTTGACGTCCTTACGGTAAAGTTTGAGCCTGTGCCTGAGGTGACGAATTGAATCGTGGCTCATGCCTGTGCCCACAATACACAGCCCCGCCAGGCTGGCGAGCAGCCAGTCTATGGAATAGGGGACAATTTCGTGTCGAGGAGATGCGTGACTTTGAATTGTTTTGAGCACGGTATGTGGGTCATCGCCATCCAGGTATTGTGCGCCAATCTCCTCTGACAGTTTTTGCAGGTAGCCTGAGGCACGCTTGGAAATAAAGCGGTCATATTCCGAGACGGCGACGCTGTCATCGCGGCCGCTACTTTTACTGGCCGTGACTTGTGCAATATTTGGTTGAACGGCAAAGCTTTCATTCGACCAGTAACCTATCATCTGGTTATCCTCAGTCAGCTTGGGAATGCCCACGCCTTGATCGCTCCCTATCCCGACAAAAAACCAGCCTTCACCGCCCTGAAAATCTTTGAGGTTGCGTGTATTGAAGGCATGTAGCAGGGGCGCTTCATCACCATCGGTAAAATATACCGCTTTGGTTGCTTCAGGCATCTGGCGTAACAGTTTGGCAGTGATCACCAGACTTTCACGCAATTGGCTATTACCGGTCCAGGCCATGCGCCAGTCCAGATGCTCTATGGTTTCATGAATGGCAGAAAAATGCTGGCAGACTTGCATTGGGGTATACAGGGCAGCTACTGCATCACCGGCAAATATGCCGATGCTTAGACGGGTGTGGCAGGGCAGTTGGGCGACAATGTCGTGCATCATGCGTTTGGTATAGTCCAGCCGGCTGACGGTATGGTTGTTGAGAGACATATCCTTGGCATTCATGCTCTGTGTCACGTCTGCAATGAGGAAGTAGGTGTGAATGTTGCGCTTGACTGGAATGCTGGGTCGCAGGACTGCGCCTAAAAGGAAAATTAACGCCAGGACCAATAACAGGGTGTCGCGATGGTGCAGCCAGTACCTAAGCCATTGTTTTTTCATGGTCAACTCTCTTATGCCCCCATCACTGGCCTAGGATGACAGAGGGTGGGCGTTTGTGTTTACTGAAAATGATTGTCGTGTGCGACAGCCTCGCTTTTAGTGAATAGTCTGGACTTGATTTCCTGACGGTAAATCTTGAGATTTTGTTTTATTTGACGTATTGGATGCCTGCTGGCATACATGCCAAGCACGCACAGACCAGCCAGGGTGGCGAATATCCAGCTTAGTGGTAATGGCGCAATATCACGCCTTGCCGGTGGCTGTGATTTCATGGCCTGTAATACATGGTAGGTGCTGTCGCCTTTAATGTATTTAGCACCAATCTCTTGAGTCAGGCTTTCCATATACTCAGAAGCGAGTTTGGAAATATAACGGTCATGTTCGCCGGTGGCGACGTTATCATCACGCACCCCCAATGTGCTTTCAGAAATTTGTGCAATGCCCGGCTGCATGGCAAAACTCTCATTCGACCAGTAGCCAATCACCTGGTTATCTTCACTCAGTTTGGGAATAGCCACGCCTTCTTCAGTACCGATGCCGACAAATATCCAGTCGTTACCGCCCTGAAACTCTTCCAAGCTTTTCGTGTTGAAGGCGTGCAGTTTAGGGGCTTCTTCACCATCGGTAAAATACACGACTTGGGCAGGTTCAGACATGCCGCGGACCACTTTTGCGGTCACAAAAAGGCTTTCACGCAAACGGCTGTTGCCTGACCAGGCCATGCGCCAGTCCAGGTGTTCAATCGTGTCCTGAATCGCCGCAAAGTTCTTGCAGACCTCAATTGGCGCATACATCGCTGCCACAGAGTTACCGGCAAACAGGCCAATGCTGACTTTGGTATCACAGGGGAGAGAAGCCACAATCTCATGCATCATGTTCTGCATGTATTCCAGCCGCGTGACTTTTTTTCCGCGTAAAGTCATGTCCGACGCATTCATGCTTTGCGAGATATCTGCTACCAACAGATAAGTGTAAATGTTGTGTTTGAATGGAATGCTCGGACGCAGGATCGCCGCCAGCAAAAAGACCAATGCCAGTGCCAGCAAGGCAGAGTCTCTATGTTTAATAAACCGTCTGAGCCAGATATTCATAAGTGCAAGTTAATGATGTGAATGGACATTCTAATAAACTGTTGATTAAGGCAGACCATTTGGAATGTTGCCCATGATCAGGCCTGGGTTCTCTGATTCGCCTACGCCTGGTGTCGGTTTTTCCGGTAACAGGCTCATGACACGATCGTAGTTACGACGTGTGCCCCAATGGCTGTTATCTGCCTTGAGCGCGTTTTTATAAGAGCTGGCAGCCTGTGTCAGCAGGTATTCCACCTCATCGCGTGTGCTGTTGTCATTGCCACCTGTGACCTGAATGGCTTTCAGGAAAAAAATGTTGCCAATATTGTGCAGAATAGCCGCCCGTTGAGTGGCCGTTGAGCCATCGATCAGCTTGGCGAACAGTAACGTGGCTTCTTTGAAACGTTCATGCTTGGCCAGCCAGTAAGCCACGGCATATTTTGCTTCAAAACTTTGCAGGTCAGTCTGGGGTGTTTTTGCCGAGAGAATGGCCTGGTTAAAAGCATCTGCCTGCTCAATGCGTTGCCATGTGTAGAGGATGGTCGCGGTAGCAGCCACAGCTACTACGAGCAGGCCGATGACCAGTTTTTTTACGCTGAGCGCCATGTGTTGATCTCCAGATATTTAACCGCCAGCAGAATGGCAATCATGATGATTGCAATCCAGTAACACACGTTGGTGTAATCATGGCCGGGGATTTTTTCCATATATTGAATCGGTTTTTTCTCTTTGCTGTTAATGTCGGCAATCGCGGCCTCAAGTGATTTGGGGTCAGAGGCCTCATAGGCGTTGAATGGCGTGCGTAATGTCTGGAAGTATTGATAGAGGATGACTTCAGTCGGCATGTTGCCGTCATAACCGCTTTCGGTATATTTCGGGTCAAAAATCGTGATGCCACCAGGTTGGCGCAACACAATCCAGTACAGGCCGATGTTGTAGCGTTGCAACCAGTCACGTAATTTCTGTTGCACCATGTCACTGACACGGCCAGCACCATCCGAAATCAGGATGATGGCGCGTGAACCTGAGTCTGGGACATTTTTGAACAGTTCCACTGCACTGGTCAGACCGCCACCAATATTGGTTTGGAACAGCGAATTACCTGCCGTAGCCTGCACAGCAGACAGTACAGCTTCTTTATTCTCGGTAAGTGGTAATACATACATGGCAGAGTTACTGAAAGTAATGACGCCCATCATGTCGTTTTTACGAGTTTGAATAAAGTTGGTGATGATGCGCGCGGCGGCCACCGACTTGGTTTCACCGATATGGCCATCCTTGTCGCCGACAAACTGGTCGTCCATACTGGCACTGCGGTCCAGTACCAGGCCGATCTGTGCGCCAATCCCGGTCCGCTGCACCTGTTGTTCCAGGGTGTGTGGGCCTGCCAGCCCCAGAATCACGAACAGAATACTCAGCGCTGCCAGTATCTTTAACAGCAGGCCGATCAGGCTGGAAAGCGGGTCAGGCGGTAGCAGGCCTATCCAGGAGTAGTGTTTGCTATGGGAGCGCTCCAGCAACAGTGGCAGTAATGCTAGCGGTATAGCCCATAGTAACCAGGGGTGATTGAATGCCATGATGCTATTTCACCTCTGGTGTCAGGCCACGTTCGCAATCACGCATGTGGCGACAGAAGGTGCGCAACCACTGTTTTGCTGGCATTCCCAGTTCTAATGGGGTTTTGGTATCAAAAAAGACCTGGCGCGACAAGCTAAAGAAACGCTCGATTTCTGGCTTGGCAGGCTGGTAGGCAGGTTTTTCTTGTAAAAATTGGTCTATGTTATTGCTGAATACACTGTGTCCGGCCACTTGATGGATCGCCTGATGCACCACGTTGATAGACTGCTGCAATCCTTCGGCATCATCCGGCAAATGACCGACCTTGCGGTAAGCCTTGGCAAACGCACCCCCCATGCGTGGCAGCCAGGTATGGGCACCCAGGATATACAGCAACCCGAGCAGGCTCAGCGCAAGTATACCGGCTGCCACTTTGATGATCTGATATTCTCTAACAGTGCTAATGGTGAACGGTGGAATGAATGGACTCATTTCATTTTTCAGGTTCACTTCACCGTAAACGGATAGAGGCGATGTCCTGAAGTTAAACGATGGGAAGCGCACTTGCCGAATTTCGGTTTTGCCATTGTGGCGCAGTTTCACAATCTCACCCCGCAAAATGGCAGGTTTCGCCACACGGCCAGACTTGAATACCTGGTAAGTCAAATGAATGGTATGCACGCTGCGGTCAGAAAAGCTTTCCTCCTCAGTGCTAATATTGGCCAGTTCTATGCCAGACACCTGACCACGGTAACGGTGCTCGTAGCCGACAATCGGCAGGGACTCCTCAATCAGCTCATAAGGTTTTTTCACTGTCAGGATAATCGTGCGCTCCAGCTTGTCGCCCACCACATAGCCAGCGTCACGGGTAGGGTTGATTTCCCGGATGGAAATGTATTTGCTGTCTACGCTTGGCAATACCACATCTGCGGTGGCTGGCAAGGTGGTAAAGGCCAATGTGATTGCCAACAGGCAAGAGAATAGAGATTTAGGCGGTTTCATCAATCGCTTTCCTCACACAGTCACGTATTGATGGAAATAGTCGGACAGCAAATCTGCGTCAAACGTGTCTTCCACAAAAAAGGGCTGCATATCAAATTTCATAAAAATATCTTCAATCGCCTGGCGGCGCGCGGCAAAGGTATCCAGAATACGTTGCCGATAGGCAGCGCGCAGGAACAAGGTACGACGCTCCCCGGTTTCCGGATCATTGATACTGGTCACACCAAATTCCGGCAGGTCCTTGTATTCGGAACTGTTCCAGAGCACGACGGGCACAATATGATGTCGTAACATCAGCAACAACGCTTCTTCCAGTTGCTCCAGCGGCATATGAAAGTCAGACACCATAAAAATCAATGCACGTTCGCGCGGAAGCAAGCTGGCACTATGGATCAGTGCGCCAGCACCGACTTCATTCGGCAAATGATTTTCCAGGCGAGCTGCCAGATCCAGCATGTTATGTGGCCTGGCGGAGAGAGTACTCAGCCATTCGTCACGTAACTCATCATCAAAACCGACAAACGCCACCGGGTCGCCATTGCGCGTGGCTGACTGGGCGACTGATCGCGTGATCTCCGCTGCGGTGGTCAGTTTGGTATGAGGGACCCCGTATTGCATGGAACCAGAAAGATCGCAAAGCACAAAGACTGGCGTTGCACTTTTCTGGTTGAAAATGCGCACATACACCTGTTCCATGGGATCACGTATGGTCTGGCGAATATCAATCCGGCGTGGGTCAGGATAGGACAATAAGGTTGTATGCCCCCGAAACTCCATGCCCATGCCACGCTGGTTGCTTTTGTGGCGACCAGGACGGCGTGAGCGTGAACGCCAGCTGATGTGGTAGCTGAATTCCTTGATGTAATCCATAGGGAAACAGTCGATTTACTTAAGGGGCTGCAACAGCATTGACGATGCCAGACAGCATTTCACGTGCGATTTCAGTACGGCGCATTTCGTAGACCGGACTGAATACCAGGCGGTGAGCAATCGTCTCATGGAATACAGCGTGGATATCCTCAGGGACGACGGCATCGCGCTCGTTCAGCCAGGCGTTGACACGCGCAGCGCGTAACAGCATACCCATACCACGCGGGCTGGCACCTGATAATACCAGGCGCTTCATATCGACATTGGAAACCTTAATGCCATAAGCCAGTGGATCTTTAGTTGCCAGCCACAGGTTCAGTGCATATTTGCGCAGGGAAGGGCTCGCGGTAATGTTTTCCTGGATGACTTTGGCAAAGCTGTTGAGCTGATCAAATTTCAGGATGTCTTGTTCTACATTGGTAATCAACTGATCGACATCATGGAAACGGGTATCAAAAATCAATGACTCCATAATATCGTGCGCTGGCGGCACGACAATCGGGATTTCCATCATGAAGCGGTCACGCGCCGCAGATGGAATATCAAAGGTTTCTTCTCTTTCCACCTGGTTGCGGTCGGCGAATACCAGCATGTGCGGGAAGTAATGTTCTTTGTTAAACGCCGTTAGGGTGCGTTCTGCCATTACACGCAACATCAGGGAGTGCACTTGTGGCCGCGCGCGGTTGATCTCGTTGAAAAAGAAGATAGACAGGTCCTGGCCGGACATTAACAATGGCCCAGGGCTGACATGGGGTTTACCATCTTCGCCCAAATAGGTGTGGTAGACCAAGTCATTTGGCATCAGGTCAATGGTGCCTTCAATACGTTGATAGCCACCACCGATACCGCGGGTGAAGGCGCGTAACAGGGTAGTCTTGCCCACGCCCACATCGCCTTCCAGTAACACATGGCCCCGTGCAAATACGGCAATTGTAATCAGGCGGACAGGGTTCTGCTGACCGACCACGACTT
This sequence comes from Methylophilus sp. TWE2, assembly GCF_001183865.1. Lineage (NCBI taxonomy): Bacteria > Pseudomonadati > Pseudomonadota > Betaproteobacteria > Nitrosomonadales > Methylophilaceae > Methylophilus > Methylophilus sp. TWE2. The sequence continues at coordinate 1,375,184 of NZ_CP012020.1, forward strand.
TGTTCACTTCTGATTCAAGTTTTAGTGCTTGTGCACGCCAATCGGCTAATTGTTGATCATGCATTCCTGATTTCCTGACGTAATATCATTATTGAAGGTAAGTTGTAACTGAATTGTAATTGCGTGATCGCAAATTTGTCACAGATTATCATTGAAACCTTGCTTCTGCGATATTTTTCAATATGTAAAATTCCGTAACAATTTGAGGAATTTTACCTATGTTTCCATTAAAAGTATACAGGTCAGTATAGTGTTTTCGTGACAAAAAGCTTTCACTAAACGTAATTTCCGGCGAAAATATTGTTTTATACTAAAAATCTAAAAATACATGACTAGTAAAAGTAGTTTCAGTAAAGAGGAGTTGTTGGCTTGCGGCCGCGGCGAGATGTTTGGCGAAGGTAACGCGCAATTGCCACTGCCACCGATGCTGATGTTTGATCGTATTGTTAAAATTTCAGACGAAGGTGGTAAGTACGGCCAGGGTGAAATTATTGCAGAACTCGATATTCGTCCGGATTTATGGTTTTTTGAATGCCATTTTACCGGTGACCCCGTCATGCCAGGCTGCCTGGGACTGGATGCCATGTGGCAACTTGTTGGTTTCTTTTTGGGCTGGAAAGGTGGTCCAGGACGTGGCCGTGCCTTGGGCTCTGGGGAAGTTAAGTTTACCGGACAGGTGCTGCCAACGGCCAAGCTTGTGCGATACCACATTGATTTGAAACGTGTGATTATGCGCAAATTGGTGATGGGTATCGCGGATGCACGTATGGAAGTGGATGGCCGTGAGATTTATAATGCCAGTGATTTACGTGTTGGGTTATTTACCACCACGGACAATTTCTAGTAAGGAGGCGCAATGCGTCGCGTAGTGATTACAGGATTTGGTATCGTATCAAGTCTTGGTAATAACAAACAGGAAGTGCTGGACAGCCTCAAGGCAGGCCGTTCCGGTATTACCTATCAACCGGAATATGCCGAGCGCGGTTTGCGTTCGCATGTGGCCGGGTCAATTAAAAATCTAGATGTTGAGGCTCTGATTGACCGCAAACTGTTGCGTTTCATGGCTAAAGGCCATGCTTATGCCTGGCTGGCCATGCAGGAAGCCATTGCTGATGCAGGACTGCCAGAAGAACTCGTTTCCAACGTGCGTACCGGCCTGATTGTCGGTGCAGGTGGAACTTCTACCGAAAGCATGCTTGAAGGCACCAATACGCTGGCAGAAAAAGGGATCCGCCGTGTTGGACCTTATATGGTGACCAAAACCATGAGTAGTGGCATTGCCGCTTGCCTGGCCACGGGCGCCAAGATCAAAGGTGTCAATTATGGAATCAGCTCCGCCTGTTCAACCAGTGCGCATTGTATTGGTGCAGGGGTTGAACAAATCCAGTTAAACAAGCAGGACATAGTATTTGCTGGCGGTGGTGAAGAAGAACACTGGACCATGAGCTACCTGTTCGATGCCATGGGTGCCTTGTCCAGCAAATATAACGACACGCCAGAAAAGGCTTCACGTACCTACGATGCGGATCGTGATGGTTTTGTTATTTCCGGCGGTGGCGGCATTGTCGTGCTTGAAGAGTATGAGCATGCCAAGGCACGTGGTGCGCATATCTATGCTGAAGTGGTGGGCTATGGTGCGACTTCTGATGGCTATGACATGGTGGCTCCGAGTGGGGAGGGTGCTGTACGCTGTATGCAGCAGGCCTTGCAAGGCATTAATCCGGAAGAAATTGATTACATCAACACACATGGCACCAGTACGCCAGTGGGTGATACCAAGGAGCTCGAAGCGATTCGGACAGTATTTGGCAGCAATAGCAGAACAGCCATCGCTTCTACCAAGTCGTTGTCAGGACATGCGCTAGGTGCGGCTGGTGTGAACGAGGCGATTTATACCTTGCTCATGATGCAACATGGCTTTATTGCCGCCTCTGCCAATATTGATAACCTGGATCCGGCTGCTGAAGGCTTGAATATTGTGCGTTCGCCAATCACCTCAACCAAAGTGCAAACGGCGCTCTCCAATAGTTTTGGTTTTGGCGGTACCAATGCGACTTTGACCTTGTCGACTAAGCATCTGTAGGCGTCGACATTTCTAGTGCTTTCAAATGAGCAGGCCATGTGTTTACAAGCACATGGCCTTTGTTTTTTCTGGCTAAAGCTAACAGCCGCTATTATCGATGCTGACGGTCAGGCCTGAGCTGCTGGCGGCGCCAGTGGAGATCGTGTATTCCAGCTTGCAATGGCTGGCATCTCTCGCGCCTTGCAGGTAGTAGATGGCGCGGTTGGTATCAGAGAGTGAAGGTTGCACAGAAAAATTGCCGACTTCCAGCAACTGCTGCAAAGTCCCCGTGCCGTCTTCATTGCCTCGCCAGCCCATCGGATAACCGTGGCTGAAGTAAATGGTATTGCCTTCAATGGCGGCTGAAGAGGTGGGTTGATTGCTGGCACATTGTGGGTCAGACATGCAAACGCCTTTGGCCATGGTGGCGACAGAAACCACAGTTGCTTTAAATGACTGTAGCGACGCTTGTCTTGCCTGAACGTCAATATGGGCAATACGCGCATAGGCAGTGATTGCCAGCGCTGATAAAATCAATATCACGACGACCATTTCGACCAGGGTAAAGCCGGATTGTGCGTAGGGTTTATTTTTCATTTTTTTGATCTTATCGTAGACGGCACTTGTCATGTCAATTTTTGTCGAACGTTGCAAGTGTTAACCAAGGCTTACAAATGCGTCTTTTAAAAAATTATTTATTGCTAATTTTGCTGGCTGCATTGCTAGCGCATTGTGCTAGCATGGGTGAACGCAGGCTAAGCATGAATACTGCAGAGTTACAGCAAAAATTAAACAGCAAACTGGCCAAGCCATTCACGTTCATGAAAGTGTTTCATATTCAGTTGTCCAATGCCCTAGTGTCCATAGACCCGGCTTCAGGCAGGATTCATACCTTGATGGATACCAATGTGCAGAGTGATTTGCTGGCTAATGCAGCAACAGGTAAGCTGGGATTGTCGGGGCTGCTGAAGTTTGACCAGGCGCGAAATGCCGTTGTACTGGATCAGCCGGAAGTGGATTCTTTTCAACTGGATGGAGCCAATAGCCAATGGAACGGCCTAGTGCAGCAGATCAGCAAGGATATTGGCAGTAAGTGGCTCAACCAATTAGTATTGTATGAGGTGAAGCCTGAAGATTTAAGTTATGCAGGACGTCACTATCAACCGACAGATTTTCAAGTCACAGCCAATGGCCTGCAGGTCACCCTTAAGCCGCAATAATTATTACTTAACCCAGATGCTTTTCTAGTAACAGCGCTGCAACGACTTTGCGACCTTCAGCCGTCAGGATATTAAACGTACGGCAAGCGGCTGCCGTGGTCATACACTCCACCGCAATGTTGCCGGACAAGAAGGCCTGTATCTGCTTGGGATGGATAAAGCGTTGTTTATCGCCTGTCCCTAGCAACACCACCTCAGGTTTAAACTCGAGGATGGGTGCCAATGATTGGGCGTCCAGCGCTTCCCAAGGCCCCTGGAACCAACCGCTACTGCAAGCCTGTTCACTGACAATCACAGCTTGTTCATAACGCTGACGATTAATGATGACGGCGTCGTGATCCACGCCATTAATTTGATATTGTTGATCACTGGTATGCAGGTGTAATTTCATGAGATATCAAGGTCAGATACGAAGTGTTCATTGCTCGTGATGTATTTCCAAGCTGACCTGACTCAGGTCCTAAGGTTCATTGATGTAGCAAGGGTTTGCAGGTAGAATGAAAGTTTTACTTTAAGAGCTTAACACACGCAAGATGTGTTTGTTAATGAGCGATGCAGCCAGTCAATAAATCCAGCAAACTCAGTAATGTCTGTTACGACATCCGCGGCCCTGTACTACAACGTGCGCGCCAGATGGAAGAGGACGGACAACGCATTATCAAGCTGAATATCGGCAACCCCATGCCGTTCGGTTTTAATGCCCCCGAAGAAATTGTCCAGGATGTGATCCATAATATGGATCAAGCCTCGGGCTATACGGATTCCAAAGGATTATTCGCGGCGCGCAAAGCGATTATGCATTACACCCAGCAAAAAAACATTGCCGGGGTGACCATAGACGACATCATTATCGGTAATGGCGTTTCCGAGCTGATCGTGATGGCCATGCAGGGCCTTCTCAACAATGGCGACCAGATTCTGGTGCCCATGCCGGATTATCCTTTATGGACCGCTGCAGTAAATCTGGCAGGCGGAACGGCGCGTCATTATGTTTGTGATGAGCAATCGGGCTGGTTGCCTGATCTTAAAGATATTGAGAATAAGATCACGGCCAATACCAAAGGCATCGTGATTATCAACCCTAACAATCCGACCGGTGCCCTGTATCCAAAAGAAACGCTGGAAGGCATTATCGAGATTGCGCGCCACCATGGCCTGGTGATTTTTGCCGACGAGATTTACGACAAGGTGTTGTATGACGGTAACACGCATACGTCCATCGCGTCGCTGGCTGACGATGTGTTGTTTGTGACTTTTAATGGCTTATCCAAAAATTACCGGGCATGTGGCTACCGCTCAGGCTGGATGATTATCTCCGGCGATAAAAAGGATGCCAAGGATTATATCGAAGGCCTCAATATGCTGGCCTCCATGCGTTTGTGTGCCAATGTACCCGGGCAACTGGCGATTCAGACAGCACTCGGTGGTTACCAGAGTATTAATGATCTGGTCGCGCCCAGTGGCCGCTTGTGCAAGCAGCGTGATCTGGCTTACGACATGCTCACGTCCATGCCGGGCGTGACTTGTGTCAAGCCAGCGGCGGCCATGTATCTGTTCCCCAAGTTGGACCCGGTCATGTATCCGATTGAGGATGATCAGCAGTTTATCCTCGACTTATTGCTGGAAGAAAAAGTACTGCTGGTTCAAGGCACCGGCTTTAATTGGAAAGCACCCGATCATTTCAGGGTGGTCTTCCTGCCTAATGTGGATGACCTGACCGAGGCGATGACACGCATAGGTCGCTATCTGGATAGCTATCGTAAGAAGCATGCAAAATAAAGCATATTCAAAATAAGGTGAGCTTTAGGGCTGCCATCAACGTAGAGTATAAGTATGAAAGAATTAAAAGTAGGTTTGTTAGGCATAGGCACAGTTGGTGGCGGTACTTATACCGTCATCACGCGTAACCAGGCGGATATTTCGCGCCGGATTGGCGGCAATATCCGCATTGTGCAGGTGGCTGACCGTAACCTGGAACTGGCCAGACAGGTCACCGGTGGTCAGGTGGCGTTGACAGACGATGCATTTGCCGTGGTGGATAATCCAGAGATTGATGTCGTTGTTGAATTGATCGGCGGCTATACCATCGCTAAAGAATTAGTGTTAAAAGCGATTGCGAATGGCAAACATGTGGTGACTGCGAACAAAGCTTTGCTGGCGGTGCATGGCAACGAAATTTTCAAGGCAGCGGCCGAAAAGGGCGTGATTGTAGCGTTTGAAGCGGCAGTGGCAGGGGGCATCCCCATTATCAAGGCGTTGCGTGAAGGCTTGAGCGCTAACAGGATTGAATGGGTGGCTGGCATTATCAACGGCACCACCAACTTTATCCTGACCGAAATGCGTGACAAAGGCCTGGCCTTTGCCGATGTACTCAAGGAAGCACAACGCTTGGGATATGCCGAAGCGGACCCCACCTTTGATGTTGAAGGCGTGGATGCTGCGCACAAGCTGACCATCATGGCTAGCATTGCGTTTGGTATGCCCATGCAGTTTGATCAAGCCTATACCGAAGGCATTACCAAACTGACGACTCAGGATATTCAATATGCTGAAGAGCTCGGCTACCGTGTCAAATTACTCGGTATCAGCAAAAAAACAGAGTCAGGTGTAGAGCTGCGCGTGCATCCTACTCTGATTCCGGAAAAGCGCCTGATTGCTAATGTCGATGGTGCCATGAATGCTGTCGTTGTGAAAGGTGATGCTGTTGGACCGACCCTGTATTACGGGGCTGGTGCGGGTGCTGAGCCGACGGCGAGTGCAGTGGTGGCCGATCTGGTGGATATTGCCCGTTTGCAAGGCACGACAGCCGAGCAACGCGTGGCTTACCTCGGTTATCAGTTAGAACAGCAGCAAGTGCTGCCCATCTTGCCGATTGCCGAAGTGCAGTCAGCTTATTACCTGCGGCTACATGCCTCTGATAAACCAGGGGTAATGGCGGATGTGACCAAGATCCTGGCCGACTTACAGATTTCGATTGATGCCATGCTGCAAAAAGAGCCTCAGGAAGGTGAAGCTGAGGCAGACATTGTCATTCTGACCCATACCACGCAGGAAAAAACCATAGATGCTGCCATTACCAGGATTGAAGCTCTGCCTGCGATTGCCGGTACCGTTATCAAAATCCGGATGGAAGCGCTGTCACGCTAATATATGCCGGGCAGGCTAAATTCGAAGAGTTCAATACAATGAAATATATCAGTACCCGCGGGCAATCGCCTGCTTTAACATTTAGTGAAATCTTGCTGGGCGGCCTCGCGCCTGACGGTGGTTTGTATCTACCCGAGCAATATCCGCAATTCAGTGATGCAGATTTGAATGCCATGCGTGGCATGAATTATCGCGAACTGGCCTTTGCGATCTTGTCCAGATTGGTGGACGACAGTGACATTCCTCACGCAGACCTCAAAGCGATTATTGATAAAACCTACACAGCAGAAGTTTATGGCTTTGCGCGCGCTGGCCAGAATGCCGAAGATATTACCCCTACACTCAAGCTCGAAGATAATCTCTACCTGCTTAGCCTGTCTAACGGCCCAACATTAGCCTTTAAAGACATGGCGATGCAGTTGCTGGGGAATCTGTTTGAATACGTACTGATCAAAACTGGCCAAACCACCAATATCCTGGGCGCTACTTCTGGTGATACCGGCTCTGCGGCTGAGTATGCGATGCGCGGTAAAAAAGGTGTGCGTGTGTTCATGCTGTCGCCATACCAAAAGATGAGCCGTTTCCAGACCGCCCAAATGTTTAGCCTGCAAGACGACAATATTTTCAATATTGCGGTGAAAGGTGTCTTCGATGATGCGCAGGATATGGTCAAAGCCGTCTCAAATGATCATGCATTCAAGGCCCAATACAAAATCGGTGCGGTGAACTCTATTAACTGGGGCCGTATTGCTGCCCAGATTATTTACTATTTCAAAGGTTACCTGGCTGTGACGACTCACAACAGCCAGAAAGTCAGCTTTACTGTGCCTAGTGGCAACTTCGGGAATATCTGTGCTGGGCACATTGCACGCATGATGGGTTTGCCGATTGACAAGTTGGTGGTGGCGACCAATGAAAACGATGTGCTGGATGAGTTTTTTAATACTGGCGTTTATGCGCCGCGTGGTTCAGCCAATACTTATCATACTTCCAGCCCGTCCATGGATATCAGCAAAGCCTCCAACTTTGAGCGTTTTGTCTATGACCTCGTCGGTCAGGACAGTGCCCGTGTGCGTGAATTGTGGACCGCGGTGGATCATGGTGGCAAGTTTGACCTGAATGCAGACGGTTATTTTGAGAAGGTGGCAGACTTTGGCTTTGTCTCCGGCCATAGTAATCATGCCAACCGCATGCAAACCATACGCGCAACCAAACAAAAATATGGTGTCACGATTGATACCCATACCGCGGATGGCCTGAAAGTCGCGCTGGAGCACCGTAAACCAAGTGTGCCCATGCTGGTGCTGGAAACTGCATTGCCGGCCAAGTTTGAAGATGCCATTGTTGAGGCGCTGGGTGAAGTGCCCGAGCGTCCGGCCAGCCTGGTTGGCCTGGAAGACCTGCCACAGAAATCCACAGTGATGGATGTTAGCGTCGATGCGATTAAAGCCTTTATTGCTGCTAACACATAAATCTGAGTAACTGATTGAGGAGTGCTACATGCAACAGTATCATGATCTATTGAACCACGTACTTGCGCATGGTCACATCAAAACAGATCGCACCGGCACTGGCACGATGTCGGTATTTGGTTATCAGATGCGCTTTAATCTGGCGGAAGGATTTCCTTTACTGACCACCAAGAAGGTACATTTAAAATCCATTATTCATGAACTTTTATGGTTCTTGCAGGGCAGCACCAATATTGCATACCTGAAAGAAAATGGTGTCAGTATCTGGGACGAGTGGGCGGATGAGCAAGGCAACCTCGGCCCGGTCTACGGTTATCAATGGCGTAATTGGCCCAAGCCGGACGGTTCTCACATTGACCAGATCACACAAGTGATTAACCAGATCAAAAAGACACCGGATTCGCGTCGTTTAATCGTGTCTGCCTGGAACGTCGCGGATGTTGAACGCATGAAACTGCCCCCATGCCATGCTTTTTTTCAGTTTTATGTGGCTGATGGCAAGCTTTCATGCCAATTGTATCAACGCAGTGCAGATATTTTCCTTGGCGTCCCATTCAACATCGCTTCATATGCCTTATTAACCATGATGGTGGCACAAGTTTGCGATTTGCAACTGGGCGACTTTGTGCACACCCTGGGGGATGCGCATATCTACAGCAACCATATGGAGCAGGTTAAAGAGCAGTTGTCCCGTACGCCGCGTGCTTTGCCTGTGATGCGTATTAATCCTACCGTGAAAGACATTTTTGCCTTTAAGTTTGAGGATTTTACGCTGGAAAATTACGATCCTTATCCCGCCATTAAGGCGCCAGTGGCTGTGTAGTCCAGCTGCCTCGCAGCGATCAGAATGGCTGTTTTTAACCATTTTGTTAACAAAGTGTAATATTTTCAAAAGCATATCGCGTTTTTGATATCCTTCTCAGCGTTGTGGATTTTGGAATATGGCGTCCTAGCGCCTGTTTCATTACTTTCATTCATGACTTTAAACAAGGAGATCATTATGCAAGTTAAAGCGTCAATTCTGGTAGCCGCGGTATGCGGTTTGTTGTCCGGTCAGGCATTCGCTGACCATGAAACCATCAAGCCAAAGGCTTACGACAGCCTGGGTAAGTGCGTGAAAGCAGCCTTGTCCAAACACGACGGCAAAATTGTCAAGGTGGAAGCCAAGTCAGAGCGTAAGCAATTAGTATACGAATTTGATGTGCAATCCAACGATGGCAAAGCATGGGATATTGAGTGCAATGCAAAAACAGGCAAGATTACAGAAATAGAAGAAGAAGTTGCGGCGGATGACGAAAGATTCAAGGCACTGGCTAAAGTGACTGAAGATGACGCCAAGGCCACTGCACTGGCAGCGCATCCTGGCAAGGTGGTTGAAGTTGAATATGAGCTCGAGCCAGATGGCAAAGCATCTTACGAATTTGACATTCTGGAAGCCGACAACGAAGAAGTAAAAGTCGAAGTGGATGCTAGCAGCGGTAAAATCGTAGAAACCAGTTACGAAGTGTACCAAATCGGTCAGGAGTAAATTGACCGGTGGAGTGATGCGGCTGTCGTTCTCTGCAGTTCGTTATACTCAAAAGCAAAAGGCACCGCAATGCGGTGCCTTTTTTGCATCAGATCAATATGCAAGTGAGGGAGTGTCTACCCCGATACCAGCGGATATGCAGTCAGCTGGTATCGGTCCTAGTGATAGCTCACTCCCAATGAGTCAACAGCATTTAACGTGCCATAATGTTTGATGAGTTTAAGTGATTGACTTGGTAGTGTATTTATTGTGTAAATAGGAATTTATCCTGAATTTTTGGTGGTTGTTAATAGCCAGTATTTTATTTTTTGGTTGCTTTCAGCCGAAGCTGGATTGACATTTATGGCAACAAGCGCTGAATGGTTGACAGCAATTTTTTATATTCGCCTCGCTTGATCAGTTCACTTTGCGCCAGCATATTAAGCAATGCCGGTTGATGCTCTTCATTTAATTCATTCAGAAAATCCTCGCTGAACCCTAAATTGCTGGCTACATAAGTCAGGTTGAACATATCGCAATGGTTGCCATACAAGCTGCCGAGCAAGTAACTTTTCGCATATTTGGTTGACAAAGACATGTCGTCTTGCAGATCAGGGAGGCGGTGACGCTGATCGTCAATCAGCAAGAGATGGTAGTCAGACAGTTTTTGCAACAATAGCGCTTGTTCGGCTTCTGCATGTTGCTGCTGAATGAGGCTGGCGCTATCACACCAGATAGCGGCTACCGGGTAATTGATACAATATTTTTCAACCTGTTCAATAAAGAGTCTCACTTGTCCAACATTCATTTCCGGTAGGCGCAGGACCGCGACGCCTTGTCTTCTCAGGCGCAACTCCAAAGCAGGACTGACGGTATGATCAACCAGCAAGTATCCTTGACCAAGGTTGAGGCTATGGACCAGTGCAGTTTGTAGGGCGGGCCAATGACCACAGGCAATGTGTTCTGGCGAGACCAGGTAACGGCGTTCATGGGCCAGCAAGTTTGCCAGCATATTCTTCAGGTCGAATAAACCGGTGACATCATAATCTTGCGGACGCAGCTTATGTATATGCAAGGCTACGCGACGGAAGTGGTAAATGCAGGCCTTTTGTATTAATTGCTGAATACTGCTGGCCACAGTGTTTGTGATAGAGGGGACATTCGCCGGGCTTTGCGGAGCTAAAAGAATGTGATGCGGATTTTCAGAAACAAACGTGCCTCGTTTGGGCTGCGTATAAATAAGTCCTTGAGCAGCCAGCTCTTCATACACCCGTGAAACAGTTTTTCGGTTGATGCCCAAGCGCTGGGCAATATCGCGGGAGCTGGGCAGGGCGCTACCCCCCAGCCAGGATCCACCTTCAATCATGCTGCGGAAATGTTCGGTCAATTGTTGGTGGATGGAGGAGGGGGAATTCTTATCCAGAACCAGAGAATAATGCCAGGGTCTTAGCACGGCCAGTATCTACCTTGTTAATCAAGTAAGCGGGTAACGCCTATCGTTGTAGGCGTTACGGTTACCTGAAGGGCATACTAGGACATGGCCTTCGATGATGGAATAATACAAAAAAAATGCAATTCCATAAAGTTTTAGGAAAAAATCCCTATCTGGCCCATGAATAAAACCGCAATCTGGCTGGGTGTCGTAGGAGGATATTTATATTACAGTTACATTCGCTTAATAGATGTATTAAAAAGTAACATCCGGCTCACTGGGATCCTAGTACCAGCGATAACTTAAGCACAATGCAATTTTCCTTCATGCTCAAGATTGCAATCTTGTGATTTATCTTTGGAGATATACTATGATCAAAACCAAAACAGCTTTCGGCATTGCTGCCAGCGTTGCGTTAGCCTTGCCTGTATTGGCTTTTGCTGCAGCTGACCAAGAAGCTGCGATGAAAGACTCAAACAACTGGGTGCATCCACGTGGTCAACACAACAACCAGGGTTACAGCGCCTTGGCACAAATCAACAAGGGCAATATTAAAAACCTGAAAATGGCCTGGACATTCGCTACTGGCGTTAACCGCGGTCACGAGGGCTCCCCTATTGTTTTAGGCAACATGATGTATATCGTGACTGCTTTCCCAAACAATGTATATGCCTTGGATTTAAACGATAACCAGAAAATTGTCTGGTCCTATTTCCCTAAACAAGACCCAAGCGTTCAGGCAGTTCTGTGCTGTGACAACGTGACACGTGGCCTTGGTTTTGGCGACGGCAAGATCTTCCTGCAACAGAATGACGGCTTGCTGGTTGCTCTGGATGCTAAAGATGGCAAAAAAATCTGGGAAGTTAAAAACACTGATCCAAAAGTCGGTGCCACTAATACCAACGCGCCACACGTGATCAAAGACAAAGTATTGACCGGTTGTTCAGGTGCTGAATTCGGCGTACGTTGCTTTATCGCTGCATACAACCTGAAAGACGGCGCTCTGGCATGGAAAGCGTATTCCACAGGCCCAGATGCTGAAACATTGCACGACGCTAACACAAACAAAGATAACCCACTGTACAACGCGCTGTCTGTTTACCAGGATGTAAACGGTGGTAACAAAGAGGGTGGTTCCTTCAAGCGTCTGTCTGCTGATCAGATCAAGGGTGGCGAAAAAGAGCTGGGTACACGTACCTGGTTGAAACCACAAGCAATTAAAGACGGTTGGCAACATGGTGGCGGTTCCGTATGGGGCTGGTGGCCGTATGATGCACGTACAAACCTGGTTTACTACGGTGCCGGTAACCCATCCGTGTGGAACCCAGATGTACGTCCAGGCGACAACAAGTGGTCCATGACTGTGACTGCGCGTGATTTGGACACTGGTGTGGCTAAATGGGCGATGCAAATGACGCCACATGATGAGTGGGACTACGACGGCGTCAACGAAGTGATCCTGTTCGACAAAGGTGGCAAAACATACGCATGGCACCATGACCGTAACGGTTTTGCTTACACTTGGAATGCGGTGACTGGTACATTGATCGCCGCTGAGAAAGTGCATCCATTCGTTAACTGGGCTAACGATGTTGACCTGAAAACAGGTGTACCAAGCAAAGACGGCCGTTATTCTACTCACCAGGATTACAACGCCAAGGGTATCTGCCCGGCGGCTTTGGGTACCAAAGACCAACAGCCAGCGGCTTACTCTCCAAAAACTGGTCTGATGTACTCTCCACTGAACCACGTGTGCATGACATACGAGCCAGTTGAGTCTAAATACGTGGCTGGTCAACCATGGGTTGGTGCGACACTGACCATGTTTGCTGGTCCAGACGGCGTGATGGGTGGTTTCGGTGCTTACGACCCAATGACCAACAAAAAAGTCTGGTACAACAAAGAGAAGTTCTCAGCCTGGAGCGGTGCATTGACGACTGCTTCTGACCTGGTGTTCTACGGTACTTTGGATCGCTGGTTCAAAGCTGTGGATGCGAAATCCGGTAAAGAGCTGTGGAAGTTCCAGGTGGGTTCAGGTGCCATTGGTAACGCATTCACCTACGGCAACAAGGGTAAGCAATACGTAGGTATCTTGTCCGGTATCGGCGGTTGGGCTGGTGTTGCGATGAACCTGGGTATGACAACCGACACCGACGCACTGGGTGCTGCTGGTGGCTACAAAGAGTTGACCAAGTACAACGCTGCTCCTGGCGGCGGTGCATTGAACGTGTTTGCCCTGTAATTTGAGAGTCTTTTCAAATTGCGTGTAAACGCACGTTGACCAAAAAACACCCTGCTCCGGCAGGGTGTTTTGTTTTATCAGGCAAGGTTTGAAAGCTTAGGGAAGAAAAGTGCCAAGTTAGCCGTAAAGTTGTACTGAGTTTTCAGCGCGGATTTGCAGGAATATCTGATGGCGTTCGGGTGAAATCTGACCGTCAGCCAAGGCCTGTAGAATGACACAGCCTGGTTCGTGCGTATGGGTGCAATTGTTGAATTTACAATGACCGATAAACGGCCTGAATTCGACAAACGCATACTCCAGCTCTGCTTCTTCAATATGGTATAACCCGAATTCTTGTAAACCGGGCGAGTCAATAATGGCGCTATCGCTATCCAGGTGATACAAATGTGTCGCTGTCGTTGTATGTTTACCGCTGTCCAGCGTAGCGCTGATTTCCTGTGTTTTGCTGCGTGCTTCTGGCAGCAGGCTGTTAATAATCGTTGATTTACCCATGCCAGACTGGCCGACAAGGGCGCTGGTGTGTCCCTCAAGTAAAGGTCTTAAGCAATCAACGGAGTCCGTCGCATTCAGCTGCAGGGTAAGGTAACCTAGCGCTGCATATTGCTGCAGTTTTTGCATCGCTTGCGGGTTGGGCAGGTCACATTTATTCAGGATGATGACTGCCCGTATGCCTGCTGCTTCGGCCGCAATCAGGCAACGATTCAGCAAGTCTTCATAAAAGCTGGGTTGTGTGGCCAGCACAATCAGGATTTGTGTGACATTGGCTGCCAGTATCTTGCTTTTGTACGCATTGCTGCGGTAGAGCAGAGTCTGGCGTTCGGCTGTTTTTTCAATCACGCCTTCATTATTGGCAGTCAGTTTGACTGTGACACGGTCACCTGCCGCATTATCGACTTTTTTACCACGTGTGACACAGCTCAGAATGCGTCCATCGGGCAATTCTACGTTATAGCGCTTGCCGTAGGCAGCGACAATGAGACCTTCAAGGGACATGCTAGAAATGATAGTAGGTGTGATTTAAATACTGTACCACTAGCTGCTCTTCATCATCAAACCATTTCAGGTTGAGCATGGTGTTGCAGTTGGTGACTTGCGCTTTTAAACCATTGAAAGAACGCACTTTACGGTATTCACGTGTATAAATGCCACCGCCGTCGCCGCCAAAACTACTCGCATGGCAACTGATGCAATGGGTTTCGACCAGTGTTTTACCTGACTGCAGCGTGTTGTCTGCCGCACTTGCCGTGAAGGTGGCAAGTGCGAAAAAACTGGCGGTCAGCAAGCGTTGTTTCATGCGTAAGTCTGCAATTTGGCGATGCGCAGGCTGGCAGGCGGATGTGAATCATAAAATGCTGAATGCAGTGGATCAGGGGTCAGTGTGGAGGCATTATCGCGGTACAGCTTGACCAGAGCATCAATCAGGAACTGTGGTTTGGATTGTTGTGCTGCATAGTGATCTGCTTCAAATTCATTGGTGCGGGAATAAGCGGCCAAGAGCGGGCGCAGGATAAACATAAAGACCGGTGACACCAATACAAACAGCAGTAAGGCCATGTGATTGCTGGCTTCGGCAACGCCTAAGCCTGTGAAGAACCATTCCTGCTTGATCAGATAGCCCAGCAGCGCTAATCCGAGCAAACTCAAGCCAAACATCATCACAATGCGTTTGATGACATGCTGATGCTTGAAGTGTCCCAGCTCGTGCGCCAGAACAGCCTCTATTTCATCTGCACTTAATTTTTCCAGCAGGGTATCAAAAAAGACCACCCGTTTGTTTTTACCAAAACCGGTGAAATAGGCATTGCCATGGCCTGAGCGTGTAGAACCATCCATGACAAACAGGCCCTGGCTGGTAAAACCGCATTTATGCAACAGCGCTTCAATACGCGCTTTAAGGGTTTGATCCTGCATGGGCGTGAATTTGTTAAATAACGGTGCAATCCAGATCGGATACACTGCTAACATAAACAGGTTGAACGCGCTCCAGATAAGCCACAAGTAGAGCCACCACCAGTCACCCGCGCCTTGCATGAGCCATAAGGCCACGAATAGAATCGGGCCACCGAGCAACAAGCCGACAATCGTATGTTTGACCAGATCAGAGAAAAACATGCTGCGAGACATTTTGTTAAACCCGAATTTTTCATCGACATTGAAGGTCTGGATGTAATCGAAGGGCAATGTCGCAACGCTGGAAATCAGCATCGCCGAGCAAATGACCAGGGCGCCACGAATAATATCGTGGTCAGGTAGCCATTGTTGCCAGGTTTGATCAAGTATTTGCAATACACCGCCAAGGGTCAGTGCCAGTAAAACAACCGTTTCTATCAGGGTTTCACTCAACCGCAGCTTGACCTTTGCCGTGGTGTAATCTGCGGCTCGCTGGTGTGCCTCCAGGCTGATGGTGTGGCTAAACGCCACAGGCACTTGTTGGCGGTGTTGCTGAATGTGGCGGATGTGGCGCAACCCGAGCCAAGTGCGTACGGCAAGGCTGATGATGACTATCGTCACAAATATTTGAGTAAAAAGTCCGGACATAGGAAGTAGGTGGTTTTTAAATTGATTTCAGGATGCTATTTTGATGGATTTAACTCCACCTTGTTCACTGAACTGAATATAATGTTTCATTTTAATGGAAATCATGACGAGAGGCACACAATTGGCAACTAATCAGGACAATTTAATCTGGCTGGATATGGAAATGAGTGGGTTGCTACCTGACAGTGATCGCATTCTTGAATTGGCGGCCGTGGTCACCGATGCACAATTGAATGTGATCGCTGAATCTCCTGTGCTGGTCGTGCATCAATCGGACGCTGTCCTGGATGGTATGGATGCCTGGAATAAGGGAACACACGGACGCAGTGGACTGATTGATAAAGTGAAGACCTCCACACTGGATGAAGAGGCTGCCACAGATGCCATGCTGGCCTTTCTCAAAGAGCATGTCCCTGCTGGCAAGTCGCCGATGTGTGGTAACTCTATTTGTCAGGACAGGCGTTTTATGGCCCGCTACATGCCAAGGCTGGAGCAGTTCTTCCATTACCGTAATCTGGATGTGAGTGTTTTCAAAGAACTGTCTCGTCGCTGGCGCCCGGATATTTATGCAGGCTTTAAAAAAGCCAGCCGCCATGAGGCCTTGGCAGATATTTACGAATCCATTGATGAATTAAAGTATTACCGCGATCATTTCCTGAACATGACACCATCTGCCAAAACAGAGTGAGAAAAATCTGCATAAAAAAAAGACGCCTATTTGGCGTCTTGAGGGAGGAGAAGTTAGCTTTGGAGAAGCTTGATTGGTAATAAGCACCTTCTATGCCAACTTTTCTTCACTTTTTGTCGGTCACTTGTAAGTATTTGTTTATTAAACATTAAGCAGTTTTTGATACATTTCCAGGTAGTGTTGAGCGCTGGTTTCCCAGCTGACATCGTGTTGCATGGCCTGTTTTTGCAGTTGTTTCCACTGACGAGAATTGGCATAAATCTGCAATGCCTGCCTTAATGTGACCAAAAGTGTCCATGGATTATTTTCCGGCATTACCAGTCCTGTCATGTTGGTTGGTAACAATCCTTTGTCAGGGACGACTCCGCCTTGCACCGAATCTGCCAAGCCGCCAGTATTGGCGACGACCGGAATAGTGCCGTATCGCAATCCGTACATCTGGTTCAGCCCGCATGGTTCGAAACGGGAAGGCATGACAAAGATATCGGTGCCAGCCATGATACGGTGCGACAATGGCTCGTTGTAACCGATGGTGACAGAGACCTGCCCTGGATATTGCTGCATCAGTGCCAGATACTCCTGCTCCAACGCTGGTTCACCGCTACCCAATACAGCCAACTGGCAACCGGTCGCAAGCAACTCATGCGCAATCTCAACCAGCATATCCAGCCCCTTTTGATGCGTCAGTCGACTGACCACGCCAAGCAATGGAGCTGAAGCGCGTGGCTGTAGGCCTAATTCCACTTGTAACGATTTTTTGACATGCTTCTTGCTGGCGAGCGTTTTTTCATCATAATTGTTAGGCAGATAAGGGTCGGTTGACGGATTCCACACGTCTGTGTCTATGCCATTCAGTATGCCAGTCAAATCATGGGCGCGATGTTGCAGTAACCCCTGGAAACCAAATCCAAACTGTTCAGTCTGGATTTCTCTGGCGTAGGTCGGGCTGACTGTTGACAGTGCATCGGCGTAATACAATCCTGCTTTCATGAATGACAGGTGACCGTAAAACTCGTAACCCGCTGGCTGGAAATCCTCTTCATTGAGCGTTAGGCGATAACGCCAGTCGGCATGAAAGTTACCCTGAAAAGCTAGGTTGTGGATACTGAAAACGGATTTGGCCATACTGCCCATTTGCTTGAGATAGTAGGGGGCAAGTCCGGTTTGCCAGTCATTGCAATGAACAATTTCCGGCAGCCAGGATTGCAGCATATTCGGTACAGACAGCATCGCCGCAACCTTGGATAGCAAACCAAAGCGCAGTGGATTATCTTGCCAGTCACCATAAATCGGGTGGTTGTAAGGGCCGCCGTAGCGGTCATAGAGTGCCAGATCGTCAATCAGCAGCAAAGGGATGCGGGTGCCGGGCAGGGTAGTCTGGTAAATGTCGCAACGAATATCGTGAAAGGCCTGCAAGGAGCCTAAGTGCTGCGGTGAGTCACATTGCGCCAGGATGCCACGGTAGGCGGGCAATAGAATCTGAACATCCACGCCAGTTGCGGTAAGTGCAGCGGGTAATGCACCGCTGACATCTGCCAAGCCTCCTGTTTTGATCAATGGGAAAATTTCTGAAGTGACAAATAGTAAACGCAAGGGAGTCTCTTAAAATCAACAGGAGGGTAGGTACTCAAATTTTTTAAACTTATGATACATCGCCTGCTATTGTTTTAGAAGGACATTAAAATGAAATCTTGGCGTTTGGTCGGCTTCAAATAGGCAATGGGGCGCGCTGGAAACTGTTGCGTTGGTTTAATTCTACGAGCCTACTTTCATTAGGAGCGTGAATGGCTAATGCCATCGGCGGATTCCTAGTGGGGGATGTGCTGGTTATTGGCGAGGAGTTAAGAGCCGACAAAAAAGAGGACCGTGTGGTCCTCTTTTTATTTGCAGCAGCTCGCAGTCAAGATTTATTCTTTCTGCGTTTCCACCATCACCAGGCCAGCGTCTGCTGTATTACCTGCTTCGTCTTTTTTCCACTTGGCAGCGTTACGTGGCTTTTTTGCCTTGGTTGGTGTTTCCGTGCCAGAGGCTACAGCAGATGGGGCTGCGACAGGTTCAGATTTGGTTTCTACCAATTGAATGCCTGCATCGGCAACGCTTTCTGCTGTTTTTGCGGCAGGTTTACGTTTGCGAGCTGGTTTCTTTTTGGGTGTTTCTGTTTCTGTCGTTGCTTCCACTGTCGTGGCGGTAGAGGTTGTTTCAACCAGTTCTATCGCAGGCGCTTCAGTTTTGCCACGCGCCTTGCTAGCTTTGCTGGTGCGTGAGCGGCTACGCGGCGCTTTTTTCTCAGTTGCACTTTCTTCGTTTGGCGTTGCAGTTGTTTCAGCAGTGCTTGTGTCACGGCTTTCTGTTGCTGCCTCTGCAACAGACACTTGCGCAACCACTGGGTCAGCGGCTTTAGTCGCAGGTTCCATTTTAGCTGCTGTTTCTGTGTTGACAGCTGCCATTTCAGGTGAGACAACTGGCGCTGCATCAGCGATCACTGCCTCCACAGGCGCATGAGTGTTTACTGCGCTTTCGGCTGTCGCTGGCGTGGATTCGTCACGCTGACGACGGTCACGGCGACCATGACGGTTGCGGCGGTTACCGCGTTCACCACGCTCTTGTTTGTTTTCGTTCGCCTGTGAAGTCAATACAGGCTGGTTTGGGTCTACTTTTGCAGTTTCTTGCGCTGGTTGACGCTCTTGTCTGTCTTTTTGAATGGGTTTTTCCTGTGCCTGGCGTTCCTGACGTGGTTTGTTGTGCGCGTTTTCCTCTTTGGCTGGGCGCTCACCACGCTCTTGATTGCGTTCACGCTGGCGGTCACGGTCTCGGCGGTTGCGGTTTTTGTTGCGGTCACGGCCAGATTCCCTGGATTCGCGCGCTGGTTTTTCAACTTCTTGCACCACTTCTTTTTCTTCCAGGCCCAACCAGGATTTGATTACACCGAAGAAGGACTTTTTGGCTTCAGTGGCAGGCGCCACAGCCGGTTTTTCCTCCACAATCGGTGCAGCAGTCGCTGGAGTAATCCCTTTCACCAAAGCCTCAATCTTGCTTGGTGCCGCAGCCTGTTGCAAACGGTGCTGGTAATCGGACTCGCTAGGCAGGTCCACCATTTTGTAGCTGGCCTGGGTGGTTTCTTCATTCACATCATCATGACGGATACGCAGGATGTTGTAATTTGGCGTTTCCATGTGGATGTTAGGAATCAGGATGACTTCCACACCTGTACGCTGCTCAATCTTATGAATGTCTGCACGTTTTTCGTTAAGCAGGAAAGTGGCCGCTTCCACAGGCAATTGCACCTGGATAATCGCGCTGTTGTCTTTCATCGCTTCTTCTTGCGTAATACGCAAGATATGCAATGCAGTGGATTCAATGCCACGGATATGACCGGTACCGTTACAACGTGGGCAGGTCATGTGGTTGGTTTCACCCAGGCTAGGGCGCAGGCGTTGGCGGGATAATTCTAACAAACCAAAACGGGAAATTTTACCCATCTGGACGCGTGCGCGGTCGTGATGCAGGGCATCACGCAAGGCGTTTTCCACTTCACGCTGGTTGCGCTGGTTTTCCATGTCAATAAAGTCAATCACCACCAGACCACCCAGGTCACGCAGGCGCATCTGCCGCGCCACTTCTTCAGCCGCTTCGAGGTTAGTGTTGAACGCAGTCTGTTCAATATCAGCCCCTTTGATGGAGCGGCCAGAGTTGACGTCAATTGAAACCAGGGCCTCAGTGTGGTCGATCACAATCGCGCCGCCGGAAGGCAGTCTTACTTCACGCGCAAACGCTGACTCGATCTGATGCTCGATCTGGAAGCGGGAGAACAGAGGGATTTCGTCCTGATAGAGTTTAACGCGGGTCACATTGCCTGGCATCACGTGGTTCATGAACTGTAAGGCTTGCTCATGTACGTCTGCAGTATCAATCAGGATTTCGCCAATATCGGCACTGAAATAATCGCGGATGGCGCGGATCACCAAGCTGCTTTCCTGGTAAATCAGGTAAGCACCAGGCTGGAAGTTGGAGGCATCTTCAATGGCTTGCCATAGTTGGGAAAGGTAGTTCAGGTCCCATTGCAGTTCTTCTGCGTTACGGCCAATTCCGGCCGTACGCGCAATAATGCTCATACCGTTAGGCACTTCCAACTGCGCCATGGTGTCACGCAACTCGTTACGCTCTTCACCTTCCACGCGACGGGAAACGCCACCTCCACGGGGGTTGTTGGGCATCAATACCAGGTAACGGCCAGCCAGTGAAATAAAAGTCGTCAGCGCGGCACCTTTGCTGCCACGCTCGTCCTTGTCTACTTGGACAATGACTTCCTGACCTTCCTTGATGACGTCCTGGATACGGGCACGACCTTGCTCAGGCTTGTCCTGAAAGTAGCTGCGGGCGATTTCCTTAAAAGGCAAAAAGCCGTGTCTGTCAGTACCATAATCGACAAATGCGGCTTCGAGAGAGGGTTCTATGCGTGTGATCACGCCTTTGTAGATATTGCTTTTACGTTGTTCCTTACCAGCGTGTTCAATATCCAGGTCTATGAGTTTTTGTCCATCGACAATCGCAACGCGCAATTCTTCTGATTGCGTTGCGTTAAACAACATTCTTTTCATGCAGGGCTCCTAAGTCGAAGCCACAGAATAGTCATCAGTGCCGGGCGGGCCAGGGTTATAAATCAACCACCAGAAGTTAACGAAGTGACAGCTTGTCACCATAAATGTGCAATGGCTTTTTTCATGCTGGCGAATAGGGATTCAGCACAACATGGCAGGCATCAATATGCACTTGAGTGCAGCAGCGCTTTCGCTACTGAATACTCAGATTCTGCAAGGGTGCAGTGCGTGCGTGGCAGGGTTGTGTGACCTGTCTTGTCCATCGTCATTGACTGCAAAAATAAAACCCTAAACAGAGGGTAATTTCGTTAAAATTCGGGTTTGGCAAACGCCGAGCTCATTTGTTTGTTTATTCTGCGTGAGCTTCGGGTTAAATCATTTCTAATTAATTATCGCTACTTGATGGCGAGCGGTATTCACCAAAATTTTTGATTCTGAATACAATTGCGAGCCAGAGAAAATCTGGACCCGGAATGTCAGGGGCTGGGATCGATGGTAATCTCGAGTTCGGCACCGCGATGTTGTCGCCATGGCCGGAAAGACCGCTGATTCAGAATCTCGACAGTATATCCATAAGTCCCGATAAAGCAAAGCACGACCTGCAACTATGACTTCACAATTTCAAACATCATCCTTGCCGCCAGCGCTAACCAGCAGTGCAAGCGACTCTGAAGCGCGGCCAGCCAGTGACCGCGTGACGCATTTGCGTGTGGATGAGGCTTCGGAAACACAACGTATAGATAACTACCTGGCCAAGGTGCTCAAAGGGGTACCCAAAAGCCATATTTACCGTATTTTGCGTAGTGGTGAGGTCCGCGTAAACAAGAAGCGGGTGGACGCCGAATATCGTTTGCAACTTGGTGATGAAGTCAGGGTTCCACCGATCCGCATTGCTGAAACTGCGGCCAAGCCGTCTGTCAGCAACATTAAAGTGAAGTTGGCTGAACAGGTGATTTATGAAGATGATGCCATGCTGGCTCTGAACAAGCCTGCCGGAATGGCGGTGCATGGCGGCAGTGGTATCAGCCTGGGCGTCATTGAGCAACTGCGCCTGGAGCGTCCACAAGCCAAGTTCCTGGAGCTGGTGCATCGGTTGGACCGTGAAACCTCAGGGGTATTGATGATTGCCAAAAAACGTTCAGCACTCACAGCCCTGCATGATGCCATGCGGCATCACCGTATGGATAAACGTTACCTGATGCTGGTACAAGGGCAATGGCTGGAGAGTAAAAGGAAAGTGACTCTGGATCTGCAAAAGTATGTCACAGAAGAGGGGGAGCGCCGCGTACAGGTCGTTGATGAACCTTTGCTGAATACTGAACCAGGGGGGCGTAAATCACTCAAAGCAACGGGTATTGTGGCTAAGCGACATGCTGCCAAAGGCAAATTTGAGGTCGAAACACAAGTTTCTGAAACCTGGTTTTATCTGCAGGAAAACTTGGGCGCTTACAGTTTTCTGCAAGCCAAGCTGATTACTGGCCGTACGCATCAGTTACGTGTGCAATTGTCGCATTTGGGATTCCCAATTCTGGGAGATGATAAATATGGGGACTTTGCGCTTAATAAACAATTAAGCAAACAAGGTCTCAAGCGCATGTTCCTGCATTCCAGTGAAACCCGTATTGCACATCCCCTGACAGGTGAGCCATTGCATCTCGTCGCGCCGCTGCCCCTTGAGCTGGGGAGTTTTCTGCAACAACAGCGTCAATTTAAGTTGGTAAAGTAGTGATGCGCACAGATTTATTTATAAAAGTAATATTAGGAAAGTCACTCAGTGAAACAATTTGATTTAGTGGTTTGGGATTGGGACGGCACGATCGCGGACTCTACCGGCCTGATTTCGCAGGCATTAATAAAAGCGGCAGAGCAAGCAGGTTTGCCAGGCCTCAGCGAAGCGCGGGCGCGCAGTATTATTGGCTTAGGCTTGCGTGAGTCGATTGAAGTGCTGTATGGAGATCTCCCGGAGTTTCAGGCGCAAGCCCTGGCAACGAATTACAATCGTAATTATTATGCCAATGAAAACAACATATTACTGTTTGCTGGTATTGCTGAACTGATTGCCAGTGTGGATAAAAAAGGATGTAAACAGGCCGTCGCGACAGGAAAGGGGCGGCGTGGGTTGAATACCGCGTTGCAACTTTCTGGATTATCCCGATATTACAATGCCACCAAAACGGTGGATGAGTGTTTTTCCAAACCACATCCGCAAATGCTGGATGAGCTCATGGACGAACTGGTGGTCATGCCTGAGCGCACACTGATGATTGGTGACTCGCAATATGACATACAAATGGGCAAAAATGCCGGGGTCATCACAGCGGCGGTCAGTTATGGCTCGCAAACAGCCGAGCATTTACAGCAGTATTCCCCGGATTATATATTTGATGATGTGGCAACATTAAGTGCCTGGCTACTGGAGCAAACATGAGTGATGCCGTGACCTTTAAAAGTGAGGATTTGCTCGAAAAGGGGAATGGCTTGCGTTTTGCTGTGCCTGTGCTTGGGCCGCATGCGACTGGTTTCGTCGTGCGCTTTGAAGGCAAGCCTTATGCGTATGTGAATCGTTGTGCACATGTGCCGGTGGAGCTGGACTGGGAGCATGGCAAGTTTTTTAATATGACCCAGGAATGGATCATCTGTGCCACACACGGTGCGATGTATGCACCCCAAACCGGACGTTGCGTCATGGGGCCATGTCAGGGAAAAAGTCTGTCACCGATTCCGGTCACAGAAGAGGCGGGTGTCATCAAAGTCCATCTGGATCAGTTTTAAGTCTGTACTCAGGTTGGAAATAGAGCGTTAACAAGCCGATATAATTGTTAGAATAGCCAAAATTATTGACGAAAGTTGAATTATGCAAGAAGAACATCAGCAGTCATCTGACTCCAAATCCACCACGCAATCTCCCGATTGGGCAATGCGCACCTTAGAGAAAATTGCACTGGCTGGATTGCAGGAGCAGAAAGCAGCCAGGCGCTGGGCAGTTTTTTTCAAATCCCTGAGCTTTCTTTTCCTATTGCTATTGTTATTGGTGGTGATGGGCGTGGTTGGGCAAAATAAGACTGCGTCGACTGCACACACCGCCCTCATTGATATTGCCGGTGTGATTGAAGCAGGCGGCCAGGTCAATGCCGATGCAGTCATCAGCAGCCTCAACGATGCTTATGACAACAAAGGGACTAAGGGGATTATTTTGCGTATCAACAGCCCTGGCGGTAGCCCCGTGCAGGCCGGTATCATCAATGATGAAATTCACCGCCAGCGCAAATTGCATCCAGAAATTCCGGTCTATGCCGTGGTAGAAGATATTTGCGCTTCTGGCGGATACTATATTGCCGTGGCTGCTGACAAGATTTTTGTCGATAAAGCCAGTATCGTCGGTTCTATCGGCGTATTGATGGATGGTTATGGCTTCACCGAACTCATGAAAAAGGTGGGTGTTGAGCGCCGCCTGCTGACGGCTGGTTCAAACAAAGGCATGCTGGATCCTTTCTCCCCTGTTAATCCTAAACAGCAGGCTTTTGCACAAACTATGCTTGATCAGATTCATCAGCAATTTATCACTGTCGTGCGTGAAGGCCGCGGGAGCCGCCTGAAAGAAAATGAAGAGATCTTTAGCGGGTTGTTCTGGAACGGTGAAGAAAGCATCAAATTGGGCTTGGCAGATGCGCAGGGGAGTGCAGAATATGTGGCAAGAGAAGTGATCAAGCAAGCTGAAATCGTTGATTTTACTTATCAGGATACTGTTGTTGACCGTTTCGCCAAGAAATTGGGGGCCAGCATGGCGCAGGAGTTGGGCATGAGTGCCAAAAACCTGCTGCCGTCCCTGAGATAGGCGATAAATTTAGCAATAAAAAAGGGGCGTTAGCCCCTTTTTTATTGCCTGAGATTTATTTCTTGGTTTTATTCTGCTCGTTACGTTGCTTCAGCTTGGCGCGCATTTCGTTTTTGCGTCTACGCATGGTGACCAGACCTTCGCCTTTTTTACGCTCATCTTCTTGTTTGTCAAACGGGTTCTCACCTTGGTGGTACTGCACGCGTAATGGTGTACCTACCAATTGGAAGGCCTTGCGGAAAACGCCTTCCAGGTAGCGGGTATAGCTGGCCTTGACGCCATCGACGTGGTTGCCATGGACCACCACAATCGGCGGGTTGCTGCCGCCCTGATGTGCATAGCGCAATTTAGGACGGATGCCTTTACTGATCGGTGGCTGATGCTGTGTGGTGGCTTCGCCGAGCACACGCGTCAGTTGTGGTGTGGCCAATTTGGCCATCGCGGCTTTAAACGCCACATCGACTGAGCCCAGCAATTCATTCAGCCCCTTTTTAC
Organism: Methylophilus sp. TWE2; assembly: GCF_001183865.1. Lineage (NCBI taxonomy): Bacteria > Pseudomonadati > Pseudomonadota > Betaproteobacteria > Nitrosomonadales > Methylophilaceae > Methylophilus > Methylophilus sp. TWE2. Next base: position 1,400,420 of record NZ_CP012020.1, read on the forward strand.
GTAGCGCTGAAATATAGTGAAACTTGGCAAAGTCCAGGAATTGCAGTTTGCGGTCAATCTCGCGCTTGATCCACTCGCGTTCATCATCCTGCAGGCCATCCCATTTGTTGATGGCCACCACTAGCGCTCGGCCAGCATCGACAATGTAGGCAGCCACATGTGCATCCTGTTCGGTAATGCCTTCTTTGGCATCGACGACCAGAATCGCCACATTGGCGTCTTCAATCGCCTGCATGGTTTTGATCACAGAAAATTTTTCTACGGCTTCGAATACTTTGCCGCGTTTGCGTACGCCAGCGGTATCAATAATGGTGTATTGCTTGCCATTTTTTTCGAGTGCAATTTCTATCGAGTCACGTGTGGTACCGGGCTGGTCAAATGCAATCACACGGTCTTCACCCAGCAGGGCATTCACCAGCGTAGATTTACCGACGTTCGGACGCCCTACGATGGCAATTCTCGGGTTATCCTGGTTGGCAGGTTCAGGTGACTCAATTTCTTTATCGCTGATGGTTTCCAGTGCGAGTTCAATGAGGTCACGCACGCCTTCACCATGGGCAGATGAGATGGACAGGGGGTCACCCATGCCAAGCTCATGAAAATCGGCACTGACAATTGCTTTGCGCATGCCTTCGGTTTTATTCACCGCCAGCAGCACAGGGCGTTGTGCCTTGCGCAGGGTTTGAGCAATGGTGAATTCCTGAGGCGTCAGGCCGGCACGGGCATCGACCAAAAAGATAATTACATCGGCTTCGTCAATGGCCAGTAGGGTTTGCTTCGCCATTTCCTTAAGGATGCCTGTGTCTGCCGTTGGCTCGAAGCCACCGGTATCAATCACCAGATAAGGTTGGCTTGCGCCTAAGCCGCGACCATAGTGACGGTCGCGAGTCAAGCCAGGCAAGTCGGCAACCAGCGCATCGCGTGACTTGGTCAGGCGGTTAAATAATGTAGATTTGCCGACGTTAGGTCGGCCAACAAGCACAATGGTAGGTAACATTATTTGTAAGTGACTGCGTAAATGTGGCCGTCACGCGATTGCGCAAAGAATTGGTTGGCATTGCTGCCTGCAATCAGTGACATGATGGGTTTGGAGCCCAACTGCAAGCGACCAACAAAACTGCCATCATCCTGGCTGAGTAAATGGATATAACCTTCTAGATCGCCTACGGCAACGATATTGCTTAAAGGCAATGGCACGGTCAGGTTACGGTAGCCCAGATTACCCTGGCGCCAGAACGTTTTTCCGTTGCTGGCATCCAGTGAGTAAACGGAACCTATGGTATGGCTTAAGTAGACTTTGTTATTCTCCGCGGTGAGGCCAACATAACTGGAGATATCACGATTCCAGACAACCTGGCCGCGTTGACGGTCAACTGCAGCGACTTTGCCCTGATAGGCCACCACATACACCAATGGGCCGTCAACGAACGGAAGGCTGGTAATGTCGGCGATACGTTCAATCTCAGTCACGCCTTTGGGCTGTGCGACGGTGGCTTCCCAGATCAGTTTACCGTTGTCTGCTCGTATGGCAATCAGTTTGCCGCCAGGAAACCCGGCATAGACGGCACCGCCATCAACGACGATACCCGCCTGTGTTTTGAGGGAAAGGGAAGGGGTTGCGCGCTCGTAAGACCACTTGCGGCGGCCGTCTGCGGCATCTATCCCGTAAATATGGTGGTCGCTGGTGCGTACGATGACTGTGCCATCATAATAGCGTGGTTGCCCCTGAATTTCACTGCTCAGGATCGCACTCCACAGTTTTTTGCCGTTCAAATTTAAAGCGTACAAATGGCCTTTGCTGGTGCCAGCCAATACCAGGCCGCCACCCAAGCCCACACCACTGCTGATGGGCTCGCCAAGTTGGGTTTCCCAGACTTTTTTACCTGTTTCAGCTGACAGTTGCATCACGCTACCTTCAACATTGACGGCATAAATCAGGTTATCTGCCAACACAGGTGCATACGTAAAGCGACCAGCTTCGCCAACATCGGTAGACCACAAAACCCGTGTCTCATAGGACGACTTGATATCCTCCAGTTCAACAGGAGGGTTGGCTGGTTCTGCCCCAAAAATACTTTCGCTGAGGTTGGTTTTCACATCATTGAAAGCCGTGCATGCAGAAAGCCCGCTAGCCAACAGGCATAAGGCGGCGAGCGTGACATGTTTGAGTGATTGCGACTGGTAGCGCAGGGCAGGGAAGTCAAACTTCATCGGTGGTTATCCCAGTGCGTCCAGTTTTTGCTGGGTCAGGTAAAAGAGTTTGCCTTCAGGGTCCAGGCCTGACAGTGCTTTGTTGTAAGCTTCTTTGGCTTCTTTTTCCTGCTTATTGGCCATGTAGATATCACCAAGTAAAGCATTCTTGATGCCGTCAAAGCCTTTGTCATCAATGGCTGCCAGGGTTTTTTTAGCATCGTCCAGCGCATTGCGTTCAATCTGCAAGCCCGCAATCTCAATCGCGGCCATATGTTTAATTGCAGGCTCCTTGGCTTCAGCCAGCGCCCAGCGCAATTGTTTCTCGGCGGCTTCTGACTGTTTGGCTTCGTGCAGGGCATGTGCTGCAAACAGTGCCGCACGGCCAGCATAAGGGGTCATGCTGTAATCTTTTTCGATAGCTTCAGCCTCTTTGCTGATTTGTTCGGCTTTTTTGCTGTCTACATCCAGCAATGACGTGCTCACCAGTGTTTGGTAAGCTGTTGAAGCTGCTGTGGCCTTGCTGTTCATCCAGGATTGATAACCCTGCCAGCCACCATATACCACTACTGCAGCAATTACCAGGCGCGTGACCAATTTACCATTTTTGTTCCACCAGGCTCTAAACTCGTCCAGTTGTTCCTGTTCTTCCAAATCGTATGCCATTGAATTTTCCTGCGTATTCTTATGTGAGTTTTGTCGAGATTAAGCTGCTACTGCACGTAATCCATGGCCTGGAATCGCGCTAAGCAGCTGTTGGGTATATTTTTGTTGGGGAGCATTATAAATGGTTTCTACGCTTCCTTGCTCAATTACTTTGCCTTTTTGCATGACCAGTACCTCGTCCGCAATGTGCCTGACCACGCGTAAATCATGCGTGATAAACAGGTAACTGAGCCCCATTTCCTGCTGTAGTTGCTTCAGCAGTAGTAGAATTTGCGCCTGTACGGAAACATCCAGCGCCGAGACCGGCTCGTCGCATACCACTAGTTTGGGTTGCAGTATCAGGGCACGCGCAATGCCTATGCGCTGGCGTTGCCCACCGGAAAATTGGTGCGGGTATTTATGTACATCTTCTGCTTGCAGCCCGACTTTTTCCAGCATTTGTACAACCATGTCCTGTTGCTGTGATTTGTTTCCGATACCGTGTATGACCAGGCCTTCAGCAATCACCTCACCGATCCGCATCCTGGGATTCAGCGAAGCAAAAGGGTCCTGAAAGACCATTTGCATATGCCGGCGTGCGGAGCGCAGGGCAGATTTATCCAATGCCAGGAAATCCTGTCCATCAAATATCACTTCTCCGCTATCTAGCGGCAGCAGGCGCATGAGGCCGCGCGCCAGTGTCGACTTGCCGCTGCCAGATTCACCGACCACGGCCAGCGTGGTGCCTTTTTTCATTGTCAGGCTGACATTTTCGAGCGCATGGATGGTCTGTGTGTTCAGGCCTAAAGTGCCAGTGCGCTGATGATAGGTTTTGTTCAGGTGACGTGCTTGCAGCAGGATATCGGACATAAGCGCTCCATCAGGCGGGCGTGAGCCAGTCATAACGCATGGGTTGCAATATTTTTTTCCCTTCGGCGTCAGGCACACAGGCGAGCAGGGCACGCGTGTATGGGTGTTGTGGGGATTGCAAGACCTGTTCGACATTGCCAGCCTCCACAATTTCACCCCTGAACATGACGATGACTTCATCGGCAATATCGGCCACGACACCGAAATCATGGGTAATAAACAGCATGGCCATCTGCATGCGACTCTTCAATTCATCCAGCAGGCGTAATACTTGCGCCTGCACCGTCACATCCAGGGCTGTGGTCGGTTCATCTGCAATCAGTAAAGCTGGTTCGCAAGCAATGCTCATGGCAATCATGACACGTTGGCGCTGGCCGCCAGAAAGCTCGTCCGGATAGCTGTTTGCACGCGCAGGATCTATCCCCACTTGCTCTAGTAGCGAGGCTACCTTTTGTTTCAGTATCTGACCTTTAAGCCCAAGGTGTGTCTGTAAAGGCTCGCCAATCTGGAAGCCTATGGTCAGCACCGGATTCAACGAGGTCATAGGCTCCTGGAAAATCATGCCCATTTGCCTGCCACGCAGATGCTGCATGGCAGCATCGTTGAACTGGCTGATATCTTGTCCCTGGAAGAACACGTGTCCTTGCATGCGCAACTGTGGCGACAGCAGTTGCATGATACTGAGCGCAGTCAGGCTTTTGCCGCTGCCAGATTCGCCAACGATACAAGTGGTTTTTCCGCGTGCCAGCGTGAATGAGACATTGCTGACCAGTTTACGCTCGGGCGTATGCGCCGGCGTAATGCTCAGATTTTCTAAACGCAGAATTTCGCTCATTCTATGCTGTAGACCACGGTGACCACGACACGGGCAATTTTATCTACAGTGGATTTGTCATAAATGCCCCCATAGCTGTTATCACTGTCCTCGCCGCCGGTGGCAGGCAGGATATAAAAAGCACCCTGGCTGGCAGATTTCATGACGCCCACCTTGACGCCATCCTGTTTGACAAACTCGGTGGCACGCGTACGTGCATTTTTGGTGGCGTCTGCAATCAGCGACATTTTGACGGTTTCGAGATTGCTGACCAGGTATTCCGGTGGTTGTGAAGTCACCGGGTGATTATCGGCGCGCAAGGTTAAAATGGCCTGGTTGGCTGCGGCGATTTTTTTGAGGTCGGTGGTGCTGATATGCACACTCTGATAGCCCTCAAAGCCACGCTGGACCTGGCGTGGACTATCGTGTATGTACTCTTCTTCGTAATGCGGACCTAATGTTTGCACATCAATTGTCCGCATGCTGGAATCCAGGCCCTGCTGATCGAGAAAGTTTGCCAGGACGGCTCTTTCACGGTCTATGGCACGCAGGGTTTCGGCTTGTGTAGGTGCAACCACGCCAATATTGATGGTCCATTGCGCGCGGTCTGCCTTAACCGGTTTTTCCGCCAGGCCTTTGACGGTGATGGACTGCTGGCTGGAAACAGCGTGTTTGGCCTGCACGCCCAGAATAAAGGCTGCGGATGCCATGCCCACTGCCAGTAACAGGCCCAGGGCCGTCATGGCATTAAAAAAATGTTTTTGCTCTGACATCTGGCCTCCTGTCACGGGTAGCAATTAGCTGGAATGAACGATGCTTAATACCTGGTCAAGTTTAACACGTGCCTGCTCGCCCTGACCCAGCATGGGTTTCAGGCTAAGTTCATCAGCAGCGGCTTCATCATCGCCCAGAATAGCGGCAAACCTGGCACCACTGCGATCTGCTTTTTTCATTTGTGACTTGAAGCTGCCACCACCGGCATGCAACACCACATTAAGACCCATGCTACGCAGGCTTTCGGCCACAGTAAAGGCTTTTTGTTCTGCCAGCTCACCCACGTTGACCAGATAGAGGTCAGGCTGGCTGCTTGCGGTGACGCCATATTCTTGCATCAGCAGGAATACCCGTTCCAGGCCAATGCCAAAGCCACAAGCTGGGGTGGCACTGCCGCCAATGCGCTCTACCAGCGTGTCATAGCGGCCACCACCGGCAATGGTGCCCTGGGCACCCAGCTTGGTGGTGACCCATTCAAATACGGTACGGTTGTAATAATCCAGGCCACGCACCAGGCGGTGATTAATTACATAAGTAATCCCAGCCTGGTCAAGCAGGGCACATAAGCGCGCGAAGTGCTGTTTGGAGGAGTCACTGAGGCAATCCATGAGTTTTGGCGCGGCTTCGCATATGGCCTGCATACGTGGATTTTTTGTATCGAGAATACGTAGTGGATTGCTGTGCAGACGGCGTTTGGCGTCCTCATCCAGCAACTCTGCGTGCTGCTCAAAGTAAGCGATTAATGTCTTGCGGTATTGCGCACGCTCATCGGCGTCGCCTATGCTGTTTAACTGTAATTCAACATCTTCAATGCCTAATGCTTGCCACAAGCGGGCCAGCAGGACAATTTGCTCGGCATCCACATCCGGCCCATCAAAGCCAAACGCTTCCACGCCGATTTGGTGAAACTGGCGCTGGCGGCCTTTCTGCACATTCTCATGACGGAACATGGGGCCCATATACCACAAGCGTTGCGGGCCATTGTAAGTCAGGTTGTGTTCCACCACGGCGCGGACGCAGCCTGCGGTGCCTTCCGGGCGCAAGGTCAGTTTGTCGCCGTTGAGTTTGTCTTCCCAGGCATACATTTCTTTTTCAACGATGTCTGTATGTTCACCCACACTACGTACAAACAATTCGGTGGGCTCCACCAACGGCATGCGGATATTGTTGTAGCCATACTGGCCCAAAATGCTGCGTGCAGTATCTTCGAGTTTGAACCAGAGTGGGGTGGCTTCGGGCAAGATGTCGTAGAAGCCTTTAATGGATTGGAATTTTTGCGTCATAAACTAAATAGCAAGGATAGGGATTACGCCAGGCTTGGCTGCGTGCAGCTTGCCACCTTCTGCGTAATGTGTACGGACATACTCGTCCACGATCTGTTGAAACTCTTCGGCAATGTGGTCACCTTTAAGCGTGACGGTTTTCTCGCCATCGACAAACACCGGGGCCACGGGGACTTCACCCGTGCCAGGTAAGCTTATGCCAATATTGGCTAATTTGGATTCACCTGGCCCGTTGACTACGCAGCCCATGACGGCGACATTGAGCGTTTCCACACCAGGATATTGGCTTCGCCAGATGGGCATCTGATTGCGTAACCAGTTTTGGATTTGCAAGGCTAGTTCCTGGAAATAGGTACTGGTGGTGCGACCACAGCCAGGGCAGGCGGTGACCAGCGGGGTGAATGAGCGTATGCCCATGGTTTGCAGAATTTCTTGCGCCACAATCACTTCTTTGGTGCGTGACTCCGTTGGTTCTGGCGTCAGGGAGACGCGTATGGTATCGCCTATGCCTTGTTGCAGCAAAATCGCCAACGCAGCTGTAGAGGCCACCACGCCCTTGGAGCCCATGCCCGCTTCGGTCAGGCCCAGATGTAACGGGTAGTCACATCGATTGCCCAGCTCCTGGTAGACCAGTACCAGGTCCTGCACATTGCTGACCTTGCATGAAATAATGATCTGGTTGGGGCTTAAGCCTAAATCCACCGCTTGCTGTGCGCTTTCGAGTGCGGACTGGATCAGTGCTTCACGCATGAGTGCATCAGCAGACAGCGGGTTGGCTGACTTGCCATTGTCGTCCATCATCTGCGCCATTTTGGCCTGGTCCAGGCTGCCCCAGTTGACACCAATTCGCACGGCTTTCTTGTAATGAATGGCGGCTTCAATCATGGCAGCAAACTGTTCGTCACGCTTGCTTCCTTTGCCAACATTGCCGGGATTAATGCGGTATTTGGCCAGTGCTTGTGCGCACTCAGGGTAGGCTTGCAATAGCTTGTGGCCGTTGTAATGAAAGTCACCTACCAATGGCACCGGGCAGCCAAGTGCATCCAGCCCTTTGCGGATAGTACCTACCTGTGCCGCCGCCTCCGGGCTATTCACCGTGATGCGTACTACCTCGGAGCCAGCCTGCCACAGTTCATAGACCTGCGCGATAGTGGCTTGTGCATCGGCAGTGTCTGTATTGGTCATGCTTTGTACGACCACAGGGGAAACCGTTGTGCCATTCAGTCCGCCACCGACTGCCACGTGGCCAACCATCACTTGAAGGGTATTTCTACGGGATAGCATGATTGATTATTTCAGTTGAATGCGCGCGACGCGACCACGGGTGGCTTGCGTTAAATCGTAAGGCTGGTTATCAATGGTTAACTGCGTACCTGCAGCGTGGCCAACGGTGATATTCACCGGTTTTTCGGTGACGACCTGGCGCTCTGAGCCAGCAGGCAACACTTCACTGAAGACTTTCTTGCCCTGCATGTCTTCGATACGAACCCAGGAATCTTCACTCACCTTAAACTGCAGATTGGCTTTTTGCGGGTCGGTCGCTTTAATGGTTGTACTCTCCGCTGCCTCTGTCGTGGCTGGCGTTGGCGTACTGACGATAGTACTTTCAGTCATCGTGTTTGTCGCAGGCTGAACCGGGGTGACTTCACTGCTCGTATTGGGTGTTTGCGTATCTGTATTATTGGTCTGGGCATCAGCACTATTGACATCCACATTTTCTGTGCCGGGGGGCGCAGGCTCGGCGACAGCGGGCGGAGGTGTGGAGTCTGCAGGCATGGCAATTTCCTGCTGGGTGGCGTCACTGATTTCCCCCACATCAAGTGCCAGCGATGCATCTTTCAAGGCTTGTGGCTTGATATGATTCACATAAAAATAGGCAGCAATGCCTGCTAGAATCAGGAAAATAAGCAGGGTGAGCAAGCGTTGTGGACGAAATGCAGGCGTTGGCTGGTCAATGACCGAAGGGCTGGCATTGGAGCGGACGCTCAAGGGCAACGGAGCTTTATTGGGGACAATACGTTGATAAGCTTCAAGGATAGGCTGCACATCAATATTGAGTAACCGGGCATAGTTGCGGATAAAACCGCGCACAATACTGGGTTGTGGCAACTTATCAAAGTCATCCTGTTCTATGGCCTGAATTTGTTTAACACCCAACCTCAGTTGGCTGCAAACCTCATGGATGCTCAAACCCTGTGCTTCGCGTGCCGCTTTCAAAACATTTCCGCAACCAGACCCTAAGACAATGGCCGTGGTCGCTGGCTGTGACGCGCTTTCCATGGCCATGGCTGCACCATATTCTTCAGGGCTGTCTATTGGTTCAGGCTGCGTTTCCGGCATATGAGTATCTGCAGACGCAAACATACTTTCCAACGGGTGGCTGTTATTTTCGGTCATGCTTTCAGGTGTGATCTGGTTGCTTGTCGAGGACGTAATGTCCGCCTTGCGCTTACGGCCACGCCTGGGTTTCTCTACCGCTTCTGCCGGTGTGGGGTTGACGTTGGTTTTGTCTTCTGACGTCACTCGCATTTACTCCATATTTTGCAATTGTTTGGTTTCAATGGCGTTAGGGAACAATTTATGCAATTGGACACTATAGTAGGTAGCGTCATCAGTCATATGCAATGACCGGCAAATTCGCACGGCCAGTAATAATGACTCCGGTGTCGGGGCAATGTTCACGCTGTTTTGCAAGGTGTTCAATGCCAACGACGGTTCGCCGCGTGAAAACTGCAGGTTAGCCAGCTGGTATGCACTGGCATGTGCCAGCGGGTCTATCTGCAAAGCTTGGAAAAAGTAATTCTCCGCTTGTGTTTTTTGTTGGGCACGCAGTGCACAAACGCCAGCGTTATAAAGCGCTACCTGTGGGGTTTTGTATAGCGGATTCTTCACTGCCAGGGCAAATTCTTTTTGCGAGGCTTCAAATTTACCCTGCTCGCACAAGAATCTTCCATAGTTATTATGCGATTCAGAGTTTGTTGGTTGCAACTGTATGGAGCGTTTAAAAGCCTCTTCGGCACGGGCCTGATCACCGAGGGTGGCATATACCAGCCCCAGGCCGTTATAGGCGAGGGCATAGCTTGGGCTGCGTTCAATAGCCGTGTTGAACTCTTCAAGGGCTACCTCGTAACGCTTAAGGCGAAAGTATTCTGCACCAAGCTCGGTGTGTACGCGTGCAGATTCAACGTCACCGGTTTCTCGGCCGATCGATTGTTGTTCGTATGGCGAATTGTTATTTGCGGAAGGGTTTTGCGCACAACCCGTCATCCACAGCGCTGTCGTCAGGGCAAGCATGACTGCGGATGGCTTGAAAAAGGTTGATTTCATGGCTTACTGTTCCGGGTGTATCGCAATGGTTTTTTCTGTACGTCTGGTTTTATCCAGGACCTTGCCGGCCAGCTGACCACACGCGGCATCGATGTCGTCACCACGTGTTTTGCGTACCGTCACGACAAAGCCAGCCTGCATTAACATATCACGAAACGCCCGTACCTGCATGGGTTTGGAGGTACCGTAACCACTGTTGGGGAACGGGTTAAAGGGAATCAGGTTAAATTTGCATGGCACATCACGCACGATATTGATTAATTGCTTGGCATGTTCCAGCGTGTCATTGACGCCATCCAGCATCACATATTCAAACGTTACAAAGTCACGTGGTGCTTTGACCAGGTAGCGCTCACAAGCGGCCATGAGGTCTTTGATTGGGTACTTCTTGTTGATAGGCACGATTTCATCGCGAAGCGCGTCGTTGGGCGCGTGCAATGACACTGCAAGAGCGACCGGACAGTCTTCCTTGAGCCTGTCCATCGCAGGTACCATACCGCTAGTCGACAAGGTGACGCGACGGCGACTCAGGCCATAGGCACTGTCATCCAGCATGATCTGCATGGCGGTAACCACGTTGTCATAGTTAGCTAATGGCTCACCCATGCCCATCATGACCACATTGGAAATGATGCGCTCACCGGGTGGCAGCAAGTCGTAACCGGGGGCTTGGCGTAGAGAGTGGTTGGCAATCCACAGCTGGCCGATGATTTCGGAAACGTTTAGGTTACGGTTAAACCCCTGGCGACCGGTGCTGCAGAATGTGCATTCAAGTGCACAGCCTACCTGGCTGGAAATACACAGCGTACCGCGGTCATCTTCAGGAATGAAGACGGTTTCCACACTATTGGACGTTCCGTCTCTAAGGTTATTGGTGCCAATCAGCCATTTGCGCGTGCCATCATCAGACACTTGCTCCAGCTGCACTTCAGGCAAGGTAAATTCGGTTTCCTGGCGCAATTTTTCGCGCAAGGTTTTGGCAATATCGGTCATTTGCTCGAGGTCTAACACCCCGAAGTGATGCATCCAGCGCATCAATTGCTTGGCGCGGAAAGGCTTCTCGCCGAGACTGGAAAAGTACTCGGCGAGTTGCGGTTGGTTAAAATTCAGCAAGTTAACCAAGTGGATTCCTAATTCGGTATCAATTTGAGCGTCTTTAAAGTGACGAAAATTGATTGATTAGCCGAAGAAGTATTTGATTTCGATGGCCGCATTTTCCAATGAATCGGAACCATGTACTGCGTTTGCATCAATGCTGTCAGCGAAGTCAGCACGGATAGTGCCTGGCGCTGCATCTTTAGGGTTGGTTGCACCCATCAGGTCGCGGTGTTTCAACACAGCGTTTTCGCCTTCCAGGGCTTGAATCATCACAGGACCGGAGATCATGAATTTGACTAGGTCGTTAAAGAAAGGACGCTCTTTGTGCACTGCGTAGAAGCCTTCAGCTTCAGCTTGTGTCAGTTGAGTCATTTTAGCGGCAACGATTTTCAAACCGGCATTTTCAAAACGGGTGTAGATTTGACCGATCACGTTTTTTGCAACCGCGTCTGGTTTGATAATGCTGAGGGTACGCTCTAAAGCCATGAGAACTCCAAATAATGAATTAACAAGAAAAACAAACGACTATTCTACTATTTTTAACGTGATTGATAAACCTTGATAGTCGCTTGATGATGTGATTGGTTTAAATAACAGGCATTCATTGCTTTATTTTTTTTATCTAGAGGGAATAGTTGTTTTATGATGTGATGGTTTGCAACGATCACAAGCGCATACGTACTGAATATGGGTGATTAAAAACGAGAGACTAGCCATGACTAATCAAGAACACATCATGCATACATGCCCGGCCTGCGGCTTGCTATGTGACGATATCACGGGGGAAACCATTGCCAAGCAGCAATTTTCCTGTGGCAAAGCCGCAAAATTCTATGCGCGGACCACAAGCGGTTCCCAACCCCAAGTAGGTGGCAAAAATGTTCCGCTGGCGGATGCGGTCAAGGCAGCCGCCGGTTTGCTCAAGCAAGCCGAAGCACCGCTGGTTGCAGGGAGTAGTACTGATGTGCACGGAGCACGTGCACTCGTGAACCTGGCACAGCATACAGGGGCGGCGATGACACATCTGAATGCCAGCAGTACTTTACGCAACATGAAAGTGTTACAACATCGCGGCTGGCAGACCACGACACTAACTGAGGTGCGGAACCGTGCGGATGTGATTCTGATGATAGGCACGGATGTCGTGACGCATAACGCACGTTTTTTTGAGCGTGTGGTGTGGGTCAATGACGCCATGTTTACCGAGCCTGCTGCGCGTAAGGTGATTTACCTGGGCGGTGACAAACTCAATACCAAGCCTGGTGTTGCACCAGATGGACGTACACCAGAAGTCATTGAATGTGCTTCTGAACATTTGCCAGAAGTGATGGCAACCTTGCGTGCCCTGGTGATGGACAAACTTGTGACAGCAGACGACGTTGCTGGGATCGCCGTGAGTCGATTGAAAGCCGTGGCCGAGACGTTGAAAGCAGCCAAATATGCGACCTTGGTCTGGGTCTCAAAAGATTTGCATTACGACCATGCTGAACTCACCATTGAAAATATTACCGAAACCGTGGTGGCGCTAAACCAGAAAAGCCGTGCCATGGGCTTGTCGCTAGGCGGCAGTGACGGAGATACCAGTGTCAACTATACGCATACTTGGCTCAATGGCGTGATTATCGACGCGCCAGAATGGGAAAGCCACGATGCCGTGGTGTGGGTCAATAGTTACAGTCCTGAAGCCATGCCGCCTGCAGATACCTCGCCTGTGATTATATTGGGTGCACCTGATAGCAAGTTTGAAACCGCGCCCGCCGTGTTTATCCCGGTAGCCACGCCAGGGTTGGATTGCAATGGCCAGCAGTTCCGTGTCGATGGTTCGGTAACGCTACCGTTAATTGCAGCCAAACCTTCCGATCTACCTACGCTGACGCAAGTGGTGGCGATGATACAAGCTCAACTACAAGGAGATTTGGCATGATTACGCTACTCAAAAATGCCAAAGTGATTGACCCCGCCCATAACAAAGATGGCGTGGTGCAGGATATTTATATTCGTGATGGCCGCATTATTGCCAAACCGGCCGATAGTGAGAAAATCGGCCAGGTGTACGACCTCAATGGCAAAATCGTCATGGCAGGGGCCATTGATATGCACAGTCATATCGGTGGTGGCAAAGTCAATATTGCGCGTATGCTGCTGCCTGAATACCAGGCCATGCGCAAGCTGCAAGAGCCTGAAGCGCATATCTGCGGCGCCAACTGTAGCCATCATGCCACACCGAATACCACCGATACGGGTATGCGCTACATCGAGATGGGTTACACCGCCGCTTTTGAGCCTGCCATCCTTGCTGTCAATGCGCGTCAGGCCCATATGGAAATGGGTGACACGCCCATGATCGACAAAGGCGGCTATGCCATGTTGGGTAACGATGATTACCTGCTACGTTTGCTAAGCCAGAATGCCGACCAGAAGACTATTAATGACTATGTGGCCTGGACACTGCATGCCACGCAGACAATAGGTATCAAGGTAGTGAATCCAGGAGGCATTTCTGCGTTTAAATTTAACGAGCGTCGCCAGGATCTGGATCAACTGCACAGTTACTACAACATCACGCCACGCCGCATTTTGCAGGCTTTGAGTCGTGCCGTGAACGAGATCGGCATTGCCAAGCCTCTGCATGTGCACTGTAATAATCTGGGCGTGGCAGGTAACTTCCAGACCACCCTGGATACCATGGGCGCCAGCGATGGCTTGCCCATGCATTTGACACATATCCAGTTTCATAGCTACGGCACAGAGGGCGACAAGAAGTTTTCTTCTGCGGCGGCCAATATTGCCGAGGCCATCAATAACAACAAGCATATCACCGCCGATGTCGGCCAGATTCTGTTCGGCCAGACCGTGACGGCTTCAGGCGATAACATGATGCAGCACTTAAACGCCAAAGTCGCCAATCCGAAAAAGTCAGTGATTATGGATATTGAGTGTGATGCCGGTTGTGGCGTGGTCCCTTTCAAATACCGCGATGAAAATTACGTCAATGCTTTGCAATGGGCGATTGGCCTGGAAGTCTTTTTGAGCGTGGACGATCCCTGGCGCGTATTCCTGACCACGGATCACCCGAACGGTGCGCCGTTTACCAGCTATCCGCACCTGATTCGCCTGCTCATGGATAAATCGTTCCGTAATGATGCTTTCGACAAGCTCAACCTAGATGCGCAGGCCATGAGCAACCTGAAATCTCTGGATCGTGAATACAGCCTGTATGAAATCGCCACCATGACCCGCTCAGCGCCAGCCAAATTGATTGGCCTCCAAGACCGTGGTCACTTAGGTGTAGGCGCAGCTGCAGATATCACCGTTTACACTGATCAGGCTGACAAAGAGGCGATGTTTGCCAAGCCAGACTTGGTGTTTAAAGATGGCGAACTGGTTGTTAAAGAAGGCAAGGTGATTAAAGTCGTGTGGGGTGCCACCCATACCGCCAAACCTTCGTTTGACACCGGGGTGGAAAAAGACATCAAACAGTATTTTGACCGATACCACACCATGCAAATGCAAAACTTCAAAATCAGCAATGACCATATTGCGGAAGATGGCCGCAATCATGTGATCAATCATGCGCAGGGGTAATTATGGTTATTAATGGAGTAGAGATTGACGATACCTTTGCCGAAGCATTCAATATGCGCGGCACACGTATCCTGATTACCGCGCAAAATCTGCGCTGGGCCTATAACGCTGCCAATGCGATGACTGGTTTTGCCACCAGTGTGATTGGCTGTGGCGTCGAGGCGGGCATAGAGCGTGAACTTTCTGAAGACGAAACGCCGGATGGCCGCCCAGGGGTGAGTGTGCTGATGTTTGCCATGGGCAGTAAAGTGCTCATGCAGCAGCTGGAAACGCGCATGGGCCAATGTATTCTTACCTGCCCAACGGCCGCGGCCTTTGCAGGAATTGAGTCAGAGGACATGATCAGCCTAGGCAAGCATTTGCGCTTTTTTGGCGATGGATATCAGGTCTCCAAACAAATCCCGGATGCCAACGGCAAACTCAAACGCTACTGGCGCATCCCAGTCATGGATGGCGAGTTCCTGACCGAAGAAACCACGGGCATGGTGCGAGCCATTGGCGGCGGCAACTTTTTGGTGCTCGGCGCCAGCCAGGCACAAGTGCTTACCGCCTGTGAAGCGGCGATTGATGCCATGCGCAAATTGCCCAATGTGATTATGCCTTTCCCCGGCGGGGTTGTGCGTTCCGGCTCCAAGGTGGGTAGCAAATACCCCAAAATGTTTGCCAGTACCAATGACGCATTCTGTCCGACCCTCAAAGGGGTGGTGAAAAGCGAGTTGGATCCGCGCGTGGAAAGCGTGATGGAAATTGTGGTGAACGGCCTGACATTTGAAGACATTGCCGTCTCCATGAAAGCAGGCATTGAAGCCGCCTGCAGCCTGGGTAAAGACAACGGCATTTTGCGTGTGTCTGCCGGTAATTATGGGGGCAAGCTGGGTCAACATCACTTTAAACTGCGCCCAATTTTAAGCGGGGAGGTGACCGCATGAGCCATATCATTTTAACTGCCAAGCCAGTCTCTCGTTCAGTCGATTGCCGTGCCTTATTGCCTCTGGCTTTGCAAAGCAAAACCGCAGCTGAGATTGGTGCGATCAAACTCGCCGCTAACCTGAGCGTTTTAGATGCATTTGAGGTCAGTGTAGACGTAGCCACAGAGGCACCTAAGCTGACTTTTAAAAACACGACTTCTTCGCACCAATATATCGGTTTCGGCATGACGACTGGTCAGCTAGTGGTGGAAGGGGATGCCGGTGACTTTTTAGGTGCGCAACTGCAAAACGGTGTGCTGATTTGCAAAGGCAACGCCGGTGCGCGAGCGGGCGACCGTATGCGCAGAGGCATGCTGCTGATTGAAGGCAATGCAAGTGATTATTGCGGCTCTGACATGATGGCAGGTACGCTGGGCGTACTGGGCAGCACAGGCGCACACCTGGGTTACGGCATGAAGCGCGGCACATTATTATTGGCGCAAGCACCTGCGCTGCAAGCGACCTGGATAGATTGCGGTTTTCACAAATTGCCTTTCCTTAATATCCTGTATAAATCCTTCAAGTTGCTGGATAGCCGCTTTGCACAGATCAGTAGCCAGCGCGTACAACGCTGGATGGGCGATATGGGCGGGCTGGGCAAGGCAGAAATCCTGGTGATTCAGGCTTAGCGATTTAAATAGGTCACGATAGATCAACGGGCTTGGTGCCCGTTTTTCTTTTTGCATCAGGTAGTTAGAGTGGTAAAATCGTGCTTTTGAAATAAAAGCTGTTCTCAAATGAGCCAATACCTCACCGCCGCCCTCTACAAATTTGTCACGCTTAGCGATTATAAAGACCTGCAACAACCGATTTTAGAGGCTTGCCAGAAACACCAGATTAAAGGCACTTTGCTGCTGGCCCATGAAGGCATAAATGGCACTATTGCCGGGAAACCGGAAGATATCCGAGCGGTGCTTGACTATTTACGCCAGGATCCGCGCCTGGCGGATTTGGAACATAAGGAGTCCTGGGCAGACAGCCACCCGTTTTACCGCATGAAGGTCAAACTCAAAAAAGAGATCGTCACCATGGGCGTACCAGAGGTTGACCCCAACCTGGTGGTGGGCACCTATGTGAAGCCCGAAGACTGGAACGCGATTATTTCTGACCCGGATGTGATTGTGCTGGATACCCGCAACGATTACGAAGTACACATCGGTACTTTTAAAGGCGCGATTGACCCTAAAACCACGACTTTCCGCGAATTTCCTAAATACGTGGCCGAGAACCTGGATAAAACCAAACATAAAAAAGTCGCGATGTTTTGCACCGGTGGCATCCGCTGTGAAAAAGCGTCGTCTTACATGAAACAGCAAGGGTTTGAAGAGGTCTACCATCTCCAAGGTGGTATCCTCAAATACTTGGAAACCGTGCCCAAAGAGCAAAGTCTGTGGGAGGGTGATTGTTTTGTGTTTGACCAACGCGTAGCGGTTAAACATGGCCTCGAAGTGGGTGACCATGACCAATGTTATGCCTGCCGCATGCCACTGACCAAAGCGGAAATGCAAAGCGAACAATATGAAGCGGGGATCTCTTGCCCTTATTGTTTTGATAAATTGTCTACAGAGAAAAAAGAGTCGCTGCGCGAACGGCAAAAGCAAGTCAAGTTAGCCAAAATGCGCGGTAAGCAACATATCGGTGAACAGAATTAAACTTCACTCGACTATATATTCACAGCAAAAACCAATCTAACAGGGTTGGTTTTTTGATGTTCAAATCACATCCAGCGGGCTGGCAACCCCGCGGCCGCCTTTATTGAGAACATGAGTATAAATCATAGTGGTAGAAACATCACTGTGACCGAGTAACTCCTGAACGGTGCGAATATCATAGCCCCCCTCAAGCAGATGCGTCGCAAAGCTATGGCGCAAGGTATGCGGAGTCGCCAATTTGGCAATATTGCCTGCCCTGGCCGCTTTTTTAACCGCGCGTTGCACCGTTTTTTCATCGGCATGATGACGGCGTATCTTATTGCTCAAAGGATCAATTGAGCGTTTGGTTGAGGGAAACACATATTGCCAAGCCCATTCACGACCAGCATTCGGATATTTCTTATCCAGCGCCATTGGCATATACACCTCACCAAAACCCGCTGCCAAATCTTCTTCATGCAAGGCCTGCACTTTGATTAAATGCTGCTTGAGTGGCTCTACCAAGGCAGCCGGTAACATTGTCACCCGATCTTTAAAGCCTTTGCCCTCGCGTACTAAAATCTCACGCTTCACAAAATCGATGTCTTTCACCCGCAAACGCAAGCATTCCATCACCCGCAAGCCACTGCCATACAGCAAACTACCAATCAGCCACATCGTGCCATCCAGTCGATTAAGCAAAGCCTGGATCTCTGGTTTATTCAACACTACAGGCATGCGTTTAGGCGCTTTGGCTCTTGTCACATTATCCAGCCACGGCAACTCCATCTCCAGTACTTCTTTATACAAAAAGAGCAGGGCGCTTTTGGCCTGATTTTGTGTGCTGGCTGAGACATTTCGTTCAACTGCTAAATGGGTTAAAAAGCTCTCCACTTCTGCTACGCCCATCTCGCGCGGATGTCGCTTGCCATGGTGCAAAATATAGCGTTTAA
The DNA here is from genome assembly GCF_001183865.1 of Methylophilus sp. TWE2. Taxonomy (NCBI): domain Bacteria; kingdom Pseudomonadati; phylum Pseudomonadota; class Betaproteobacteria; order Nitrosomonadales; family Methylophilaceae; genus Methylophilus; species Methylophilus sp. TWE2. Next base: position 1,418,558 of record NZ_CP012020.1, read on the forward strand.
TCCACTGTATATAAGCCTCTTCGGTGCGTTTGCTGTAATGTTTCACCCGCAAGCGTTCCACGATAAGGGGAAACAACTTGGGAGCAGGTTTTACTTCAGGTGTGTTTTCCATAGCCAAGCCCTTTTATGCAGGTGTAATAATAAAACACAAACTATTGATTTAATAAAAATAAATCATTTTTATAAATTTATAGCCCCAGGCCTAAATAAAAAATTAGGTTCGTTTTTGGGGTCTAATTAACGTTAGATTTTGTCAGATCTTCGGTCAAAGAAGAAAAGCGATTCGGGGTGGTAAACTCTCTATCGTATTAAAAAAATGTTGGTGTATAAACTGCGCAAAAGATGCTAAAAAGCGAAGAGCGAAGTATGCGTCGTCGCATAACTGAGTTGATGCGAACGCCGCATCGTAGCTCTTCGGTACGAGAAACGCCATTGAGTTTAAGCGTTGGCTGTAATAGGGAGGATTAGTTGAAATTGATAAGCTTGCAGCAAGAGATTGGTTCACTAAGAGATGCAGCTACAAAATCTAACGTCTCGTTGGAGCACACATCGTTCGCAATGCTCACGACTTCGCCCACTTGCGCGGGCGCGTTCAATCGAAAAACCCAATTGACCGCTTCATCCCGCGCTGCGGGGTGGTGCTCAACTATGTAAGTTAGGGTTTAATCCCCGATGATTAACGAAATAGCGTTATATACACAGATTGCATCGCCAATTTTATTCATAATCGCACTGTTCAGCGTGTATAGAGTGCTTGCGTCCCAAAAAGATGCAACCATTCAAGTATTAAAGGAACAGATTGAACTCTTAAAACTTCAGTTACAACAGGCTGAAAAAAAACTCCTGATATCGCTGTCGAGGCTTTGTCCAAACGAGTCAAAACAGTTACTGAAGAACTCTCAAGGCTAAAAGAAGACAACGAGGCTAGTAGCGAGAAAGTTACTGAAAAAGAAAAGGAGTTGGCAATCGTCAATCAAGATTTAGCAACTTTGCGCACCCAGATTGCACGTGCCGAAGAACTACTTAAAGACTTTTCATGCCCAAAATGCAAAGCACCAATGCTTTCAAGGCAATTTGCATGGGAGTGTGTAGAGTATCAAGGTAGGGAAATTGATATAGACCACGAGCAAGTTCTATATGAGTGTGGTCTAGAAATTGTTGATGGTGAGGAAGTGTCAAAGTGCGGCAGTCTATAAACAACCCTAACCCATCGGTCAAGCAGGACTGGCTAACGCCAGCCTCTTACCTCAGACGTTAGGCCAACATGACTCCCGCCTCGGTTCTGTCGACTTCAAAAAACTTCCATCGTGCATTTGAGCTTTGCTACGGAAATGGCTTGCCCGCAAAAAATGGGGTGTCAAACGCCATTGTTCCTGCGGTTGTCTGTCTAGCCTTTTCGATTGAGCTTGGGTTCAAAGCAATCTTGGTTGGAAGCGGCAAGCCATCTGAGGGGCACAAGTTTTTCGATCTGTTCGGAAAGCTACCTGTTGAAATACAGGCCGAGATTCAGCGCTTGGTTGTTGGCGAAGACGAGGGCTTTGAAAGTAGCCTAACCCTAGTTTCGAACGCTTTTGTCGAGTGGCGCTATATCTTCGAAGAACCTGGATATCACAGCATTGATGTCGAGTTCTTGTCAAAGCTGCATGACGCAGTTACGCAAATCGCGGAAAGGTACGTTAGTGAGCAACGCGCAAAGTTATTGGCCACAAAGGCCTAACATGGCGGTCAAGCGGGACCGTCTTCCGGCGTGCCGCCTCCAGACGGCCCCTTACCTTCAACGTTAGACGAAATGTGGCCTTTTTCTAAAAATAAGCTAAAACCTAGCCAAAGCAAAGTGGAGCAGCTCTTTCTGTTTAAAGAGCGCATGCTTAAGGAAGGCGCCTCGCAACCCTCCCTGCAGCTAGGTCTTCGTTCTTTTGTTGAGAAATATATAACCGAGGCTGAATTCGAAGTCTTGTTTGGTGGTTACGCTGCTCGAAACATCAGTGGTGAAAAATACATTGGGGTATGGAGCGTTCGTGTTGCAAGCCGTATGCGCCGTATTTTACGAGAGCGAGGGGCCTCATTCATCGTGGTAAATAATCATCCATGCGAAAATAATCCAAGCTCTGGTCTAACCCATCAGTCAAGCGGGACTGGCGAAAAGGTTCTTTTATGAAAAGTTTACTAATAACGAGGGTTGAGCCACCATTGTCGCCAGCCCCTTACTTCAAACGTTAGCCCAAATACCAATATGGAAAGCACTATAGTAAGAGCGCTAATTGAAGAGTTGGAAGCCGAAATCAATAACGGTGGTTTTGATCAATTCTTTTTTAACTCAGCTGGCAATCAAACTGCTGAGACAATAGAAGCATTAAAATTGATAGGTGCCTTTAAAACCGCAGAAATTGTTACTCGTGCAGCAAATAAATTTCCAGGTGGCATGCCTCCAACAGAGTGGTTCGAGCGACAAAATATTTTGGAACAGGTCTCGCCCGAGTCTGATGCTTTTGAAAACGAAGATAAAGCCTTTTACGAGTACCAAGATGATTTAGCCAATTTATTACCTACTTATGCTGGCTAACCCATCAGTCAAGCGGGACTGGCGAAAAGGTTCTTTTATGAAATGTTTATTAATAACTAGGGTTGAGCATAGGTTGTCGCCAGCCCCTTATGTCAAACGTTAGGCCATAAGCAATGTTACTAAAAAGCATTAGTGAAGCTCGTGCAGGTGAACTTGAAGAGTTCAAGTACAAAAATCAATTTTTAAATGCACTGCTAGACATTTGGTCACCTGCACCTGAACAAATCCCAGAAGAAGCAGAAATACCCGCTGAAAATGACAGGCCTTTATTTTCTCGCAGAGCACCTGACCCAACCGCTTGGGCAATTGCATTTACACCCACATTTCTCAAATCCATCGCGAACATTGATAAAAAACTTCAAGGCCGCATTCTCCTAGCTATAACTGAGCTTTCGGAAGACCCAATAGCTTTAGTAGGAGATACAAAAAAACCTCTCGTTGGCGAGCAAAAAGGCTTATGGCGCTATAGAGTTGGTGATTACAGGCTAATTTATGAGCCAAATGAACAAACATCAAAAGTGGTCCTTCTTGAGTTTGCTGCCAGAGGTTCGGTCTATGAATAATTATTGGCCTAACCCATCATTCAAGCGGGACACGCTAAAGCGTGCCCCTTAATTCGAACGTTAGGGGTTGTTAGGAAGATGACTGATTTCGCTTTTTACGTTTCATTTCTTACTACTGCAATTTCTGCAGTTGTAGTACATGTCAAAACTAAAAAGCTTATTAAAAGTGCTGCTATCTCACCACAGCAGGGTAAAAATAAATATTTATTATTAGTCCTCTTTTTTGGTGTTATTTCGGGCTTAGTAATTTTTCCTTCACTGGTTTCACTTTTTAATTGGTTAGGTGTCACCTCATCATACGGTCATGGTGAGGTTTTAATCGCAGCTCCAGTTTTTAACTTTTTGTTTGCTATAGTTCTTGGTATTTTGGGGCGCATCGTTTTAACTTGGGAGCCAATCAAGTGGTAAACCCTAACCCCTCAGTCAAGCGAGACTGGCTTTCAGCCAGCCCCTTACTTCAAACGTTAGGGAATTATGAATAAATCCGCAGATTGGCAAGATATTAAACACCGAATAATATCCCGCGCACCAACACAGCAAGCCAAACGAGCGATATGGTGCCTACTACTAGGTGCGCCTGTTCTATGCGGTCTTGTCGGCTTTTTGAACCCAATAACGCTAGAGCTAAATTCAAAACAGTTAACGTGGCTACAAATATACATAGCGCTATTCCTGGTATTTGCAACATCTGTTTATCTCAACTTTCATTTGTACTTTAAGTTAATCTCATTGGGAAGGTTTATTGATGAATCGCTCACAGAAATGGCAGAAAAATATGCGCAAATTGAAATACAAAGCTTTAAAAATAAGCACAACATTCCCTAACCCATCCATCAAGCGGGACACGCTAAAGCGTGCCCCTTATGTCAAACGTTAGGCGGATCGATGAAGCATTGGCAACGAATAGCGTTTGGAATTTTCACCATTGTAGGTAGCACAGTGGGTTTTATTTCAGGAGTTAGCGGACTCTTTTCTGGTTCCAATCTCATTGAATGGCTTATGTTAATTGCGGCCACAGTCGTCTATGCGTGGGGTATCTGGTGTGGAATTGGTTTGCTTCAAGCTGAAGTCGGTGCAGAGAGAGCAAATTTGAAATTCTGGTTGGTGCAGGTGCCAAGTTTTGGGTCCCCGCTAATTAGCTATTTCCTCTCATGCGGTTTCCATACAACTGTTTCTCTCCAGCTTTTTCCAATTAAATTGAGCGCCAAAATCTTGGTAGGTAGCTATTTTAGTTATGGCCTATTGCAACCTAATCAACCTTTCATTATTGGCATCAATCTATTTGCAATGTTTATTGTGTGGTGGCTGTCGAAGTCCGTTGTTCAGTTGTCACCTAACTTTGCGGTTAACAAGGACGCCCCAACAGCTACGCTGCCAGGGCGCCCGTTACCTTAAACGTTAGGCCACATGAGATTTTTTTGCTTATACATCTTGCTTTGCATTTCTTGCCAGTCACTGGCAGAAGATGCCTTACCGAAAGATGTTTCAAGCTATTTAGAACTGCGCGAATCATGCGACCACTGGCGAGGTGAGTATGGTTACGATGAAGAAAGGCAAGCCGATATTAACTGGTCAATTTGCCAATCCTGCTCAGGAACCGATGCGAAACTAAAAAAACTCAAACACAAGTATAAGAACCAAGAAAAAATTCTTACAAAACTAAATGAGTTAGAGTCCGAGATTGAGCCAAAAGACAAATCAGCGGCACGGCAGTTCTGTAAGAAAACAAGGAAACCTGAATGGTACAAATAAGTTATGGCCTAACCCATCCATCAAGCGGGACACGCTAATGCGTGCCCCTTATGTCAAACGTTAGGGTGTGTGATGCCTAATTACAAAGTATCATTGCAAGCCAAAAATGAAGGTTTGAGCTACGAAGATGAGTCCGGCACTTATCGCTTTAATTTGTCCCGCAAAAATAAAACGTGGATTGTTCATTTACCACCAACCAAAGGTAATAACTACGTAACTCATCCTTTATCTAATCAAGAGCAAGAGTTGCTTTATCCCCGTATCAGTAAATATTTATCTCGCATTTGGTGGTTTGGTGTTTGGCCTGTTAATTATGAGGTGCAATTTGGTGTTTAACCCTAACCCATCAGTCAAGCGGGACTGGCGAGGGCGCACTTCGATAATACAATTTTCAATAACGAGGGTTGAGCCATCGGTGTCGCCAGCCCCTTACTTCAAACGTTAGCCATAATGGACATCAAATTGTTTCAACAACTAGTTGAATTGCCTAGATCTTCGTGGGAAATAGTTTATCCCGCATATAGTAGTGACTACTTTTTGTTCTGTGATGAGTTTTCTCATTATGTTGCCATGTGCTACCTTAGTGGAACATTGAGTTTCGAGGCTGCGGATAGAGCCATGAATGAATTATTTAGTTACTCCTATTCAGACGAGGATCGTGGCATGCCAGACTTTGCATTGCAGGTTTTTAATGCGTTTGATCAAGGAGAGTTTCATCATCGAGATGACTCTCACGACGTCGATCCAGAGCAGAAATACACCAGGCCAATCCTCATTAAGGTTTTTGAGCAGCATTCGTTAGTGGCTAACCCATCATTCAAGCGGGACACCTAACGGCGCCCCTTAATTCAAAAGTTAGGAGGCTATGTGAGCACCAAAAACATTGACCCACTCCATTGGTTCGGCTCTGCCTTTACAGCCTCTACGGTTCTTTGTCTTTTCAGCATGGTTGCCACATTTTTTATAAAAACAGACAGCACCGCATTGGGTATCTTACTCTGGCAAGTTATTCTTGGCTTCTCATATACCCCTGCAATTCTTGTTTGCTCAATACCTCTCACTTGGTTTACTTGGCGACTCATCAAAAACTACCAGCTAAGCAGAGTCTCTTCAGCTCTGGCGGTTGGGGTAAGTGCAGCATTACTCGTAGCCGCCTCTAACCTTCCATATTTTGTAAGTGTGCATTTGTTGCCAGTACCTTATGATCTACTAGTTGTTACAGCAGGGGTGGGTTTAAACATCGCGGCCTTTTTATGGCTATCGTCGCCACCTAACCCATCATTCAAGCGGGACCTGCTAAAGCAGGCCCCTTAATTCAAACGTTAGGCGTTAAACAGCGAAATGAAAACTAAGCTTCCAGATGTTATTGAAAATTGGGCATGTTCACTAACCAAAGATGATTTACTTTTGATAAGTAACGCGTTAAATGAAATTATTAATGGGTCTGGAGCGATTGAGAAGTGGGAGTTTCAAACAAGAACGGGAGTTGAGTTTCAAGATGCAGAAAAACTTCTCAAAAAAACGAGCATGGCACTAAATGAGTTCAATAAAAACTAGCCATCATGCCATTCCGTTGCCTAACCCATCATTCAAGCGGGACTGGCTAAAGCCAGCCCCTTAATTCAAACGTTAGGGTTTAGAGTGAAACGCACGCTACTTTTCATAACTTATATTTTTTGTATCGTACTAATGATTTCATTTAATTTAAAAGCTGATGAAATTAAAAGCGATTCCGATTTTCCAGATGATGAGAATGGGCGTGTACTTCTTCAAATGAAAGAAAGAGGCGATGATTTATCAAAACCGAGAAAAATAGATTTTGTCGTAATTTTTCTAAACCACAGTAGTGCTGAACTTTTTGCGTCCCACTTTAAAAAATTAGGCTACGAGGTAATAATAAACAACTCTAAAACGATTGACACCCATCCATGGGATGTCATCATTCAAAAGAATATGATACCAACTCATAGAGATATAACAGTTTTTGAAGATGAGCTTGGTGAGTATGCGGCAACAATGAGTGGTCGCACTGATGGATGGGGTGGCTTTGTTCAACAGAAATGACCCTAACCGATCCATCAAGCGGGACGCGCTAAACCGCGCCCCTTATGTCAAACGTTAGGGCTATGATAATTTCAGGCACGGAATATACTTTCTTAGTTGCATCAGACGCTGATCGTGACGGTCTCAGCTGGGAGTGCTATTGCAATTTTGAAGGCGAAGAAAAGTTGGTTCTTGAGGTTTTCCGAAATGATGCAAAAGAGTGTTTTGAGGTTAGCCCATTTGTAAGTGAGTTGCCTTTAGAGCTTTATGAGTATGTTATTGCAACCGCTAGAGAAAAACTTGGTGTTATTAAACCCTAACCCATCAGTCAAGCGGGACTGGCGAAAAGGTTCTTTTATGAAATGTTTATTAATAACGAGGGTTGAGCTAATGTTGTCGCCAGCCCCTTACTTCACACGTTAGGAACTATATGGAAACACCAGTAAAAGTTAAACAAGCTGTAACGGCAATCTTGGCAACTCTAGCAATTAGTACTTTACTTGCCCTTTACCAAAAATTATCCGGCAATACCTCAGCTGGGCAGTTTCTTATTACCATAATAATTTATGCATTTCTTTGCATTCTCCCATATAAAATTAGCCATCAAAGCAATGCTGCTCGCTATGTTTATTTGGTTATAACTATTTTTTCGTTTCTTTCCCTTTTTGCCATTGATTACGTAAGGTTCAAACTAGAGTTTATTGTTTCGTTAGCTTTAATTCCTATTGAAATTTTCATTCTTTATCGACTATTCCAAAAAGAGGCTTCAAATTGGTTTCTTTCAAAGTAAAGTTTTTCCTAACCCATCATTCAAGCGGGACCTGCTAAAGCAGGCCCCTTAATTCAAACGTTAGAGCTCAATCATGAAATGGTTCCTATTGGTGGCATTCGTGGCAATAAATGTAGTGGGAGCCGTCTTTGTGCTTATGCCGGGCCTTATCACTTATGCTGAAGTTCCTCCAAAAGGCATAACGTGTAGCTTATGCACAGACCCCGAGGTTCAAAAAGCACTTACTGCTGCCGCAACTTATGGTCGTGAGGCAATCCTTCGCCAACTAAATACCTCGGCAAGTTGGGTGCTTGCTCTTGCGGTTTTCAATACAGTCGCTTTTGCATTGGCTTTGTTTTTTCGCCGCTCTAACCCATCATTCAAGCGGGACGCGCTAAAGCGCGCCCCTTAACTCAAACGTTAGCTCCCTATGCGCTACGCATTCTTTTTTGTACTAGTATTAGTTGTTACATTTGCTGGCGAGTGGCTATACAGGTCATTTCTTCGTCCAGTTGAACCGCTTGCCACAGAAGCAATTGCGCTGGCCAATCACTTCAATCAGGACGGTATTCACGTGCGCCCATATCCAGTAAGGCATGGGCTTCGTCACTCACAGGTCTTATCTGTCGCAGGATTTGAGATAGTTGGCTATCCACTACCAATTGTGGTCGAGATTTGTCCAACAGAAGAAAGTGCAATTCAGAGGCTCAGAGCCGTAAGCGCAATCCCTAATTTAACCCACACGAATAGAAATGGGCGCTTAGTCATGAATCTTCCTATGTGGGGTGATGATGCGGGCGCGATGGCTACAAGGGTTAAAAATGTATTTGCTTCGTTTAAATCCGCTGGCTAACCCATCAGTCAAGCGGGACTGGCGAAAAGGCTCTTTTGTAAAATGTTTATTAATAACGAGGGTTGAGCCACCATGGTCGCCAGCCCCTTAATTCAAACGTTAGGCCTAGCATGACTATTGCAAGTGTCCGAATTTACTATTGCCCAATGACGAAAGAACGCGAGCAATCATTAACCTTTTCTCATTGGGGTTTTGCAGAATGGTTTTGTCGTCGCTTAAAACCCATTCGAGAGCAATTACGAGGCCCTGAGGCCAAAGGAGTTAATATCGTCAACCTAATGCTTCATGAAACCCCTGAGCATGCATGGTTTCCTAATGAATGGCGTCAAAGAGCTAACTCTTTTAATTATTCGCTAATTTATGATTTAAGTACTCTCGAAAATCAGCAGCCTATCGAAAATATACAAAATCTAATGCAACTATATGCCAACCTAGCTGAACAAGCACCATGGCCACAAGTGAGAGCACTTGTTCCTCAATTAGGCGAACCACTAAGCGAAATTGATAAAGTAACTCTTCTACCTTATTTGCAATGGCCTCGTGGTGAGAAAGTCAGTGATGCTCATGCGAAAAGAATTTTAAAGGGCAGCCTAACCCATCAGTCAAGCGGGACTGGCGAAAAGGTGCTTCTATGAAATGTTTATTAATAACGAGGGTTGAGCCACTGGTGTCGCCAGCCCCTTACTTCAAACGTTGGGCATCATGATTTTTCGTGTACGCTTTATCCACTTGTTCGTTTTGTCAGTGCTTAGCACTTCTGCACTAGCAGCACCCATTCCAAAAGAGGCGCAGTCTCTCATTTTGAAAGTACATGTTGCTGCAAGTAAAAAAGATACAGAAACATTAAAAAAACTGATGGTCACAGAGTTTATTTGGGGCTTTGGTGGCGATGGTGACGCGGAGCAGGCCATACAAGCTTGGAAAGCTGACACATCTCTCTTTAAAAAACTTTATCATGTTACAGGTCGAGACTGCTTTGAAAAGCCTGACCACTCTATTGAGTGTCCTAAGAATGCGGGTACAAGTTATCGTGCAGGTTTTAAGAAAACCACTAAGGGGTGGCGAATGTTTTATTTTGTGGGGGGTGACTAACATGCCCAACTCAGCCATCAAGCGGGATGCGCTAAAGCGCGCCACTTATGTCAAACGTTGGGCGTCATGAGTCGTACTATTAGATTTCTACTTACAATTGAGGCAGTTGTTTGCTGCGGTGTAGTTACAATTGCTTTTATTTTTAACTTTCCTTGGCTTGTTTTAGCGCCCCTCATGACACTCAAATATTCTCCTTTTGCTAGCATCAAGTCTTTCTTGTTGCTCATCGGTTGCGTATGCGCACTCATTGCATTTTGGAGTTTGGTTTTTTCAACCATTAGCAATTTGAAATATCGTTTTAACAGTCTTTTCTGGTTAGGCGTTGCAGGCGCTATATTTGCTCTAATTGAAGTTACATCTTGGTCAGAAAACTGGGCTAGCAGGGCAATCTTTTATGCTCCAATAGCCTGCGCAACACATTTTATATACCTACAGTTCAGGAAAGCTAACTAATGATGCCCAACCCATCCATCAAGCGGGACGCGCTAAAGCGCGCCCCTTATGTCAAACGTTGGGTAATATACTTATGAAAAACTATCCACTCATTCTAGTTACGCTATTAATCGGGTTTTATACATTTAGCGTAAATGCGCAAGATGGTGAGACATTGACATCAGAGTCAAGGGACGCCGCGTCCGCGTATATGGGAACAATGAACTTTGTTGTAGGTCGTTTAGGCTTAGAGTGCCTTTCGTTAATTGGTCGTTCTGAGACTCCGAAAGAGTTTGCAAACGCTTGGCAACAGCGAAACTCCAAGTATTTCTCTGCATCTATAAAGTACATGGGTAAGCGACTCGATTCTGCTCTCAGTTCTGGAGGCATTGGCGCTCGCGATGCTGTTCTCTATGAATATTCTTCTGCTGTGAGACGTGATGGTGAAGCAAGTGTTGCTGATTGGTTTCGAAAAGGAAATAAAGAAGACACCTGTAAACGTGCAGTGGCATTGATCGATGCAAAAGCTATGGATGTAAGTGCCAAAGTTCCAATGTATGGAGAGTTGGAAGCGCTCGCCTCTTGGGCTGAGGCAAATTGAATAAACGCAGAGCTGAAAGCCCAACCCATCCATCAAGCGGTGCGCGCTAAAGAGCACCCATTACATTTAAACGTTTGGCTAATGTATCAATCACTTAGCAATCAAGGTAGAGAGTGCTCAAATTGAAAACAAAACAATTTTTGGCAATGATTGCGTTGGCTTTTTTAATCCTTACTATTACTGGGTGCACGACTAAATCATGGTACGAAGGGGTGAAAGAAGGCGCAAAAAATAACTGTCGCAGTCAACCTCCAGGCGAAGTTGAGTCGTGTTTAGAAAAGCTGAATAACAAAACGTATGAAGAATATGAAAAAGAGCGCTCTGGGCAAAAATAACAAAGCCTGGCCATTCACAGGAACAATTGCTACATGAACCAAGAAGAACTCAAAGCCGTTTTTGACAAACAAGCCTCTGGCTATGAGCAGCAACAAAAGAAACTGGCTCCTGTTCATGAGGGACTGTATTTTCAGCTTGAATGGATTTTTTCGGAGCTGCCACCGTCCGCTCGCATACTTTGCGTTGGCTTAGGCGCTGGTGCAGAGCTTTCGTATTTGGCCAGCAAGTTTCCACACTGGAGATTCACTGCGGTTGAACCTTCTGGTGCCATGCTTGAAGTATGCCGTCAACGCGCTGAGAAGGAGGGTTTTATTTCTCGTTGCGTATTTCATGAAGGTTATGTGGAGACATTGCCAGACATTGAGCTGCATGATGCGGCAACCTGTTTTATGGTTTCTCAGTTTATCCTCGACAAAGAGGCTCGTTCCAATTTTTTCCGTGCGATTTCGCAGAGACTGAAGCAAAACGGTATTTTGGTGAGTGCTGATCTGTCATCCACCGTGGGCTCACCTGAATATGAAGCGTTGCTTAAAGTGTGGGTAAGTATGTTGCATGCTGCAAACGTGCCTGCGGAAGCCATAGAGAGAACACATGCGGCATGGGCAAAAGATGTCGCGATTTTACCCCCTGACGAGGTTAGATCTATCATTCAACGTGGCGGTTTTGAGTCGCCGGTGCAGTTTTATCAAGCTGGTTTTGTGCATGCCTGGTTCTCTGTGCGTTCAGGATATGCTGCAAATAAGCCATAGTAATGTTAGTAGGTTCAGACACGATTATGTAATTGATAAGACACAACAAACGCGGGTGCCATGAGCTGCACCGTATGCTCATGCTGACAAACGTGCCCAATGATGTGTGGCCTTGTTTAGGCTTTCATGCCGATTAGGCCGTCTTGCAACCTAATATTTCGGGTGACTAGTAGGGCGTCATTCCCCAATTTACTTGTTTGCAGTCTTTTTTAAGCTGAGTTTGTTTCATCCCCTTCACCTGGTGAAAGTCGCTCGCTGGGGTCTTTTAACACCATTCGACTGATTATTTGCGCTGGACGCCTCTTGCCACAGGCTTTACTATAAAAACCATTCCATCATTGATGCAGCCAGAAAGGATGCTTGTGGCAATTCAGTTTTTACCTATACTCAAGGCAGTAGCACCTTATCTTGCTCAGGTAGCAACTGCTGCGATTCCGGCTTTTACCGCCAAGCCTGAAGTTGCCATAGACGATCCGGTGTTGACACGGCAGATTGAGGAGTTGCAAGCTGCGAGTGTGCAAAATGCAGAGTCTATCCATTTGTTGGCAGAGAAAATGCAGCAAGCGATTCTTGCTTTGGAACAGGCGGGTGAGGAAGCGAGAAAAGAGTTTGCGACTTATAAAATGATGCTGTTTATCTCATTTGGGTTGTCAGCGACAACCACTATCATCATGATCTATTTGCTCGTGCGATAATTGGAAGGGTTGTTATGCTTAATCTCGAGGTCACTGAAATCAAAGCGTTTGTCCCTTCCAAGAACTTTGAGGTTTCCAAACAGTTTTACAAAGACATGGGATTCACCATGGCCTCGGAAGGCGGCGGGGTGGCTTATTTCCACTTTGCGCATGTGAGTTTTTTGTTACAGGATTTTTGCGCAGAAAACCTGGCGGAGAATTTTATGATGCATTTGCTGGTGCAGGATGTGGATTCCTGGTGGGCGCACATTGAGCAGAGCGATATCGTCAATCGATATGGCGTGAAGATTTGGCCGATTCAGCTGCAAAGCTGGGGGATGCGTGATTTCTGTATCACAGACCCTTCAGGTGTGTTATGGCGGATTGGGCAAAACGTCGATTAATGGCTGATTAATCATGACTAGCACGTTTTCTTGGGCACCGTGATGGTTTATTAAACGTAAGCGAGTAGAGGATGACATACCAACAACTTGCATACATCCATTTAGCGACAATCGTGCCAGCGTTTTTGCTGGGGAGCGTGTTGCTGGCTAGCAGAAAAGGGACTTCTGACCATAGAGTTCTAGGAAGAATTTATCTCATGCTCATGCTGATCACGGGGTTAATCACCCTGTTGATGCCCTCCCAAGTGGGCCCGCAGGTATTGGGTCATTTCGGATTTATACATGCTTTTAGCTTGCTCACGCTATACTCGGTACCCGCTGCTTATTTTGCTGCCCGCCATGGCAATATCAAGGCTCATCGAGGTTATATGATAGGCCTCTATATTGGTGGCATTTTAATCGCCGGGGCATTTTCTTTTGCACCGGGGCGAATGCTGCATCATCTGCTGTTGGGCGTGAGTTAGAGTAGCCGTTGTCCTTTCATTGCATCAAGCATTCCTGGAGTGATGGTATTGGCAATTAAGCGCTGAGGTAGTCATGTGCATGACTCAAACAGGCTATTGCCAAGCCAATAGTTTTCTTTAAAAATACCTCTGGGTATCTCAAGTAATCAGGCCCCGTCAGGGGCTTTTTTTATGACCTCGAATTTGTCGCATTTGGTGTGGTCGTTACTTAAGTTAAGCCACGACGGCTAAGGTCAGGAAAATTAAGGATGAATAACAGTTACTTCAGCAGAGTGTTTATCGTCGTGATGTCTGTTTGGTTGGCAGGGTGTTGTGGCATTGAACCGACGACGATTACGCAACAGGTCACGCCACCTGCCACCCCAGCCGCTGCGCAGGTCAATTCAGCTTCGAGAGCAGTGTTACATGTGATTGGCGTATACCAGGGTGCCTTGCCTGAAGTTGCTGACAAGCGGCCTTGGTGGGCACAATGCCGGGCTGCCAGGCAGTCAACTGGCAGCACAGAGCCTCTGTCGCCCGCTGAATGCCAGCCATTTATTAATGCGAGCAGGGAGCAACGCACGGTAACGGTGAATGTCAGTGATGATTCTTCGCCCATTATTTTGGGCTTAATGGCCTATGAACCGGTGACCTGGCATATTAAAACCACACCAGGCGTCGTTATCCAGAAAGTGATTCTGACGGGATATCATCAGCAAGAGATTGTGGGGTCCGGTGAGGCTCAGGTGGATGTGTATAGCTACAACAACAGTCCTTGTGATCGCTGTGTGCAAAAGGGGCGCTACTTTTATTCTTATGAACATGTGCCGAGGGAGATGGAGTTGGCTGCGGGTGTCCGGGCCAGTTCTTTTCAAGGCAACTATACCGGAGGCACTTACCAGATTTTCAAAGACATGCTTTAGCCAGATCAATGGTAAAGTGTGACCTTGTCGACTATCAAGGTTGGGGCTAAGGGTGTTGCGTGGATTGATTTATGGCCTGAGTATTCTGCATCTCGGGCCTGGTTTTGCTTTTGCTGTGGTTGCGTTCGGTTGTGATGGCAATGCGTCTTCGGCGGGATTGGAAAGCATTTGCCAGCAGGATACTTTTGCCGCTTTTATCAAGTTAACCCTGGCGGCGTGGGGTGTGATGATCACGCTGTTAGCGCTGAAAATTATAATTACAAATTACATTAATAAAAACAAATAAACCATTAATTATATTAATTTAATTAACCAATTAAATTCTTAATTTTAAACTTTTTCCAAATGCGGAACTCGAAAAATAAAAAATAGCTAAGGGAGTTTAATTTGTCTTATCTTAACCAGCGACGTTCTGTCGCGTCGCTTGCCCGTTTTCTCATCCAATCCTTTTTTATCCTTTGTTGTAGCCATGGATTACACAGCGTGGCCTTAGCCGCCAGCGATGATACAACTCCTAGATTGTTGCTCTCTGGCAGTGACGCGGCAGAAGCAGAAAAAGAAGCTAAAAAAGAACCTGAGCCACCGCGAATTACCTCAGTATTCGGTACTCAACCCCTCAAAGAATTCAAATTACCTTTTGAAGACCAATATCCGTCAGGTCCCTTCGAGCGCTTGGATAAAAAACTGTTTCTGTTTATCAGTAAATGCGGTGATGTGTTTTTTGTCCGCCAGAATGAGGGCATGGAATTGGTCAAACCCGGTAAGGCGTTGGCCAAATTTATTCCTGGAGACGAGACCTCGTCTGACGAAAGCAGTAGCAAGCAACTGGTTTACTGCAAGGAATTATCCGGTGTGAAAGACTCCTTGCTGGTAGGTAAAACGCTCTATGTGGCTTATACCACTTGGGATGAAGCCAATAATGGGGTGCGGCTGGCAGTCAGTGAGTTTGCCGTGGATATTGAAAATAGCGAAGTCAGTTTTGATCGCGAAATTTATATCAGTCGCCCGGCCATTAAAGAGCCAATCCTGGGGCACCAGGTCGGTGGCAAACTGGCGTTGGGAGAGAATGAGCGTACCTTGTACCTGAGTTTGGGTGACTTTTCCAAACCTGACCGGGTTCAAGATAAAACGACTTCTTTAGGTAAGGTGGTACGTATTGATTTGCAGCGTTTGAATGCTGAGGTTTATGCCTCAGGCTTTCGCTCGCCTTCTGGAGGCTTGTTCTATGACCGCGAAAGCAATGAATTATGGCTCACCGACCATGGGCCGCGCGGAGGTGATGAGATTAACCTGATCAAACGTGGTAAAAATTATGGCTGGCCAAATGTCAGTTATGGCACGATTTACGAGCGTGATGGCATAGGCGGCTATTACGGCAATAAATTCAATAGCCATGAAGGTTATGAAAAACCGCAAATGACCTTCTTGCCGTCGATTGGCATCGGCCCGCTAGTGAAATATCCTTCTACTGGGCGCAATGATTTCTGGGATAACGATTTGTTTGTGGCTGGCATGGGTAATACGACCTTATATCGTGTACGCAAGGAAGGCACTAATCTGGTGTATGCCGAACCAGTATTGAACGGATACCGTATCCGTGCCATCCAGATTGACCAGAATGGGACTTTCTATCTTAAAACGGACCATAATCAGCTGCTGATTTCGGAACAGGAATAACGGTAGATGGGTAATTGTTTGATGCCGGTATAAAAGGAACGCTTGTATTTAAAACCCTGTTACTGTTCGCGCTGACTGCGGTCGCCGAAATTATTGGTTGTTACCTGCCATATCTCTGGCTTAAAGAAGGTAAAAGCGCGTGGTTATTATTGCCGGCGGCAGTCAGCCTCGCAGCTTTCGCTTGGCTACTGACCTTGCATCCCACTGCCGCAGGCCGGATTTATGCGGCATATGGTGGCGTGTATATTGGCGTTGCTATTTTATGGTTGTGGCTGGTCGAAGACTTACGGCCGTCAACCTGGGATTTGTTGGGGGCGTCGGTTGCTGTACTAGGCATGGCGATTATCATGTTTGCGCCCAGGCATATCTAACGTAGTAGCCTGCATTTCCTACACAGGCTACTACCATTCCGCGACAATGAGACGATTCTAAAAGTCTATGGTGGCTGAAATCAGTGCTGTACGAGGAGCGCCCATCGTGATAAAGCCACGGGATACTGAGTTCCAATAACTTTTATCTGACAGATTCATGATATTTGCACGTAATGTCACTTTGTTGCCTGAGACTTGCGTGACATAACGGGCACCTGCATCAAACGTTGTCCATCCAGGAATGCTCTGTGTGTTGCTAACATCGGCTTGCGCTTCGCTAAAGCCAGAAATGCGGCCTGTCAACGTTAAGCCAGGGAAGGCAAAAATGTCATATTCCCCGTTGATGACTACGTTGATTTTTGGCACGCCAATGGCATCTTTGCCATCATTGACACCATTGAGTGTTTTGGTTTGCTCTGCATCAATAAAGGTGACACCGCCCAACAGCCGAACGCCGCTGAAGGGTTGACCGAATGTAGATAATTCAAGGCCACGGTTGCGTTGCTCACCGTCATTCACAAAACGGTTGGCGGCATTGGTAAATGCGCTGGGTTGCGTGATCTGGAAAATGGCAGCAGTCATACCAAAAGTGCCTGCGTTATATTTCACACCAAGCTCATGTTGTTTTGCCACAAATGGTGCCAGGTTTTCGCCTGCATTTACAGCCGTGTTTGGTGCAGTTGCTCCTTGTGACAGGCCTTCACTGTAATTGCCATACAAGGAGTAGTTGCCGAGTTTAACGAGTAGGGCGCTGGTAGGCGTCACTTTATTTTCATCGTAAGCGCCTGTTTTAATCCCAGCAGAAAAAATACCGCTATAGAGTGATTGATTTCGCGCACCCAAGGTCAGTAATACATTGTCTTGCAGGAAACCAAGAGTATTGATGAAACCAATGCTATTTAATTGCAAGTCACCATTCTGTGGAATCACGCCAAAATTCACTGTAGGTTTAGGCAGGTTGGGACTGTGGTAAATATTGCCGGTATACACGCCTGTTGCATGCACGACGGAACCACCCGCAATGCGGTCAAAATCGTTGTAAGTGAGTGCGTAATTGTTGCTGACACTGCCAAGTTGTAAATTGCCCCGTAAGCCAACCTCATAGGTATCGACTTCGTACCAGCCTTGGTAGCCACCAACGCGAGCAGTGAAATCGCCAGCACTGTTGATAATACGGCGGCCTTGCGAGCCCGCATAAAAATATTCTTCATTACCCTTGGCTTGACCATAATTGATATAGGCAGTCAGAGCCGGGTTAAACTCATATTCGACTTTGGTCATCCAGTAGTGTGAGTCACCTTTGAAAAACTCCCAGTCGTTGACATAGTTTTTATCATTTTTCATTGCACGCGGCAGTGCAAAGCCCTGGTTATAGACAATGTTGGCCGAGTATCCTTTGGTTAAGCGGTCCTGGCTGGCAACATCGAAACTTGCCGTGAGTTTTTCACCACGGTAATCAATCGCCAGTGAACCAATATGCATACGGTCAGATTGACGGCTGATAGGGGTGTCGCCGTCACGCGCCAGCAAGTTCAGACGTACACCCCAGGCATTGTCTTCGCCAAACCGACGCCCCAGGTCGAGATGTCCGCCAAACTGGCTATCTGAGATATAACTGGCAGTAAACCTGTTGAGCGGAGTGTCAGCGGCGCGTTTTGAAACCAGGTTGATATTGCCGCCGGTGACGCCAAATGGGCTACTGCCATTCAGCATGGAGGCCGGGCCCTTGAGCACATCGACCCGCTCGTAAAAGTCCGGAGCAATGCGACGCAAGTCTGTCATGCCATATAGACCATTGATCCCAACCTGGTTAGTGAATAAGGGAAAGCCGCGGATATGGTAGGTCTCACTATCGCCGTATTCTGCCATGGCACTTCTAGTGGAAGGGTCCGCTGCAACAATATCGGCTAAGCGCCGTGCTTGCTGGTCAAGTACAAATTGCTCAGTAAAACTTTGGGTACTGAATGGCGTATCAAAAATATCGACATTGCCCAGAATCCCCATGCGGCTGGCTTTTGCCACCTGGCCGCCTGCAAAAGGCTGCGGTAATGCATTCAGAGAGTGCGTTTTGCTTGCCTGGACACTGACCTCCGGCAAGGTGTCTGCATGGTTTGAGACGGGGACAGGCCTCGGTAGGATAATAATAGCGCCATTGGCTACTTTCGCTTGTAAACCACTGTCTTTTAACAATAACTGTAAAGCCTGTTCACGTGTCAGTTGCTTTTTTAACGCGGGGGCTGATTTGCCTTTGACCTGCGCCGCATCAAATGTCAGCGTTATGGCTGATTGTTTTGCCAATGTGTTCAGTGCATTTTCAAGTGTGCCGGCAGGTATCTGAAAATCAAATACCTGGTTTTCTTCTGCATGCGCTACTGTTGGAAAATTGATGCTAAGGCCTGTTGTTAGGCCAGCAAACACAACGGCATGAAAAGCCGCAGCAATATGCAGACGGAGTGGAGATCTTTTGGGAAACGGAAGTGCTTGCATCAGGTTAAACCTCTGTTAAATGAGAGAAATAACCCTATGCCGGATAGCATTGAAAAAACCCGCAGATTTTTTCAAATTATTTTTTTCTGATCAGGAAATGATCGTTTTGTTTTGTAACACGAATAGGTAAAGTTTGTGCAATCGTATTCAAAGCATGTTCTGCTGGCTGTTTTCTATTGAGCTGGAAGACACCTGATACTTGCAAGCCAGCAGTGTCCGAACTAAAGCGAACGGACAGTGTTTGATAGCGGGTGAGTTCTGCCATCAATTCATCCAAGCGCATTTGTTTGGCGACAATCACGCCGTCTAACCAAGCCATTGGCTCTTGCTGTGATTCTGTTCTCATGGGCAAAGCGGTGCCTTGTGCACTGTATGATTCATTTGCATAGGCGCGCACCGGCGTGTGCTTGCCACTATGTAAAGCCACAATCCCTTCAGTGACATACAGGCGTGTATTTTCTTCTTTTTGATAGACTGAGAACTTGGTGCCAATCGCTTCCAGCTTGGTTTGTTTTGTGTTTACCCAGAAAGACCGTCGGCCGAAAAGGCCTTGTGTATCTTTGCCTGTTTCCAGATAAATTTCTCCTGTATTTAATACGATTTCACGTTTAAGCAAGGCGTAATGAACATCGACACTCGTATTAGTATTGAGCGTTAGTTGCGTGCCATCAGATAGGGTGAATGTTGAGCGTTCACCAATCGTGGTCGCCAGATGAGTTTGCTGGTGCCAAGGTCCAACTTGCTCTAGTACGAAGGCCAGTGTGCAAACAGCAACCCCCGTCAAAAGTCCAATGTGTTTGAACGCCTGTTTTTGTTTGGTTGTGCGCGAGTGCTTTTCCATGAGCGCCATTGTTTGCGTAACGATAGGTCTCTTATTGACTGGAACAGCCCCTAATTCTTGTTCCATGGCATGTAACTTTTGCCAGGCTGCTTCATGGATGGGATCTTGGGCGCGCCATTGCAGAAAGTGCTCTTCATCCTTGACACTGGCAGAACCTGAACTCAGTTTTACTGACCATGTAATCAGTTCTTCCATGACGGAAGCTGGTATCTGATCGGGTGAACGTGAATCTACAGCAGGTAGCATGAATACGCGCCTTCAGGAAAGCTTCATGCTGAGTACATGTCGTAACGCGACGGCCATGTGGCTCTCGATGGTGCGTAACGGAATTCCCAATGTCGATGAGATTTCCTGATAAGTCAGTCCCTCCAGCTTGGAAAGCAGGAACACTGTACGGATGACAGGCTTGAGCCCATTTAATAACTGATCTAACTGTAATATGATCTCCATCAGCGCCATCTGTTCTTCGGGAGAAGGGACAAGTGTTTCTGGCAGGTGGATAAGCGCTTGCAGGTATGCTTGTTCGACCGCGTTGCGCCGAAACTGATCTACCATGAGGCCATGTGCAATGGTAGTTAAAAAGGCACGTGGTTCATCTACCTGTGAAATGCTTAAGGATTTGGTAATTAATCTCAGGAAGGTGTCATGAGCTACATCATTGGCATGGTGTATACAACCTAATCGCCGCTTTAGCCAACCGACTAACCAGCCATGATGGGCATGATAGATGGTATGAATTTCTTGTTGCGGTGAGGCATCCACAGGGAGTATGTTGTCTGTTATTGATAATTATTCTCAATATGATATGACGCTGACATATCACTGTCAATCATGTGAATGGTAAGTAGTGTTAAATCATAAGGTCTAAATTAAAAAACGCCAGCTAGCTGGCGTTTTTAGAGTGATATAGTTAATCTGCTTAGTACAGACTTTCCCAGAACTTCCACCAGATTTTTTCATCTTCATTGATCTTGCCGGTGATCATCGGGTTCTCAGGATAATTGGTTTTCAAGATACGCAAAGTATCATTTTTGAGGTCGGTCAAATCCATGGCGTCATAGGCACTCACCAGCGTGACCAGTGCGTCTTCCACCGAGCTTGAGTTAGGGTAGGTTTCCAATACATAGCGGGCACGGTTCAGTGCGGCAACATAGGCTTTGCGCTGCATGTAATAACGTGCCACATGCATTTCGTGCATGGCCAAGGTATTCACTAGGTAAATCATACGCTGGGTGGCGTCTTTGGCATAACGGCTGGTCGGGAAGCGCTCAACCAGTTCTTTAAACGCATTAAACGAGACGCGCAGGGTTTTTGGATCGCGGTCGTTGATTTCCTGCTTGGTGTATTTTTCAATGATGCCGCGCTCGTTAAAGGTTGCCAGGCCTTTGAGATAGTAAGCGTAGTCGAGGTTGGGGTGATTAGGGTGCAACTTGATAAAACGGTCAATCGCAGATAAACACAACACCGATTCGGATTTTTTGTAATAGGCGTAGGCAACTTCGAGTTGTGCTTGCGTCGCATAAACGCCGTGCGGATAACGGGCTTCTAGCTTCTGGAAGTACTCGATCCCTTTATCGTAGTTTTTATCCGCCATCTTTTCCTGGCCCGCAGCGTATAGGCGCTGTTCGCTCCAGCCTTTGGTTTCGTCAAGCGGGTTGGGGTTACCAAAAATGGCACAGCCACTCAAGGCCAGCGCACCGATAAAAATAAAAGCACGCGTGAACAGGGTGTTAAGCGGTAAAATGCGAAGCATGTTGTTTAATGTTGTTTTATCTAAGGAAACTCAGGGCATTATAACTGATGCCGTTTGAAAATATGAAAGAAAGCACCTCCTTACATCTGGTCGTTCCTGGCAGTCTCGGCGGGCAGCGTCTTGATCTGGCTTTGCAGCAAATGTTGCCGGATCATTCTCGTAGCCGTTTGCAGGCCTGGATCAAAGAGGAACTGGTGTTGCTGGATGGCAAGCCAACCACCGCCAAAACCAAGGTCTGGGGCGGTGAGAAACTGGATATCACGCCGCCAAAAAATGCGCAGGAAAACGCATTTGAACCCGAAGATATCCCTTTAGACGTTGTCTATGAAGATGATGCCCTGATTATTATCAACAAGCCAGCCGGCTTGGTGGTGCATCCCGCCGCAGGTAACTGGAGCG
Source organism: Methylophilus sp. TWE2 (assembly GCF_001183865.1). NCBI lineage: Bacteria > Pseudomonadati > Pseudomonadota > Betaproteobacteria > Nitrosomonadales > Methylophilaceae > Methylophilus > Methylophilus sp. TWE2. The sequence continues at coordinate 1,440,283 of NZ_CP012020.1, forward strand.
GTACTTTACTGAATGCTTTGCTGTTTCACTGGCCGACCTTGAAAGATATCCCGCGCGCAGGCATTGTGCACCGGCTGGACAAAGACACCAGCGGCTTGCTGGTCGTGGCCAAGACGCTGGAAGCGCAGACCAGTCTGGTGCGGCAGTTACAAGCGCGCACGGTCAAGCGAGAGTACCGGGCGATTGTCTGGGGTCAATTGTGGCGCAATGGCAAGGTGGACCAACCCATAGGCCGCCATCCGCATCAGCGCGTCAAAATGGCGGTGGTACGCCGCGGCAAGCCAGCCGTAACGCATTATGAAATTCTGGAGCGCTTTGGCACGAACACTTATTTGCGCTGTAACCTGGAAACCGGTCGTACGCACCAGATTCGTGTGCATCTGCAACATTTGAAAGCGCCCATGGTGGGCGACCCGCTCTATGGCATCGGCAATATTATTCCGCACAAAATGATGACGCCAGAACTGCGTGAAGTCATCGGTAACTTTAAACGCCAGGCATTGCATGCGATCAAGCTGGGGTTGATACATCCGGTCACCAATGAGCCCATGGAGTGGCAAATTGAACTGGCGGATGATATGCGTGAATTGCTGGAAGCCATGCGCGTGACCGAGCCTCCGGAAGAAGTGCCTCTGGTTGACTTTAATGTCGACGAAAATGGCCTGTTTATGGGTGACGACGATGAGGATTGGGGCGACGATGATGTTGATGATGCCGAGTTGGATGATGAAGACTGGGAAGATGAGGCGTAATCATGGCTGAGTTGCCATTGATCACACCCGACTGGCCCGCGCCAGCCAATGTTAAAGCCTTGCAGACGACACGACATGGCGGTGTGAGCATGGGCGTCTATGCCAGTCTCAATCTCGGTGACCATGTTAAAGATAATCCGCAACATGTGGCAGCCAACCGGCAATTGCTCAGCGCATACCTGCCTAGTGAGCCAGTATGGCTGAATCAGGTGCACGGCACACGCGTGATTGATGCCGCCTTATCGTCTTGCCTGGAGAGCGCTGATGCCAGTTTTACCAGCCGTAAGCAGATAGTGTGCGTGACAATGACCGCAGATTGCCTCCCAATATTGCTATGCGACCAGGCTGGCACTGCTGTTGCTGCGGTTCATGCTGGTTGGCGCAGCCTGTGTGATGGCGTGATTGAAACTACAGTCACAGCCATGCCCGTACAGGCAGGTCAACTCATGGTCTGGCTGGGGCCTGCCATTGGCCCGGATGCGTTTGAAGTAGGCGCAGAGGTCAGGGCGCAGTTTATTGCCAAAGACGCGCAGGCGGCTTTAGCCTTTAAACCGCGCGGCGACAAGTGGGTAGGGGATTTGTATGCGATTGCCCGGCAGCGCTTGAACGCTTTGGGTGTGACGCAGTTATATGGCGGCGGACGCTGCACTTACAGCGAGCCGGAAACTTTTTTCAGCTTCCGACGGGATGGCGATACCGGCCGTATGGGCAGCTTTATCTGGCTGGAATAAATATTTTTGCCACAGAGAACACAGAGGTCACAGAAAAAAGCATTGTGAATGGTGTTTTTTGTTTTCCTCTGTGTGCTCTTTGACCTCTGTGGCTAAACAATTAAAAAGTCGTTCCAAAGACTCAATAACCTTTTTATGAAACAGCATTTAATTTTTGATTTAGACGGTACATTGATTGACTCCGCGCCCAGCATTTTGCATTGCTTTGGTCTGGCATTTAGCAGCACCAATACGCCATTGGCTGCACCGTTAACGCAAGATGTGATTGGGCCGCCGTTGATGGAAACCTTAAAGCGGCTTTCTGGAAGTGAAGATACCACGTTGCTGAACACCTTGGCAGCGGCCTTCAAGCAGCATTACGACACCACCGGTTTTCAGCAGTCCGCGGTGTTTGAAGGCGTCGCAAGCATGTTGCAACAATTGCAGGCGCAAGGCTACCATCTTTATATCGCGACCAACAAACGCTATTTCCCCACCGAGAAAATCATGGCACATCTGGGATGGGACGGATTGTTTATGGGTGTCTATGCGCTGGATTACTTTCAGCCAGCGCTGAAGTCCAAGGCCGAGATGATAGGACGGGTGGTGACTGAGCATGGTCTGTCCGTTACCGACTGCTTATATATCGGTGACCGTCTGGAAGACGGCCAGTCAGCCGATGCCAACCAGATGGACTTTGCCCTCGTCAGTTGGGGGTATGCCGGAGATGTCGCACAGTGCAAACCGTATTGGTATCGCTGCGCACAAGTAGAAGCCTTGCCTGGCCTGGTTGCAACGCTTTAGGATGAACTGATGCTCAAAAAACTACGCGTTCGTCGACATCCGGCAACCTCTGCTCCTGGGTTCACTGCCACGAATGTGCAAGCGTGGCCATTCATGGTCTTGCTGGCCATCGTCCTGGTAGCATTAGTGGCCGTGGGCATTTACCTCGATTGGGATACGCGTGTGCTTGCCGGGGTGGCGGTGCTGATTGGTCTGGTCTCAGGGCTGTTTGTGTGGCTCGTTGGCGTGATCGGCCTGGTGCCATTGATTGGCCCCATCATTGTTAAAGTGCTTAGCTTTAGTTTTATATGGCTGCTCAATGCCATGGGCTACCTGGTGTCCTATGTTGCCATTCGGCGTGGCTATTCGCGTGATGTGCTCACGTATCGCGGACTGACAATGGCTTTGCTGGTCGGTATTGTGATTGGCTATATTGTGGCGCAATTTATTTAACCTGATGCCTGGGTAAAGGCCGGGTTTTCAAAGGATAACTGTTTGTTTATGCTTTGTTTTTTTGATAACTCACGTATAATGCGCGCCTTCCTGCCATAAACACAGCATGACTGCCTTGACCACTTTTTTTTCTGACATGACTCCCTTCAGCGCGATGGTGCTGGCCTGTTTGCTCGGCGGAGTCTTAAGCGTGTGTGTGGCGGCCTTGTTTGCGCTCAATGCGCGTAAGCAATGGGTGCCATTGCTGGTGAGTTATGCGATTGGTGCCTTGCTGGCGGCCGTGTTTCTCGAGATTTTACCGCACGCCATTGAAACCAGCCCTAATGTAGAAGCCATGACAGCGACCATGCTGTTCGGGGTGTTACTGTTTTTTACACTGGAAAAACTGGTGTTATGGCGTCACTGTCATGGTGAGCACTGCGAAATGCATGCGATGCATGATGAGGCGCATTGCCCGGAACTGCACCCGGAACAGCAGGTGACCAAAAAACCGCAGGGGGTCATCAAGTTCAAGCTACCGCAAGCAGTACCGACACAAATGCTGGCACACCATCATCATGCACATGCGCACGACGATGGACGTAGTGGTCTGATGATCATGATTGGCGATACTTTTCACAATTTTGTCGACGGTATCCTGATTTGCGCTGCGTTTATGGTCGATATGCAAGTAGGACTCGTGACTGCACTGGCCATCATTGCGCATGAGATTCCGCAAGAGGTCGGGGATTTCCTGATTTTGCTTCACTCTGGCTACAGCAAGCAAAAAGCATTTTTATTCAATATCGCCTCCAGTCTGGCCACACTGGCAGGTGGCCTGCTTGCTTACCTGGGGTTGAATCTAGTGGAGCAATGGGTGCCTTATATTCTGAGCCTGGCCGCGGCGAGTATGTTGTACGTTGCGGTGGCTGATTTGATTCCTGGGTTACATAAACGCACGGCATTACGCGATACCCTGAGTCAGTTATTGTTAATTGTATTGGGCGTCGCCTCTGTCGCCCTGACCAAGTGGTTGGTAGAAGGTTAAGAGAGAAATATCATGCAAAGTTCGCCTAAAGTCGGTTTTGTCTCGCTGGGTTGCCCCAAGGCAGGCTCAGATTCCGAGCGCATTTTGACCCAGTTGCGTGCTGAGGGCTATGAAATCAGCAATAGTTATGAGCAGTCTGACCTGGTGGTGGTGAATACCTGCGGCTTTATTGATTCTGCCGTGCAGGAGTCACTGGATGCCATTGGCGAGGCACTCAACAAAAATGGCAGAGTGATTGTGACCGGTTGCCTGGGTGCTAAAAAAGACGTCGTGACCGGCGCTCACCCTAGTGTGTTGGCAGTGACCGGCCCGCATGCGCTGGAAGAGGTGATGGGGCACGTGCATACCCATTTGCCCAAGCCACATGATCCTTATACTGATCTTGTACCACCCCAAGGTATACGCCTGACGCCCAAGCATTATGCCTATCTCAAGATCTCTGAAGGCTGCAATCACCGTTGCAGTTTCTGTATTATCCCCAGCATGCGTGGTGACCTGGTCAGCCGACCTATTGGCGATGTCATGAATGAAGCAGAAAGTCTGGTCAATGCAGGCGTATCCGAGATTCTGGTGATTTCACAAGACACCTCTGCTTATGGCGTGGACATGAAGTTCCGTAAAGGCTTCTGGAACGGCCGCCCAATCAGAACGCATATGACCGAACTCAGTAAATCACTCGGCGAGCTGGGGGTGTGGGTGCGTTTGCATTATGTCTATCCATACCCGCATGTGGATGATGTGATTCCGCTGATGGCAGAAGGCGCGATTTTGCCTTATCTGGACGTGCCTTTGCAGCATGCCAGTCCGCGTATCCTCAAGTCAATGAAGCGCCCGGCCAGCAGTGAAAACAACCTGGCGCGCATCAAAGCCTGGCGTGATATTTGTCCTGAAATCGCTATCCGCAGTACTTTTATCGTTGGCTTCCCAGGTGAAACCGAAGATGATTTCAAGATGCTGCTCGACTTTATGGAAGAAGCGCAATTGGACCGCGTCGGCTGCTTTGCCTATTCGGCCGTCGATGGCGCGGTAGCGAACAATTTGCCAGACCAGGTGGCTGAGGAAGTGAAGCAGGAGCGCCTGAGTCGCTTTATGGAGGTGCAAGAGCGTATCAGCGCAGCGAAAGTCGCCGCAAAAATCGGCAGCCTGCAAACGGTGCTGGTCGATGAACTGACCGAGGACGATGACGGCAATGTGATTGCGATTGCCCGTACTAAAGGCGATGCGCCTGAAATTGACGGGATTGTTTACCTGCAGGATGCGGATGGCCTGAATCCGGGTGATTTTGTCGATGTGCAGATTGTGGATTCACAAGGCCACGACCTGATTGGTGCGCCGCCAGAGTTTTAATGATTGAGTGTTTGCATCAGCTATAAAAAATGCCGCAGTTGCGGCATTTTTGTTTTCAGGCAGCGACTTGTGGTCTTTCGCAGTCTGCGCGGTCGGCAAAGAAGTCGTGCGTGTAAGGGCAGCGTTTGAGTTTGCTGGAAGGGTTGTTTTTACGTTTGGCCGTTTGTGCCAGGTTAACATAAGGCGTCTGGCTGAGTCGCACGTAACCGGATTGCAGCAATTTGCTGGCCGTGGTTTCAAACTGGCTCAGCGGGTTATCCATGTTTTGCAGGGTAATGCCTTGCTTGTGCACGGCGACCACATGATAAATGGCACTGGTTTGTCCAGGCGCTGCAGGCTTGCCGTAAAGCTCGCCGACATGAATCTCGTGGCTGGAGGAGGGGAGTTGCGTCATGGCGGCATCATAACCCGTTTGTGCGTTGGCTTCAATCTCGCGCCAGGTATGTTGTAGTCAGGCGAGAGTGCAAGGCCCATGTTAAAATAGTCAGCTTGAGCGTTATGAGAGTCATCATGTCACAAGCTGTTAAAACCCGTTTTGCCCCGAGTCCTACCGGTTATCTTCATATTGGCGGTGCACGCACTGCACTGTTTTCCTGGGCCTATGCCAAGCGCCACGGCGGCAAGTTTATCCTGCGTATCGAAGATACCGATGTTGCCCGGTCTACGCCTGAAGCCGTGCAGGCGATTCTGGATGGCATGGCCTGGTTAGAACTGGATCATGATGAAGGCCCGTTTTACCAGATGCAGCGCATGGATACCTACAAGAAAATCATCCAGAAAATGCTGGATGAAGGTCATGCCTACTATTGCTATTGCAGTAAAGAAGAGCTGGATGCCTTGCGTGAAAGCCAGATGCAACAAGGGATCAAACCGCGATACGATGGCCGCTGGCGTCCTGAGTCAGGCAAAGTGCTGCCTGAGCCACCTAAAGATGTGCCGCCAGTCGTACGCTTCAAGAACCCGACGGATGGCGTGGTGGCGTGGGATGATATGGTGAAAGGCCGGATTGAGATTGCCAATGCCGAGCTCGATGATCTGATCATTGCCCGGGCTGACGGTACGCCGACGTATAACTTCTGTGTCGTCGTTGATGACTGGGAGATGGGCGTCACCCAGGTGATTCGTGGTGATGACCACGTGAATAATACGCCGCGTCAGATCAATATGCTCAAAGCCCTTCGCGCGCAAGTGCCGCAGTATGCGCATTTGTCAATGATTCTTGGCGACGATGGTCAGAAATTATCCAAGCGCCACGGTGCGGTGAGCGTGATGCAATACCACGAAGATGGTTATTTGCGTGAAGCGGTACTCAATTACCTGGCACGTCTGGGCTGGTCACACGGCGATGACGAAGTGTTCAGCATGGCGCAATTCTGTGAGTGGTTTGATTTAGACCATATCACCCCGTCTGCCGCACAATTTAATACCGAGAAACTCAACTGGCTCAATGCGCACTACATCAAGACGTTGCCACTTGAGCGTATTGCTGACGAAGTAAAGCCCCGCTTAGCGGCTCTGGGGATCACGGAAACACAATCGCCAGACTTGCTGGCCGTGCTCAATTTATACCGTGAGCGGGCCAATAACCTGAATCAGCTGGCCAAAGAAATCGCTTTCTTTTACCAGATGCCTGCGATCAATGAAGCGGATGCGGCTAAGCATCTCCAGGAAGAAACTGCGGGTTATATCGAAAGTTTCCTGCAAAAGACTCAAGATTCTGACTGGGCTGCCGATAAATTACACGATGCGCTGAATCAGGTGGTGACTGAGCAGCAGATTAAATTCCCCAAACTGGCTATGCCATTGCGGGTGGCTTTAATCGGCATTGCGCAGTCACCCAGCATTGATCAGGTGATGTCCATTCTGGGTAAAGACGCCTGTTTGCAGCGCATTCGCGCATTATTTCCAAAAAAATAATGTGCGGGGATTGAAATTGGAACAAATTAGTACAATCATAGTCATTATGAGGGATTGGTGTTCAAGATAATAAAACTCCAATACGATTAAAACAAAACAAGGAGCAATAGATGAATAACAAAGGCCAGATGCTACAAGACCCTTTTCTGAACGCCCTGAGAAAAGAGCATGTACAAGTGTCTATTTACCTCGTTAACGGTATTAAGCTGCAAGGGCAGGTCGATTCTTTTGACCAGTATGTCATTCTGTTAAAAAACACAGTGACGCAAATGGTATATAAACACGCTATTTCAACCATCGTTCCAGCGCGTCCAGTCAGTTTGGGACCACACGAATCTACGCAAGAATCTTAATGCATGTTTGATAGACCAAGCGGCGGAGATGCCGTCATTCTGGTCAGTGTTAACTTTGGTGATACTGATTACGAAGAAAGTTTGCAAGAGCTCCGCCACCTCGCCGGCACTGCCGGACTTAATATCTCTGCGACGCTCGAAGGCAAGCGTCACGCTCCTGATCCCAAGTACTTTATTGGCTCTGGCAAGGCTGATGAGCTGAAGGCTTTAATGGCGGCCCACGAAAGCAAAGTGGCTGCCTTTAACCATGACTTGAGCCCATCGCAACAACGCAACCTCGAAAAGCTGCTTGAGGCCCGCGTAGTCGACCGCACCGGCCTGATCCTGGATATTTTTGCCCAGCGCGCGCAATCGCATGAAGGGAAATTACAGGTAGAGCTGGCGCAGTTAGAGCATTTGTCTACGCGCCTGGTGCGAGGCTGGACACACTTGGAGCGTCAAAAAGGGGGTATCGGTGTGCGTGGCGGCCCTGGTGAAACGCAGCTGGAGCTGGACAGGCGGATGCTGCGAGTACGCGTCAAGCAGTTGCGCGAAAAGCTGACCAAGCTCAAGCAGCAACGTGGCATGCAACGCCGTGCGCGCAAACGTTCAAACCTGATGACGGTGTCGCTGGTTGGATATACCAACGCGGGTAAGTCGACCTTGTTTAACAGGGTGACGCATTCCGGCGTGTATGCCGCCGACCAGCTGTTTGCCACCCTGGATACGACTTCGCGCAAGATGCATTTGCCAGAGGGATATCCTGTGGTGTTATCTGACACGGTAGGGTTTATCAAGCATTTGCCTACTACGCTGATTGAAGCATTCGGTGCAACGCTGGAAGAAGCTGCGCAGGCTGACTTGCTGCTGCATGTGGTTGATGTCGCCAGCCCGAACCGCGATGGACAAATTGAGCAGGTGAATATCGTGCTAAACGAGATTGGCGCTGCACAAGTGCCGCAAATCCTGGTGCTTAACCAGATTGACCGCATGGGTATGGCGCCGGGAATCGACCGCGACGAGTATGGTAATATCCGTACTGTTCGCGTCTCAGCCAAAGATGGCATTGGTATGGACGACTTGCGCCAGGCGCTACTGGAGCATCAGCAATATTTGAAGAAACTGAGCACGGAAGAAAGTGCTTATGTCTAAGGCGGGCTGGATCATTGCCTGACAAATCAAAAAATACGGAGTACACGCATGAAGAAATTTCCAGGCTTTTGGAATAAAAACAATGAGGGTCCGCCGGATCTGGACGAGGTGTTCAAGGATTTGAATCAAAAGCTGAATCGGTTATTTGGTAACAATAAGGGTGGTCAAGGTGGTCCCAGAGGCACCCCGCCTGTGCCACAATCGTTACCGGTGATGCCTATCCTGGGCCTTGTGGCATTGATTTGGCTGGGCTCCGGATTTTATATTGTTGACCAGGGTTCACGTGGGGTGGTCCTGCGTTTTGGCAAGCATGTGGAAACCACTATGCCAGGTCCACGCTGGCATTTGCCATTCCCGATTGAAACGGTCGAAAACGTCAACCTTGAGCAGGTGCGCACCATAGAAATGGGTTATCGCTCATTTGATAGCGAATCCGGCCGTAGCAAAGAGCTGCGCGAATCGCTGATGCTAACCGATGATGAAAACATCATTGATCTGCAGGTGGCAGTGCAATATAACCTGAAGTCTGTTGAGGACTACCAGTTCAGCAACCGGTCTACAGAAGAAAGCGTGCGAGGCGTGGCTGAGACAGCCATTCGTGAAATCGTCGGTAAAAGCAAAATGGACTTTGTGCTCTATGAAGGTCGCGATGATGTGGCAGCCAAAGCTAAAAAACTCATGCAGGATATGATGGACCGGTATAAATCAGGTATTAACATTGTGAACGTCACCATGCAGAATGCCCAGCCGCCCGAGCAGGTACAGGCTGCTTTTGACGACGCAGTAAAAGCCAAGCAGGATCTGGAACGGCAGAAAAACGAAGGCCAGGCATATGCCAATGATGTCATTCCTAAAGCGCGCGGTACTGCTGCCCGTTTGGCTGAAGAGGCAGCGGGTTACAAGTTGCGTGTTGAAAACGAAGCCAAGGGTAATGCCGACCGTTTCGAGCAGATTTTGGCGCAATACAATAAGGCGCCTGAAGTGACGCGCCAGCGTTTGTACCTGGATGCGCAGGAGCATGTATTGTCCAACACCAGTAAGGTGCTGGTTGACCAGAAAGGCGGCAACAGCCTGCTGTACCTGCCACTGGATAAGCTGATGACAATGAGCGGGGCGGGTGGTAGCGCAGCTTCTGCATCTGCCACGGCAACTGACAAGCCAGCGCAGGAGCCGCAAGCAGACTCAAGTGCACTGGATCGTTCTCGCGATGCCATGAGAAACCGTGATCGCGAATATCGCTAGTCTGCCGAGGGAAAATACATTATGAGAAATATTGGAAGTCTGTTAATCGGGGTTTTTGTCTTACTAGTGATCATTACCTCTTCGGCCTATACCGTAGACCAGCGTGAATACGCGCTGGTATTCCGACTGGGTGAGATTGTGTCGGTTAAAAGCGAACCTGGCCTCTATTTCAAGATGCCTATGGTTGAAAATATTCGCTATTACGACAAGCGTATTCTGACCCTAAACTGGGAAGAGCCTGACCGTTTTATCACCAGCGAGAAGAAAAACGTGCTGGTCGATTCGTTTGTGAAATGGCGCATTATTGATCCGTCTAAATACTATGTGTCCGTACGTGGTGATGAAGTACAGGCCGAGCGTCGTTTGTCACAGATGGTCAATGACGGTTTGCGTGCCGAGTTTGGTAAGCGCACCATCCATGACGTGGTGTCGGGTGAACGTTCCGAGATCATGGAAATCTTGCGCCAGCGCGCTGACAAGGAAAGCCGCCAGATGGGCATCCAGATCCTGGATGTACGTTTGCGTCGTGTGGATTTGCCTAAAGAAGTCAGCGAATCAGTGTATCAACGTATGGAAGCCGAGCGTAAATCTGTTGCCAACGAGTTGCGTTCCCAAGGTGCAGCCGCAGCCGAGAAAATCCGTGCAGATGCAGACCGGCAACGTGAAGTGATTATCGCTGAAGCTTACCGCGATGCGCAAAAAATCAAAGGTGAGGGCGATGCCAAAGCATCTGAAGTGTATGCGCAGGCATTTGGTAAAAACCCTGAGTTTTATGCCTTCTACCGCAGCCAGGAAGCTTATAAAAACAGCTTCAAAAGCAAGTCTGACGTGATGGTGATAGACCAAAGCTCAGACTTCTTCAAATACATGCGTAGCAGCGGCAAGAAGTAACTTTCCGGTTTAACTGGTGCCTGTATGAATTGGTGGTGGGTGATCGGTGGGGTGTTGCTCGTTGAGGGGCTAATGCCTTTGTTCTTCACCCAGGCCTGGCGCCAGACCTTTGAAAAGTTATTGCAGCTCCGGGATGGTCAAATCCGGTTTATCGGGTTTGCTTCTGCGTTGATTGGGTTGCTGCTGATGTGGCTTAACCGCTGATCGTTTTAAATAGTGATAAAAAAGCACACCTTGGCGTGTGCTTTTTTATTGTTAGTGGCTTGATCAGGCACGCATCACAATTGCTAAACCCGTGCCTTAGGTGGGGGTTTGCGGGTATAATGGCGGGATGCATAATTGGTTACTTCCAGAATATATTGAAGATGTATTGCCTGCAGAAGCGGCACGTCTTGAATCTTATCGCCGGCAATTACTGGACTTGTTTCGTGTCCATGGCTATCAATATATCGTTCCTCCCATGATGGAGTATGTGGAATCCTTGTTGACAGGGACAGGACATGATCTTGATATTGCCACATTTAAGGTGGTCGATCAGCTGACTGGACGTTTGATGGGCTTGCGTGCAGACACGACACCGCAAGCGGCACGCATTGATGCGCACATGCTGAACCATCAGGGGGTTTGCCGCCTGTGTTATGCCGGCACGGTGTTGCGTACCAAACCGGATGGGTTGGCACGTACACGTGAGCCTTTGCAGCTAGGGGCAGAGTTATACGGCCATGCAGGGATAGAAAGCGATATTGAAGTGCAGCGCCTGATGGTGAAGGCTTTGCAGTTGCTGGGTATGCGCACCTTGTTTGTCGATTTAAGTCATGCAGCTATTTTTGCTAGCTTGTCCCATATGGCACAGCTGGGTGTGCAGCAAGAGCAGGAGCTGCAGGCGGCCCTGCAGGCAAAGGATATTACCCTGGTCGAAGAGCTGGTGGCCAACCTGCCTGAGAAGTCGCGTCGTCATTTTGTTGCGCTGACACAATTAAATGGTGGGATAGAAGTCTTACAACAGGCGCGTGACTTATTGCCAGCTTCTGAGGCGATGGAGCAGGCACTGCTTGAACTCGAAACAGTGGCTAAAGCCTTGAGTAGTGCTGATGTCACCGTCACCATAGATTTAAGCGAGTTGCGCGGTTACCACTACCATAGTGGTATGGTGTTTGCTGCCTATGCCAAGGGGTATGCGGGTCCAATTGCCTTAGGCGGCCGTTATGACGAGGTCGGTGCTGCTTTTGGCCGCGCTCGTCCTGCGACCGGCTTTAGCCTGGATTTACGGGGGGCTTTGCAAGCCTTGGGCCCTGCGGCATTACACAAAGGCATTCTGGCTCCTGCGGCGACAGACGCAGAGTTGCTGTCACTGATTGACACCTTGCGTTCCCAGGGGCAAGTCGTGGTGGAAGCCTTGCCCGATATGCCGGTGAACTATTCTGAATTAGCTTGTGACCGTACCTTGCAAAAGGTAGATGGTCGCTGGCAGGTGGTGGCTGTTTAAGTCAGCGCCCCATTTTTGTTTTTACAAGATATTTATTGAACATGACACAATCCAAGCAAGCAAAAAACGTCGTTGTGATTGGTACCCAATGGGGCGACGAAGGTAAAGGTAAAATCGTAGACTGGCTGACCGACCATGCCCAAGGTGTGGTTCGCTTCCAGGGAGGCCACAATGCAGGGCATACACTGGTGGTCGGGCAGGGTACAGAACAGAAGGTATACAAGCTCAACCTGGTGCCTTCAGGGATCGTACGCGAAGGTGTTAATTGCTACATCGGCAATGGCGTTGTGCTGGATACAACCCACTTGCTGAACGAAATTTCCACGCTGGAGCAAGGCGGTCTCGATGTCAAAAACCGTCTGAAAGTAAGCCCTGGCTGCCCTCTGATTTTGTCCCATCATGTAGCCGTTGACCTGGCCCGTGAGGCCAAGCGTAGCGCAGATAAGAAAATCGGCACAACTGGTAAAGGCATTGGCCCAGCTTATGAAGATAAAGTGGCACGCCGTGCCTTGCGCGTGTATGACTTGTTTTATCCAGAGCGCTTTGCAGAAAAACTGCGCGAAGTGATGGATTATCACAATTTTGTGTTAACCAATTATCTGGGCGCTGCGGCCGTAGATTTCCAGCAGCAATATGATGCCAGCATGCAGCACGCGTCTGCTTTGAAGCCAATGGTCGCTGATATTTCTGCAGCTTTGTATGAAGCCAATGCACGTGGCGAACACCTGTTGTTTGAAGGCGCGCAAGGAACCTTGCTGGATGTAGACCATGGCACCTATCCTTATGTCACTTCCAGTAACTGTATCGCCGGTCAGGCCTCAGCAGGCACAGGCGTAGGCGCCAATATGTTGCATTATGTATTGGGCATCACCAAGGCTTACACCACACGCGTTGGTGGCGGCCCATTCCCGAGCGAACTGGATATTGAAACTGAAGGTGCGCCGGGTTACCAGATGTCTAACAAAGGCCAGGAAATCGGTACCGTGACCAAGCGCAAGCGCCGTTGTGGCTGGTTTGACGCTGCGGCTTTACGTCGCTCGGCCCGCATCAATGGTTTGACCGGTTTGTGTATTACCAAACTGGACGTGCTGGATGGCATTGAGTCGCTAGATATTTGTACCGGTTATAAACTGGATGGCAAAGTGGTCGATATGCTGCCTGTCGGCGCGGATGACGTGGCCCGTTGTGAGCCTATCTATGAAACGGTGCCAGGCTGGAGTGAAACCACTTTTGGCGTGAAAACCTGGGATGCCTTGCCCAAGAATGCACAGCATTACCTCAAACGCCTGGAAGCCGTCTGTGGCGTGCCGATCGCCATTGTGTCTACGGGCCCTGAGCGTGACGAAACGATTGTCCTGCAACATCCATTTGCCTAAGGTGTGCTTGAAATGCGTGCACAACGACTAGCCTGGGCCATTACCGGTTCAGGCCACTACCTGCGTGAGTCACTCAGCATTTTGCAAACCTTGCAGGATGTGGATATTTACCTGAGCCGTGCGGCGGCTGAGATTATCCAGCAATATGGTTTTCAATCTGCCCTTGAAGCCACCGGCCACAAGGTTTACCAGGATAAAACTGCCAGCAGTGTGCCGGTCGAGCGTTTTTATGAGGGTGTTTACCACACCTTGGTCATTTCGCCAGCGACCTCTAATACCATTGCCAAAATGACGTATGGCTTTTCAGATAGCTTGGTGACTAACCTGTTTGCACAGGCGGGTAAAACACGCGTCCATAGCATTGTATTTGCCTGTGATACGGCGCCGGAACTTGAGTCTGAAGCGCCGCGGGATAATGTGGTGAAAGTATACCCACGCCAGATTGATCTCGATAACGTGGCTAAACTGAAGCTGTTTGCAGATACCAGTGTGGTCGAAGATATGGCTGCATTGCAAGATACCATCATGCAGCGGCTGGCGGCATTACATGATCTTAGCTTGCATGACGGCATACAGGTGCTAGATCAGCTGACTGAGTAACTTCATGAATCGACTGCTGTTTCTTACCGGAAAACTGGCAGAACACAGTCTGCGTCAAATCTTGCAGTCTATCCAGGCAGCGCATAAGCACTCACCTTTTGAATACGAAGTGAAGCAAATCGGTGTGTCGGTGGCTGCCCTGATGACGCCGCCCCTGATCGCACGACGCTTACCTAAAGTCGACAATATAGATAAAGTGATCTTGCCTGGCTTATGCCAGGGTGACCTGGCGCCGCTTGAGGCGCAATGGGGAGTGCCTGTGGAACGTGGACCCAAGGATTTGAAAGATTTGCCGCAATATTTTGGACAGCAGGGCAAGGCGCCAGACCTGACGCAGCATAGCGTCACCATTTTTGCTGAAATTGTCGATGCGCCAGACCTCACTATCGCGCAGATCATCGCCAAAGCCAGACATTTCCAGCAGCAAGGCGCAGATGTGATTGACCTGGGCTGCTTGCCAGGAAAATCCTTTGCACACATGACCGATACCGTGCGTGCGCTCAAGGCTGAAGGTTTTCGTGTCAGCGTAGATTCGATGCGTGAAGAGGACCTGTTGGCGGCCGGCAAGGCCGGTGCTGATTTCTTGCTCAGTTTGCATGAAAAAAGCCTGTGGATCGCGGATGAAGTGGCCTCTACGCCTATCCTGATTCCGGCCAAACCTGGCAGTCTGGCCAGCTTGCAACGTTCTATAGAGCATTGCCTGCAACGTGGGCGCACATTTATTGCAGACCCGATTCTGGATCCCATCCATTTTGGATTCACCAATTCTATTGTGCGCTACCAAAAGCTGCGTAAAAAGTACCCAGAGATCGCCATCATGATGGGTGTGGGCAATCTTACCGAGTTAACTGATGCAGATACCACAGGGATGAATGCCTTATTGTTTGGCATGATCAGTGAGCTCAATATCAATGCGGTGCTGGCGACTTCTGTCAGTCCGCATGCCTGTGAGGCCGTCGCTGAAGCAGATGTTGCACGCCGCGTGATGTTCCGTGCCCACCAGGATAAACGCTTGCCACGTGGATATTCAAACGGTTTGCTCGGGCTACACGACCGTAAACCATTTCCCTACAGTGCGCAAGAAATCGCTGAGATGGCTAGCCAGATCAAAGATCCCAGCTTCCGTATTATGGTGAGTGAGGAGGGGGTGCACGTTTATAATCGCGAGGGGATACAGCACGACACCGACCCTTACCGCTTTTACCCCGGTTTGAATGTACAAGACGATGCATCGCATGCGTTCTACCTGGGCGTAGAGTTGGCCCGTGCACAAATCGCCTGGCAACTGAAAAAGCGTTATGTGCAGGATGAACTGCTGGAGTGGGGCGTGGCTTCAGTACAACAAAACAGGCAAGCGAAAGTCGCGCATAGAGAAGCTTCTATTAAAGAACGTCAAGAAAATGTGCGTCAGCAAAAAGACGGTAATTCAACGCCAGACACGGAATAATTTTGATGATATATGAAACCATTGTGACCACTTGTTCGCCTGAGGGCGAGGCGCACATTGCACCATTTGGTATTCAATGGCATGACGGCAAAGTGTTGATCATGCCTTTCAAGCCTTCAACCACTTTGCAGAATATCTTGCAAACGGGCATGGCCGTTTTGAATCTGACCGATGATGTACGCGTGTTTGCCGCGGCGATTGCCAAAAAAACCACTTTTGCCACTGAGGTCGTTGCAGAAGGTAAAGCACTCCGGCTGAAAGACTGCCTGGCCCATCATGTGCTGACGCTGACACAAGTGGAAGAAGATGAGGTGCGACCTAAGTTATGGCTCAAAGTGATCGAAAGTGAAACGCACGTGCCATTTATGGGCTTTAACCGGGCGCAGGCCGCCGTGATTGAACTGGCAGTCCTGGTCAGCCGTTTGCAACGCTTGCCGATTGAGAAAGTTACGCAGGAAATGCAATACCTGCAAATTGCCATCGATAAAACCGCAGGGCCACGCGAGCTTGAGGCCTGGCAATGGCTGGTTGATTGTGTGAATAATCATCTGGCGCAACAAAGCGGTTTGCAACAAGCATGAGTCAAGTGATGCAAGTATTAGTGAGTGTCAATTCGGTCGCCGAGGCACGATTGGTGTTAGCGGCGGGCGTGCCCCTGATTGATTTGAAAGATACCAGTCATGGTGCATTGTCCGCTTTGGATCTTGGAAGCTCAGCAGCGATTGTGGGGGCGGTAAAAGCACATCAACAACAATATCCAGCTGCGTCCATCACTATCAGCGCGACTGTGGGTGATCGTTGTGCTTCAGCGGCGGATCTGATCGCATTGATTGAACATCGCCTGCAACTCGGCGTTGAGGTGATTAAGTTGCCAGAAGCGATTTGGGACGATGCCACCTATCAATCTGTCATTGATGATTTTATTGCCCAAGGGAAAAGAATGATCGCGGTATTGCTCCCACTCAGTTTGAAGGATGCCGCGTTGGAAAAAAGATTGCAAGGGCTGGCTCAACAAGGCTACTGGGGTGTGATGGTGGATACACCACAGAAATCTACCGTTTTAGTGGAGATGGTTGCCATGCCTCTATTGGCGCGCTTTGTGCAGGGTGCAAAATCTTTGCAATTGCGGGTAGGAATCGCCGGTGGGCTCTCCTTGGCAGATGTTGAATCCCTGTCAGATATTGCGCCAGATTATCTGGGATTTCGCAGCGGGGTATGCATGGATGGGCAACGATCCAAAGGTTTAGCGCCAGAACGTGTTCACATGCTGGTTTCGCAAGTATCTGGAAATTTGTTGGATATTGGTCTATAACCCAATAAATACGTGCTTGAAGTGGTACTTAGGGTTGCGTCTACCTTGACGTTTGCGTATAGTTCAACATGTAAGTATTTTCAAAGATGTGGCGAAAATGCCCAATAACAAAGGAGTCAATGAATGAAAAAAAGTTTTTTAGGCTTGGCAATTGCTTCTGCATTTGTATTTGCATCGCAAGTTGCGCAGGCTGAAGACATGTACCGTGGTGCCTGGTACGTTGTTCCTGGTGCAACTTACATGAACACTGACAATGATCTCGAAGCTGACAATGGCCGTGGTGGTTTCCTGTCCATTGGTAAAGAGCTGAGCGAGCACTGGGACATTCAAGGTCGCTTGGGCTATAACCGTGCTGATGAAGATACCGGCATTGCTGGTGCTAGCGGCAAATACAAGCAAACTGCTTTAGGTCTCGATGCACTGTATATGTTTAGCCGTGACAAGTTCCGTCCATTCCTTTTAGCTGGTATTGGCGCAGCGCGTAATAATGTTGATTATTCAATCCCAGGCTTTGATGTCGATGGTAAAAAAACTTCATGGATGGCAAACGTTGGTTTGGGCGCTCAATATCTGTTTAATGATAAGTTTGGTATCCAAGCCGATGTACGTCACCAATGGAGCCGTGCGAAAATTGATATTGCTGCTGTAGGTAGTGATACAGAAACAATCGGCAATACGTTAGTGAACTTGGGTGGTATCTTCCGTTTCGGTGCGCCAGCACCAGTGGTTGAAGAGCCAACACCAGAGCCAGCACCAGTAGCTGTAGCTGAACCAGCCCCAGCACCTGCTCCAGCCCCAGCACCTGCTCCAGCACCAGTATGTAAGCCACAAAACGAAACAGTCACAGTGAGCGCTGAGAAACTGTTTGGTTTCGACAAGGCTAACCTGCGTGAAGAAGGCCGTAAGGTTCTGGAAGAAACTGCAGCCAAGATCAAGGCTAACCCAGAAATTAACGCTGTGATCGTGACAGGTCACACAGACCGTATCGGTTCCGATGCATACAACCAGAAATTGTCCGAGCGTCGCGCGAAGATGGTGGCTGATTACCTGATTGCACAGGGTGTAGATAGCAATATCATCACTTCTGAAGGCAAAGGTAAATCTGAGCCAGTGGTTGAGTGCGAAGGTAAGAAAGTAACGAAGAAACTGATTTCTTGCTTGCAACCTAACCGTCGCGTTGATATCCGCGCTGAAGGCACTAAACAAATTGGTTGCCAATAATCAGATTGATGTCTGAATAAAAAGCCACGCGAATGCGTGGCTTTTTTTATGACCATTGCCCTGAGTCAGGATTTTGCATGATGCCTCAGTTATAATCGCGCTATGGTTCACACACAATACATCATTAAAGCGCGTTGGCTGGTCACTGTAGACGCGCAGCATACATTATTGGAGCAGCATGCAGTATTGGTTAAGGGGGGAGAGATTGTAGCGATAGTACCCAAGACTGACATCCCTGAATGGGCAACCGGTTGGCCAGTAGTCGATTGTTCCCAGCATGCATTAATCCCCGGGTTGATTAATCTGCATGCGCACAGCAGCATGAACTTGCTGAAAGGGTATGCGGATGATTTGGCCTTGATGCCATGGCTTAATGAACATATCTGGCCTGCAGAAAAGAAATGGGTATCCACTTCCTTTGTACATGATGGCAGTTTATTAGCTTGTGCTGAAATGTTGAGTGGAGGAGTGACAACCTTCAATGATATGTATTTCTTCCCGCAAGCGACTATTGAAGCCCTCAAACGCTTAGGCATGCGCGCTAACATTGGTCTGACTGTGCTGGAATTTCCCACCAATTACGCCGCAACAGCCAGTGATTACATCAGGTTAGGCACCGAAGTGCGTGACCAGTATAAATCCGATAAAAATATCAGTTTTTCATTCGCGCCACATGCGCCCTATACAGTGAGCAATCAAACCTTTGAACAGATTGCGACCCTGTCTGAGCAATTAAACCTGGGTATTCACACCCATTTGCATGAAACACAAGCTGAGATACAGCAAAGTTTGGAACAGTTTGGGGTACGTCCATTGCAGCGTTTACTGTCGTTGGGAGTGATCGGTCCAAACAGTGTGCTGGCACATGGCGTTCATTTAGACGAAAATGAACTGGAAACGCTTTCAATACAAGGGGCGCATCTTGCACATTGTCCCTGTTCCAATTTAAAGCTGGCGAGCGGGATAGCCCCGGTAGCCGCGGCATTGCGTGCGGGCATCAATGTCGGGCTTGGCACAGACGGGGCTGCCAGCAATAACCGGGTAGACCTTTGGCAGGAAATGCGTATAGCAGCTTTATTGTCCAAAGTGGCAGATCAGAATGCAGAGTCTCTGCCGGCATACCAGGCATTGGAAATGGCCACCATGCGCGGTGCCCGCGCACTGGGGCTGCAGGACAAGCTTGGCAGCATTGAAGTAGGCAAGCAGGCCGACTTGGTCGCCGTCAAGCTTAACGACCTCAATAGTCTGCCTTGTTTTGATCCTGTTTCACATTTGGTCTATGTCGCCAGCCGTGAGCAAGTGACACATACCTGGGTCGATGGCCGCTTGTGTTATCAGCGTCAGGATGATGGGCAGGCAACATTTGATGGCATAGAAACGGAAGAATTACGGTCTATTGCATTGCAGTGGCAACTTAAATTGCAATAGACCCTCGAAAATAGAAGGAACAACGATATGGCGAATGTAGAAGCAGCAGAAGTGAATAAGTTTGCCGAATTGGCACATCAGTGGTGGGATACGCAAGGCGTCTTTAAGCCATTGCATCAATTGAATCCCTTGCGCCTGAATTATATTGATAGGCGTGCACAGCTTTCGGGTAAGCAAGTGCTGGATGTTGGTTGTGGTGGCGGCATTTTAAGTGAGTCCATGGCACAATGCGGCGCGCAGGTAACTGGTATAGACCTGGCAGAAAAGTCTCTCCAAGTGGCCCAGTTACATGCGCTGGAGGCAAATGTAAAACTGGATTACCGTTGCGTGACGGTTGAAGCATTGGCAGAGGAAAAGCCGCAGACATTTGATGTTGTGACCTGTATGGAAATGCTGGAGCATGTGCCTGATCCTGCCAGCGTGGTACGCGCCTGTGCAGCGTTGGTCAAACCAGAAGGGCATGTCTTTTTTTCAACCCTGAATCGCAATGCAAAAGCCTATCTCATGGCAGTCGTCGGTGCTGAGTATGTACTTAACCTGCTGCCCAGAGGCACGCATGATTACAGTAAATTTATCAAACCTTCAGAACTGGCAGCCTGGATGCGCCAGTCGGGATTGGAGTTGCAGCACCAGACCGGTGTGACTTATAACCCGCTGAACAAGCAATACTCATTGACCACGGATACCAGTGTGAATTACATGCTGCATGCCATCAAGGAAGCCTGACAGGAAGTGACATGCAAGCAGTTTTGTTTGATCTGGATGGGACGCTGGTTGATACCGCCCCTGATTTAGGCTATGCCTTGAATTTGCAACGTGAGCGACATGGCCTGGATTTTTTGCCTGAAGAGGCCATTCGTCCTTATGCCTCACATGGTTCGCGAGGTTTACTGGAGGTAGGGTTCGGCCTGCTACCAACGGACGACAGCTTTGAAGCCATGCGCACTGAGTACCTGGACTTGTATACACAGGTCATGACACGTCAGCCTCTCCTGTTTGAGGGCATGGAAGAAACCCTGCAGGCCATTGAACAGCGTGGCCTGCGTTGGGGCATCGTCACCAATAAACCACGTCGTTTTACCCAACCCATGGTTGCGCATATGGGCTTGGATAGCCGCGCGGCGGCGGTGATTAGTGGCGATGATGCGCCTCAACCCAAACCTTCGCCGCAAACCTTGTTACTAGCCTGCGAACGGATGAAAATAAATCCGCAAACCGTGTTGTACATCGGTGATGCAGAACGTGACGTACAAGCGGGTAATGCTGCAGGCATGAAAACACTGGTGGCATTATTTGGTTACTTGTCTGTCAAGGACAAACCGGAACAGTGGGGCGCCCATGCTTGCATCGCGCATCCAAAGGACTTGCTTGGCTACTTGTAACGATTAGTCAAGGATTGGGCGCATTCTTTAAATTGCGCGTGCTGCTCAGTACAGCCATGGCCGCAATATTGATATCGGCAACCAGAATGCTTTTCAGGGAGCCATCGTCATTAAGGATAGGCAATGATACTGTGAGGCAGAAATCTTCCGTGGCCGTAGACAGGTAAATCGTTGAAATGTAAGGGGCATGCGTTTCTGCGACCTTTTGATAGTAGGCTTGCTGACTGCGGTCTATCCCTGCGCCGCCCGCCTTGATTTTGCCGTACATGTTCGGGTTGATCCAGTTGGCATAACGCTGGATGCCGTTGGGTTCCAGTTCGAAAATCACTTCAAAATAAGGGAATTCGGAAAAACAGCTATCCAGATCGTGCGAGCCCGTTGAACGCTGAATATTCAGCAGCGATTGCAAGGCGGATAAGGCTTTTTGTTGCCAGCCGGAATAGAATTCTTTTTTAGGTAATATTGGTTGTGGTGGCGTATCTTCCACCACGATAATACTGCCGATATTGGCTTTGCCAATTTTCTTGAGAACAGCTGCCCGTTCTGCAGCCATGACGCTATTCTCCAATGTGCCTTGTGAGCCGTTGACGACTGCGATAGAAACACTGGCAACCGGATGGTCTTTACCATCTTCAGTCGTAAAAAATCCACGCTCCAAGTCACTGGTATCATACAAATGTACCGCCAAGGCCTGAAACTGGCTAATGATATGCAGCAGCGTCTCCGTGAGCTTGGGCGCTTTGTGATCATAAATAAGCACAAAATCATCCCCGCCAATATGGCCGACCATCACGCCGGATTTATCCTGGTACTCCTGACGGATAATTTCTGATAACAAGCGAATCATGGCGTCACCACGGATGAAGCCGTAGCGATCGTTGTAAGCCTTGAAGTGATCCAGATCAATATACACGAGTTGGGTATTCGGGTTGTTACGCAAGCTGTTGTCCAGCGTTTGCCTCAGGGTTGGGCCTGTCGTCAAATGGCTCAAGGGATGTAAGTTACCCGTTGTGGCTTTGCGGCTAATCAACTGGGCCATGATTTCCATAGGTTGCAAGATGCCGACATAGGCACCTTCTTCATTGACCGCGATCCATATATCCGTATTGCTGCGTTCCAGGTAAAAAATACGCGCCAGGGTGGAAGAAGGCATGAGATGGTTAATGACTTTAGGCAATGGGTCACAGCAGGCGCCCAGGCCGGAGACTTTCTTTGAAAACACTTTGCCACGTCGTAGAACACCTAATGGTGTCTGTCCATCCAATACCACCGCGATGGCCACATCGGCATGCGCATTGAATAAGTTTCTTGCCTCGGCGAGGGTGCCACTTACATCAATTGTCAGGCCATGGCTAATATATTCACCGATATGAAAATCATCAGGAATGTGAGAGCGATGGGATTCATCACGTGGAGGCAATGCGGTCACTTTTTCGCTGGGCGTGCTTTGCGGATGGGCAAAATAATGACCTTGTGCGTAATGCAAGCCTAAATCCTGGCAATAAGTGATATCTTCAACGCGTTCCAGACCTTCGGCAATGATGGTGCAGCCTAAACGCTGTGCCATCGAGATAATGGCTTCCAGTAACACGGTCCTCACACGGCTGCCTTGCGCTTCATGCACAATCGCACGGTCAATTTTAATAAAGTCCGCCCGTACTTCTGCCAGTATACGCAGGCCATTAAAGCCAGAGCCCATATCGTCCAGGGCAATACGCAGACCATGCATGCGGATGGCATCACAGTTTCGCGCCAGTACTTCCGGATTGGTTTTCTCACTTTCAACAATCTCTATCACTACATCGCGTTTATCAATATTGTGTTGCGCCAGGATTTTTAAAATGAAATCCAACCAGCCCGGGCTCATGATGGTTTGCGGTAAGACATTGATAAAGATCGGTTTATCAGCAGAAACAGATTGGGACTTGCCTATTAAAGCAAGGTGTTGGCAGGCGAGATCCAGTTCGTGTGTGCGCTTCACTTCGGCGGCCAGCGCAAAGGCTTCCATGCCGTTAAGCCAGTTGCCTTCAGGTGTTTTCAGGCGGCAAAGCGCTTCAAACCCAAAAACCTTGCCACTTTGACCAAAATCTACGATGGGTTGGTAATGCATTTGCACATGAGGCTCAAGATCAGACAGTAGCCAGGGATATTTGTGGCGCGCATAGAATGTATTGAACGGCATGGTTGCCTGTAACGCCTCCATGGGGGCGACAGGTTGGTTATCCTCGGAAACAAGCACCCAGGTATCCTTAAGCGTATGTACTGATTCCTGGGCAATCATCTGGTCGAGTATCTGCAACAACTCAGCTTCGGTCTGATAGCTAAATGAGGTTTGATTGACCCCTGAAAAACGCGGATTTTCCCGGTTGGCATGCAGGTTGGCGTCGAAAGTATGCAGAAATAGTTCCATGAAGAGTCACTTTGCTTTTGTTAGATTGTTACAGCTCGCTTATTGTTTGGCTTAGCCAGAACCAGGCAGGTAAATATTCTGCTGGTTCTCTGCTAAGTCCGCATGATGACTATAACGAAAGCAAAGGGGATTTATTTATATAATGAGCGGGCATAAAAGCCACGAAACGATCTAATTGCCTGCATCAAATTGGTGCGGAACGTGCACGTTTATACGTCAGTGGAGATGAGATGCTCGTGCCAGGCTGTTGGGAAACGGTGTCCTAAGTCAAAACCTTGCGTTCCAGTAAGGCTGTCGAGAGGGTGCCGCTGTCGACGTACTCAATTTCACCACCCATAGGTAAGCCGCGGGCAATTCGGCTCACACGGATGCCACGTGATTTGAGCATCTGCCCTATATAGTGGGCAGTGGCTTCGCCCTCGGAGGTGAAATTGGTGGCCAGGATGACTTCATGAATGGCGGTATCTTGCGCGCGCTTGAGCAGTTTATCGAGATGAATATCTTTGGGGCCTATACCATCCATGGGAGATAGTTTGCCCATCAGTACAAAATATTGGCCTTGGTAACTGCGGGTGTTTTCCAGCATCATGAGGTCGGTAGGCATTTCGACCACACATAGCGTTGATTTGTCACGGCTGGTTTCCAGGCATACACTACATACCTGGTGTTCGCTGAAGTTATTGCAATAATCACAATGAGCGAGCTTGTCCAGCGCCTGCTGCAAACTTGCAGCCAGTTTTTGTGCACCTTCTCTGTCACGCTGCAGGAGGTGATAAGCCATGCGTGTGGACGACTTGGGACCCACGCCCGGTAAGCAGCGTAGTGCGCTGATCAGCTGTTCGAGAACGGCAGGATTGTTCAAGCTTCAAATCCTGTTTAGAAAGGCAGTTTAAAGCCTGCAGGCATCACGCTGCCCATTTTGGCAGCACTGGTCGCTTCTACTTTTGCTCTCGCGTCCTTAAGTGCAATTAGAATCAAGTCTTCCAGTGTTTCTTTGTCATCCATTGCAGCATCTTCAATCTGCACACGTTTGACGTCATTGCTGCAGGTCATGGTGATTTTTACCATGCCGTTGCTGGCAATGCCCTCTACTTCAGTGTTTGCCAGTTCTGCTTGTGCTTTCTGCATATTGGCTTGCATCATCTGGGCTTGTTTCATCATATTGCCCATGCCACCTTTCATCATTTGTCTGCTCCTTAAAGTGATTGTGGTTAATGTAATGGTTTAATGGAGTTGGGCACGATGGTCGCACCCATTTCTTGCATCAGGCCCTGGACAAAACGGTCACTCATAATCGCTTGCGTTGCCTGGTCCTGTAATTCAGCTTTTTCAACTGCTAATTGCCTGGCTGGCGTATTGGCTTCCTGGCCTGCGGTGATATTTAGTTTTAACCGACGGCCAAAATGGTTATTCAATGCCGTGTTAAGCTTGTCCAGGTAATTGGCACTGGCAAGATGTTTGTGTGCCTCACTGATACGTAAGGTCATTTCATCGCCATCAAAGTTCACCAGCTCACAGTTTTGTGCCAATGCCCGTACCAGGCCAAGTTTGCTCAAGTGATTCTCCACCAGAGCCCGCCAATTGCCATCCCAGGCTAAGGGCGGATTATCAGCAGACATCACAGGCGATGAAAGGGCCTGCTGCGGAATCTGTTCAATTTCAGGAATCGCCTGCACAGTAATGGCTGGTGCGGGCCCTGGGGGAGGAGGAACCGTTCTGTTTACTTCTGCAGGCATAGGTTCTGCGGAAGCTGTTGCCAAGATGGGGGCTGCCCCTGGTGTTTGGGGGCTCACTTGGCGGCTTTGCGCGAGTGCAGCCCTAGCGCCACCGCCAGCATTGCCACGGGAGGAAGGACCTTCCTGTGGAGTGCTGCTCCCAGCTGCTGGCACTGCAGGCGTCATAGCATCTGCTTTAAACGCCAGCATACGCAACAAAGTCATGGTAAACCCGGCATAGGCATCCGGCGCCAATCCGATGTCACGGTGGCCAAGAATACAAATCTGATAATACAGTTGTAGCATGTCGGCTGTCAGGGTCGCCGCCAGATCCAGCAGCGTTTGGCGCTCTGGATGATCATCCGCAATGGCTTGTGGGCTATGTTGTGCGACTGCCAGCAAATGTAACAGCGCCGCCAAGTCATTGAGGGCACTTTCAAAACCAATGCTGCGCGACTCCATTTGCTGCGCAATATTAAGTAAAGTGACGGCATCATTGGCTATCAATGCGCGTAATAATTCATATAAATAGCTCTGGTCAATCGCTCCCAGCATGTTGCGAACGTCGCCTTCTCGTACAGACTGGTTGCCATAAGCAATGGCCTGGTCGGTGAGTGACAGCGCATCGCGCATACTGCCGTTGGCTGCACGGGCAATAAGTTGCAAGGCTGGTGACTCAAAAGCAATCTGTTCCTGACCAAGAATATCTTGCAGGTGCGCAGTGATGGTGCTGCTGGCCATCTGGCGCAGGTTGAACTGCAAACAGCGTGAGAGGATGGTGACCGGGACCTTTTGCGGGTCTGTGGTCGCCAGGATAAATTTGACATGGGCCGGCGGTTCTTCCAGCGTTTTCAGCATGGCATTAAACGCTTCTTTGGTCAGCATGTGCACTTCGTCTATCATGTAAACCTTGAAGCGGCCAGAGGATGGCGCATAAATCGCCTGTTCCAGCAGGCTGACCATGTCAGCAATACCGCGATTAGAAGCGGCATCCATTTCAACATAATCGACATAACGGCCAATATCAATGGCCAGGCAGGCTTCGCACTCACCACAAGGATTGGCTGTAATGCCAGTGGCGCAGTTAAGGGATTTGGCCAGGATACGCGACAGTGTGGTTTTCCCAACGCCACGCGTTCCGGTAAACAAATAGGCATGGTGCAGACGCTGTTGGCTCAGGGCATTACTTAGGGCCTGAACGACATGGTCTTGGCCGACCAAACTGCCAAAGGATTTTGGGCGCCATTTACGCGCCAATACTTGGTAAGACATCGCGCACTCTACTGATTAAATGCTATGGGCAAACCCGTACTTTAGCCTAAATTGCCTGCTCATGCTTGCGAACGTAAAATTAATGTGTTGTTAATTTTTAGGTCAGTCTGACAAACAAGAGGCAAGAGAGAAAGGGGCGAGCCCAACCCCCGGCACTTGCTTGATAGTTGTGGCTGCTTGCTTCCGCACCTGACCAGATTGGCTACCTTACAATGCGGGGAGGCCCGCGGACACTATTGTAACGCAAAAAACCTTTTTTACCGGCTTATTTTTTCAGCGGGCTGGTTTTCTAAGGTGGATGACAAGCATGAGAAATGACCAATAATCTACCTTCTTATAATGACATACAGGCTTATTTTTTCACGGCATAATCATCCCTATTTTCAACCAATACTGTGGTAATCATTATGGCAGCTAACGGACCCATGACCGCCTCTGAAATTGCCCGCGAAACCATCAAGCAAATGGCTGCGCGTCGCGTGGAGCCGACGCCGGACAATTACACGCAAATTTATTTTGAGGTGGCCGGCAAGCCAACAAAAGAAGATGCCGCAAGTGCACTGCGTAAAGCACTTAAACAGTTGCCACATGATTCATTAGAGCAGACAAACTGGATCAACCGCTGGGAAAAATTACTCAAGCAGGACAACTGGCAGGGGCTTGGCGAATTATTGACCGAGTCTATGCAGTCTCAGTTGAACCATTCGACCAAATGGCCAAAGGCAATACGTACTTTGCTGCAAGCCTGGGATGACAAGCGCAGTGGTGTGGATGTTGCCAGAAAGCGTGAAACATTAGAACGTGTGCTGATCAACTTTGGTAACGATGAAACCTTGGCAGACAAGCTGATTGGCATGGCGAATCATTGGCTACCTGCAGATGCGCGGGCTGAAGGAGTGCCTCTGACCAATACGGCAGATTTGCCTGCTGTCGAAGAGGTAGCCAATGTTTCTAGTGAAGCCGCTAGTCTGCCTGGTGAAGTACAACAGTTTCATGGTGCTTTCACCATCTTGCAAACGCTCTTGAAACAAACCTTACAATTAGGATTGATTCCTCGCCTGGAAGGCTATCCTGATTTACAAGCTGAGGCCGTAGCCTTGCAAGAAAGTACTGAGCGTGCCAAAAAACTCAAGGAATGGGAATCGCTGGCTAAATCCCTTAAAGCCTTGTTGTTACGGGTGGAAGTGATAGGTGCCAAAGAAGATGATGTCCGTGGTGATATTATTGATCTCTTACATTTGCTCCTTTCCAACATTGGAGAACTGGTGGCAGAGGATGGCTGGCTCAGTGGCCAGGTATATGCCGTGCAGTCCATTATCAGCGGTCCGCTAGACAGAACCAAACTCAAGCAGGCAGAAAAAAGCCTCAAAGAAGTGATTTATAAACAAAGCCTGGTAAAACATAGCCTGATCGAAGCACGTAATTCGTTCAAAGCCATGATCAGTACGTTTATTGACAAGCTGAAATACATGGGGGATGCGAGTGAATTATATGGTGGCAAGATCGAAAGTTACGCTCAAGAGCTATCGAAAACGGATGACCTAATTAAAATCAATGAGTTGGTAAATCATTTGATGCGAGATACTTCCGTGATGCAGACGGATATCATGCGTTCGCGTGATGATTTGCTGAATCAGCAGCGGGTGGCGAGTGATACCCAGTTGCGCATGCAAAAGTTGCAAGAAGAGTTGCAGCAATTGAGTGAAGTCGTTCGGATTGATCAACTGACAGGGGTACTCAACCGGCGCGGTATGGATGAAGCATTTAATACCGAAATCGCCCGTCACCGTCGTAGTGGCGAGTCACTGAGTGTGGCCTTGCTTGATATTGATAATTTTAAAATACTGAATGACCAGCATGGGCATGCTGCAGGCGATTCTGCACTCAAGCATCTGGCAAGCGTGATCAAGCGTGCAGTCAGGCCAACCGATATTGTGACCAGGATGGGTGGCGAAGAGTTTGTGGTCATACTGCCCAATACCAACCTGAACGAAGCGGTAGTGACCATGACGCGCTTGCAGCGCTCGCTGACCAAGGAGTATTTCCTGGGCAATAACCAGAAGCTACTGATTACTTTCAGTGCTGGTGTGGCGCTGTTTAAGGTTGAGGATGACGTGGCAACAATTTTGCTGCGGGCCGACCAAGCGATGTACCTGGCGAAGAAGAGTGGCAAAAACCGTGTGATGACCGAACTCGACCTGGAAGCCAACCCATAACTATTTTGGACATGTACCACGGTATTCAAGCGCTTTCCTCCTAAAACGGTGGTAGGCATACCCAGCCACGCTTTGGCATGATATGCTAATTGGCATCTTGATTGAGGTGCCAATTGTCCACTCCTTTTATCCATCCATCTACTGTCAGTTCCTCTCTCGGCAACGTTCCTGTCGATAGTGTCAAGGATGCCTTGCATGAAAGCGAGCGCAGATTTTCAGCGATTGTTTCCAGCATCCCCGGTCTGGTATTTCAAATGCACATGGCCGAAGATGGTCAAGTGGTGTTCACCTACCTGAGTGAGGGCTGCGAGGCACTGTTAGGCATTCCTGCTGCGGCTTTGCTTAAGGACGCGCAAACCTTGTTTCAGGCCATGGAAGAGCATTCAGCCAGCCAGTTCAAGCAGAAATTGCAAAAGTCGGCTAGACATCATAAGCGCTTGGATTGGGAAGGGCGGATATGGATTGCTGACTGGCAAGACATGAAATGGGTGAATATCCGGGCGACTGTACGTGATTTGGGGCAGGGTGCTGTGCAGTGGGATGGCATCATGCTCAATATCAGCCAAAGTAAACACGAAAAGCAAGAGATTGAGCAGGCCAGGCGTGATTTGCAGGCACTGACTGCGCATATTCACCAGGTCAAGGAGCAGGAGCGCGTCAGTATCGCGCGTGAAATTCACGATGACCTCGGTGGCAATCTTACCGCAATGAAATTAGGTCTTTCCACCATCATCCAGCAAATCGAAGAATCTCAGCCTGTGAATATGGAACAAGCAACCATGCTGCAGGCCATCATTAATCAAACCTTTGACGCAGTGCATCGTATTTCAGGGAATTTACGGCCTAATATACTGGACCTTGGCCTAGTGGATGCACTCGAGTGGCAAGTCAATCAGTTTAAAAAACAATTGGGTGTTACTGCTAGATTTTTGACCAATTGCCGTGATCTGGAGTGTGATGCCGACCAGTCTATGGCATTGTTCCGTATCTGCCAGGAAGCACTTTCAAATATTGCCAAATATGCGCAAGCCAATCAGGTTGCCGTGGAACTGTCCCTCAACGGTGACGTATTGTTCATGACCATTTCAGATGACGGGATAGGCATCGCGCCTGCCGATAAAATCAAGCCTAATTCCTTTGGTTTGCGTGGCATGCAAGAGCGTGCCGCGGCTTTGGGTGGAGAGTGCCAGATTGTAGCTGCAGCCCAGGGAACAGGCACCTGTATTGAAGTGCGTACTCCATTGATTGCCATCTCGTCGTGACAGAACCGCCGTAGCGTTTTACAATAAATTGACAAGACCAATTTTATATTGGCAACACTGAGGAAATAGCTTGGATACTAAAATTAGAGTCATTATTGTGGATGACCATGCCATTTTACGTTCTGGCATCAAGCAGATATTGATTGCCAGCGGTGATATTGAAGTGGTAGGGGAGGCGGAAAATGTAGCGCAGGCAATCAGGTGCGTGCGAGAGTTGAGCGCTGATGTGATGTTGCTGGATATCTCCTTGCCGGATAAAACCGGCATTGAGGCACTCAAGCTGATTAAACGCGAAAATGCTGCGCTCAATATCCTGATGTTATCGATGTATATGGAGGAGCAATATGCCGTACGCTCTATCCGCTCTGGGGCATCCGGTTATTTATGCAAACATACCGCTTCAGAAGAATTGTTGACGGCGATTCATACCCTGGCCAAAGGCAAGAAATATATCACCCCGAATGTGGCAGAAATTCTGGCCGAGCAGGTGGGGACAGACCATAATATTGCACCACATGAGATATTGTCAGATCGGGAGTTTCAGGTCATGCGACTGATCGCTTCTGGCCTCTCTGTGAGTGAAATAGCTGATAAGCTCGCTTT
The DNA here is from genome assembly GCF_001183865.1 of Methylophilus sp. TWE2. Taxonomy (NCBI): domain Bacteria; kingdom Pseudomonadati; phylum Pseudomonadota; class Betaproteobacteria; order Nitrosomonadales; family Methylophilaceae; genus Methylophilus; species Methylophilus sp. TWE2. Next base: position 1,470,619 of record NZ_CP012020.1, read on the forward strand.
ATCAGTCAAAACAGTCAGTATGTACCGTACGCGCCTGCTTGAAAAGATGCATCTCAAACACAATGCGGATATCACGCATTATGCGATCAAGAATCAGCTGGTTTAATGATAGACCTGAAAATAAAAAAAGCCTCAAAAGAGGCCTTTTTTATTTTTAATCAATTAACTAGGATATTTTCTTCGCGTAATTGATTAAGCCGTTGGTTGAGCTGTCAAACCCTGTCACGGCTTCCGGTGTATTCAATTGTGGCAGAATTTGGCTGGCGATTTGCTTGCCGTATTCCACGCCCCACTGGTCGTAACTGTTGATGTCCCAGATAATACCCTGCACAAAAATCTTGTGTTCATACAAGGCAATCAGCTTGCCCAGGGTGTAAGGGGTCAGCTGTTTGAACAGTATGGAGGTCGTTGGACGGTTACCTTCGAATACTTTGTGCGGTAACAAGTCTTCCAGTGCTTCGCCACTCAGTCCCTGTTTTTCGAGTTCTGCACGCGCTTCTTCACGGGTTTTACCCAGCATCAATGCCTGTGTTTGAGCCAGAAAATTGGCGAGCAGGATTTTGTGGTGCTGATCGTCTGGGCTGCCCACTTTGTAATGGCTGTTAGCTGGCATCAGGAAATCAGCGGGCACCATTTGCGTACCCTGGTGTATCAGCTGATAGAATGCGTGCTGACCGTTGGTGCCAGCTTCACCCCAGATGACTGGTCCAGTTTTATAGCTGACGCGGCTGCCGTCACGGCAAATGAATTTACCGTTACTTTCCATATCGGCTTGCTGCAAATAAGCTGCAAAGCGAGACATCCCCTGGTCGTAAGGCAAGATGGCGTGAGTATCCACATGGAAGAAGTTGTTATACCAGATGCCGAGCAATGCCATGATAACAGGCATGTTCTGTTCCAACGGCGCAGTCTGGAAGTGCTGGTCCATGGCGTGTCCACCAGCCAACATTTGTTCAAAGTTGTCCATGCCCACATACAGGGCGATCGATAAACCGATGGCTGACCACAAGGAGTAGCGGCCACCCACCCAGTCCCAGAAAGCAAACATGTTCTTGGTATCTATGCCAAATGCTTGTACCGCTTTGGCATTGGTGGATAAAGCCACAAAATGTTTGGCCACATGCTGGTCTTGCTGGGCTGCGTTTAGGAACCAACGGCGAGCGGAATGGGCGTTGGTCATGGTTTCCTGCGTGGTGAATGTTTTGGAAGCCACAATAAACAAAGTAGTTTCCGGATGGCAGGTTTCCAGTACACGCATCAGATGCGCACCATCAATGTTGGAAACAAAATGCGCTTTCAAATCCGGGCTTGCATATGGTTTCAAGGCGTCGCAAGCCATCACTGGACCCAAATCAGAGCCGCCAATACCAATATTCACGATGTCGGTAATACGCTTGCCAGTGTAACCAGTCCACTGACCGCTACGCACCTGCTCAGTAAAGCTACGCATTTGTGCCAGCACGGCATTGACTTCTGGCATCACATCCTTGCCATCGACATACACTGGTGTATTGCTACGGTTGCGTAGTGCGGTGTGCAATACAGCACGGTTCTCGGTGATATTGATTTTTTCACCGCTGAACATGCGGCTGCGCCAGTGCTCAATATTGGAGTCACGCGCCAGTTGAAACAGGTGTGCTAAGGTTTCTTTTGTAATGCGGTGTTTGGAGTAGTCGAGCAGGACATCTTCTACGGTGAGGCTAAACTCTTCAAATCGTTTCGGGTTTTGTTTGAACAGGTCGCGCATTTGAACATTGCGCATTTCAATTTGATGCTGGTTCAGCGCGTGCCAGCTCGGGTGTGTGGTTAGTTTTGCCATGTTATGTTGTTGCTATCGTTTTTCAAGTCAATTAATTTTTGGGGGCTTGCAAGCACATGGTCCGGCCATGTCTTGCATAGCAATATCTTTACTACCAGTTTACATGCCGCATACAGTGTAACCAGTTATTGTAACTGAAGTATGACACCTGCCAGTGGCGGCAGATCCACACTGATGGAGACAGGGTTGTTCATCCAGGGAATAGCGTCGCTCTGACAGCCATGACCATTGCCTAAATTGCTGCCACCATAACAAGCGGCATCACTGTTCAACACTTCTTTGTAGTAACCCGGTTGCGGTACGCCCAAACGATATTGATGGCGCGGTACTGGTGTGAAATTTAACACTATTATAACAAAACTATGCTCATTGCCGCGTCTGATGTAGCTCAATATTGACTGCCCGGCATCTTCACAGTCTATCCACTGGAAGCCTTGAACGTCAAAATCATGCACATGCAACGCAGGCTGCTGGCGGTAAAGTCGATTGAGGTCGCGGCTGAGTGATTGAATCCCTCTGTGCAATGCATGCTCTGGGTTTGTTTCTTCCAGCAGGTGCCAGTCCAGGCTTTGGTTGACGCTCCATTCACGGTGCTGGCCAAATTCGTTACCCATAAAATTGAGTTTTTTGCCTGGCATGGTCATCTGCATGGTCTGTAGCAGGCGCAGGTTGGAAAACTTTTGCCAGGTATCCCCTGGCATTTTGTCCAGTAATGACCGTTTTCCGTGTACGACTTCATCATGAGAGAAGGGTAGTACAAAGTTTTCGGAATACGCATACATCTGCCCAAACGTCAGGCGGTTATGATGGTATTGGCGGTAAATCGGATCTAGTTGCATGTAGGTAAGGACATCATTCATCCAGCCCATGTTCCATTTCATGCTGAAACCGAGTCCACCCGCATACACTGGACGGGAGACAGCCGGCCAGGCTGTGGACTCTTCCGCAATGGTGAGTGCACCCGGAAAGCGCTCGCCGACCATGAGGTTGAGCTGTTTGAGGAATTCGATGACATCCAGATTCTCACGTCCACCGTAAGCATTGGGCAGCCATTCACCGTCTTTGCGGGAGTAGTCAAGGTAAAGCATGGAGGCCACAGCATCTACACGCAGCCCGTCAATGTGAAACTCCTGCAACCAGTAATAAGCGTTGCTTAGCAAAAAATTACGGACTTCATTGCGGCCATAGTTGAAAATATAAGTGCCCCAGTCCATATGCTCACCCAATCGGGGATCTGCATGCTCATACAACGCGGTGCCGTCGAAACGTGCCAGGGCCCAGTCATCTTTAGGGAAGTGGCCAGGCACCCAGTCCAGAATCACACCGATATTGGCGGCATGGCAACGATCAATAAAATACTTCAAGTCATCTGGACTGCCATAGCGCTGGGTAGGGGCAAAGTAGCCAGTGACCTGGTATCCCCAAGATTCATTGAGCGGGTGTTCGGCCACGGGCAACAACTCTATATGGGTATAGCCCATATTGACCAAATGCGGAATCAAGACATCAGCCATCGCCCGGTAACTCAGAAAATGCCCGTTCTGGTCGCGTTGCCAGCTGCCCAAATGCACTTCATAACAATTGAATGGTGCATGCAGCCAATCAAGTTGTTGACGTTGTTGCAACCAGGATTCATCTTGCCAGACATAGCGACTCTGGCAGATGCGGTTGGCCGTTCCGGGCCTGGCTTCAAAGGCTTTGCCATACGGGTCAGCCTTGAGCATGATGTGGCCGTGCTCGCGATTGCGTATCTCAAATTTGTATAAATCGTGTTCGGTCAACTGCGGTATAAACAGCTCCCACACGCCGCTACTGCCCAGCACGCGCATGGCATGTACTCGGCCATCCCATTGGTTAAAGCTACCAACCACGCTGACACGCTCTGCATTAGGCGCCCAGACGGCAAAGCGCACGCCAGCAACACCATTGATGGTCATCGGGATTGCGCCCAGTGTGTTATACGCTTCGTATAAGCGACCTTCGCCAAACAAATGCAGGTCATCTTTAGATAAGGTGCTGCCAAAGCCGTAGGCGTCGAAAGTCTCGTAGCTGGTTTGTTGACCTCTCAGGCGAATTTTCAAGGCAATCGGACCAGTTAAAGGCATTACCGAAGTATAAAGAAATAGCCCCTGCTGATGTGCCAAGGTCATTTCTTGCCAGTCCTGATCAGCCTTCACATGGATACTTTCGGCGTGTGGCAAAAAGACGCGCACATGCCATGGGCCTTGCTTGCCTTCTGCATGCACACCCAGATACTCGAATGGATTGTGGTGGGTGGCGTCTAAAATACGTTGCAGGTGCAGTGTGTCTGCATGGGGAGGGGTGACCGTAGGTTTGGCTGTCATGCTCGCGATGTCCATTTGACTAGCCTCAATCCTATCAAAAAAAGTTAAGATTTACGTCATTTGTATTTGAAATTTCGTTGTCTTTACCCGAATTATCATGCAGACTGTGAGTGCCAGACCTGCGGCTATCCAGCGTTGTGCTGTCTTTGTTCCACTGACATCGCTGCCCTGACTGCGGGCTGATTTTCAGGATCAGGAAAACAGGAAATAGCATCATGTCCCAAGCTGCAGAGTTTGTCGAACGTCGTAAAGTTAACCGGCGACAAGAACGTCCTTCCGACCGGTTTATCAGTAACCTGACTAAAAATACCGTTGCCATTATCCTGGCCGGTGGCCGTGGCAGTCGCTTGAAGAACCTGACAGACTGGCGTGCGAAGCCGGCTGTACAGTTTGGCGGTAAATTCCGCATTATCGATTTTCCATTATCCAATTGCATTAACTCAGGTATCCGCCGTATTAATGTTGCGACGCAATACAAGGCACAGAGCCTGATCCAGCACGTACAACGAGGTTGGGGGTTTTTGCGTGGCGAGTTTAATGAGTATGTGAACATCATCCCGGCACAGCAGCGTTTGGGCGAAGAGTGGTACAAAGGTACGGCAGATGCCGTATACCAGAATATAGACCTGTTGCGCGAGAATGGCGGTGAATACATTTTGGTGCTGGCGGGTGACCATATTTATAAAATGGACTACGGAAAAATGCTGGCGACGCATGCACGCAGCAATGCTGATATGACGATTGCCTGCATCAATGTGCCGTTGGAAGATGCCAAAGGATTTGGTGTCCTTGAGGTGGATGGGACTGACCGCGTCATCGCTTTTGACGAAAAACCAGCACAGCCCAAACCCACGCCCAACAATCCTGAGGTGGCTTTTGCCAGCATGGGGATTTATGTATTCAATGCCAAGTTTTTGTATGAGCAGCTGATCCGGGATGCCTATGACCGCAAGTCCAACCACGATTTTGGCCAGGACATTATTCCCTACATCATCAAAAAATATCGCGTACAAGCCCATCGCTTTACCGATAGTTGCGTCGGTGCACAAAGTGATAACTATTACTGGCGCGATGTTGGCACTATAGATGCATATTGGGAGGCCAATATGGAGCTCACCAAAGTCATCCCCGAGCTGAACCTGTATGACAGTGAGTGGCCGATCTGGACTTACCAGGAGCAACTTCCACCAGCCAAGTTTGTCTTTAAGGATGAAGGCCGTACCGGTAAAGCCACAGACTCGTTAGTGTCTGGCGGCTGCCTGATCAGTGGTTCTTGCGTGTCTAACTCGGTATTGTTTTCTGGAGTACATGTCGCAGACTACTCTGACCTGGATGGCGCCGTTGTCCTGCCTAAAGTCAGGATCAATGAAGGGGTAGTCATGCGGAATGCGGTCATCGACCGTGGTTGCGAAATACCGGCTGGCATGCAGATTGGCGTAGACCTCGATAGAGACAGGAAGCGTTTTTATGTCTCTGAAAAAGGCATCGTACTGGTGACGCCAGATATGCTGGGACAGGATTTGTATCGTGTGAAATAACATCAACATTGATAGGTAATATGGAAAAGAGGTTGAGGGATGTCCGATAAAAAATTGCTGTTAAACCTGTATTGGCACATGCATCAACCTGATTACCGCGATCTTGTGACCGGGGCTTACGTACTGCCCTGGACCTATCTTCATGCGCTCAAGGATTATAGCGACATGGCCTATCACCTGGAGCAGATTCCTGCCGCCAGGGTGACTTTCAATTTTGTACCTATTCTGGTGGAGCAACTGCATGATTATGCCGAACAGGCGTGTAGCGGGGTGTGGCGCGATCCATTATTACACCTGCTCGGAAACCCCGACCTAGACCATATTTCTGATGTTGAATGCCAGTTAATCGTCGATAGCTGCTTCAAGGCGCATCATGAAAAAATGCTGAGCCCGTTTCCGCATTACCAGCGTTTGTTGAAGTTGTATGAGCTGGTTGCACCGCTCATGCAAAACGGCCAGTTTCATTACCTTTCTGCCCAATACAAGGCTGATTTACTGGTTTGGTATCACCTGGCCTGGACGGGCGAAGGCTTGCGGCGCAAGAATAAAACCGTGCAGGCCCTGATGCAAAAAGGGGTTTTATTTACGTTTGAAGACCGGCTGGCATTGCTGGGGGTGATCAGTGAAACCTTGCAGGGTATTTTGCCGCGCTACCAGGCATTGTTGGCAAAAGGTCAGATCGAAATGTCGACAACCCCCTATTATCATCCGATACTGCCGCTGTTGATAGACTTGAAAAGTGCGCATGATGCGATGCCTAAAGCGCCTCTTCCTCAGGCCGCAACCTACCCAGATGGCTACACACGCGCCATTTCGCATGTGGAAGCAGCCCAGCTATACCATGAAAAAGTATTTGGTCAAAAGGCCACCGGGATGTGGCCAGCTGAAGGCGCAGTCTCGCATACTGCACTTTCTCTACTTGCCGAACAGGGTATTGCGTGGGCTGCGACGGGGCAGGGTGTACTAGCCAACAGCTTGCGCAAGCTAGGCCTGCCGCATGAGCACGCTCAACAATATCTCTACCAACCTTACAAAATTACCAATGGCCAGCAGGATGTCGTCTGCTTTTTCCGTGATGACCAGTTATCAGACAAAATTGGCTTTGAATACTCCAAGCAATACGCCAGTGAGGCCGTGAATGATTTCGTGCAGTCGCTGGAATCCATCCTGGCCAATAGTGACGATAAAACGCCGGTTGTGAGCGTGATTCTGGATGGTGAAAATGCCTGGGAATATTATCCTTACAACGGCTATTACTTCCTGCAGGAACTTTATCAGGCGCTCGCCCATCATCCTGATATCCAGATGACAACATTTAGTGACATTCTGACCATGCAGCAAACACAGCAATTGCCTGAGCCAACACTATTAAATGATATCTGTGCCGGTAGCTGGGTCTATGGCACGTTTAGCACCTGGATAGGTGAACCGGCAAAAAATCGCGCCTGGGATTTGTTATGTGAAGCCAAGCGCCAATATGACCAGCATGTGCATGAGTTGTCTGCAGATGCCAAGGAAAAATGCCAGCAACAGTTAGCCTTGTGCGAAGGTTCAGACTGGTTCTGGTGGTTTGGCGATTACAACAATGCGCAGAGTGTCCAAAGTTTTGACCAGCTATACCGTCGTAACCTGAGCAATCTCTATCATTTGCTCGGGTTGACGCCGCCCAGTCACCTGTCTCAGCCCATTAGCCTGGGTGGCGGTGATGCCGAAAATGCAGGCACCATGCGCCGTGGGCAATCCTGACCAGTTTTAATTTTATCTGAATGCCAATCACATGACACAAGCTAGACAAGCGGGTGTGTTGATGCACATCACCTCATTACCCGAAGGCAATCTTGGGCCGGATGCCTATCGTTTTGTAGACACATTGGTCGAGATGGGCGTATCGGTCTGGCAAACCTTGCCGGTCAACCAGCCGCATGATGACCAGTCGCCTTACCAAAGTGTCTCCGCACATGCTGGCCATAGCGGCATGATCAGTGCCAGACAACTCCTCAAGGATGGCTTGTGTCTGCCTAATGAAGTCACGATGCCATTGCCGTCGCTGATGACAAAAGTCATGTTTCGCGTGCAGTCTGGCGGCGGGCTGTCTGCCAATTTCGATGGCCTTACCTGGCCTGGCTTCGCCCGTTTTTGTCAGACGCAACAATACTGGCTGGAAGACTATGCTTTGTTTTTGTGCCTGCGAGAACAACATGACCATCAAAGCTGGCATAGCTGGCCACAGGCCTATCGCATGCATGACCATCAGGCATTACAAGCCTATAGCGTGGCCAATCAAGAAAAATTGACCTTGATTAAATTCACTCAATATGTGTTTTTCCAGCAATGGGCGCAACTTAAAGTGTATGCCAACCAGCGGGGCATTCAGTTGTTTGGTGATATCCCGATTTTTGTGGCTTATGACAGTGCCGATGTATGGGCGCATCCTGACTGGTTTAAACTGGATGCTGACTTGAATATGACAGTCGTCGCAGGCGTGCCGCCAGACTACTTTTCCGAAACGGGCCAGCGCTGGGGAAACCCACACTATGACTGGCAAGCCATGCTGGCGGATGGATTTTCATGGTGGCTGGGCCGTATCGATATCCAGTCGCAACTATTTGATGTCTTGCGCATAGACCATTTCCGTGGCTTGCAAGCAGCCTGGGAAATCCCCGCCCATGAACCGACAGCCATGAGCGGCGCCTGGCAAGAAGCGCCTGGTCATGCATTATTACAGGCGATCAGACAAGCCTACCCACAACTCAGCCTGGTCGCTGAAGATTTGGGTATTATTACTGCCGATGTGGATGCGTTACGTCATGCCTTTGATTTACCCGGCATGAAAATCCTGCAATTTGCGTTTGGCGGAGGTGAAGATAATCCTTACCTGCCAGAGAATATCGAAGAGAACAGTGTGGCTTATACTGGTACTCATGATAACGATACAACGCTTGGTTGGTATCAGGCTGCGTCGGAAAACGTACTAAGCCATCTGCATTATTATTTAAAACAAGAACATCCTGATATGCCTAACGCATTAATACAACTCACCTTCAATAGCATTGCCCGGCTCGCGATCGTCCCCCTGCAGGACATTTTGGCGCTAGATAGCCAGTCACGCATGAATATGCCTGGTACCACTGAGGGCAACTGGCGTTGGCGCATGCAGTGGTCTCAACTGACCGAGGAAAAAAAGCAATCTTTTCGGCACCTGGTAGAAGAAAGCGGCCGTCTCCATGTCTGAAGCAAATGCGGTATATCGCCTGGGGCTAGATGTCGGCGGCACCAATCTGCGTCTTGGCGTTTTTTCTGGCCTTACCCTGGTTGAAGAAACGCGTTTTCGGGCTAATTACTCTGCCATTTGCAAGGAGTTTGCGCCAGCAAACGCATGGCAGACCATCTTGCAGGTCACGGCGGATGCTATCCGGCCGTTGCTGGATAAATATGCCGGCATTCAGGCAATCGGCATAGGCTTTCCGGGATTTATAGATCCACACACAGGCGTGTTGGCACAGTCTCCCAATTTGCCAGGTTTACGGGATGTCAATCTTGGTCATGATCTCGGTAAGTTGATTGGTTTGCCTGTACGTGTAGAAAATGATGCCAATGCCGCTGCTTATGGGGAATTCTGCCAGTTGTCGCAACCTGTTGGCGGCTTGCTGTACGTGGGCTTGGGGACTGGTGTGGGAGCGGGGCTGGTGGTGAATGGCAGTATTTGGGCCGGGCAGCATGGGTATGCACTGGAAGCTGGTCATATTATTGTAGTGCCGGATGGCCGTTTATGTGGCTGCGGGAATCAGGGCTGCGTAGAACAGTATGCTTCCGCGACCGGCATCAGCCGGGCGTATGCAGACCTCACAGGCCAAACAATAACTGCGCTGGAGATCGCGCGGACTGCCGAAAGTGGTGATCGGCATGCACAGGCAGTCTACGCAGATGCTGGCAGTAAGCTGGCGCAAATGCTGGCCAGTGTACTCAAAGTGATTGATATCGAAAATGTGGTGATTGGCGGCGGTGTAGTGGCTGCATGGCCATTATTACAGGCTGCATTTGAGCAGCGGCTGGAACACGATTTGATTCCGGTACTTCGTGGCAAAATCAAGGTGCATGTCTCAAGCACGGGCGATATCGCCGGCATGCTGGGGGCCGCGCTGCTAGCTGCTTAAGCAATGTGTTGCTGATGCTGGGCCAATGCCCATGCAACATGCTCACGCACCAGTTCGTTATCATCGTCTTGCCGTGCGGTTAAGGCGGCAATCACGGCTGGCGAGCTAGGGGCATTACCTAATCCAACCGCTACATTGCGTAGCCACTGGTGATAGCCTATGCGGTAAATGGCGCTACCAGCCATGCGCTGCTGGAACTCTGCTTCTGTCCAGGCAAAACAATCTACCAGGTCATTACTATCCAGGCCATGCCGTACGGCAAAATCAGTTTCCTGGGTGTTGACGGCAAATTTGTTCCATGGGCAGATCAGCTGGCAATCATCGCAACCATAGACACGATTTCCAATCAATGGCCGTAATTCCAGCGGAATACTGCTTTTGTGTTCTATGGTCAGGTAGGAAATACAACGCCTGGCGTCCAGTTCATATGGCGCAACAATCGCGCGGGTAGGGCAGATGTCGATACAGGCTGAACAGCTGCCACAATGCGCCGTGGTGGGGGAGTCTACAGGCAGCGGCAGGTTGGTATAAATCTCGCCCAGAAAAAACCATGACCCCTGCTGGCGGTTAAGCAATAACGTATGCTTGCCGCGCCAGCCCATGCCTGCTTTGGTTGCCAGCGCAACTTCGAGCACAGGGGCGCTATCGGCAAATACCCGGTATTCAAACTTACCAAATTCCTCAGTAATACGGGTACACAGTTGCTGCAGTTTTTGCCGCATGACCTTGTGGTAGTCGCGCCCCAGCGCATAACGGGCCACATAGGCCTTGTTCGGATTTTCCAGCACCTGCCAGCCATCAGCCGCATTGTCAGGCAAATAATTCAGGTTCACCGAGATGACCCGCAAGGTCCCGGGTACCAATTCTGCCGGGCGGCTTCGCTTGGTACCATGTTTTGCCATATAATCCATGTCGCCGTGGTATTGTTTGGCGAGCCAGTCTAAAAATTCCGGCTCGGCGGCAGAAAGGTCGGTATCGGTAATTCCTATGCTGCCAAACCCCAATTCCCTTGCCCAGTTTTTGATGGTTGCAGCCATCTGCGCAGCAACTGCCTGGTCTGGTAACTGGATTGGGGTGGGATGTGATTGATGTGACATGACAGAAACGTATTCTACACAGATTTTAAAAGACGAAGCAGCGACTGTGCATGCAGCAGAGGTATTGGCGACTCAATTGAAACCAGGCCAGGTGATTTACCTGCATGGCGATCTGGGCGCTGGCAAAACCACGTTGGTGCGTGGCATTCTGCATGCGCTAGGGCATGTTGGCAAGGTTAAAAGCCCAACCTATACCATTGTTGAACCTTATAACCTGCCTATTGCTTCATGTTACCATTTTGACCTTTACCGGTTTCAGGATGCCGATGAATGGGAAGCTGCCGGTTTCAGGGATTACTTTAATTCAAACAGTATCTGCCTGGTTGAGTGGCCAGAACGCGCCGAACAGGTGTTGCCTCACGCAGATATCGAAATCCGATTTGATATTTTGCCGCACGGACGCGTGCTGCATATCACGAGTCAGCATCCGCTGGCGTTGGAAGGACTATGCCAGTAATTAGGAAGATGTTTAAGGCGTGGCTGCTGACAGCCTTGCTATCGTTCAACAGTTTTGCAGAAGCCGCAGAAGTGATTCTGGCCAATCTGCAACAGCACGGCAACCAGGTGCAACTGGAGTTGCTGGTCGACCAGTCTATTAAATACCGTGTCTTTACGCTGGATAATCCATTCCGTGTGGTCATAGACATGGACGATGTTGCCATTAGTCCCACACTGAAGGCCCTGCCACCTCAACTGGATGCCCAGCATCCCTACCTGTCCAAAATTCGCATTGCCCCTTTTACCGAGCATACCACCCGTGTGGTGTTCGATATCAAGTCTGAGATCAAACCTCTGGTCACAGACATGAACGCAGGCAGCTCGCAACAACGGCTGGCAATCACGATTGCGCCAGCAATAGGCAATATAGATCCTGCAGTTGCGAACCCCGTATTGATGCCTTCGAAACAGTTGCAGGATGTGCCTACAGTAAACAGTGACGAAAAGCCTGAAGCGGCTCCAATGGCGAATAAAGACTCTGCAACAGAGGCGCCAGCGGCCAATATGGGGGCCGAAAAAACCGCTGACAAACCAGCTGTCGTGGATAAACCCAAGCAGGCTAAGCCAGGTCAGAAAGTCATTACCATTGCGGTCGATGCCGGGCATGGTGGCGAAGATCCAGGCGCAAGAGGCTCAAAAGGCAGCCATGAAAAAAATATCACCTTGGCCATTGCACGCAAACTCAAGCAGCAGATTGATGCTGAAGACAATATGCAAGCCATCCTGATCCGCGATGGTGATTATTTTGTCCCGCTGGGTGACCGTGTGAAAAAAGCCCGTGCCGCCAAGGCTGACCTGTTTATTTCGATTCATGCTGATTCATTCGTCAACAGCACCGCCAAGGGTTCCTCAGTGTTTGCCTTGTCTGAGCGCGGTGCCACCAGTGCCAGTGCCCGTTACCTGGCGAAAAAGGAAAACGCGGTGGACTTGATTGGCGGCGTGGCGATTGATACACGCGATATGGACCTGGCGCGTACGCTGCTGGATTTATCGCAAACGGCGACGATTCATGACAGTATCCGCATGGGTAAAGCCGTGCTGGGGCGCATTGCCAAGATCAATACCCTACATTCCAAGTATGTGGAACAAGCGGCGTTCGCGGTATTGAAATCGCCGGATATTCCATCAATCCTGGTGGAAACTGCGTTTATCAGTAATCCTGAGGAAGAAGCCAGGTTGAATGATGATGCTTACCAGGATAAATTGGTGAATGCGATTTTATCGGGGGTAAAGTCGTATATAGCAACAAATCCTTCATTTGCGAAGAAATAATAGCTTTAACAGATCATCATTTCGGTGATGCAGGCTTTGTAGAGCATGTCCTGCGCCTGTTGGAACGGCTTACTTTGAATTTGACGTGCTGTTTCGCCTCTAGGCGAGTTACTTTTCTTTGCTTGCACAAAGATAAAGTAACCAAAAGAAAGTGCACCCTAGCTTCCGCTTGATTCCTGCGTTGCTCATCAGCGTGGGCGGCCAACGAAACTCGCCCTGACAAGCCAACACAACGTGCTTGTTGCGGACCTCGGACAGCCGCTGGTCGAAGTCCCCCGCGCTGACTGCGCTACTCGGCGCGGCAGATAGGGGCCCGAAAACCATGTGACTGCCACGATTCATGGAATTAACAAATGAATTTGAGTTTTTAAACGTCCAAATTACCACAGTGTGAGTTTGGTGAGAAAAATCCCATTCATCACGCTGAGTAGCGGAAACAAAGTAAGGAAGAAGGGAGCGACTGTCCGAGTCCCGCAGCAGCTCACGTTTTATGTGAGCTGCCAGGTCGAGTTTCGTGACCGCTTACTTTGTTGAGCAACGCAAGGGAGCCGAAGGCCGTGATGGCTGGGTGTCGTCCTCTTTGGTTACTTTCTGGGGGACAAGCACCAGAAAGTGACTCGCCTACAGGCGAAATAAAATAGTATTTATATCAAATATTTTTTGAGCCAAGCGCACTTAAATAAACTAGCTGCTACTCTATCGACGATACTGCGCCAATTCAGCTTCCCTCTGTGTCTTCCCATATCCCGACTGCACCCGTAACGCTCGGATAATAAACCCATTGAGTTTCTTACGCGCTTCATCCACCAAGTCACCATCCCGAAAAATGTTGGGGTATTGATAGCCCAGCCAGCTATATAAGCTCAGGTGCTGGCAAATCAGTTCTGCTTGTTCCAGATATTCTGCCTGTTGGCCTTTCAACCATTCCGGCATGACAGGCAATGGGCGAGGCTGATAGTTGTCTATCGCTTGTATGCACTGCACAAAATAATCCCGTGCAATCGGCACCTGTATCGCCAATGGCGCACACATCAGTCTGTATTTATCGCGCATCGCTAGTTTGGGGGCCGTTTCATCAATCAAAAGTGCCTGCTGGTACTGCAAGGGCGTGACATGCCATTGCAATGCGGTCGTGCCAGATTGCCGTTGATACTGCGCATGCAGGTACTCCACGCATTCTGCCAGCCGCCAGGTAGGGATTTTTTGGCTGAGTGCTTCAATATCGCCGCCTCCTACGGCAATAGGCAGGGCAAAGGGTGCGACTGTGTCATCACAGCCCAGCATTTCATGCAGGTGCCATTGCTCGTCATCTTCGAGCACGGTGACATAACCGCTGTCATATAAGCCATGGCGGCCTGCGCGCCCGGCAATCTGGCGCATTTCGGTGGCATTGAGTGGGCGTGGCGCTACGCCGTCAAATTTGTGGATGTTGGCAAAGATGACCCGGCGGATAGGCAAATTAAGGCCCATGCCAATGGCATCTGTCGCGACCAGTATTTGTGCTTCACCACTGGCAAAGCGGGCAGATTCTCCCCGGCGGACTTCTGGCGACAATGCGCCGTAAATCGTGGCTACGCTAAATCCCCATTGGCGGATACGTGCGGCTAGGGTGAGTACGTCTTTGCGGCTAAAGGCAATGATGGCATCGCCGGGCTGCAAGGCTTTATGTAATCTGGCCGTATGATAACGTCCTCCGCAAATACTGGCCTCTTCGATGACTAATGGCGTCATGCGCTGCAAGTGGGTGAGGGTGTAGGGTTCCTTCAGCGCTTCTAACACGCGCGTGCAACTCTCGGTGACACTGTTTGCGCCGCATATAAATACCTGTTTGGCTGGGACGCCGACCAGGGCAGCCGTCCACGCGCTGCCACGATCCGGATCCAGCAGCATCTGTATTTCATCAATCACGGCCACATCGACGGGCACGTCTGGCCTTAACATTTCAATGGTTGAAGCCGTATGTGTTGCGCCTGGGATGATGACGCGCTCTTCACCTGTGACCAAATTGCAGGGCACACCTGCCTGCATCAACCGGTCACGGACTTCCATGGCCAGGAGCCGTAGCGGGGCGAGATAAACGCCAGAGTTGGCTTGTCGCAGGGTTTCCAGGGCCTGGTAAGTTTTGCCGGAGTTGGTTGGGCCCACATAAAAATGATGCTGGCGGCGCAATTGGCGGGCGAGGTTGAAGCGGCTGAGGTAAGCCTGAAAATCGGAAAGCGACATGGCCTCCATTCTAGCAAAACGGGTAGAATGGCGAGATGCAAATTAAACTCTTACCTGATCAGTTAATCAGTCAAATTGCCGCCGGTGAGGTGGTTGAGCGCCCAGCCTCAGCACTTAAAGAACTGCTTGAAAACAGCGTGGATGCGGGCAGCACGCAAATACAGGTCGCCTTGCAACAAGGCGGAATGAAGTTGCTCAAAGTGACCGACAATGGGCATGGCATTGCCAAAGATGAGCTGGAGCTGGCGTTGACCCGCCATGCCACCAGCAAAATTCAAAGCCTGGAAGATCTGGAGCAAGTGGGTAGTTTGGGTTTCAGGGGGGAAGCGCTGGCCAGTATTGCGTCTATTTCACGCACGGTACTCACCAGCCGTCAGCAGGCGGCTAGCCATGCCTGGCAAATCGCTGCTGAAGGTACGCATCAGCAAACCATCAGCCCGGCCGCCCTGGATGCTGGCACCATCGTTGAAGTGCATGATTTGTATTTTAATACCCCTGCACGTCGCAAGTTTCTCAAAACCGAAAATACCGAATTTGGTCATTGTGAAGATGCCTTTACCCGGGTGGCATTGTCACGCCCCAATGTGGGTTTTTTATTGCAGCACAACGGCAAGGCCATTACACGCCTGGCGGCCAATACCCCGCAACAACGTATTACTGATGTGTTGGGTAGTGAGTTTGCTGCACAAAGTGTCTGGCTGGAAGAAGATAGCGGTGGTCTGCGCTTGTGGGGCATGACGGCCTCACCGACTTACCAGCGCCATAGCCGCGATAGCCAATATGTCTTTGTGAACGGCCGGTTTGTGCGGGATAAGCTCATTGCTCATGCCATCAAGCAGGCCTATCAGGATGTGTTGCATGGCGATAAACACCCGGCGTTTGTATTGTTTCTCGAGTTGGATCCGTCATTGGTGGATGTCAACGTGCACCCGGCTAAAACGGAAGTCCGCTTCCGCGAATCGCAAGCCGTACACCGCTTTATCTTTCATAGCCTGCACAAAGCGCTAGGTAAGACTTCGGCCGAGATTCAGGCCAGTCAGCCGGTACAAGCGCCATTTAATCCATTCAGGCCAGTTGCCGCGCCTGCCTTTAGCATGCCGCGGGAGCAGGTAGAAATCCCTTTGCAAACCCGCTCTGTGTTTGATTATCAGTCCGATAGGGCGGTCAATCGTAGCCCCGCAGTCGCGCAGCAGTTTTATGGCCAATTGTATGGTGATTTAAAACCCGATTTGAATCTGGATCATGTGCAAGCTGGACATCTTGCGGATACGCCTATGAATCCGGGTGCATCTATTAATTCGTCAACGGCCCAAGATCAAAGTGATGCACAAGCACCTCAGCAATATCCGCTCGGTTTTGCCTTGGGGCAATTGCACGGCATTTATATCCTTGCGCAAAATGCGCAGGGCTTGGTCGTTGTTGATATGCATGCCGCGCATGAGCGCATCATGTACGAACGCCTGAAAAATGCCTTGAGTGAGCAGGCCATTTCCACGCAACCTTTGCTGATCCCCATCAGCTTTTATGCGGAGAAGGTTGAGATTGCAACATTGCAAAGCCTCAATGGCAGTGATACCTTGCAACAGCTCGGTTTTGACCTCGCCACCTTATCACCAACGACCATTGCCATCCGTGCCGTGCCCACAATGCTCAAGGACGCAGATACTGTCGCTTTGGCACGTGCCGTATTACGCGATTTAAATGAATATGGCACTAGCCGTGTCATGCTCGAGCGGCAAAACGAAATCTTGGGCACCATGGCTTGTCATGCCGCCGTGCGTGCCAATAGACAACTGACGATCACTGAAATGAACGCATTGCTGCGAGATATGGAAGTGACTGAAAGAAGCGGGCAGTGTAATCACGGCAGACCCACCTGGTTTCAGGTAAGTCTGGGCGACCTGGACAAGATGTTTATGCGGGGACAATAGCCATATTATCTTGGATTGAAAGCGCTTTATTCGTCAACGCTGAAATCTAGCGTAAATTGCGCTGAATCGGCAGCATGAACTATGCTATCAGCCCGCACCAGTCCGCTGGCTTTCACACCTAACAAGCGTATCTTTTTATCTAAATCTATCCTTTTCAGGCATTTTCCAGCAAAAAGCCGCAATGATCTTGCATCACTGATGGGAGCTGGCAGTGTCAGGTCGCGCGTGACCGTCTTAAAGTCATCAAAGCGCAGCTTGATGCCAATCTTGCGGCAGGTGTAGCCTTTTTGCTGCAAATCGCTGGCAACGCGCTCACAGAGCTGAGTAAATGCCTGACTCAGGGCTGGCTTATCTCGCACCGGGTGCAAGTTGCGCTCGAACGTGGTTTCCCGGCTCATGGAAACTGGTGCGCTTTCAGTCACCACTGGCCTGTCGTCCTGGCCGTGCGATACACGGTACAACCAACGGCCATAGCTCTTGCCAAAATGCTCAACAAGCCAGGCTTCGCTCATGGCTGCAATCTGTCCTATGGTCTTAATCTCTAATGATTCGAGCTTGGCACTGGCCTTGGGGCCTATACCATTGATCTTTTTTGCGGGCATCGGCCAGATACGGCTGGAAATATCTGCCATGGTGATGACCGTGATGCCGTCTGGTTTTTGTATTTCAGAGCATAACTTTGCCAATAGTTTATTCGGTGCGATACCGACTGAGCAGGTAAGCCCGGTGGCGGCAAATACGGCAGATTTCAAGCGTTGTGCAATCTCGCTCGCCTCTCCCGGCAGCGTGGATACGTCGGCATACACTTCATCAATACCAATGCTCTCTACCAGTGGGCTGATGCTGCGAATCGCCTCTTTGAACAGGCGGGAGTAATGACGATACAGCTCGAAGTTTACCGGCAACAAGATCGCATCAGGCGCGAGTTTGGCGGCATGCATGGTGGGCATGGCGGAGTGCAGGCCCAGTGCCCGCGCTTCATAGGTGGCCGTGGTTAGCACACCCCGCCCAGCGTAATCTCGCAAGCGAGAGAATTCGCGGGTGCCATCTTCCCTGATCCGTGGTGCATGTGAAGAACGTCCGCCCACCACCATGGGTAAGCCTTTAAGTTCCGGGTAGCGTGACAACTCGCAAGATGCAAAAAAAGCATCCATATCAATATGTGCG
Organism: Methylophilus sp. TWE2; assembly: GCF_001183865.1. NCBI lineage: Bacteria > Pseudomonadati > Pseudomonadota > Betaproteobacteria > Nitrosomonadales > Methylophilaceae > Methylophilus > Methylophilus sp. TWE2. The sequence continues at coordinate 1,488,663 of NZ_CP012020.1, forward strand.
ATGCGTCTGGTTTTCTGGTCTGGCATGTCAACCACTTAGAGGCCTGACAGCAGATGGGTAATCAGAAATTCAAACATAAGATGAAATGTAAACTACCGGCAGTGAAATATATCGGGACAGCGTTTAAGCTGGATTATCCCATGATGCGCAATAAAAAAGCATGCCTGTACAAGCATGCTTTAAGCTTTAGCTGCAATGTGATCATTCCCTTGCGCAATATGAAACGCTACATCACAAAAAGGCCTATCTGGGATAGGCCTTTGAATAGCTTAAAATTACTGAATGACGCCCAATTGTTTAAATAAGCCATAAGCATCCAGTACATCCCAGTGCTCGGCCAGCTTGCCATTCTCGATTCTGAAAATATCCACGGCATGAATACTGTAGTGTTTACCAGTGGCGGGGATGCCTAACCAGTCACCTTGCTGGGTGCCGGAATACACACCATAGGCCCAAACGGTGTCACCTTCAGCTACCAGTTTTTCCAGTTGATAGTGCCAGTCCGGCACGGCTTTAAACCATGCACTGAAGAATTGTTCAAAGCCAGCCAGGCCTTGTGGCACCAGCGGGTTGTGTTGAATATAGCCTGGTTGCATGTAGCTGGGCAATTTGCTCAGGTCTTTTTTAACAAAAACAGCCTCGGCAAAATCTGCCAGTAGTTGTTTGTTTTGTGGGGTTTGGTCTTGTGCCATCGTCAAGGGTCCTTTCGTTAACAGGGTAGTAAAAAGCAATGCAGTCAGCAGGGGTTTAAATAATTTCATTTGTCTTCCTTTCATTTTTAAAAAAATGCTTGCGTGGTGAAGGTGTTGCGCATGATAATTTCATTACTCACTTTTAGTAAGTAGGCACCTTAAAGTAACTTATGCACTTGATGCCTTACTAAATAAGTCTGGATAAAGGGAAAGCCATGCTTGAAGACATTGAACAACCGTTGCAGATTGCTCCTAGTTGGAATGCCTATCAGGCAGCGTGCCCGACACGGCTGATGTTGAACCGGATTGCAGATAAGTGGACGGTACTGGTGCTTGGTTTGCTGGAGAATCAAACCAAGCGCTTTAGCACATTGCAGCGGGAGATTGGCGGGATTTCACAAAAGATGCTGACGCAAACATTACGTGGCCTGGAGCGAGACGGACTGGTTGCACGGAATGTTTATCCGGAAGTGCCGCCTAGAGTGGAATATACGATTACGCCGTTGGGTCAGACCCTGGTAGGCCTATTGGGGGCTTTAAGGGTGTGGTCAGAGGCGCATATGGATGAAGTGTTGCAAGCACAAAGCGCTTATGACGAAGCAGAGCAGGTGACGCTTAGCCCACAGCCGGTAAACGGCGTGAGAAGAGTGCGTTTTTAAGGCGCACTACATGAATTAAGCCAGCAATAAAAATACCGTTGGTTTTTTATGTACGTCTGGCAGTATAGATTTCTTCCAGTCGGCGACCGTTTTAGTCACAATCAACTCATCCTGAGCCGTGATATTGCAGGCGACGCATAGGCGGGTGGTCGGTTGCAGGTTACCGATCAAGTCTTCCAGCACATGCTGATTGCGGTAAGGCGTCTCGATAAACAGTTGGGTAGCTTGTTGCTTTCTGGAGTCAAATTCAATGCCTTTAATGGTTTTGATCCGCTCGGCTTTATCACTAGGCAGATAGCCCAAAAAGGTAAAGCGTTGACCATTGAGGCCACTCGCCATGAGCGCGAGAAGCAGGCTGCTGGGGCCTATCAGGGGGGCCACGCGTATGCCTTTTTGATGAGCAACAGCGGCGAGCGCCGCACCGGGGTCAGCAATGCCTGGGCAACCGGCTTCACTCATCACACCGACATCGGTGCCTTGTTGCACCACTTGCAACAGTTTGGGTAAGTCTTTGGGGGGCGTATCTTTGGTTAACACAGCCAATGTTAACTCACGGATAGGCACCGGATGGCCGCTGGCCGATAGAAACTGGCGGGCGGTTTTTTCGTTCTCAACAATAAAGTGGCGCAAGCTGTGCATGCGTTGCACCACTTCGGCGGGGAGCACTTGTTGTGGCGTGGTGCCATCTGCCAAAGGGACGGGAATAAAATATAAAGTGCCTGCCATAGCGAACCAATGATTATGCAATCGCCAATTATCCCATGCCATGCACTAAAAGGCATGCGGCTTTTAATCTGTATTCAATTCGGTGCTGGCCTGAATCATCACTTGCCAGGCTGCGTGTACAGCCAGGCTAGCCATGATGGTGGCTACCAGTAGATCTGGCCAGGCTGAGCCAGTCCCAAATACCCCAGCAGCGGCGAGGATAACGGCGACATTGCCGATGGCGTCGTTTCTTGTGCACAACCATACGCTGCGCATATTGCTGTCACCATTGCGATAAGCAAAGAGCAGCCAGGCAACCCCTAGATTTGCCAACAAGGCGAGTACACCAATGATACTCATCGTTTCTGGTGCAGGGATCACGCCAGACATCAAATGCGAAAAGGCGCTCCCAAGTATCCACACGCCAAATATTGCCATGGAAGCGGCTTTAATCAATGAAGCTTTTGCCCGAGTGGAGACATGCAGCCCCAGTACCCATAAGCTCAATCCATAGTTGATGGCATCACCAAAGAAATCGACTGAGTCAGCCAGTAATGAAACAGAATTGGCGTGCAGGCCAGAGACAATTTCTACAACAAACATGGCGAAATTAACCAGTAATGCAATCCATAGCACAACACGATATCTGTGTGGTTGAGATTGGTTGGGTGGTGGATTGCAACAGTGTGCGCTCATGGCTGTCCTTTCAAACGATTGAGACGTATCATAAACCCTGTAGCCACTACAGGGTCAAGCCATGATAGAACACTATACGATAGGTGCGTTAAGTCGATCAGCGAATGTCAATGTAGAAACCATCCGTTATTATGAGAAGATCGGTTTGCTCAAGGCACCGCACAGGGCCAGCAACGGTTACCGCTACTATAATCATGCTGCGTTACAGTGTTTGCAGTTTATCCGTCGAGGACGCGAGCTGGGCTTCGGTATTGCAGAGATTCAAACATTGCTGGAGTTAGCTAATCACCCCGAGCGGCCTTGTCGCGAGGCCGATCAATTGGCGCTAGTGCATTTACGGGATGTGGAACAGAAAATCAAAGACCTGCAAGCCATGCAACTGGTATTACAGCAGATGGCGACGTGTGAGAGTGAAATTGCCGCGCATTGCAAATTAATAGGGACGCTGGCGTCAAGCCAGGCATGCCCGTAGAAAGCGTCAGCGTTGCGCAAGACAACGCTGACAAATTAGCATTAATATTTCACTTGGACACGGTACTTCAATGTCACCTCGCCTTCGGCAGGCACCTTGATTTTCCAGATGGCGTGATGTGCATTGGCTTTTTGATGTGGCTGTGATTCGGTGAGGATTTTCCAGTCGCCGTTGATAGGCTCTTGTACCGTCACAGTGACCGCTTCTTTTTTGGCGTTATGCAGGGTGATGGCATAGGCGCTTTCATAGAGAGGTACCTGACTGTTGCTCTTGGTCAGGTTTTTAAAGTCAGTTTGCACACGGTCGGCGCTAACATCAAACGCATTGCCGAGCTTGAGTCGAACGCTATCATTTTTGGCGGTATGATCAATCTGGTCTTCCCCTACAAACTGTGCGGTGCCATCGCTATCTTTTTTATAGACGCGCATGGTACCTTTAGGCAACGGAAGCCCGAGCTTGCTGCTTTCCTTGTTTTCAAACTCAACATAGACCTGTACCTTCTGCTTTTTCTCCGCGTCACGATATTGGCCCTGGTAATAGTAGTCAGCACCCGTGAGCACCAGCTCTTTACGCGCAGGAATATGCTGCGCTGAGAGCAGGGCGACTTGTTTGGTCTGGTTTTCGGCGATGGTGGTGGCGCGTGGCAAGGTATAGAGATGGTATTCCAGCAGACCTTGTTCGGTTGGCATTGGGGCATCGGCAACCATGGCTTCGCTACGCATCATCATGGTTTTAGGTCGGATAGCTTCGCGTACACGGTTGACGTCACCTGCTACCAGTTGCACTTTAGCGTTAGGGTAGGCCGTGCCACTGGTATTGGTCAGAGTGACCCAGCCTGAGAGGTCAATGGCGTCTTCTTTGCTGCTGAGTTCAGCGACGTAGTCGGCTTTCCATTGCAGGCCGCCGGTCAGGTAGCTAAGTTCCACGCTGGACTGTTCAGCCCCTTTGTATTGCACTTGCGTGGTCAGCGTGGGCCGGTCTTTAAGCTGGCCAGGTACATTGGGGTACACGATACGGCCGGGAATGCCAGTTTCGATACGGTTACCGATTTTAAGTACCACCCCATCCTGCGCTGACAATACGGTGGCGCTTTCCTGGGTTTCGGCACCGGTGCTTGGGTTGGTGCGAATGATGGTGACTTGCTGCCCTACATTTTTTTCAAGCAGTTTCTGCGGCGTTAATAAATCAAAGTCAAAATTCTGTTCCAGCACTTGCAGGCTGGTGTTGGGGAGCAGGCTGCGCAGCAGGGCGGTTTCAGGTTTGATCTGCGCACTGACATCGCGAAATGACAGGGCAGATAAACCGTTGCCTAATGTAAGTTTACGGCTGTCTTTGACCAAGGCAAGGTCTTCGTTGTAGATGGTCACGGCCACGCTGGTTTGGTCTGATTGCGGACTGATGGTAGCGGATTCTGCTTGTGCCAGTGAACTATATATTGAAACACTACCTAGTGAAAAAAACAGCAGGGAGCTGAGACGCATGAATATCCTCTCGTTTTTGTTTGTAAGCTTGTACGCTTGAGACTGCCTCAACGCGGCAGCCGTTCAAAAGTTAACACACGACTTTAGTTTGCGCTATGTACGTGACGCGGATAATACATCGACCCCTGCCTGTTGCAGCATGTTGACCAGCGCAATCACCGGCAGGCCAATCAGGGCATTGGGATCATCCCCGCGCATATAGTCGAGCAGGGCGATGCCCATGCCTTCAGACTTGGCGCTGCCTGCACAATCATAAGGCTGTTCCAGTCGCAGGTAGGTTTCGATCTGCCCGGGCGTGAGGGGTTTGAATTTGACGTAATAAGGCGCAATGGTGGATTGCATGTGCTGGTTGGCGTTGTTGTACAGGCAGATGGCACTATGGAAAATCACTTCCCTGCCACTGAGCATGGTCAACTGTTTGACGGCGTTTTCATGGTTGCCTGGCTTGCCTATTTGCAAACCGTCGACGGTGGCCACCTGGTCACAACCGATAATGAGTGTTTGAGGATAGGCTTCTGCCACTTTTCGTGCTTTGCTCTCAGCCAATCGCAGAGAGGTTTGTTCCGGGCTTTCGTCTGCTAATGGCGTTTCATCAATATTTGGTGAGACGCATTCAAACGGCAAGTGCAGCTTTTCTAATACTTCACGGCGGTAGCGTGAAGAGGAGGCGAGAATTAAGGTTGGGATAGTCATCAGGATAAAAAAATCCCCGAACAATGATTCGGGGATTTTAGCATTTCAAGTCAGATATTATTCCGGCTGAATTTCAATCAGTGTTTCGTCCGGGGTCACACTGTCACCTTTGGCAACGTGGATCGCCACCACAGTACCGGATTTACTGGCCTGGATTTCGTTTTCCATTTTCATTGCCTCAATGACCAGCACGCCATCGCCAGCATTGACCTTGTCACCGACATTCACTTTCACAGTCACGATGGTGCCTGGCATTGCTGTAGTGACGCAGCCAGTATGGTGGGGACGCGGACGGCCGCTGGCAGCCACAGCTGCTGCTTTTTTCTTGCTGCCGTTTGAACCGCCACCGCTGACTTCCATCTCGCTCAGTGTTTCTACAAACACTTCTTCAGAAATGCCGTCAACTTTTACATAATAAGGCTTGCGCTCTTCACCGGCGTGGCCGCTACCAGTCAATTTGATATGGTAGGTTTCACCATGCAGCGTGATATTGAATTCATTAGGCGCGTAGCGTGCCGCAGCTGTTTGGTGGGTCACGGCCTCTTTACTTAACAACTGTTCTGGTTGCAGTGAACCGGCATTGCGCTCTTGGAGGAAGGTTTTGCCGATATCCGGGAACATGGCGTATGTCAGTACGTCTTGTTCATTATTGGCAAAACGCTCGGCTTCAGACTGCAACTTGGCCATTTCTGGTTGCAGTAAGTCCGCTGGGCGACAGGTGATGACTTCAGCATCCCCTACGGCCTGCTTGCGCACATCTGCGTTGACCGCTGCTGGCGCTTTACCATATTGACCCAACAGGTAATTTTTCACTTCATTGGTGATGGATTTGTAACGGCTACCAGTCAAGACGTTTAATACCGCCTGTGTCCCGACAATCTGTGAAGTAGGGGTGACTAATGGAGGGTAACCCAGATCTTCACGTACACGTGGGATTTCGGCCAGCACTTCATCCATGCGGTTGAGTGCGCCTTGTTCTTTCAGTTGGTTGGACAGGTTGGAAATCATGCCGCCGGGCACCTGGTTAACGAGTACGCGGGTATCTACCCCAGTGAATTCGCTTTCAAACTGCCAGTATTTTCTGCGCACTTCTTTGAAGTAGGCCGTGATTTCCTGCAGTTTGCCAAGATCCAGGCCGGTATCGTATTCAGTGCCTTTCAGGGCCGCGACCAGGCTCTCTGTCGTTGGATGGCTGGCACCTTCGGAGAAAGATGAGTTGCAGGTGTCAATAATATCTACACCGTTTTCCACGCTCTTGAGCAATACCATGCTGGCAAGGCCCGAGGTGGCATGGCTGTGCATATGTACAGGGACACTGACAGCAGCCTTGAGACCTTTCACCAGTTCAGCGGCCATGGTTGGAGTGAGCAGGCCGGCCATATCTTTCACACCGATGCTGTCACAACCAAGGGCTTCAAGCTCTTTGGCCATATTGACAAAGTAGGCGACATCATGCACCGGGCTAGTGGTGAATGACAGCGTACCAATCGCATGTTTTTTAGCAGCTTTAACGGCTTTGATGGCGGTTGTCAGGTTGCGGATGTCATTCATCGCATCAAAGATACGAAACACATCCACACCGGTATCTGCCGCCTGTTTTACAAAGGCGTGGACGACGTCGTCCGAATAATGGCGGTAACCCAGCAGGTTCTGGCCACGCAGCAACATATTAATAGGTGTATTCGGCAAAGCTTTACGCAGACTGCGTAAACGCTCCCATGGATCTTCTTTCAAAAAGCGTACGCAGGCGTCAAATGTCGCGCCGCCCCAGGCTTCCAGGGACCAGAAACCAATGTCATCCAGCTTGCTGGCGATTGGCAGCATATCTTCAGTACGCATGCGCGTCGCAATCAGGGATTGGTGTCCATCTCTTAAAACAAGTTCGGTGACATGTATTTTGCTCATAATCTGGTCGATCTAAATAAATATCTGCAATGCTGGTTAATCAAATGCCTTCGTGGGCGGCGATCGCTGCAGCAATTGCCGCAGCCATCAATTCTTTCGGTAATCCGACATCATATTGCGTAAGCTCGGGATGTTGTTCCACAAAGCTGGTATTGAAGTCAGCTGCACGGAAATCCGGATGTTGCATGATTTGCTGGTAATAAGGAATTGTGGTTTTGACGCCATACACAATCATGTCGTTCAGCGCACGGCGGCCACGCTCGATCACGCCCTCCCAGTCCAGCGCCCACACTGTCAGTTTGGCACACATGGAGTCGTAGTAGGGTGGAATGACATACCCGCTATAAATAGCAGCATCCATACGCACACCAGGGCCACCGGGCGCGTAGTAACGGGTAATTTTACCGAAGCTGGGCAAAAAGTCTTTCTGTGGATCTTCAGCATTAATGCGGTATTCCATGGCATAACCTCGGAACGCAATCTCGCTTTGTTTGTACTGCAATGGCAGGCCAGCCGCCACACGAATCTGCTGTTGAACGATATCCACACCGGTAATGGTTTCAGTCACGGTATGTTCCACCTGCAAGCGGGTGTTCATTTCCATGAAATAAAAATTGTTGTCCGAGTCGAGCAGAAACTCGACTGTGCCGGCATTTTCATAACCAACCGCTTTGGCTGCCTTCACACCCAGCCCGCCGATATATTCACGCTGTGCCTGTGTCAGTTGTGGTGACGGGGCGATTTCAATCAGCTTTTGGTTGCGGCGCTGGATAGAGCAGTCACGCTCAAACAGGTGAATGACGTTGCCATGGGAATCAGCCAGCACCTGCACTTCGATATGGCGTGGATGAACCACACATTTTTCAAGGAACACTTCCGGTTTGCCGAAAGCTTTGCTGGCCTCGGAAATGACACGGTCATAATTGCTTAATAATTCTTTTTCGTTGTCGCAACGGCGGATACCACGGCCACCACCACCATTGGTGGCTTTCAGCATCACTGGGTAGCCTATTTTATTTGCCAGCTTGATGGCGGCGTCCACAGATTCGAGGTTGCCATCGCTGCCCGGTACACAGGGAATACCTGCATTAATCATGGCGTTACGCGCCTGAATCTTGTCACCCATCTGGCGGATCACGTCTGCCTCTGGGCCAATAAACTTGATGCCGCGGCGGGCGCAAACCTCAGCCAATTCAGGATTTTCTGACAGGAAGCCATAGCCTGGATGCAAGGCATCACACCCAGCAGCCACGGCAATATTCACAATATTATGTGCGTTCAGATAGCCTGCTACAGGATCGGAACCAATGTTATAAGCTTCGTCGGCTTTTTTGACATGCAGGGCATGACGGTCAGCGTCGGAATAAATGGCGACCGATTTGATGCCCATTTCCGAGCAGGCGCGCACAATGCGTACCGCAATTTCACCGCGATTCGCGACTAAAATTTTCTTAAACACACATTACCCTTAAAGCAAGAAAAAAGGACAGAGTCTTTTTGTTAATTTAACTGTTTGATCAACCAGCAAATGCTTGTATTTAAAACGGTTTGAGTTTGTTTGGTTATGGTTTTGCACCAACGTGGCCGCCAGAGCGGATGGCCGATTTTTTAAATCGGCACCATGAATGCGCCCATGAAAATAGCGCCGTGTGATGCGACGTTATTATAACAACAAACCGCGCTCTTAAATAGTGCAATATCATCTTCGGCTCGACTTCAAGACCTGCGGGTCGTCAAGTCAGGTTGAGTTTGTTATAGTATCGGGCTTACTTGAAATGAGATTTTTTGGTCATGGCACGATACCAGGAGCTGGCCCGGCAGCAAAAAAGCATAGAAGGGGAGTTGATGCTTATGTCGCTGCCGCGTTTGCATGAAGCTTTGAAGGAGCTGGGTGTGGCCGACGTTGACGCGTTCTCGACGTTGCGTGTGCGCTATCAGTTGCAAGGATTGCCTCCTCGCTATTTCGGCGAGGTGTCATTGCCCATGCTGGCGCTGTCTCTACAAACTGAGCTGCCTCTCGTTTGCCAGCGCTGTTTTGCCCCCATGCCGCAAGCCATGGATTTGCAGTTTGAGTTTGCATTGTGCGATGAGCCACCAGAGGCTTTATTGGAGGATGAGCAGGTGGACTGGCTGGATACCCAGGAGGAGTCCTCAGTGGAGTCTCTGGTGGAGGATGAGTTGCTGATGGCGTTGCCTATTGCTGTGATGCATGAAGAGGCTTGTGCGGATCTGCAGCAAACAGCGGGCGACAAGCCCAATCCGTTTGCGGTGTTAAAGCAGTTAAAACTGGACAAGTAATGATGTGGCATTTCGATGGCTGTTCAGAAGCAAAAAGTAAACAAAAAGCGATATTTGCAGGATTTATTTGCAGTTGTCTCTGGAATATTTTATAATTGCGGATTAGGTAGCATTTTGAATTTAAATAACTGCCCTTGAACTTCAATTTATGAGGTGTGGCGGTTTGATTTTGGAGCAATAACATGGCAGTTCAGCAAAACAAAAAGACACCGTCCAAGCGTGGTATGCACCGCTCCCACGACTTTTTGACAAACCCACCATTGGCGATTGAGCCAACGACTGGTGAAGTACATTTGCGTCATCACGTAAGCCCTAACGGTTTTTACCGTGGCCGTAAAGTGATGCCAGCAAAAGGCGAATAATCGCTGCATAAAAGCGACAAGTTTTAAAACGCGCCGCGCACTAAAATGCGCGGCGTTTGTGTATCTGGCGTAAGCCTGCGTTTTTACCAGCCTGCGTTTTTTGCGCAGGGCAATGATGGTAAATAAACTTGGGAAATCACATGACAACTGGTCAACATAAGCATTCACAAGAAGTAGTGATTGCCATTGATGCCATGGGGGGAGATCACGGTCCACATGTGACTGTGCCTGCGGCTGTTCGAATTCTGAACGAAAATCCTAATCTCAATATCATCCTGGTCGGCTTGCAAGACGCCATTGAGGCGGAATTAAAGGTTTTGCGCCAGGCAGCAAGCCCGCGTTTGCGCGTGCATCATGCCAGTGAAGTCGTGCTAATGGATGAATCTCCACAAAGTGCCATGAAGAACAAAAAAGATTCTTCCATGCGTGTCGCCATCAATATGGTGAAGACTGGCGAAGCGCAAGCATGTGTGAGTGCCGGTAATACCGGTGCGCTGATGGCGACAGCAAGATTTGTACTCAAAACCCTGCCTGGCATTGATCGCCCTGCCATTGCTTCTACTTTGCCATCTGAAAAAGGCAGTACCTTCATGCTGGATCTCGGCGCGAATGCGGATTGCACTGCGGAGCATTTATACCAGTTTGCCATTATGGGGGCCATGGTGGTGAGCTGTCTTAGCAATAAGCCTAATCCAACCGTCGGGTTGCTGAATATCGGCTCAGAAGATATTAAGGGCAATGAAGTGGCTAAGCAGGCTGCCGAGTTGTTGCGTGGCAGCCATTTAAATTTCTATGGGAATGTAGAGGGTGACGATATCTTCAAAGGTACGACCGATGTGGTGGTCTGTGATGGGTTTGTCGGGAACGTCTCGCTCAAAACCACTGAAGGATTGGCGCATATGATGGGCAAGTTTCTCACCCAGGAGTTCAAGCGTAACTGGCTGACCAAGCTGATGGCACTCGGTGCTTTCCCTGTGTTGAAAGCGTTCAAGCGGCGCTTGGATCCTCGTCGGTACAACGGTGCAAGTTTTCTTGGTTTGCGCGGTATCGTGGTGAAAAGTCATGGTGGTGCCGACAGTGTCGGTTTTTACCATGCCATCCATGTGGCGATGGAAGAGGCGCAAAGCGGTATATTGAAACGTATCCAGTCGCAGCTCGAAATTGAACACCTGACTACTTCAGAGCCTTCCTGAAGCTCGATTAGTTAGGTTTTTTGACCCAATTAAGGCATAATCGCACGAATGATTTACGCACGAATCGCAGGGACGGGAAGTTACCTGCCACCCACTATTTTAACGAATGCCGAGCTGGAAAAATTGGTTGATACCACTGATGAGTGGATCTTCGCCCGTACCGGTATCAAGCAGCGCCATCGCGTGACAGATGAGCGTACCAGCGACCTGGCAACCCAGGCTGCACGCAATGCGATTGAATCCGCTGGAATCCAGGCACAGGAAATAGACTTGATCATTGTCGCAACAACGACACCAGATAAATTATTTCCTAGCGTTGCCACCATGGTACAACGCAAACTGGGCATCTCTGGCTGCCCGGCTTTTGATGTGCAGGCAGTGTGTAGTGGTTTTGTCTACGCACTCACGACTGCCAATCATTTTATCCGCTCTGGCCAGCATAAAAACGTCCTTGTGATCGGGGCCGATACCTTTACCCGTATCACAGACTACACTGATCGCAGCAACTGTATCCTGTGGGGTGATGGTGCTGGTGCCGTCATTTTGCAAAGCAGTGATCAACCAGGCATCCTGTCCACGCACATTCATGCAGATGGCAATTACGAAAACTACCTACATGTCCCGCGTAATCCTGATGGCCCTGATACTGTGGTCATGGAAGGCAATCCGGTATTCAAGATTGCCGTCAATACCTTAGATCAGATTGTGGACGAAACGCTGGAAGCCAATCACATGCAAAAATCCGATATCGACTGGCTGGTGCCGCATCAGGCCAATATACGAATTTTGCAGGCGACTGCCAAAAAACTAGATATGCCTATGGATAAGGTTGTGGTGACAGTAGACCGCCATGGCAACACTTCGGCTGCGTCTATCCCTCTGGCTTTGGACGTTGCGGTACGTGATGGACGTATCCAGCGAGGGCAGACCTTGCTGATGGAAGCGTTTGGTGGTGGCTTTACCTGGGGTTCTGCCCTAGTTAAATATTAAGGTCAAATATTAATCCTCATCCGGCATGTTCAACATGCGTGATTTTAGTTAACTCACTGAAAATATATGTCTAAATTTGCTTTTTTCTTCCCTGGCCAAGGTTCACAATCCGTGGGCATGATGCAGGGACTCGAAACACATGCCATTGTCAAACAAACGTTTGATGAGGCGTCTGCCGTGCTTGGTGTTGATTTCTGGAAAATGGCTACAGAAGCCAATGACGAAATCAATCTGACCGAAAATACACAGCCTATCATGCTCACTGCAGGCGTCGCCACCTGGCGTGTTTACCAGTCCCTGGGTGGGAAATTGCCCGACGCCATGGCCGGCCACAGCCTGGGTGAATATACTGCACTGGTGGCAGCTAACGCTATTTCATTTGCAGATGCCTTGCCACTGGTGAAATTCCGCGCGCAAGTGATGCAACAAGCAGTGCCTGAAGGGCAGGGCGCGATGGCGGCAATCTTAGGCCTGGATGACGAGACCGTGCGCGCAGTGTGTAATGAAGCTGCGCAAGGGCAGGTAGTGCAGGCAGTGAACTTTAACTCCCCCGGCCAGGTAGTGATCGCCGGCGATAAAGTCGCTGTAGAGCGGGGCATGGAACTGGCTAAGGCAAAAGGCGCAAAACGTGCGTTGCCATTGCCTGTCAGTGTGCCGTCGCACTGTGACCTGATGAAGCCAGCAGCGGATAAATTGCGTGATTATTTGCAGAATGTAAATGTACAGGCACCTGAGGTCCCTGTGCTGCATAATGCAGATGTCGCCGCGTACAGCGATCCCGACAAGATTAAAGATGCATTGGTGCGCCAGTTATATAGTCCTGTGCGTTGGGTTGAAACGGTACAGCAACTCGCTTCACAAGAGGTGTTGAATGCAGCTGAATGTGGGCCAGGCAAAGTGCTGGCGGGTTTAGCCAAGCGCATTGTGGCCGAGATGACCTGCGTGGCAATGGTCAATGATGAGTCTGTGCAAACGTTTGTTGCACAATAAGGGGAAAGAGAATGTCTAATCAACAAGTAGCATTGGTCACAGGCGCGAGTCGCGGTATCGGTGCGGCCATTGCGCAAGCACTGGGTAAGCAAGGTGCCATCGTGATTGGCACAGCCACATCCGCCAGTGGTGCTGAGGCGATTACTGCGCATTTGAAAGCCGCAGGCGTAAATGGGGTTGGGATGGCGCTGGATGTGACCCAACCGGAACAAATTGACGCGTTATTGAAGCAGATTGCTGAGCAATATGGCGATGTCAGTATTCTGGTCAACAATGCAGGCATTACCAAAGATACGTTGCTGATGCGCATGAAAGACGAAGACTGGGATGCGGTTTTAAACACCAATCTGAAATCTGTTTTCCGCATGAGCCAGGCAGTATTGCGCCCCATGATGAAAGCGCGTCAGGGCCGCATCATTAATATTTCCAGTGTGGTGGGTCATATGGGAAACGCCGGCCAGACCAATTATGCGGCGGCTAAAGCGGGTATGACAGGTTTTACCAAGTCTATGGCGCAAGAAGTCGGTAGTCGCGGTATCACGGTGAACTGTGTGGCTCCTGGCTTTATCGACACTGACATGACGGCAGAGTTGCCAGAAGAGATCAAGGCAAAAATGCTGGAACGCATCGCAGTAGGGCGCTTAGGTCAGGCCGATGAAATCGCGGCCACGGTTGCCTTTTTGGCTTCACCTGCGGCCGCTTATATCACAGGCGAAACCATCCATGTCAATGGCGGCATGTACTGTGCTTAATATTTAGTTTCTTTGGTATTCTGGACAAGTTTTGCTAGAATACCGGTTTACTGTACACGACACTTATCAACAAAGGGGTATTTTAGATGTCCGACATCGAACAACGCGTAAAGAAAATCGTTTGTGAACAATTAGGTGCAAACGAAGCTGACGTAAAAAACACATCATCTTTCGTGGATGATCTGGGTGCAGATTCTCTGGACACCGTAGAATTAGTGATGGCTTTGGAAGAGGAATTCGATTGCGAAATTCCTGACGAAGAAGCTGAAAAAATCACAACCGTGCAGCAAGCGATTGACTACGTCAACGCAAACCTCAAGTAATTCATTGACTTATTTCTTTAATCAGCCCTCGCAAGAGGGCTGATTTTCTATTATGACGAAACGCAGAGTAGTAGTAACTGGCTTGGGCGTGGTGTCTCCAGTAGGGATTGGTACCCAAACCGCTTGGAACAATCTGGTCGCTGGTCAATCAGGCATTACCCGTATTACCAAATTTGATCCCACTCCGTTCGCCTCGCAAATTGCAGGTGAAGTGAAGGGCTTTAACGCGGAAGACTTTATCCCAGCCAAGGATGCGCGCCGAATGGATACTTTTATCCAGTATGGCCTGGCCGCTGGCCTGGAAGCCTTCCGTGATTCTGGCCTGGAAGTGACAGAAGCGAATGCCGAACGCATTGGCGTCACCATTGGGTCCGGCATTGGTGGTTTGGGGTTGATTGAATCCACTAACGACAGTTATGACGACGGTGGCCCACGCAAGATTTCACCTTTCTTCATTCCTGGCACCATCATCAATATGATCTCAGGTAACCTGTCTATCATGTTGGGGTTGAAAGGGCCGAATATTGCAGTGGTGACGGCATGTACCACAGGTACGCACAGCATTGGCGAGGCCGCACGCATGATTGAATACGGCGATGCCGATGTCATGGTGGCCGGTGGTGCAGAAGCCGCGATTACCGAACTCAGCGTCGGCGGCTTTGCCTCTGCGAGAGCCTTATCTAGCCGTAATGACGATCCGGCAACGGCGAGTCGTCCCTGGGATAAAGACCGTGATGGCTTTGTCATTGGGGAAGGCGCGGGGGTATTGGTGCTTGAAGAATATGAGCATGCAAAAGCCCGCGGTGCAAAAATTTACGCTGAAGTGGCAGGCTATGGTTTAAGTGCCGATGCCTATCACATGACCGCGCCAAATATGGACGGTCCACGTCGTTCCATGGTCAATGCATTGAAAAATGCGGGTGTGAACCCTGACCAGGTACAGTTCATGAATGCGCACGGGACTTCCACACCCTTGGGCGATACTAATGAAACTAATGCGATTAAAGCCACGTTCGGTGATCACGCTTATAAACTGGTAGTGAATTCTACCAAGTCCATGACTGGGCACTTGTTAGGTGGCGCCGGTGGTCTCGAGTCTGTGTTTACGGTGTTATCCGTTTACAACCAGATTTCCCCACCAACCATCAACCTGTTTAACCAGGATCCTGAATGCGATCTGGATTACTGTGCTAATACGGCACGTGATCTCAAGATTGAATATGCCTTGAAAAACAACTTTGGTTTTGGTGGCACGAACGGCAGCTTGTTATTTAAGCGCGTTTAACTTTACACGCCATTCATGTTACAGATAAAAAAGCCAGCAATTGCTGGCTTTTTTATTTGTTGATGGCTTATTTCAGCACTGCCAAGGCTGCAGCGTAGTTAGGTTCGTCAGCAATCTCGCTCACCAGTTCGCTATGCAGTACCTTGTTGTTTTCATCTAGCACTACCACCGCACGTGCAGTGAGGCCAGCCAGGCTGCTGTCGGTGATAAAAACACCGTAATCATTGGCAAATTTTGCAGTGTCACGGAAAGTAGACAGCGTCACCACGTTTTCCAGGCCTTCAGCGCCACAGAAGCGGCTTTGTGCAAATGGCAAGTCAGCCGAAATGCACAGTACAACGCTATTGCTGGCGCTGCTGGCCTCTTTGTTGAATGTGCGTACAGAAGTCGCGCAAGTGGGTGTGTCGATGCTTGGGAAAATGTTTAGAATTTTACGTTTGCCAGCATACGCATCTAAACCAACCAAATTACGTTTGGCATCTGCCAGTTGAAATGCAGGTGCGGTATCACCGACTGCCAAAAACTTACCGCCAACGGCGACCGGATTACCTTTAAGCGTGACGCTTGCCATAATTTTCTCCAAAACAATAAATGATGAGTGGTTAATCTTCTACTTTAACTTGTCAGTGCGTGGCAATCAACCACATAAACAATAAGGGAATCATGCCTGCAATACTGCCATCGCCGCTTCATAGTCTGGTTCGTTAGCAAGTTCTTTGACTAATTCAACATGTAGCACGCGGTTATCTTCATCAGCGACCATGAGTACCCGGGCAGGTAAGCCTGCCAGTTTGCTGGTCATCATCAATACACCATAGTTCTTGAGCATATCACGGCCGCGTAGGGTAGAGAGGTGTATCCCTGTGGAGAGGTTTTCTGTTGCACAAAAACGGGCTGTCGTAAAAGGAAGGTCGGCGGAGATATGCAAAACAACGGTATTCGTCAACGTTGCAACCATGCTATCGAGAATGCGGACGCTGTTGGCGCTTGTGGGTGTATCAATCCCAGGGAAGAAATGCAGGATTTTTCGCTGGCCGCTAAAAGCATCCAGTGAAACATCCTCTAACGCAGCATTCACAAGCTGAAAGAAGGGCAATATTTGCCCAATGCTTGGCAAATTATCTTCTACTAAGATGGGGTCATCCAGCAAGGCGGTCGCGTTCGGCATGGTCAAATGATCAATTGAAGAAATGCCTGACATCATAGTGCATAACGTTTTAGGAATTAATTTTTTAGCACTTGTTAACGCGGTTGGCAGGTCTGGCTTGAACGCGATTTTTAAGCATGTCAACCAGATTATTTGCACCACGCATAGATAAAAAAGCGTGATGGCGAGTAAAATAAAAGCCATGGATGCACCTGAAATTTCCACCTTACAACCAGCCTTTATTCATCTGCGCTGTCACAGTGAATATTCCATTGTGGACGGCACAGTGCGTATTGACGATTACGTCAAGACCGCCAAAAACGATGCAATGCCTGCCATTGCCCTGACTGACCTTGCCAACCTGTTTGGCGCCGTAAAATTCTACAAAGCCGCTCGGGGCAAAGGCCTCAAGCCTGTTCTAGGCTGTGATGTGTGGGTTGAAAATACGGTGCAGCGTGACCAGCCCCACCGCATGTTGTTACTGGTTCAGGACCAGCAAGGCTACCGCAACTTATGTGAGTTGCTGTCTAAGGCGTACCTGGAGAACCAGTACCGTGAGCGGGCAGAAATCAAGGTTGAATGGCTAGTAGAGCAAAATGCCGGTTTGTTGATGCTGTCCGGTTTTTCGGCAGGGGATGTGGGGCAGGCGTTACAAGCAGGCAACCAGTCTCAAGCCATGCAATCTGCCCGCCAATGGGCGAAGACTTTTAGTGGCCGCTATTATCTCGAAGTGCAACGTGTCCACGATAGAGATCGTCCTGAGGCGCATACGCAAGAGCAACTCATACAGCAAACAGTATTGCTGGCACAACAACTGGATTTACCCGTGGTTGCTACACATCCTGTGCAATTCCAGACGCCGGATGACTTCATGGCACACGAGGCTCGTACCTGTATTGCTGAAGGATATGTGCTGGCTGATAACCGTCGCCCGCGACGCTTTGTCGAGTCGCAATATGTGAAAACACAAGCAGAAATGCAGGCTTTGTTTGCGGATATGCCTGTCGCATTACAAAACTCGGTGGAGATTGCCAAGCGTTGCAACTTGATGCTGACACTGGGTAAAAACTACCTGCCAGATTTCCCGACGCCAAATGGCGAAAGCCTGGATGCCTACCTTGTTGACCAATCTAAAGCAGGGTTGGAGCATCGTTTGGCGTATTTATACCCGGATGAGCAGCAACGGGAAGCAAAGCGTGCCGAATACGAAGAGCGCTTACAGTTTGAGTGCAACATCATCGTACAAATGGGCTTTCCTGGTTACTTTCTGATCGTTGCCGACTTTATTAATTGGGCCAAAAACAATGGTGTGCCAGTTGGCCCTGGCCGGGGTTCCGGTGCTGGTTCCCTGGTGGCTTACAGTCTAGGGATTACCGACCTCGATCCGCTCAAATACAACTTGCTGTTTGAGCGTTTCCTGAACCCTGAGCGGGTGTCCATGCCTGACTTCGATATTGACTTCTGTATGGAGGGACGAGATCGGGTCATCGATTACGTCAAGCGCAAGTATGGCTTGGCATCGGTGTCACAGATCGCCACCTTCGGTACCATGGCGGCCAAAGCAGTGATCCGTGACGTTGGCCGTGTGCTGGATCTACCGTTTAACTTTGTTGATGGTATTGCGAAGTTGATTCCGATGGAGTTGGGCATCACGCTAGAATCCGCCCTGGAAAAAGAACCACAACTACAAGAGCGTCGCGAAAAAGAAGAAGAGGTCGCAGAATTACTTTCTCTGGCACTACGTCTTGAAGGTTTGGTGCGCAACATTGGTATGCACGCCGGTGGCGTACTGATTGCGCCAGGCAAGATTTCTGATTTCTCGCCGGTATATTGCCAGCCCAATGGCGACAGCCTGGTTAGTCAGTACGATAAAGACGACGTGGAGGCCGTAGGTCTGGTCAAGTTCGACTTCCTTGGCTTGCGTACGTTAACCATCCTCAATATGGCACTGGAAAACGCCAATGCCCAGCGCGCGCAGGAAGAATTACCGCCACTGAGTTTCGAGACGATTCCGCTGGATGACAAAAAGAGTTACCACCTGCTGAAAACAGCCAATACCACCGCGGTATTCCAGCTGGAATCGCGCGGCATGAAGGACATGCTCAAGCAGGCCAAGCCTGACTTGTTTGAAGATATTATTGCGCTGGTAGCACTGTATCGTCCGGGCCCGATGGACCTGATTCCTGACTTCTGCCGTCGTAAACATGGGACTCAGCGGGTCGAATACCCGCATGCCTCGACCGAGTCTATCCTTAAAGAGACCTATGGGATTGCCGTGTATCAGGAACAGGTGATGCAGATCGCGCAGGTAGTGGCTGGCTATAGCCTGGGTGGTGCGGACTTGCTGCGTCGCGCCATGGGTAAGAAAAAACCCGAAGAAATGGTTAAGCAGCGCGAAATCTTTAACGAAGGTGCGCTCAAAAATGGCCTGAGCTTGCAACAATCTAACGAGCTGTTTGACTTGTTGGAAAAATTTGCCGGCTATGGCTTTAACAAGTCGCACGCGGCTGCTTATGCCTTGGTTGCTTACCACACGGCCTACCTCAAAGCCCATTATCCCGCGGCGTTCCTGGCGGCGACCATGTCTGCCGATATGAACAACACCGACAACGTGCATACTTTCTTTGATGATTGTGGTGCCAATCATGTTGAAGTGTTGCCGCCTGATATCAATACCAGCATTTACCAGTTCAAACCACTCAATGCGCAGCAGGTGCTGTACGGCTTAGGTGCTATCAAAGGCACTGGTCTGGCGGCGATCGAACTGATTATGGCTTCGCGCGAGGCGCAAGGCCCCTTTAAGGATTTGTTTGATTTCTGCCAGCGGCTCGACTTGCGCAAGGTCAACCGCCGAGTCATTGAGTCCTTGATCCGTGCTGGTGCGTTCGACAAACTTGAACAGAACCGCGCCGCCTTGCTGGCGGGCCTGGATACCGCGATCAGTGTGGCAGAGCAAGGCGCAGCTCACGCCGGGCAGGATTGCTTGTTTGGTGGTGTGATTGAAACGCGTCATGAATTACCGGCCATCCCGGCATGGAGCCCTGAACAAGCCTTGCAGGAAGAGAAAACGGCGCTCGGCTTTTACCTCAGTGGTCATCCATATTTAAGTTACAAAGCGCAGTTAGGACCTTTTATCAAAGGCAACCTCAGCGAACTCGCTCCGCAGGATCAGCCTAAACTGCTGGCAGGCGTGGTCATGGGCGTGCGCGTTCGCATGACGCAGCGCGGAAAAATGGCGATCGTGACGCTGGATGACGCGGTTGGCCGTGCTGATGTGGTGATTGGCGCAGAACTGCTGACACAGCATGCGCAATGGATCAAAGAAGACCTGTTGCTGGTGGTAGAGGGGCGTATCAGCCACGATGAGTTTTCTGGCGGCATCCGTGTCAGTGCCAGAAAGCTCTATGACCTGGCGGCGGTCAGAAACCGTTTTGCGCAGATGCTCACCATCAGTTGCAATGGTTCGTCTGATGTCCATCGCCTCATGACTGTGCTCACACCTTATCGTTATGCCGGTGAAGAACAAAAACGTTGCCCGATCAAAGTGGACTATCATAACCAGGCTGCGCAGGTCAGTCTGATGCTTGGAGATGACTGGCAAGTCGTGTTGCATGACGACCTGCTACATAATTTACAAGGCTGGTTGTCAAAAGAAAACGTCAAAATCCTTTATAATGCCTGAACTTTTTTCTAAGAACTCATATTGGAATTCACAATGAGTGCAAAACGTTTAACGCCTAGTAAACTGACTTATCTCGATTTTGAGCAGCCTATTGCTGAACTCGAGAAGCGAATTGAAGCCTTACAGGTTTCACATGATGAACATGATTCTCTGGATATTTCCAAAGAGCTGGATTTGCTGCAAAAGAAGAATAGTAAGCTGTTGCAAGATACTTACCAGAGCCTGACAGCCTGGCAAATTTCCCAAGTCGCAAGACATCCTCAACGTCCTTACACCATTGATTACATCAATGCCTTATTCACTGATTTCCAGGAGTTGCATGGTGACCGTGCCTATGCCGATGACCCAGCCATTGTTGGCGGTATTGCGCGTTTTAAAGGCATCCCGGTGATGGTGATGGGCCACCAGAAAGGCCGTGATATCAAAGAGCGCCAATACCGTAATTTCGGTATGCCTCGTCCAGAAGGCTACCGCAAAGCCTTGCGATTGTTTCGCCTGGCTGAAAAATTCCACATGCCTATCATTACCTTCATTGATACTCCCGGCGCTTATCCAGGTATCGGTGCAGAAGAGCGAGGCCAATCCGAGGCGATTGCGCGTAACCTCTATGTCATGGCCGAGTTGAAAACCCCGATTATTGGGGTCGTCATCGGTGAGGGTGGTTCTGGTGGTGCCCTGGCGTTGGGCGTGGTAGACCATTTGAACATGTTGCAATATTCAACTTACTCTGTGATTTCACCTGAAGGCTGCGCATCCATTTTGTGGAAAAGCGCCAGCAAAGCACCGGATGCCGCTGAAACATTGGGCATCACTGCAGACCGACTGAAGTCGTTGGGTTTGGTAGACACCATCGTCAGTGAGCCACTGGGTGGTGCTCATCGCAATTACGAAGAAGTGATGGAACGTATTGGTCAAGCCATCGGCCAGCAACTTAAAGCGCTGCAAGCCAAAAAATTGCCACAACTGCTGGAATCACGTTACCAGCGCCTGATGAGTTACGGTAAATTCAAAACAACCAGTGAAAAATAGTCCCTTCATGCTGGCCACACTGGAAAATGTCCTTGCGACTTTTCTTCGTGGCCAAAATGCTGTCTCGCCCTCGCCATCACCACATCTGCTGCTAGCATTGAGTGGTGGTGTTGATTCTGTTGTATTGCTACATGCATTGGTGCTGCTGCGTACGCAGTTGCCATTTACCTTGTCGGCTATGCATGTGCATCATGGGTTGAGCCCCAATGCAGATGGCTGGTTGCATTTGTGCGAACGGTTATGCCTGGAGCGCAATGTTCCGTTTTATAGCGAAAAAGTGCATGTGAGTTCTCACAGTGGGCTGGGCATTGAAGCAGCGGCGCGGGATGCCCGTTACCAGGCACTGGAGCGCGTACGCCAGCAACGCTCTGCATCCGCCATTCTGACCGCACATCATATGCAGGATCAGGCCGAAACCCTGTTGTTGCAATTGATGCGTGGTGCAGGCGTCAAAGGCTTGAGTGCCATGGGGCAGTGGGATTCAGGCCGGCATTTGCTCAGACCGCTATTGACGGTGTCCAAGGACGAGTTGTTGCAATATGCATCTGAGCAGCAACTGACATGGGTTGAGGACGAAAGTAACACCGATGTGAGTTATGACCGTAACTTTATGCGGCAAAAGGTCATGCCTGTCATGCGTGAGCGTTACCCACAGCTGGATAATGCCTTATTGAGGAGCGCCACCCATCTGGCAGAAGCACAAACCTTGCTGGATACCCTTGCGTATCAGGATTTGCAGGCATGCGATGTCCGGGGTGAGTGGCTGGGCCAGTCTCTGGATATTTCACGGTTATACGCGCTTGGCGAGGTGCGCGCCAAGAATTTGTTACGCTTCTGGTTTCAGCAACTGAATTTGCGTATGCCCAATAGTGAGCAATTGCAGGATTACTGGCAGCAGCTTTCTTCTGTGAAGCCGCATCGATATTTGCATCTGCCATTGCAAGGTCAAACCCAGCATCATAAGGCTTACCTGCATCATTACCAGCAGCGCTTATATTGCGTTGGCAAACCTGCAGCCCTACCGCAAACGCCGCTCATTTGGCAAGGCCACCAAAACCAGGTGTGGGGCGAGTGGCAAGTCCAGTTCAAGGTCAGCAAAGCACGCGGTATTGCCTTGGCCAAGCTTGGTATCTCTCCAGCCGCTATTACCTTAAATAAGCGGTATGGCCAGCCTATCCCATTACCTGAGGGTATCGAATTGCTGTTGATGCCACGTGGTGGTGGTGAAGCTTTGCAACCGGATGCCAAGCGGCCAAGGCGTGAATTAAAAGTTATTTTCCAGATGCTGGCAGTGCCTCCCTGGCAGCGCGCTTTTTATCCTGTTGTTCAGGTCAAAACCACTCAACCAGTTTCCTCTCATTCTCTAGTTGCTTTAGCTGGGCTGGCGGTAGATCATGCCTGGCATCCAGGCCGTAATGCTTACGGCCTAGAAATTTTCCTCACCCCTCTGTAATTCTGGTTGTAATAAACCACTTTAAACCATAAAATTGGTTGTATGTAACCATTTTTATGGTTGATATCCACCAGTCCTTATTTTAATTAATTGATTTTAATGATCTTTTTTTGGTAGCAATAACCGGTACGGTTATTGCTCGATAGAAGTGCTTTTAAATCAAAATAAAAGTATTTCGGGAAAAGGGACATTACTTTATGAAAAAAAATACAATCAAGCCTTTAGTCCTCGCCATCGTATCTGCTTATGCTGCAGAGGTGGCGATTGCTAAAGCCGACTCATTAAATCTGGAAAAAGTTGAGGTATATAGCACTACTCCATTAAAGGGGATAGGTGTGCCACTTCACAAGGTGCCAGCCAATATTCAGATGGCTAATCCTGATGCAATTAATAACCAAACCGGTGTTTCTATTGCAGATTATATGAATAACAATATGCAAGGCGTGACGGTTACAGAGTTGGGCGGTAACCCTTGGCAGCCGGAAATTAATTTCCGTGGTTATTCTGCTTCTTCATTGTTGGGTAATCCACAAGGCCTTTCAACTTATATTGATGGCGTGCGTATCAACGAACCATTTGGCGATGTGACTTCATGGGACAAAATCCCCAGTTTCGCGATTGGCAACATGCAGTTAATTCCAGGCTCAAATCCATTGTTCGGTTTGAATACACTGGGCGGCGCGATTGCGATACAGACCAAGAGCGGTCGAGACAATCAGGGTGCGGCCGTTGAGTACGAAGCAGGCTCATGGGGTCGTCAACGTGCCTTAGCTGAGTACGGTGGTGTGTCAAAGGATGGCTCAGTTGATTACATGATTGGTTTCCAGCATACGACTGAAAATGGCTGGAGAAAATACTCACCATCGCATGTGAACCAGTTATTTGCAAAAACTGGATGGCAAAACGAAACCACCAAGCTGGATTTAACTTACATAGGTGCAGATAACACTTTGATTGGTAACGGTTTGACACCAGAGTTTCTGTTGAGTGGTGATCGTGACCAAATTCACACACGCCCTGATGCAACTAACAATTACTCACACTTCCTGGCTTTGAATGGCAGTCACTGGCTGAATAATGACACCATGCTGTCTGGTAATGTCTATTACAAGAAGTCTAACCGCAGAACCAAAAATGGTGATGGATATGAAGGCGAGGCTGACATTGGTGAGGCGTTGGCAGGCTATCCAAACATTACCTGCGATCCAGGCTCTCCTGATGACTGTGAGCTGACCGGTGCAGTGATGAATAGAACTCACACTAGCCAGAATACTTATGGTGCAACGGGTCAGGCAACCTTCAATCAAGACTTGTTCGGCAAAGAAAACCAGTTCGTGGTCGGTGCCGGGTATGATTACAGTCTCATTCGCTTCAAGCAATCGGAGCAAATCAATATTGGTGATACAGACGGCACTGTGCTGAATAACGGCGTGGCGTTTACAGAGAGTGATCCAGTATTTGATCCTACCCGCGCACCTGTCCTTGAAGGTGATGGTGCGCTTGGCCAACGTCAGACAGTCGGATTAACCGGCAAGCAGTACACGGCCCGCTTATTTGCAACAGATACACTCTCTCTTAATGAATTCTGGCATCTGAATGCAGGCGCGAGTTGGAACTTTACGCGTATCGACAACACTGATACTTTGCGTGGTCCTGCATCAGCCGCGAACAACTTTAATAGCCTGACTGCGAAAGATAGTTACACTCGCTTGAATCCTACTGTCGGTCTAACCTATACACCAACCAAATCGCTCACGGTGTACACCTCTTACAGTGAATCCAGCCGTGCGCCAACCGCAATTGAAGTGGGTTGTTCTAATCCGGCCTCTCCTTGTCTGTTGCCAGCTGCATTGGCAGATGATCCGCCTTTGAATCAAGTAGTTGCTAAAACCTATGAGTTTGGTGGACGTGGACAATTGACCGACAACGTATTCTGGAATGCCGGTGTTTACCATGCAATTAACCATGATGACATCCAGTTTACAGCGGCAAATTCACAAACTGGCGCCGGATACTTTAAAAACGTAGGTAGAACCAAGCGCCAAGGTATTGACCTGGGTGTCAATGGTTTTATTGAAAAGTTTAAGTGGAGTGCTTCATACAGCTTTGTAGATGCTACTTATGATACTGATGTTGAGTTTGTAAATGCGTCTAACTCAAGTGGTGTAGCTAATAACGGTATTTATACTGCTAGAAGTGGCGACAGGATTCCTGCGATTCCACAACATCAACTCAAATTACGTGCTCAATACGCAGTTACCCAAAGCTGGAATATCGGTACCAATGTGATCGGCTACTCCAGCCAGTATGTGTTAGGTAACGAGAATAATAGTCATCAATCCAATTCAGCAGCTTGTAATGCTGGCGATGATTGTGCAACGGGTCGCGGCAAACTGGGCGGTTACTTTATTGTCAACCTGGATAGCCAATACAACTTCGGTAATGGCTGGAAAATGTTTGCCAAAGCAACCAATATCTTTGACAAAGACTATTACATCGCAGGCCGTTTAGCCGAGAGCCTGTTTGATAATAATGGCAACTTTGATGACGAACGTAAAGTGCTAAGCCTGTTGCCTGGAGCACCGCGTGCAGCCTGGTTTGGTGTGCGTTACGAGTTCAAACCTAAGCAATCATTAGCTAGCTACGATAACGACTAATATAAAAGGGACCAGGCGTGCTTTCACAACTTTCATCATCCACGGACAAATCTGTTTTTTTGCCATTCAAGAAAAAAATTCTGTTGGTAGAGGATGAGGTGCTATTTGCAAAAGCGGTAGTCAAGCGTTTGCAAAAAGCCGGATTCGAGTGCGAGCACGCTGAGTCTCTGCAAGATGCCAGATTGCTGGTCAAGCAATTTGAACCAGACATGGCCTTACTGGATATGCGCTTGCCGGATGGTAATGGTCTGGATTTACTGTCTGATTTTGTTGCAAGAAATATTAATACTATCGTGATGACTGCCTTTGGCGACGTGAGCGATGCGGTCAACGCCATCAAACTGGGCGCGATTGATTACTTGAAAAAGCCCATTGATCTTGAAGAGTTGTTGCTCATTATCCAAAAAAACGAAAAAACAACTGATTTACAGACCAGCCTGGATTATTCCCGGCAACGAGATACCATAGTGAATGAGTCGGTGCAGCTCATTGGTGAAAGTGCTGCCATGCAAAGCGTGCGTCAGCAAATTACCAGAATTGCGCAACTGAGCGCACTCAGCGATGCGGTCCAGCCAACTGTTTTGATTACTGGCGAAACAGGTACAGGCAAAGATGTTGTCGCCCGTTACTTACACGCTAATTGTGCCAATCATGACAAGCCTTTTGTACATGTGGATTGCGCCTCTTTACCAGCAGAGTTGATTGAAAGCGAACTGTTTGGCCATGAGAAGGGTGCCTTTACCAATGCAGTGGCTTCCCGTCCTGGCTTGATCGAGTCAGCCGAAGACGGGACTTTATTCCTGGATGAGATTGGCGAACTGCCCCTGGGCTTGCAGGCAAAATTACTTAATGTGCTGGAACGCAGAATGGTACGGCGCCTGGGTTCGACCAAAGAGCGTCCTGTTCAAGCACGTATTATTGCTGCAACCAATCGAGATTTGTATCAGATGTCTAGCGAAGGGCGTTTCCGCTCAGACCTTTATTACCGTTTAAATGTCATCACCATGCAGATGCCGCCACTGCGAGATCGTGGCCAGGATGTGTTGTTGCTGGCAAATTACTTCAGGCAAATGACCGAAAAGCGGTATGCGTTACCGCATCACGAATTTAGCCCGTTGGCGCTGATGGCAATACAAGGTTACCACTGGCCTGGCAATGTGCGTGAAATGCGGCACCAAATCAGCCGCGCTGTATTGATGTGTACGCAAGCCATGATCTCTGAGCATGATCTGGGGTTGCCGCAAATGGCGGCAGTCAATGGCAATCCAGTCGCACAGGGAGATGCACCGGTAACCCTCGATGGCGCAGAAAAGGCCATGTTACTCAATGCATTAGAGCAGTCTCGTAATAATGTCTCGAAAGCGGCCCGATTGTTGGGAATCACCCGCATGACCATGCGCTACCGCATGGATAAACACGGCATTTCCGTTTAGCCATCAATAAGTAAAAAACCTCGCAACTGCGAGGTTTTTTGTTTGTCCTTGCCAGTGACAAATCACATATTCTTATGACATAAATCAGACACAATCAGCAGCTTGCTAAATCACGCATGGTATCATTGCACTTTTACAGTGGAGCTGAAAATGATTGGTACCCCGTTGAGCGCGAATGCGACCAAGGTCATGTTGTTGGGCAGTGGTGAGCTTGGTAAAGAGGTGATTATTGCCTTGCAGCGTTTAGGGGTAGAAGTCATTGCAGTGGACCGTTATGCGCGTGCGCCCGGTCATCAGGTGGCTCATCATTCTTACACCATAGACATGACCGATGCCACGGCATTAAAAACGCTGGTTAATCAGGTCAAACCACATTATATCGTGCCGGAAATTGAAGCATTAAACACGCAAGCACTGGCTGAGATTGAAGCCACTGGCGTGACGGTGGTCCCTACCGTGCGCGCCGTGCAACTGACGATGAACCGTGAAGGGATCCGCCGACTGGCCGCTGAAGAATTAAACCTGCCGACGTCACCGTATGCGTTTGCCCGTTCTGAAGCTGAATTGCAAGCAGCGATTGATGGCGGCATTGGCTATCCATGTTTTATCAAGCCAACCATGTCTTCTTCCGGCAAAGGCCAGTCACGTATTACACAGGCTTCTGAGGTTAAAACAGCCTGGGAATATGCGGCGAGTGGCGGTCGGGTCAACCAGGGGGTTGTCATTGTTGAAGGCCAGATTGATTTTGATTATGAAATTACCTTGCTGACCGTGCGTGCCAGAAATGCTGAAGGACAAATAGAAACACACTTCTGTGCACCGATTGGTCATGTGCAAAAGCAGGGTGATTATGTGGAAAGCTGGCAGCCTCAAGCCATGCATCCGCAAGCACTGAAAAATGCACAAGAGATTGCCAAGAAAGTCACTGATGCCTTAGGCGGGCAAGGCCTGTTTGGTGTTGAATTATTCGTCAAAGGCGAGCAGGTATGGTTCTCTGAAGTCAGCCCACGACCACATGACACCGGCATGGTGACCATGTGTACCCAACGCCTGAATGAGTTTGAACTGCATGCACGCGCGATTCTCGGATTGCCGGTAGATGTTGCCCAGCGCGAAGTCGGTGCCAGCGCAGTGATATATGGTGGTGCGGATACGCAAACCTTGGCCTATCACGGTCTGGAGGCTGCCATGTCTGTTCCTAACAGTGAAATCCGCCTGTTTGGCAAACCAGAGTCGTTTGTCCGTCGCCGTATGGGCGTCGCATTGGCAACTGCAGACAACACTGAATTGGCGCGAGAACGCGCCAAACAGGCAGCTGGCCTGGTTACCCCTCAAGTAGCAGGCTGATCAGCATGGCATTGGAGATACAAGAGCCAAACACGGCCAAGCAATCCCTGTTTGACTGGCTGGGTGGCTCTGAAAAAGGGCCTGAGACCATACGTAAGCTGGTCGAGACTTTTTACGATATTATGGACACAGATCCTAAAGTCGCCGGTTTGCGTGCCATCCACCAGGCTGATTTAACTTCAGCCAGAGAAAAGCTATTTATGTTTTTGATGGGCTGGACAGGCGGGCCTCAACTGTATATTGAACGGTACGGACATCCACGTTTACGCGCCCGGCATATGCCTTTTCCCATCGATGAGTCTGCGCGTGACCAATGGATGTATTGCATGATTAAAGCCATGCATACACTAGAGTTTGATGAGGCGCTGATGAAGCATATTGCCAATCAGCTCTATGGCGTGGCGGACTTTATGCGTAACCGTGAAGGCTAACTTCGCCTAAAATAGATATAAAAAAGCCCCGATGGTGTCGGGGCTTCTTATTTTTATGATTCAGCACTGACGGTTTCGACTGCTTCGGCTTCTTTGTTTTCAGCCTTTTGCCGCGATTTACCAGTACCGCGTTTTGCCTGATTGCGCGGTTGTGGGGAAGCTTTAAAACCAAAACCACCTAACAGGGCCGCAACAACTTTACGTTTCGCAGAAGTGGCTTTTGCAGGGACGAGCTTAGGTGCCACAGCCGCTGAGGTCGGCTCATACGGCTGATGAAACCAGGAATCATCCGCTTTTACACCTTTTGCAGTACGCGCCGGCCGGTTGCTGACAGCACCTTTTTCTTTTGGAATCTGCTTTTTAATCAGCTTTTCGATTTCGTCAAAGTATTTGGTTTCGTCTTCATCAATCAGCGAAATCGCGATGCCTTTGGCGCCTGCGCGACCCGTACGGCCGATACGGTGTACATAGTCTTCTGGTGCGGTAGAGATTTCGTAATTGATGACCAGCGGCAGGTCGGTGATATCCAGGCCTCGCGCTGCCACATCGGTTGCAACCAGTGCATGAATCGAACCAGCTTTAAACGCATCCAGTGCTTCAATACGCTCTTTTTGTGACTTGTCTCCGTGGATGGCGCTACAGGGAATCTGGTCACGCTCAAGCGCACGCGCCAGCTTGCTGGCCGAGAGCTTGGTTTTTGTGAACACAATGACCTGCTGATTGGTGTATTGCTTGAGCAGCTGTACCAGGAAGCGTTGTTTCTGGTCGCTATTCACCAAGTAAGCTTTTTGTTCCACATTGTCATTGGTCGCATTGCTGCGCGCCACTTCGATCAATGTTGGATTATTCAAGAAAGCATCGGCAAGCTTTTTAATCTCGTCAGAAAATGTGGCAGAAAACATGAGGTTCTGGCGTTGCTTGGGCAGCAATGCCAGGATGCGTTTCAGGTCTGGCATAAAACCCATGTCCAGCATACGGTCGGCTTCGTCCAGTACCAAAAACTGTACCTGGCTTAAAGACAAAGTCTTTTGCTCGACGTGATCCAGCAACCGGCCAGGGGTGGCCACCAGAATCTCGACGCCGGTTTTTAAATGCGGAGTTTGTGTCTTAATATCCACTCCACCATATACCACCAGGCTGCGAAGCGCCGTGTGTTTGGCATAAGTCTTGATGCTGTCATAGACCTGGATGGCCAGCTCACGCGTGGGCGCCAGTACCAATGCCCGGATCGGGTGTTTGGCTGGCGAGGTACTAGTGCTGGCAAGTGGTAACAGGGTATGCAAAATAGGTAAGGAAAACGCTGCCGTTTTGCCGGTACCCGTTTGCGCACCCGCCATCAAGTCCATGCGCTGCAAGGCCAAGGGAATGGCCTGCGCCTGAATAGGGGTGGGTGTCGTATAACCAGACTCTTCAATCGCTTTTAACAGCGGCTCGGCCAGGCCGAGCGTACGAAAATCTACTGTGGTTTGCTCAGACATAGGCTAGGCTTAAACGAATGAACGAGGACGTTTTACACCAGAATCACCAAACGACTTACCTGCCGGACGTGGTTTGTTATTGCCACGGTTAGCATTTGGGTTGCCAAAGCGCTCCTGGTTGTTGCCGGCTGGACGTGGACGGCGTTGACCAAACTCGTCAGCCAATGCGCGTGCAAACTGAAAGTCGGTATCTTTGTTGTAACTCTTGCTATTACCGTTGACTTCTTTGTCTGTTCTGGTCTCGGTTGGGCGTGGGGCGCGTGGCTTGTTAGCTTGTGAGTCACGGCTGCCGCCTTCACGGGCAACGCGATCGCCAAAAGACTTACCTTGACGGTCATCGCGGCGGAAACCGCCTTTACCCTGTGGTTTGCCTTGGCCTGGACGTTTGCCGCGACGGCCTTCGCCATCATCCATGCGCGCTGCGCGCTTAGGTTCGAAACCGGCAATCACTTCAGCCTGTAGTTTCTGTCCGGTGTACTGCTCAATTTTGCGCAGCAGGTGACGGTCAGCGTTAGAGGCAAATGAAATGGCGACACCAGTGTTGTTCGCACGGCCAGTACGGCCAATCCGGTGCACATAGTCTTCTGCAAATTTTGGCAGGTCGTAGTTGATCACGTGTGAGATGCCTTGTACGTCGATACCGCGTGCAGCCACGTCGGTGGCAACCAACACCTTCACGTCGCCATGACGCAGTTTGGTCAGTGTGCGGTTACGCGCACCTTGTGTCATATCACCATGCAATGCAGCCGTTTTATGGCCTGCAGCATATAGGTCTTCAGCCAGCAGATCAGCGTGACGCTTGGTGCTAGTGAAAATAATGGTTTGATTCACATCTGGGGCAATCAGCAAGTGTTCCAGCAGTTTGTTTTTGTGGTTCATGTCGTCCACAAAGTGCAGGCGTTGTTCAATATTGGCGTGTTTTTCTTTCTGGCCAGCCACTTGAATAGTGAGCGGGTTACGCAAGAAGCGTTTGCCGATATCCATAATGCCATCCAGCGTCGCAGAGAACAGCAAGGTTTGGCGCTCAGCAGGCAAGGCTTCACAGATACGCTCAACGTCTGGCATAAAGCCCATGTCCAGCATGCGGTCAGCTTCGTCCAGCACCAGCATTTGCAAGCGGCTTAAATCAATGCGGCCGCGTTCCAGATGGTCAATAAAGCGGCCTGGAGTCGCTACCAGAATATCTAATGGCTGTGACAGCAGTTTGTTTTGCAATGGGTAAGGCATGCCACCCACGATACTGATACAGCGGGCGCGCAGGAATTTACCGTATTTACGGGCGGCTTCGTTCACTTGTGCTGCCAGTTCACGTGTTGGTGTCAGCACCAGAATACGTGGGCCACGGCTGTGGACCGGGTGTTGGGTTGCCAGCAGGTTTAATGCGGGCAGGGTGAAAGCAGCGGTTTTGCCTGTACCGGTTTGAGCGGAGGCCATGATGTCACGGCCTTGTAATGCTTCAGGGATAGATTGCGCCTGGATAGGGGTTGGGTTTTCATAGCCTGCATCGGTTAATGCACGCAAAATGGATGGGTCAAGATTTAAATCTGCAAAAGACAAGGAATGTCCCTTTCATCAACAATTAAAAAGGGCGCTAGTAAAGCAAAATCAAAGCTTGTAATTTTGACCAACACATTTTGATGTGAGGGACGATTAACAAAGCCAAAGCAACATTACATGATTAGAAATGAATTGCTTTTACCGGCGCTTGGGCATGGCCACTAACCGATAAAAGAAGATGTGTCATGAAGACTTCATCTAAAGATGATAACCTCAAAATTTCGCGAGTTATCGACAGGTCAGGGCAATGAATCTAAAACGTTAAGATAGCGGGTCAAGTACCAGCTGCGTTTTAAAGTTGTTCGCAGTATAGCCATTTTATTTTAAAAGTCAAATATTTAGTTGATTTGTGATAAAATCGCGCCCTTTCCAAACATATGGCAGTTCACATGGCACGCAATCTTAGAAATATCGCAATTATCGCCCACGTTGACCACGGTAAAACCACCATGGTTGATAAATTACTCCAGCAATCTGGCACGTTTGCTTCACACCAAGCGGTGACAGAGCGGGTGATGGATAGTAATGATCTGGAAAAAGAGCGCGGTATTACTATTTTGGCAAAAAACACGGCCTTAACCTATGAAGGCACGCACATCAATATTGTAGATACTCCTGGGCACGCCGACTTTGGTGGTGAGGTGGAGCGTGTGTTGGGGATGGTGGATGGCGTATTGTTGCTGGTGGATGCCGTTGATGGCCCGATGCCGCAAACGCGTTTTGTGACCAAGAAAGCCTTGGCCCTCGGTTTAAAACCTATTGTGGTGATTAACAAGGTGGACCGCCCAAGTGCGCGTCCTGATTGGGTGATCAACCATACATTTGATTTGTTTGCCAACCTGGGCGCGACCGATGAGCAATTGGACTTTCCGGTTGTTTATGCCTCAGCATTGAATGGTTTCGCAACGCTGGACCTGAAGACACCTTCAGACAATATGCGCGCGCTGTTTGACACGATTTTAAGTCATGTTGAACCGCCTAAAGGTGACAGCGAAGCGCCACTGCAATTGCAAATTTCGGCTCTGGATTACTCTACTTATACCGGTCGTTTGGGCGTGGGCCGTATCACCAATGGCCGCATCAAGCCAGGCCAGGTAGTGGCAGTGATGCGCGAAGACGAACAAGTGGCACAAGGCCGTATCAACCAGGTGCTTGGTTTTAAAGGCTTGGAGCGCGTGCCGGTTGAAGAAGCTGAAGCCGGTGACATTGTGATCATTTCAGGCATTGAAGAAATCGGTATTGGCTTCACCATCTGTGATCGTGATAAGCCTGTAGGTTTGCCACATCTGGGTGTAGATGAGCCGACTTTGACCATGGACTTTATGGTGAACACTTCGCCACTGGCCGGTACTGAAGGTAAATTCATCACCTCACGTCAAATTCGTGATCGTTTAACCAAAGAGTTATTGGTTAACGTAGCTTTGCGCGTTGAAGATACAGAAGACACCGATGTATTCCGTGTATCAGGCCGTGGTGAGCTGCACCTGACCATTTTGCTGGAAAACATGCGTCGTGAAGGCTTTGAAATCGCCGTTGGTAAACCACGTGTGGTGTTCAGAGAAATCAATGGTGAAAAATGTGAGCCTTATGAAATCCTGACGGTCGACGTTGAAGATGAAAACCAGGGTGCAGTCATGGAAGAGTTGGGTCGCCGCCGTGGTGAAATGACCAACATGGAATCTGATGGTAACGGTCGTACACGTTTGGAATATCGCATCCCAGCACGTGGCCTGATTGGTTTCCAGGGTGAGTTCTTAACCTTAACCCGTGGTACAGGTTTGATGGCGCATATTTTTGACGAATATGCCCCTGTAAAAGCAGACATGCCAGGCCGTCGTAATGGTGTGCTTATTTCAGCTGAACAAGGCGAGGCTGTTGCCTATGCCTTATGGAAGTTGCAAGATCGCGGCAAAATGTTCTCTAGCCCAGGCGACAGATTGTATGAAGGCATGATCATCGGCATTCACAGCCGCGACAACGATCTGGTTGTTAACCCAATTAAAGGTAAACAACTCACCAACGTGCGTGCCTCTGGGACTGATGAAGCGGTACGCTTGATTCCACCAGTTTCACTCAGCCTGGAAAGTGCCGTAGAGTTTATTGACGATGATGAATTGGTTGAAATCACACCGAAAACCATCCGTCTGCGCAAACGCTACCTGTTAGAGCACGAGCGTAAACGTGCTTCTAAAGACTAAGTCATTTGATCGTAAAAAACGCCAGCAGAAGCTGGCGTTTTTTTATTGCAAGAATACTGGCTGATTAAGTATTCAAAAGTGCGCTTGAAATGGTTTAAAAAATAGCTTTAAATCAGCACAGGCTTCTTTAGCGCGTTGGCCACAAAGCTCATCCGTAACGTTTGATAAGGAAAAACTTTAGGGCCGGTTTTAGCTGAGTTGTGTTTTCCATTGCGATATCCAGTTTTAAGGGTGTAATAAAAAATCTCTAAGCATTGATTTTATTATGATAAATAATTTTAATAAGTTTATAGACTCAGGACTCAATAAAAATTTAGGTTCGTTTTTGGGGTCTAATTAACGTTAGCCATAGGCAATTTAAATGCGTACTCTTTTTCTAGTTTTATTGCTATTTACTTTAGTCGGTTGCGCGTCAAGTGGACCAACCTATCAAGACGCTCCGAAACCTGAAGCATCAGCTTCCGCAATCTACATATATCGGCCTGACAAATTTCTGCTTGGAGCCTTTGATGCACAATTCACCATTGATGGGAATAAAACCGCTGATCTAAGTGGTGGGAGCTATACCTATTTCTATGTCAGCGAAGGTTGTCACCATATCCATCAATTTTGGTCTTACTACGCAAATTTCGGTAAAAAAACCGACCTGAATCTTTGCACCAAAGCGGGTGAAAACTACTATGTCCGGCTCAATGGATTAAATGTAGCAACTTGGACACTCAACCCTGTAGAGAAAGCAAATGCACTCTCCGATATTAGCAATTGCACATATATACCGTCGGTTGCTTCTGCTTCGTCAAAACAGAACAAATAAATGGCTAACCCATCCATCAAGCGGGACGCTGCGCTGACGCGCACCGCCCCTTATGTCAAACGTTAGCAACAACATTAACGTTAGGTTTAAAGTCCCATGGCTTTTAAAAAACTTATATTGTTAACTTGCAGTTTTGGGCCTTTAATCTTTCTCGGATCATGTATGAATTCCGTAAAGATTGCTGACATCGAGAATAGTTTAAACATGCAAATTGGCCGACACTATAATCAACTTGGTCCAGGCTGGACAATAGTATCTGAGGACGATAAAAATATTGTGTTGGGACGAAGTATCTCAAAGACTTGCTCGTATATAGTTCATATACCTAAAGATACATATCGAATAGATAGCTGGAAGTTAACGACCCCAAGAAATGCATGTGACAATATCCCCATTACAGGTGCTTAGGCGTCAAAAGTTGATGCTAACCCATCAGTCAAGCGGGACCGGCGAAAAGATTCTTTTATGAACAGTCGAGTAGGGTGGGCAACTTGTTTTGCCCACGCGTATTGATCAATCCCGACAACCACTAAAACCACCCAGTTCGATGTAAACCGATGACTATGCATACAACAAATAAAATCCAAAGTTTGGCTTTGCTAGGCGGAGTGTCTAAGGTCTCTTTTGAGCGGGTTGCCGCCACTGACTGGCGTTTTTTACACAGCAAAGCGGGAATACTGATTTGCCTTTGGAGCGTGTTGCCTTATTTGCTGATGGCTTGTGCGACTGAACTGTTGAAGACTACTCGTGCTCAGTCTTGGTGGCTTGCGGTTTCAGCGGTAATGGTTATGTTGGCTATAGCGGCTTATTACCACACCTTGTTTGTACGCCCGGATGCGCAAGGCGCATTGATTTTTCTGTTTTTGCCTTTGGTGCAGTGTTTGATTACCTTTGGCGCGTTTATATTGATACGATTTCTGGCAGGGCTGGATAAATGACAAGGTTGTATTGCTGATGATTTTATTTAACGGCAACGACGATTGAGTGGTTAGATATTTAATTACTCATTAAGACGATCAGAGTCGAATATTGTTAACGTATCACCCACGCATTATGCTTCTCACTTAGACTCACCTTTTGCAACCCTCTCAGCTTGAGATACACTGCTTGTGATTTTTTAATCTTGGCAGGCCTCATGGAAAAGCTGGAAAAATACCGCGTTAACTCTAAAAAATTCTCCCTCAAGCAATATTCTGCAGATGATCGATCCGCGCGTAATGAAGATAAAGCGCAAGATTTGGCCGAGTTGGCAAAGCTGACTGAGGCGATTAATGCGCGGCAGGATATTTTGCATGCGGAGGGCAAGCATAAGGTGATTTTGCTGTTGCAGGGCATGGATACAAGTGGCAAGGATGGTACAGTCAAACAAGTATTTAGTGCTTGTGACCCGTTGGGCATCCGTCTGGCGAGTTTTAAGGCGCCTAGTGCTGATGAGTTGGCGCATGATTATTTGTGGCGCGTGCATGCCCAAGTGCCGGCCAAGGGTGAGTTGGTTATTTTTAACCGTAGCCATTATGAAGACGTGTTGATTGTGAAGGTGCATGGCTGGATTGATGGAGCGGAATGCAAACGCCGTTACCAGCAGATTAACGATTTTGAGCGTATGTTGACCGAGACCGGTACGACTTTGATCAAGTGTTTTTTACATATCTCAAAAGAGGAGCAGAAGGAACGCTTGCAAGAGCGCTTGGATGAGCCGACCAAGCATTGGAAATTTAACCCTAAAGATCTTGAAGAGCGTGCGCTTTGGGATGAGTACATGCAAGCGTATGAATCAGCTATGCAAGCCACCTCTACCGAATATGCCCCTTGGTATGTGATTCCGGCCAACTCAAAAACCAACCGCAATCTGCTGATTTCTCGCCTGTTGCTGGAGACCTTAAATGCGTTGCCACTGGCTTATCCACCTAAACCAAAAGAGTGGGATGCGTTAAAAATTAAAGACTAAGCGCTGGCCTTGCAGAATTTAATGATTTTACGCTGTGAGAATACGCGGTAGTTACAGTTTAATAGGCGAATTGCGATTATCATCAAGCCCATGAGTTTACGTTTCAGGTTAAATCTTTTAGTCACCATGCTGTCGCTCGTTTTTCTGGTCGCGGCAGGCGTGGTGCTGGTGCGCGATACCAAAGACAGTATTCGCGAGCGGGTAGAGGCAGCTACGCGGGTGACAGTGCAGTTACTGGATACCGTCATTGTCAGTTCGGCCATGAATCCCAGTCTGGGGCCTACGCATTATGTGTTGCAAGATTTTTTGCGCTCCCTGGGCTATGTGCGTAGCAGCCGTATCGAGTTATACGACTATTCCAATAACCCTTTGTACATTTCACCGACTTCAACGTTTAAATCTGAGATCAATCCACCGGAGTGGTTTGTCAAATTGGTCGCCCCGAAAGTGGAAACAGTGACGCGTCGTATTCGTTACGGTACATTGATTATCACCTCTAGTGCAGAAGGCTCTATCCGCGAGGCATGGTCCGGTTTTTTGCAGTTGATGACCATGGGAGTCGGTTTTTTTGTGCTGCTTAACTTGCTGGTGTATGGGTTGCTGAGTCATGCTTTACGGCCGGTCAGGCATATTTTGCATGCCATTAACCGCATAGAGCAGGGCGACTTAACCGCGCGTCTGGAGCGCTTTTCAGTGCCTGAGTTTGACAGGATAGGCTTGAGCCTTAATCAGATGGCGGTGTCGCTGGATGCCGAGCGGCAATTGGAACAGAACCGCCAGTTGACACAGCTAATCCAGCAGCATATTGAAGACGAGCGACGTAGCCTGGCACGAGAGCTACATGATGAGCTGGGGCAATATGTAACCGCGATCAAGACTTTTGCCGTCGCCATTGTCAATAAAACCAGGGAAAATGCGCCTGACATTGCGGCCAGTGCACAAACCATCGTCGCTGCGGCCAACCATATTTACGATGGTATGCATAATATTATTCGCCAGCTGCGTCCGGCTGCCATGGATAACATGGGCTTGGTAGAAACGCTACGCGACATGGTGTCAGGCTACCAGGCTCAGCATCCTGAATTGAATATTCAGTTACATGTGTCTGGAGAGTTCCCGCCAATGGGCGAAAACGTGAACATCAACCTCTACCGGATTGTGCAAGAGGCGGTGAATAATGCCATTAAACATGCCCATGCCCAATGCATCAACGTACATCTGCTGACGGATACCGAGGGTTTGCGTCTGATGATTTGTGATGATGGGGTAGGCATGCAAATAGAAACGGTAGATCAAACACAGCATTTCGGCCTGCTTGGCATACGTGAGCGTGTCCAGGCCTTGCATGGCCAGTTTAAAGTGGTTTCACAGCCAGACGCCGGTCGCGGAACCACTCTGGAAATTAGATTGCCTATACAATCAGCATAGAATAAAAGGGAGAGATAAACGTGATTAGTGTAATGCTGGTGGATGATCATGCCGTGGTCAGGATGGGCTTTAAAATGTTGCTCGAATCAGACCAGGAAATCAAAGTGATTGCTGAGGCCGAAAGTGGTGAAGCTGCCATCAAGGCCTATGTCGAACACCAGCCCCAAGTCGTGGTCATGGACATCACCATGCCCGGCATCGGTGGTATGGAGGCGATTGAGCGTATTTTGGCCAAAGATAATCATGCACGTATTCTGGTGCTGTCTGCGCATGAAGATTCCGTGCATCCGAAACGCGTGCTGAATGCGGGCGCTATGGGCTATGTGACCAAACGTAGCGCGGCTGAAGAGCTGATTAAGGCAATCCGCAGTGTGGCGCAGGGCAAAAAATATATTGAAGCTAGCGTGGCGCAGCAAATGGCTATCCAACAGTTGTCGGGTGAGCAGAACCCTGTCGATGTGCTCAGTGAACGCGAGTTTGAAGTGTTTATGTCGCTGGCGCGTGGTAAGTCGACCAACGAAATCGCAGAAACCTTATTCCTGAGTCCGCGTACCGTGGGGACGCATTTGTACAATATCAAGCAAAAGCTCAACGCGCAAAACTCGGCGGAGATTGCACTGATCGCTATGCGTTGCGGATTGCTGGAGCCTTAACACACTCACTCCAGTGACTGGTCGTTTATTTAAAAAGTCATTCTTGATTTTAAGAGTGACTTTTTTATTGGTTGCAAGAGCGCTTTATTGTTTGCTACGCGTACTCAATATGCCAAAAGCAGCAATCAGTAACATGCCGGCAATCTCGTGCAAGCTCAAGGTTTCACCCCAGACAATGATGCCTATTAACGTGGCAAACACCACGGTGCTATAAGCCAGACTTGCTACCGTCAGGGTGTTACCGGTGCGATAAGCACGCGTCAACGCCAGTTGGCTGAAGGTCGCCGATAGTCCCAGGCCAGTTAATAACGGCAGGTCTTGCCAGCTTAGGGCGGTCATATGGTCAATGAGCATCCAGGATACGCTGGCAACAGTGCAAACCAAGGTAAAGTAAAACACAGTTCGCCAATCCGGCTCGCCTTGTATGCCTAACTGTTTGACGTGAACGTAGGCCAGGGCGGCGCCTATGCCAGAGAGTAGGCCTATGCCGCCAGCAAGCAGTTGGTCCCTATGAAACGTGGGTTGCAGTAGCAGGCAAATGCCAGCAAATCCACCTGCGACACACATATTCAACACTAACCGTTGTTGACGTGTAAGTGGTTTGTCACCTGTTAGCAGCCATGGCGAGAGCAGGGCCAGGAACATCGGTGAGGTGTAGTTAAGCGTGATCGCTGTGGCGAGCGGTAAATGCGCGATGGCATAGAAGAACAGTAGCAAAGCCGTGAAGCCTATGCACGCCCTACGTAGCTGCATGGCGAGTAATGGTGTTTTCAAGGGCTTGCGTTGCCAGCAGACAAGCGCCGCAATCATCAGGAAACCAAACGCAGAGCGGTAAAATACCAGCTCACTGGAGGTGAAACGCGCCGAGCCTGCTTTCACAAAAGCCCCCATGATGGCAAATCCTAACCCTGCCAACAGCATCCAGTAACTGCCAAGGCGCCAATGCACAGGGTGCCAGTGTTTGGGATGCCTGTCACTTACTTGTCGGGACTTTAGCAAACAGAAGCCTAGCGCTGTAAATGGTCAGGCAGATGCGGCTCCATCTGCTTGCGGTACCACTGATGAAAGTGTTCCAGACCCGTTTCCATGGGATGCTGGTAAGGGCCACGTTCATCTTTGCCTAGCATAAACAGCCCTTTGCGGCCGTCATGCATGCGCTGGCAAATTTCTTTGTCTTCAACCGCTGTTTCAAAATAAGCCGCCTGTTGGGCTTTGATATATTCGCGTTCAAATAAGGCAATATCTTCAGGATAGTAGAACTCAACCACATTCTGGCAAGATTCAATGCCAGTGGGAATAATGTGAGAGACCACCAGCACGTTGGGATACCATTCAATCATGAGAAATGGGTAGAGTACAAACCAGATCGCGCCATACTTAGGCGTAGTGCCTTGCTGGTAATCAGTCACTGCTTGTTGCCACTG
Organism: Methylophilus sp. TWE2; assembly: GCF_001183865.1. NCBI lineage: Bacteria > Pseudomonadati > Pseudomonadota > Betaproteobacteria > Nitrosomonadales > Methylophilaceae > Methylophilus > Methylophilus sp. TWE2. The sequence continues at coordinate 1,528,838 of NZ_CP012020.1, forward strand.
TTTGTAAACAGGGGAGAGACTGTAATCCGGCAATGGTTTGTAGCCAACCGTTTGTACGCTGTAATGCTCGCCAAACTCCCAGTTCAGTTCACCGCAATCGACAAACTGGTTCAGGCCCGGGTGGAAAGGCCCGACATGATAGTCTTCAAGGTAAACCTCAATAAAGGTTTTCCAGTTGAAATCGTAATGATCGACAATGGCGGAATCAAAGTGGTAGACGGTGAAGTCGAAATCTTGCTTGCACCCGAGCTGTTTCAGGATATTTGCAATCTCCAGGCCTTTTTGCTTGGTGGCCTGGTCATTGGTTTTAAATAACAGGCCTTGCCATTCAGTCAGGGCCTGTTTTTCGAGGTGCAGGCAGGGGTTTTGTTCGAAATGCGGCGCACCTAACAGTTGCCCGCCTAAATCATAGGTCCAGCGATGTAACGGGCAAACAATGTGTTGAGTATTACCCTGGCCATTGAGCATCACGGCCTGGCGGTGGCGGCAAATATTGCTGATGAGCTGAGGTTTGCCGGCTTGATTTACCAGGGCTGTTGCATTGTGCATCCAGTCCAGGGCGCGATAATCACCCGCATTGGGGATCATGCGCTCGTGGCCGATATATTGTGGAATTGCCGCGAACAGGTGTTTCTGCTCCAGCGCATATATCTCCGGATGCAGATACCAATCGACAGGTAATTGTGCGAAGCGAGTCTGGTTTTGTTCTTTGTTTAAAGAGGTGACAGAACCCATATGCCCAACTGATTAATCACTTGCAAAAAAGGTGAATTGTGCCCGAAAAGGGGATAAATGAAAAGTCAGAACCCCTTTATCCACTGTAAAAACCTGATTCAATCATTTGATTTTAATCAAAAAAATGTATGGTTCGTATCTGGCTGCCCCAAGGCTGGCGCCTATTTAAAGCAAAAACGAGGCTTAACCAACTCAAATAAATTCAGTTATAATGTTGGAGGTTTCTATGTATAACTATACGTAAACGATTATTGCAATTTTTAGGAGCAATCGAATGGCAAACTTATTAGATCAGTTGAAAGCAATGACAACCATCGTGGCTGACACTGGTGATGTTGAAGCAATCAAAAGTGTTAAACCTGTGGATGCAACCACAAACCCATCTCTGGTGTTGAAAGCCAGCCAAATCCCAGAGTACGCACCATTGATTGAGACTGCCATTGCTTATGCAAAAGCACAAGGTGGTTCCAAAGAACAACAAATTGAAAATGCTGCTGACAAACTTGCAGTGTTGATTGGCGCTGAAATTACTAAAGTGGTTCCAGGCCGTATCTCTACAGAAGTGGATGCACGTCTGTCTTTCAACATCGACGCGATGATTGCCAAAGGCCGCAAGCTCATCAAATTGTACGAAGAGTCTGGCATCAGCAAAGAGCGCGTACTGATCAAGCTGGCTTCTACCTGGGAAGGTATCAAAGCCGGTGAGCAACTTGAAAAAGAAGGTATCCAGTGTAACCTGACTTTGCTGTTTGGTTTCGGTCAAGCGCGTGCATGTGCTGAAGCTGGCGTGTTCCTGATTTCCCCATTCGTGGGCCGTATCCTTGACTGGTACAAAGCGAAAAACCCAGGCACTGAATACACACAAGAAACTGACCCAGGTGTGGTTTCCGTACGTGCCATCTACCAGTACTACAAAGAGCACGGTTACAAAACCGTTGTGATGGGTGCTTCTTTCCGTAACACTGGCGAACTGATTGCGCTGGCTGGTTGTGACCGTTTGACCGTGTCCCCAAACCTGCTGCAAGAGTTGGCAGCGACAGAAGGTACATTGGCGCAAGTGTTGAAAGACGGTGGCAAGACTAAAGATGTGCCAGCAAAAATGACTGAAGAAGAGTTCCGCTTCCAGTTGAACCAGGACGCTATGGCGACTGAAAAACTGGCAGAAGGTATTCGTGGTTTCGTAGCTGACCAGAAAAAACTGGAAGACGCTTTAGCCGCAAAACTGTAATATCGCACTGCGATAATGCAAACGGGCAGGAACCTGCCCGTTTGACTTTTAAGTCAGGCACAAATGGGCCTGCAACATTGACTTATTTTGGCTGCAAGCTTACTATGAGCGACCAGCTTGAATTGGTAGTACGCTAGCAATAGCATTTAAATTTTAATTTTTGGAGAAAAACATGGCATTAACACAAATGGCATTAGACTCATTGGATTTTGACGCAACTATCGCTTTGGCAGAAAAAGTTGCTCCACACGTTGACATCCTGGAAATCGGTACACCATGCATCAAGCACAACGGTATCAAATTGCTGGAAACTCTGCGCGCTAAGTTCCCAAACAACAAGATCCTGGTTGACCTGAAAACTATGGACGCTGGTGAGTACGAGTCTGAGCCATTCTACAAAGCAGGTGCTGACATCTGCGTAGTTTTGGGCGTATCCGACATCGGTACAATCAAAGGCGTAATCAAAGCAGCTAACAAATACGGCAAAAAAGCTCAAGTTGACCTGATCAGCGTTGAAGACAAAGTTGCTCGTACTAAAGAAGTTGCTGCTGCTGGTGCTCACATCATCGGTATCCACACTGGTTTGGACCAACAAGCTGCTGGTCAAACTCCATTTGCTGACCTGGCTGCTGTTGCCGGTTTGAACCTGGGTGTTGACATCTCTGTTGCTGGTGGCGTTAAAGCTGCTACAGCTGCTCAAGTACGTGACGCTGGCGCGACTATCATCGTTGCTGGTGCTGCTATCTACGGCGCTGCTGACCCAGCTGCTGCTGCTGCAGAAATCACTGCTATCGCTCACGCTTAATTCATTTAAGCATCAATAAGTAATTATTGATCAGCGAGACAAAAAACCCGACTCAGCAATGTGTCGGGTTTTTTATTCAATTATTTTTGTTTACACAGGATTAAAAAATGGATCATCAACAATTTATTCTGGATAACCTGAAACGCATTCTGGATGTGACTGATAAATCAAAAGCCGCTGAATTATTGAAGCTGGTTGACGAAGCCGGTTCCACATTTATCGGTGGTGCAGGCCGTTCCTTGCTGGTTTCACGTTTCTTCGCAATGCGTTTGGTGCATTCTGGCTACAGCGTATACATGATTGGTGAAGTCGTGACCCCAGCCATCAAAAAAGGCGACTTGTTGGTGCTGGTTTCAGGTTCCGGCGGTACAGCCACCTTGCTGCCATTCGTGAAAAAAGCCAAAGAAGTGGGCGCGAAGCTGGTTGTGATTTCTATGAAGAAATCTTCTCCTATGGCTGATGTGGCTGATCTTGTGATCCAGATTGGTCAAGATGACAGCTTCCCATTAGTTAAAGGCATGCCTATGGGCGGTCAATTTGAATTGTCCACTCTGGTGTTCCTGGAAGGTGCCATTTCTGAGTTGATCCACGCGAAAGGCCTGACTGAAGAAGGTATGCGCGCATTGCACGCTAACCTGGAATAATTTTCGGATTATCCTGACGATAAAAAACCGGCTTAAAAGCCGGTTTTTTATCGCTTATTCAGTCGCCTTCTAGGCAAAATCTGCGGCCGTGATTTTCTTTTGATGCAAGGCGCTGGCTACCAGCACACCAGTTGCACCTGCCTGATCTAACGCATGAATATCAGCCATGTGCCTGACGCCGCCGGCGGCATATAGCTGTTGGTTGGGCAGTGTTCGCTTGATCGTTGCCATTTTCTCAATATCGGGACCTTGATTGGCGCCAACCTTAGGCAGGCTCATGAGTACGGTCGGTTGTGTCCATAGTGTTGCATGCTCCTGTAAATCTGTTGGTCCATGAAATCCATCCTGGAAAAAATCCAGAGACAGTACGGCTTGGGCAGTCATTTTACGCATGGATTGATAGGTCTCTAGGTCAGCCATTGATTCACTGGCGATGATGGGCCTGATGCCACTGTCCAACCAGGGTTGTAAGTCTTTGTCATTTCTAAAACCAGCATCCACCCACCATTGCAGTGCAGGAAAACTTGCCATGGCTTGTTTGATCAGCTTTAAATGAGGGGCATGGCCAGTGATTGCATTTAAATCGGCAATATACAGGCAGTCGAACGCATAAACTTGTAAAATAGCAGCCACCACATCGAGCAGGGTATGACTATCCGTCAGTTGTGATTGAATTGGACGATAATGCTGGCGTTGCCCTTTTACGGCCTGTACCACCTGGCCATGCATCAAATCGATGACGGGAATAATATGCACAATAAATCTCGCTTGAAAATCTGGGTCTGTGAATATGTCAGTGCTGGCGGCCTGGCTTCCGAGCCTTTGCCTGGCAGTTTGTTGCAAGAAGGCTTGCTGATGCGCGATGCATTGCTGGCCGATCTCACTGCGCTGGGCGTTGATTGTATCACTAGCCATGACTGGCGCGTTGCAGCGCCCCAGCATGCTGCTAGTCAGGCTGTTCATCCCGATGATGATCCGTATACGCTTTGGCGTCAGCAATTAAGCACGCATGATATTGATGCCTGTTGGGTGATCGCACCAGAAACGGGGGGCATTTTGTATGACATGCATACCCTGGTACAAGCGGCGAACAAACCCTGGATAGGCTGTACAGCCGAAGGCATTCACCAAACCAGCGTCAAATCGCTCATGACAGACATGTGCCAGCAAGCAGGTATTCCTGTCTTGCCTTATGTGTTTCTAGATCAGGCGGAGCCTCTGGAAAGCCTGCCCTGGTACGGTGATGCCGTGTTGAATGGGTGGGTCATTAAGCCGGATGATGGCGCTGGGTGTGAATTAACCTATTACTTTAATAATAAGTTTGAACTTATTGAATTTGAAAATAAAAATAATTTAAATGAGTTGGTTTCTTCATCTCGTTGTCTTCTGCAACCTTACTTGCCAGGACGTGCATTAAGCATGTCTGTCCTATCTACCCTAGACCAGGTAAAAGTCATTGCCGGGCATGAACAATTGATTACAGTTCAAGAGGGCATGTTCCGTTTTCAGGGGGCGGGCGTGAATCAAGCGGCTGAATATCTGCCCGCCATGCAAGACCTTGCTGAACAGGTGCATCGTGCGATCCCCGGCTTGCTTGGTTATTGGGGGGCTGACATGATATTGACGGCGGACAATCAATTAATCCTGGTAGAAGTCAATCCGCGCTTAACCACGCCTTATATGGCTTTGTCTCAATTACTCAGCGCCAATCCGGCTGAAATGATTCTGGATGCCGCATTGAACCAGTTGCTCAACCCTGCTATTGCAAAGACTTCAACGACACTGAACTTGGCAACGGCTGCAATCGCTCATGAGGAGTCTTTGCCAGTATGAAACCACCAGTAATAGGTTGGGATATAGGCGGTGCGCATGTCAAAGCCGTGATGCTGGATAGCCAAGGCCAGATTTTGCGTGTATCGCAACAGGCATGTGCCTTATGGAAGGGATTGCCTTTGCTTGAAGCTGCCATCCAGCATGTATTACATGATTGGCGCATAGAATCTGAACGCTGTGATCATGCGGTGACGATGACGGGTGAACTGGTCGATTTGTTTGATAACCGCTTGCAGGGTGTGCGTGCTATTGCGCAAACGGTGAATGCGTATTTGCCACATGTCGGGTTCTATATGGCATCAGCAGCACAAGGCGCGCAGTTTACTGCCAAGGTTAAAGGGAATGAACAACATATTGCCTCCATGAACTGGCATGCTTCTGCGCAATGCTTGGCTACCATGCAAGAAGACTCTCCATTACTGGTAGTGGATATTGGGAGTACCACCAGTGATATTACTGTATGTGATCAACAGCAAGTGCAGCCTGCGGGTTGGACCGATGCTGAACGAATGGCCAGCCAGAGTTTGTTTTATACAGGGGTAGTGCGAACGCCTTTAATGGCTTTGGGTCCGACGATACAATGGCAAGGAAAAATTCGCCACATTGCGGCTGAATATTTTGCAACAACCGCGGATGTTTACCGCGTGCTTGGCGAATTATCACCTGACTATGACATGGCAGATACAGCGGATGGGCAGGGGCGGTCGGTGGTTGATAGCATGCGGCGTCTGGCGCGTATGGTCGGACACGACTTTGCTGATGCAGATGAACCGACTTGGCAATCATTGGCCGAAGTATTTAAAGAAAAGCAATTGGAAGTATTAATGCGCGCTATCCATATGACGCTCAATCAAGCGTCCACTCAACCAGTGTCCTTGCTAGGGCTCGGTGCTGGCAGTTTCCTTGTAGAGACCTTGGCGCGAAGGTTGCAGATGCCTTACCAGGCGTTTTCTGGCTTACTGCCAGCAGTTCACGCACAACTAAAAATAGATGTAGAAGTGTGTTTTCCTGCCTATGCGGTGGCGAGGTTATGGCAAACATGGCATTGATCACGCTTGAGTTACCATATGCCGATGGCATGCACTGGTTAAGGCAGGTCAAGCATCTGCCTTGGCCCATGTTGCTTGAGAGCGGAAGGGTGGAGACGTCTCAAAGCCAGGCAACTCATACACAGGCAGTCCATATTCAGGCAAGCAAGGATGAAGAAGTCAGCCTTGGTGCCCGGTTTGATATTGTCGTCGCGGCGCCAGTTGCCAAAATCATTCATCGCCGGCCATATACCGAAGTGCATGCCAATGACACAGTGCAGCAGTCAGAAGATGACCCTTTCGGCGTTATTCAGCAGTGGCTGTTGTTACATCAGGTTGAGCGTAGCGCTGATATCCCGTTTGCCGGGGGGGCGCTAGGCTATTTTTCTTACGACTTGGGGCGCAGTATCGAAGCGCTGCCAGAACTGGCGAATGAGGATATGCCACTGCCAGAATTGCTGGTGGGTATTTATGATTGGGCGATTGTGGTGGACCACCATCTTGGGGATTGCAAATTAGTGTCACATGCCAGATTCACAGAGCACAAGGCCCTCAAAGCCTTTCATCAGCAGTTGCTGCAAACACAAGTCGAAGAGGTGCTGTCTCCTTTTGAAGTACATGGCGAGATACAAGCCAATATGAGCCAGAAAGACTATGCGCAGGCTTTCCAGCGTGTGAAAGAGTATATCCGGGCGGGAGATTGTTACCAGATCAACTTGGCGCAACGCTTTGTCGTCGAAGTCAAAGGTGATGCTTGCGCAGCTTATGACCAGTTCAGGCAGTTGAGCCGCGCACCCTTCATGGCATATTTACAAGTGGATGATGGCAAGGGGATGCCTTTTGCCGTCCTCTCCATGTCGCCGGAACGCTTCCTGCAGGTTATTGACCAAAAAGTAGAAACACGACCGATCAAAGGTACCCGACCCAGACACCAGGACGTCGCTCTGGATGCAGAGGTCGCACAAGAGCTGGCCAACAGCATCAAGGACAGAGCCGAAAACCTGATGATTGTGGATTTACTACGCAATGATATCGGCAAGGTTTGTGAAGTCGGATCGGTCAAGGTCGATGCGCTTTTTAAATTGCAACGTTTTACCAATGTACATCACTTAGTGAGTATTGTTCGCGGGACTTTGGCCGCTGGTTTTCACGCTTTGGATTTATTACGGGGTTGTTTTCCTGGCGGCTCCATTACAGGTGCACCAAAATTGCGAGCGATGGAAATTATTGAAGAGCTTGAGCCTCACCGGCGCGGCATCTATTGCGGTAGTATTGGTTACATCGGGTTTGATGGTAGCATGGATACGAATATCGCGATAAGGACGTCTGTGATATGCAATCATCGCATGACCTTTTTTGCCGGTGGTGGCGTGGTGGCAGACTCGGATTGCGCGCGTGAGTATCAGGAAACTTTTGATAAAGCCTCGCAGTTCTTCAAGCTTGTGGCTGCTTATAACAAAATGAAAACTCAGGAACAATAACATGTGGGTGATCAAGCTCGGGGGTAGCGTGACACACTACGGCAGCTTGGTAAAATGGCTGCAACTGGTTGCGCGCTGGGGTGACGGCAAGGTGATTATTGTGCCGGGTGGCGGCATGTACGCCGATGCCGTGCGCGACTTTCAACGCATGCGTGCCGAGATGGCTGATGGGCATATCAATGACCAGCAGGCGCATGCACTGGCGATCTATGCCATGGATCAGATGGCGCGTAGTCTGGTGGCAATGGTGCCAGCGTTAACACTGGTACGCAATCCGCTAGAGATTGCAGAAAGTGGCTGGCAACATCGTGGTTTGGTGTGGTTGCCCAGCGAAATGGCTTTGAACCCGGTGCTTGTTAATGAGTGGGCCTTGCCTGAAACCTGGGACATCACATCAGATAGTCTGGCCGCTTGGCTAGCCTGGCAACTGGAAGCGAGCCATTTACTACTGGTCAAATCAGATGATCGATTGTTAGCGATGCATCATGGTTTGCAACTAGAACAACTTCAAGCCATAGACATGGTCGATCAAGGCTTCTCTAGTTTACTCAAGCAGGCCAAATTCCAGACCTGGATACTGCATCAAAGCCAATATAGACTTTTTGAAGAGGGGTTTTCAGGTCATCCGGATCAAGATTATTTATTGAAAACCGAGTAACTCACGCACGCAGATTTATTCTTTAAGTCTAATAGTTCCTGCTGAGGAATTTATTCTAAAGCATCACTTTTCTCAAAGCGGCCAAAATGCAGCATGATCGTTGGCAGAATCAGCAAATTGAGGATGGTAGACGAGATCAGGCCACCCACAATAATCGTCGCCATCGGTCCTTCAATTTCGCGGCCAGGCTCACCGCTACCAATAGCCAGCGGTAACAACCCCAGCGCGGTGACCAAAGCGGTCATCAATACTGAAGGCAAGCGTTCTGAGGCGCCGCGAATACAGGTTTCCAGATTCCACCTGCAACCTTCCTTATCAACGAGGTGCTGAAAATGCGAAATCATCATGATCGAGTTACGCAATGTGATGCCGAATAAAGTCACAAACCCAACCAGTGTGCCTACCGAAATCCAGCCACCTGTAAAGAAGGTGGCAATCACGCCACCGATCAAGGCAAACGGCAAGTTGGCAAAAGTTAGCATTAAATTACGCAAGCGGCCAAAGGCGATATAAAGCATCAGGAAGATCGCTACACCTGCTACCAGGGAGTGAATAATCAAATCCTGACGTGATTGGGCATTGGCTTCGGCTTCTCCAGAAAACTCCAGGTAGTTACCGCTATTCAATTGCAGTTTTTTATGTAGCGTGTTGCGTATCTCCTGAATTAATAAGGCTTGGTCACGGCCACTGATATTTGCCGTAATCGTTTGTATGCGCTTGGCCCCGGCGTGCAAAATTTTGGAGCGACCGCCTTCCTGTGCCACATATGCGACATCGGATAATTTCAGCATTTGACCTTCTGGGTTAAAAATCGGGATATTGCGCATGTCGGCAATATCATCCCGCGAGGCATCATTCAAAAGTACGCTAACGCCTATAGAACGGTTACCCATAAACACATGATTGACCGGCACCCCTTCATAACAGGCTTTGACAGTATCCAGGACATCCATGGGTTGCAAACCCCATAAGGCAAGTTTTTCCTGTTTGAGTCTGATGATAATTTCCGGGGTTTCCGGTGGTGATTGCACCATGACATCGCGCACGCCACGGATATTGCTGAGCAGATTCGCCACTTTCTGGGCATCCCTGTCCAGTGCATCCAGATCCTGGCCATAAATATTGATCACCAGGCCAGCGGCATAGCCGGAAATGGTTTCCTCAATCCGCTCGGTGAGAAAGGTGTTGATGGCAAAGTTGGCGCCGACAAATCCTAATTCTACCTTGCCATCAGCGTCATCATCTTCTGTTTCACCCGCAAGCTCTTCCCGAATATTATGCAGGATACGCTCTTGCTCGGCACCGGAAACGGTACCGATTTCAACTTCGAACTCACTGTAATGGGTGCCAAAGGTATCTGCTGCATTAGGGGCACGGCCCACCCATTGCGCGACGCTCCTCACTCCTGGAATGTCCAGTAACACATTGGTGACCTGGTTGCCCAACTTAAGGGTTTGCACTTCTGAAGTGCCAGGCACTGCCGTCATGTGCAAGATGTAATGGCCTTCACGCAGCGCAGGGATAAATTGTCCTCGGAATAAAGGCAGGACGGCGAGACCCAATGCAATACAAATAAAACTGGTTGCCAAGATCAACTGATAACGATGTTCGATCAGATGCAGCAATTTCACATAACGTTGTTTCAACCAATGCAATAAAGGAGAGTCTTCATTTTTAAGCGGTGCATTGGCGAGTAAGGCATAACACAGGGCAGGGGTTAGCGTCAGGGCGACCACCAACGATGCCAAAATCGCTGAGATATAAGCGTAGCCTAATGGGGCAAACAGTTTCCCTGCGACTCCTGATAGTGTGAGTAGGGGCAAAAATACCAGGGCAACAATCATGGTGGCATAGACCACAGAGCTGCGTACTTCCATGGAGGCTTGGAATACTACTTTGGCTGCGGGTAAAGGCTGGACAAGCAGGCGGTTCTCGCGCAAGCGCCGGAAAATATTTTCCGTATCAATAATGGCATCGTCTACCACTTCACCCAATGCAATCGCCAGGCCACCCAACACCATGATATTGAGGCCTACGCCATATTGGTAAAGGACAACGATGGCTGTCAGCAATGATAGCGGAATGGCAGTGGCAGAGATGACGGCTGTACGGACATTAAACAAGAAAACAAACAGTACTAACACCACCAGCACCGAGCCGATCAGGATATCGGTACGTAAGTTGTGGATAGCCGTTTCAATAAAATTTGCCGGGCGGAACAAGCCTTCATGCAGGGTAACTGCTTGTGTCGTCAGGCTGGGTTTGATATCGGCGAGTTTGCGCTCTAGTTGCTTGGTCAAGGCATACACGTTGGCACCTAACTGGCCCTGGACCGACAGGTATACTGCGGGTTGACCATTGACAGCCGCGGCACTGATAGAGGGAGCGGCGCCTTCGGTGACTTCTGCAACATCGCGGATGCGGATAGTGCGGCCAAGTTTGCGCAGCAGGGTGATATTGGCTAATTGCTCCGGCGTAGTCGTTTGGCCCTGACTATTCAAGATAATGCGCTGGTTATCATTTTGAATATAACCTGCACCGCGTACACCAGTGGCGCGGCTGGCAGCGTTGACCACATCCTGCACATTCAGTTGATACAGCATCAACTTGCGTGGATCAATCTTGATCTGGAACTGACGTACTTCGCCGCCATATACATTGACATCAGCTACCCCAGGAATGGCCATTAAGTGAGGAGTGAGATGCCAGTCTACCAAGGTACGCAATTGCATTAGCGAGAGTTTGTCCGAGGTCACCCCCAGCCCCAGCACAGTGCTGGCTGAAGAGGTTAAGGGCGTGATGTTGGGCACAATGCCTGGCGGCAACTGGTTACCTAGCATATTCAGGCGTTCGGCAACGATTTGCCGGTTGCGGTAAATGTCTGATTTATCCTGGAAGATGACCGTAATAATCGACAGACCAGGAATGGATTGTGAACGCAGGCTTTTAATTCCTATCGCACCGGAAATAGTATTTTCTATCGGCTGTGTGACCAGCTTTTCGACCAGACTGGCTGACAGGCCGGGCGACTCAGTTTGAATCACTACCTGTGTAGGCGCGAATTCTGGAAAAACATTCAAGTCACTTTGACTAAGGCTGTAGCCACCATAGACAATCACGAGTATGGCCAGGCCTATAATCACGCCATAAAAACGGATAGCAAACCTGACCAGTACCGACATCATGCGGATGGCTCCTGTTTGTTTGGCTGTGGTTGCAGCTTAGTCATCATTTTCGTTCTTGATCTGGAACTTGAATTCTTCTGAAAGCAGCAGTTGTGCACCGCGGGTCACTACTTCTGTCCCGGGGGCGAGGCTATTATCAAACCAGCCGTTATCCAGCTCAATGTCGGATGCGACAGGTTTGCGCAAAAACGTGTCTGGTTTGGTTTTGACATATATCCAGGCCATGCCGCCATGCCAGGCGATTGCCTGGTTTGGCACAATGACACCCTTCATGGAGGACGACGCGTTCGCCGGGACAACATTCACTCGCATGCCTACACGCAAGTAGTCTGCCGGAGCGCTATAAAAGTAAGTTTTGCCAATGTTGCTAATATCGGTCTGTATTGACTGTGAAACATAATCTGCCCGGATCGGAGGGATCTCATCCTGTATCGGCGATATAAATATGCTGGAGTTGCCTTCAGGCGCTTTAAAATTGAGCGGAAAGCTGACCTGTACCAGCACTTTTTTCTGCATCAGTAAATCATGGAGTGGGCCTGGCGTAGGGTGTTTCGTCACCAATGTGGCCAGCGGTTGTCCCCATTGGGCGATAATGGTATCGGTGAGTGCCTTGATTTGTGCTTGTGCAGTTTTGATCTGCGTCTGGTCATTAATCACTAGTGCCTGTGCTTCCTGTACGGCTTTATCAGAAACGTTTTTATCATCTTCGTTTAATTGCTTGTAACGCTGGTACTGTAACTGATGGTTTGGTAACACACTTTCAGCCAGGGCCAGTTGTGCCTTCAACTGCTGATACTGGCTGTTGTAGTCAACCAGTGTCTGGATGGAAATGACGGAGCCCAGCACCTTGATATTGCCGTGATAATTGTAAGCTTGTAAAGGTTGCACGCTAATGCCGCTGTTTTTCTGCGTGGCAAGATTCAGCTTGACGACTTGTAAGCCATTTTGTTCGGAAACCCTTAGCGGACTTTCAATTTCCTCTTCATCTTCACTCTGAAGGGACTCATATTCATCACGACCAACGAAAACTATCGTCCAGATCAGGATCACAATAAAAACAATCTGGGCGCCGATAATCCAAAGTGCTTTTTTATTCATTTTGCTGGCACCTCTTTATTTCTGGTTGGCAGATGCCATTTCACGCTGTGAAAGGGCAATGGGCTTTTGCATGACATTTTCGATTTCCTGCAAAGACCGCATGACATTGGCTTGCTGGGTGATCAGGCGTTGCTGTGCACTGTAAAACTGGATTTCTGTTTGCAGATATTCCGTTTTGTCTATCAGTCCCTGACGCCATTGTTTTTCCAACTGTGCCTTGCGGTTGGATTGTTGCTCGTATTCACGTGTCAGGGTCACTAGCAGATTGGCGGCACCACGATACCTGATCAAGGACTGCTCTGATAACTGGATTACCTGGTGCTGTAAGGCATAAAAACGGGTTGCTTCATTTTGGCGTACTTGCTCCGCTTGCGCCCACAGGTCTGAAGATTTGTTGAGTAAATTAAGCATGGTCCCTATGCCTAATCCCCAGATTTTATCGCCATATTCATAGGCGATGCCAGGGTTCAGCGACAAGTCCGGATAGCGTTTTGCCATTGCCAGTTTGAGTTGTGATTCGGCTTTAGCGTATTGCGCAAGTCCACGCTGGATATCCATACGATTGGTCAGGGCGTAATGCTGGATTGTTGCCGCATCGGCATAGGTTTGCGATTGCGCAAAGCGGGATTTCAATAGTTGCGAGAGCTGGATGGGGGTAATCGTCAGGGGCAGGTTGTTCTGCTCGGTCAAGCCAGCATCATGCAGGATTTTCTGTTCAGTTTGCCTGATTTGTAAGGTTAACTGTTGCAGTTGCCAGGCTGACTGGTCACGCTGCAGGCGGATGGGCAGCACATCAGCATTGCCTGCCATACCAAGATCCAGGCGCTTTTGATAGGCTGCCAGCAAAGCTTCCTGGGATTTTTGTAGCCTGGCCAGATTAGCCTGCATGGCTTGTTGCTCCGCCAGCTGGATCAGGTCCATGCTTAATTGCTGGCGTAGCATCCACGCAGTTTCCGAAATCTGGATTTTCGCAATATCGGCCTGATATTGCGCGATTTCTATATTGATTTGTCGTTTGTTGGCCGTGATGACCGGAATGTCCACCTGTAAGCCATAAGCCCACGGGTTGATATCACCATTGGCACGGTTGCTCTGGGATAAGTGACCATTCAGCCCCACTTGCGGGCGCAACCCGGCACTAGTGATGCCCGCCAATGCGACGGCATAATCAGACTTGGCCACTTTGAGCAGCGGGTGGAAGTACAGGGCCGATAAAGTTAAGCTATCAATATCCCAGGCTTGAATAGGCCAGGTGGTTTGAGGTGACTGCGTTTGAACAAACGTTTTAAAACCATTCTGTGTTGGCGTCGCCTGCTGTATGGTTTCTATGTTCTGTTGCTCTGGAATAGGGTTAGCCTGAAAGGCGATACCGCAGGCGGTTAACAAAAGCGGTAAAACGTAAGCAAGCAGGCGCATGGCATTGCAGAAGGCGGGTGCTAGTTGCACATTGCCCGGTGTTTATTTATTCAACAATGGTCGCGTGGGCAGCATCCAACGCGTCTTGCAGCAAGTCTTCCGGCAACTGGTTGATGGTGGTTGCCAGTAAGTCAGCTGCCTCAACCGTGCGAATTGGCAGGTCTGTGGTGTTGAGTTCAGCGATTAAACCAGCAGCCACACCGGTGATCTTCAGCAATAATTCACGCTCTCGCATTAAAAGCTCAAGTTCTGCCCTGAGCATGTTTTCTTCGGCTGAATGCATATTCCGTCCCATGAACAACTTAATTTATGATGATTAGTCCAGCATCTTGCAGTTGAACGGCGGGCTTGTCAATGTGAAGACTATAAGTTTGTGAGATCAGCTTAAAATGGGCTATAATACTGAATTGTCGGTTTTAGCTGACAATGATTGCGAAAGTGGCGAAATTGGTAGACGCACTGGATTTAGGTTCCAGCGCCGCGAGGCGTGAGAGTTCGAGTCTCTCCTTTCGCACCACCTGGATTGAATGGTGGTGGTAATGAATAAAACAGGCTTCCGTTCAGGGAGCCTTTGTTGTTTTAAGCATCTTACTCTAATCGGCTATCCATACTCTATCAGGTAATATTTTCATGCGCCCAATCGGGCTGCGACCAGAAAGGATCACTATGAATATCGTACAAACATCAAATGCACCTGCTGCCATCGGACCGTATGCGCAAGGGGTTGTGGTTGCTAATATGCTTTATACCTCAGGGCAAATTGCTTTGCGTCCAGATGGCAGTTTGAATGATGGTGATATCGTGGTGCAAACCCGTCAGGTGCTGGCTAACCTGCAGGCCATTATCGAATCTGCAGGCGGTACTTTGCAGCAAGTGGTTAAAACCACCGTTTTCCTCAAGAACCTTGATGACTTTGCCGCCATGAATCAGGTCTATGCAGAAGCTTTTGCCGGCCATACGCCTGCACGTTCTACCGTGCAAGTAGCCAAGTTGCCGCGAGATGTCTTGGTAGAGATTGAGGCGATTGTTGCTTTAGCATAGGTCTTGAAGTCCAGATTTTGTACTCCATATTGATAATGAATGAGCCGTTTTAGTGGCTTGTGTTGACTAGCAGAAAATGATCGTGCTGCTGCTTTCAGGATTGCTGGCTTAAAGTTTATTTCAATTCGGAGTTGTGTTATATTTTTATGCTCTTTTTTCATCATTTGATCACTTGTCTAACACTTTACTGTGGTCAGGTTGTGTGAAAATATGATTAATGCCCACTTGATGGCGCCCAATTACATAACCCATCGTTAAAAAAACGATTTTTACAGGAAGTTCAGCATGGCAGCAGTATCTGTTGAAACAGTCAGCAACTTGGAACGTCGCATGACCATCAAAGTCCCTTTGGCTCCGCTCGAAGGGCAAATCAGACAACGTTTACAGCAAATTTCACGTACCGCCAAATTTGCTGGTTTCCGCCCAGGCAAAGCACCTATTGGTTTGGTGAATCAACACTATGGTGACCAGGTGCGTGATGAAATTTATTCCAAAGCGGTTGAAACCAGCTTTGGTGAGGCTGTGGAACAGAATAAATTACGCGTGGCAGGTTTCCCTAACATTGAACACATCCCATTCAAGGATGCGGCTGAAGAGTTTGAATACATTGCTACTTTCGAAATTTTCCCGGAAGTGGCTGTCGGTGATCTGACAAAAGTCAAAATCGAGCGTCCAACTCTGGAGTTGACCGATGCTGACGTTGAGAAAACCCTGGATGTACTGGTTAAACAGCGCGTAAGTTACGAGCCAGTCAAACGCATGTCTAAAAAAGGTGACCGCATCAATATTACATTGACAGCGTCTATGGATGGTCAGCAAGTTGAGAGTACGGGTGACCGCGGGATCGACCTTGTCATCGGTGAGCCAGGCCGGGTGAAAGAGTTTGATGATGCATTGATCGGTGGTAAGGCCGGTACTGAAAAGACGTTTGATATTACCTATCCTGAAGATCACAACCCAGCCCAATTGGCTGGAAAAACAGTCACTTATGATGTGAAGTTTATCTCGGTTTCCCAACCAGTTTACCCTGAAGTGGATGCAGAGTTCGCGAAAAACCTGGGTGTGGAAGATGGCAACATTGAGACAATGAAAGCCGAAATCAAGCAAAGTCTGGAACAGGAAGTCGACAAGCGACTCAAAGCACGTATTAAAGAAGCCGTTTTCCAGGCATTGGTTGATGAAACCAGCTTCGAACTGCCCAAAGCGATTGTTTCAGCTGAAACCAACCGCCTGATGCAAGTTGCAGCGCAAAACTTGCGTCAGCGTGGCGTGGATCCGGCACAGGTTCCTATGGGGCCTTCTGTATTCGAGGCTCAAGCGCAGCGCAATGCCAAGTTGCGACTCGTATTGAGCGAGTTGGTTAATAGCAACAATTTGCAGGCAACAGCAGATCAAGTGCGTGCCATGGTAGATACGTTTGCACAAAGTTTTGAAAAACCGGATGAGTTGGTGAGCTGGTATTATGCTGATGTCAAACGCTTGGACGAACCAGCTGCACTTGCAACTGAAGAAAATGTGGTGGCTTGGGTGCTGGACAAGGCCAAAGTGACCAGCAAAAAAATTAAATTTGATGAATTGATGATGGCAGGTGCTTAAACCATGAATTATATGAACGCGAACGAAGGCATGATGCAACAACGTATGGAGCCGCAAGGTCTTGGCTATATTCCAATGGTCATTGAGCAAAGTGGCCGGGGTGAGCGTTCATATGACATCTATTCACGCTTATTGAAAGAGCGCGTTATTTTCCTTGTTGGCCCTGTCAATGACATGACGGCCAATCTGGTTGTTGCGCAACTTTTGTTCCTGGAAGCTGAAAACCCGGACAAGGACATTTCCTTGTACATCAACTCTCCGGGCGGCTCAGTGACTGCGGGCATGTCGATTTATGACACTATGCAGTTTATTAAGCCAGATGTCAGCACTTTGTGTATTGGCCAAGCGGCCAGCATGGGTGCGTTCCTGCTGACTGCAGGCGCAAAAGGCAAGCGTTTCTGCCTGCCTAACTCCCGTGTCATGATCCACCAGCCGTTGGGTGGTTTTCAAGGCCAGGCCTCTGATATTGAGATCCATGCTAAGGAAATTCTGTACCTTAAAGACAAATTAAATGGCATTATGGCTCATCATACTGGCCAGAACATTGAAACCATTGCCAACGACACTGATCGTGACAATTTTATGAGTGCTGACGCTGCCAAGGCTTATGGCCTGGTAGACCAGGTGATTGCCGCACGTAGCGCTGTTTAATCAGCGAGCAACCAGCAGGGGAATAGCATGGCAACTAAATCTGATAGCGAGAAGCTTTTATATTGCTCGTTTTGCGGCAAGAGCCAGCATGAAGTTAAAAAACTGATTGCCGGCCCGTCTGTCTTTATTTGCGATGAATGTGTTGACTTGTGCAACGACATTATTCGTGAGGAAATCCAGAGCCTCAACGAAATCAAGTCTGCAGACAAGAAACTGCCGACACCACAAGAAATCTGCTCTATCCTTGACCAATATGTCATTGGCCAGGTGCAAGCGAAAAAGAACCTGGCAGTGGCAGTTTACAACCACTACAAACGCCTGGGATATAACCCTTTATCTGAAGGCAATCAGTCTGGTAAAGATGATGTCGAAGTGCAGAAAAGTAACATTCTGCTGATTGGGCCCACCGGTTCAGGTAAAACCTTGCTGGCGCAAACCCTGGCGCGTTTGCTGGATGTGCCATTTGTGATGGCTGATGCGACGACATTGACCGAAGCCGGTTATGTGGGTGAAGACGTCGAAAACATTATGCAGAAACTGCTGCAAAAATGCGATTACGACGTTGAAAAAGCCCAGCGCGGCATTGTCTACATTGATGAAGTCGACAAAATTTCGCGTAAGTCTGACAACCCGTCGATTACGCGTGACGTATCAGGTGAGGGTGTACAGCAGGCTTTGCTGAAACTGATCGAGGGCACGATTGCCTCCGTCCCACCGCAAGGTGGCCGCAAACATCCTAACCAGGAGTTTGTGCAACTGGACACCACCAATATCCTGTTTATCTGCGGCGGTGCCTTTGATGGCCTGGAAAAGGTGATCCGTCACCGCTCGGAAAAAGGCGGTATCGGCTTCGGCGCTGAAGTGAAAAGCAAGGAAGACGTACGCGCCGTAGGTGAAGTGCTACGTGAGGTTGAGCCAGAAGATCTGATCAAGTTTGGCCTGATCCCAGAATTCATCGGTCGTTTGCCAGTGGTGGCGACGTTGGAATCCCTGGATGAAGAGGCACTGATGACGATTTTGGTCGAACCGAAGAATGCGTTGACCAAACAGTATATGAAACTGTTCAAAATGGAAGGCGTGGAGCTGGAGTTTGAAGACTCTGCCCTGCGTTTGATCGCTAAAAAAGCGCTTGAGCGTAAAACAGGTGCCCGTGGTTTGCGTTCCATTATGGAACATGCGTTGCTGGACCTCATGTATGAATTGCCATCGCTTAAGAGCTTGTCCAAGGTGATTGTAGACGCTGGCGTCATTGAACATACCTCTGAACCGATTCTGATTTATCAGGATACGCAAAAACGCGTCGAAAACGCACACTAAATCTTGCTTGCAATAGCCATCCGGCTATTGCAAGATAGCATCTACAACATTAGATGCTGCTTCTATTGAATTCTCAAAGAATGTTCCCATCTAAATGCAAAGGGCTTGGTCCTTTGACACTTTACGAAAGAAGCTATGACTGAACACACTTTGCTTGACTCCGAGACGCCTGACACTGCTTTAATCCCGTTACTGCCGTTGCGTGATGTTGTTGTTTATCCACATTTGGTGATCCCACTGTTTGTTGGCCGCAGCAAGTCGGTCAAGGCGTTGGAGCGTGCATCAGAGGGTGATAAGAAGATTCTGCTGGTGGCGCAGAAGTCTGCCAATAAGGACGACCCGACGGCTGAAGACCTGTATGAGATCGGCACACTGGCGACTGTTTTACAAATGCTGAAGCTGCCCGATGGTACGGTTAAAGTGCTGGTAGAAGGCCTGCATCGCGTACGTGTTTCAGACTTTGTCGAAACCGACGATTGTTTCATGGCGCTCGGCGAAGAAGTCGAGCAAACCGATCAGGACGATAAAGAGGCCGAAGCCTTGATGCGCACTGTCATGACCCAGTTTGATCAGTACGTTAAACTCAACAAGAAAATTCCGCCTGAAATCCTGACTTCACTGGCGACCATTAATGAGCCAGGTCGCCTGGCAGATACGATTTCTGCCCACCTGACACTCAAGCTGGAAGAAAAGCAAAAAGTATTGGAAATGCTCAGTGTGATTGAGCGTCTGGAGCATTTGCTTTACCTGATGGAGTCTGAAATCGACATCTTGCAGGTAGAAAAACGTATCCGTGGCCGTGTGAAACGCCAAATGGAGAAAAGCCAGCGCGAGTATTACCTGAATGAGCAAGTGAAAGCGATTCAGAAAGAGCTAGGCGAGCAAGATGAAAACGCCGAGATGGAAGAGCTTGAGCAGCGCATAAAGAATGCCGCCATGCCTAAAGAGGCGCTGGCTAAAGTGACTGCTGAGTTCAAGAAACTCAAATTGATGTCTCCAATGTCGGCTGAAGCTTCTGTCGTGCGTAATTACATCGACACGCTGCTTAACTTGCCATGGAAAAAGAAAACCAAGATCAGCAAAGATTTGCAGGCTGCAGAAGCGATTTTGGATGCCGATCATTATGGTCTGGACAAGGTTAAAGAGCGTATCGTTGAATACCTGGCGGTACAACAGCGTGTAGGCAAGCTTAAAGCGCCTATTCTGTGCCTGGTAGGGCCGCCTGGGGTAGGTAAGACCTCCTTAGGCCAAAGCATTGCCAAAGCCGTCAACCGCAAATTCGTGCGGATGGCTTTGGGTGGCGTGCGTGATGAAGCAGAGATTCGTGGTCATCGCCGGACTTATATTGGTTCCATGCCAGGTAAGGTGCTGCAAAGCATGACCAAAGTGGGCGTGAAAAACCCATTATTCCTGCTGGACGAAGTCGATAAGATGGGCCAGGACATGCGTGGTGATCCGTCTTCAGCCTTGTTGGAGGTGTTGGACCCGGAGCAAAACCACACATTTGCTGATCACTATGTTGAAGTGGACTATGATCTCAGCGATGTGATGTTTGTGGCAACCGCCAACAGCATGAATATCCCCGAGCCATTGCTGGATCGTATGGAGATTATACGTCTGTCTGGGTACACGGAAGACGAGAAAATCAATATTGCCCAGCGGTACCTGTTGCCCAAGCAGCTCAAGGCACACGGTTTGAAATCGACCGATATTTCGGTTGCGGAAAGCGTATTGCGCGATATCGTGCGTTATTACACCCGTGAGGCTGGCGTTCGTCGTCTGGAACAGGAAATTGCGAAGATTTGCCGTAAAGCGGTAAAAGAGCAGTTACTGGCCAAAGGTAAGAGCAAAACCGTCAAGAAAATTAACGTTGCCAGCAAAAACATTGAGCAATATCTGGGCATCAAACGCTACGACTTTGGTGTTGCCGCCAAAGAGAATCAGGTAGGGCAGGTGACAGGACTGGCGTGGACCTCCGTGGGTGGTGAATTGCTGACGATCGAAGCTGTGACTTTGCCTGGTAAGGGTAAAACCATTACCACGGGTAAATTAGGTGATGTGATGCAGGAATCAGTGACTGCTGCCATGAGTGTGGTGCGTAGCCGTTCCGAAGGCTTGGGTATTCCAACTGATTTCTACGAGAAGAAGGACATCCATATCCACTTGCCTGAGGGGGCCACGCCAAAAGACGGCCCAAGTGCAGGTATTGCCCTGACCACAGCCATTGTTTCAGTGCTGACAGGCATTCCAGCTCGCGCAGACGTGGCCATGACAGGTGAAATCACCTTGCGTGGGGAAGTCTTGCCGATTGGTGGCTTGAAAGAAAAACTGTTGGCTGCGCATCGGGGTGGCATTAAAACGGTCTTGATTCCACTGGCCAATGAAAAAGATTTGGTAGAAATTCCGGCCAATATCAAAAAAGACCTGGATATTCATTGCGTGAAATGGATAGATCAGGTGCTGGATTTGGCACTCGCCAGTGCACCGCAACCGTTAGCTGTGAATGCGCCAGCTGTTGAGATTGTCGCTTCTGGTGATGCGAATCCGGAACAAGCGGTCACGCATTAGTAAAATTGATGCGAATTATTGTCAAAAGGCCGGATTAGCGCTTGACAGCTCGTTTTGCGGCTTGATATAAAGACGGTACAGGATGTACCTGTCTTTTTAACTAGTTATTAGGGGAAACACGTGAATAAATCAGAATTGATAGATCATATTGCAAGTGCTGCTGGTATTTCTAAAGCCGCTGCGGCTCGTGCTCTGGATGCAACAACTGAAGCTATTTCCGGCGCATTGAAAAAAGGTGATATGGTGACCTTGATTGGTTTTGGTACATTCTATGTAGGTGAGCGTTCTGCCCGTTCTGGCCGTAATCCTCGTACCGGCGCAACAATTAACATCAAAGCTGCTAAATCTCCTAAATTTAGGGCTGGTAAAGGCCTGAAAGATGCTGTAAACTAGCATTCTTTGGTTGAGCAGCTAGTTTGCTCTGCCAGTAGTAGCAACACAAGTGGTTGTTACGGGTGCTTAGCTCAGTTGGTAGAGCGTCGCCCTTACAAGGCGAATGTCAGCGGTTCGACCCCGTTAGCACCCACCAAAACAATTTAAATTAAGAGTGCGAAGTTTGCGCTCTTAATTTTTTGAGTGACACGGTACTTAAGAAGTTACTTTAATTAGCAATGCTAAGTACCGAATAAGTAATTAAAAAAATTAGTTGATTTTATAAAAAACAATGTTATAATTTCAGCTTAATGATTACCGGGAGCGGTAGTTCAGTTGGTTAGAATACCGGCCTGTCACGCCGGGGGTCGCGGGTTCGAGCCCCGTCCGCTCCGCCAAATAAAAGCCCTGATTTTTCAGGGCTTTTTTCTTTTCTAGTGTCTTCTTCCTCGATTTTCGACTCAAAGCACTCGCTGCATAAAACTCAATGTCCAGCCCACATTTCTGATAAAAGTAATCGCTTTTTTGAGGTCTATCGTCGGTTTAATTTGCAGTGCTTTAAATTGCCGGATTACTCTGTGGCTGATATCTGTTTAAACTGTGATGAATGGGGTGAACATGCGGCCTGAGTCCAGCCATGATGGCGGGTTTATGGTATAGTTTGCTGTTGCAAAAAATCAGGTAATGGAAATTATAAAATGTTGGAAGCACTCAGAAAACATACACAAGGATGGATGGCAAAAATCATTCTGGCGCTGATTGTGGTGCCGTTTGCTTTGTTTGGTATTGACTCTTATCTCAATCAGGCGGGCGGCCAGGTTGCCGTGGCCAAAATTGATGGTCAGAAAATTTCGCTGCAAGAGTATTCAAATGCAGTTGAAAACGCCCGTAACTTTTTGCAGTCGCAAGGGCAAAAAGTGGACACTCAAATGCTGGAAAGCCCAGCGTTCAAGCAGTCTGTACTGGATGGCATTATTACGCGCCGTCTGGTTGAAGGTGCGATTCAGGATTATCGGTTTAAAATCAGCGATGAGCAGTTAAGTCAGCACATTCTGGGTATGCCCGAATTCCAGAGCAATGGCAAGTTCTCTGAAGACACTTACAATCAGTTACTGACACAAAATAAACTGACCCCAGCGAAGTTTGAGCAAAGTGTGCGTAAGGATCTTGCAGTCCAGCAAGTGCGAGATGGTTTATCCGCGCTGGTATTCATGCCTAAGAAAGTGGCTGAGCAATCTTTGATGTCCGAGTTTGAACAGCGCGAAGTCACTGTCACCGATATCAAGGTCTCTGATTTCATGAATCAGGTCAACGTGACACCAGATCAGGTGCAAGCCTATTACAAGCAGCATAAAACCAAGTTTATTGCGCCTGCCAAGGTTAAACTGCAATTCGCATTGTTGTCTGCTGCCGGTTTGATGGGGCAGGTGAGTGTGACTGATGAAGAAGTGAAGCAATACTACGACGAAAACGCTGCCAAATTTCAGGGTAATGAACAGCGACAGGCCAGTCATATCCTGATCGGCTTTAACAGCACTGCAAGCGCAGCAGAAAAAGCTGCCGCTAAAGAGAAGGCCGAAGCAATTCTCAAGCAGGTCAAAGCTAATCCTAAGAGCTTTGAAAAACTCGCTATTGAAAATTCTCAAGACACTGGCTCTGCCAGTAACGGTGGCGACTTAGGCAGTTTTGGCCGTGGCGCCATGGTAAAACCATTTGAAGATGCTGCTTTCTCCATGAAGGTCGGCGAGATCAGTGACCTGGTCGAATCCGAGTTTGGTTACCACATCATCAAATTGACTGGCATTACTGGCGAGTCTTCAGATTTTGATTCCATGAAGCTTAAAATCAAAGCTGAATTGTTGTTCCAGAAAGCCCAGGCAAAATATGCTGAACTGGCAGATGACTTTGGCAATACGGTCTATGAACAATCAGGTAGCCTGGACCCAGTCGCCAAGAAGTTTAATCTGCAGGTGCAAACTTCTCCAGCCATGAGCAAAGACGAAATCTCCAAGTTCTTCAAGAGTGATCGCTTGGCAAATATGGTATTTTCTGACGAAGTATTGAAAGAAAAACGCAATACTGAAGCTGTGGAAGTCTCACCTAACAACCTCGTTGCCGCACGTGTGGTGGAATACACGCCAGAAGCACCTCGTAGCTATGATGAAGTTAAAGGTGGTATCGAAACATTGTTGAAAGCCGAAGCCGCAGGCAAGCTGGCGCAACAAAAAGGTGAAGCGTTACTGGCTGATCTTAAAGCCGGCAAAGCTGTCGATGCTGACTGGATCACCCCCGTCACCATAGACCGTAGAAATGCGCAAGGCTTGAGCGATGGCGTTATGAGAAACGTGTTTAAAGTAAATACACATGCCTTGCCTGCCTACTATGGCTTTAACGAAGTAAACAAAGGTTATACGTTAATTAAAGTGATCTCTGTCAACCAAAAGCTAAAAGATCAGCCAGACGTTGCTGAGCGTGCATTTAAAGCCTATCAGGCAGCCTTGGGTGCAGAAATGTCACATGCGTATGTGGCATCGCTGAAAGCCACAAAAGAAATTCAGTTCAATGCCAAAGTATTGTTATCCAAAGGTAACGAATAATTTATTGGGCTGAAGTAAAGAAAGGAGGGCGCTGCCCTCCTTTTTTATTTGCTGTCATTCTTTTTGGGTGTGCTTAGTTTTCTCAAAGCCTACCAATCACGTCCTCGATAAAAGCCAAGCCATCCATGGAAATCAACCAAGCTAATGCAGCGCAGTTAATCATAATGGTTGCCCAAAAAGGCACTTGAAAAGAAAGCTTCTTAGATTTGTGACGAAACAGTTTTTGGCCGATGATTGCCCCAGGCCAGCCACCGATCAATGCCCATAAATGCAACGTCTTTTCTGGCGTGCGCCTATGGCTACGTTTTGCGGCCATCTTATCCAGCTTATAAGCAATGAGTGTACAACTGCTTGCCAGCAAATATACTCCCAACACCCATAATGGGAGTTCCCCAGCGAAAACAGCTATCGCCATGCAAATAAGAAAAATGACAGCAAATAACAATAGCAACGTGCCGTCGGTTGATTGCTCCCGCTCATCAATGAATTGAACGCGCTCAGCCTTTAGTTTCCCATTCCTATCTTTATTGACTTCATAAGTCACAATGTCATTTCCAACAGGACGTCGCTGACGGTTTGAAAATGCAGTGATATGGACAAACACTTGTTTCCCGCAGTTATTGGGCGTGATAAAGCCAAACCCTTGTTCGTCTTTCCAGGAGGTGATTCTGCCTTGATAACGCATGTGTGATTGCTAGGTTTTCAAAATGAACAAAGGCATCCAGTTGGATGCCTAGTTTTAATTTTCAAATTCTTGTTCATATGAAATTAACTCTAATCTTCTATGGCGAACCAATTGCATGCCGCGATGAGTGCCAGATAGTGGATGAATAGTCCCTTGTTGAGCTGAAACGATTTCAAGTATTGCCTTTCCTTCAGCATTTCTGAATTTTAGCCACTGCTGTTGCGCATTGCGCAAAGTATTTTGCTGAGGTTTAGTTAGTTTTTGCATGAGGCGTTTATATACTTTATTCATCTCAGCCTCCCATTTCACCTGAGCTTGATATGTTATCTCTCGCATTAAAGCAGTTGAACTTACTGTTTCCTCAGCCATTTTTTCTTCATACCAGGTATCTATCGGTTGCTGAGTTGGCTTAATTTCTGTGTCCGCGAATGCAGATAATGACATCAGGCTTAGGAGTGCGACGAAAAGATACTTAAAAAAAGTCATTATTTTATAAATTTAACGCCAACAGCATAGGAGACCAAAGCTGAGTGAAGCGGTGCTTTTGACTTACTGTGGATGTGTTTTTTAGCTTGTTTCTGCAAATATTGATGGTCGTGCATTCGAATAAGCAACAAACAGAGAGTCTTTAAATCGATAATAGCGCTCTCTTATTTTAACTAATTCTGCACCGTAATCGTCTGTTACCAGATGGCCAACAAATTGACTTGGATTATCGACACCATGATCAATAGCTTTTTTATATGCATCTGCAGTATGTATCTCTAACTCGCTCGCTTGTACTTCAGCTAAAGCCTTCAACACAATTTCCCGTTGGCTTGAGGATGCAACTGCTTTTTTGTATCGTCCCTCTAAAACAGGGTCTGTTCCAGATTCCGCGATTCCTGCTAGCGTATTATCTATATCAGTCGCAGAAAGGTCTGTACCTCCATTTCTATAGGCCATTCTCAATGCGTATTTTCCAATAAGGTGTACCATATACGGGTGTCCCTGAGCTAAGCCAATTACTTTATTTGTAGCGTTATCATCAAATCGTATAAAGTCATCAATACTCGCCTCTGCCCCGCGAATAATTTCTTTCAACTCATCGTTATTCATAGCGGGCAAATGAATAATCCCACCTGCAAAAAGCCTGTCCGACGATGCATGTTCTTTCATTAATTCTTGAATATCGTGCGCCACACCAACGATACAGAATTTAACGCCCGGTACGTTTGTTGCCAGTGCTTTTAAAAACGATGCAAACCCAGTCTTGTCTTGAATCTGATCGAATTCATCAATCACAAAAAGAAGCCCATTCTTAGCCATCTTTTGTTCAACTATCGCGCTAACAACATTTGTAAATACAGTCTCCACATCATGATCTGGTTGGGATGTTTCTGCTGCTATTTCAGTCGCTTTCTCCCCACTTAAGGATGTAATCCCTATACTAAATTTTGGCTGATACTTTTCTAAAGATTTTCTAGCCTTTGGAATATCATAAGACCAATCTGATAGGCAGTCTTTGTTTGTAAGTAGCTTTTCCAATAGCTCTTGATGTGTAGAAATACTTTTTCCGCACGCAAAGTATATTGGCAAAAAATCTAGTTTCTCATCAACATCGAGGCCAACTTTAGCTAGTAGCTCATTGTTACCAGTTGATATGTTAATGACTTGTCTAGAAAGGGACGATTTCCCGATTCCTCGATTTCCTATGATGGCGATATTTGTTCCTTCAGAAATCAAAGCGTAGTAACAATCTTCAACGGGCTTTGTTCTGCCCGCAAATCTTTCGGCATCGGTTATTTCTTTAGCAGGGAAGAACGCGTTCTCCACTTGGGTAATTGTTGGTTTACTTGCCATATTTTTGCCTTGGTAGTCCCTTTTCGAAATTAAACTCTGGTAGAGCTAACTTACATAGTTGAGCATCACCCCGCATCGCGGGTTAAAGCGGTCAATTGGTTTCCTTTGGTTGACCGCGCCCACGCAAGTCGGCGTAGTTGTTAGCAATGCTAACAATATGAGCTCCAACGAGGCGTTAGATTTTATAGTCGCACTTCTTGTGTCGGTCGTATAAGCTCATTTATGCGACGCTGCATTAGAGCTCTTCGCTTTTTAGTATCTTTTGCGCAGCAAAGCTTGAGCTCAGAGTCAGAAGTGAAATGGTTATTACCATAACTTAGTAAGCCAACTCTTGAGTGGGGCGCTTAGCACGACACCCAACACGAAGAGGATAATGCCTGCAGCGATGTTAATAAGAAATGCAATCCAGCGCTCGCGACCTACATTTCGCCCAAGGGTTGTTTCAATTTGGGATAACAACGCCTCTACCTTCTTTGCCTCAATCTGACCAAGCTCTGAATAGCGTTCATGTTCTCTTTGCAACGCTTCAAGTTTTTCACTACGCTCGCGCAAACTACTTTCTAGTCGGTTAACAAGTTCAGAGGTGTTCTTGATCGACTCAAGCGCATCTGTAACTTGGGCATCCACGTCCCATTGAGATTTCTTAACCGCTCGCAAAAGGTCAAAGAGTTCTGGTCCTGGCAATATAGGAACCGACCGCAAGAATATACGGAGTAGTTTTTCTTTAACACCTTTATCCATACTCATGGGTAGCTTCTAAGTGTAACTAGACCTCAAAAATGAACCTAAAATTTTATTTAGTTAGATATCTATGAATACTAAACTATTAATTAGTAATTAAAATTCAATTTGTTATGTAATTTTCGTACACTATTATCAAGTCGACTTTGATTTAATGCACCTTGCATACTTGCATACTTGCATACTTGCATATGCGTTTATATTGTTACGAATCAACTTCAAGTAATTTAGCGCATTGTTGTTAAATAAGGCAAGCAACCTGAATTAAACTATAAAAAAACGCCTGGCTTTGAGAGCTCAGGCGTTTTATTTTTTGCTAACAGATTATCTTAATCGATCTGACCTGCAGCAGTGATATTCATACCACCATCTACGTAAGTAATTTCACCAGTCACGCCAGAAGCCAGGTCACTGGCCAAGAAGGCGGCGACGTTGCCAACTTCTTCAATAGTCACATTGCGGCGCAGGGCGGCGTGTTTTTCGTTGAAGCCGATCATTTTGTCGAAGTCTGCAATGCCTGAGGCAGCCAGGGTTTTGATTGGGCCGGCAGAAACTGCGTTGACGCGGATGCCGCGTGGGCCCAGGCTTTGTGCCAGATAGCGGACGTTGGCTTCCAGGCTGGCTTTGGCCACGCCCATAACGTTGTAATTAGGCATGGTGCGTTCAGCACCCAAGTAGCTGATGGTGAGCAGGCTGCCGTTGCGGCCTTGCATCATCGGGTAGGCGGCTTTGGCCATACCGGAGAAGCTGTAGGAGCTGATATCGTGGGCGATACGGAAGTATTCGCGATCGATGTTGTCGAGGTAGTCACCATCTAAAGCAACTTTAGGCACGAAAGCAATCGAGTGCACCAGGCCATCCAGACCATCCCACACTTTAGCCAGCTCGACAAACAGGTTGTCGATTTGCGCATCTTCGGCGACGTCACACGGTAAAACGATCTCGGATTCGAAGTCAGCAGCCAGGTCGCGCACACGCTTTTCATGTTTGTCGACTTGATAGGTAAAGGCCAGCTCGGCCCCTTCACGTTTCATTGCGGCTGCGATGCCATAAGCGATTGAACGGTTGCTCAGCAAACCGGCAATCAGGATTTTTTTTCCAGCAAGAAATGCCATGCTTGTTCCTGTGTGTTTGTTAGTTAATGCGGTCAGCGGCTGTTAGACCTTGGGTCAAACACGTCACGCAAACCTTCGCCGAGCAGATTATACCCTAACACGGTAATTAATATGGCAAGTCCGGGGTAGAGTGAGAGCCACCAGGCAAACTGGATATACTCTTTGCCATCGGTGAGGATATTGCCCCACGAGGCTTGCGGCGGTTGTACGCCCAAGCCTAGAAAGCTCAAGCCAGACTCAAGCAGTACGGCACTGGCAATGCCGAGCACAATACTCACCAATACCGGCGTCATGCTATTGGGCAGGCAATGTTTAAAAATGACTCGCCAATCCTGGGCACCCAAAGCCGTAGAGGCCATGACAAATTCGCGTTGGGTCAGGCTCAGAAACTCTGCCCGGACCAGGCGGGTAACGCTCATCCATGAGGTGAGGCCAATGACGATCATGACGTTGGTGATAGAAGGACTTAAAAAGGCAATCACAGCCAGTATCAGGAAGAAACTGGGGATAGATAGCATGATATCCACCAGGCGCATGATGACAGTATCTACCCACCCACGATAATAGCCGGCCAATGCGCCAAGAATGACACCAATGACGGTAGAAATACCCACTGCCACCAGCCCAACTAATAATGAAACCCGGCCACCAAACAACATGCGGCTCCATACGTCGCGGCCGAGCCCGTCGGTGCCCATCCAGTGTTGGCCGGAAGGTGCAAGCAGGATATGTTTCACATCGATAGCATCTGGATCATAAGGGGCGATCCATGGGGCGAGCAGGGCTAATAGCAGGATGACCCCTATCAGGCAAAGACCGGTCAGCGCTAAAGGATTTTGCAGGATTTTTCTCATCGTTATTTTGCCTAGCGTTGTGGGATCACGCCTTTGCGCAGACGGGGGTCCGCCCAGGCATAAGCAAGATCTGCCAGCAAGTTACCAGCCAGTGTGAGCGCAGAACCAATAGTGAGTATGCCCATCACGACCGGGAAGTCACGCATCATCACGGCTTCATAAAACAATTTACCCATGCCAGGGATGGCGAAAATGGTTTCGGCAATCACAGAGCCACCGATCAGGCCGGGTAGGGATAAGCCTATGAGTGTGATCAGTGGGAGTAGGGCATTACGCAAGGCATGGCGGTAGGTGACGGTTCTGTCACTCAGGCCTTTAGCGCGGGCGGTGGTGACATAGTCCTGGCTGAGTACATCAAGCATGCCATTTTTAATAAACATGGTGACGCCTGCCAGGCCGGTGATGGCCGGAATCACTACTGGCAGGAATAAATGCATCAATAGGTCCTGGCACTTTTGCCAGAAATCCAGCTGTGCATAATTAAGACTATGCAAGCCAGAAATTGGGAACCAGGGATGAATTACCCCCAACCAATACATCAAGAGTAGCGATAACCAGAAACCCGGGATAGAGAAACCGATAAAGTTAAATAGTGTGATGCTTCGGTCTGGCCATCGTCCATATTTTTTGGCCGCGACTACACCTAAGGGCACAGCCAAGATGAGCGTCAACATTAGCCCGGTGATATTCATCAGCAGGGTGATCGGTAGAGCTTCCTGGATCATGCCTGGGGTGGTATTGCCTTCTTTATCGGTTTCTGCCCAGAACACTGGTTTCTGGTGGCTGGCAAAAGAGTGACCAAAATCGAGGTGTACCATGCGTTCCAGCCATAGACCATATTGGACAATAATGGGTTTGTCTAAATGATAAAGTTCACGCAGTTTTTGCCTAGACTCTTCTGAAGATTTTGGATCAAAAGCGGCTTCACTACTGGTGATGTCGCCAGGGGCCAGGTGCATGATAAAAAAGGAAATCAGACTGATGCCGATCAACATCGGGATCATCCATAGTACGCGTCTGATCAGGTAAGCCAACATCGTTTATTCTGCCTGTATTTGCGTGCGTCTTAGTGGCTGTGGAATATACCACTTTTGAGAATCATAACTGACTCCAGCGGGTGGCACCGGGTTCATGATGCCTTGTACACGTTTATGAATTGCTGTCAGGCCGTAGCCTGCAGAAAGGTAGACCAGTGGGCTGTCTTCGTAGAGAACTTCGGCAAATTCATGGTAAATTTGCATGCGCTTTTCGGGATCAAATTCAAGGCGGCCTTGCTCAAGCAGTTTGTCGACCGCTGGGTTGTTGTAACCAATGAAATTAAACTGACCAGGTTTTTGCTGGCTAGAATGCCAGATGTTGTATTGATCTGGATCCAGGCCTAGGCCCCAACCCATGACCACGGCGTCAAAGTCCCCAGGTTTGATAAAATTGGTCAACAGGCTGGCCCATTCCAGCGTACGGATATGCGTTTCTATGCCTACTTCTTTTAAACGGCGCTGGATAATCACAGCCGTTTTTTCTCGCTGTTTATTGCCCAGGTTGGTCAGGATTTCAAACGATAGTTTTTTTCCGTCACGGTCGACAACGCCGTCGCCATTAGTGTCTTCAAATCCAGCTTCAGCCAACAATTGTTTGGCTTTGGCCGGATCAAAAGTATACGGTATTAAATCCGGATTACTCCAGCGCGTGCCAGGCTTATAAGGAGAGGCGATGGTAATGCCCAAGCCCAGGTAAACGCCATCGATAATTTCTTGCTTATCGATAGCGTAATTAATCGCTTTGCGAACACGTACATCATCAAAAGGTTTGCGTTTGAGATTAAACCCCAGATAGGTATAGCTATTGCCTAACTCTTTAAATTGATTCAGGCGCGCTTGTAGAGCAGGTCTGGAAGGAATAATGCGCGCATAGGTAATCGGATCCATACTCATGCTGTCTATATTGTCCGCCATCAATTCGAGGAACTGTGCGGCCGTGTCTGGAATGATGCGCTCGATCAAGTGATCGATATTGGCTGAACCTAAGACTGATTTAGGGTTCTTCTCCAGCTTGATATATTCACCATGTCGCCATTCCTTTAACTGGTAGTAATTGCTGCCCAGCGGCTTTTGCGCAAAACTGGTAGTGCGGATATCTTGCCCGGCCAGCTTGTGTTTTGGCAACACCTGCAAGCTGGCCCAACTCTCAAGCGCCGGCGCAAATGGCTGTGAGTAGTGGACGATAAAGGTATGTGCATCAGGTGCTTCTGCCTTGGTCACTAACTGGTAATCCGAGGCATAAGGACTATGCGTGTTTTCATCCGTGATCAATTGCCAGGTGAATAAGATATCCGCACTTGTCAGTGGCTTGCCATCTGCCCACTGCAACCCTGGTTTGAGTTTGAATGTGATGGTTTTTTTGTCATCGGCCACTTGCCAGGATTCCGCCAGTTCGCCTGCAAGATCCAGATTCTGGTCATATTTGAGCAGGGAGTTAAACAGATAAGAACCGATGGCCAGCGATGCGGACTCGCCCGCAACCATACCTATCATGCTACTGGGGTCGGAAGGCATGGCGCTAATCAGCGTGCCGCCAGGCTGTGCTGGGTAGGATTGGTCAAAGACTTTTGCGCTGTGATCAGGCGTGTCTGTACTGCAGGCGACCAAACCCGCACACAGCAAGTATGCCACCCATCTCTGACTTGTTGCCGTCAGTGATTTTTTGCACAAGGAATACTCGCTGGACAATCGATTTGTCATGATTCAGGGTGCGCTAATGTTTGCTGGAGGAGGTTTTTTTACGATGCGTACTGCTTGTTTTTTTATGTGAGGATGCCTGGCTTTTTGAGCCACGATTAGCCGAGGTTTTATGCGTCGATTTGCTGCTCATGTTGGCACCGCCTTGCTGTTTTTCCATCTGCAATACCTGCCCAGCGGACAGTGCCGTGGATTTCAGGTGATTTTGCTGCATGATCTGTTTGCTGCTGATGCCATAACGTTTAGCCAGTTTCCCAAGCGTATCGCCCTGTTTCACTTTGTGTGAAATAGTAACAGATTTAGCGGAGGATTCTTTTTCTACTGGTACCTCGACGGATAATTTCGCCATGCTGGCGACGTCTATTGGCCGGGTCAAGCCGGATTGCAGACTGGCTGGTACTAATAGTGGGCGCCGCACAATCAGGTTGCGGTTCGGTTTCAGGTTGTTGGTCGCGCTGAGCTCGTAAATACTGATACCAAAGCGGTTTGCAATCGCACCCAGGCGTTCACCTTTTTTAGGGTGGTAACTGTGCCAGCTGGACAGTGGGCGGTTATAGCCATTGAGGTTGTTAGTGAAATTGCTGGCTGCCCAGGTAGGCAACAACAATTTCTGGTGGCTCTTTTCAGTAATCAGCACCGGACGGGTAAAGCTAGGATTCAGTGCGTTAAATTCCTCGAGCGAAATGCCAGCCAGTTCTGCGGCCAATTTTGCATCAATCTTGTTAGGCGCTTGTACAGTCGTGAAATAAGGCTTATTTGGGATTTCATTGAGCGTCAGGCCGTATTCTTCGGGGCGGAAAATAATATTTTTGATGGCCTGCAATTTAGGGACGTAATTGCGGGTTTCATCCGGGAGTGACAAATGTTGGTAGTCGGTGGGTAATCCCAGGCGGCGGTTACGTTCTATGGCGCGCGCAACAGTCCCTTCACCGGCATTATAAGCAGCGAGTGCAAGGTCCCAGGCGCCAAACATGGTATAGAGTTTTTGCAGATAATTAAGTGCGGCCTGCGTCGCGGCTGTCACATCCTTGCGCGAGTCTTTCCAGTAGTTTTGTTTGAGGCCAAAGTCCTTGCCAGTAGAGGGGATAAACTGCCAGATACCTGAAGCCTTACTGGTGGAAAGTGCTTTTGGGTTAAAGCCGCTTTCAATCATGGGCAGCAGTGCGATTTCGGTCGGCATCCCTCTTTTTTCGACCTCTACAACAATGTGGTAGAGGTATTTTTTACTGCGCTCCAACATGCGCGAGACGTAATCAGGGCGGGATGCATACCATTGCTCGTGTTTGTTGGTGTATACCGAATCAATATCCGGCATATTGAAACCGTCACGGACTCGATCCCACAGGCTTTCCTGCAAGGTCAAAGAATCTTCAAACTGATAGCTGGAGCTGTAACTTTCCGATTCAGGCCCGCCATAACTTTCATCATAACTACTGTCATTGTCAACGGATAATGTTGCCGGTTCCACATATTCTGCTGCGGCCCATAAAGGGGTGGCAGAAAGGGCGAGACAGAGCAATATTTTTTTAAAACGCATGACGGTAATACTTAGTCCTGAAGCTGGTGCGCAAGCGTGTAAAACTTGCACGGGCATTGGTAAACTCGATTGGCTGGTTAGGTCAAGCCAACCAGCGCGTGATTGGCCTAACGCACATAAGCGCCTTAAGGAGGACATCATTCTACGTCAATTTCATTGCGAGACAAGCCCTTGCAGGCAGGCGGGCTTTGTGTATGCACGATGATTGGCCTAAAAGTCATTCCGGCGGCGACGTAGTTCGGTAAATACATCAATGGCATGACGGTCCTTGAATTCAGGATGTCGCGAGATTTCCTCACAACGTAAAAATGGATTGGTGGCCAGCTCTAAACGCAGATTGGTTGGAAGGGTGGGTGTGTGCTGTGCAAGCAAGGATGCTGCATCATGTGCTCTTTGTTTCAATTGTGCATTGCCAGGCTCGACGGTCAGCGCAAATGCAATATTGTGCATAGTATATTCGTGAGCAGGGTAAATCAGGGTTTCTTCAGGCAAGGTTGCGATAGTTTGCAGAGAGGCATACATCTGCGAAGGCGTCCCTTCAAACAATCGGCCACAACCGGCACCAAACAAGACATCTCCACTAAAAAGATGGCGATGGCCGATATAGTAGGCAATGTGGTCCAGTGTGTGGCCGGGCAAGCCTAAAATTTCGCAAGAAAGCGCGTGAAAGTGCTCGAACTCAATATGGTCACCGGTTTTGACTCGCCTTGCCTGTAGTGTCTCGTAAGCCTTGTGAGCAGAGTCAGGTGCGTAAACCGGGCATTGCCAGCGCTGTTGCAGTGCGGCGGCACCGT
The DNA here is from genome assembly GCF_001183865.1 of Methylophilus sp. TWE2. NCBI lineage: Bacteria > Pseudomonadati > Pseudomonadota > Betaproteobacteria > Nitrosomonadales > Methylophilaceae > Methylophilus > Methylophilus sp. TWE2. Next base: position 1,563,394 of record NZ_CP012020.1, read on the forward strand.
CTGTGTGGTCAGCATGATGATGTGTGAGTAAAATCGCATCGAGCTGCAGATTGCGAGTTTTTAAAGCACTTTCAACCACCTCAGCGTCACCTGGGTCAACAATCAGTGCGTGCTTTCCATCATGTATTAACCATAAATAATTGTCGCTAAATGCCGGTAGCGCAACGATTTCTATGCTTGCAGAAGTTTCTTGCATCCCGCATCATTGAAAAAATGGTCATGATTGTCAAGATGCACCTAATTTGGCGATCTATTATTACTTGCATTTTCGGAGTCCACCTTGTCACCTAGCCGGCCTGCTTCCTCTGAAACGACTGTTTTAAAATCCACTGGCTTTGAAACAATGGCATTGGGCCAGTATATTGCGCAGCATGAAGCGGCGCTATACGCCCAAACTGTCGCCGATGTGTTTGGCTTTCATGCCTTGCAAATAGGCTGGCCTGCGTATGACTTGTTGGAAAGCTGCCGCATTCCTTACAAGTTCTCACTGCAACAGATGACCAGCCCCAATGCCTCCTTGTTGAGTGAAGCTGAATATTTGCCTTTTGCCGAGCATTCGGTAGATTTAGTTTGTATGCCACATGTGCTGGAGCAATGTGCCGATCCGCAGCAAACTTTGCGTGAGGCATTTCGCGTGCTGCTACCGGAGGGAACATTGATATTGACTGGCATTTGTCCTTTCAGTTACCTGGGGGTTCGTGCCAGGTTCGGGCAATTCAAACAAGCTGGTCAATTTCGACGGCTATTTACGGCCTGGCGCTTGCGTGATTGGCTGAATGTATTGGGATTCGAAGTCGTGCAAAGCGGCAGGCTGGTGCACGCACTCCCAGTAAATGATCCCGACTGGTTGGCACGGCAGTCTTGGCTGGAGCGGTGGGGGAAACACAGTTGTGGTGCAACAGGCGGCGTATATTTCTTGATCGCCAAAAAAAGGGTATTAAACGTACGCCTGCTCAAGCCGGAGTGGAAAAAGTTGCCGCTTAATCCGGCGCTACAAGTGCGAAAAGGCCACTCCGGCATGCAAAAACACACACAAAAACAGTTAGAATGCGCGGATGTCAAATCAACAATGGATAGAAATGTACGCTGACGGTGCTTGCAAAGGCAACCCTGGCGTCGGTGGTTGGGGAGTTTGGCTCAAAGCCGGGCCCCATGAGAAGTCGCTATATGGCGGTGAAGCATTAACCACCAATAATCGGATGGAACTCACAGCGGTGATTCAAGGTCTGCAAGCGGTCAAAAAACCCTCTCATATCAAAATTTATACCGATTCCAGCTATGTACAAAAAGGCATGACTGAATGGTTGCCGGGATGGAAGCAAAAGCAATGGCGCACTGCAGACAAAAAACCGGTCAAAAATGCTGACCTATGGCAGATACTGGAAGCCCTGGCCCAGCCACACCAGATTGAGTGGATATGGGTCCGTGGACATGCAGGTAATGAAGGTAACGAACGCGCAGATGCCTTGGCGAATCAAGGTGTACTGACAGTTTGATCGGATAGGGGTATTTCATGAGACAGATTTTTCTCGATACAGAAACCACAGGCTTGTATCCCGATCAGGGACATCGCATTATCGAAATTGCGGCCGTGGAAATTTTCAATCGCCGTCCCACGCAGCGTCACTTTCATATCTATATCAATCCTGAACGGGAGATTGATCCCGGTGCGCAAGAGGTACATGGTATCTCGCTTGAATTCCTGCAAGATAAACCTTTGTTTGCGGCCATCGCTAACGAGTTTATTGAGTTCATTCGTGGTGCCGAGCTGATTATCCATAATGCGCCATTTGACGTCGGCTTCCTGAACATGGAGTTGGCCAGACTAAACCTGGACAAGCTGGAATCATATATCAGCGGTATTATTGATACCCTGAAAATGGCCAAGGAAATGCGCCCGGGACAACGTAACAACCTCGACGCCTTGTGCCGCCACTATGGGATAGATAACTCTCAGCGAACCTTGCACGGCGCCTTGCTCGATGCCGAGTTGCTGGCTGAAGTCTATATTGCGATGACGCGCGGTCAGGAAAGTCTGCTGATGGACTTATCCAGTCCGGCGGAGCATGTGAGCCAGACCAGCCTGACGGTGGATTTGTCGATGATCAAGTTGGTGACGGCAGATGAAGAAGAGTTGGTTGCTCATCAACAATACGTTGAAGGACTTGCCAAATCAGGCGCCACGCCATGGTGATGACCAGTTAGGATAAAAGAAACGATTCTAGCTAGGGAAGGTGATGAGCTTTCTTGAAAAACTACACCTGATCAAACGCATCTGTCCAGCTGTTCGGTGTCTCATACAGGCGGACCCTGACGAGTTTTAACTGATTGCCAAAAGTATCCCGATACTGTGCCTTAAGTAATTTAAAGGCTTCTGCTGCCATATTTTCGGCAGTGGGAATGGTTGGGAAGATAATGGTTTTATGGTTGGGGAGGCTGTTCAGAAAGTTCAGAACTTCTGCATCACCTTGGTAAACCAGAAAGGCGTGGTCCCAGCGGTCGACTATGGTTTCACGGGCAATACGCTTTACGTCGGCAAAATCCATCACCATTCCATTTTCTGAAGCGTGTTCAGCCTGGATAATATCCCCTGACAGGGTAATTTCTATGGCGTAACGATGGCCGTGTAAATTGCGGCATTGACTCTTGTGATCAGGAATGCGATGTCCAGCATCAAATTCCAAGCGTGTAGTAATTTCCATCCCGCTATTATATCAGTAACCATGACGCTCGCTGCGCATGTTGCTGAGGATGGTTAAATAGCTTTTGTCTGGTCGATGATGCTATTAATACAAGTCGTCAAAGTTCATTAATGCATCTTCGTCGGCAGAGTAGTGCTTGTGACTTTTTTCATAGCTACTGTAGCCAGTATCAAAATCGTCCATCTCATCACCGGCAAAATCTTCCAGCATTTGGTCAATTTTTTTAAATTTGTCGGTAGGTGTGGTTTTTTGTAACATGATGTACTCCTCTTCGTGTTGTTGATTTACTCAAACATGTCAGTCCTTTATGTTCTTAAAACATCATTAGCATAGACTATGCCAATGATGTTTTTTGTTCCTTACAATATTATTAACGGCACGTATTAAAAAAAGTAAAATATGCGCCTTTCATGCAGAACAATCAAGCTAACTGATTGTCTGTAAACGCATAACATAAAGATGATTAACAGGAGAGATACAATGCGAGGTTTGATATTAATGTTGTTCGGGTTGCTTGGTATGCCGTTGGCCAAGGCAGAGTGTTTACCTATATACCAGCATCAATTTAAAACCTTGCAGGGTCAAACTGTCGATTTTTGTCAATTTCAAGACAAACCCGTGCTTGTGGTCAATACCGCCAGTAAATGTGGTTTCACGCCACAATTTGAAGCGCTGGAGTCCTTATATGAGCAATATAAAGATAAAGGCCTGGTCATTATTGGATTCCCTTCAAATGATTTCAGGCAAGAGCCAGGCAATAACAAGCAGATTGGTGACTTCTGCAAACTGACCTATTCTGTCAAGTTCCCCATGGTAGAGAAATCCAGTGTCACAGGTAGTAACGCAAATTCCCTATACCAGCAACTTATCAAGCAAACCGGCCAGGCGCCTCAGTGGAATTTCTATAAATATGTCATTTTGCCTGGTGGTCAGAAGGTTTACTCATTTAACAGCATGACGCGACCAGAGAGTGAAGATATCCTGGGCAAAATCAAACCTTACCTTAAATAACGCATTTCAATCCTCGGCTATTGCTGAATATTTGAGCAATAGCCATAGAAAACAAAACGATATGAAGTTTTTTTCAAGTTTTGTTGTGAAATGCGTTGACAAGACTTCTGGCCATCATTAATATGGCGCCTTCTTTGAATTGCACTGCAAAACAAAGAACTGCAATACCAGAGATTCGGGGGTATAGCTCAGCTGGGAGAGCGCTTGCATGGCATGCAAGAGGTCAGCGGTTCGATCCCGCTTATCTCCACCAAGTGATTGAAAATATTGAATTTTTTATAAAATAAATATTTTAATTATTTGAAAAACTGGTATAATGCACGGGTTGTTAAATTTCTTAGGTCCCCATCGTCTAGAGGCCTAGGACACCTCCCTTTCACGGAGGCGACCGGGGTTCGAATCCCCGTGGGGACGCCAAAATCACTCAGTGATTTCTAGCAATAAAACTCAATAATTTAGAATGCTGACTGTTCCTGAATGCTACGCATGCGGAGCCTCATTCTATTTGTATTCTGAACACAATCTAACAACCATCACATACAAAATTCTACCGAATCCTGATTGATGTTTACCGTCATCGTGGAGCGCTGTAGGTGTGATCGGATAGTCCGACTGGCAATCAAAAGCCAACGTTAAAATTTCAGGCTCATTGAATTTTCATCTCATTTAGCGTGTTTCTGTGAAATACAGCATTGATAAAAATAGAAAGACAAATATGCTATCGAAATTAATCTTTGTCACAGGATTGATAGTTTCAACAGGGGCGTACGCCATGACCTCTATTAGCACACCTGTGCCAGAGCCAGAAAGCATGAGTTTAATTGCCATTGGTTTGGGGCTCATTGGCGTGATCGTCCTTAGAAAAAGGTAACTCTGACGGAAACGTTAAATAAACCACTGGAGCCCCACGGAATGTGGGGCTTTTTCATAGGTATGAACAGGGCCAGGATTGGTCTGGAGGTGGGGGTTACACCTCACAATAAAAAGCCCGGCAGGACCGGGCGTGATCTTTTTGCTTGAGCTTATCCGCGGATATTACTTTGCGCAGAAAATTGCGATAACTCAACATATGGTTGCGGTTGCCAACCCGCGGCGCGATGTTCTGCCACGACATTGGTAAAGATCCCGCCACGCACATAGAATTTGGCGGTGACACGCATAAATTTTGGATCAATCGCAGCGACCAAGTCGTCCAGAATCTGGTTGGTCACGGCTTCATGGAAGCAGCCTTCATCGCGGAATGACCAGATATACAGCTTCAGGCTCTTCAATTCCACGCATAATTTGTTGGGAATGTAGTCCAGGTAAATCACTGCGAAATCAGGTTGGCCGGTTTTTGGGCACAGGCAGGTAAACTCCGGGATTTCCATATGAATATGAAAGTCTCGGCCAGGGTTGGGGTTATCAAAAGTTTCCAGTGTTTTGCTAGGTTGGGCCGTTGGTTTGCCACCGAGTAAATGTTCGTTCATTGCACTCTTCTTGGTTGTTTCTTGGTAAAAATGGGTATTATAACGCTTAAGCGACTATTCAAATTCTTATAAGCGGTTTTCTTACTTTGCGTCTGACACATTTAAAACTGGCGGGGTTCAAGTCTTTTGTCGATCCGACCACCATTCACCTGCATGGACAGCGTGTAGGGGTGGTTGGTCCTAACGGCTGTGGCAAATCCAATGTCATGGAGTCAGTGCGTTGGGTACTTGGTGAATCATCAGCAAAAGAAATGCGTGCCGATGCCATGGATGCCGTGATTTTCAACGGATCATCCAACCGAAAACCCATTTCACGTGCCAGTGTTGAACTGATTTTTGATAACAGCCTTGGCGGCGCGAGCGGTGAGTGGAGCCAGTATGCTGAAATCTCCGTCAAACGAGTGATTGAGCGAGATAAAGGCTCGACATATTACATTAATAATATTGCCGTGCGCAGGCGCGATGTTGCAGACCTTTTTTTGGGGACTGGCCTTGGTGGGCGGGCTTATGCAATTATCGGCCAGAATACGATTTCACGGATTGTAGAAGCACGGCCTGAAGAGTTGCGTGTGTTCCTCGAAGAGGCTGCCGGCATCAGTAAATATAAGGAGCGCAGGCGGGAGACGGAACTCAGGTTACGCGATACCCGCGAGAATCTGGAGCGAGTAGAGGACATTTCCCGTGAACTCAATAAACAGATTATCAAGCTTGAGGCCCAAGCAGTAGTCACACAAAAATACCATGCTTTGCAGGCAGCCTTTAAGCTGGCTGAGGCACAGTGGTGGTGGTTGCGTAAGAGAGATGCTGTGCTGGCTTATGAAGCTGCTTCGCAAGCGGTAGAAAAGGCCGTGAATGGACTAGAAGCCCAAATGGCAGCTTTACGCAGTAGTGAATTGCAACTGGAGTTGAGCCGACAACAGCATCAAGATGCCTCCAACCAATTGCACATTGCACAAGCCGCCTTTTATGAGGCCAATGCGCAGGTGTCTAATCTTTCCTTACAGGTCAAGCAGTCCGAAGAAGCGCGTGACCGTTTATTACAACAGCAGCAACAATTACATGCCCAGCGTGAACGCAGTGGCCAGCAATATCAGCAGTTACAGGTGCAATTGTCTGAGAAGACAGCAGCCCTCGCCCTCGCAGAAACAACGGTTGCCGAGAAGGCAGAGGCGTTACGGATGTTGCAACAGGGCTTGCCTCAGCAGTCAGCACAGTTGCAACTCGTCCAGCAAGCGGCGCATCAGGCACAACAGGCTGTGCAGCACAGCCGCCAGCAGACGCAACTGGAGCAAAATAATGCGCAATTTTTACAACGAAACCTTAATGAGGTATCACAGCGTTTACAGCAATTGCAGCGTGAATTAGAACAGTGGACATTACCGGATATGCAGGTAATGTCGCTTTATCAACAGCAGTTAACTGACCAGCAAGCTGCGCTGGATAATGAAGAGCAGTCTTTAAATCAGCTGCGTAGTCAGGAGAACAGCCAGCAGCAAGCCTTGCAACAGGCCAGGCAAGATTGGCAGCAGGCCCAGCGAAATTTGCATCAGCTGGAAGCTGAAATCCAGTCCCTGCAGAAATTGCAGCAAAGCAGCAAGCAAGACCAGCAGTTGGGGCCCTGGTTGCAAAAAACAGGCCTGCAATCGGTACCTCGCCTATGGCAGGCTGTGCAGATTCAGTCTGATTGGCAATCGGCACTGGAAGCGTTTCTTGGCCATAAATTGAATGCCTTGTTGCCTGAACAATTATCCGGTTGGGCACAGTGGCCCCATCCGCACGCGGCACTGGCGGTTGCACAGCCAGCTGAGGTGAGTGAAGCTAGCGCTACGCAATGGCAGGGATTGCCCAGCTTGTATAGTTTGTTGACGATCAAGCAACCCGCTGTGGCTGGTGCCTTGCAACATTGGCTGGCGGGTGTGTACGTCCTGGAAGATATGCAGCAACTGGCACAGTATCAGTCCCAGTTGCCCGTTGGCGTATCATTATTGACAAGAAATGGTGATGTTTACCAGCGGTATAGTGTGGTGTATCACGGACGCCAGACTCACATGCAAGGTGTCTTGGAACGGCAACAGCATCTGGATAGCCTGCAGGCTGATCTTGAGCCTGCACAAAAAGCCGTTTTCTCAAGCCAGCAGCTTACGCAGCGCATAGAACAGGATTTGCAAGTCATTCGCCAACAGCAGCAGCAATCGCATCAGCGTATCAAGCAACTCACGACCAGTATGCACGAATTGCAAATGCAGGTCTCAAGTATTCAGCAAACGCATGATAACGCTGTGCGCCGGCAAACCTCCTTGCAACAGGATTTGGCGCAGGCTGAAGCCAAACAAGCGAGCCTGGGTAATGAGCTGGCTTTAGCACAGGGCCGGATGGCTGAATATGAAGCGCAATTCGCTGGTTTGGAGCAAGCGGCACGCGAAGCGCAATCGCACAAACAGCAAACTGAGCAACGTTATTTCAATCTGCGTGACAGCGTGCAACAGGCTGAAAAGGCCCAGCAATCGCAAGAGTTCGAGCAAACTCTGCTCAAAAATGCCGTCAATGACTTGCAGCAACGTCTGGTCTACAACGCGCAGGAGACTGAACATTTACAACACCGTCTGGCTGAAATTGAGCAAGCGTTAACCATCAGTAATATGGAGGCACTTAAAGCCAATTTGGCGCAGGCGCTCACGCAGCAGCATCACTGTGAGCAGGCGCTCGCGCAGGCCAGAAACCAGTTGGCACAACAAGAGGCGGCATTGCAGCAGCAGGAACGCGACCGCATGCAGGTAGAGCAGCAATTACACCCTTTGCGCGATGCTGTGGAGCAAAAGCGCCTCAAGCAGCAGGAATGCCGTTTGCAAGTAGAACAATGTCAGCAGGCGCTGGCAGACACTGGGCTGAATGAAGAGGACATTCAGCAAGGGCTGGATTTATTAACATCTGTGCAAACCCAGGCGCAAGCCACACAGAAACTGCAGCAGCAAATCCAGCAATTGGGTCCTGTGAACATGGCGGCCATTGAAGAACTGGCGACAGAAAAAGAGCGCAAAGGTTATTTGGACAGCCAGCTCAAAGATTTGCTAACGGCCAGTGAAACACTGGATGAAGCCATACAGAAAATTGACCGGGAAACACGTGGAAAACTACGCGCAACCTTTGATGAAGCCAACCGCAATTTTGGCGAGCTGTTCCAGACACTGTTTAATGGTGGAAATGCCAAGTTGGAGTTGCTAGGGGATGAAATCCTGGACACGGGTGTGCAGGTGTTTGCACAGCCTCCGGGCAAGAAAAATACCACCATTCAATTGCTGTCTGGCGGCGAAAAGGCATTAACGGCAATGGCGCTGGTATTTGCCTTGTTCCGTTTAAATCCAGCGCCATTCTGCCTGATGGACGAAGTGGATGCGCCGCTGGATGATAGTAATACCGAGCGTTTTTGCCAGCTGGTACGCGTGATGTCCGAAAAAACACAGTTTCTCTTCGTGTCACACAACAAAATCACCATGGAAATGTCTCAACAGCTCATTGGCGTCACCATGCAGGAGTCGGGCGTATCACGGATTGTCGATGTAGATATCGAAGAAGCGATCCGCATGCATGCGGCTTAATGCCAGTTTTGTTGTATTATTACGCAAGCGTTTTAAAGGATAAGTAAGGTCACATGTCTGATTTGTGGATGATATTGGTGTTGCTAGGGGTCAGCATCGTTCTGGCAGTGGTGGTGTTTAACTGGTGGCAGGAAAAAAAATATCGCAGAGACGTTGAATACCGCTTTAGCCATACGCGTGGCGATGTGCTGGATACTGAGTCATCCAGCAAAGAAAAAGAATCCTTCAAGAGAAATGCTGCCGAAAAACAGGCTGTGTCAGAAGAGGTTGAAGGCTGGATGTCCGAACCTCGTGTGCGCCAGTCTCCAAAGGTTGAGCCTGACTTTTCCGTGAGTCAAGCAACCTCATCTAAAAAGCCTGTGGGTGACAAAAACGGTTTGAATTTAAACAAACAGCCTGGCTCAAATCCGTCGTCTAACCCTGATCACTTTGGTTCAAGCATACAGCCCGTTGTAGCGCCAGTGGCTGAGATACCTTCACTGGTTGCCCAGGAATCGATTCCTGAAGTTGCACAACTTCCTGAAGAAAATGAATTCGAACCGTTATCAGCTCCTAGAGTAGTGGCAGAAAATCCAGCGCTACCTTCTGCTGTGCACACCGCCATGGATTGGGTTGGCCTGATAGATGCACCCTTGGGTGTCATGCTGGCCGAGCTGGAGGATATGCAAGCTGAGGTCAGAACTTTTCCGCAACATGCCACTTTGTGGGCACAAAGCTCGATCAGCGGGGACTGGCAGGACGTACTGAGCCTGGATGCCAAAGCCATGCAAGACCAGACGCCAGCCAGCCAAGTAGCCTGTAGCTTGCAACTGGCTGACCGGGGTGGTCCCGTGGATGAAGAAACCCTGAAACGCTTCCAGAAATCCATGGAAACGTTGGCGCGTGCATTAGGCCTGACCGTGAGCTGGCAGGGCGGTTATGAACCCTCGCAGCAAGCGCAGTCCATTGATGCTTTCTGCATTGAGGTTGACAAGGCTGTTGAGTTTCATGTGCTCGCCAACCAGGGCATGTTCCATGCGACCAAGCTGCGTGGGCTGGCTGAAGCCTGCGGCATGCAGTTGAGCGATGAGGGACGTTTCGAGTTGTTCAATACACTAGGCCAATTAGAATTCTCTGTCCGTAATTATGAAGGCAAACCATTTTCTGCAGACATGTTGAAATCTGCTGTGATGACTGGCATGACCTTTCAGCTGGATATTCCTACTACCCCAAATAGTTTGCAGGTGTTTGATCATATGGTTGAGATTGCACAAAATATGGCAAGTAGTTTAAGTGGCAGCTTGATTGATGTTAATCGCAAGCCGATTGGTGACGTGCAACTGGATAAAATCCGCCAGCAGCTCAGAAATATTTCCAATGCAATGGCCGCACAAGGGATTGTTCCCGGCAGTAGCCACGCTAAACGCCTCTTTTCTTAATGATGTCACCCCAAGAAGCTGCGCTGCTTTTACAACAGCTCAAGCAGCGCATTGCCGAATACGACTACCACTATTATGTGCTGGATGCCCCGTTAGTCAGTGATAATGAATATGATGGCATTTACCGGCAACTGCTAGAGATTGAGCAGCAATATCCTGAACTGATTACGATAGACTCGCCCAGTCAGCGGATTGGTGGGCAGGCTATTTCGGCTTTTGACAGTGTGAAACACCGCCAGGCCATGCTGTCACTGAATAATGCGTTCAGCGATCAGGAGCTTGAAGCTTTTGACCGGCGTGTTCGCGAGGCCACAGGTGAATCACAGGTCGAATATGCGGTTGAGCCTAAATTCGATGGCCTGGCAATTACACTGACCTATGAACATGGCGTTTTTGTGCAAGGGGCCACACGTGGTGATGGCTACACTGGAGAAAATGTCACACATAACCTCAAAACCATCCGTGCGATTCCAAGCTGCCTTAATATAGCCAATCCGCCGGCCCTACTTGAGGTCCGTGGTGAAGTCTTGATGCTGAAAAAGGATTTTGAAAAACTAAATCAGCAACAGGCTTCAGTAGGGGGCAAACTGTTTGCTAATCCACGTAATGCTGCTGCGGGGAGTCTGCGCCAGCTAGATCCTAATATTACGGCTAAACGCCCTTTGCATTTCTTCGCTTACGGTTTGGGAGCCAGTGACGGCACGCCAGAACTGCATTCACATGCTGAAGCCATGCAATACCTTACACATTTGCGTTTCCCAGTCTCAACATTACGTGGCCTAAAAACAGGTGCACAGGGATTGCGTGACTATTATGTCGAGATTGGTGAAAAGCGTAGCAGTTTGCCTTTTGACATTGATGGCGTGGTTTATAAAGTCAATGCTTTTGAATTACAAGATATTTTAGGATTTGTCTCGCGTGCCCCGCGTTGGGCGGTGGCCCATAAATTCCCGGCAGAAGAAGCGACCACGCTGGTCGAAGATATCACTGTGCAGGTTGGCCGAACCGGCGCCATTACCCCGGTCGCACGCTTAAAGCCGGTGTTTGTGGGCGGGGTCACCGTCACCAATGCCACGTTGCATAATGAAGACGAGATGCGACGCAAAGATATTCATATCGGCGACACTGTGGTGGTAAGGCGGGCAGGGGACGTCATCCCGGAAGTGGTCTTGGTAAAGCATGAGTTGCGTCCCGCTGATGCCCGCCTATTAATCATGCCTTCCGTATGTCCGGAATGCGGTTCGCATGTGGTTCGCCTTGAAGATGAAGCGGTTGCACGCTGTACCGGCGGACTGATCTGCCCCGCGCAGCGTAAACAGGCCATCACGCATTTTGCATCACGTCGCGCCATGGACATTGAAGGCCTGGGTGAAAAACTGGTTGATCAACTGGTGGAGCGCAATCTGGTGCATCATCTGGATGATGTTTACCGCCTTAGCTTACCTATGCTTGCCGGGCTGGATCGCATGGCAGAGAAGTCAGCCCAAAATGTGCTGGCTGCCATAGAAAAGAGTAAGACCACCACATTGGCACGCTTTATTTATGCGCTTGGTATCCGTAATGTGGGCGAAGCGACTGCCAAAGATCTCGCGCAGCATTTCGGTAGCCTGGAAGCCCTGATGCAAGCCAGTGTCGAGAGCTTAATGCAAGTCCATGATGTTGGTCCTGTCGTGGCTGAGGCTGCCTTTCAATTTTTTGATGAGCCCCATAACCGTGAGGTGATCGCTGCCATGCGGGCTCTGGGGGTGCAATGGGCGGATATTGCCAAAACGAGCACCTCGACTGCTTTTGCCGGGAAAACCTTCGTCTTAACCGGTACACTCCCTACGCTGAAGCGTGATCAGGCGCAAGCCATGATTGAAGCTGCAGGCGGCAAGGTCAGCGGCAGTGTCTCCGCCAAAACCAGTTACGTGGTGGCGGGTGCGGAGGCGGGCAGCAAACTTGAAAAAGCGCAACAGCTGAATATCCCTATCCTGGAAGAATCGGCATTGCTTGAGATGCTGCAACCATTAAAAAATAGCGAGAAAAAGCCTTCTGAGGCTTCATCAAAACAACCGGATTTATTTTAAGATGAATTCTAAAATTACTTTAGCTTTAATCATCAATGTATTGATTTTAAATCAATCTTTTTCCAAGGATGCCAGCCTGGATTCATGCGATGCTGCGATAAAAAATCGACAATACACTCAGGCGATCGCCATCGCGGAACAGCACGTCGACCAAGCCGGATTCTGGTTATGTAAAGGCCGGGCGCAATCTGCTTTAGGCCAGAATGCCGCGTCGCTAGACAGTTTTAAGCAAGCCATTGCGCTCAAACCTAATGGCCTGGATTTAATCTCCGCATATATGTTGTTGGGCAATGCCCAACTTGAAGCCAAAACGCACGCTTTGGCTATTGATAGCTATCAGCAGGCGCTCAAATTAAGTGAGCAGCAAGAGATGCGCCGTTATAGCCGTATTGCGCATAATTTAATTGGCGAAGCCTATTATGAAATCGGACAATATACAGAGTCATTGAAAGCATTTGAAGCTGGCGAGAAGCTGGCCATGAATGATGACGAGCGAGCGGACAGCTATATACATGAGGCCCTGGTTTACCAGCAAATGCAGCAGACTGATAAAGCAATTGAGTACCAACTCAAAGGCGTGCTGATGCTGCGTAAATCTGGCACGCCTGATCAATATGCCGAAGCCAGTTTAGTCTTGGGTAAATTATTTGTCGCCAAGAAAGATCTTGTAGGTGCAAGTAAAACCTATCAGCGTCTGATGGAATATGCCAGTGAGAATGGTGGCCTGTTTTATGAGGCTAAGACGGCGATTTATTGGGCCGAAGTAAAACGTGCTGAAGGTGATATTGCTGGAGCTGATCAATTAATGAAACAAGCTGAAGCGATTGCAATGCAATATAAAGACCCTGAACTCGATGAATTACTCGCAAAGTCAAAATAGGGTTATCACGCGCAGGTAGCCGAAAACTCAGCTTGAGACAGGCTGAGTTTTTTAGTATTTCCATTATTTAACATAATATACATTATACGAAATTAACCGTATCATTTAGCGGAATAGTTTTGCAGTTTTTCTACCTCCTACTTTTAACCCTTTGGAGACGAAAACATGAAAAAATTTCCGGCATTTTCTGACGCAGTTATCTTGCATCAAATTAACCAGCAGCAAGCAAAAATTATTTTTGCCGCTTTGCGTGTTCTCGATGCGCACTTATCACTTGAAACCCCAGCTTCTGACCTGGCTTTTGTGAAGACACAAATTCAAGACGTTCAAGAGTCTTTCGGCTTCAAGTTCTCGGCTGACCAAGTCAGCGACCCCCGCACCATGCAACCGGCTTTGCACCAGATGATTGATGCCCTTTGCGATGCATATACAAATGCTCAAGACAAACAGATACGCATGGCCAGCGAGTTTCTGAATGACCAATACGCTGAAAACTTTGAGCCTGATGTATTTAACCTGCCTAAAGGCGAAACATTAAGGATTGCAGGCCATGAGTACATCTAATGCCCAATCCAACAGAGAGCCCATTTCAGTGGCTACTTTTGCCCGCAATCTTGGCTTGTCAGAAGTCGTGGTCTACAAGTATTGCAAGCAAGGCCGCATCTTTGGTGCTCGTAAACATCCTTTGACCAAGAAATGGTGGATTTACCCTCCAGCCAAACTCTTGCCTAAGCCTTGAAGCGTAAGGCTAAGCGATACAAGCGCAAGCCATACAAGCCCATAAACCCTGATGATTTTCGATTGATAAGGCTAATGAACAAACTAACGATAGAAGATGTAGCCAAGTTGCTACATGTGACCAGCCGAACGGTTGCACACTGGGAATGCGGATCCGCCCGCATTCCCTATGCTGCCTTTAAGCTGCTGCGCATGAAAGCCAATGGCGAGTTTTTAAATCAAGTTTGGGAAGGCTGGACGATTAGAGCTGACGCCCTCTATTCTCCCACGGGTAGAGCCTTCAAACCTCACGAACTCACTTATCTCGCAAATTACTTCACGATGGCTCGCTACTGGCTAGCAGACTGTAATCAAAAAATGGCAAAACGACAACTCCAGCAACCCGCTAAGGTTCTGCGGCTTGTCACTTCTCAACCTGACAGTGAACGCGTCTCCTTGCTGCCGCATATGAGGTTTAAACGATGAGTTACTTTCATTTTAAAAAAAGCGCGGAGGAAGAGCGCCAAGCGATGACGACAAGCGTTTTTAAAATATCGCGGGGGGATGGGGGATGCCTTAATCCCCCATGCAGACAGCAATCTAACGCGCTACAAGCTTTTTTTCCGCGTGTCCCTGCCCTCTGCACTCAACCCATGCTTATTACGCGCCCTGAAGACGGTTTTATGAATGGGCTGATTGCAAACCGCAGTCACGCGAAGCGTGATCGCGGTTTGCAACAGCACATGGATGATTCTGGCTTCGTCTTCTTAATAACCAGCGAAGAAAGTCTCATGGGTGAGATAAAAGGAAAACGGCAAAATAGCCCGCTAAGGCGCGCCCTGCATGGGTTTGGAGGTGTTTAGCATGAAAAAAAACTATTCCCTCTCAAAAAAGCCCGAATTCTACTATGACGACCGAGGTTATACGGTCGGCTGCACGGTTGAAAAGGCCGCCGAATACTTCGAGATTTCAACCCGCAGGGTTCGGCAAATGCTCATTGATGGCAAGCTGAAAGGCACAAAGCAAGGCCAGTCATGGCGCGTTGATTATCCATTTCAGCGAACCATCGGCACCCGTGGCCCCGCTATTGAAAAGTATCGCAATCAAGGCATACAGCCATTAAAACAGCGCGGAAAACGCTGGAATACTGGCAAGTTCAACAATCAGAAAATCAAGAAAGGAGAATGAAATTCCTTCACTGGCTGAAACCCACACGGGAGACGAAACAGGAAAAACTCCCAAGGTAGAAATCCTGCATTTACCCCGCTATACATTATGCGAATATATTGATGTAATAAGATTGGATTAGCATGATTTCATCTCATTTATCGGCAATTTGTGAATTCCAAACATGTGTACCATCACAATTCAATATAGGGAGATGCCATATGCAGTTATTACCCACCCCTGACATGATGAAAAAAATATCAGAGTCATGGTCATTTGTGAGCGGCGAGGCTTTCGAATTTAAGGAAAGTAATCACTACACATTTCACAATCATGAAAACCTCATGGCTGTCATCTTACCTTTATTTGTAGATAGTCAGCCTCAACGCGAGTCGATCGCGATTGGTTTGATATTGGACGATGCAGAAGCCATTAAAGTGGCTGCACATATGTTTGGTCTATCCAAAGAAACACTTTCTGCAGCTGACGTCCAGGATGCAAAAAAAGAAACATGCAATATTTTAGGTGGTGGTTTGATTGTGGACAAAAACAGTGAGTTGGGTCTGCCACAAGAGATTCCATTAGAAGAGTTTTTTAAATTACAAAAAGATGCGACTTTCAGCAGGTTATTCGTTAGCGAAAAGCCGAATGAAGATCTGGTGAATCTCGTTATATTCGACGTAAAAAATGCGTTTTCAGGGGTACTTTTATCATGAGCACATCAACAGGCAGTGTAGCCAAATTTTTGATTGTGGATGACAGCCGGGCGATCCAGAGCATTATTAAACGAGTGATTGAATCCTGTAACTATCCAAAACTGGAAATTCAGAGTGCAAGCGATGCCGAATCTGCCATGGATATCCTTGAGAAGTTCAAGCCAGATTTAATCATTACTGATTGGCATATGCATAAAATCAGTGGGCTTGAATTTTGCCAGCATGTTTCCCAGACTTATGGAAACAAGATTCCAATTGGGTTTGTGACGACTGAGTCCAGCCAAGAAAAAATCGAGTTGGCATATCAAAGTGGTGCGAAATTCGTCATTAATAAGCCCTTTCAGGATATGGACTTAAGGACGCAGTTGGTACGCTTTGTACCACTGAATGGCGCTGCGAAAGCAAGCACAGTCCCTGATGAGCTAAAAAACACAATAAACACCCTGTCGACGCTGTTGAAAGGCGAACCATTTACTTTCGAGCCCTGCCCTCCACTGGCACTGGCCGACTTCAGTGAAAATAATTTCCTTGGTTTATTTGGTGAAAACGGTAAAACGCCTCCGGTCAATGCATTGGCGATTATGGATATGGGGGCCGTCGGAGTATTATGGGGCGTCCACAATGATCAGCAGTCAATGATTCTGTCCATTGTCAAAAATGGCACTGCGGCTAATGAACAGCTGGACGAAGCACGAAAATTTATGGATGAATTTGGTGCAGGGTTATCGATTGGGTATAAAAATGGCCCCCTTAAACTCGCCCGTTCAAGTATCGTTAACAGGCAGTTCCCCCGGCTGGAAATGTCTCTTGCCTCGAATGAAGGGCGTACAGACTATAAGTTAACTGTGCCAGGGATAGGTGTGGGTTATATAACCTACCTTAAGCTAATTTAAGGGACATGTATGGCTTACAGTTTCACTGAGATTGTTGGTAGCCTTGCACTCATCATCAGTTGTGGTGCGGCGGTATTGCTCGTTAAATTATTGCTCAGCAATACCATGCAACAAGAAAAGTTTTTTAATGCATTGGGGCGATGCCATAGCGAGCTTCAAAGTTCTTCCAATAAACTTGAAACACTTTGCACCATACTAGACCGACGTTTCTCAAATATGGAGAATGATTCTGCACAACCAGATCCCATGATAATCAATATGTTACAGCGGTTTGATAAAGTCTCTCAAGAGCTTCTTGAGTGCGTTGATGATTTATTGCTACCCAATCAATCTCCTGGATCAACCAGGTCTAACGCAGAGCTACCGCATGAATCTGTCATGCAGGAAATTTCCAAGTTGCAGTCCAGTCTGGAAGAAATTACTCACCAGCTAAGAAGAGGCAATTATCTTTCTATGGATGAGAATGCCGAAATGGCGGCAATGCGTAAAAGAATTGAAAGCTACCAGTCGATGGTCATGAAGGCTAGAGCCGATGCTAAGGAGTCAGATAGCATGATGGCAAGCCTCAAGGAAGAAATCGCGCGACTCAGCAATATGACTGCTCAAACGCTCTCCTCCGCTAACGCAGATACCCCATTGCAACAAGAGGTTCAAGTGTTAACACAAGAAAAACAAGCGCTTGAAGCAAAACTGGTGGCGTTACAAGATGAAATGCGACGCAACACAATTGAAAAAGAGTTTATTGAAGAGCGGTTTATAGGCCTTTCATAACAATCTATTTCAACTCATCGAGCATCAGGATGAGAAACCATTATTACGCCTCTTTATTTTAAAAGAGGTTTTTTTCTTTCAATCTGTTTTAGCTTATTGGATGCCACCAGTTGTTGCCTTTGGGAATCTTTTAACTGGCCCTTAATCAGGCTTATGTTTTCGCGTAGTTCGTTGACCAACTTTTGATTCTTCGCCGTTTGACTTTTGGTGGCAGCATGTTCTTTTAACAATGCTTTTTTTAGCTCGGCGATTTCGGATTCTAATTTATAAACCCGCTGCCGCTCTCGATCAAGTTCAATGACTGATTTCGATTCAAGCTTCTTATAACGGTCATCAGCCATTTTCAGTGCGGCATGCAATTTATGTATTTTTGCCGTGAACTCATGGCTCATGTTTTTGAGGGACGCCTCCAGCGTTGCTTTCTCGTTTTGCAAAGTGATGACTGTTTCTTTATGTGTTGCTAGTACCTGACTATCAATCAGTCTTCTTTTTTCATCTTCTTGCAGCTGTTTTTTTGCATGCTCGAGTTCTCGTTGCTGTAGCGCATAACGCTCCTCAAGATGCTTTAATTGGGATTTGTATTGTTCCAGCTCATGCTTGTTCGTGTGTTGCTTGCCATCGATTTCAAATTGGTTAGTTTGATAATTTTGCTTGGCAACTTCCAATGCGCCCTTCCATAAAGTGCTGAGTGCTTCCCCAGCAAATTCACGTAATGATTCTGGTAAGCCTGGCTGCTCAATATCTACGCGTCTTTTTTCCCTGAGTTCTGACCAGAAACTATTGACCGCCTGGGTCGGCGTTGCCATCGTTCCTTTGCGTACAAGTTGATATAACTTATTTGCCGTGGGTTGAATGCCATATCTAAAAAACATTAAACGGCAGACCTCACGATATAGCTCTTTTGTTTGGGGAAATTGAACGCGTAAATTCTCTACATCTTGAACCAGTTTAATTTCGTCTGTATGCGTCAAGCTCATCATCTTTATCAATTCTGGGATTGCTTACATTTTTGTGACAAAAACCTGACGCATTTAGTTTGCAAAAAATTGCGTATATTGATTTTCTAAGGACTCAATTTTTGTATTGAAGGCAATCTACTCGTGTTTTTGCAACAAGTTAACTGTCTGATTTTTATATTTTAATTTGACTGAATAGATTTTTTATTACGCAACATCTGCAGATGTTGCCACAGGATAATTAACATATTTTTGTCATGTGTTAATATTTTTAGCGCAGTGGAAATTTGTCATATCAGGAGAGGAAAAGGATGAAAAATAAAAGAAAATACAAAAAACTATATACGCAAGAATCATTGAGATGGAGCCTCAAAATTGGCGACTATTTGGGGACATTGACACCGCATCAAGCTGTCAGGTTGGTAAACGCTAAACCTGCCATTTTTCATCGCTGGATGTCTGGTAAGCTCGCTGCGCCGGTGAGTAAACTTGAGAAAATTAAAAGCTGTGCGTTTGCCGAGTTTAGGAGGCGTCACCGAAAAGTATCCCGTTTGCAACAGGTAACTGCGTCAGATGTAGAGGTGATCAAAGCAAAATTCTTATGGAAAAATATGATTTTTGACCAAATGAATATGATCACGAAACGCAGGTTCTGTATTGGATTAAAAAAATTATACAGATAGCATGCACCTACAAAAGCAGATAAAAAAGACCACTTCCAACTGGAAGTGGTCTTTTGTGCTGGGGTCAACCAAACAGAAGTATTGATTATTAGTATTAAATGCGGCGGCGCGCTATAAATGCTATCAAACCCAATCCTACAAACAACATTGCTGTACTTTCAGGCTCAGGCACGGTTGTTATGTGACCTGTTGTAATGGCCCAAGTGAAAAATCTGTAACCTTTAGCGGTTATATACTGATTGCCCGCACTGGTTCCAAAGTGGTACGCATAGTTTGGGTCTGAAGCGAACTCTGTTCCGGTGCTATAAGCATCAGATTGCTCGTTGTCAAATAAACTGCCGGGGTCTTTTATCCCAGCATAAAATTGATAGTTCCCATCTTTGTCGAGTAAAGGTCTGCCAATTGACTCCGCATTAAATAGCTCGGCATATTCATTACCCACCGCAGAACCATTTGTGACTACGTTATACCCACAATAAGTACTACCGTTATAACCTGTTGTGCAATCGTCATTTACAGGTGCTGTCACAGTTGGTAAACGCCACTGATTATTTCCAGCATAGTTAATACTATTAAGGTAGTTGATAAAGGCATGCGCTCCCCACCATGTCGTCTGTCCATTTGATTCAAAGCTGGATGCGTCTAAATAGTATTCAGTAGTGCTGCCATAACTTTTTCCGGCGCTTGCTTCAAGAATTGCTTCTATGACGTCTTTCGTTCCATTAGCATTTGCATCACTACTGTTAGCAATCATGCTACCTAGTAAATTACCATCTTTGGTCCAAGTCACATTACTGACTGAGCTATAGACTAAATCAACACCGTTCGAGCTGTATGAAGTTAATGCAGCATTGGCAGCTAAGCTATTAATGGTGAGAATTCCAGTAACGAAAGTCTTATTAATAATTCGCATGTCTGAGAAATTAAACATAAATACGCCACTAATTTTTAGATAAATTTAGTGGTCATTAAATATTATCTTTGTGACAAGCAGCCACACTTTAATAGACCATGCGGACTAGTTACCAAGAAGCTTGATCAACATACGCTAAAGGTGATGGTGTCACTATCTAGCCTTAAGGCTAAACTTCCCTCCCATTCACCATGTCTTTGCTTGTCGCAATTCAACATAACCTGCGGCTTATCAGGCAGGCCCTGTTTATTAGCCCATACAATAAGGCTATCAGCGACGTTATCAGCAACTGCACCTGACCCTTTTGCTAATATCGCCCAGGTATTATTGCTTCGTCACCTTTGCGGGCGTAATGTACTAAATGGATATGGCAGTCTAAATCTCTTGCAATCGAACACAACTGGACAACAAAATCCTTCTGTTGGTTGTATGAATCCTCACCAGCGACTACCCGCATCAAGCTATCAATGAAAAAGTGTCCTATATGTCAATCAATCTTGTGATACGTCATGACAATGTTTAGATAAACAAAAACCCGCATTTAAGCGGGTTTGTGAGGTGTTTTGGTATTTCTTGATTTTGGTAATTGGTGGAGCTGGGGGGAATTGAACCCCCGTCCGCAAGCCCTCCACAGACAGTTCTACATACTTAGCTGTGTTGTTTATATTTAACCAGGCACCCACCAACGAGCAAGCAGATGACTAGCGAGTTGCCTTGGATTTAATGCCTTACCAAGCAACCCGGTAAGACACGATCCTCTCTAAATGACGCTGCTGCCGGTTACCCGGCCCGACCGAGAGGCTCTTCGGTGCAGCGTCCGGCTGGATTAAGCAGCCAGAGCGTAAGTTTCGTCGTTTGCGACTATACTTGTTCAGATGGATTTACGAGGGAACCTGAATCCTCGGTATGCCCTGCACTGCTTTGCAACCCACGTCGAAACCGGGTCAGCCCCAATGCAATCTTGCGATTATACGCCTTAAAGCTTGGGGAGCCAAACTTAAGAGCGCGTTTCTATGACATGGTACAATTCGACTATGTTCAAAAAAATTGTGATTTTTGGGGTAGGTTTAATCGGGGGATCAGTTGCTCTCTCACTGAAAAAACAGGCAATTATCCCTCAAGTGGTGGGTGTTGGCCGATCTGGTCAAAGCCTGCAAGAAGCGCTGAAACTGGGTTTGATTGACGTCGCTGAAACAGACGTTGCCCATGCAATGCAAGATGCCGACCTGGTACTCATCGCCGCCCCCGTGGCACAAACGCCTGCAATTTTACGTTCGATTCGCCCGCATTTAAATGCGGCGACGATCATTACTGATGCTGGCAGCACAAAATCGGATGTGATGGCTTATGCAAAAGCTGAGTTAGGTGACAAGTTTGACCAGTTCGTCGGGGGGCACCCGATTGCCGGTGCTGAAAAAAGCGGCCCAGCGGCTGCCATGGCTGATTTATATATTGGCAAAAATGTAATCCTGACGCCGGACGCAGATACACAGTCAACAGCGATAGACAAAGTCACCGCACTTTGGCAACAATGTGGGGCCATGGTGTCCAGAATGAGCCCTCAGGAGCATGATAGTGTTTTTGCGGCTGTCAGCCACTTACCTCATCTACTGGCATTTGCCCTGGTAGAGGACCTGGCTAAACGAGACAATGCCGAATTGCTGTTTAAGTTTGCGGCGAGTGGTTTCAGAGATTTTACGCGCATTGCCGGCAGCCATCCTGAAATGTGGCGTGACATTGCTCTCGCCAACAAAACGGCTCTGCTAGGCGAACTCAAGCTTTACCAGCAGGCCTTGAGTGAAATGACCGCCCTGCTTGAAAAGGCAGATGCCGATGGGTTGCAAACCCTATTTGAACACGCCAGCCGTGCCCGCAACGATTGGGCCAAAACTAAAATTCAATAATTAGCATACTGTTATGGAACAATTGCATTTACCAGCTGCACATCAAGCTCAAGGCACCATTACCCTGCCAGGATCTAAAAGTATCTCAAACCGAACATTATTACTGGCAGCGTTGGCCGATGGCGTCACGATTATTCGCGACCTGCTTGCTTCGGATGACACGGCAAGGATGCTGGAGGCTCTGACTTCATTAGGTGTGCAGCTTGAGAATATTGGCGAAAATGCCTGGCGGGTGACAGGTTGTGGTGGCAATTTTCCCAATAAGCAAGCGGATCTTTTTTTAGGCAATGCAGGTACCGCATTTAGGCCGTTGACCGCCGCTCTTGCGTTGTCTAAGGGGGAATATCATTTACATGGGATTGCCAGAATGCACGAACGTCCGATTGGTGATCTTGTTGATGCTTTAAAGCAAGTCGGTGCACAGATTGCTTATCAGGGAAATCAGGGCTACCCTCCCCTGCAAATCTCCCCAGCCAAACTGGATGTCAGCAAACCAATTCAAATCCGTGGCGATGTTTCCAGCCAGTTCCTGACGGCATTACTGATGGCGTTACCGCTCAGCGGTCAAGCCGCCACCATTGAGGTTGTGGGTGAATTGATCTCCAAGCCTTATATCGAAATTACCCTCAACCTGATGCAACGCTTTGGTATCACCGTTGAACGAGATGGCTGGCAGCGTTTTTATATCCCCGCCGCAGTCCGCTACCAATCACCAGGCGAAATCTATGTAGAAGGTGATGCTTCAAGCGCTTCTTACTTTATTGCCGCGGGTATCCTGGCTGGGGATGTCACTGTTCAGGGCGTTGGTGAAAAAAGCATCCAGGGCGATATCCGCTTTGCAGAAGCAGCCAATTTGATGGGCGGTCGTATCAGCTATGGTGAGAACCATGTACGTGCAGAGAAAACTGCTGCTTTAGAAGCCATTGACCTGGACTGTAACCATATTCCAGATGCTGCGATGACATTGGGCGTCATGGCGATGTTTGCTGAAGGCACAACCACCCTGCGCAATATTGCCAGTTGGCGTGTCAAAGAAACCGACCGCATTGCCGCTATGGCCACAGAGTTACGCAAAGTGGGGGCGACCGTCGTTGAAGGCTCAGATTTTATTCAGGTGACTCCGCCAGCGCAGCTCACGCCTAATGCGGTGATTGATACTTATGATGATCACCGCATGGCCATGTGCTTTTCATTAATCAGCCTGGCAGGCGTCCCCATTACGATTAACGATCCCAAATGCGTGGGTAAAACGTTCCCAGAGTACTTTAAGGTATTTGCCGACATTGCTCACTAATCAGGCCGCGTATGCCCATTCATGCTCGTCAGGTTCTGTTGAGTCTGCGCCATGCTGATGACGTTGCCAGGCGCGTTCGTGAAAATAGAATACGACTGTGTTGCAGGCAGGCTCGACCAGCGCCATGAGACCACCCACTAGAATGCTCCCTGTGAACAGGTAGGCAATACTAAAAGCAACGCTGAAATGCAGCATGGCAAATGACATAGTCTTAATCATGAGGTGCTCCTTAAGTAACGATGTAGCCATGATATAAAGCCGATTAATCAAAATCCAATTCATTGTTTTTAAGTGTTTGATAAATTAAATTTATGAAAGAATCCTTACTCCCTCCTGTGATTGCCATTGATGGGCCATCTGCCTCCGGTAAAGGCAGTGTTGCTGAACGTGTGGCAAAACATTTTGGTTTCCACTACCTGGACTCAGGCGCCATCTACCGGTTGCTCGCATTCGCGGCCTATCAACAACAAGTTGCCTGGTCAGACGAACACGCGTTGGCTCAAATAGCCGCTAACCTTGATATCAGGTTTGAGCATGGCGAGGCTTATCTGTCTGGGGAGCAGGTCAGCTCAGAGATACGGTCTGAGCAAATGGGTAAAGGCGCTTCAGAAGTGGCAGTACATCCTGAAGTACGCACCGCCTTGCTCCAGGCGCAGCGTAACTTTAGAAAGGCACCAGGACTGGTGGGCGATGGGCGTGATATCGGTTCGGTCATTTTTCCTGATGCAGGTTTGAAAGTATTTCTTACCGCGGGCGTAGAAACCCGAGCTAAGCGCCGATACGATCAATTAATAAGCCGTGGTGAAGCCGCTGACTACGCGTTGATATTGGCTGATTTACAACAGCGCGATTTGCGTGACAGTCAGCGAGCTGCCGCGCCTTTAAAACAACTGCCAGACGCCATTTTGCTCGACACCACCGACAAGAACATCGAACAAGCCGTCAACATCATTATCGAAGCCTTTAAAAAAGCCGGGCAAAACGCATAAAAATCTGCATAAGTCATTGAACTCAATAATTTTTTTGTGTATAGTTTTGGATTCGGATTGCTCAAGTCATGCTTGGGCAATATTTTTTAAACCTTTTCCATTGTTTGCGCCTCTGCGTTGCAATGGCTCGCTGAAAGATGTCTGTCGTTCATGCGAGTAAAAATTGGACAATTTTTTAATGGCTTCTATTTCTAATACATCCTCCTCCATGGAATCTTTTGCAGCCCTCTTCGAAGAAAGCCTGGCCCGCCAGGAAATGCGCGCAGGTGAAGTGATCACCGCCGAAGTAGTGTCTGTAGACAATGATTTCGTTATCGTGAACGCTGGCCTGAAATCCGAGAGCGTGATCAACGCTAGCGAATTTAAAAATGCTCAAGGCGAGCTGGAAGTTGCTGTTGGCGACTTCGTTAAAGTAGCGATTGAAAAACTGGAAGATGGTTTTGGTTCTACACAACTCTCTCGCGAAAAAGCGAAGAAAATGCAAGCATGGCTGGATCTGGAAGAAGCCATGAATGAAGGCCGCGTGGTCAAAGGTTTTGTCAGCAGCCGTGTTAAAGGCGGTCTGCGTGTTTCTGTCAGCGGCATCATGGCATTCTTGCCAGGTTCACTGGTAGACATTCGTCCGGTAAAAGACACCACTCCTTACGAAAACAAAGAGTGGGATTTCAAAGTCATCAAACTGGACCGTAAGCGTAACAACATCGTGGTTTCCCGCCGCGCAGTCATGGAAGACACCCTGGGTGCTGACCGTGAAGCCTTGTTGGGTAGCCTGACTGAAGGTGCTGTGATCAAAGGTATCGTTAAAAACATCACTGACTACGGCGCGTTCGTGGATCTGGGTGGTATCGATGGCCTGCTGCACATCACTGACCTGGCATGGCGCCGCGTGAAGCACCCATCTGAAGTGCTGACCGTTGGTGAAGAAGTTGAAGCCAAGATCCTGAAATTTGACCAAGAGAAAAACCGTGTTTCCCTGGGCATCAAACAATTGGGCGACGACCCATGGGTGGCATTGAGCCGCCGTTACCCAGTTGGTACACGCCTGTTTGGTAAGGTTTCTAACCTGACTGACTACGGTGCGTTTGTTGAAGTTGAGCCAGGTATCGAAGGTTTGGTACACGTCTCTGAAATGGACTGGACCAACAAGAACATCCACCCAGGCAAAATCGCTCAATTGGGTGACGAAGTTGAAGTCATGATTCTGGAAATCGACGAAGACCGTCGTCGTCTGTCCTTGGGCATGAAACAGTGCAAACCAAACCCATGGGATGACTTTGCTGCTACCCATGCTAAAGGTGACAAAGTATCTGGCCAGATCAAGTCTATCACTGACTTTGGTGTATTCATCGGCTTGCCAGGTGGCATTGATGGCTTGGTACACTTGTCTGACCTGTCCTGGACACAGTCTGGCGAAGAGGCGATCCGCAACTTCAAGAAAGGTGACGAGCTACAAGCTGTTATCTTGGGTATTGATGTTGAGAAAGAGCGTATCTCCCTGGGCGTTAAGCAGTTGACTGAAGATCCAAGTGGCAACAGCGCACCAATCGGCGAAGACAAAGGCGGCAAACCAAAAGCCAAGAAAGCCAAGGCTGATGATGTGATGATTGACGAAGCTTCTGCAGGGACAACTAACCTGGGTGCTTTGTTGAAAGCCAAACTGGACAGCAAAAAATAAGAAGGCTTTAGATCATGACACGATCTGAACTGATAGATCTGCTTGCCCAACGCTTTCCGCAATTAGTGCTGAAAGATGCCGAGTTATCCGTCAAAACCATTCTGGATGCAATGACGGAAAATCTGGCCACAGGCGAGCGTATCGAAATACGCGGTTTTGGCAGCTTTAGCCTCAATTACCGCCCGCCCCGTTTGGGACGTAACCCAAAAACAGGCACCAAGGTGCAAGTTCCGGCTAAATATGTCCCTCACTTTAAGGCTGGTAAAGAGCTGCGTGACCGGGTAGATGCTATCGAATCTTAATTTTTTGTAATTAACAGTCAAAAAAAACGGTATCTTCGGATACCGTTTTTTTTACCTGCCATTTGTATATACATGGCGCATCCTTAGCGGCTTGGGTAAAATAAGGCCTGTTCTGAAAAGAGACCTCCTATGCTGGTTGAATTTGAATACTGGTGGCTATTGATTTTGCCACTCTTTTTTACTTTGGGCTGGATTGCAGCCCGCGTGGATATCAAGCAACTGATTGCCGAGTCAACCTCCCTGCCAGCCACTTATTTCAAAGGGCTGAATCTATTGATTGCAGACCAATATCACAAAGCGGTGGATGCGTTTAGTGAAGCGCTTTACCTGAATAAAGATTCCCTGGAGCTGCATTTTGTGCTTGGTAGCCTCTTCCGCCGTACAGGTGAAACTGACCGTGCAATTCACCTGCACATGAATCTATTGGAAAACTATGAGCTGACTGAGCAGCAATCAACGTCTATCAAGGTAGAACTGGCTCAGGATTACTTCAAGGCCGGCTTATATGATAGAGCTGAAGAGTTGTTCCTGACCTTGCGCAATACGCGTTATGAGCAGGCCGCCCTGCGCCACCTGCTTGAAATCTATGTGAAGGAACGTGAGTGGTCACAAGCCATTGCCATTGCCATCGAGTTAGAGCGCTCATCCGGCATTTCTTTCCGTAAAGAGGTTGCACAGTATTATTGCGAGTTAGCTGCCAATGCCATGATCAGTCAGGATTGGAAACACGCTAAAACCCAGCTGGAACAAGCGCTAGATGCGAATAAAAACTGTGTGCGTGCCAATGTATTGCTTGGGGATATTGCGGCACAACAAGGCCATCATAGTGACGCGATTGCTTTCTGGAAACGTATTGAAATGCAATCTCCAGAACATTTAGGTTTGGTCGCACAGAAAATGCTCAAAAGCTATTCACTGCTATATGGTGAAAGTGACACTGAAACCAGTCATCAGATTGGCAAGGGACTGAGCGAGGGGCTAAACCAGCTGCATGAATATCTGGAAACCTATCAGATCAGCAGCATCATGTCGGTACTATATGAAGCGACATTGCAAACAGAAGGTGCTGAAAAGGCCGCAAAGCTTGCACGTAACGAACTCATCCGCAAACCCAGCCTGAAATCACTGGATCAGTTATTACAGGCGCGAGCGATGCAAGATGATGCGCAACATGATCTTCAATTGATGCAGCAAACTGTCCGCAATGCGATTGGCGACCGTGCTGCCTATTATTGCGATCAGTGTGGTTTCCGCGCCAAACAATATCACTGGCAATGCCCCGCCTGTAATGCCTGGGAGTCTTTGCCGCCAGAGCCTACAGAGGCCACCATTCGCGATATCAAATTGCTCAAACGCAAGTGATGCGCTCTATTTAACCCATCTTTTAAATCCTTATATGACAGATAGCAAAATAATTGTCGCCCTCGACTATGCCGATGCCAGCGCTGCCATGGCGCTGGTAGATCGACTGGAACCATCACTCTGCAAACTTAAGGTTGGCAAGGAGCTGTTCACAGCGGCAGGCCCCGCTTTTGTCGAATCTTTGGTCAAGCGCGACTATGATGTGTTTCTGGATCTCAAATTCCACGATATCCCTAACACCGTTGCCAAAGCCTGTCAGGCGGCAGCCAATCTGGGGGTATGGATGCTTAATGTGCATGCCAGTGGGGGCTTGCCAATGATGCAGGCTGCCCGTGAAGGCCTGGATAAAGTGTTTGGCGACCGTGCTCCCCTTTTGATCGCAGTCACAGTGTTGACCAGTATGGATGAAGCCACATTACATAGTCTGGGTATTCAGCGTTCGTTAAACGATCATGTCTTGGCACTAGCAACCCTTACCAAACAAGCCGGCCTGAACGGGGTTGTTTGCTCTGCACAAGAGGCCAGCATGCTCAAGCAATCTTTAGGCGATGACTTTTGCCTGGTCACGCCTGGTATCCGCCCCCAAGATGCCAGTCAGGATGATCAAACGAGAATAGTTACCCCTGAACAGGCGTTGTCGTTGGGAGCTCATTACCTTGTCATTGGGCGCCCCATTACACAGGCCGCAGACCCAGTTGTTGCAATAAACACAATAATTAAAAATATTTAACATATATTAATTAAACGGTGGGTGCGAATCCTTTATTAGGATCACCTCTATGTAGAATAAAAACAGGCTCCTAAGCCTGTTTTTATTTTTATAACGGAGGATTTATGAAAAAAGTCATACTGGGTTATTTGATGTATCTCATGTTGTTGCCTGCTGCATATGCAGTTGTTGATCTCAATGTTGCCAGCCAAGCGGAATTAGAAAGCCTGAACGGCATTGGGCCTGCAAAAGCACAGGCCATTATTGATTACCGCAAAAAGAATGGTGGTTTCAAATCTGTAGATGAGTTAGACCAAGTCCCTGGTATTGGTCAGGCTACTTTGGCAAATCTTAAAAAAGATGTCAGTATTGGCGGCAAAAAACCACAATCTGCTGAAGCTATCGTCAAAACAGAAAAATTAGGTGAGAAAAAGAAATAAGTAGATTAGTTGGATAGAGTAACAAAAAGTAAAAGCACCCTGGTGGGTGCTTTTCGTATTTGGCGGAGAGAGAGGGATTGTGGCGATGCCATCTTTCGGCATTCGCCTCAAGACCGCCTCCGCTGTCGGCGTCCAGCCTTCACTGATGTTCAGGCTAGTCGAACCTGCCCTTTATTTATACTCGGGTTCGTATCCCACTCACGCATAAAAAAAGCACCTTAAAGGTGCTTTTCGTATTTGGCGGAGAGAGAGGGATTCGAACCCTCGATAGAGTTGCCCCTATGCCACCTTTCCAGGGTGGTGACTTAAACCGCTCATCCATCTCTCCGAAAGAAGGCGCGATTATACCCATAAAACGCCATCCCGCCAAATCATTTGAAAGAATTTTTCTGGTTATTGGATTCATCAATTTCACAGCAAAAGCCACTCTAAAATACCACTCTGATATCTTATAAATCATCAAGCACTTAGCTAAAAAAGCTTGCTTTTGTGACTATGAAGGTTTAATGTTTAGCACACGAACAGACGCCTGAGCCTTATAAAATAAGGATTTAGTGTATGTTTATCGCGATATTCAATTGCGATTGTATGTCAGCGGTTTGGAGAGCAGTTCTGCTACGATATTAATAGAAAAAGCACAGGAGTAACTATGAGTTTGGATATTCTTAAGGCCATGGGCGTAAAAGTGCCCTACAAAGCCAAGTATGACAACTTTATCGGTGGCAAATGGGTAGCGCCGGTCAAAGGTGAGTATTTTGACGTGATATCACCCATTACAGGTAAACCATATACCCAGGCTGCCCGTTCCAGCGCTGAGGATATCGAGCTGGCATTGGATGCTGCGCATGCTGCAGCGGATAAGTGGGGCAAAACGCCTGCTGCTGAGCGCTCCAACTTGTTGTTGAAGATCGCTGACCGCATTGAGCAAAACCTGGAACTGATTGCGACCGCAGAAACAGTCGATAATGGTAAACCGATCCGTGAAACCATGAATGCGGATATTCCATTGGCAGCCGATCACTTCCGTTACTTTGCTGGCGCATTGCGCGCACAGGAAGGCAGCCTGAGTGAACTGGATGAAAATACCGTTGCTTACCATTTCCATGAGCCATTGGGTGTTGTGGGTCAAATCATTCCGTGGAACTTCCCTATTCTGATGGCAGCCTGGAAATTGGCACCTGCCGTTGCGGCGGGTAACGTGGTAGTCATGAAACCAGCTGAATTTACCCCTATCAGCCTCTTAATCCTGCTGGAAGTGATTGCAGACCTGATTCCACCGGGAGTCATCAACGTAGTGAATGGTTTTGGCCGCGAAGTGGGTGCACCATTATCCACCAGCAAGCGTATCGCTAAGATTGCCTTTACAGGTTCAACTGCCACCGGCCGCTATATTGCACAGGCTGCGGCGAGCAATTTGATTCCTGCAACACTAGAACTGGGCGGTAAGTCTCCTAACATCTTCTTTGAAGACATTATGTCTGCTGACGATGACTTCCTGGATAAGGCTGTAGAAGGGTTGGTGCTGTTTGCATTTAACCAGGGCGAGGTCTGTACCTGCCCTTCCCGCGCGTTGATTCAAGAGTCTATTTACGACAAGTTTATGGAACGTGTCTTGCCACGCGTCGCTGCCATCAAGCAAGGTAACCCGCTAGATCCAAACACCATGATCGGTGCCCAGGCATCGCAAGATCAGGTCAACAAGATCCTGTCTTACATGGACATCGGTCGCCAGGAAGGCGCTCAACAGCTATGTGGCGGTGAGCGTAATATTTTGGGAGGTGATCTGGCAGAAGGATATTACATCAAGCCAACACTGTTCAAAGGTCATAACAAGATGCGTATCTTCCAGGAAGAGATTTTTGGACCAGTATTGGCTGTGACGACCTTCAAAGACGAGGCTGAGGCCTTGAGTATTGCCAACGATACCATATTCGGCCTGGGTTCAGGCGTATGGACTCGTGATGGTAGCCGCGCTTACCGTATGGGCCGTGGCATCAAGGCTGGCCGTGTTTGGACAAACTGCTACCATGCTTATCCAGCACATGCGGCTTTCGGTGGTTACAAAGAGTCAGGAATTGGCCGTGAAACCCACAAAATGATGTTGGATCACTACCAGCAAACCAAAAACCTGCTGGTCAGCTATAGTCCGAAAAAATTGGGATTCTTCTAATTTCAGGTGAAGTGTTTGGAATAACAAACGGCTATTAAAAGGAGCGAATTTTTCGCTCCTTTTTTTATCTATAATAATGATTACCACAACGGGGAATACAACATGACAGATCGCGTTTCAGCAACACCGGCCGCAATCGCGCTCATTGAACAATTGACCGCACAACATGGCCCTATCGTTTTTTTTCAGTCTGGCGGCTGTTGTGAAGGCAGTGGCCCGATGTGCTTGCCGGCGGCTGAGTTCAAACCTAGTCCGTCTGATGTCAAATTGGGTGAGTTGCCAGGTGGAGCGATTTTTTACATGAGTGACAGCCACTTCAGCTTTATGCACAGCACGCATACCATATTGGATGCCATGCCCGGTTCAAGTGGCTCTTTTTCGCTGGATTGTGGCAGTGGTATGGCATTCATTACGCGGGGACGACTGTATTCGGATGAGGAGCTAGCGAATCTCCAGCCAGAGCAGCGTATTGGTTTTCAATAAATAAAAAAGCATCCGAAGATGCCTTTTTTATACAAGCATGGCGATGACTCGGCTTAGAAGCCCAAGCTATCCAGTAAATCATCTACCTGCTCTTGGTTAGCGACCACATCGACAGTATTATGTGGATCAATTTGTGGACCATTGAGCAAAGAGTCTTCATCTTTTTTCACGGCAGGTGCAAAGTCCACTAACACCTGAACCAATTGTCTTTCCAGATCTTGTGCCAGGGTCGTCACTTTTTTGATCACCTGACCAGTCAGGTCCTGAAAGTCCTGCGCCATCATGATATCCATTAACAACGACTTGGTTGTCGTAGTATGGTCATTGGTTAGCGATAAGTATTCCAATGTTTCTTTTACAACGGCATCATATTCCGACTTGAGTGCCGCACGCTGCATCACCTCTTCCCAGCGCTTTTTGAGTGATGCGGCACGGTCAGACAACTCAGATTGAAGAGGTGTTGCCATATCAGTCGCATTCAATACACGCTCGGCTGCCTGCTCAGTCATTTTTGCCACATAACTCAACCGGTCACGTGCATCAGGAATTTCCTGTGCAACCTGCTCAAGTACCTTGTCATAGCCAAGAGCACTCAGGTTGTCATGCAGCGCCCGGGTCATATGACCAATCCGGCTGATCATGTCTTCTTGTTGGGTTTCATTCAGGCCGTGCATCATTGTGGACGCGATATCCACAACGATATTCTGCTGATTCGGATTGACAGCTTCGGTCATGGTTACACCTCGCCTTTTTCCATTTTCTCAAAGATTTTGGATAGTTTTTCTTCCAGGGTGGCCGCTGTAAAAGGCTTCACCACATAACCACTGGCTTTGGCCTGTGCGGCAGCGATGATATTCTCTTTTTTGGCTTCAGCAGTCACCATGAGTACTGGTAGTTTAGAAAGCTTGTTATCGGCCCGGATGTTCTGCAACATGGTTAAACCGTCCATGTTAGGCATGTTCCAGTCTGAAACAACAAACTCAAAGTCACCGTTACGCAGTTTGTTCAATGCGTCTGCACCGTCTTCGGCCTCTTCCACATTGTTATAACCCAACTCCTTGAGCAGGTTACGTACGATTCTACGCATGGTGGAAAAGTCGTCCACTACCAGAAATTTAGTATTAGGGTTGCCCATTTGTTACTCCACTATCATTAGTTACCTATCCCGTAGCGTTGATTATCTACTGTTTTATGTGCAGTGTTATTGCCGATAAAACTGGGAATTGTCGGTTTATTCGCCGCTACGTTATACACGCAGGGCACGTTCACTATTAGTAGCTAAATAATGCAGCACCATTCGCGGTAGGTCTTTCAGATGGCCGACTTCATGGACGCCACCATGTGCGACTGCTTCACGTGGCATGCCATAGACGACACAACTTTCTTCGTTCTGTGCAAAATTGTACGCACCGGCATTTTTCATACGCAACATGCCGGCAGCACCATCTTTGCCCATGCCAGTAAGGATAATCCCAATCGCATTTTTACCTGCATTGGTCGCTGCAGAATCAAACAATACATCGACTGAAGGCTTGTGTCTATTCACCGGTTCAGCATCCGATAACTTGGTGATATAGTTTGCTCCGCTTCTCGCCAGCAATAAGTGCTGATCGCCAGGAGCAATATAAGCATGGCCTGGAAGCACACGCTCGCCATCGACGGCTTCTTTCACAGAAATCTTGCAAAGGCTGTTGAGGCGCTCGGCAAAGGACTTGGTGAAACCAGCAGGCATATGCTGGGTAATCAGAATGCCCGGACAGTCTGACGGCATTTGCATCAATACTGATTTAATCGCCTCAGTCCCACCAGTAGACGCACCAATGATCAGCAGCTTTTCACTACTGATGAGCGGGTTGCGGATAGCATTTTGCTGTACCTGGGTATTGGAGGCCTTAGCAATACTCTGCAAGGTACTGACTTTAGCACGTGAGGCGGTACGGATTTTATCGGTAATTTCGTCTGCATACTGCTGCATGCCTTGCGAAATCCCCATTTTGGGTTTGGTCACAAAATCTGTGGCCCCCAGTTCCAACGCGCGTAGCGTGATTTCAGAACCTTTTTCGGTCAGGGTAGACACCATGAGCACTGGCATGGGCCGTAGACGCATGAGTTTTTCCAGGAAATCCAGGCCATCCATACGTGGCATTTCCACGTCCAGCGTGAGCACATCCGGGTTCAGTTGCTTGATCATTTCACGCGCCACCAGTGGATCCGGGGCGGTTCCTACCACTTCCAGATCCTTGGTGTCATTGATAATTTCACTCAGCAAGCTGCGTATCAGTGCAGAGTCATCAATCACAAGCACTTTAGTTTTCATGGCAATTCCTCTTTTAATTATTATTAGAACAAATCGATATCCCCACCCACATCGTTTGTCTGCAGCTTGCTGGAGTAAGCTTGCTCGCGTTTGACCAATGTGTAGTTGTTCAGTTGTTTCAGTTTTTTGACCAGCACCTTCCCGGTTTTGGGAAAGAAGTAGACTTTGCGTGGATAGATATCCAGCAAGTCTTCGCCAGTCACTTTGATGCCTTCTTCTTTGAGGTATTTTTTGACGAAAGCTGCATTGCGGTCCCCAACGTTATTAGTCGTAAAGCTGCGCAAGACGTTGCCGCCACCAAAAATCTTGGCTTCCAGGTTTTCACGTTTGGCACCATTACGTAACAATTGGTTGATCAATACTTCCATGGCATAGGTTCCATAGCGCATTGATTCGGAAACCGGGCTGTCTTTATCGGCACTGCCTCCTTCCGGCAACATGAAGTGATTCATGCCACCAATGCCGGTACGGCTGTCGCGGATACAGGCTGACACACACGAACCAAGCACGGTGACGATCAGCATGTCTTTATCTGTATAGTAATACTCCCCTGGCGAGATTTTGGCAGCGTTACAATTAAACGTTCTGTCAAAATACAGGGTGTTCGAAATTTCTTCTTGCATGACACTCATGACGATTTCCGATTCGTAAACAGGCTGGAACGTGCCGCGCCACTGGTTTTTAATTTATAGACGGTTTTCCCCAACAGCTGCAGGTGATCAGACACATACAAAAAGTTTTCTGAGTGCCCTGCCAACAACAAGCTGTCTTCATGCATTAAGGTGACAAATTTATCAATGATTTTGCCTTGTGTAGGCTTGTCAAAGTAAATCATGACATTGCGGCAGAAAATCACATCAAAGCCGTCATGAAATGGCCATTGCGCATCCAGCAAATTGAGCTGATGGAAATGGATCAACTCGCGTACTGCTTTTTTCACGCGCACCAGACCGTCGTGTTTGCCGGTGCCCTTCTCAAAAAATTTGCGTACTCTGGCCTCTTCCATTTTTTTGATGCGATCCACTGGGTAAACACCAGCTGCAGCAGTTGCCAATACATTGGTGTCAATGTCGGTTGCAATAATTTCAACCGGTGGCTTGAGCGAGTTAAATGCCTCACATGCCGTCATCGCAATCGAATAGGGCTCTTCCCCTGTCGATGCCGCAGAGCACCAGATGCGTATTGGTTTGGCATGCCTGCTAGCTGCGAGTTTGGCCAGATGGTCTGCCAGAATCGGGAAATGATGTTCTTCCCTGAAAAACGACGTCAGGTTAGTGGTCAGGGCATTGGTAAAAGCCTGCCATTCATCTGCATCATTATGCTGTTCGAGTGCATCCAGATAATGCTTAAAGCTTTGCATATCCAGTGCACGTAATCTTCTGCCTATGCGGCTATAAACCATATCGGTCTTTGCATCGGACAAAGAAATGCCTGCATGGCGATAAATCAGACTTTTAATTCTGACAAAATCATCGCGCGTAAACAAAAACTCGCGCTCTTCCTGTTCTTGTTTTTTCAATGCACTCACTTCGTTATCCTATGCAAATCCGTTGACGTTGCTTGAAATTAAGCTTTAGTGGTATCAATACGTTCTTTCATTTGTGCGACTGCCAATTCAAGCTGTTTTTCCTCTCTGGCTTTTTCTTCTGCACTCTTGCGAACATAATGGCTACGCTCTTTCATTTGTGAAATGGCCAGCGCTGCTGCCTTGTCATCGGCACGGCGGTTTTGCGCTTCTGGTGTTTGTGCTGCAAATGGATGCAATGCTTCTTTGTACTGTTTCACAACATCAGCGGCTTTAGGTTCACGAGCAACCGCGGCTTTAATCGCTATTTTTGTGGCACGGTAGTTCCAGTCCTGGATACGGTCATCCATATCAGCCTTGCTGTCGATAAAGACGCCTACGCAGATAAATACGTCATCTGCTTCTTCCAATGGGATGGTGCCATCAGCGACGCAATCCATCACAGCCATGGCGACGCCACGTTGTGCCGGACCAAACATTTGTGTTGCCTGGCGACCATCTTTGATCGTCACTTTGTTAAACATCACAGTATTTGGTTTTACCATCATGTTTGGCGCTGCAATCGCCAATAAACCGTTTACCCCTTGTTTTTGGTCGGTGAGCGTACGACAAAATGCGTCTTCTGCAGCGCTACCGCGTGGGCCCATAATTAAGTCAATGTGAGCCACGTTTTTCAAATCCAGGCCACCTTCTGGACGTTCTTCGATGACCAAACCTTCACCAATCAATACTCGATCAATCACTGCCATTTTTAACTCCTGATAAAAAGTACTACGCTATTAAAGGGCGAGAGTTCACTTGCCCTAACCGTTGCTGACAAGGCGATAATTTTCGCCTAAGCCCGCATTTACTGCTTTGTGGCCGGACGGTGCTGCATGTCCATCCACGATAAATACACCGACGGCGGTTGCCAGCTCGTTGGCATGATCCATGAGAGATTCGGCAGCCGCAGCTGCTTCTTCTACCAGGGCCGTATTTTGTTGTGTGACATCATCCATGCGGATAACGGCATCATTTACCAGGGCAATCCCGGCACTTTGTTCATTCGAGGCAGAGGCAATTTCGCCGATAATGACGCTTACCCGTTTTACGGAGTCCACAATCTCGTGCATGGTTTGGCCAGCCTCTTCTACCTGGCGGCTCCCCTCTGCCGTTTTATTGACGGAGTCAGTAATCAATTCTTTAATTTCACGTGCGGCTACTGATGAGCGTTGTGCAAGATTGCCAACTTCGGCAGCCACTACCGCAAAGCCACGACCTTGCTCGCCTGCACGTGCCGCTTCTACTGCAGCGTTCAAGGCCAGGATATTGGTCTGGAAAGCGATACCGTCGATGACAGAAATAATGTCTTCAATTTTGTGAGCACTTTCATTGATATCGCTCATGGTGCTCACCACCGCATTCACCACCTCACCACCTTTTACCGCCACCACTGACGCTTGTGATGCCAAATGATTGGCTTGCTTGGCATTTTCCGCATTTTGTTTCACTGTTGATGCCAGTTCATCCATACTAGAAGCGGTTTTTTCAAGGTTAGCAGCCTGGTCTTCGGTACGACGACTGAGATCCGCATTGCCTTGAGCAATCTCCTTGGCAGCAATGTTGATCGATTCAGCAGCCGCTTTCACTGTGAGCACTGGTTCAATAATCATATCCAGGGTGTTATTCATGCCCTCAACAATCTTGCGGTAATCGCCAGGATGTTTTTCAGCATTGGCCCGTACAGTCACACGGCCTTCACGAGCAGCTTCAGCAAGCATCTGCGCATCCGCATTCAATGCTTTCAGGTTGCTGCGTACTTTTTCAATCGTTTTATTGATGTCGGCTTTCTGCCCAGGGAACTGCTCCAGTGGTGCATCAAAGTTACCATCGCCAAATGCTTGCACGCAGGCCATGGCTTTTTGGTTCAATTCAATGTGTCCGGCAACGATATTATTAATACTCTCTGCCAGCACTGAGAATTGGCCTTTGAACATATCGGCACGCAAAGTCATGTCGATATTGCCTTTTTCGTGTTCGGCATTGACCCAGTTAACAGAGTCCACAATGCCCTTCAGGTTGCCACGGATTCGGTCCACACTCTTGTTCATGGCGACTTTTTTACCTGGCATCGCTTCCAGCTGAGCAGTTAAGTCACCGCGGCCGATGCTGTCCATCACGGCAATGAATTTCTCAATTTCTGTCACATAGGTATTCACCATCGTATTGAGTCCAGTCGCAATGGTTTTAAAATCACCATCAAAATGCTGGGTATCCATACGTGTTTCTGTTTCGCCATTGGCATGATCGGCAGACATGGCTGATATTTCATGAATCAGTGTCTGGATATTGTTTTTTAATCCATCAAACCCTTGGTTAAGCACTGCGAGATCACCAGGCATTGCTTCGAGTTGTGCATTAAAATTGCCCTGCCCCAGTGCCTGTATAGACACGCCGGTCTTATGCAGCGTCTCGACATGCATGTTCAGCAGGCGATTCATGGCTTTTGCCATGTTGCGGTATTCGCCAGTAAACGCATCCAGATCAATCATTGCATGGATATTGCCTTTTGCATGCTCTGACTCAACAGATTCCATTTGCTGCTTCAAAGCGCCAAGCGTCTCTTTTGACAGGTTCAACGCACTAATCAGACCATCTTGTTCCAGCGCTGATGTATGGCTAAAGTCGCCATCCGCAATGGATTGTGCTATTGCACGTGCTTGGCTTGTAGTACGTTGGACTGACGCGACGAACAGCAAACTGGTCATCACCATGATAGGCACCATAATGCCGTACACAATCCAGTAATTATTGATAAGCAAAGGCGAGACCATGCAGATGCCAACGCTGGCAAGCAGGATCCCAAGCTGGGATGATAATTTTACATGGGAGAATTTCCCCACCAAGGCACTCCAGTTCTCTCCGGACATGTGTGCTACTCCTTTTTGATTCCAAATCCACTAATCGCCAATTCGTTTTTATTTATCGGCTTATGTCAGCGATTATTCAACATTTAAGGTGGATTTGAATCGCATGTAAAAAGGGAAATATACGCTCTGTTGCTGTAATTGCAAGCCTAAAGAAATCAGAATTGGCGAAATAGATTCTCAAAGCCAAGTGAAAAAAACAATCACAGAAACGCAATCCTGCCGAATCGAGTCAAGCTAAAAAATGACTCGTTGAGACGGGTGAAAAAACAAAACCGACTGCCTTGCAGTCGGTTTTGTTTTGTTTCATGTGGCTCTTTAGAACTCTTCCCAATCACTGTCATCGGTACCCGTTTTGGCCGTCATCTTGGGACTGCCGGACGAGGGATTTGGTTTATCAACATATCCCGTTGGCGCCGAGACTGACCTGCCACTGGTACGATGGTTATCAGCACCCGGCCTTGGGGCTGAAGATAGGCTGGCACTAACAGGCTTGAAGCCTCCATGATTGATATTGCCAGACCCACCTCCAATCCGCCCTTCGAGTTTGAACTGGCTGATAGCATCTGCCAACTGATTGGCTTGATCAACCAATGATTCAGCCGCAGCGGCTGCCTCTTCTACCAAGGCCGCATTCTGCTGTGTAGTTTCATCCATGCTGGTCACAGCCTGGTTCACCTGGTCAATCCCCGTGGTCTGCTCAGTAGACGCTGCTGAAATCTCGCTGATAATATCAGCCACACGCTGGACTGAGGAAACGACCTCTTCCATGGTGTTACCGGCATTCTCAACCAGCTTGGTCCCCTCGGTGGTTTTATTCACAGAGTCAGTAATCAGTTCTTTGATCTCTTTCGCAGCACTGGCTGAACGCTGTGCCAGGTTACGTACCTCGCCTGCCACCACCGCAAAGCCACGGCCCTGCTCCCCTGCACGTGCCGCTTCTACCGCCGCGTTCAAGGCCAGGATGTTGGTCTGGAAGGCGATACCGTCAATGACAGAAATAATGTCTTCGATCTTCTTGGCGCTTTCGTTGATCGCACTCATGGTGGCAACCACTTCATTGACGACCTCACCGCCTTTTACAGCCACGCCGGAGGCAGTCAGTGCCAGCTGATTCGCCTGTTTAGCGTTCTCAGCATTCTGTTTCACGGTAGAGGCCAACTCTTCCATGCTGGCCGCAGTTTGCTCCAGGCTGGAAGCCTGTTGCTCAGTACGGGCAGACAAGTCTGAGTTACCGCTGGAGATTTCATTGGCGGCAGTGGTGATGGTTTCCACCGCTTCTGTCACGGCAATGATCGGCTCTACGATCATGTCCAGGGTGTTGTTCACCCCTTCGATGATCTTGCGGAACTCGCCATTGTGTTTGTCGACATCCGCACGGACCGTAATACGGCCATCGTTTGCAGCTTCTGTCAGCAAGTCAGCATCAGCAACCAGCATGTTGACCGCATCAATACAGGTATTGAGGTTGTTCTTCAGCTCATTGAAGTCACCGTTGTAATGGTCGGTAATCCGTTCTGGGATATCGCCTTTGGAGATACGGTCTACGTAGTTCGCAGCCACATTCAATGGGCCAATCACCGAATCCAGGGTGTTGTTCACGCCTTCGACAATCTTGCGGAAGTCGCCATTGTGTTTGCCAGCATCGGCTCGGGTTGAGAGCTGGCCATCCACTGCTGCTTGTGACAGCATATTGGCGTCTGCTACCAGGGCGTTGACGGCGTCAATACACTGGTTCAGGTTGTCTTTAATGGTATTGAAGTCACCATTGTAGTGATCTGTGATCTTGGCTGGGATATGGCCTTGTGAAATGTCTGCCACGTATTTTGCAGCCACATTCAATGGGTTGATCACTGCATCCAGGGTGTCATTGACCCCTTGGACAATCTTGCGGAAATCCCCTTGGTGCTGGCTGGCATCTGCACGGGTAGACAGGCGACCTTCTACCGCAGCATGCGCCAACTCATCAGCATCATTCACCAGGCGCTTAATATTGGCGCGCACCTGTTCAATCGCTTCGTTAACAAACGCTTTTTTACCTGGGAACTGCTCAAGAGGCATGTCCAGATTGCCCTCACCAAAAGCCTTAACAACTTCGATGGCGCTTCGGTTCATAGCGATGTGGCCAGCAACCATGTTATTGATGCCTGCGGCCATTTCACCGTAGCCACCCTTAAAGCGGTTCTGGTCAACGGTACACTCAATATCTCCTTCGTCATGCTGCTGACTCACGTATTTGAGAGACTGTACCAGGCCATCCAGGGTGCGTTGTAGAACGCGGATGGAATAAGCCACACTGGATTTGTCATCGGCCGGCAAATCAATCTTCTGGTTCAGGTTACCCTCAACAAAGTTGTGGGCAATGACTGTCAATTCAGCAGGTTCCATCCCCAGTTGCTTGAACAGGTTACGCTTGATATAAAAGCCCAGAGAGACCACACCTGCCAATACGGCAATGGCAATCCCAATCAGCATGAGCACTGCTGTATTCTTCATGCTAGCTGCCTGCTCTGCACTTTGTTTGGCGAGCTGGTTGTTAAACTGTCTGTGTGTGCGAATAGCAGCTTGTACACCTTCAATTGCGGCCTGATTGGCAAGCAGCACATCCCGGGCTTCTGTTTTCTTGTTAGACAGGGATAGTGTTAACGCACTACTCCCTAACTCATCATAGGCTTTAATCGCCGCATAATCCGCTTCGAGCAGCTTTTTGTCCTGCGCGTCACTGATAAAATTGTCATAGCGCTTTAATGCAGTCATCAGATTGGCATGCGTTTCCGCCACGCGTTTCTCAATTAACTGCATTTTGTCATTATCTGTATTCAGCATATGCTGCCAAATCAGACTATTCAATTTCTCAAATTCGCTCAGCGTGTCATCAAGTATCTCTATGCTTGGCGCTGCCATTTCATTGGCAAAGTTGGTATATTTAAACACCCGTTCTGTTTGAAAATAGCTGATTCCGGCCAGCAGGAATAAACCCAAGGCGGTCACAGCAATCAGAATGTACATTCTCTTAGCAACACTCATAATTTAGACTCCACAATCCAATTTAATATCAATGCCTGTATTGGCTTTCTTATATTCTGCACTAATCTTTTTCGCCAGCATGTATTAATAAAGAGGACTTTAACCAGTTTATTCTTGTTAAAGTTTTGCTCAATGCTGACGTGTCCGTATGATCAAACTTTATAAAAAATCCCCCTATTTTCAGGGGGATCGCCTACTTAAAAAGAGAGGTTATTTTTTTGCTTTTGAAGCGTCAGCAACCTCTACCTTTTTCTTAGCAGCATTTGCCTCAGCAACGGCGTCGCCTTTCATGTGTGAGGAAGTCAATTCTGCACTACCCTCTTCATAACACACGCGACCCATCATCGAGACTGTGCATACCTCTGCAGCAAATGCGGATACAGAAAGTGTAGACAATGCAGCGATAGTCAAGGCTGTTTTCAAAGTTTGTTTCATAAAGTCTCCATACAATTTGAGAAATGGTGGTTATTGATTACCACCTGAGTTCTTTTACGGTGTTTTTTGTATGATCTTTAGATGCGAAGACAGATTTAAATGCTTGAATCGATGATAAAAAACGGCTGTCCTAGCAGCTACTTTTTATTTGGAAGTTAACCCTAAAATGCCTCCCAATTGCTATCAAAAATTGTAGCCATCCAAGACTTAGAGGAGGTATAGCTTGACAATGGGCACAAAAAATCCCCTTGAAGGGGGATTTTTAGCTCAAGAAATGAATTATTTCTTGGTTTTCTCAGCTTCGGCAACGTCTACTTTTTTCTTCGCTGCTGTTGACTCAGCCACTGCATTACCTTTCATGTGTGCAGCTGTCAATTCAGGGCTACCTTCTTCGTAGCATACACGCCCCATCATCGACACAGTGCAGATTTCAGCCGCAAATAGCGGCGTCATCAACGTTGATAATGCAATAATGCTTAATGTTGTTTTTAGGTGTTGTTTCATAAAGTCTCCATAAAATTTTTAACCATGGTTGAGGTGGTTTTTCACTACCACTTATTGTTAATAACGACAGACCCTATATTTTCTTTAGCGTTGTTACACAAAAATTACAATTCTATTTATTCATCATAAGTCCCTTTTTCCAAGTTGCTTGAAAGTGACTGATTGATGGTAGCTTTTGATTGTGAAACGGCTGACCAAGGCTCGCAGTTTTGACACCTCAACCAATGATTCTGCTAATGCTGGTGCTCCACTTTATCGAAGCCACTGAAATTTAATTGATGTGGCTTTCTTCACAGAGTCAAAGGCGCTAGTACTCATTCCAGTTATTGTCATCTGTACCAGTTCTGGCCTTTGGCGGCTGACCTAAGTAAGCTGGGCGCGCCTGATCTATTCGCACTGAAGGGTGCCCAGTTCGCGACGACGTATAGCCAAGGGATATCGATGCTGAGCTACCCAGAGCATGCTGTTTGAAACCGAATGCTTCTTTGTTATGCGATACCTCACCAATCCGCCCCTCTAGCTTAAATTGACTGATGGCATCGGCTAACTGGTTAGCCTGGTGTACCAGTGATTCAGCTGCCGCTGCCGCCTCTTCTACCAAGGCCGCATTCTGTTGCGTGGTTTCATCCATGCTGGTCACCGCCTGGTTCACCTGGTCAATCCCTGTCGACTGTTCGGTTGAGGCTGCTGAGATCTCGCTGATAATGTCAGCGACACGCTGGACGGAAGAAACCACTTCGTCCATGGTGTTACCCGCATTCTCAACCAGCTTGGTCCCCTCAGTGGTTTTATTCACAGAGTCAGTAATGAGCTCTTTGATCTCTTTCGCAGCACTGGCCGAACGTTGCGCCAGGTTACGTACCTCACCCGCTACCACCGCAAAGCCTCTGCCCTGTTCACCTGCACGCGCGGCTTCTACCGCTGCGTTCAAGGCCAGGATGTTGGTCTGGAAGGCAATACCGTCAATGACAGAAATAATGTCTTCGATCTTCTTGGCACTTTCGTTGATTGCACTCATAGTGGCAACAACCTCGCTAACTACCTCCCCGCCCTTCACGGCGACACCTGACGCAGTTAATGCCAGCTGGTTAGCTTGCTTGGCATTCTCAGCATTCTGTTTCACGGTAGAGGCCAACTCTTCCATGCTGGCCGCAGTTTGTTCCAGGCTGGATGCCTGTTGCTCGGTACGGGCAGACAAGTCTGAGTTGCCGCTGGAGATTTCATTGGCCGCGGTAGTGATGGTTTCTACCGCTTCTGTCACCGCAATAATCGGTTCTACAATCATATCCAAGGTGTTGTTCACACCAGCAATGATCTTGCGGAAGTCTCCATTATGTTTGTCGACATCTGCACGTACAGTGATACGGCCTTCTTTGGCAGCTTCCGCCAGCAGGTTGGCGTCATTCACCAATGAATTCACTGCATCAATACAAGTATTGAGGTTGTTCTTCAGCTCATTGAAATCACCATTGTAGTGGTCGGTAATCCGCTCTGGGATATTCCCTTTGGAAATATCTGCTACATATTGGGCCGCCACGTTAAGTGGATTAATGACGGCATCCAGAGTGTCATTGACGCCTTGTACAATCTTGCGGAAGTCGCCTTGATGCTGGCTGGCATCTGCACGGGTAGTGAGTTTGCCATCGACGGCTGCTTGTGACAGCATGTTGGCATCGGCAATCAGGGCATTGACGGCGTCTATACACTGGTTGAGGTTGTCTTTAATCGTGTTGAAGTCACCATTGTAGTGATCGGTAATCTTGGCCGGGATATTGCCTTTGGAGATGTCCGCCACATATTGGGCTGCGACATTCAATGGGTTGATCACCGCATCCAGCGTGTCATTGACGCCTTGAACGATCTTGCGGAAGTCGCCTTGATGCTTGCTGGCATCTGCACGGGTGGACAAACGCCCTTCTACCGCTGCGTGCACCAACTCGTCGGTGTCATTCACCATGCGGTTAATAGTTTCTATACACTGGTTCAGATTATTTTTAATGGCGTTAAAATCACCTTGATAGTCCGCCGTAATCTTTTCTGGAATTTCACCTTTTGCAATCTGTTCCACGTAGCTCGCAGCCACCCCCAAAGGCGTCACCACCGCATCCAGTGTTTCGTTAATTCCTTCAACTACTTTGCGGAAGTCCCCTTGATGTGGCTGGATGTCTGCCCGTGTAGAGAGATTGCCTTGCACAGCAGATTGTGCCAGGCCATGGGTATCATCAATGAGTAACTTAATCGACTTGACCATACTCTGCATGGCCGTCATTAACTGGCCAGTTTCATCCTGGCTATGCACTTCAATTACCACATCTGTTCTACCCAGTGATAAGTCTTGTGCAACCTGCGCGGCTTCACGTATCGGTTTTGCAATTTTTGCGGCCGAAAACCAGATCACAGCAATCCCGGCTGCCGTCACCATCAAACCTA
Source organism: Methylophilus sp. TWE2 (assembly GCF_001183865.1). Taxonomy (NCBI): domain Bacteria; kingdom Pseudomonadati; phylum Pseudomonadota; class Betaproteobacteria; order Nitrosomonadales; family Methylophilaceae; genus Methylophilus; species Methylophilus sp. TWE2. Next base: position 1,607,827 of record NZ_CP012020.1, read on the forward strand.
ACAATAACTGCCATAACGCCGCTTGATTCGCGCCGCTGGACAATCGTTGATCCAGCGCTTGCGCTTCTGCCAGCACCACAGCCGTTGGCACTTTAATCAGCACAGACCAGGGTTTGCCAGTACGACCCAACATAATGGGGGCTAGCGCCATCATTTCACCAGCCTGTTGATCAATCGCGGCCATATTGCGGCCAGACTGAATCTCTTGCAGATACTTTGCGCCGTTGTCGCCAACAATCTTGCCAAACGGTTGACCAATCAAGCCTGGATTACGGCTGTCAGCAACGATCAGCCCCATATTACTGACGATAATCACTTCGCTTTTACCGTCAAATAGATTCTTGCTGGCGCCTTCAGCGGTTTTTTGCACAAAGTCCAGATTGTAGTCGGTCCCGGCCACACCATAAAATTTGCCGTTCTTGATAATGGGCACCGACAGTGTGGTCAGCCACACAGATTTTCCCTGCACAATATATGGAAATGGGTCCAGGACACTTTCGGTCTGGGTTGCTTTGGGGCCAAGATACCAGCCGCCTTTCATCACCCCATTCGGGTGTTTATCCAGCGTGTCATACTCCACCAGTGGTTGCACCGCAATCCGTCCGCTTTCATCACGGTTCCAATACGGCGTAAACCGTCCGGTAAGGCTATTGTTGCCATCCCTACCGGTTTTAAAAGTGTCATCTTTACCATCAAGCGCATCCGGCTCCCAACAACTATAGGTGCCGTTGAACTCTGGATTTTGTTTCAGCACATTAAGCAAGATGGCATTAATCTGGTCACGCCCTAGTGCCACCGAACCTTCTTTGCTTAACACAAAAGTATGGGCCATGGTACGTGCCGCATCCAGTGCGACATCAAACTTGGCCTGGATTTTTCCAGCTTCTGAGCCGGCCAGATTCTTCAAGCTGTTTTTGGTACCTTCGTTGACTAACAACGATACGTTTTCAGACACCAGTTGCTGATTATTTTTAGCGGAAAGATAAGAGGAACCGACGAGGATGCTGCCGCTGACCAGAATGGACAGCCCGGCCATCAGGACGATTTTGCCCTGAATAGATTGAAAACGCTGAGACAACTGCATATTGACTTCCTTTGCATAAAAATAAATGGGGGGCGTGCATCGCTGACGCATTGCTCTTCCGAGTTATTTCTAGCTAGAAGTCAATAAATGACCATAAAGCCAATTTTTATATGAATAATAAAGTCTGTTTAGAAGACTCTTTATTCACTGTTTATGTAATGATTATCCCGCTAACGATCAAGATTCAAATCGAATGTGAAACGTACTTTTATGGTTCTGTTTAAAGTCATTCACAGGCATGATGGTTTACAAATCCTACCCGATGATGCCCTTACAGAAAAAACGGCTGCCAAAGCAGCCGCTTCTGGATGAGTGAGGTCAGAACTCTTCCCAATCCGAATCATCCGTGCCGGTTTTAGCCCTTGAACCCTGGCTGGAATATGACTGATGCGGTGGCATCGAAGGCGGACCACTCCGCGCGGGGGCATGCCCTCCATGTGACCGCTGGGCTGGCGAACTCACTGCCTGTCGTTTAAAGCCTGACTTGACCTGATGGCTAGACCCACCTCCAATCCGCCCTTCGAGTTTGAACTGGCTGATAGCATCTGCCAACTGATTGGCTTGATCAACCAATGATTCAGCCGCAGCGGCTGCCTCTTCTACCAAGGCCGCATTCTGCTGTGTAGTTTCATCCATGCTGGTCACAGCCTGGTTCACCTGGTCAATCCCCGTGGTCTGCTCAGTAGACGCTGCTGAAATCTCGCTGATAATATCAGCCACACGCTGGACTGAGGAAACGACCTCTTCCATGGTGTTACCGGCATTCTCAACCAGCTTGGTCCCCTCGGTGGTTTTATTCACAGAGTCAGTAATCAGTTCTTTGATCTCTTTCGCAGCACTGGCTGAACGCTGTGCCAGGTTACGTACCTCGCCTGCCACCACCGCAAAGCCACGGCCCTGCTCCCCTGCACGTGCCGCTTCTACCGCCGCGTTCAAGGCCAGGATGTTGGTCTGGAAGGCGATACCGTCAATGACAGAAATAATGTCTTCGATCTTCTTGGCGCTTTCGTTGATCGCACTCATGGTGGCAACCACTTCATTGACGACCTCACCGCCTTTTACAGCCACGCCGGAGGCAGTCAGTGCCAGCTGATTCGCCTGTTTAGCGTTCTCAGCATTCTGTTTCACGGTAGAGGCCAACTCTTCCATGCTGGCCGCAGTTTGCTCCAGGCTGGAAGCCTGTTGCTCAGTACGGGCAGACAAGTCTGAGTTACCGCTGGAGATTTCATTGGCGGCAGTGGTGATGGTTTCCACCGCTTCTGTCACGGCAATGATCGGCTCTACGATCATGTCCAGGGTGTTGTTCACCCCTTCGATGATCTTGCGGAACTCGCCATTGTGTTTGTCGACATCCGCACGGACCGTAATACGGCCATCGTTTGCAGCTTCTGTCAGCAAGTCAGCATCAGCAACCAGCATGTTGACCGCATCAATACAGGTATTGAGGTTGTTCTTCAGCTCATTGAAGTCACCGTTGTAATGGTCGGTAATCCGTTCTGGGATATCGCCTTTGGAGATACGGTCTACGTAGTTCGCAGCCACATTCAATGGGCCAATCACCGAATCCAGGGTGTTGTTCACGCCTTCGACAATCTTGCGGAAGTCGCCATTGTGTTTGCCAGCATCGGCTCGGGTTGAGAGCTGGCCATCGACGGCTGCTTGTGACAGCATGTTGGCGTCTGCTACCAGGGCATTGACGGCATCAATACACTGGTTCAGGTTGTCTTTAATCGTATTGAAGTCACCATTGTAGTGATCGGTAATCTTGGCTGGGATATGGCCTTGTGAAATGTCAGCCACGTATTTGGCCGCCACATTCAATGGGTTGATCACTGCATCCAGGGTGTCATTGACGCCTTGGACAATCTTGCGGAAATCCCCTTGGTGCTGGCTGGCATCCGCACGGGTAGACAGGCGGCCTTCTACCGCTGCATGTGACAGCATGTTGGCATCCGCAATCAGCGCCTGCACAGCATCAATACACTGGTTGAGATTGTTCTTGATGGTATTAAAATCGCCTTTATAAGCTTCCGTGATTTTGGCTGGAATTTTGCCTTTGGAAATATCGGCGACATATTGCGCGGCAACATTCAATGGAATAATGACGCCATCCAGTGTCTGGTTGATACTTTCTACCAACACCTTGTACTCGCCTTCAAACTGCTTGCTTTCACCGCGAGCACTCAGGTTACCGGCACTTGCCGAAACCGCAAGCTGTTTGGATTCCTTAACTAGCGTATGTATGGTTTGATTCAGTTTCCCTGCCGAAAGAATCACTTGGTCCAGCTCATCATATGGCGTCATGTCTTGTTGTATTGACTTGATATTGCCTTGCACCAGATCGTCCATCATCTTTTGGGCAGTGTTCGATTTGGTAATGATGTCCCTTGAAACGATATAGACAGTCCAAAGCACCAGGCACAAACTTAATCCGGCGATGGCCAGGGTAATATACAACTGCTGATTTTCCCCTGTTCCGCGCTTTTGCAGTGTGGCCTTCAATCGGTCCAAAAGCACATAATAGCGCTCATAAGCAATATCAATCTGAACGCTGGCCTGCTTGAAATACTCTTGAGAATCATACGACAGTGATTGATCATGCAAAATGGCCTGGCTCAATAATTGTTTTAGGTGCTCTGTGGCATCCAGCAGTGGTTGAATTTCCTTTGTATGACTTTGGTCGTAACGCGCCAATACATGCATGTTGTGCATAAACCGGCTATCAGTCTGCTCTATCGTGTTCACCAGGCCTTCCAGTTTCAGTCGCTCGTTCTCGCTGATCGATTGCTTGGCCAACACGCCAGCACCCAACCCTCGTACTTGCGCCATGACTTCAATCAGCGGAGGCACTTTCAACACTGCAGTGTCCATCATGTAATAGGACTCTTCCTTGGGATCCAGTGTTAACCCACTAATATCTGCCTTAATGACGGTGGCTTCTATCAGGAAATTAATGATTGCCGAGTGCTGGGCAAAACTTTCTTCCTTGCTGATTGCGGCGCTGGATAACCTGAGTGCCTTGTAGTTCTGGATGATGGTTTGCCATTTACCGGAAAACTCAACCCAATAGGGATCATCATGGCTCAACAAGTCTGAGGTGTCATGCAACAGGCGAATCGCTTCAATGTCCTGTTCCAGTTTGGACTCAATATCAGCGATCTTGGGCTGCAACTCAGTTTTGCCAGCAAGGTAATTTGCCATGAGTCCACGATGTTTCTGCATATCTTCAATCATGCCCATCAATGGTTTGATTAAATCAATGCCCTGGATTTCTGACTGGGTTGTTTGAAGATCAGCCTGATTCTTGAAAATATTGACCGCAGCCAGGTAGGTCAACGGCAATAAAATAATACATGCCATCAACGTCAGTTTTTTGGTGATTGAAAGCCTGTTAAGCATGACGCATCCTCTAAAGGTGAATTAATCGAATGCCATCAATCGATTAAACATTGAGAAAACGTAAATATGGGCATTCCAGCGTGAGAGGTTTCATTTCCGTGGCATGAAATGAGGCATACTTCGTTGCATGCACCTCAATCGTGTTGCATCTGCATATTGTTCTCGCCGTTTGGCGCGTTGTATTGATAGGCAATGGGATTGCCTGGATCAATACCCTGCATCTCAATGGTCACTGCCTCGTTGCAATTAACCACTTGGATAGATGGTGTGGACATATTAAGTGATGGGCATACATTTCAATTGCGGAAAAAAGCAGATGTTTTTATTTCAATCTATTTGGTATAGATTTTTATGCTGTTTTCATTGGATACCCGCATTGAAAATGACAAACTCCCCAGCGCTGCATGGCAACGACCGGGGAGGCTGTATGTGAAAGGATTAATGAATGCTAGAACTCTTCCCAGTCATTATCATCAGTGCCGTTTTTTTTGAAAGTAGCAGCGGTGGGTTTCGATATTGACGGGGGATGGCCTGCGCCCGAGATGACCCTGGATAAATTATCAATAGCCACATGCGTTTCTTTCGACTTTCTTGAGAAGTCCCCGCCAAGCAAGAATTTGGCTTTTTCGGTATTTTTCGCTTCGACACATTCAATAATGTCTCCAACACTTCGGTGGAAATGTGCATGTGCCTCTTTCAAATCACGATACTCTTTGCGATGACTGTGTTGTTTGCCTTCGCCATAAATCCATTTGCCTAAATCACATTTGTGATCGCTGGCGGCCTCTGCATGATTGATCGGCTCCTTATTGCGGCCGTTCATGTAATCAATCAGACGTGTTTTCCACTTTGCATGTGCTGTACTGGCATCATCCAGAGAGAACTTTTTTGTAGAAGCCCCTCCTTGGAAATGGCTTGTATGTAAATTAGCTTTCGCAGAAACACGTCGATGCTGAGGTTGGCTCGTGACCGCCCCCAAATGCCGCCCTTCCAGTTTAAACTGACTTACCGCATCTGCCAGCTGATTGGCCTGATCCACCAGTGATTCAGCTGCCGCTGCCGCTTCTTCGACCAATGCCGCATTCTGTTGCGTGGTTTCATCCATGCTAGCCACGGCCTGGTTCACCTGGTCAATCCCTGTGGTCTGTTCAATAGAGGCCGCAGAAATTTCACTGATAATGTCAGCCACACGTTGGACTGAGGAGACGACCTCGTCCATGGTGCTTCCGGCATTTTCAACCAGCTTGGTGCCTTCTGTGGTTTTATTCACAGAGTCTGCAATCAGCTCTTTAATCTCTTTCGCAGCACTGGCTGAACGCTGTGCCAGGTTACGTACTTCCCCTGCCACTACCGCAAAGCCACGGCCCTGTTCACCAGCGCGTGCCGCTTCTACCGCTGCGTTCAACGCAAGGATGTTGGTCTGGAAGGCAATGCCGTCAATGACAGAAATAATGTCTTCGATCTTCTTGGCACTTTCGTTGATCGCACTCATGGTCGCGACAACCTCGCTGACCACTTCCCCGCCTTTGACTGCGACACCTGACGCAGTTAAGGCCAATTGATTTGCTTGTTTGGCGTTGTCGGCATTCTGTTTCACGGTAGAGGCCAACTCTTCCATGCTGGCCGCAGTTTGTTCCAGGCTGGACGCCTGCTGCTCGGTGCGCGCAGACAAATCAGCGTTACCGCTGGAGATTTCATTGGCGGCAGTGGTGATGGTTCCCACCGCTTCTGTCACGGCAATGATTGGTTCTACAATCATATCCAGCGTGTTGTTCACGCCTTCGACAATTTTGCGGAAATCGCCTTTATGCTGGCTGGCATCAGCCCGTACGGAAATACGGCCTTCGCCTGCAGCTTCGGTCAGGCCATTGATGTCCCCAATCAGCCCTTTCAGGTTCGCGCGAACTTGCTCAACCGTATCGTTGATCTCGCCTTTTTTACCTGGCCAGCGCTCAAGTGGAATGTCAAAATTGCCTTCACCAAACCCCTTCACGACTTGCATGGATTGCTGGTTCATGTCCAACAAGCCAGTGACCATGTTGTTGACCGACTTGGCCAGCGTACTGAAATCGCCTCTAAACATGTCGTCACGTAGCAAGGCATCAATTTCACCTTGTTCATGCGCATTACTGACCCAGTTCACGGAATCAATCAAGCCTTTGAGGTTACCGCCAATCTTCTTGACACTCTTGTTGATAAACGCTTTTTCGCCGGGGAATTCTTTGATAGTAGCGGCGAAGTTACCTTCACCAAATTGCAAAATGCAATCAGTCACGGTTTTATTTTCTTCAATATATTCTTGCACCATGCCGTTCACCCCTTCAGCGAGTGAACTGAAATGTCCTTTGTATTTGGCAGGGTCAATAAAATAGCTGATATTGCCCTGACGATGGGCAGCAGACATCTGGTTTAAATCAGAAATGATATTGGTCAAATTGGCTCTGACTTGTTCAATATCACGGTTGATCTCAGCTTTTTTTCCTTTGAATGTCTCAAGCGGAATGCCAAAATCACCATTGCCAAAGCCGTTAATCACAGCCATCACCTTGCGGGTCGAGGCATGTTGGTCATCCAGCATTTGATTGACCCCTTCGGCCATGTCTTTAAACATGCCTTGGTGTTGAGCACTTTGGATGCGGCGATCAATCTCACCATTGGCTTGCGCATGCGCGACATCCTTCATTTCGCTGATGACTTTTAGCACATGTTGCCGCATGCGTTGTAGCTGGTAGGCAACACTGCTTTGGTCATGTTCAACCAGAGGTACGGCAAAATCAGAATCTCCTTCGCCAATTTTTTTAGCAAACTCAGTGAGTTCCAACGGATCCGCGCCTAAACGGTTAAGCAGGGATTTAGAGATTGAAATAGCCATCCATCCAGCGATAACAATGGCAATCCCCAACGCAATTTGCATGAGTATGGAAAAACCGGAAGCGACAGACTTGGCTTGCGCTGAAGCCTTGTTGTTCAATGCCTCCTGATAATCAATAAACTGGTTAATGGTTTTTAGCCACTCTACAAACAAGGGCTTGGCTTCACTCATTAACAGACTTTTCGCTTGCTCCTCATCACCTGCATGGCGTAAGGCAATCACACGCTCAATCACCGGTAATGTTTTAGCCTCGATAGACTTGATGTGCGTGAGAATTTCCTTTTCATCTGCCGTAACAGCCGTATCCTCTTTAAAAATAGCATCCAGCTTGGCCGCACTCTCTTCATAAGCCACCGCCAATCGGCGGATATCACTGATGGACTTGTCCACGTCAGCACTGGATGCCTCAAGCGTCACATCACGTAAACTAATCGCCCGGTCATGCACGCTGCCGCGAAAATTGATGGCATAGCGCTGTTTAACGCTATTCACATCATTGATTTCTGTCAGCGTATCGTCGATTTCACTTACACGGTCAATCCCAATAACAGTTAATCCTGCCATCAGCAGAATCATGCTACCAAAGCCGACCATCAGGCTTTTCTTTACTCTCATGTTTCCAAACATTTACCCATCCTCAGTGTTTGATGACGCCTCTGACAAGTGCCTGTTTAGAAAGTAAAAAGATCAATATCATGCATATCGCCAGACATGTCTTTCCAAAACAAACACCTTTTCGAAAATATATTGCTATATTGCAGTTTTCCGTGCCTCAAGCATCCCTGAAAGAAACACTTAAAACCTATCCTTTTTAGGTGTTTGATTTATCCCCTTAAAATGCAAATATGATCTAGTCGGCATCATAAAAAAACCGGCTGTTTAGCAGCCGGCTTGTTATTGAGATGAATGACTAGAACTCTTCCCAATCCGAATCGTCAGTGCCTGTCTTTGAATGGACTCTGGTCGCACTGGCGGAAGGTTTCGAGGTCTGCTGTTTTTTGACATGGCCAGAGCGCGAATCAGCAGCAGGCCTCGGTGCTGAATATCCACGGCTATCAGAAGTTGATTTGGGCGTTGCAGTGAAGCCGGTATTACCTTTTCCTTCCAGCTTGAACTTACTGATCACATCTGCCAGCTGATTGGCCTGATCAACCAATGATTCCGCCGCAGCCGCAGCCTCTTCTACCAATGCCGCATTCTGCTGGGTGGTTTCGTCCATGCTGGTCACCGCCTGGTTCACCTGGTCAATCCCTGTGGTCTGCTCAGTAGACGCTGCTGAGATCTCACTGATAATGTCAGCCACTCGCTGTACAGAGGAGACGACCTCGTCCATGGTGCTACCGGCATTCTCAACCAGCTTGGTGCCTTCTGTGGTTTTATTCACAGAGTCGGTAATCAGCTCTTTGATCTCTTTCGCAGCACTGGCTGAACGCTGTGCCAGGCTACGGACCTCGCCCGCCACGACCGCAAAACCACGGCCTTGCTCGCCTGCACGTGCCGCTTCTACCGCCGCGTTCAAGGCCAGAATGTTGGTCTGGAAGGCAATGCCGTCAATGACAGAAATAATGTCTTCGATCTTCTTGGCACTTTCGTTAATCGCGCTCATGGTGGCAACGACCTCACTGACTACCTCCCCGCCCTTCACGGCGACACCTGACGCAGTTAATGCCAGCTGGTTAGCTTGCTTGGCATTCTCAGCATTCTGTTTCACGGTAGAGGCCAATTCTTCCATGCTGGCCGCAGTTTGCTCCAGGCTGGAAGCCTGTTGTTCAGTACGGGCAGACAAGTCTGAGTTACCACTGGAGATTTCATTGGCGGCAGTGGTGATGGTTTCCACCGCTTCAGTCACGGCAATGATCGGTTCTACAATCATGTCCAAGGTGTTGTTAATGCCATCTATAATGTTTCGGTAATCACCTGGGTGCCGTGACACATCTGCGCGTAAAGTGACACGTCCTTCCTTGGCTGCTTCAGCCAGCATAACGGTATCAGCATTCAAGGCTTTCAAGTTGGCTCGTACTTGCTCAATGGTGTCATTGATAAAGCCTTTTTTACCAGGGAATCGTTCCAGAGGTGCATCAAAATCGCCTTCGCCCAAGCCCTTCACACAGGCCATGGCTTTTTTCTTCACGGCAATATGCCCATCCACCATCTGATTAATACCACTTGCCATGCTGCGATAAGCACCATCAAACCTGGACACATCAATCTGAACGTCAATATCGCCAGCATCATGCTCGGCACTCATGTGGTTCATTTCAGCGATCAACGTATTCAACGCGTCAATACACTGGTTCAGGTTGTCTTTAATGGTATTGAAGTCACCATTGTAGTGATCAGTAATCTTGGCTGGGATATGGCCTTGTGAAATGTCTGCCACGTATTTAGCCGCCACATTCAAGGGTGTAATCAACGCATCCAGTATCTGATTGATACCCTCGCCGATTTCTTTGACAAATCCCACCGGCAGCTTGCTGATATTAACACGCTCTTTAAGATTACCTGCCGCAGCAGCATTGACCAGCCTGAACACTTCCTGCTGCCCTATATGCTCCGCTGTTTTATCTTCCCATTGCGTCATGCGGCCAAGATACTCTCCTTGAGCATTGAATGCAGATATCACGGCAACCTGTATTTTCTTACCGTAAAGTGAAAGCTCCATCAACTTGGGTGTTTTTGAGACCTCTTCAAATGTGGAGCGAATATCCTCAGGCAGATAACTCGCCAAATTCTGACCAATCATGCCCGCTACTTTAAATTCGGGGTGAGTCTTGGCAATCTCATTTGCCATCTCCTCCCAAAGCTTACGCGCCGAGTCATTCATGTATTGCAGTTGCTGGTGACTGTCACTATAGGTAAAGGCGGTAGTACTCTGATCGAGTGCTGCTTGTAATCGACCTGCTTCTTCTGCCATTTTTCTGGAGTCGTTCACATCAAATCCGATCTTGATTTGCATGGATTTGAGTGTCTTCATCAAACTGCCAACTTCATCATTGCCACGGGTATCGATTTTGCAGTTGAGCTCTCCACCCGCCAGGCCTTGAATGGCATCTGTCATGACAGAAACGGATTTTTTCAACTTGAGCGTGAACAAGCCTCCAGCCACTAAGGCTGCTGTCAAACCTAGCCCCATCCCTAACCAGGCATCAGGATGATGACGATAGAGATCAAAACCAGACATCACAACGACCGGAGTCAACATTGCGGCTGAAAGCTTATACAGAATCGGCAAGTCTTGCACTTTTGCAATCAGCGTTTCGCTCCAGGCAGGCTTTGGCATTTTACCCTCGCGCATTTGCTGATAGAGCCTTTCCGCCTGCTCAATCTGCGCACGGGTCACTTTATTACGCACAGACATATAGCCAATCACGGTGTTGCCTTCACGGATGGGTGCCACATTGGCCTCAACCCAGTAATGATCACCATTTTTACAACGGTTTTTCACCAAGCCATTCCATGGTTTTCCTGCCTTCACCGTACGCCACAAGTCTTCAAATGCCGCGGCTGGCATATCCGGATGACGAATAATGTTATGATTTTTTCCGACCAGTTCGGACTCGCTGAATCCGCTGATCTCAAGAAACTCCCGATTGATATAGGTAATTGCCCCTTTCAAATCGGTTTTGGATACGATAGAGGCCCCCTCTTTAAGCTCAATCTCTTTTTGAGTGACTGGTAAGTTGATTTTCATAATCATATCTCTTTCGCAAACTTGTACTTTCACTAGGACGAAATTACATTTTTTACTTCTATCATTCAGTCTAATCCATTGCTGTAAAATCAAATGCGCAAAAGAAACGGGTATTGTTGCTTTTAATACCTCCTTTAGCAAAAGAAAAAGCCGACCAGCAGGTCGGCTTTTCAAGAGGTCAGACAATCAGAATTGGGGCGCTGAAAGCAGTATTGACGATGCATCACATTGGATAACCAATCAGTAGAGAGGCCCAAAGTTTCAATGCCTCAATGAGCTTTTCAACCATCGTATGAATTGTATCCATCATGCGCCCCTTTTTTTGACCGCATTAAATCATTAGAACTCTTCCCAATCCTGATTATCGGTGCCAGTTTTGGCAGCTTTAACGGGTGGGTGACTGGTTGCAGCAGCCGGCTTGGGCTGGCGCGCAGGCATGGAGGCTACTGGCGCGCGACTGGTCGCCGCAGGGCGGGCCGCATGCGACGTTTGACTTGAGCCACGCAGTTTAAACCTGTTCACTGTATCCATGAGGTTAGATGCTTGCTCTACCAGTGATTCCGCTGCGGCTGCCGCTTCTTCGACCAGGGCAGCATTCTGTTGCGTCACTTCATCCATATGGTTCACGGCATCATTGACCTGGTTAATCCCGGAGCTTTGTTCTGCAGATGCAGCCGTAATTTCGCTCATGATATCGGTCACGCGCTGTACTGAAGTGACGACTTCATGCATGGTTTCACCAGCTGTTTGCACCAGTTTAGTCCCATCAGCCGTTTTATTCACAGAGTCGGTAATCAACTCCTTGATTTCTTTGGCTGCACTGGCTGAACGCTGGGCCAGGTTGCGTACTTCACCAGCCACTACCGCAAAACCTCTTCCCTGCTCGCCGGCACGAGCGGCTTCTACCGCAGCGTTTAAGGCCAGGATATTGGTCTGGAAAGCGATTCCATCGATGACAGAAATAATGTCTTCAATTTTGTGGGCACTTTCATTAATGGCGCTCATGGTAGTGACGACGTTACCGACGACGTCACCGCCGCGAATCGCCACTTGCGAAGCTGCTTCTGCCATCTGATTTGCCTGGCGGGCATTCTCGGCATTCTGTCTGACTGTAGAGGCCAATTCCTCCATGCTGGAAGCTGTCTCTTCAAGATTAGATGCCTGTTGTTCCGTCCGACTAGAGAGATCATTGTTACCGCTAGAGATTTCATGTGCAGCCGTATTAATGGTTTCACCTGCTTCACGTACACGCACCAATATATCGCTGAAAGTATCCAGCAATTGGTTAATGGCGACCATTGTTTTCACGGCTGAACCTTTGGCTTTAGTCTCATCCAATCTGGAAGAAAGGTCGCCATCTACAGCATTTTCAACGACGGTTTTAATTTCATTTTCAAGCCGTTTTTCTTCTGTCAAATTCACCCACTCAACCACACTGCCAATACGTTCGCCACTTTCATCCATCAATGGGTTGGCAGTCAGACGGAAAAACATACTCCCGATTGGCAGCTCAGCCACATGCTTGCCGGTCAGGCTGGCCAGAAGATTGCGTTGATGTGCCGGGCTTTTGTGGAACAGGTCAAAGTTTTGACCGATCAGTTTGTCCGGATTAAAAGACGGGAATAATTCTTTAAAAGTACTTGCTGACTCGCGCATTAGTTCCAGTGTGCTTGAGTTCATATAAGTAATGATGCCGTCATTGTCAGCCACCATCAGGTTGTTTGAAGATGACTCCAGCGCCTGTTTGATCATGGCGGCTTCACGTGCTTTTGCCTTTTGCGCTTTATCTGCCAGTACCGCTTTTGTAATATCTGTTGCGTACTTAACTACTTTGTAAGGTTGGCCATCCAGTCCAATAATCGGGCTGTATGCCGCTTGCAACCAGATATCCTGGCCTTGTTTGCCATAGCGATGATAAACCCCGGCGTCCTCTTCACCGCGTCCCAGCTTTGCCCAGAAGTCTTGATATTCCTGGCTATTTTTGTAGCGCTCGCTCACAAACATGGCATGATGTTTACCAACGACTTCAGCCAGGGTGTACCCAGTGAGTTTGAGGAAATTGTCATTGGCATGCAGAATGTTGCCTTTCAGGTCAAACTGTATCACGCCTTGTGCTGCGTTGATCGCCGCCACCTGACCTTGCAGGTCTAACGCGAGTTGCTTCTGTTCTGTGACGCAGTACGAATACACTTTAACTTTGGCTGGCTCACCAGCATCGTCCTTCACTGGCACATAACTGGAGCTAAACCAATATTCCTTGCCTGATTTGGAAACACGACAAATCTCAAGCTTGCAATTCTGGCCTTGCCGCAGATTTTCCCACATTTGCTTATATTCATCGCTTTGTGAGGTCGATGCTTTAATCAGCATAGAAACATGTTTTCCAATCACCTCTTCGTGACTGAACTCAAGCGGGGCTAAAAACATGTCATTGCAGGAAAGAATATGGCCCTGCATATCGCACTCCATGACGCCAAAAGACTGATTCAAGGCGCTTTCTTCTTCCTGCAAAAGCAGGTTACGTTGTTTGTCAGCTGTGATATCCGTTAAGTAGGCCACCACTTTACGCAACTGTGTGCCTTGCATCACAGGCGCGTAATACCCCTGAAACCAGGTATCCTGTCGGCCTTTATTGACCAGCTTGAATGAGCCTACTTGAGATTTGCCTGACTGCAAGGCAGCCCAGAACTGTTCGTACTCTGGCGTATTGGATTCAGACTGGGGCAACAAGCTACGATGATGCTGCCCTACCAGTTCATTTGTTTGGTATCCCAGTGATTGACACAGATTGTCGTTGACATGGCTAATTTTGCCCTTGGCATCCAGCTCAACAATCGCTCTCGCTTTGTTGATTTCTGCCCTAAGTGCACTAAATTCAGCCACTTGGTTTAATGTATCCTGATAACCCCTAGTGCCTGCTGCCAACTTGTTAATGATGGTAGAAAACATTTTTTTATCCTTGAATTAGCTCTATTAAAGAGTGGCCGAATTTATGTTTTTTATTATGGTTGCCGGTTTAGTATTAATGTACCGCGCTATCTATCAGTTGCATTTCATCACTGGTCATCAGTTTCTCGATGTCAACCAGGATCAGCATTTCTTGCTCAATGGTTGCCAATCCAACGATGTATTTTGTGTCTATGCGGGTCACCAGTGAAGGCACTTCACGTAAGTGCTCCTCACGTAACTCACGGACATCGGACACGCCATCCACCACAATGCCAACAATGCGGCCATTGAGGTTGAGGATAATCACCACGGTGAATTCGTTATATTCGACCTTGCCCAAGTTAAACTTGATACGCAGGTCAACAATCGGCACGATCTTGCCGCGCAAGTTAATGACGCCCTTGATAAACGAAGGCATGTTGGCGATCTGGGTGACTGCATCATAGCCGCGAATTTCCTGTACCTTGAGAATCTCGATACCATATTGTTCGCTGCCCAGGACAAAGGTCAGGTACTCGCCAGCGGCTGTTTTCAGGCCGCTGCCTGCGTTACCGCTTAAGGCATTGTTCATTTCTGTCGTAGTGCTCATTGCATATACTCCTTATGCATTGATGTGATTTTTTGAGGTTGGGTAATTCTGGCTGGAAAAAGCAACGCCACCAGTCACGTAATTCGTGGTTTGCCCCATTTGGATGATCGCCGGGACATCCAGGATCAGTGCGACTGAACCGTCGCCCATGATGGTAGCGCCAGAGACGCCGGGAATACGTTTGAAGTTGGTTTCCAGGCTCTTGATCACCACTTGCTGTTGGCCGACCAGTCGGTCGACAAACAAGGCAGATTTTTTGCCATCTGCTTCCAGGATCAACAACACACCATCGGTCGGGTTGGTGATCTGGGTCGGGTGATTAAACAAGGCATGCAAGGCAATAATCGGCAGATATTCCCCACGCACGTGCACCATCAGGCCTTCGCCAGTCACCGTTTTCAGGTCCTCGGCGCGAGGCTGCAGTGTTTCTACAATCAGGTTTAAAGGCACGACGTAGACACTCTTGTCCAGAGAAACGGACATGCCGTCCAAGATTGCCAGTGTTAACGGCAATGAGATCGAAATGGTTGTGCCATAGCCCAATGCAGAACGGATCTCGATATTGCCGCCCATGGCAGTAATATTCCGTTTCACGACATCCATGCCCACACCTCGGCCCGAAACGTCAGTCACCACTTCTGCGGTAGAGAACCCTGGTGCAAAAATCAGGTTATATACTTCTGCATCTGTCATGCTTTCGTTGACAGGCAGGCCATTGGAAGCGGCCTTAGCCAGGATTCTATCGCGGTTCAAGCCGCCACCATCATCCGTCACTTCAATCACAATGCTACCGCCTTTATGTGCGGCAGACAGGGTCAGCGTTCCGTTCTCTGCTTTGCCCATCTGTTTACGCACTTCAGGTTTTTCAATGCCATGGTCGACACTGTTACGTACCAGGTGGGTCAATGGATCCACGATACGTTCAATCAAGCTCTTATCCAGCTCTGTGGTTGCACCACTGGTGACGAAATCCACTTTTTTGCCGAGTTTGCCAGCCAGGTCACGCACCATGCGTGGAAAGCGTGAAAACACGAAATCCATGGGCATCATACGAATAGACATGACAGACTCTTGCAGGTCACGCGTGTTACGAGTGAGCTGGCTCACGCTATTGATCAGCGCTTCGTTATCCATAGGATCCAGCGCATTGACACGTTGCTCAATCATGGCTTGTGTAATCACCAGTTCGCCCACCAGGTTAATCAACTGGTCAACTTTTTCGATGCCCACACGGATAGAGCTGCTTTCAGCATTTTGGGTAGCGGCAGGTTTGTCAGACTCGCGACGGGACTGGTTGCGGCGCTCTTCCTGTGCAGCAGGTGCTGCTGCCACAGGTGCGGCTGCGACCTCTTCTTTCGCTTTAGTCAACGCAGCGGCGGCATTGTCATCACCAATCATTTGCGCTTTGGGTGCATCAGGATGTGGCTTGAATGGGGCGAAGAAACCATATCCCTCTTCTTGCTGCTCCTGGCCATTTTCGGCAAACAGGCCATAGCCCATTTCTTCCGCCACTTTTACTTTACCATCATCGGCAGTGCCTTCAGCCGTTTTGATAATAGGGTCATCATCAAAGAAACCATAGCCAACATCGGCGTCTGCTGCCGGAGTGGCGGCCTCCACAGCCACTGCGGCCGGGGCAGTCGCTGGCGGTGCAGTTTCAGCCGTAACTGCTGTTTCACCAGCCACCTGGATCACTAGGGCATCGGCATCTACAATAAAGGAGCAAATAGAGACGATATCATCAGCGCTGGAATCGGTTTTCACCAGTAATGCATGCGCATTCTCACCACGTTGATAGGCGGCGACTTCACCCAGCAAGGCCAGCTCATCCTTCAGATTGACCAAGTCTCTTTCAGTCACCTGAGGTAAGCCAACGTCATACAGGGTAATGCCTTTTGCTTTTTCTTCATCTGTAATCGTCAGTGCGGGTTTTTCAGTGGCGACGACGAGTACTTCAGGTTCTGGCGTAGAGGCAGCAATCACCGGGTCGGCAGGAATCGCACTGTTACCTTCCGACAGTGATTTGAGCATCATGGAAACATCACTCACTTGCTCAGCATTGACTTCAGAACCATGGCGATGGCCGTCAACCTGCATTTTGATCACATCCTTGGCGGCTAAAAAGGCATCGACGTGTTCTGTGGTCAGCGCCATTTCATTCTTACGGATTTTATCCAGCAGGTTTTCCAGCACATGGGTAATTTCCGCCATGTCCATAAAACCAAAAGTCGCAGCGCCCCCCTTGATGGAGTGTGCCGCCCTGAAAATAGCGTTTAATTGCTCATTATCAGGAGACTCTACGTCAATACTCAGCAACAGGTGTTCTGCTTCAGCCAATAACTCTTCGGCCTCGTCAAAGAACACCTCATAAAACTGGCTCATATCCACTGTCATTGTTTACTCCAGTCCTTTACCTATCGATGCCTAAGCACCGATTACTTTTTGTACAACCTCAATCAGGCGTTTTGGGTCAAAAGGCTTGACCAGCCAGCCGTTGGCGCCGGCAGCTTTACCTTTGGCCTTCATCTCATCAGAAGACTCGGTAGTCAGCATCAGGATAGGCACGCGTTGGTAAGACGCCAGCGTACGTAAATTGGTGATCAGTGTCAGGCCATCCATGACCGGCATGTTTTGGTCAGTCAACACCAGGTCCACGGTTTTCTCTTTGGCCTTGTTCAGGCCATCCTGGCCATCCACTGCCTGCACAACATCATAGCCGGCGGCCTTTAGGCTAAAAGCCACCATCTGACGCAATGATCCGGAGTCGTCTACTGTTAAAATTGTTTTCGCCATGTTTGATTCGCCTTTTTCACTAATTTGTTAACGCCATTGTGATTAAAATAAATCGATGTCACCGGTAGCCAAATCCTGCTGGTTGACCGACTTGCGTAAATTGCCGGTCAGATGCTGGCTACCCTGATCAAAATTCTGGTTGAGCTGCATGATGAAATTCCTGATTTCTTCATGCTCGTCCTCTGCCGCCATCGGAAACTGATGGCTGGAAAGCTCATGTAATAATTCTTTCAACCCGTTCACGCGGTTAATGGTGCGCTGTAACAACTGGTTGGTCATGTCCTGAAACTGCATGCCGGTGACCACCTTGTTCACTTCCTGGCCAATATTGTCCTGGAACACCTGTAATTGCTGCATTTCTTCTGGCAGCAATTTACCTGCATCGGCCAACAGTTGTAATGCGGATTGCTGCTCCAGCAATTGGGCATATACCGTCATAAAACTTGCACTCAGTTTTTCGATCGCTTCATTGAGCAAAAAGGCTGTCTGCTGCAGATCGGTTTCGATCTCGAGCAAATGCCAGTCGCCATGACGCGAGACCGCGGCCAGTAATTCTCGTAGTTCTTCTATGGGCAATGTTTTCATAGTGGTCCTATCTTGCCTGATTCCCCTGGTTTTCAATCAAGAAATAAACCATGTAAAAATGATTCATTTCTTGTACGTAACGGCTAGCCACGTTCTATTGCGTTGGCTATTCCGGTTTTTTCTGCAATGCTTCCACCTGCGATTTATCCTGTTCACTCACAGAAATCTGTTCGTTATCCTTGAGCAAGTCCTCTTCGGTTTCTTTGTTCATGACGATGAGACTGATACGCCGATTAATCGGGTTAAACGGATTTTCCTTATCCATCATGATGGCTGAACCCAGGCCGACTACCCGCATGAGTTTGGTTTCATCCATGCCTCCCGCAATCAACTCGCGTCGAGAGGCATTGGCCCGGTCCGCTGACAATTCCCAGTTACTGTAGCCCTGATCTCCATGCGCATAAGCTGCTGCATCGGTGTGGCCAGACAGGCTGATTTTGTTATCTACCCCGTTCAGGGTTTTGCCAATTTCACGCAAAATTGTTTTGGCGTAAGGCTGCAATTCCGCTTTGGCGTTTTCAAACATGGGACGGTTCTGCTCGTCAATGATCTGTACGCGCAAACCTTCACTGGTGATATCCAGCTTGAGTTGGGACTTGAACTGTTGCAGCGTCGGGTTATCTTCAATCGCCTGCTCGATTTTGGCCTTGAGTGCTTCCAGTTTGACTTTTTCGGCTTGCTTCAACGCTTCTTTAACATCTTCAATTTTGACAGTCTTGAGTTTGCCCGGATCGCCTTCTACCGGTTTCACCTGGCCTTGTTTCTTGGTGACATCCTTACCACCCGTATTTCTCAATGCCGAGTCACTCTGGCCCAGTGACGGGCCCATGAGTACCATGTGCAAAGGCGTTTGAAAGTATTCAGCAATGCCCTCTTTTTGCGCTTTCGAAGTTGAGCCTAGTAGCCACATCAGCAAAAAAAACGCCATCATCGCTGTAACAAAGTCGGCATAGGCAATCTTCCAGGCACCACCGTGATGGCCGCCGCCGTTCTTTTTGATCTTCTTAACGATAATCGGGGCAATACGTTCTTCAGCCATGACGCTCTCCTGGCGGTCTTAATGTAATTACTTGGATTTGGCCTGTTTGACGTGCTCTTCGAGCTCGGTAAAGCCAGGGCGCTCGGTTGAGTACAATACTTTGCGGCCGAATTCCACTGCAATCGGTGGCGCATAGCCATTCAGGCTAGCCAGCAATACAACTTTAACGGTCTGGAAACTCTTGCTGGATTCTTCCAGCTTCTGTTCCAGCAAACCGGACAAGGGACCAATAAAACCATATGCCAGTAAAATACCGAGGAAAGTCCCTACCAGCGCATGGGCAATCAGGATACCTAGCTCAGCGGGTGGCAACGCCACGTTTTCCATGGTGTGTACCACCCCCATCACCGCAGCCACGATACCAAACGCTGGCAAACCGTCACCCAGTTTGGCAATACAATGCGCGGGTACATGGCCTTCCATATGGTGCGTTTCCAGTTCGTTATCCATCAGGTTTTCGACCTGGAAGGCATCCATATTGCCTGACACCATCAGGCGAAGGTAATCGCAAATGAACTCAATCAGGTGATGGTCGTGCTGGATGGAGGGATATTTACTGAACAAGGCACTGGATTCAGGATCCTCAATGTCTTTTTCAATCGACATCAGCCCATCCTTGCGGATTTTGGTCAGGATTTCAAACAGCAAGGCTAGTAAATCCATATAGAGCTGTTTGTTATATTTGGAACCTTTAAACAAGGTTGGGATTGATTTCATGGTGGCCTTGATCGCTTTACTGTCATTACCGACAATAAAGGCACCAAACGCACCACCGAAAATCATCATGACCTCCAGCGGCTGCCACAATGCGCCCAAGTGTCCACCGGCCAGTGCATAACCCCCAAAAATCATGCCACAAACGACTACGTATCCAATGATGACAAACATGCTTTACTCCGCTTTTAGCATTTAATATGGACAGCATATCAACCTGGCATGAAATTCATTTTTCCAAATAAAAGGGATTTAGCTAGCCAAATTGGTTGGCTAAGTGAACGAAGATCGCAGGGGTGAAATTAAATTTGGCAGAAAAATATGGAAGCAAAAACACACACTATTGTTGATGCGATCTTGCTAGGGCCTGTTAACGCTATTTCGATTGTCGATGTTGCCTCTGTCATCAGTGTTATCAAGGCGTGAGAAGCGCAGTTTGGTGATTCCCAACAAGCGTCGAGCAATGCGCAGAGCGCAGATGACAGAGGTAACCCTGCGGGCTGGAGTCATTGATTCGCTTCGCTGTCTATCGCTTATCCAGCAAACTACACTGCTCTCTTTCCGCCTTGCGTAACGAATAAATGCTCTCCAGCAGTGGCAACTGAAATAGCGTTAACAGGCCCTAGGAAAAGATGCATAACGAAACCACTCAAAATATCGTGGCCATTATTGGCTGGTGCTACAAGGATATTAGCCTATTTGATAAACGTACAAGGCTGGTGCGTTGACGGCAGGGTAAATGATTCGACTAGCATGGACATCAGGCACCGGAAACTCAGAACTGACAAACAAACTGCCTGGCTGCATCTCTTGTTGTACTTTTTGCCAGACGTCGTTCATGACCGCAGGCGAAAGATAGGCAAAGACCACGTCTAATTCTGCAAAATCCAGTTGGCGGTAGTCACCCAACGTAAACTTGACACTGGTACCTGAAAAGATGGCCCGTACAGCACTGATGGCCCACGGTAATGGTGCAATTTCGATGCCTGAGACATCATCGTGAATACGCTGTTTGGCGAGAAACATGGCAATATCGCCGATGCCACTACCAATATCCAGTACTTTCAGTGAGTGATCATCCGCATGTTGCTCCAAGATACGGTGCATGGCTCGCCAGGTGGACGGAAAAGAGGGATAAAACGGAACGCGGGTGTTATACACTGACCAGTAAAGCGCCAGGGTCATGATAAACCCGGCAAAATACACACCAGCAGGCAATGCGACCTGCTGCATGAACACGACAGCCAGCGGGAAAATGACATGGATCCAGCGCCACCACACCGGCATACCGGCTAATTTTGCCAGTAGGCTGACCATGCATATATGCAACAACAGCCAGCACCAGAGGGAATCCAGAGGAATCCCCAGGCTATGCAACTCAAACGCAAATACGCTGTTGATGACGCTGCCTGCGAGGCTCGTCAACAACAGCATACTCACACACTGGATCAGCAAGGCCTGCGCCCATAATCTTTTTGGCAAGAGACGCTGCATCCATGCTTGGGATGGTAACGCCTCTGCCGAGAGTTTTACTGAATGCATGCTAATCCTTCATTTCGCAGGAATCATCACCTGCTCACTACTTAAGCAGTCATAGACACCAGTTTGTAGCTGAGTTCTTTGGCTTTTTTGGTTTTGCCGGCACGTGAAGGCACGTGGCACAGGTTGCATACATAGTTCTGATTCAGGTCGTAGCTGTTGACGATGTATTGACCGCCACAGCAATGACAGACTTTGGTTGTCAGCATTTTGCTTTCGATAAAACGTACCAGCGTCCAGGCACGGGTCAGTGATAATACTGGTTCGTCTTGTTGGGCTGGATCAGGATTTTGTACTTGCTGTATATACAGGGTGTAGGCTTTAATGATGGCCTGGATACCGTCTACGCCAGCGTACTCCACCATAAAGCGGTAGATGTTATAGAAAATTGAAGAGTGGATATTAGGCTGCCAGGTCAAAAACCAGTCAGTAGAGAATGGCAACATGCCTTTAGGTGGAGAAACGCCTTTCATCTCTTTGTACAGCTTGATCAAACGCTCACGTGACAAAGTGGTTTGTGATTCCAGCAGTTGCAGGCGTGCGCCCAGTTCAATCATTTGCATGGCCAGTTGAATTTGTTCAGCCTCGTTGACTACACTCTTCTTTTGCATGATAACCCTCTTTTCTATTTCTAATCGTCAGATGGAAACGGGACAACCGTTATATAGTAGATTCTGCAGCCTGGGCAGACATCAACACTGCTGTGTGCAAGTGCGCTTGGGCTGGGTCTTTGGCGTAGCTGGTCAACATGCCCAGGATTTCGCTATCATCAAAACGGAAGCGAGTCAGCAACATATTGGTGTTACAGAGTTTAAGGAGTTGCAAGTTAGTCAGGTTTTCCAACAGGTCTGCGATTTCCTTATTAATACCAAGGCGGAAGATGGCAGTCGCTTTGTCAGCGCGGATCAGTTGTTGGGCCAACATCAGGTAGTTCAGGTTGGCATCCTTGATTTCAGCGAGTAAATCGTTTTGCATGTTCATGATCTTTTCTCCGTTTTTTAGCGTTGATTTAAGTACGCCTGAGCGTTAGGCGTACTTTGCGCGCAATCATGAACTGCAACAAGCAGGCTTTGTCGGTTTCTTTTGTAAGACAGACGAAAACGGCCACGTAGGTGTTTGTCTTACAAACGCTTACGTGGCTACTATCATAACTATAAATATCAATAAGTTATGATTTATATTTAAAGTTAAACTGCAATAAAAGTATGACTATCTTCGCAGTGTCTTGTCCTTTCCAATTCAAAAAATAATTAAAGTTTTCCGGTTGTATTCCGTAAACAACTGTTTTTTGTTTGCTTTAGTTTGCCTTTTCTCTTTCATCAATGCTTTTTGCCCTATCCCGGTTAACGACAGCACAAACTAAAACTTTAGGGTCGGGTTATAAAAAAATCTCAAAAATTTCATAAGGCATTGTTTTAAATATGAAAATAATTTTTTATTTTGCACTTATTAACATTTAAAGCAATGTAAATGATGGAAAGCGGTCAATAAGCCCTTTTATTCCCATGATAAAAATGCACTTATCTGTCCAATAATCACCCTTAAGAAATGCAACCTGTGTTGTATCCGTGAAACGAAAGAGTTTAGGACATGGCAGCTGAAGACAGCGATATGGAAAAAACCGAAGACGCGTCCCCCAAGCGATTGGAGAAGGCACGCGAAGACGGCGATGTTCCCCGGTCGCGCGAATTGGCTGCGTGTGCTGTGCTGTTTACCAGTGGTATGGCGATCATGATGTTGAGCCGCCCCATGGGGGATGCCATGAAGAATGTATTGCGGCAAGGTCTGAGCATAGACCGGGCCATGGCATTTGAACCGCAGCTGTTGATCGTACATATGGTGAAAGTGATTGAGCAGGCGATGTGGGCTTTTCTACCACTGGCAGTGATTATTGTTTCTGTGGCGGTGGCTGCCCCTATTCTGGTCGGCGGCTGGGTAATGTCACAGAAGTCTGTGGTGCCTAATTTTGGCAAACTGAACCCAATGAAGGGACTGGCTAACCTGTTCTCCAAGAACTCACTGGTTGAATTAGTGAAATCGATTGCTAAAACAGTGCTGGTGGCCTCGGTCGGTTATGCAATCGTCAAGAAAGACTTGCAGCCGATGCTGGGGTTGTCCCAGATGCCGTTGGAAGCCAGTATCAGCACTGTGCGCGATTATATGGTCACCGGATTTCTGACCATCGCTTCTGCATTAGTACTCATTGCCGTGATTGATGTGCCCTACCAGCTTTATCAATATGCACAGAAACACAAAATGACCAAACAGGAACTCAAGGATGAGTCCAAGGAATCTGAAGGTAGCCCTGAGATTAAAGGTCGTATCCGCCAACAACAACGCGAGATGGCCCGCAGAAGAATGATGAGTAACGTACCGCAGGCTGATGTGGTGATTACCAACCCAACCCACTACGCGGTCGCGATACGTTATAAAGAAGGTGAAAACGGTGCCCCTGTTGTGGTGGCCAAAGGGGCGGATGTGATTGCCCAAAAAATCAAGGAAATTGCTGCTGAACATCAAGTCATGACCTTGGAATCCCCAAAACTGGCACGTGCCTTGTATGCCCATGCCGAATTGGAGCGCGAGATTCCACAAACGTTGTATTCAGCGGTGGCTGAAATTCTGGCCTATGTGTTTCAACTGCGTGTATTCAATCAGCATGGTGGTGTGCGTCCGGTCATGCCGGTTAATGTACCAGTACCAGATGCATTGGATCCACATGCATTGAATGCCGCGCCTGCGACTGCAGCCGAGATTGAGTAATTGAAGGTTTAGGAGTTTAAGATGAACAACTGGCAACAATGGATGGGAAAACTGGATGGCCGCGCAGTCGCGGCACCACTCATTATTGTATTGCTGTTGGCCATGATGATCCTGCCGTTACCGGCCATCATGCTCGATGTGTTCTTCACTTTTAATATTGCGCTGTCTATCCTGGTACTGATGATAGGCTTGCAAACCACCAAGCCACTAGACTTTATCGCCTTCCCTACCGTGTTGCTGATGACCACCATGCTGCGTCTGGCATTGAATGTTGCTTCTACCCGTGTAGTACTGACTGAAGGCCACGCCGGACCGGATGCCGCTGGTAAAGTCATTGAGGCATTTGGTCACTTCCTGATCGGCGGTAACTACGCGGTTGGTATCGTGGTGTTTGTGATTTTGACCATTATCAACTTTACCGTGATCACTAAAGGTGCTGGTCGTATTGCTGAAGTGGGCGCACGTTTCACCTTGGACGCAATGCCAGGTAAACAAATGGCGATTGACGCTGACCTGAATGCCGGCCTGATTGGTGAAGATGAAGCCCGTCGCCGCCGTAAAGAAGTTGGCCAGGAATCCGAATTCTATGGCGCCATGGATGGTGCCAGTAAATATGTACGTGGTGACGCGATTGCTGGCATCATGATCATCCTGATCAATATTGTGGGTGGCCTGATTGTCGGTATGGTGCAGCATGACCTTAGTTTTGGCGATGCAGTTAAAAACTATACCATGCTGGCGATTGGTGACGGCCTGGTGGCCCAGATTCCTTCGCTGGTGATTTCTATCGCTGCCGGTGTGGTGGTTTCCCGTGTAGCCAACAATGAAGATATCGGCGGCCAGTTGATTACTCAATTGTTTGAGAATCCACGCGTCTTGACTATCACTGCGGGCATCATCGGCGGTATCGGCCTGATTCCAGGCATGCCTCACCTGGCGTTCCTGGGCTTGGGTGGCTTACTCGGTGGCATGGCCTATTCTGTCAAACAAAAACAAGAAAAAGCCAAACAACAGGCTATTCTGGAGCCTAAAGCAGAAGACAAGCTGGTCCCAGCCAGTGAAGCCGAAGAAGCGACCTGGAACGATGTGCTGCCTGTAGATACCATTGGACTCGAAGTGGGTTATCGTTTGATTCCACTGGTTGACAAAGGCCAGGGGGGCGAGCTGCTCAAGCGCATTAAAGGTATCCGCAAGAAATTCGCCCAGGAAATCGGCTTTTTGGCGCCTACAGTGCACATCCGTGACAACCTGACATTGAAACCGAATGCGTATCGCATCACGATGAAAGGTGTGGAAATGGCCACGGGTGAATCCAACTATAGCCAGATGCTGGCGATTGACCCAGGTGCCGTGACCGGCGAGCTGGAAGGCGCTAAAACCACCGACCCGGCTTTTGGCCTGCCAGCAGTATGGATTGAGCCTGAACGCAAAGAATATGCGCAAAGCCTGGGCTATACGGTAGTAGATGCTGGCACTGTGATTGCCACCCACCTGAACCATATCATTTCACTGAATGCCGGTGAACTGCTGGGCCGTCAGGAAGTGCAACAACTGTTAGATCATTTAGGCAAGGATTCCAACAAACTGATTGAGGAAATCGTCCCCAAAATGATCACTCTCTCCAGCCTGCAGAAAGTACTACAAAACCTGCTCAACGAAGGCGTGCATATTCGCGATATGCGCTCCATCCTGGAAACGATTGCCGACCACGCACAATATACACAGGATGCCAACGACCTGACCGCCATGGTGCGTATCAAGCTCGGCCGTGCCATTGTGCAAGACCTGTTCCCATACAGCAATGAAATTACCGCCATGACGTTGGATGGACAGCTTGAGAAAATGTTACTGCAAGCCTTGCAAAACAATCAGTCCAGCCAAAGTGTGATTGAACCTGGCATTGCCGAGAGACTGTCACAACAGACAGAAGTGGCAGCCAGACAACAAGAGCAAATGGGCCTGACGCCGGTATTACTGGTCGCTGCCCCACTACGCCAGGCTTTATCCAGATTTTTAAGAAGAACTGTCCCGCATCTCAGAGTGTTGTCACATGACGAGCTGCCAGACAACAAATCCATTCGTGTCACCAGTTTAATCGGAGCGCAATAATTATGAACATCAGAAGATTTTTTGGCAAAAATGCACGTGAAGCCTTGGCGCAAGTCAAGCAAGCATTAGGTGATGATGCCATTATTGTCGCGAACCGCAGTGTCAATGGTGGTACCGAAATCATGGCCATGCTGGAAACCGATATTGCGACTACATCGGGCCAGGCCGCAGCAGCAACATCGATGGATAACAGTCGTAGTCTGCTCGACTTTGTGACTGCCAAGGATCAGCCTCGCCAGGTAACGCCTCAGGCAAGCACTGCGCCTGCCATGCCCGCGAATGCCCAAGCAATTGAAGAAACAGCGGTACACGAATCAGCCATTATGGATATGCTGAAACAGCACAATCAACAGCAGGAACAGGCTTACCAGGTAGCCACACAAACCCTGGAAGAAAAAATGATGGGCATGATGCAGGAAATGCGGCAGATGCGCAGCCATTTTGAAACCCAGATGAGTGCCATGACCTGGCAACACCATTTGCAACACAGCCCGGCCAAATCCAAGGTGCTGAGCACTCTGCTCTCTGCCAGTTTCAGTGCTGCACTGTCGCGCCAGATTGCCGAAAAAATGCCTAACCATATTGATGTGAACAAGGCCCCAATGTGGGCGAAAGAAGTGATCAGCCGCAATCTGCATACGCTGGACGATGAAGATGCACTGCTGGACCGTGGCGGCATTTACGCCCTGGTGGGCCCAACCGGTGTGGGTAAAACCACCACCACGGCCAAGCTGGCAGCCCGTTATGTGATGAAACATGGCACGCAAAACCTGGGGCTGATCACGACAGACAGCTACCGGATTGGTGGTTACGAGCAACTGCGTATCTACGGCAAGATCCTGGGTGTCATGGTGCATGCCGTCAAAGATGAAGAGGACCTGAAAATTGCCCTGAATGAATTGAAAAACAAGCACATGATTCTGGTAGACACCGTGGGTGTCAGTCAGCGTGATCAGGCAGTGACTGAGCAGCTGTCAATGTTGAGCCGCGCCGACTCACCGATCCAGAAATTATTGTGCCTGAATGCAACCTCCACAGGCGACACTTTGACTGATGTGATGCGTAGCTACAAAAAACATGACATTGCTGGCTGTATCGTCACCAAACTGGATGAAGCCGCTGCTATCGGCAATGTGTTGGACGTGCTGATTCGCGAACGTATGCGCCTGTTCTATACCACCAGCGGGCAGCGCGTGCCTGAGGATATTGAAGTGGCAGACAAACAGGCACTGGTAGAACGCGTGTTGACACCACATCAGGCCAGCCTGCCTTATCAATATCTGGATGAAGAGTTACCCCTGGTGATATCCAGTATGATGCAAACGGCCGCACAGGAGCACTAGCATGTTTAATTACCGTGACCAAGCAGATGGTTTGCGCCGGATCATGGCCAAGTCCTCTGCCCGTATCATCAGTGTGATTGGGGCCAATGGTCAGCCTGCGACCGCCTGGATCCGCAACTTGGCCATGAGCATGCTAATGCCAGAACAGCGTTTGCTGTTGATTCATGCCCATCGCCAGCCTGCGACGCCCTACTCTTTACAGGCCATCGCAGCCAATAACAGCGCTATCAAACGTGGAATTATTAAACATCCGCAAGGGTATGATCTCAGCTGTTTGGCTGAAAATGACCTGTTAACCTCGCCTTTATCACAAGATTTAAAAACACAACTAGACGGTATAGTGAGACAACTTGCATATGACTACGATACCGTCATGATTGAAACACAGCTGGATACACAAGCGTATGACCTGACATTGCCCGTCAGCGCTGAGCATGAACTGGTGATTCAAATGGACAGAAGCGATACCGCCATCAAAGCGGCTTATGTGACCATTAAACATATCAGCCAGCAGCATGGTGACGTCCCGTTGAGCGTCGTCGTCACTGGGGCGAGTCATGATCAAGGCCAACAATACTTTATGCGTTTGAATCAGGTTTGCAAACAGTTCCTGGGCGTGACGCTTGAGTTTCTCGGCGCGATACCGGCCGATGAAACCAGATCAGCGTCAACAATGTCGGGCCACAGGGCTGACAATGCTTTACCTAATACTCACAAACCAGGCCAGACAGCATTGGCTTTTAAATCAGTGGCACATCGTCTCGAAAAGCAACGTAACACGATGCCTTCACTGGCAGTTGCCTGACGTAGAAGAGGAAAAACATGTATACCGCTAAAGGCACAACTCACAATACCGACCAGATGCTCAAACAGCATAGCGGCCTGGTCAAGAAAATGGCTTACCAGCTGAAAGCCAAACTGCCCTCATGCGTTGAGCTCGATGACTTGGTTCAAGCTGGCATGATAGGCCTGATGGATGCCATCCAGCGTTACGAAGATACGCATGGTGCACAGTTTGAAACCTATGCTTCACAGCGTGTACGCGGTGCCATGCTCGATGAATTGCGTGGTGCCGACTGGTTGCCGCGCGGCATCCGTAAAAACATGCGTGATATCGAAGTGGCCGTACAGCAACTGGAACAAAAGCTGGGACGGCCACCGACTGAATCAGAAATTGCCAAGCACATGAACTTCAGCCTCGAAGACTACTATGATGTGCTGAGCGATTGCCAGGGTCACCAGCTGATTTATTATGAAGATTTTCAGGATGACGACGGCGGCGAACATTTTCTGGACCGTTACGTCGATGACGACAGCAGTGATCCGGTGAAAGCGCTTTTGGAAAGCGACTTCCGCGAAGCTTTGATTGACTCGATTGAGCATTTGCCTGATCGTGAAAAAATGCTGATGGGCCTGTATTACGAACAGGAACTTAACCTGAAGGAAATCGGCGCAATCATGAATGTGTCGGAATCCCGCGTATGCCAGCTGCATAGCCAGGCGGTCGCACGCTTGCGCGCCTCCATGCGCGACAGGGCCTGGACCGGAGTCGCTTGATGGATTGGGGTAGCCTGGCCGGCCTCCTGATTGCCCTTTCCGGTTTGGTACTGGGTCAGGTGATTGATGGTGGTCACCTTAACTCATTGATGCAGCCGGCAGCGTTTGCGGTGGTGATGCTGGGTACAGCAGGTGCCGTACTACTGCAAACCGAGCTCAAGTCATTTATCAAAGGCCTGCGCATGTTGCGCCTGGTCTTTGTGCATCCGCACGACGACCGGAAAAAGCTCGCGATCAAAATCAACCAATGGAGTCAGCAAGCCCGCAAGGAGAGCGTGCTGTCACTGGAAAATTATATCAAGCGAGAGCAAGATCCATTTGTACGCAAGGGATTGCAGCTCCTGGTCGATGGCACCCCTGCTGACCGTATCCGTGAAGTCTGCGCCATTGATATGTATTACTATGAGATGCAAGAGCGTGAAGCCGCAAAGGTCTGGTCTGCCGCCGGTGGTTATGCCCCTACTGTCGGCATTCTTGGTGCGGTATTGGGACTGATCCATGTCATGGAAAACCTCTCTGATCCGGCGAAAATCGGGAGCGGCATTGCCGTTGCATTCGTAGCCACCATTTATGGGGTTGCCCTGGCAAACCTCGTTTTCCTGCCCATTTCAAACAAACTCAAAGGCCATATTCAGCATGAAATGTCGCGCCGCGAAATGTTGCTGAACGCCTGGGTCTCTATCGCCCGTGGCGACAACCCAAAACTGGTCAGTGAGCGTCTTGAATCATACCTGCATCTGCGGGGATCGTAATGTACAGACGCAAAAAATGGGACGATGAGGAAGAAAGCCACGAACGCTGGCTGATCTCCTATGCCGACTTTATTACCTTGCTGTTTGCTTTTTTTGTGGTGATGTATGCCACCTCAACCATCAACCTGAATAAATACCGTGCGCTTTCTGACGCGGTGGTGACGGCTTTTCAAGGCAAGCCAGGCCAGGTGACGACACTGGATGCGCAAACACAAACCAACTTGCAGAATCAGAGCTCTCTGCTTAAACCGTTGCCTTTAAGTTATTTGTACCAGGAAAAAAAGCAGCGCGACCAGGAAAAGGTTCATGCGATTGGCCAGCAACTAGCCAACACTCTTACTCCTTGGATTGAGCAGAAGTTGATTGCAGTGTACCAATCCGATCTTGGCATAGAGGTGGATATACAAAGCAGCCTGCTGTTTAATAGTCTCCAGGCCACCTATACACCACAGGCGCTGGCGGTATTGAATGCTGCCAGTGGCCAATTAAAAAATGAATATCGCACCATACAGGTAGAAGGTCACTGCGACAGGCATTTGTTTAATGGTCAGACGGATGCAGAAACCAAGCGTTGGGAACTGAGCGCAGCGCAAGCTGCACATGTGACCGCCAGCCTTGCGGGGCTAGGCATTGCCAGCAAATGGTTATCCGCAACGGGCATGGCAGAAACCAAGCCGGTTTCAAGTAGTGACAACGAGTTTGCCCAGGCGCTGAATAGTCGCATTACCCTGCGGATTTTAACGGCAGAAAGTAGTACACAGCAGAGTAGCAATATCGCGAACAGGCAAGAGATACAGCCAGCGATAACGCCCTCCCCGGCCTTGTCTGCGACTGAGCCACAAGTCTCGCCCGCGCAAGCCACGCCTTAAGTCAGTCTCACTTGCAACCATTCGCTAAATGCTTCTATCGGCATCGGTTTGCCGAATAAAAAGCCTTGATAACGACGGCAACCGTTATTCGATAACAACTCCAACTGTGCTTGCGTCTCAACACCTTCGGCAATCACATTGAGGTACATGCTTTGTGCCATCGCAATAATTGTACGCACAATGGTGCGGTCGTGACTGTCAGTGACGAGGTCATGCACAAACGAACGGTCGATTTTAAGCTGGTACAGCGGGAGTTTCTTCAGGTATTGCAAAGAAGAATAACCCGTTCCAAAATCGTCTAATGAAAACTGTATGCCCAGCTGGCTAAGTTCTTCCATAATCAACACAGCATCGTCTACGTTCTCCAGCAACAGGCTTTCTGTTAACTCCAAGCGCAATGCGTTCGGATTAATCTGGTGGCGCTGGATACATGCTTTGACCATGTCTACGAAGTCGGCCTGACGAAACTGGCGTGCACTGATATTCACCGACAAGCTGAGCTCCCGGGTATTTAAAGATTGCTGCCAGCAGGCAATCTGAGCACAAGCCTGGTCAAGTACCCATTGACCCATCTCAACAATGAGGCCACTGTTCTCCGCAACCGAAATAAATGCCAATGGGGAAATCACCCCGCGTTGGGGATGGTGCCACCTGAGCAAGACCTCTGCCCCGAACGGCCGCCCGGTATGGTCTACCTGAACTTGGTAATACAGACGTAATTGTTGCTGGGCAATGGCTTCACGCAAATCAGCTTCAAGCATGACCTTGGTTGCAATTTCGGTTTGCATTCCCGGCTCATAGAGACAAGCTTGATTGCGCCCGGCTTGCTTGGCCTTGTGCATGGCAATATCAGCTGCTTTCACATAGTCAGTCTCGCCAGGATCTGTTTCATTAAAACTACATAAACCCATACTCGCCGTGATCGACAGTTTCTGTGCCCCTATCTTGAACGGGCGCTGAAACACTTTTTGCAACTGGCGCTGCATGTGCCACATTTGCTCTGCAGCTTCGTCAGCATGAGATGCAAGACCAGACAAGAGCACGACGAACTCGTCTCCGCCCATGCAGGCGATGAAGTGGGGTTCAGCTGCCTTCTGCAAGCGCTCTGCGACTTGATGCAATAGCTGGTTTCCTGTGGTGTGGCCATGCGCCTCATTCACCCATTTAAAGTGATCGAGGTCTATATAAATCATTCCCCATTGGCCATGGGTTGCCTCTTTGCGCAATTGATGCAGGTGTTCATACACCTTTCTACGATTAGGCAAACCCGTGACAGGTTCATAGTAAGCCAGGCTCTGGATAGACTCTTGAGATAAATGGCGGTCAACGACAATACTCACGAGTTTTGCCGCCTGCTCTATCATGGACAGCTCAAACGCGCTCGGTGTTTGGGGTTGCCGATAATACATGGCAAACGCGCCCAGCACCTCTCCTTCAGCGCTTAAAATAGGTTCAGACCAGCCCGCCTGTATGCCAGACGCCCTGGCTGCTTCACGGTGATTGAGCCAGTACGGGTGCGTCATTACATTTTCTACAACGACGCGCTGTTTTGTCGCGATCGATGTCGCAAGCGAACCATTCCCCGTATCCAATTGCAGCTGGCGCAATGTTTGCAACATTGCCTGTGGCAATGAAGATGCAATCACTGTTTGCACCAGTTTGCCCAGGTTTCTCGTTAGCACAATCGCGCAATACACTTCTGTGTGTATGCGCTCAATATCATGCACAATTTTCTCTAAAATCCTGAGCGCATCCTGCTCTTTTAAAATCAGTTCCAGCAGAGAAAATT
Organism: Methylophilus sp. TWE2; assembly: GCF_001183865.1. NCBI lineage: Bacteria > Pseudomonadati > Pseudomonadota > Betaproteobacteria > Nitrosomonadales > Methylophilaceae > Methylophilus > Methylophilus sp. TWE2. Next base: position 1,640,263 of record NZ_CP012020.1, read on the forward strand.
TAATGCGTTCATAAGCAATCGCACGTAATCTTTCCTGTTGGAAATCAGCCGCAGACGGAGTCTCATGTGTTGTCTGGCGAATCAATAGCAAGCAGCGCGACTCGCCAGTCACTGATTTAAAATAATGCGCACAGCATTCCAGCCAGCGATTCTCACTATCATGGTATGCCACGTGCAACGTACGATGCCTGATGTCAGGCGCTGGCGGAGACAAAATCGCCCTGACTGGGTCATGTGCCACCAAAGGAAGATATGTCCAAAGGTGACCTTCCAACGCAGGTGAATGACTGGCCAGCACTGAGAGGCAATGGCCCTGGTCGTCTGTTTCTACTGCAAGATAAAAACCGGAAGAATCAACTTGCGAGCACCATTTTTCAAATGAATGGTTCAAGTCATGGTCTGCCAAAACGACACCATTTGGCACGAGATTTACTGTAGACATCGCATACTTTCACAACCGCAGTGCAAAATCCAACTGCCGACACATAGGCACCCCTCTGCCTGTCGGTTGTTAAGATGCCACACCCCCGAAGAATTTTAGTTTGAAGCCCATCCTGAGGAGGGCTCCTTTTATATTGACAGTAATGTGTCCAAAAAGCCGTGTGTTGTCAAGAACAATGGCTGCCGACTCGTGACATCAGCTGCATTCAGTTAGATGTTTTTAAAGCAGGTCGCCATCTCGCAAGTATCAACATGGCAAAAACGATGCTGTATATCACTGGCTCAGTGACATCTTTTTTGACCAGCCACCAATAATGCAGCAGCGCCAGGACAGCGATGACATAAACCAGCGTGTGCAGGCTTTTCCAGCGTTGTTTAAGCATCTTGATCGCTTTCTGATTGGAAGTCGCAGCCAGCGGTAAGGTCAGGACGAATGCAGTGGCACCAACGAGCACATAAGGATGCTTGATAATGTCTTTCGCAATCGCTGGCCAGTCAAACTGGTAATCCAGCCATACATAGCTGGTCAGGTGCAGGCAAGCATAGGCAAACATCCACAAGCCCAGCAAACGACGTACTGCAATCAGCCAAGGCTGTCCGGTGAAATGCCGCAAAGGAGTGATGATCAGCGAAAGTAATAAAAACACCAATGCCCATGTGCCCGTAGAACGTTCGATAAACTCGATGGGATTGGCACCAAGATTTTCTGTCACCCCCAGAATGACCAACCGCAAAATAGGCAAGCTGGCACCAAACCAAATCATGGCTTTAAGCAGGCGTATCAAGACTATTGGTTTTTTTAAGGACAGCCTGTGAAGTATTAACATGAAAGGACCTCTAGAAATACTTTTTCAAGTCCATGCCGGCATACAACTGGCCCACTTCATCATAGCCATTAAACATCCTGGTTTTGATGCGTCCCGCAAACAACCCCGCACCGATGCGCTTTTCAGAGGACTGTGTCCAGCGCGGATGATCCACCGACGGATTGACATTGGCATAAAAACCATATTCGCGGGGACTAGCCTTCATCCAGGTGGTATTGGGCATGTGTTCAACAAAACGAATTGTACTGATCGCCTTGGCTCCTTTAAACCCGTATTTCCAGGGCACGACAAGGCGTACCGGCGCACCGTTCTGATTGGGCAAAACTTTGCCATACAAACCCACCGCGAGGATGGTCAATGGCTGCATGGCTTCGTCCATGCGCAATCCCTCAGTATAGGGCCAATCCAGCACAGGAATGCGGGCCCCTGGCATATGCCGCGGGTCGTTGTATGAGATCAATTCAATGTACTTGGCATTGCCCGTCGGCTGCGCCCAGTCAATCAGGGCTTTCAGCGGCAGCCCTAGCCATGGAATCACCATAGACCAACCCTCCACACAGCGCATACGATAAATACGTTCTTCTAGCGGCGCAAGCTTCATAAGCTGTTCAAGGCTGATCGTTTTGGCTTGCTTCACCGCGCCTTCGATCTTGATTGCCCAAGGGCTGGGTTTAAACAAGGTGGACTCACGTGCCGGGTCTTCCTTGCCGGTGCCAAATTCATAATAATTGTTGTAGCCGGTCACATCCTCAAAGCTGGTCAGCTTCTCTTCCTTGCCATAAGCGGTTTTCTGGAAATCCAGGCTTGAGGCAGCTTGCAGATGGGTGGGAAATAACACACTCGTCGCAGCCACACCTGCTACTTTCAGCAACTGACGACGCTGTTCAAACATTTCTTGTGGCGTGATTTCTGAGGGCAAAATTCCGCTGGGATTACGGCGGTTGTTATCTAATAGCATAGAGGTTCCTGTATGTCATTGATGATGCTTGTTTGTCGCGTATGACACGGAAACCTTACAGCAGATTCCCCAAGGGGGTCATTGCGTTTAAGATCTGGGCACCTCAAAAGAAAAAGGGCTCATCGTGAGCCCAATAAATTAATCACCAAGAATGATAATGCAACCAGATTCTGTTAACTCTGTCATCAGTGCACTCAATGTTTTGATGGCAGTTTGAACGTTAAAATGCGGTCGCCCTGTTTAAAGCCAAACAGGGAGTTACCGCCGCTCACCACCGCAATATACTGTTCACCATTGACTTGGTAGGTAATCGGCGGCGCATTCACGCCGTATTCAGATTGATATTGCCATACCCGTTGCCCGGTCTGGCTGTCATAGGCAGAAAACCTGCCATCCCCCTCCCCGCAAAACAAGATACCGCCTGCAGTCGCCAGTACACCACCGACCAATGGCTGGCTGGTTTTTTGTTGCCAGGCAATCTGGCCAGAACGCAGGTCAATTGCGCTTAACACGCCCCAGCGTTCATCGTTAGTGGGTTCGCTGGCGGCATAACGTATCGGTTTTTCGCCTGCCTTTACTTGAGTTTCGTGCACGGTGTATTTTATCGGGCTGTGCATGGCGGCCACATAAACGGTTTGCTGGTGCTCATTCAAGCTCACCGGTGACCAGTTGGCACCGCCAAGAATCCCCGGATATATAACGGTTCCCTCCGCACTTGGTTTTTTGAACAAATTAAGCTGCGGGACAAAAGCGGCAGATTTAGCCAGGAACCGACCCGTGGCTCTATCATGAATGTAAAACCAGCCTGTTTTACTTGCCTGGCCAACGGCAGGGATGCTTTTGCCTTGGTAATGATAATTAAACAGTACTGGCGGACTGGCCAGATCATAGCCCCATAAGTCATGTGGCACTTGCTGGTAGTGCCATTTGTATTGACCTGTCTCCGTGTCCAGGGCAACTAATGACACGGTATAAAGATTGTCTCCAGGCCTGGAAACATCATTCATTTGCGGCGAAGGGTTGCCAGTACCAAAATACAGTGTATGGGTAGCAGTATCAATCGCTGGCGTACTCCAAGCAGAACCGCCGCCAAAACGTGCCGCATCCGGGTATTCATTCAAGGCAGCCTTTTCTGATGAAATATCCCGGTCGAATTGGCTACCATCAGCTGTTTGCGTTGTAAACTGTCCTTCCCAACCCTGTTGCGGAATGGTATCGAACTGCCAAATCTGGTGACCATCGTTGATATCAAACGCTGCCAGGAACCCGGGGCGGCCGTAACGGCCAGTGACACCAATCACGGCTCCAAGTGGAGCGTCACTGCGTGGATTATCAATATGCAGGCCATAGCCCACACCTGTGATGCCGATGATCACCTTATTCCGATAAACCACAGGCGCCATGGCAATGCCTACGCCTGTGCCGCCCGTCACTTTGCGGGTTTTGTTTGGATCGCTGCCGTTCAATGCATCCTGGTGCTCAGTGTTGACCTGACTTCCGGCAACATCAATATCCCATAGCTTTTTACCGCTTGCAGCATCCAAAGCGATCAGTCTGGCATCGACAGTCCCTATAAAGACCTTACCTGCTGCGACGGCAACCCCTCTATTGGCTGGTCCGCAACACATGTTCCACTCAGCCTTGCGTGTATGCGTGTATTTCCATACTTGCTTGCCAGTAAAGGCATCTAATGCTAATACATGGTTAAAAGGCAAGCTGACATACATGATGCCATTCACCACAATAGGTGTGGCTTGAAAGGTAGCTTTTATTCCGGTTTCCACCGACCATGCAGCTTGTAATTGCGCCACGTTGTGTTGATTGATTTGTGTTAGGCTGGAAAAACGTTGTGACTCCAGATTCAAACCATAACTTGGCCAGTCAATGTTGCTATCACTAGTGACAACCGGTTTAACTGTATGCGTGCAAGCGAATAGCAGACAGGATATGCCTGCAACTACACCAGATAACAGAAGGTTTTTTAGGACTGTTTTCATATCATGCAACTCATAGACTATACAGGTTAGTATACACGTTATGATGATCCTGTTGAAACGCTCACTGGCCTCTTTTGAAAATTTTTTTTAATTGGTGAAACTAAATCTGGTTGGGAACAGCCATAGACAAGAATTGTTAACTTGTACAACAATCATAATCATGACAATTACATCGACAAAAACATCAATTGCATTACAACTGGCTGAAAAAGGATTACTGTCTGATGCAGTGATCCGCATGGGAATACGCAAACTTTGCCAATCCAGGTTACGCGAAATCGCCGAACAGGATTGCGAACGAACACAAGCTAACCTGATTGCATTTATAGAGCAGATGCAGCTTGCCGAGATTGCACCATTACCAGAAAAAGCGAATGCCCAGCACTATGAAATCCCGGCAGCCTTTTATCAATACTGCCTGGGTATCAACCGCAAATACAGCAGTTGCTTCTGGTTGCCTGACACACAAACGCTGGATGAAGCAGAGGAGCTGGCACTGGCACAAACCTGTGCGCATGCGCGCCTGGGTGGCCCCCTGCAAATTCTTGAACTAGGGTGTGGTTGGGGTTCACTGACCCTGTGGATGGCCAGCCATTATCCCGATGCCCAGATTACTGCCGTGTCAAACTCTGCTTCGCAACGCGAATATATCCTGCAACAAGCAAAAGATCGGGGGTTGTCCAATATTCATATCATCACCGCTGATATGAATGTCTTTGATATTGATCAGACGTTTGACCGGATTGTTTCAGTAGAAATGTTTGAACACATGCGCAATTACGCTCTGTTATATGCCAAGGTGGCTCGCTGGCTCAAGCCAGGCGGCCTCTTTTTCAAGCATATTTTCGTACACCGGAGCGCCGCCTACACTTTTGATGTCAAAGCAGAGGATGACTGGATGAGCCAGTATTTTTTTAGTGGCGGCATGATGCCCAGTGATCAATTGCCCCTTTACTTTCAGGACGATCTCAAAATCATTGATACTTGGCGCTGGAACGGGACCCACTATCAAAAAACAGCCAATGCCTGGCTGGAAAACATGGACAGCCATCATGCCGAACTGACACCGGTTCTACAGTCAATTTACGGGCAAGCGGATGCAGAGCGCTGGCGTCAACGCTGGCGTATATTTTTCATGGCATGTGCCGAGTTGTTTGGTTATAACCAGGGACAAACCTGGTGGGTCAGCCATTATCTGTTTTCAAAGAGATAAGCGAAAAGACTGAATATGCCCTCCTCCAAGCTGATCATCTTTAATTTTGTTTCATTTCAACTGCTGTGGTGGGCATGCGTGCTCTCTGCCGGGACTGGCAAAGAAGACACCCTGCTTTGCCTGATTGGTTTACTCACCTTGATGCATTTACACTGGATGGAAGGCTGGGAGCAATCCCTCCCTTTGATACTCACCGCGCTCACCGGCTGCATATTCGACCAAGTGGTCTATAGCATGGGCTGGGTCAGTTTTGATCTTCAGTCCGAGGCGATCAGTTATATCCCCAGCTGGATGATTGCATTATGGCTGGCTTTTGCGTGTACACTTAATGTTAGTATGCGCTGGTTACAGCATCAATTAGCCCTTGCCGCGCTACTGGGCGCCATTTTTGGCCCATTAGCGTATTTAGGGGCTGAAAAGTTAGGTGCTGTTACCTTACCCGGCCCAACATCAGACTTGGCCTGGATTGCACTGGAATGGGGTCTGGTATTGCCACTACTGCTCTGGATCCGTGCCACGTTCAACGCAACCCTGCAAGTGAGGCCAGTATGATTTACAGCTATGCTTTGATTGCCATTATTGCGTTTGCACTGACAGGCTGGCTGTTGAGTTTTGCGACGCATAAATACAGCCACGTCGATAGCATGTGGAGCCTGTTCATGCTCATGACGGCTTGTGTCAGCGCCATATTCATGCCGGATTTATCCCTGCGCGCCTGGCTGGTGCTGGTTGCCGTGAGTCTATGGGCATTCAGGCTGAGCATTTTTCTCACCTGGCGTAACTGGGGGAAAGAAGATCATCGGTACGATACCATCCGCAAAAATAACGAACCTCACTTCTGGTTAAAAAGCCTGTACATCATCTTTGGATTCCAGGCCCTCCTGGCCTGGGCAATTTCTTATCCTCTGTATGTGTCTATTACCAGCCATTCACCCATGCAATGGCTGGATGGTGCCGCAATAGTGTTATTTGTCATAGGTTTTTATTGGGAAGCCGTTGCCGACTGGCAATTAATGCAGTTTCGCCGCAAAAATATGGGCGCAGATGGCGTGCTGCAAACCGGACTCTGGCGCTACAGCCGCCACCCAAATTACTTTGGCGAATGCTTGATCTGGTGGGGGTTTGCCTTGTTTGGGGCCGCAACCGGTAATCCTTGGGTCTGGTTTTCCCCTGTGATCATGACCTTTTTGCTGCTCAAAGTCAGCGGAGTCAGCCTGATGGAGCAGACCATCCATAGCCGTCGACCAGGCTATGCCGAGTATGCCAAACGTACCAACGCATTTATTCCCGGGATTCCAAAATGAACGCGCGTATGATTGCTATGATCAAATACTTCGCAACCATCTTTGTCGTGTTTCATTTTATTGCTGTCGCCGAGGCTAAAGAATGGTCATTTGAGGTGTGGCTAGATAAGCAAAAGATTGGTACGCACAGTTTCACATTGAATCAAAACCAGTTACAAAGCCGGGCAAACTTCAAGGTCAAGGTGCTTTTTATTAACGCCTACCGTTACCAGCACCAGGCGGATGAAACCTGGCAAGGGGACTGTCTAAACGAATTGCGTGCCCATACCGAAGAAAATAAAGAAATCACAGACGTCATGGGCACGCAGCAAGGCAACCAATTTTTGGTTGATAAAAATGGGAAAAAGCAAACCTTACCTGCGTGCGTCATGACGTTTGCCTACTGGAATCCGGAGATTTTGAAACAACAACGCCTGCTTAATCCGCAAAATGGCGAATATCTGGATGTCAGTGTGATGGATGAAGGTAAGCAAGTCATGACAGTGAAAGGGCAACAAACCAATGTGCACCAATACCGTCTGAGAGGACGATACCAGGGCAAGGATAAATTGAAAATCACGCTGTGGTATGACGACCAGCAGGAATGGGTCGCTCTGGAATCCGTCACCCCAGAGGGCTATAAGATTATTTATAAACTTATTTAATCAATATGTTAAACAATTTTATTAAAGTGATTTGCATCATGAGTTTTTTAGGATTATCTGCTTGCCAATCTATGCCTCCCATCAAAACGGTGGCAGAAGTCGATCTTGACCGGTTTATGGGTGACTGGTTTGTGATTGCGGCAATCCCGACAATCATAGAAAACGACCCTTACAATCCGGTGGAACGTTATGAAAAGAATCCTGACGGCTCCATTGCCACCACATTCAGCTTTAATCAAAGCAGCTTTAACGGCAAATTAAAAACCTACCACCCCACCGGGTTTGTGGTGCCAGGGACAGGTAATGCAGAATGGCAGATGCAATTTATCTGGCCATTCAAGTCCGAATACCTGATTGCTTATTTGAGCGAAGACTATCAGCACACCATTATCGCCAGAAATAAACGCGATTACGTCTGGCTGATGTCACGCCAGCCTCATTTAAACCGCGAGACTTATGACGATTTAGTGTCCAAAATCCAGTCTATGGGTTACGACACCAGCAAGTTGCGGGCGTTTCCCCAGCAGCGACCAACAAAAAAATAGACGAATAAAAAAACAAGTAACAAATGACTTATCCCAGGAGAGGGGATTCCATGTCGCAGAGAATATACAGCTGTTTATGGCGGTTGATTGGCTGGCTCGATAATCACCGTTACCAGGCGCCAGCCTATGCGAATGCCAACAGCATAGATTGGTGGCGGGTGTTGCCGTTTGTCTCCCTGCATATTGCTTTAATTGCACTCTACTGGGTAGGCTGGAGTCCATTTGCAGTTTTTTTCGCCATTCTGATGTATCTCATCCGCATGTTTGCAGTGACTGGTTTTTACCATCGCTATTTTGCCCATAAGACATTCCAGACTTCACGTGCAGGACAGTTCATATTTGCATTGATTGGTGCCACGGCGGTACAACGTGGGCCCTTATGGTGGGCCGCACATCATCGCAATCATCATGTGCATGCTGATCAACCGCAAGACGTACATTCTCCGCATCAGCATGGGTTGTTATGGAGTCATTTAGGCTGGTTCCTGAGCCATGCCAATTTTAAAACCCAACTGGAACGGGTCAGGGAGCTGACCCGTTATCGGGAATTATGCTGGCTAGACCGGTTTGACAGCCTGGTTCCCATCGCGCTGGCTGTGTCGATTTATGCATTGGGTGATCTGCTAGCGCATTACGTGCCACAATTACACACCAATGGCTGGCAATTGCTGGTTTGGGGATTTATCGTATCTACGATTGCCCTTTATCACGCCACCTTTAGTGTCAACTCCCTGGCGCATGTCTGGGGAAAACGTCGTTATGCCACACGTGACCATAGCCGCAATAACTGGCTGATAGCGATCATCACGTTAGGGGAAGGCTGGCACAATAACCACCACCACTTTCCAGGATCGGCAAAACAGGGTTTTTACTGGTGGGAAATAGATTTGACCTATTACGGCTTGAAGTTACTGGCAAGCATGGGGCTCATCTGGAACCTTAAGCAGGTACCTTCGAATGTGCGTGAGCAACACGGCGAGATGAGGGGTTAACCATGAAAATTGCCATTATTGGCGGCGGGATCGCCGGCAATACCCTTGCCTATTATCTGCATCAAACCCATCAAATTACCCTGTTTGAAGCCAATGATTACCTAGGTGGGCACACCCACACGCACCAGGTTCAGGTGGCAGGTCAAACACACGCTGTGGATACCGGTTTTATTGTATTTAATGATAAAACCTATCCGCAGTTCGAGCGCATCCTGCGTGAAACCGGTGTTGCCTGGCGCGATAGCACCATGAGTTTCAGCGTGCGTAATGAGGTGACCGGGCTGGAATATAACGGCACCTCCCTGAACAGCCTGTTTGCGCAAAGGCGCAACCTGCTATCCCCTGCTTTTTATCGCATGGTGCGTGATATCTTGCGCTTTAACAAAGAATCCCTGTCACTGCTTGCGCCAGGCAATGAAATTCCACTGGGCGATTACCTGCAACAGCATGGATACTCACAGCAATTTATCCGCGACTATATCGTGCCCATGGGCGCTGCCATCTGGTCAACGGATGCGGAACAGATGTTGCAGTTTCCTGCCCGTTTTTTTGTGCGTTTTTTTCATCATCATGGCATGCTTACCATTGATGACCGCCCGCAATGGCGCACGATTGTTGGGGGCTCGGCTGCCTATCTGGAAAAAGTAACAGCCGAGTATCGAGAACGGATTCAATTGAATACATCTGTCGTGTCCATCAAGCGACTACGTGATGCGGTCACTGTCCACACTTCGGATGGCAAGTCACAGCAGTTTGATTATGTGTTTTTTGCTTGCCACAGCGATGAGGCATTAAAGATTCTTGGCGATGAAGCCACCGCAGCAGAAAAACAGATATTGGGCGCGATTCCCTACCAGGATAACACCGTGTACCTGCACACCGATGCCAGCCTGATGCCCAAACGTAAACTTGCCTGGGCGGCCTGGAACTATCATGTGACCGACAAGCCTAGTGGTAAAGTGCAAGTCACCTATAATATGAACATCCTGCAAGGCATACAATCTGCACAGCCCTTACTGGTAACACTCAATTACACCGATGCCATTGATCCTGCAAAAGTCATCAAAAAACTGCATTATCGACATCCTCTCTACACGCTAGAAGGAGCGCATGCGCAGACCAGACATGGAGAGATCAGTGGACACCACCATACTGGTTATGCCGGCGCTTATTGGCGCAATGGATTTCATGAGGATGGTGTGGTGAGTGCAATCAATGCCATAGAGCACTTTCAAAAGGCCATGGTATGACAGCCAATCAAGCGGCACAGTTACAACAATCCCCATGTGAGAGTACCGCATTACATAGTGCCATTTATACTGGCTGGGTGAGTCATCAACGCTTGCAGCCCAAACTGCATGGCTTTAAGTATCAGCTATTTATGCTCTACCTTGACTTGGAAGAACTGCCATTTTTGTTTAAAAACAATAGATTGTGGTCATATCTTAAAGTTAATCTTGCATACTTCCGACGACAAGATTATTTAGGGCCTGCTGAAAAACCATTGGAACTCTGCGTACGTGACCTGGTGGAAGAACAAACAGGCACACGTCCGCTCGGGCGCATAGGCCTGCTGACCCATTGCCGCTACTGGGGTGTTTGCTTTAACCCGGTGAGCTTTTATTACTGCCATGACCTGGATGGCAACCTGCAGGCCATCGTCAGCCATATCACTAATACGCCATGGAAAGAGCAGTTTGCTTATGTCCATGACGTCAAGCAAGACCACGCTTTACTGTTCAAATTACAGAAAGACTTTCATGTCTCACCGTTTATGCCCATGGATATCCAGTATCAATGGCAGTTTTCGCCCCCCGGTGAGACCTTGAATGTGCATATGCAAAACTGGCAGCAAGACAAGGCCATGTTTTATGCCACGCTCAAGATGCAACGCCAGCCCTGGCAAGCCAGCACGCTCAATCGCATGTTGCTCACCTATCCCTGGATGACATTGAAAGTCATTCTGGCAATTTACTGGCAAGCGCTAAAGCTATGGCTGAAAAAAATTCCTTTTTATCCTCACCCGGACCCACACGCTAGAATCGGAGATTAATCATGACGACGATGCCATCCCCTGCTCCATTGGTCGTTGACCCGCTGACCAAACCATTAAAATCCAAAAGTCGCGCTAAATGGGTGGCCAATTTAGCCAAATCGCAGGTGCTCAAACGACTACAACAACTCAGTATAGGCCAGTTAACGCTGATTGATGGTGCGGATCAATATGTGTTTGGGCAAGCAGTGAATGAAGCGCCTGCCGCCACCATTACAGTCCTGGATCCTCGTTTTTACGGTGAGATCGCCTTTGGTGGCAGCATAGGCGCCGGGGAAGCCTACATGCTAGGTTACTGGCAGGCTGATTCTTTAACCGACGTAGTACGCTTAATGGTACTGAATCAGTCGGTGATGGATACGCTGGAAGGCGGTTACCAATGGCTGAGCAAACCGTTATTGAAAGTCTTTCATTGGCTAAACAGCAATAGCGAGGCCGGTAGCCAGAAAAATATTGCGGCGCATTACGACCTGGGCAATGCTTTGTTCCAGTTATTCCTGGATCCCACCATGATGTACTCCTCGGCTATCTTTGACGAAGAGACTGCCAGCTTGCAAGCGGCTTCAGAACTTAAACTGAAAACCATTTGTGAAAAACTACAATTAACCCCTGCTGACCATGTGATTGAAATCGGCACCGGTTGGGGTGGCTTTGCCATCTATGCAGCCAAGCATTACGGCTGCCATGTCACGACGACCACGATTTCCGAACAACAATACTCCCTGGCAAAAGAACGCGTGATCGCAGAAGGCCTGCAAGACCAGATTACGCTACTCAAACAGGACTACCGTCATTTGCAAGGGCAATATGACAAGCTGGTCTCCATAGAGATGATAGAGGCTGTGGGCCATCAATACTATGACACTTACTTCAACAAAGTAAGCCAGTTATTGAAACCCGATGGCGTGGCGTTGATTCAGGCCATCACCATTGCAGACCAGCGCTACGATAGCGCTATCGGTTCGGTAGACTTTATTCAGCGCTATATCTTCCCTGGATCCAATATTCCATCCAATACCGCCATGCTAGTCAGCATGACGCGCGCCAGCGACCTGCGGCTGGTTGATTTGCAGGATATCGGCTTACATTACGCCACGACATTGCGTCACTGGCGGGAGAACTTCTTCGCCAATATTGAAGCAGTGAGGCAGCTGGGATATAGCGAAGCCTTTATTCGCATGTGGGATTTTTACCTGAGTTATTGTGAAGGCGGCTTTGCTGAATGTGCGTTGGGCGATGTACATCTGTTACTCGCAAAGCCTGGTTACCGGATCAAGCAGCGGGTGTAAGGTGCGCATGCGCATGATAAACTTGCGACCATGAGTACACACGCAGTATTGGAATGGCGGGATGGCCTGCCCTATTCCACAGCATTCGATGATGTCTATTTTTCCGTCAGCCCGGAACACCCCCAACATGGACTGGCTGAAACACGTTATGTTTTCTTACAGCATAACCAGTTGCAACAGCGCTGGCAGCAATTATCCACCGACAGACCCAGCCATTTTGTGATTGTTGAAACCGGTTTTGGCAGCGGGCTTAATTTCCTCTCTGCTTTACAACTTTGGCGCGAGACTGCACCGCCACAGGCTCATTTACATTTTGTCAGTGTTGAAATTGCCCCGTTTACCTTGCAAGACCTGCAAACGGCACATGCCCATTTCCCTGAGCTCGCTGAAGTCAGCCAGGCACTATGCAAGCAATATCGCTTGTTACAGCCTGGTTTTAATCAGCTTGAATTACCCGAATTTTCTGCCAGTTTGACGTTATATATCGGCGATAGTGCCCAATTATTGCCTCAGTTAAACTTCAAGGCGGATGCCTGGTTTCTGGATGGCTTTGCACCGTCTAAAAACCCACAAATGTGGCAGCCTTATCTATTTGAATGCATGGCCAGGTGCGCTCATCCGCACACAACCTTTGCAACCTTCACAAGCGCAGGACTCGTTAGACGGGGCTTGCAGTCGGCAGGTTTCCAGGTCGAAAAAACACGTGGATTTGGCAACAAGCGTGAGATGCTATGCGGGCAATGGCCAGCTGCTGTAATGAGCCAACCCACGCGACCACATTTGCCTAAAATAGCCATCATTGGCGCCGGCATTGCTGGTTGCAGCAGTGCATGGTTCCTGGCTAATTTAGGGTGTGAGGTGCACGTGTTCGAGCGGGCAGCGACCATCGCCAATGGCGCTTCTGGTAATCCACGCGGCATGCTCTATCCACGTTTAAACGCAGAAAAACCGCTCAATGACCACTTAGCCTGGCGCAGTTACAGCTTCAGCCTGAGGCATTATGCCAACCTTGATTTAGGAAACGATGGCTTTCAGGTGTGTGGTTTGGTACAGCTTGGCGGAAGTCCAAGAGAACTAAAACGCGTACAAAAAGTGGCTGCCAGATATGCTGACTTAGGCTTGTTACAGAAACTGGATGCGCAACAGGCCAGTGTTCAGGCCGGGGTCACATTGGCGCATGACAGTCTGTTTTTTGAGCATGGTGCCTGGGTGAATCCAAACATGGCTTGCATGCGCATGCTGCAGCACAAGAATGTCCACTTGCATGTGAGCCACGAAGTCACCGGCTTGGTCAAGCAAGCTTCTGGCTGGCAGTTGCAAATGAATGATGCCAAGTTGAGCGAGCATTTTGATGCAGTGATTATCTGCAATGCGGCCGAGGCCAACACGCTGCTGCCGGATAGTGGCATGTGGTTGAATCCTGTACGCGGGCAGATGGGGATGATTGCTGCACAACCGTCAATGAACAGCCTAAAAACCATTCTTTGTGGCGATGGCTACCTGACCCCTGAACATCAAGGCCAACACGCAATGGGGGCAACTTTTGCGCCGGGAGATAATGACACGGGTATTCGCGAAGAAGACAATCTGGATAATCTAGAGATGGTGAGTAGGCTAAGCGCAGACTTTAATCAAGCGCTGCACGCAGAAATCACTTTTGCACGCGCGTCGTTACGATGCGGATCGCCTGATTACCTGCCTTACGTAGGCCAGGTATTGCCGCTAGAGCCACTCAAATTACAAAATGCGCCCATCGAAAGAACTCAGGATTTGCCCTCTTCTCAAGGACTCTATGCGCATGTTGCGCATGGCAGCAAAGGCCTGATGACAGCGCCTTTTTGTGCGGCGATATTGGCAAGGCGCTTATTAATAGACTTTGGGCACGCTCTGCCACAACTCACTGAAGACAGTTTCTGGCATGGCTTGCACCCGCAGCGCCATGTGTTCAAGCAATTGGGGTGGCAATCGTTGATGCAGCCTTTTAGTGACAAGGTGCCGACATGAACTCTACTATTGAGCGATTACAAAAGAAACTGCAGCTTTCGCCGCAAGACCCAGAGCTACATTATGAATTAGGGCGCTGTTACCTGGCCCTCAGGCAGGCAGATGCCGCGGAGCAAGCGTTTAAGCAGGCGCTGCACTGGGCACAGGGTCATCCGCAAATCCTCATGCAGTTGGGCAATGTCGCCAGTATGAAAGGCAATGAAACTGTCGCTGCTGAGTATTTCAGGCAGTCATTAAAGCAGGATGCGCAGCAGGCCGACGTGCACTTTAACCTGGCCAACAGCTTACGTAAGTTAGGAGAACATGCATCTGCGATTCAACATTATCTGGCGTCTCTGCGCCTCTCGCCACAGGATGCCGAGTGTCATAACAACTTGGGCAATGCTTATCGCGAGCAAGGTCAACTGGATCTCGCGGTTGCTGCGTATGCACAAGCGATAAAACTTGATCCACAGTTAATGCATGCCAAAGTACACTGGATTCATCAAAAACAGCATATGGCCGATTGGCAAGGGCTGGAGGTCGCCATCGCAGAGATCCGGGAAGCAGTGAGATCACATGCTCAAGCGCGCATTCCTCCCTTTGCCTTTTTGGCCATGCCGGGAACGACTGACAAAGAGCAACTTGATTGTGCCAGCCTATGGGCGCAACAGCATTACGGTCATATCCAACCTTTACCAACACCTGCTTCTAAAGCCTCACCTGAGCGTATAAAGCTGGCTTATATTTCTTCTGATTTCCGCCGTCATCCTTTGGCTTACTTAGTCACAGATGTGATTGCAGCCCATGACCGCCATCAATTTGAAGTCACCCTATATACCAATGCCGAAGATGACCAATCACCGGAACGGCAAGCGTTTGTGGCAGCAGCAGATCAATGGGTGGACATCACGCATATGACGGATACAGAAGTTGCGACGCATATGCGTGATGCTGGCATCGATGTTCTGATAGACCTGACCGGTTATACACAACGTAGCCGCTGTGGAGTGACAGCATATCGGCCTGCGCGCAAACATATCAACTGGCTGGGCTATCCTGGGAGTATGGGCTTTCTTCATGGCAGACCATTGTTTGATGCTATCGTGATTGATGAAACGCTCAAGTCGGCTACATTGGCAGAACAGCCTGTTCTGCTACCCTGCTATCAACCTAACAATGCCCGCCGCCCGGAGGCGGATGCAGGAACGCGTGCACAGCATGGCTTGCCTGAACAAGGCTTCGTATTTTGCTGCCTGAATCAGAGTTTTAAGATCACGCCAGACATCTTTGCCAGCTGGATGCACATCCTTGAACAAGTCCCAGGCAGTGTATTATGGCTATTACAAAGCAATGTCTGGGCGACACGCAATTTGCAGCAACAAGCGCAGGTAGCAGGCATCGAGGCAAAACGATTGATATTTGCACCCCGTATGCCTATTGAGCAGCATATTGCCCGGCAACAACATGCAGACCTCATGCTGGACACCAGCCCTTATAATGCACACACCACGGCCAGCGATGCTTTGTGGCAAGGCATCCCGATAATCACGGTGGCAGGCGAGACTTTCCCGGCCAGGGTCAGCGCCAGCCTGCTCCATCGCGTTGGCCTGCCTGAATGTATCTGTGCCGATTGGAAAGCGCTTGAGCAACGCGCGATTGATTTGGCGCGCGACTCCGCTGCTCTGGCTGAACTAAAAACAAAATTAAAGAATCAAGCACAGGTATTATTTGAACCAGAAATTTTTTGCCGGCAATTGGAACAGTCATTGGTGCAATTATTATCTTGAACCAGGGCCTGTTAACGCTATTTCAGTTGCCGCTGCTGGAGAGCATTTATTCGTTACGCAAGGCGGAAAGAGTCACAGTAATAGATTTGGTGTAGCTGGCTACATAAGCGATAGACAACGTAGCGAAGCGAATAAATGGCTACAGCCCGCAGGGTTACCTCTGTCATCAGCGCTCTCCGCGTTGTTCGGCGCTTGTTGGGAATCACCAAACTGCGCTTCTCACGCCTTGATAGAACTGATGACAGAGGCAACATCGACAATTGAAATAGCGTTAACAGGCCCTAGCCAGACTCCCCCACACTGACCGACAACATTCCCGCAGCAAGGATACAACAGCCCCCAGCCATCTCAATCAGAGACATGGTTTCATGCGCCAAAAAATAGGCTGCAATGGCCGCCACAATCAGCTCGGACATAAATAAAACTGAGGCCTGAATGGCAGGGATTTTAGTGACGCCGTATTGCACCAGCAATGTGGCTGAGACCAGCAGCAAGGCAATGATAAACAGCGTGATAAAAACATGTGGCGTAGCTGCAGAGGCTACGACATACACCATGCCAGCGCTGCCAGATTGCCACAACAGTATCAGCAATGACAATGCAAAAACGCCAAGCCAGACCAGCATGCCTTTTGCTGCAATGGTCAAATGGGTTGAAAAACGTGTGATGACATTCGTCAGCGAAAAACCTATGCCAGCCGACAAGGCCAGCCAGTCAGAGGTCGATTGCGGCCAAGGCCATATCCATTGGCCATCCGTCAGCATCAGCACCGCTCCAAGCAAGGATAAGCCAATAGCCAGTAGTTGAGGTTTATGCCAGGGTTCATGTAGCCAGATTCTGGCGAGCAATAGCGTCCATAATGGTGACAGGTAAAACAGGAGCATGACACGCATCACTTCACCATCAATGATCGCCAGCACATAAGCCAGATTTGTCCAACCTGCCACCACACTCAGCCAATAAGCTGAAGCAGGCACGTGCGGGATACGTTTGAAGCGTGGCCAGAACAGCATGCCGCCCAGCAGCAAGGCCAAGCTGTAACTTAACAAGCTGGATTGTACCCCTGACAAGCCTATTTCATTTAATAACCGGTACGGATACCAGATAATGCCCCAGCACAAAGCACCATAAATCAGGGCGGCAGAAGCCATGTATTTTTGCCGGGAAGTTTTTTGTTTATACGACAGGCTCACTTATAATACACACCTATGAATCCAAATTTAAACCACCTTCAACCCTACCCGTTCCAGCGTTTGCGTGACCTGTTTCAGGGACTGACACCCAACCCGGCATTCAGCCATGTCAACCTGTCGATTGGTGAACCTAAACATGCCACTCCAAGCATCATCAGCGAAGCACTTGCAAACAACTTGAGTGGATTGGCCAGCTATCCTACCACAATCGGCGTGCCCGCTTTGCGTGAAGCGATCAATCAGTGGCTGCAACGCCGATACAAGATTCCAGCGCTCAACATCGACAAAGCCATACTGCCTGTGAATGGCAGCCGTGAAGCCCTGTTTGCGTTTGCACAAGCGGTGATTGATAGCAGTACGACTCAACAGCCGGTGGTGATTTCGCCCAACCCGTTTTACCAGATTTACGAAGGTGCGGCCTTTTTGGCAGGCGCACAGCCCTACTTTATCAATACCACACCTGACAACGACTATGTCATGGACCTAACACAAGTCCCTGTCGAAGTCCTCAAACGAACCCAACTGGTATTTGTCTGCAGCCCTGGTAATCCATCCGGTAAAGTCATGGATATCCAGGCTTGGAAAACTCTGTTTGAGTTATCAGATCAATACGGATTCGTCATTGCCTCAGATGAATGTTATTCGGAAATTTATTTCGATGAAGCACAACCTCCGGTCGGTGCACTACAAGCAGCGCATCAACTCGGTCGCGACGACTTTAAGCGCATCGTCATGTTCAGCTCTCTATCCAAACGCTCCAATGTACCTGGCATGCGCTCTGGTTTTGTCGCTGGTGATGTAGAGATTATCGAAAAGTTTGCCTTGTATCGTACCTACCACGGCTGCGCGATGAACCCGGCTGTGCAAGCTGCGAGTATCGTTGCCTGGAATGACGAAGAGCATGTCATTCATAACCGAGCGCTTTATAGCAAGAAATTCAATGCTGTAACGCCAATCTTACAAAAAGTTTGGCCAAAAACCCAATTACCTGATGCTGCATTTTATTTATGGATTAATACGGAAAAAGACGATACGCAGGTAGCCAAGCAGTTGTATCAAGAGTTGAATATTACGGTCTTACCAGGTTCTTTTTTGGCGCGGGAGGCCCATGGCCTGAATCCTGGTAAAGGATTTATTCGTATGGCACTCGTTGCCTCATATGAAGAGACAATCGCTGCTGCAGACAGGGTCAGCGAGTTTTTGAAATAAACATTAAAAACCTGCTACGGCATCAACAAAAAAGCCAGCGGCAATATAGCGCTGGCTTTTTTGTCATTGATCATTATAGATCAGGCAGACTTCCTGCGGACAATCAATCCGAGTATACCCAATCCCATTAACATCAGCGCGCTGCTTTCAGCTTCTGGTACTGGAGAAGCGCCTATGGCTGTTTGACCACTAATAGACCCTAAGGCAGAAGTAAATGAACCTTTGGCATCCAGCACTGAAGCGTTAAAAAACAAAGTATAGTTACCTGCAATAAATGAAGTAAAGCCCAGTGCAAACTGATTGGTGCTCGTATCCTTGTTCAGGCTCAACACTACATCACCTGCTGCATTTTTAATATCCAGGACAGTCGCTGTTGCTGAAATCGCATAACCACTGAGGACAAAGTTACCTGTTTCGCTCACAACAGGAATTGCCATACCTTTAGTCTGATTGAATGTATAAGTAGCGGCGAAAACACCTGAAGACATCGCAAGCAATGCCAAACCGATAACGCTTCTTTTAATTAATTGACGCATGATGATCACTCCGATATGAGAATAATTAGGCTGATTTAGATTTGCCAAAGGCAACTGCAACCGCTAACAAACCAAACAACATCATCATGTTGGTCTCTGGTTCTGGGACAGGCGTTGCAGGAATAAATGTACCCAGTGTTGTTGTGTATTGACCAGTCCACGCCCCGACTGCAGTGATATTCAAGTTATATAAACCAGGGATGAAGTTTGTGGTACTAAATTCCCAAACATCGGTAATGAAGTTCTGCGTAAAAGAATAGTTGGTAGTGCTGCCAGTCAAACTTATCGCTGTCACCCCAAAGCCATCAAATGAGGCATTAAACAACGTGTCATCGACGTTAATAGAGTAAGTTTGTGTACCACTCCCTGAAATATTTGTTGTTGTAGAGGTTGCACTAGCGGAACCTGCAAACATGAAAGCACTTGCAGCAATGATGCTGTATACAATTTTTTTCACAATCCATCTCCCAAATAAATAAAACACTCGGGAGTATGATGCTTTAAAGTAAGACTAACTAATATGACCCAGATGGGCTAATGCCAATAAAAAAGGCCATGTAAATACATGGCCTCTTAAAAAGTAAGAAAGATTACTGTTTCTTACGACGTGAGATCAAACCCATCAAACCTAAACCCAAAGCCATCATACCTGTCGTCTGTGGTTCAGGCACAGCCGCAGTCACTGCTGACAATGTATAAGTAAATTGACCAGATGCAGAGTTCAGGTTACCAAAAATATTGAATGAATAATTACCAGCACTTAACAATGTACCGCTTGCAAATGTGTTTGCAGGTACAGCTGTATCTGTCAGTGCAGGAACAAACAATGAATAACTACCTGTTAAACCACTAAAGCTGTAGCTAACAACTGAAGCCTCAGAAATAGAGAAATTCAATTGTTCAAAAAACATGCCTGGGTTAAACAGGTACTCAGTTGAGGATACTGAAAATGTCGCAGCATTGGCATTTACTGCAAATACTGAAGACATCAACAGCGCTGACAATACTGTCATTTTCTTCGCAAGCTTCATAAAATCTCCTAATAAATAAAAAGTACTATGATCAAACACTAAATTAAACAAATATAGTGAGAAAATTACACTCTTCTCCTACGTGCAATCATCCCAATGAGACCTAAACCCAATGCGGCCAGAGCAGCTGTTTGAGGTTCAGGCACTGCGGTTACCCCCAAGCTGTATCCCCCTCCGTTTTTCAGGGTTGTACCAGAAACGGAAAGTGTGTAAGTACCTGTAGCTAGTAAACTGATCCAGTCAGTAGAAACTGTATTTTGTGTAGAAGTCGTTGCACTCCATACCAAAATAGGAATTACGAATACGCTAGTATTTGTTGGGCCGGTGGTTGTAGTACCACTTGTGCTACTACCTGAAGGGCTTGTTAAAGTAACATTCAAATTACTGAAGCCGGAATTTGAGGTACCGCAAAAAATCAACAATGCGCAGCCAACAGAGTTGGAGTTCGTGTAATTCAGAGTAGCTGACAAGGAGTTAAACTCCTGCAAGCGCTGTGCATTCAAATTGAATGTGTAATTGTCAGTGAAAGTTTTGTCACCAGCATAGGTTTTGCTGACGCTAACACTGCCATCATCAAACAAATCTTGCGAAATGCTTGAGGTTGTTGTCGTTGGGGTGCTTGAAGAGGGTGTCCCTGCGTGAGCGACACCATTTACAGATAACAGACCTGCCAGTACCAAAGCATTTATTAATTTCATTTTAGTTCTCCCATAGTCACAATAAAAATCAGCGTAACAAAATTACAGTGAATTTTTCTTGCGGTATGTGAGTGTGCCGATGGCAGCCAAGCCCAACAACATCATCAGATTTGTTTCTGGCTCAGGCACGGCAGTAATAGTGGTTTTTAATGTGTACTGCCCACCAAAAAGACCTGTTGTTGTACCGGATACTTTAATGTAGTAAGCACCAGATGTCAGATTATTCAAATCTGTCACCAATGCATTGGAAGCATTGTATAACCCATAGGTAAAAGATGTATCAGAAATGTCATAAATTTGAGCCACTGAAAACCCGAGAGAACTTGAAGGGTCAGGATAACCAAACACCACTTCTTTCTCACTGATTTGGTAGCTTATTTTGCCCGGGCCAGCGAGCGTGAAATTAAAAATGTCATTAAAACTGACAGTCGGGCCCAGAATACCACCCGCCGCCACTACCATAGGCAACGTCGACGAACCTGCGCCGAGTGTTACAGTGGTCGCACCTGCATTTACAGCAAAAGAGGCTAAAGCCGCAATTGCTAGTCCTTTCACTATACTCATGTTAATTCTCCTCAATGTTATTAATACAATAATCAAATTCTTTTATCAGCAAAACTACCCATTTGGGCTAATTTTAATTAAAGCCAAGTATTGCGGGCGTTTCGTTATTCGTTATTAATTATCACAGCAAGAAATATACCAATATTACAGAAATATTAATGCCTTGATAATCAACAACTTATTCATTTTATCAGGATCCAAAAAGAGTTTTAGAGGCCGGTGACGCTCCAAATAAACCAGCCAACCCTCGGTGGCGCACTATTAACGTGCATTTTTACATACACCATTTTACACATAAGTCCCACCCATTTGTGAATTTTTTTTGACAGATATTAGTCTGGAGGCTATGCAGATCAGGCCGATCAACTGAAGAATGTAAAAAATAGCGTCTTTGCATCGACTGTACAAAGTACTGCCTTGATAGCTATCGACAGTATAGTTAAGCGTCAAAGCCTTGTTTTTGGCTGCACGAACGAGAACTTCTCCGTTTTTATCAATAAAAGCCGTGATGCCGTTATTACTTGCTCTTGCAATCATTTTTTGGCTCTCAATTGCACGGGCTTGGGTAAACTGCAGATATTGTTCAAGTCCGGCACTGTGTCCAAACCAAGCGCCATTGCTTACGCTGACGATATAGCTTGCTTCTCGCGCATATTCTGCCAGGTCAGCGCCAAAAAGATCATCATAGCAAATTGACACTGCGGCATTGTTAGCCCCAAGCAAAAATAATTGTTTTGTTTGGCCTACCGAAAAATCATTATGAGGCATATGAAACCAATGCTGGTAGATGGGCGAAAATAGAAATGGTAGCGGTACAAACTCCCCAAATGGCACTAGATGCGTTTTATGCTGAACCTGTAATCCGGAGACGCCATAATTCACCACGGCGTTAAATTTTTGCCGCGTTACGCCGACCTCTTGCCAATCAAGCATCCCAACAAGAATGTCAGCATGTTTTTCAAACGCCACCGCCATTAACTTGTCTTTTGTTTTGCCCATGGCTTGTGAGAGGAAAATAGGAAACGCTGTTTCTGGCAATACCAACACTTCTGCATCAGCCTGCTGCATTAAATCCAGATAACCCAAAATGATTTGCTTACTTTGCTCAACAGACCATTTGGTCTGCTGGGCGATATTCCCTTGCAACAAAGCTACACGAACAGGATCCCCCTTTGTCGTCCAGCTGACATGCTGCAGACCCATCGC
This sequence comes from Methylophilus sp. TWE2, assembly GCF_001183865.1. NCBI lineage: Bacteria > Pseudomonadati > Pseudomonadota > Betaproteobacteria > Nitrosomonadales > Methylophilaceae > Methylophilus > Methylophilus sp. TWE2. The sequence goes on from NZ_CP012020.1 coordinate 1,662,736, forward strand.
AAGGGCAACAATCACTATCGTTGACAAAGCCCCTAGCCACCGTGTTTTACCTGCCCCCATCAATACATAGCAGAATGTAACGACCACTCCCAACAGGATTACGCTCAGACCGTATATCCCAGTGACAGGCAAATAACTAGTCAACAGTCCCCCAGGCACCTGCGTGTAGCCCATCGTCAACCAGGGAAAACCACCGCCTATATACCCTCTCAACCAATCTCCCGCTCCCCAGGCAAAAGGCAAACACCACAAGGCCCGCACATAGACAGTCAACCAAGTCGCCAACGCAGTAAAACTGGCCAGATATAAACACAATATCGCCGTAGACAAATAAGCCAGCCATAAGGGCATTTCACCAAAGTCATGCAGGGTCGTCACCATCCACGACAAACCAACCGCATACATCCCCAGGCCAAAGCAGAGACCCAGGCCAAACGCATGAAAAGATGTTTTACTCCGGCAAAGTAGCCAACATAAAACTAACAGTGTAATGAGAGGGAGACTATAAAAATAAAAAGGCGCAAACCCCAAAACGGTGAGCGCGCCTAGCAAAGCTGCAGTGCCAAATAAAAAGCCAGGTCTATGCCAATATCTCTTAAGGAAATTAATTATGCTAACAATGGGTGGTTTTACAACTTTGGACAAAATTTTAAACAACGTAGATTGACTATGATTATAACGAGCTAAGACTAATGCTTATACTGCGATTCAAATTCTATGAATTCATAACAGCTTTATGTCAGAGAAATTTGCCAATTTTCGATAAGGTATATCAAGTTGTAAATTCCCTATACCCTCTTTTGGGTAATCATTGAATAAATATAATTCACCTACTGATGCTGATTTTGCAGCTTGTAAATCAGTAATGTTATCTCCTATCATGAGAGAGCTTTCCATCTCAAGATTGAAATCTATTTTAGCCTGCATAAACATACCTGGACGTGGTTTTCGGCACTCGCATCTTGCAAGGTATTTTCCAAGACCACTTTCCGGGTGGTGAGGACAGTAATAAATATGATCAATTTTGGAATTGCGCTCTTGGAATTTTTGCTGCATCCATTCACTGAACGATTTAAACTGATCTTCCGTGTAATAACCTCTAGCGATACCTGCCTGGTTTGTGACAATAATCACTTTGTAGTTAAGATCGTTTGCTCTCTTTACCAATTCAAAAATACCATCAACAAATTCGCAATCCTCGGGTTTATGCACATACCCTTTGTCAATGTTGATAACGCCATCCCTGTCAAGAAATAAGGCTTTATTCAATGTGACTCACCATGGATGGAATTTTGGTCTGGGCAAGCTGGTAGTCGGAAGGTATACCTATATCAATAAAATCCGTGACGTCCCCATAAGCATGAATATTAAGATAAGAGCAATATTTCGCTAGAAAGTCAGTTTCGAAAGAAAACTTTTCCGGCAGCTCATATTCATCAAACACCGTCTTATCTAGTATGTAAACACCAGCATTGATCAAACCCTCCCCTGCATTCCCTTTTTCAAGAAAATTAGTCAGGACATTTGACTCATTTACAATAACAGTGCCGTATCTACTAGAGTCCGTAATTTTATAGGTTGCCAAGAGTACTTTTTGATTAGGATTTTTCTCGGCAAATTGAACATATGCAGCTAAATTGATACTGGCAAAAGTATCTCCGTTCATGATCATAACTCTATTTTGATTTATGACTTTGCAAGCTTTATTAATTGCCCCTCCGGTACCAAGTGGCTCAGTCTCAATAACATAATTAATCTTAATCTTCTGGAAATGATCTCCAAAAAATTCCTGGATTTGCTCGTGCAAATATCCGACCGACAAATAAACTTCTGTGATACCTTGCTCCGACAACTCTTTTAATAACCACCATAAGAAAGGTTTACCACTAATGTTCGCGAGCGGTTTGGGTAGATCAGGCACAACACTTTTAAGTCTTGTACCCATCCCACCCGCAAGAATTAATACCGGAATACTCATGATCTTGGAAAAATCTCCATTTCAACCAAGCCACAAATAATATGACCTAACAACAAGTGGCCTTCCTGTATCTTGGGAGTTTCAGTAGAGGGAATCTTGATTTCTATATCACACAATTCAGGACTTACCCAGCCATTTGCCCCAGTCAAACCAATGACAGTAAGCCCTTTTTCTTTTGCTGTTTTCATCGCAGCAACGACATTGACTGACTTACCAGAGGTTGAATAAGCCCAAAAAATATCCCCAGGCAACCCAACTGCCTGCACTTGTCTTGAAAATAACTTGTCATATCCATAATCGTTTCCGATTGCGGTCATGATGGAGGTATCAACTGTTAGTGCAAACGCAGCCAATCCAGGCCGATCATAATTAAAGCGGCTTACAAACTCTCCTGCAATATGTTGTGCATCTGCAGCACTACCGCCATTACCAGCTAGCAACACTTTATTTTGGCTTCTCAGACACTTACATATCACCTCTACAGCACGCTCAACAGCTGACAGGATTGTTTCATCTTTACCTATTAGTTCAAAAATCTGCACAGCCTTTGCTATTTCATTATCAATGAAAGTTCTCATTCTTTTCTCCAGGCATGAGAGCCAAAATCAGTAAAACTACAAGTGGATACTTGCCCCTCAAACTTGGAAAGCACCTTCATCAAGTTAGGGCGCAGAGTTGGCTCTACAAAAAACATAATGAAGCCACCACCCCCAGCCCCTGAAACTTTACCGCACGAAGCACCTGCCTTAATGGCGGCATCATAAATTTCATCAATCAGAGGATTGCTAATACTTTTTGCCATTTGCTTTTTAGAAGCCCAGCCTTGTTGCATTGAGCTCACAAATGCACTGAAGTCTGCTTTCAATATTGCTTCTTTCATTAATTGTGCTTCGGCTTTAACGGCGTGCAATGCATCTAAAGACTGTTTTTGCCCTGTTTTTATATTATTAGCTTGCTCATCAATAATTTTTGCAGACTCTCGTGAGACCCCTGTATAAAACAGTACCAATGAAGATTCAAGTTCAGCCTTAATATGTGGCTTAATCCTTAACGGATTTACAATCACTTTGTCTTTATAAAACTCCATGAAATTAAAACCACCAAAGGTTGCTGCATATTGATCTTGCTTACCGCCGGCAAACTTCAAATCCTCACGTTCAATTTTGTAGGCCAACTGAGCAATTTCATAATCACCCAGCGGCAAACTCAGTAACTCACAAAACGCTTGCACAATAGCAACTACCATTGTAGAGGATGAACCAAGACCTGAACCTGGAGGCGCTTCCGAATGTGTAATAATCGTCACCGGGATAGGAACAAAATTATTAAACTCTTTAATAACTCTGTTATAGACACCCGCATGTAGGTCTAACCCCGGAACTCTCTGAATCTCCGAAGACATATTCCCAACCCACTCTTTGCCGTTATCAGCCGCGATGAAGCTTACTTTGCCATCTGATCTCGTTTGAATAGTTGCGTAAGCATATTTATCAATAGTTACGTTTAGAATATGCCCTCCGAACTCATCTGAGTACGGAGAAACATCTGTACCGCCACCTGCCAAGCCTAATCGCAAGGGTGCTCTGGCTCTTATAGTTGTATTTTTCACTATCATGGCTTGCCTTTAAAAATTAAAATTTTTCCGCTTCTGAAAATAACTTTCCAACTGAGTCTTTGCCTGATAAAGACGGTAGCTCACTGATGGGCCAAGCAATTTTCAAATCAGGATCATTCCAAATAATGCAACGCTCATGTTGAGGCGCATAAAAGTCAGTCGTCTTGTACAAGAACTCAGCCGTCTCAGAAAGCACCACAAACCCGTGCGCGAATCCCTCAGGCACCCATAGCATTCGCTTATTTTCTGCACTAAGTATCTCACCTACCCATTGCCCAAACGTAGGCGATTTAGAACGCAGGTCTACGGCAACATCAAACACTTCACCCTGAGTCACACGGACAAGTTTTCCTTGCGGCTGTTGAATTTGATAATGAAGACCACGCAGTACATGTTTAGAAGATTTTGAGTGATTATCTTGCACAAATCTGGGGCGCAACCCTGTGGCTTCTGCAAACACATTCTCGTTAAAGCTTTCATAAAAAAAGCCGCGTGCATCCCCAAATACTTTAGGTTCAAAAACCACCACATCAGGAATTGCTGTTTTAATCGCCTGCATTAAAACACCCTCTCATTCACAATTTGCATTAAATACTGCCCATAGCCATTTTTCTTATAAAGCTCGGCTTGCTTCAGGAGTTCTTCTGCAGTGATATAGCCCATGCGGTAAGCGATTTCTTCAGGGCAAGCAACCTTGAGCCCTTGACGATTTTCAATGGTTTGAATAAACAATGAGGCCTCAAGCAAGGACTCATGCGTACCCGTATCCAGCCACGCATGGCCACGCCCCATCACCTTCACATTCAGTTGATTTTGTGACAAATATTGTTTATTCACATCGGTGATTTCTAACTCGCCTCTAGGTGAAGGCTTCATATTGGCAGCAATATCACACACCTGGTTGTCATAAAAATACAACCCTGTCACTGCATAGCGTGATTTAGGCTTGGTAGGTTTTTCTTCCAAACTAATCGCCTTGCCTTCAGCGTCAAACTCCACCACACCATAACGCTCAGGATCATGCACCGGGTAAGCAAACACTGTTGCGCCTTCAGTTTGCGTATTTGCAGCCTGTAGGCCTAAGGCTAATTCATGCCCATAAAAAATATTATCGCCCAACACTAAGGCACTCGGATGACCATTAATAAAGTCTTTGCCAATAATAAAAGCCTGGGCCAGGCCATCTGGTGAAGGCTGAACAGCATATTGAATATTCATGCCCCATTGCGATCCATCGCCCAGCAATTGCTCAAATCTTGGAGTATCCTGTGGAGTAGAGATCAGCAAAACATCTTTAATGCCAGACAGCATTAATGTGGACAAGGGGTAATAAACCATGGGCTTGTCATACACCGGAATAAGCTGTTTTGAAACCGCCTGCGTGGCCGGATATAAACGGGTGCCAGACCCCCCTGCCAAAATTATGCCTTTTCTATGTTGCGCCATCATGCATCCTTATAAAATTTGTTTCAGCACATGGGAAACACCGTGTTCCCAGTGTGGCAATTGCAGGTTAAATGTCCGCTGGAACAAGCTGGTGTCCAGACGTGAATTAGCCGGACGTTTAGCAGGCACCGGGTAATCACTGGTCGCAATCGGCTTGATGGTTTCCGGGTGCACTTTCATTGGCTTGCCCGCCTTGATTGCCTCAGCAATCACAAACTGGGCATAGGCATGCCAATTGGTCACGCCAGACGCAACCACGTGATATAAACCGAATGGGAAACCCTGCTGTCCTTGCTGCTTGATACGTCCGACCAATTGCGCCGTTACATCCGCCAGCAAGGCAGCTGAAGTCGGTGCCCCGTATTGATCAGCCACCACACTTAAACTATCGCGCTCAGCCGCCAGGCGCAACATCGTTTTGGCAAAATTGCCACCATGCGCACCGACAACCCAGCTAGTACGCATAATCAAACTCTGCTGGCAACTCTGTTGCAAAGCTAGTTCACCATCTCTTTTTGTCTGGCCGTACACGTTTTGAGGGTTGGTCGCATCACTTTCTTTGTAAAACTGCTCCCCTACTCCTTCAAACACATAATCGGTCGAATAATGAAACACGAACGCGCCTAGCTTTGCTGCCTCTTCCCCCATGATACGGGGCGCATCGGTGTTAACTTTGCGCGCCAGCATTGAATCATTCTCGGCTTTGTCTACCGCGGTATAGGCCGCAGGATTGATAATGCCATCTGGCTTGACCGTCTGGATAAAAGCCCGCAAGTCAGACTCACTAGACAGATCACAATCGTCAAGGTCAATAGCCACCAGTTCGGCCAAAGGCGCTAAACTACGTTGTAGCTCAAACCCCAATTGGCCGTTACATCCCGTCAGTAACAGCTTCATTGATATTGTTTCTCCACCCACTTCATATATTGCCCACTGGTGATGTTTTCAACCCAAGCCTGGTTATCCAGATACCACTGCACCGTTTTGCGTATGCCGGTTTCAAAAGTCTCAGCGGGTTTCCAGCCCAACTCTTTTTCAAGTTTGGTGGCATCAATCGCATAGCGTCTATCATGACCAGGGCGATCTTTGACAAAGGTAATTTGCGTTTTATAAGACTGGCCATCTGCACGAGGTTTCAACTCATCCAGAATATCGCAAATGGTATGCACCACCTCCAGGTTTGGCTTCTCATTCCAGCCACCTACATTGTAGGTTTCACCCAATCGTCCAGCAGACAATACACGACGAATCGCAGTACAGTGATCTTTGACAAACAGCCAGTCACGAATCTGCTGACCATCCCCATAAATCGGCAATGGTTTGCCATTAAGGGCGTTATGAATGACCAATGGAATCAGCTTTTCAGGGAAGTGGTAAGGGCCATAATTATTCGAACAATTGGTAGTTAATACTGGCAAGCCATAAGTATGATGATAAGCACGCACCAAGTGATCAGACGCCGCTTTAGAGGCTGAGTAAGGGCTGTTAGGCTCATAACGATTACGCTCGTTAAACGGCGGATCATTTTTCTCTAGAGTGCCGTATACCTCGTCGGTAGACACATGCAGAAATTTGAAAGCCGCCTTTTCATCATCTTCCAATCCACTCCAATACGCTCGCACTGCTTCCAGCAAGTGAAAGGTACCCACCACATTGGTCTGGATAAAGTCTTCAGGGCCATGAATCGAGCGATCCACATGTGATTCAGCAGCAAAATTCAATACTGCACGAGGCTTGTGCTCAGCCAGCAGTTTGCTTACCAACTCAAAATCACCAATATCACCCTTCACAAAAATATGTTTTTTGTTATCGGCAACGGTTTTCAAATTATCCAAGTTACCCGCATAAGTGAGTTTATCCAGATTGATCACTGGCTCATCCAACTTCTCCAACCAGTCCAATACAAAATTACTGCCGATAAAGCCGGCACCACCAGTGACTAAGATCATAAATAAAATTTACCCTAAATGAATGAAATAACTATGAATCAATGACTAAATTCAGGCCGACTTAATAAAGCCTCATAATCGCGCAAAATATAGTCCCAGCGAAAAGACTCATCAAATCGCTTTTCACTTTGTTGAGAAAGCTGTTTTTGCAAGGATGTATCTGAAATCAAACGCTCTATTTGTTGTGCGCAAGCTTGCTTGCCATCAAAAAATATAGCGCCATCACCACATACCCAGCGATTATAGGGATTGTCATGCGCCAATATTGCGTTACCCGCCCCCAAAGATTCTACCAATGATGGATTCGTGCCACCCACCTGATGTCCATGGACATAAAACATTGCGTAATAACGCAGTGCACTGACCACGGACTTCTCGTAAACTGCACCAATAAACACTACTTCATCAGAAGCTGCCGCTTTTACTGTTTTTTGGTACTCATGTGAGTCAAGGTATTTGCCCAAAACCACCAGTTTTTTACCACGCGGTTTTGCTGACCAAGCCTGAACAACTTCAAGAATACTATTTTCGGGCTCTGCCCTTGCAATTAACACAGCATACTCTTTAGGTTTTAAATCATATTGATCTAAGGCATGAATATCAGCTGAGTCAATTTTTTCCGCGCCATAAGCAATCGTAGTCACTTTATCGGGACTCACTCGCGTCGACAGATGCTCTTTGATTTTAGGATGATCCGCCACCAAATGATTTGCTAACCAACAGCCAGCCCAATCGTTCAACCAGAACCAAAACTTAGCCACCCCACCCCACTTTTGCCGCTTCCATTCAATACCATCCATATTCATCACATTTTTGATGCCTTTAATACGTAATAAGGCAGCAAAAATTGCAGTGTTATAGCCAAGCGTCAAGCACAACTCTTTAGATTTTGATGCATGCCAATTCGCTTTTAAATCAAAAATTATGGTTGATAAAGGTCCATCGCCTTTTACCGGGATGTTAACGCGCTTAATCCCTTGCCATTCATCCTCGTAAATATCACCTTTGCCTTGATGCTGGCAATACACAGTGACATTCCAATTTCTTTTTTGGAGATAAACAGCAAGATACTCGGCAAATGTTTCAAATCCACCATGTGCCGCAGGGACACCACGAATTCCCAGTATTCTTAAATTCATAACAATTGCCAATATTAAAATAATAAATATCTTACAAAGCTCTATGCCAATTCAGACTTAACTTTTTCAACAACTTCTTGAATCCGTTTCGTAGAAAAAAGCCTTCTAACCTGATCTCTCACGGGCAAATTAACATGTTCTTTTTCGAGCAGATAATTCAAAATTGACCTAGAAAAACTATTTGCATCATCAGCTATCGAAATAGTTTCCCTGACAGTTTCCGGGAGCCCATAAATACCTTGAGTTGTAGAAACTATTGGCTGATCTGTCATTATTAAATCAAGCATCTTTACCATGACCCCACTACCAGTTGCAACAGGATTCACCAGAACTTGAGACTGACACATTAATTCAAAGGAATTTGGGACATTTGCCCTTAATTCCACATTTGGGTTGCTCCTACAAAGAGACACAACAGAGTCAAGCGGAGAGGACCCGGCAATTAAAACTTTAACAAAAGGCATTTCTTGTTGAATCAAAGGTAAAACTTCATTAATTAGAAAGAATACGCCATTAACATTATTAGGTGTTTTTAAATTACCTAAAAACAAAATATCAAACTGTTTAGGTTGAGTTCTAATAGCTAATAGTTTGTCTTCATCAATCAAAGCAGACTCAGGCAAAGGTGTTAAAACCTCAATATTTCGCCCCCCTTTTGAGCGCCAATATTTAGCATCATCTACCGAGCAATCAAAAACCAATTTAGCATTATTAATTGCTTTATTTTCGTAGCTCTTAATCGAGTAAGTCTGGAACCATCTCTTCAACTTATTTCCAGAGTTAGTCAGTTGAGAGTACATGTATTTAAATTCGATATTATGAGAACGATAAAAATATGGCAGTTGGATTATTTTTTTATTAAATATCTTCCTATAAAACTCAACCATCCATAAACCTTCAATCCAAATAGCATCAGGCTTAGTTGAGGAAATTAAGCTTTTTACTGCTTTTAAATCATCGGAAATGGGAGTTCGAATAACTACGTGATAAGGAACATTAAAAACAATACTTCTGATAATGTTTGTGGCGTCATGTAATAATGAACGTTTTATCGGCAAACCTAAAGCAAGTATTTCTTTCTGTTTGCAGATATCTTGAAATGCAATATGTTGGTCGTGATCAACAATATCATAAAAATAAATTAAACTGATATCTGCCTGTTTAATAAAGCACTCGATCTTTCTCCAAACATCAGCACGTTGACCATGAATTGCTGGAAACGGAATTTCCGTAGTCAACATTAAAAATCTCATTCTTAACTCCTCGGTCGTACTTATTTTTAGTTCGGCTAAACTGTTATTAGTTACAATCTTGATTTAATAACCTTTGCGGGGACACCACCAATGACTGAGTTTGGTGGGATGACACCCCTTACAACAGCACCTGCAGCAACAACACATCCACGCGAAAGAAAAGCACCATCTAGAAAGGTTACCTTTGCCCCAACCCAACAATCATCCTCAATCACAATTCCCTCCCTCGTAACTCCTTGTTTTCTAATTGGAATATCAGGCAACGAAAAGTTGTGATTCTCAGAATGAAAGCTTACGTATTGGCCCATTATTACATTCTGCCCTATTGAGACACCTCCGGCAGCCCCAATATAAGAATAAGCACCGATTCCAGAATTGTCTCCAATCTTCAATCCAGCCCCCAAATTACTAATCACTCCACTGGCTTGTAATATTGAAAAGGGGCCAATTGAAACATTATTTCCGATACTAATACCATCCCTGCTTAATCCATCAATCGAAACATAATCCCCAATTGTTACCCCTTTACCAAGACATAAATATCTTCTATTTTTTATAGTCACATGTTTTCCGACAAAAACTCTTTGATTTAATTTGCGAGAATAACAAATGCCTCTCAGTAAATTACGTAATCGCTCTAGTGCAATTTGAAAGATTGTTAGTAATCCCAAATTTCCATCTAGCTTATAGCTTTCCCCTTTTATTTTTGAAGCACATTTCTCTATTATCGTCTTCAACATATCCTAAAACCTTTGCATGATCGCTTCAGATATTTTTTCCATACCAATGTCATTCGGGTGAGCGCCGACTCCAGCATTAATCATAGGTTTTTTATATTTCCCTAGATTAATATCCATAGTAGAAAGACCTTTTAAGCTAACGAAAGTGATCTGATTTTTTAGAGAAACATCCATCAAAAGATTATCAATATCAGTCCTCGTCCACCACGTTCCCAAAATAAATACTCTTGATTTTTTCAAATCAATCTTTTGGAGTAGATAATTAATCCGTTCAGAAAAAGCTTTCATTTCATTCGGGCTTATACCTTTAAAATTATCGCCAAGATAAATAACAATATATTCACTACTGTAATCAATAATATTTAGATTCTTTATTTGATCTAAGGAAATTGAAAGATTCTCCAATTGAGAAATATTCACAGGCTCAGCTGTAATCTGAATGTTCCTACGCTCAGCGATTTTTTTTGCTAATACATGACAATAATCAGTAGCCTGAGAGGAAGCGGCCATACCCCACTTACCATCCCAGCCAATATCGGCTTTAGGCAAATGAATTGTCATGCTATTACCAATACAGGTTAACCTTTCCGCATTACATATGGTTGAGACAAAAAGTGCGAAGCTAATAAATAGCGCTTTTAAGAATTTCATTTAAATACATCCGAAATAAGCTCTAAATATTCAAACCCATATTTTTTTGTAGGCTCGATTACTGAACCTTCCCCAAACTCATTCCAGCAGCAAATAACTGTCATTTTCATAGATTTTTCAGGGTATTCATCCATTATTTTTTTAGCGCGCTCTAAATGTAACTTGAATTGTTCAGGATTACTAAAAGACATGTCATGGCATTTGTCTTTACTTCCTTTCCAAGGACTTTTATCCCAGCCAGCAGTAATTGGTGTTATGTATGGGATATTTTGGTTTCTAAAAAACCACTCCCATTGATATTGATATCCATTAGACAACTCTTCGTAACTATGTGAAAACTCAAAAGGCGGTGATTGATCAAGTTTACCTGTGTGGTAGTTATATGCCGAATAGGCTGAATATGGTCCTTTTGTACCATAGGTTTTGAAAAATGGCTCGTAAGCGCCAACGCCTCCAACAAAATAAATACCTTTTAAACCGTTGGACTTAGCTATATTTTGAGCTAATTCAAAGAGTTCTTTAGTAGACTTACCGATCTTTTTCGCATTCTCTTCCAACATGCTTGCAGAAAATATATAGACTACCGGCCAGCCATTTATTGTTTGATATTTAGATTTTTTAAAATAATTTTGGCACCAATAACTGACCATTGACGCAAAATCCTGCTCAGATTTTGGCGTCACAGAATGATTTGCCCACAATAATGAGAATCCTACTGGATAATCATTAGACACTCGCAGGTATGATAATAACGCATGATCAAGATAGGTCTTACCTCCTCCCCAATACCAATCATAAACAACAAAGTTAACATGATATTTGGACATCCACTCGAGGTGAGTACGCGTAACATTGTCATCGCCTTCTTTATACCACCCAAGCAGTGGCTCTCTTTCTGGATAACCTTTAATAGGTTCCCAAGGGAAGGGAGACGGTGCGCCCAATTGGTTATCCTTCCAGCCGGGAAAATAATAAACTCCAACCTTATAATCTCCAGCCCGTGCTTCATCAGAGTATAAAAAGCAAGGGAATACGCCTAATAGGAAAAAAAATAAAATCATTGTTTTATCGATTAACTTTATCACTTCATAGCCTCATAAGTAATTAGTGTTTTATTTAGTTGACTGGCAATAGAAAACAATTCAAATTGTCGCTGCGCCCCCATATGCCCCATTCTTTTTCTTAGTTTTTTGTCAGCGGTGAGAGTGGTAATTGTATCAGCCAGCTTTTGAGCATTCTTTGGCTCAAACAATAGTCCTGTTTCTTCATGGATTACAATATCAAGTAAACCTCCATGTGCCGCCGCAATTACGGGCAAACTTGCTGCCATCGCTTCTATAGCAACCATACCAAAAGGTTCTGGCTCTGTTGAAGGCACAACAGCAATATCTGTTCCAAACCAAATGGGCCAAATATCGTCCACAAACTCAATGAAAGTCACATGCTTTTCAATGCCCAACGAATTTGCTAAAGCCTTTAATTGTTCTGGAAGAAACTCAAGGCCAGGAGCGGCACTCCCAACAATTACAAATTTCAGCCGGCTAATCCGGTTATTCTGTTTAATCAATGAAGCGGCCTCTAACAATAGCTCCTGGCCCTTCCATTTATTTAATCTACCCGCCAAAGTTATGACAAGATCATCTTCAGTAGCGCCGACAGTATGTCTAAATTTTTTGATTGATTCATCAGAAGGTCTTATAACATCTGGAAGACCATTAAAAATGACAACTGAGCGATTCGCTAAAGCAGGCTCTTCTGTAAGAAGCCATTTCTCGGTTAGAGTTGAATTCGACACTACCTTGTGAGAAAAAAGACGAATAATTAAGGGGAAAGTTTTACTCACGATTCTTGGAGTAAGAATAATTTCATGAACATGCCAAAGATGCTTTTTTCTTTTTAAAAAAGCCCATACAGCACCTGACAAGACTGCTAAAGTATTCGAATGAATGATATCCACATTTCGGTTATTAACGATCTTATTTATTTCTTTTAAAGATATAACCAACTCACCAAACAAACGTACTAAGCCACTCAAACTAAAAACTTTTCGACTAATTTTGGCTACTTTGGCGACATGAACTTCAACGTTAGACTCTTCGAGTGCTCGCTTTAATGGCCCATCATCGGGTAAAACAACAATAGGATGAAATCTGTTTGTCTGAAGCAGACCACGAGCTAAATATAAAATAACCTTATCAGAACCATACATTTCAGAAGATTGATGAACAAGTAATATATTTTTCATGATTAATATGAGCCCTAGCCTAATGAGATGGGCCTCATTTATATTTAATTGAAGGAGCAGACTTTAACGCTTTAGGAAAAGGATGCCTTTAACTGCGGCAATAGCTTGTTTCCATTTCCCTTTAACAGTGAACTTTAGTACATCAATACTTGCATAAAGCAGTACTGTAGGAAAAAAAATTGGATAAAATCGCCAAGTGAATTTGAGCCTATTTCTATATAAATAATAAATAGAGAGAGGAGAACCACCACTCGCAGAGGTGCCTATTGATGCACCTTCTTTGTGATAGACGACACTTTTTGGGGCATAACCAAGTTTAAATTTAGATTTTCCACGGGTTGCCCAATCGATTTCTTCTGAATATAAAAAATAATCTTCTTGCATCAACCCAACAGTTTCTACAAATGAGCGTCTTACTAGCATAGCAGCCCCAACTACATAGCTCATTTGCCGCTCGATCGTCTCATAATCAGTGGGTAGCAATTGTGGTGAGGAGAAAGCACCGATGTGAGCTGACCGACCAGTATATTTAGAGTAAACAGCCCCACCCATTGCTTGTAGTTTATTTCGCTCGTGGTAATACACCAAGGTCGATCCACATAAACCAATTGCCTGATTAGCCTTCATTCGCTCTACTGCATGATATAGAGCATCTGGTTCAATGATTGTATCGTTATTAAGCAACCAAATATATTCACAATTGTCTTGCTTTAAAGCAAATTTAATACCTATGTTATTACCTCCAGCAAAACCCCAATTACCCTGATTATCAATAATTGTTAGGCTTGTAATGGTTTCACGAGAGGAAGATTGAAGTTGCGATTTAGTAAAAAATTGATAATTTGCACTCCCTAAATTGATCTGTGCCCATTCTTCAATATGAAAAATGGAGTTATCTGAAGATCCATTATCACACACAACAACACAAAAATTAACATTTTTAGACTTGTAAAGACTATCCAGACATTGAATGGTATCTTTCCAGCCATTCCAATTTAATACCACGACATATACAGTCATTGGATACCTTTTGTTTTATTACCCATATAGGGGAATGTTGAAGCCATAAGCAACCAGAATAAAGTCATGTTATTAACGATAGATAAAATCGAGAATGTCGTTACTAATGCTAAGCAACTTGCTACGCAAGCACCCACGAATAATCCCTCGTCCCCTGTACGAAAGATTGCATATTTAAATCCTTTGAAACAAAAAACCACAATTAATAATAAAAATAATATCAGTCCAATATAGCCACTATCCAGTGCAATAGTTAACAGATAACTATCAATCGTATGAATTCCATTCGAATTCGTGATGCCCGCCTTAATAACTGCCATTCCTTGACCAAACCCCCAAAATGGGCTGTCCCACAATGCTTTTATTCCCATATTAATCATAACCATGCGCCATGAAGAGCTTCCAGATTCTGTGTGCCCGCCTCCGTAAGTTAACTCTTGTAAAATATAAGCACCGATTCCCATCCCGACAAATAGTATTGGTATGCCCAGAAGCGCTACGAATTTAGAAATCTTGCCGTGAACAATCGCTTTGCTCCAGAAAAGTGCACCCATAAAGGCAATAGCTACAACAAAACTCGCAATACCTGAACGTGAACCGGATTTAATAATTGCCAGAAAAGTAATCGGTAATATCAAAAATGACAACAACCTCCAAAATCTATTAAACCCATAAAATATGCCATAGATAGACATCGGAATAAGAGCTGCCGCAAATTGTGAAAAAACAATGGGATGATCGAAAGTAGATTGAACTCGATAAGCACCAGAACGTATTTTCTCGGCTGTAATTGTTGCGATAACCTTTGACAACTCTCCATCGGTATCTTGAGGTGCAAATCCGACAAAATAATTCTTTTGTTGGAAGGCCTCTACTAAACCAGCAAAACTAACAATAAAGCCAGCCAAAAGAATATAGTGAACCATTCTCTTTGGTCCTTCATCATATGACGCTATAACAAGACCAAAAAGTAAAAAAGAAGAAACGAAAATTGTTTCTCGCATGAATTCAAGAACTGACGAAACGGGATATTCACCTAAAAAATTTGCAATAAGACGCCATACCAACCAAATAATTGCAAGTTTGAATATCCAGCCACCGTTTTTAATCGTTTTATATAAGTTAGAACTAAAACTAGGGGAGTATGTTGCTGATAATATAATGACAATACAAGTTACAAACTCAGTTAATGTTAGAGGGTTTATTTTTGGCAATGGTCCTAAATTAAAAAAGAAGTATCGAGGCCAGACAATTGATAAAACAACAACAAGTGTGGTTAACCCAATTAATAATTGATTTGGGGCAGCATTAGATTTTTCCCTTAATCCCCAAGCGATAATAATTATAAAAAAGGCGAAGATGATCAATGAGAGGCGAACTACGAAACCTGGGGGAAAGAATAGAATGATTCCGGCAAATGCTAAGCAAAAGAGCCCAAGCATAAAGGCAAATATGACATTCGTAACAGCTTCTTTTTTGTATAGTTTAGCCATGATTTATTTAGCTGTTGAAATTAGCGTTTCCTGAACAACATCTTCATATTTTTTTAGCAAATGGTTAACTTGCTGCAATGCCTTGTCAATCTCATCTTTCAAGACTTCGCGATTTTCGAGGCCTTCGAGTATTTTCTTTATGGCTTCATCTTCAGAGTCTTTTTTACAATCTGCAATTCTGTGATATCCCAAGGAACCAAATAAACCATTAAATTTTCTGCTGTAAGCCATTGGAACAACGGGAACACCAGAAGAGAAAGCCGCCACACAAGCATGCATTCTCCCACCCACAAAGAAATCCATCCCTGCGATATAACCTTTAACCTCACTTGGCCTATTAAAAACTGGAGCCAGTATTAAGCGTGGATTTTTACTTGCCAATTCTTTGGCGACTGACCAATCATCTTCAACCGTAAGCTGGGAATCAACAACATGCGAAATAAGATGAATCTCCACATTGGGTAACTCTAAGAGTTTCTCTAGAAGTTTGATTACAGTATCCCGATAATTGATGCTTAAATTGAATTGGTTATTTTGCGTATATCCACCATTAAAGAGTAATCCAGATATATTCAAACCAAATTTAATCGCTTTACTGTCCTCAAATTGTTTTTTTGTGAATGGCAGCCTAAATGCTACATCTATAGACTCAAGAGCATTGGAACG
The DNA here is from genome assembly GCF_001183865.1 of Methylophilus sp. TWE2. Classification (NCBI taxonomy): domain Bacteria; kingdom Pseudomonadati; phylum Pseudomonadota; class Betaproteobacteria; order Nitrosomonadales; family Methylophilaceae; genus Methylophilus; species Methylophilus sp. TWE2. The sequence goes on from NZ_CP012020.1 coordinate 1,678,931, forward strand.
AATGCCTATTTTCTCTAGGTAATCTTTAGAAAGAAAATCTCTAGCAAATACTTTTCTTGCCTTACGCATTACTTGCTTAGCCATTAATCTGGCAAATATATTTGAGAAAGGGCCAATAGTCTGGGGCGCCAAAATAACAGGGACACTTAATAAGTGAGCAATGTTTTTACTGAGCCATAAGTAGAAGAATCTTTTAAAGCCATAAATATCAGCAAAACTATCACCCTCACCAATATCAACAATAAAATCACATTGGCGCACTAACTTTAAAAAACTCTTATTGAACACTCTCGCAACATGACATTCAATTGAGTGGCCAGCGCTATTCAATTCATTTTCTAAAGACTCAATACCAAAAGCACCTGATCCTAGAATCAAGAAATTTACTTTAATATTATTCTTGTCAGCAATGGCTTTTATGATTGATATATTTGACTCAGTGAGTGCTCCAACACCAAGATTCCCTGATGCTAAGGAATGCCATAACAGGCCGACTGTTACTTCTTTATTTTTTAAATTCATTGCTTCTCGCCACTTGTCCGTTTAAATGTACCCCATGCATGCTTCACCCAAACTATTGGATTAATCATCGTCGAGGTTTTGAGCAAACCCAAATTTTTATATTTTACAAATCTGTGGTTAACCAACCCAGCTGCAATTATTCTCCCCAGTACAACCTTCTTACGAGTAACTTGATATGGTTGCATTTTTTCAATTTCATCGACATTCAATGAGCTAGCATCGATTGCTTTTTCATGCAGAGCTTCCTTAATTAAAGCTTCGCCAGCAGTAGTACGACTTAATATAAGACTACGCCCATCACGTTCAGTAAAATCGGGATATCCATCTTTACCATACCAAGCATCAGCACAAACTATATCGGCAAACTCACCTGTACCATCCGGGCATAACTTACAACGGAACTGCAAGGTTTTACCTAATATATTGCCCCATGATGAGTTGTAATCCATTTCAAATGACTGTCCATCATTTTGGATAGCTTTTGCCATACCAGGCCAGCCATCTCCACGGTATCGGAAAGATACCAATTTCGACTTGTCTGCACCCATTACATTTAAAACTTCATTAGTTGCATGGAGACTGGGCATACCTGCACACATAAACGAAATTAAATATTTTATTTGGTGAGCATATTTTTTATTCGCAGACAAGAAGTGCCGTAATCCAGCTACGTCACATGGCTTACCGATAAATGCAAATGTTTCACCAGACTTTAATAATTCAATAATTCTCTCTAATGGAGCTGATGGCGCATATCTTGATCCCGCAGCTCTAATGACATCATCTTTCGTTCGGCTTATTTGTAGAATATTCTTTAAAGGCTCTGCAGGACTTACAGCAGTTTGTGCAATAAAGTCTACCTTTTTTGTTTCAAGCAAATAAATCGCAAGGGCAGAAATTACCCCTCCAGAAGAGCCTTGCTTTCTTACGGTTGAATCGATGGAAAAACCCGTTCTTGTGTTAATAAGTGGGCCCCAAAGTGGGTGATATTGAATACTATTTGCTGAATGCTCTAGGTGGATTCCTGGACAAAACTCTTTAATTGCAGCCTGATCATTTTTTGATAATGGCTTTAAGACTACCGGTCGCAAGTAGCCTGAGTTGTTAATTTGCATTTCCAAAGCATTAGGTTCACTTATTGAGACACATAAACCACAACCAGTGCAATAACCTTTTGCTTTGATTTCATCAATAATTGTTGTCATTAGAAAACCAAAACTTTATAGCTTTAAAAAAGCTAGCGTTGAAATAGAAGTTGCTATTACGATATTTACAGTATTAAATCCAGAGGGAATATCCTTTCTAAGGACATTCAAGAAATAAATAACAAGTGTTACAAAATATGTGGCACTTAAACAAATTAACATACCTTTAAGCCCAAATCTAGGTAAAAGCCAAATTGACGATATTCCAAAAGTAATTAAAGACAGTATTTGAGAATAAACACGCACTTTCTGTTTACCATATGCTGTAAGAAGTACTCCTTGAGAGGCCGCAATATATCTAATCCAAACGAGCAGCCCAACATATGGCCACAGTGAGCTGATTTCATCATACTTCTGGCCATAGATGTAATGGGAAAAAGAACTACCTAGAAAGGTGAAAAAAGCCCAACCTATTCCGCCAAAAACTAACATCTTTGTGTTCAATATGGAGGAGTATTTTTTATTTACTGTTCTATCCTTCATATTCGCAGCTAAAGTTGGAAGGTACACATTAGATAATACTGGAGCAAATTGCATTGCTCCTTGGAGCCATTTTGTGGCTGCTTGATATAAGCCCACCCCAACCAAACCAAGAAAATGATTGACTACAATTGTATCTACCTGTTGAAAAAAGTTGGTAAAGCCCGTATCTGCGGCATATGGGATGCCTTTCTTTAGGCTGCTTTTAACTTCTATGCTTTTGCATTGGAATTTGACAGGCCCAATATTTTTAAGATACGCAATAAATGAAATAAATATATAAATTAGTTTTGAGATTACAAATCCTATTGCAACAGTAATTACAGTTGGATGAACCAGCATAATAATTACCAATACAAAAAAATGTATAACCGCACCAAGTGTAGCTATATTTGTTTCTTCCTTAAATTTACCTACCCCTCGAAATGCTGAATTCAAGAACTCGCTAAATGAATTCAGTAAAGTAGAAATTAATAAAATCCAGAACACTTGCTCAGTAACGTTATCTTTAGGAAAAAATATGAAGTATATGTAGCAAATTAATATGACCATGCCTGATAAAACGGCTTTAGAGACCATAAAACTTCCGACTAAGTCATTGACCTGCGATGCATCAATGCCTATTTCTCTTAAAAGCTGCTGAGAGAATCCGTAATCTACGATAAGCGCAAATAAGGAGGCTAGCGTAAACGCATAAGCAATTAATCCAAAATCATGTGGCCCTAAAAATCTAGCCATTAGAACAAAGACTATAATGCCTGAAATCATTTTTATGGCTGTTGTTAAGCCCATAAATAAGGTGCTTCTGAACATACTAGACTTCGTTATCCTGAAATCTATAGCCCTGCTATCGATTTCAAATCATTTGGTGAAAGGGCTGCTAATAAATCATTAATAAAAGCATTCTGTTTCTTAAATGCCAATTCTGGATCAGTATTTATGGAAGATGTACGAAACAGCAAGCCATCTGGAATGACGCCATGCAACCCATAATTTAGTTTTTCAAGTTTGGTTTCTTTATTACCAATCACAACCTTATTACCGATAGTTGTCCAATAAGTAATTGGTTCCACTCTAGGGCCCATGGTTCCAACCAAACGTTTAACCTTAACTGTCCCCTTAGATGTCGACAAATCGCCTGTTTTCCATGGGCTAATTTGGAAACCTTGTGCGGGGTAACATACCTCAGGATAATGAAGCCCTGTGCTATCACTTTGATCTTCACCGTAAGCTATGACCAACATCACTATCTCATCTTTATCATTCATATAGGTTCTTGATAAAGTTTGGTTATAAATCTTGTGAATTAAAGATTCAAGATGAGGATTAACGATAGGTTTAATTCCAGTATCGATTTCTTTCCAGGAGCCAAACTGCTTGGGTATTATTTGCTCAAGAACAAAACCTTGGCGATCGCTCGCCATTTTATGGGTGGGTCGCAAATTGATCGCGGCTATTGCCGCAAAAATCATAAGCAACATTAAGATGATTTTTTTTAATACCATTGGGCTACTCTTTTTCCAGTTTTGCAACCACCATTTTTTGAATCAAGGTATCGATAGTAATAATTAATATAAGCGCGACCATAAATAGCACGATCCCTGCAAAGCCATGGACAAAGCCTTGTCCAACTTCATCGCCGAAATAATAAGTAATCAAGGTAATGGCGATCACTCGTATGGTGTTTGCTGTAAATGAAATGGGAATTATAAAAAGCGCCAATACTACGTTTCTTGCTAAAGAGTCATGCTTAACCAAATTAAGATATAGCAAACCTAAAGCCTCTAGTGATATCAATGTATGCATACCGGCACATGCATCAGCCACCAGAAGCTGATATTGCCCAATTTGCAAAACAACACCCGTGCGTGCGATTGGATAATCAAACCAGTAGAGCACATGCTCTGCCACTTGTGATACTGCTATTTTCATTGGCATGGTGACTGCATCAACAAAAAAACCAGGTAGAGGCACCATAAACAACATAAAAAAGAGCGGAAACCATAACGCTAGTAAAACCTTCCAACCTTTGAACAGCAAGATAAGCGACGCAATTAACATAATCTGCGCGAACATATCCAGGATTAAAATGTCTTGAGATCTGCCAATTACGTAGCACAACAAGGCAAAGAAAAACAGTAACCACCCAGAAAAATTGGCCGACTTGGAGGGTAAATAAAACGCCTCACGTTTATCATAAAATAAATAAAGTACTACCATTAAGACGAGCGGACCATGCGCTTGATCAGCTTCGCTCCAAATGTTATTGAACAAATTATGATAGGTGGGCGAAATAAGAACAATAAATCCAATCATTAAGGGCCACCAAGCCTTTAAAGCTGATTGAATTTGTTCTTGAGTAACTCTCAAGTTCATAGATTACCTAGTAATTATTCGACACTGCACCAATAATATTGGCACCAGCTCCATCTATCTGATTTTTCAAAAGTTTGAATCGATTAATAGAAGTATGATGAAGTCTTGACACCAATACAGCTCCCCGTGAAATCGAAGCTAACATTTGCGCATCAGATCCTGCAGAAAGCGCTGGACTGTCGATAATTATCACGTCGAAAATAGAGCTGGCGTATTTGATTAATTGGGGGAAGTTTTGCCTGCCAATCAATTCCTGCGGGTTTGGTGGCACAGTACCGGCACCCAGTACAGTTAGGTTTGGAAAATCAGGGATATTAAATAGGGCCTCAGCACCTGGAGTACGATCAGCCAAAATGTCCGACAAGCCAAAAGACTGCTTCAGATTGAATATTTTGTGCTGACGCGGCTGTCGCATATTACCGTCAATCAACAATGTTTTTTTACCAAGCTGCGAAAACACAACAGCCAAATTGGCTGAAATATAGCTAGCCCCATCTCCTGAGTCGGAAGCGACCACAGTTAAAGCCTTGAACCCTTCATTCAACCAGCGAAACATAATCTGGCTTCGTAGCGCCCTGAAACCCTCAACCTGAGTTGAAAAAGGTTGGTATGCTGCAACCAAATCAGCACTATACTGAGCATTTGCAGCGGGCAGATAAGCATAGTCGAACTGACGGGACAGAACTTGCTGCAAGTCATCTTCCGTGATCAACCCTAACTGCTTGGCTGCATCGCCAAACTTGATACCCTCTTCTTTTTGTCTACGTAAAATACGGTCAGTATCCTCTGGGGTTATTTTACCCATATCCAACAACAAACGCCCTATACTAGAGACGTTTTCATGTGTTTTGGAATCAATGATTTGCTGACTCATATTAATAACCTTTGGCAAAACGCGGTAACAGCCCGCTTTTTTTTGTTTTAGAAGTATTTGATTCGATCATTGCAAGCAAGGGCAACTCAACTAACTCTATAATATCTTCAGTACTACGTACTTTTCTGTTCATCATTTCAGATAAAAGCGCGAAAGCGATTCCCAACATTCCGCCGAGGAAAATCGACAAAATTGTATTGAGTAATAATTTAGGGCTTGAATGCTTGTCTGGAGGAATTGCAACATTGAGAATGGATATATCGCTCTCGTTCGCCTTCCCTTCGATACTAGTCTGATTCAATCTTTGCGTGACATTGTTATAGGCAGTTTGCGCGGTTTCGACATCTCGCTGCAACACAATTAACTGGTCACGAGAGCGATTTAGGTCTAACACTTTCTGCTTTTGTGCTGCCAAGGCTGCTTTTAGCAAAGCCTCGTTTTGAGAGTAAATACGGGCACTACCGCCTACGCTACTACCGATTCTAGATACTTCAATATCCAATTGAGATTTCAGTTTATCTACTTCAGCTTGTGCCGCTTGATATTGAGGGTGGTTCGTGCCAAGACGATTACCTGCCTCAGCTAATTTAGAAGTCGCCTGTGCCAGCGCGACTTTAAGATTCTGAATGACCGGACTGGCAGCGACGTCAGGAGATGCATCACCGTTTGCATTTGCATTTTTTTGCCGGGAAGATGAATCCAGTGCCTGCGCTTGAACCATAATCAACTGATTTGCCAATTGGTTCAACTTGGCATTTTCAACGTCCAGATTTTCAGCGATACTAGTTAAGCCATTTTCCTGTTGGTATTGGGATAATCTAATCTGAGCCTGTTCAAGTTTTTCCCGATAGATTTTTGCCTGAGTTAACAAATACCCTGCTGCTTTTTGTGAAGGTTCAACCTTTAAGCGCAAGCTCGCCTCTTGATAAGCATCTGCAAACGCATTGGCAATTGCAGCAGAGAACTGAGGATCGCTGCCAGTGTAACTAATCTCGAGAATACTACTTTCACGTGAAGGCTTGACATCCAGTTTTTTTAGCAACAGATCAGCCAACCAGTCTTCAATATTCAGTGACCCTTCAGATGCCTCTTCAAACTGTTGCTTAATCACCGGGCTATTGGTCAAACCCAAGTTCTGGACGACTTTCACAGCGACTGCGTGACTTGTGATGATATCCACTTGAGTAGCCATATATCCTGGCATCAATTGGGCTTGCATTACCATGCCACTCAAGGGATCAACGCCTTTGTAGTTAACAACTAATGACGTTGTTGCCGTATAATTTTTAGGTAAAACCAAGCTAATCGATATTGTCGTACCAACAATAATCAGAAACGTCCAAATAATAATTTTGGCTCTTGCTTTAAGTATCAGTAGAAATTGCGAAAAATTCATAGTATTTGCCTTTGCTTAGAGCAAGCTTTCCTCGATATACAATACGTCTTCATCTTGCAATACGCTGGTTAAGCTCGGTGTTTGCTTGATGACTTCATTACGCTCGTCTTTACGGTGAAGTTTGACTGAGCGCTGGGTACCTCGTATGGTTAAACCACCCGCTTTGGCAATGGCTTGCATCACAGTCATGTTTTTATCAATTTTATACATACCTGGGCGCTGCACTTCACCGTAGACATATACTTGGGGCGCTTTTGGCACATAGAGCACATCACCAGGATAAACCTGTTTGTTTTGTGCAGAATTCGGCGATTTAAACAGCTCATCTATATTGATTTGCTCGGTCACAGGTGACCCGGAGATGGAAGTGGTATAAAACATCACCTCACCAGCATTTTCATTAGGGCCGCCAGCCACAGAAATAAAATCACTGATTTTACGCATGCCGCCCTGAATGCCATATTTGGCTGGACGCAATAATTGCCCCACCACAGCCACATCGCGTGAGCCCACATAGATGGTTTCACCGCCGACCACAGTGATGTCATCATTGGCATGCTGGTTAATCACATCATACAAGTCAAATTCGCTGCGTTTATCCCCACGGACTACTGTCACGATTTCAGAACCTTCTGGCGTGATACCGCCTGCTTCTGCAATCATGTCTTTTACGTCAGAAGGTCTGGTGACGGGATAACGGCCAGGTTTAAGTACCCCGCCAAGTACTGAGACTGTTTTGCTCAAAAACTGGATCACTACCACGGACACTTGTGGATTAGCAATATAACCGCCGCGTTGCAATTGCTCGGCAATTTTCTTTTCAGCCTCAACACTGCTCAGGCCACCTACCCTCACCTCGCCGATGAGCGGGAAAGTCAAAATGCCGTTTTCTGCAATGCGAATTTCACGCGTCAGTTCTGCATCGCCATAAACAGTGACTTTAACAAAGTCACCGGTGCCTAAGGTGTAATCTGCCAGCACAGGCAGTGAAAACAACAGCGTGAGTAAAAACAGGCAGCGTGTAAACAATTTCATATCTAGCTCTCGAGTAATTTTGATTCTATGAAAAATAAACGATACGTTATCGGCAAATGAATAACCGGTCTATAGCCCTTTTAAGCCATGATCAAGACTATTTGTTTTGTCAGTGGCAGAAGTTGGAGAGGCTTTAGCCGTGGCATTTGCTTCTTCTTGCTTCAGATTCGGATCTAGCACTTCAATCTGCGCCAATTTTTTTAGCCGTTGCACTTCATCCAGAATCAACTGCTGACGTTTACGCTCATTGACCGCTTTGGTGGCCATATCTTTGGCTTGCTGTTCGGAGAGGGGTACGTCAGCAATATTGGCAATGCTACGTGCGACGACTTTGATATCATCATGCATAAACAATAAATCGCCGACTTTGAGCTGATCTGCCAGGCCGACTGCTTGTTTGGGCAATGCTTCGGTCGGAATGGTTTCTTCTGCGAGCTCAAAATGTATTTGGTGACTATTGAGCCAGACTTTCAACTCCTCGGCATTGCTGACCAGCGTTTGTAACTGGTTAGTATCGACCTTGGCCGAGTCATTAGCAAAGATAATATCCGACGTGGTGAACACTTTACGGTGACTAAACACCTCAGGGTGCTCAACCATGAATTGCTGTACTTCTTTTTCAGTGGCAGGCCCTAAAGCAGACACTTTTCGTGCCAAATATGCCTGTGCATAAATTTGTGCACGGGCTGCATCCACCAGTTGCATGACTTCCGGGGTGCGATCAAGGTTAAGCTTTTGCGCCTCTTGTACTAATAACTGGCGATCAATCAGGCTACCAAGCATTTGCTTGGCCACTTTTTGCGGATTAGCCACCGGCACTTGCAGGCGCTTCATTTCACCATTGATTTGATGTACCGTAATTTCGTCGCCATTGACCTTGGCCACCACCTGTGTTTGCTTGCCGAGTGGATCACTGTTGCTGCAAGCGGCCAGCGTGGCTAATAACAGGCTTGTCATTACTTTACGTTTCATGGTTTTTGATTCCTGTTTTTTCTAAGGTAAAAGGCTCTGGTTGCAAATTCATGACTGATTAATATTTAACAGTGTTGAATTGAAAAATGTCTTAAATTTTTAAATCCAGGGTAACACTGGTGGTGACGTCATTGAAATCAAAATTGTTGTAGCCATTGGAGGCATCGCGCGACGATTTGGAGGTGTTAAGAATCAAGCCAATATTTTTGATGGGCTGCCAAGTCACGGAGGCTCCCAAACTGCGTTCATCGTCGGTACGGGAAGGCAGACCTGCTACCACAGGTTGCTTGAAATCGCGCTGTGCATAACGACCGTTGATGGCAAAAATGAGTTTTTCACTGTAAAAATAACTGAGGTTTGCTGTAAGCGCATCCGTGGCTGAATAACTACTATAAGGCGTATCAAACTGACCGATTGTGCGCGAGAGTTCTGAATTAAGCTTCAGTTTGCCGGTCAGCAAGAGATCGTAGCGGATAAACCCTAACCACGAGTCATAATCGCGCACGCTGAAGGTATCATACTTACGCGACAAATAAGCCAGTTTGGTACTTAGGTTACTTTTACCAGTCGCTTTAAACACGGTGTCCCACTCAAACTCGTCTTCAGTATATCCATTATCTAGCACACCAATAAGACTGGCCGGACGCTGAAAATCGCCGGTGCGTTTATGCCCTAACAGGGTCATGTTGGTCCCTGAGGCGAAATTGTAGCGGGCACCATAATCAAATGCGGTGAAATCGAAATCAGGGATGGCATTGAATGTTGCACTGTTAGTGGCACTGTATTCAGTGAAGCCGGCAATCAAGGCCCAGACTTTATGCGGCGAATATTCGGCCCTAAACTGGTTGGTCTCGGTGGTGCGAATATTTTGGGCCAACGTTCTAAAGTCGGCAAAGCCTGCCAGTGCTTTAGATTTGCTGGTTGATAGTGTGCCTGTTAAAGCCGGTGTCAGCGTCCAACGCCAGGCAGCATCATAATTGAGTGTGTTGAAATCGAGAAAGTCATTACGCTGATATTTGTTGTCTATGTAATTGAGATTCACAATAAAACGTTGTTGCGAGTAGCTTTTATCAAGTTTGACCCCCGCCGTATAGGTGGTAATCTGGTCAGAGATTTCATTATTACTTAAGCGAAACAGGTTGTTATCCCAGGTTTTATTAACCGCAGCGTTGAATTGCAGGGTGTCGAATTCATCTGCCATTGCACTTGAAGCCATCGTACTTGAACCATAGATCACCGATAAACACCACCAAATAAATTTGGGCACCCTTGGAGATAATTTAGCGTTTTTAGGTTTTATAGACATGCAGTGGCCGTGTTGGTTAAAAATGAGGCGATTGAATTACCAAATGATTTGTGCACAAAAGGTGATTTTAATTAAAGCTTAAGAGCCCTGTTTTCATTATAGTCACGCGAGCAGCATCAGGCACCACAAATGATAAACCATGATGAACAACTATTATTAAATTTTTTTGACAGATTACCATGTAAATTCAAGTGATGCACCTGTACAAAAGGACGATTGCAAGAATCGTGCATTGATGCCACTATCGCAGTTGCGTTAAACTTAAAAAATATTAAGAAATAATTGGCTACGCGGGCAAATTGCTGCGTTGCACGGTACTGAGACCTTACCGTACTTACTGTTTGGGTTATTGTGTTCCGTGCGCCTTACACTTTAAATCCCGTTCGCTGACTTTTTTGTATTTCTTTAACATTGAAGCCCCAACACAATAATTACTAATTTCACATATGGCGACTAAACCTCCGATCAGAACACTCTCCGGCTTTTCATCTGGCGGGAGTAATCCACTTTACATGCTTGAGTCTCTCGTTGAGCCCTTGGTAATGGTGTTTGTGCTGTGGGGATTGTTTATTTATACCGAAAACCGCATTCCGATGTCCATTTTTATTACATCGATCGTGCTGTTTTCGATTTCTTTCCCTAGCGGCGCCAAAATTCGCAAGGGTTTTGCCAAGATGTGCCGGGATGTGATTGGTCAATGGCTGGTGATTGCCACCTTTTTGCTGACCTTTGCTTATATCACTCGTTACATCACCTTATATAGCGAAAAATTAATTCTCGCCTGGTTGATTTTGACGCCAGTTGCCCAAATCATGGCCTTGCAAATATTAAAGTGGGCCAGCCCCAAATTGATTGAGTGGCAAGGACCGCGACAAAACACTTTGATTATCGGCTTGAATGAGCAAGGTCTGCTTTTGGCGGATAATCTGAAACGTGATTATTATCAAAGAATCAATATCCTGGGATTTTTTGAGGACCGTGCACCTAACCGGCTTCCACAAATAGATGCCTATCCAGTACTTGGCAGTTTGAATGAACTGAGCCATTACTTGAAGTCACATACCGTGCATAAACTCTACATCGCATTGCCGATGTCCAGTCACCCCCGTATCTTGAAATTGCTGGATGACCTCAAAGACACGACAGCTTCCATTTACTTTGTGCCTGACATTTTTATCACCGACCTGATTCAGGGGCGCGTTTCGGATGTCAACGGCATTCCTGTGGTTTCTGTGTGCGATACGCCATTTACCGGGATGGATGGCTTTATCAAACGTACGGCAGATGTTTTATTTTCATTGTTTGTGTTGATTTTGATTTCTCCCATTTTGATCGGTATTGCGATTGCGATTAAGGCCACCTCCCCAGGCCCGATTATTTTCAAGCAACGTCGTTATGGCCTGGATGGGCAACAGATTTTGGTGTACAAGTTCCGCTCCATGACTGTCACGGAAGACGGTGCAACGGTCACACAGGCCACCCGAAATGACCAACGCATTACGCCACTGGGGGCTTTTTTGCGTAAGACCTCCCTGGATGAGTTGCCGCAATTTATCAATGTGTTACAGGGCCGCATGAGTGTGGTTGGGCCACGCCCGCATGCGGTGGCGCACAACGAGGAATATCGTAAGCTGATTAAGGGTTATATGGTACGCCACAAGGTCAAACCCGGGATTACTGGTTGGGCGCAGGTGAATGGTTTCCGCGGTGAAACGGATACCCTGGAAAAAATGGAACAGCGCGTGCATTATGACCTTGAGTACCTGCGCAACTGGAGCCCGCGCCTGGATATGTTGATTGTAGCCAAAACGGTATGGTTAACCATTGTGGGCCAGGACGGCGCTTATTAGGGAAAGCAGACAATCAAATAAAAAACCGGACAATTTGTCCGGTTTTCTATTTTTGATGTTGGGCAATCAGTGCCAGCGCCTGCGCTACCCAATCTTTTTGCAAACAATCCAGCACATGCACATCATCCATACCGCGCAACCAGGTGAGCTGACGTTTGGCTAGCTGGCGCGTAGCATACACACCATGCTCCCCCAGCGTTGGCAAGTCAATGTCCCCATGTAAATACTGCAGCACCTGGCGATAGCCGACACAGCGCATACTAGGAGTATCCATCGTCAGTTGGGGATATTCAATCAGCAGCCTTTTCACCTCATCCACAAAACCCTGTTTCAGCATGAGTTGAAAGCGTTCGGCAATCCGCTGATGTAGCACACTGCGGTCGCTTGGCATCAAGGCCAGTTTAAGGATATTGAATGGCAGCGAGACTTTTTGTGACTGCGCGCGCAAGACGCTCATGGGTTGTCCACTAATGCGGTACACCTCTAATGCGCGCTCTATGCGCTGGGAGTCGGTGGTGTGTATTTTAGCGGCGACAGTCGGGTCGATGCTGGCTAACTGGGCATGCATGGCCGGCCAGCCTATTGTGCTTGCTTCGGCTTCAATTTGCGCGCGAACGGCGGCATCTGCTTCTGGCAAATCACTCAAGCCATGCTGCAAGGCATTGAAATAGAGCATGGTCCCGCCGACGAGCACGGGGATACGGCCCTGCTGCGTGGCCTCGTGCATCAGTGCCAAAGCATCCTTTGCAAATTGCGCTGCTGAATACTGTTCTAACGGTGAAATGAGGTCGATTAAATGATGCGGGGCCTGGCGTAGCGTCTCGGCATCAGGCTTGGCAGTGCCGATATCCATACCTTTGTAGACTAGGGCCGAGTCTACGCTGATGATGTCTACCGGGAAGCGTTGACACAAGGCGATAGTGGCGGCCGTTTTACCACTGGCAGTTGGCCCCATCAGAAAAACGGCTGGAGGCAAACGCTTGTTAACTACTATGGACATAAAACATTAAAAGGACATGCATCATGCATCAATCATCAATGTCACTCAAGAATACACGTTTATTTATCGTACTTTACGTAACTAAAACGCAGATCATCCTGCGGCGTCCCTTCCAGGGCTGAACCTGCCTGTGGTTGCCATTGAATGACCTCTTCAATTTTACGCGCCAGTTCAATGTCTTTCATGGTGATGCCTTTTGCGCTATGCGTGCATAGCTTGACGATGACAAACGCATACGATACCGTTAAATCAGGATGATGCCAGGCTGCTTCTGCCAGGTGTCCAATGGTGTTGACCACCATGAGCGTGCCTTTCCAGCTATTGGTTTTGTACTTGCGGCGTATCCAGCCATCCTCATAAAACCAGTGTGGCAATGATTCAGAAAAATGTTGTTGAATTTCCTGCTCGGTAAGAACTTGGTCGGTCATGGCCTTCTCCTCGTCGTTTTTTGAGAGGCTAACAGTATACTCCTGTGGAGCCTAAGCTTAATGAGGAAAATCTTGGTTTAAGGTGTCAAGGAAGCACACATCGCGGTGATTACGGTTAAATCTGCACTGGTACCAGGATTCAATTTCTGCTGTTTGAGCGCCTGGTCCCATGCCAGCAATGCCGGCATTGCGTGTTTGGGATTCTCCATGGCTAGCAAAGCCTTGTATTGGGCCTGCGACTCTTGTTTCACACTTGTCGCCGTTTCAGCACCATATTTACGCGCAATATGACTATCGGGAAACGTGGACAGCCAATATAAATACACCGCTGTCAATGCCCACGCCGGGCGTTCCCAGCGTGCCATCAGCTCGCGATAAAGTGGCAACGCTTGCGAGAAGATGGTTTCATAACCATCGACATATTGCCGCGCTACCGTATCATGCGCGCTTGCCAGCCGCATTGCTTCCAGCAAATCAATTTGCGGCACTTGTGAAATATCATGCTCTTCACGTTGCCCCATCCCTGCCGGGCTCACCAGTCGTATGCCTTCATAGACGCACGAAGCATCGGCCATCGTGGTTTGTTGCAGCACTTGTTGCAAGCCATTTTTTAAATCTAATTGCGGATACTCTTTTAGTGCCTGGACGATTGGCCCAGCGAGCAATACGATTCCCAGATTTGTATTGCAACCTACCTTGTCATAAGTGGCTTGTAGTGCATCCAATATCCGTTGCCCTAAAGAACGCACACCAAACGCCTGGTCGTCACATAAGGCTGGTGCAGAAACCTCTGCACTCAGAATAAAATCCTGGACCTGCATGCCATGCCCATCGGCAAAAATATGCACGTTGCCGGGTTTGAGCGCCTCAAGTTCTGCCAGGCAGGCATTGAGGTAGGCTTGTTGTACTGAAATGCGCATAAGCAATGTTCTACAGCTTTACCAGACGCAACAGGTCATTGACGAGCACGTCAGCAATCTCAAATGGGGTAATGCTTTGCAAGCCGCGCCAGGCTGGGATGCTGTTGACTTCAATCACCCATAACTTGCCATGTTTGTCGCGCATGATATCCACGCCTGCATAATCAATATTAATGGCTTGTGCTGCCTTGACGCCAAGCTCAGCGACATCCACCTCGTGACAAACAGTACAGCGTGCGCCACGGGCGACATTATGTAACCAGCCCTCCCCTTGCCGCTTCATGGCTGCCACCGGCTCACCGCGAACAACAAATACACGATAATCATGCTGATGCTGGCCACACTCGATTTTTTCTTGCAGATAATACACTCCATCGACAAAGGGATCTTGCGGTAGCGCAAATTGCTGCGGATGCTCTATCAAACGTACGCCTTTGCCCTGGGAGCCAAACAGCGGCTTGATCACCAGAGACTTACCGGCATCCAGCGCCTGCTGCATCAAGGGATGGGCAACGCCGCGATGTTCGCATATCCAGGTGGCAGGTGTGGCAACGCCCTGCTCTGCCAGCAATTGGCTGGTCAGGCCTTTGTCTACGGTGATTTCAATGGCACGCGCCTGGTTGTAAATCGTCATGCCCTGACGTTGCAGGGTATGCAGGATATTCATGCGCGTAATAATTTGCTGCGTCGTGCCAGCGGCAACACCTCGCACAAAGGCGATCGGTGCGCTCTGTGTCAAACCTGGGATATGTACTTTGACCTGCTGATCCACAATACTGACGTGGCAACTATCCAATGACACCATCAATGCCTGCCAGCCTCGTTTGGCAAAGGCGTGCGCCAGGCTTTGTCCGTGCCAGCCGCCAGCCTGGGCGACTTCATCGGTAAAAATAGGAACGACGTTCATGTCAGCATTGAAATGATCACGCGGGACCCATGCATTTTGCACAGAATCCCGCGTCTATGACTTTATAAGACTGTAAATTTAACTTCCAAAGGATTGATTTAGAAGGGTTTCATTAAACTGCCCGCCAAAGAAAGTCTTGCCGGACTTGAGATTAGTCACACTGACCTTGGCTGGTGAAAACAGCATGGGGTCAATCTGATAAAAGTCCATATTGACGGCTTTGAACACCTCTGCAAATGGGCGACCGTAATCTTTGGATGAAGAGGAAGGTAGTTGCTGGGCGAGTTGTTCCGCTGCAGTATCATCGGTATTCACAAACAGTTGCACAAAGCCGCCAAACAGGATCGCATCATTGGTACGGCCCATGCCCACGATAAAGTCTGGTGAGGGCGCCGGTACTGGCGCGACACCATAACCATCGACAATGGCATTCAGGTCAAAATGCAAAGTATGGCATTTATGCAGTGCCACTTCGAGCACACGTGCAGTCACTTGCAAGGAACCGGCCACACTGCGGGTTGGGGTCAGGATAAATGTCAGCTTATTAGCTGGCAAGCCAGTATCCCTGGCCACTTTTTCTATCACTTGTACAGGCGGCACCTTGTCGGTTTCTAGCACCAACACCGTTTGCTCACCTTTGTCGGCGTAGTGAATGTCTTTGAAGACATCTTCACGCTGGGCTATCGAGCGGGCCGGGCCGCTGCCCAGTGAGAAGAATTTTTCGTGTGACAAAGCCCAGCCGGCATACTGGCTGCCCAGACAGGCAATCACCGGTTGAGTAGCCGTCACCATGACACTAAGTGGCCAGTGGGCAAATTGCGGCACTTGCTGCAATGCCACTTTACCTAAGCCACCCATGCAAATTTCGGCGATGATGCGCCCTGCTTCCAGGCCGCCAGTGGCCTGTATACCTGCGTCCACAATGGTGGCGCCTGTTTCATGTGTAGACACTGCGCAGCCCAAGGCCGGGGCATTGGCAATAAGGTGCGCCACCAGTGGTGCGCTATATTGTTGAACGCTAATGGATGTTGAATTCGATGCGGTTACAGACATAAGTCCCCCATAGTTTCTCTAATCGTGTTTTCTTATCTTGCAAAGCCTGTAGCATTTCCCTGTCTGAGCCCCCTTCTGCATATAGACTGCACACGGGCAGGCCTGCGGCAATCATGCCAACACTGGGCCGGTCTTCCAACCAGTCAGGAAAGTCTAGATCACTTGCGTTAATCTCTTGCCGTGCATACACAATACAATGACTGGCATGCGTCTTCATGGACTCTTGCAAAGGCATCATGTTGCCACGGCAACTGTCCAGATGCGCTTTGATCAATGGCAACTCGGCATACAGCCGCATACTGGCGCTCAGTCGGGGGTTCACCTCTATGAGATGCAACTCGCCCTCATGCCAGATGGCATCAATACTGTTAATGCCAACTAATCCCAAGCCTGGCAAGACTGCCTGCAATAACGCTGTGGCAGCGACAGTTAGCCCTGGATCATGCAAGCGCTTCACGCCAGCATAAGCATAGCTCCCTGCGCGTTGCTTGAGTGCATGTACGCCAATCAATGTGAATGTCTGTTGATGTGCGACAAACAATATGCCCACTGCTTGTCCTGGCTGAAAGGCTTGCCAGTAACTTTTTGCAGTGACTGTTGCTGCAGGTGACCAGTCTTGCACATGCATCCCACCACATTGCCCCGCCTGTTTATGCAGCCAACGACCTTCAAGCGGCTTTTGCATTGCGATGCGTGGCGACTGGACGCCGTGCGCATCACAATAATTTTTCAGCCATTGTGGATTTTTGACCTGGGCCACGGTTTCCGGTGTATTGCCAAATACTGCATGGCGTGTGAATAACTTTACATATGCCGCTTGATCTGCTTCCAAACCAGAACCAAGTAGAACGGCATCTGGCTTGAAACTATCCAATACTTCCAGCAACCCGGACATTTCATTGTTGACATCCGGTCCGCAAAAGCCTGGCCAGGGGTATACCAATGTTGCAGATTGTTGCGTATCGTTATCCGCAAACGCGTCCACAGCCAATACGCTAAAGCCTTCTTGTTGCGCCATCTGACTATAAATACGCGCGCTCTGTGACAATACAGCCAATCGCAAGAATCGCTTTACTCCACGTGTGCACAGGCATATTCATATGCCTGGTGGTAATCAATGTGCATGGGGCTTTCGCTTTGTAGCATTTGCTCCAGCAATTTATTCTGTGTGACATATTTCAATTGGCCAATCGCCAAGGCGCCAAAACCGGCCACTTGTGTGCCTTCAATCAGTCCACCATCAGAGAAAGTGTCTACGCCCTCAATGCCAGAAGGAGGAACTGCGTTAACATCTGCCACGACTTTCAGTGATTTGGAGTTGGCGAATTGCTTGATTTCAAGGACGCGAATACCAGCTGGTGTCGCACACAAGGCCACTGTCGCCTCATTTAACACAGCCACTTTAGCAGCTTCTGTACTGCCATCCACCACTTTAAGGTTGACATCATAATTGGCTGATAATTTATCGACATATGCCTGCATGCTGGCCACATCCGAGTGCGCCACCATCAATACAGTTGCCCCCTGGCGAGCTGCGATGAGTGCTGCTGTCGAGCCCACGGTACCACTGGCACCAAAAATAGCGACTTTTTCCTTGCCCAAACCACTACCAGACTTTTGCAAATAAAAATCGACTTTGGCCAGCATGGCTGCTGCCGTGGTAAAGGCACCGGACGGATCAGAAAAAGTATGGCATTCAAATGGCTTGAACATGGCACTGCGTGCCTGCTTCTGCATTTCAAGCGCCACCTGGATATCGCGGCCACCAAAAAATAAGGCTTGCTGCTTTAATCCACTCGGGCTGCGTGAAAAAATGGCATCCTGCGTCAACGCGACGATTTCATTCAAAGTCACATCGGTGTAAGAAATAATTTTTTCATAGCCAGCATCAAAGGCCATATTCACATCAAATGGACTGGCATTCTTGGCAGCAGTGAACAAATGCATAATACTGGTTTTTTTCATTCTTCCCCCCGGTACGGTTCGTTAACAATATCTTTCGCCAATATACACATATCCAGACCAGTTCAAAATAAAGAGTAGACCTTAAAAGCCATAACTTTTCAAAATTATCTTAAGAAAATTTAATCTGCGCCATTCCCTAATACAATATTGGCTGACTGATTCATGGCTGCTGTGACGATAAAACCCAAGGAGGCTTCATTAGCATGCGCATGGAGCAGCTGCATTTGCATAGCGACCGCTTCTGCACGCGAAGGCAGCAGCACAAATCCTGTTGGTCCCCAGGACGTTTGCCCAATGCCGTCATAACCTTGTTTTTTAATGGATTGTAAAATGCTCCCCACGCTTGAACTGGCATAGGCACCCCCCTGTGCAGGCGCGAAATAATCTGCATTATAAGCTTGCAAATCACCAAGAAAACGGCTGAAGGTGGCAAAATCCTGTTCGATCAAGGCAGGCAAACCCTGGCTCAACAGCTGTTGCTGGATAACTTGTGTGGCGGTCAGCGATTGTGGCTCAAGCTGTTTAAATGCGTTTTTTTCACCTTGACCATGCAATCCATCGCGACTGTTGTCAACAATGAGTAAAAAGTGCCAATCTGATGGGAAAGCATGTTGCGCAATTAAGGGCGGCACCTCTGTATGCGGCCCGCGTCCACCATCTACCACAAACCCACCATGTTCAAACGTCGCAATGCCAATCCCTGAACGGGCACCGCGCTGGTGCGTTGCTGCGATCTTCGCTGCATTCACTGGCAGACCCAACAGGGTATTCACCGCGACGCCCAATGCCAGTGCCATCTGCGTGCCTGAGCCGAGGCCACCATGGCGAGGGACGGCCTGCTTGATGGTTACATTCAGTTCGGCATTGATTCCGTAAGCACTCAGGTGATGCTGCAACCTCCCGGACACCCATGGATCCAATGGAGACTGCTGCGGGCCAAGCCCCACGGCCAATGAAGTTTGAAAGGCATCAATCGCCACGCCCACACTGCCAAACTGGCGTTGGCTTTGCTGGCTCAAGTTAAAAAAACCGAGATGTAAGCGACCATATGTGGTCACGCTGACCACGCGCTCTACAGGAATCACTGCATTCATGGCGTTTTATTATATAGATGCTAAAAAAATTGGAATGGCAATGTCATGGCGACGTGACATTAAAACATGATTTTGGCATAATGGCCGCTATAAAAGTCATTCTACAATCAGACTATGTCCGGCAAACGGCCTCTACTGATCGAATTTTAGTCCATTGCACTCCGCGATAGATGATCACCAGTTTTAAAATAATTAAGGGTTTTATATGGTAAGTCATGTTATTCCATTTGAGAATCTAAGAAACACCGATGTGCCGTCCGTTGGGGGCAAGAACGCTTCCCTGGGCGAAATGATCTCTCAGCTCACAGCCAAAGGCGTACGCGTTCCTACCGGGTTTGCGACCACTGCCGATGCTTACCGCGAGTTTCTGGCCCAAGGTGGCTTGAATGACAAAATCAATGACTTGCTGGACAAACTGAATGCAGATGACACTCAGGAATTGGCGCGCGTAGGCTCAAAAATCCGCCAATGGATCATGGAAGCAGAGTTTCCACCGGCATTGCAGGCAGCGATCGCCGACAACTATGCCAAACTGATTGAGAAATCAGCACCAGGGACTACCTTTGCTGTACGCTCTTCCGCGACTGCCGAAGACTTGCCAGACGCTTCTTTTGCCGGTCAGCAAGAGTCTTTCCTGAATATTCATGGTTTGGACAACATTAATCACGCCATTAAAGAAGTGTTCGCCTCGTTGTATAACGACCGTGCGATTTCCTACCGCGTACACAAAGGCTTTGTGCATGCTGATGTCGCCCTGTCCGCTGGCGTGCAACAAATGGTGCGGTCAGACATCGGCTGTGCCGGTGTGATGTTTACCATTGATACTGAGTCCGGCCACCGTGATGTTGCTTTTATCACGTCTTCGTATGGTTTGGGTGAAACCGTGGTGCAAGGTGCCGTGAACCCGGACGAGTTTTACGTCCACAAGCCATTGCTTGCGCAAGGCAAACCAGCGATTGTGCGCCGCACCATGGGTTCAAAACTGATCAAAATGGTGTTTTCAGATGCCACACAAGCCGGTAAATCCACGCATACCGTGCCAGTCGATGCTGCTGAATCTAATCGCTACTCGCTGAACGATGCAGATATCCTGGAATTGGCAGGCTATGCCATGATTATTGAGCAACATTATGGCTGCCCAATGGATATCGAATGGGGTAAAAATGGGCTGGACAACAAACTGTATATCCTGCAGGCGCGCCCCGAGACCGTTAAATCGCAGGAGTCAGCCAGCAACGTCACCGAAACCTTCAAGCTGCAGAAGCATTCTTCTGTCCCTGTGGTGGCTGGCCGTGCCGTGACGCAGAAAGTAGGCGTTGGCCCAGTGCGTATCGTACTGGACCCAGCTGAAATGCACGAAGTACAACCTGGTGACGTATTGGTGGCAGATATGACTGACCCGAACTGGGAACCAGTCATGAAGCGCGCCAGCGCCCTAGTCACTAACCGTGGTGGCCGCACTTGCCACGCTGCCATTATTGCGCGTGAACTCGGCATTCCAGCCATTGTTGGTTCAGTCAATGCGACTGACTTGCTGCGTGATGGCGAAGTCGTGACTGTTTCTTGTGCCGAAGGTGAAACTGGCTTTGTGTATCACGGTGCATTAGAGTACGAGGTTTCTACGCAAGCCAATAGCGAACTGGCGAAACCACCATGCAAGATCATGATGAACGTTGGTAACCCGGATATGGCATTTACCTTCGCTCAAACGCCGAATGACGGTGTGGGCTTGGCGCGTTTGGAGTTCGTCATCAACAACATGGTGGGTATTCACCCGAAAGCCATCTTGAACGTTGATGCGATGCCTAAAGCGATGCAGGCAACCATTCATAACCGCGCACGTGGTTACGCCAGCCCTAAACAGTTCTATATTGATAAAGTGGCTGAAGGTGTGGCAACGATTGCTGCCGCTTTCTATCCAAAACCAGTCATCGTGCGTACTTCTGACTTCAAGTCTAATGAGTACAAGAAACTGGTTGGTGGCGACATCTATGAGCCAGATGAAGAAAACCCAATGATTGGTTTCCGTGGTGCAGCACGTTATATGGCCGAAGACTTTAAAGAGTGCTTTGCCATGGAGTGTATTGCCATGAAGAAAGTGCGCGATGAAATGGGCCTGACCAATGTGGAATTGATGATTCCATTCGTGCGCACACTGGAAGAAGCAAAAGCAGTGACCGACATCATGGCTGCCAACGGCCTTAAACGTGGTGAAAACGGCCTGCGCCTGATCATGATGTGCGAAATACCTGCTAACGCCCTGCTGGCTGAACAGTTCCTGGAGTACTTCGATGGTTTCTCTATCGGCTCCAATGACTTGACTCAACTGACTCTGGGTATGGACCGTGACTCCGGTATCCTCGCAGACGGGTTTGACGAGCGTAATGATGCAGTGAAAGTCCTGCTGAAAATGGCGATCAACACCTGTAACCGCCTGGGTAAATATGTTGGTATTTGCGGCCAGGGCCCTTCCGACCATGAAGACTTTGCCGAGTGGCTGGTCAAGGAAGGCATCCAGTCTGTGTCATTAAACCCAGACACTGTGGTTGCCACCTGGCAGCGCCTGACAAAAAAATAAGCCGTTAAGCATTATTAGTCACTACTTGAGGCACCTGTATGAATCACCGTTCTGTGTTTATTGTTTCTGATGGTACGGGGATTACGGCAGGTGCCTTAAGTAAACTTCTGGAACATTTTCCCAATACCCAGTTCACAACGACCCGCCTCCCCTTTACGGATAATGACGAAAAGGTGCAGGCAGCGTTTGAGCATATCCAGAAAGTGGGCGATCAGGACGGTATTCGCCCGATAGTGATCATGTCGATCGGCAATGGTGAACACCGTAACCACCTCAAGCAAGCCAACGCTTATTTTATTGATTTATTCCACCGCTTTATTTATCCCCTGGGGTCTGAACTTAATCAGGAACCACTGACAGGTGCCAGCATTGCTTACAGTGTCAAAGGGCATAGTTACCTGGAGCGCATGGAGGCGATCAACTTTACGCTCAATCATGACGACGGCATGACCAACTCTGGTTTGGATGAAGCTGATGTGATTTTGATTGGCGTCTCCCGTTGCGGCAAAACACCGACCAGTATCTACTTGGCCATGCAGTTTGGCATCAAGGCAGCCAATTACCCATTGATCCCGGAAGACTTTGAGCGCGGCTCTTTACCCGCAGCGGTAGAAAAGAATATTGACAAGATTTTTGGGCTGACCATTAAGCCCGAACGTCTGCACTCTGTGCGCAGTGAGCGTCGTCCAGACAGTTTTTATGCTTCTTTGGACAATTGCCGCAAAGAAATTGCGACAGCAGAAGAAATGATGCGTCGTTATAACATTCCATGGGCAGACTCTACCAGCCGCTCTATTGAAGAGCTTTCTGCCCTGATCCTGCAAAAAATTCGCCAGCGCTAAGGCTGGCGTTTTTTTCTATAGCAATCCAAGTTTGGCAATCAAGCGGCAATCGCCATCTCGTGGCCTTGCATGGCCGGAGATTTTACAGCTTGTGGCTTGAGCATATCACTACGCCAAAAGTAATAAAACTCACGGGAAACACTGAGGAAAGTATGCTGGGAGCCCAGCGCATTGAACAGCGGTAAATTCCTGTCCACCATCTGGCGATAGCTATGCGATTGTTTATAGGGCACCTGACGCAAGGAGAGCAACAGGCACTTGGCCATGCGCATGCGTTCTTTAAATACTGCAGGCTCGAACCCACGCACCATGGATACCTGCTTAAACGTATCCATCACTTGCTCTTCTTGGCTAGTCATGGTGGTTTTATCCAGGTCGTACCAATGTTTGAACAACTCATCCTGGGTCGCCATGGTCACTGGCGTAGTACCGTTGAAGACTTTCGCCTGGCTCATGGCGGCAATGGCCTTGATATCACGCACCCAGAACGAGAAAAACTCGCGAACGACAGGCAATATGGCTGGAATCTCGGCCGGATCCATGCTGGCAATAAAGCGGTCAACGGCCTGCCGGTAATGGCTACCGTCACAAGGAATGTCTTTCAGGAACGCACTCAGGCGAATAATCACAAACTCACGTTGAACCAGCACACGCTGACTCACGCCTTGACCGGTAAGCAGTTTGACATAGGCCTTTTGTGCTTCTTCTTCTCTGGTCATTTCCATATGAACTCCCGTTATTTATTCTGAAGAATGCGCTGCCATCTGACAGGCATTGACAGTTTCATCTTAAAACAGGCCTTGGTGGTTCAAATATCGAATGAAGGCGGTAAAAATCCCATAATTCGGTGCTTGAGGCAGAGCTATGCCTTGTCGTTGATTGCGCTGGCATTCGCTTGCGGTTGGTGTGTCAGGCGCAATAACAAGGTGCTCAGCAACGTCATCATGAGCATCGCCACCGCGAGAGTCAATGTGGAATGCCAGACGAAAGGCACGATCACTGCCGAGCAAACTGTGGAACAAAGCATTTGCATGAACGCCTGTGCAGAGGCTGCCGTCCCGCGCACTTTGGGATAACAATCGAGGGCGGCAATAGACAATACCGGCATCGCGGTAGCCATGCCTATATTAAAGAGTGCAATGGGCAAAATCGCCAGCCACCAGGCGTGATGAATGCCATCGCCAGCCCATAACTGGACACAGACATTCAAACTGGCAATCAAGACCATCCAGGCAAATGCGTACCGCAAAGCCCTAGCCGGGGCAATCTTGCCAGCGGTATGGCGAGATATCCAGGAGCCCAACATCATGCCGGTCACCGTCGGGATAAACAGGTAACCAAATTGCTGGCTGTTCAAGTGTAAATGCTCGACCAGGAATACCGGGCTTGCCAATACATAAATGAAAAAAGCGGCAAAGTTAAGCCCCAGACAAGCAATCAACGCCAGGAAAACACGATGCCTAAGCATTTTGCCATAGGTATGGGCAATCCCTGCCAATGAAAAAGGCACACGCTTTTCTACGGTCATGGTCTCTGGCAGGTAACGTACCGCCATCCATAAAGCAACCGCTGCATACAAGGATAAAAACAGGAAAATGGCTTGCCAGTGGATTCCCAGTAACAGACCACCCAAAATCGGCGCAACCGCTGGTGCAATGCCGAATAACAGTTGCACGGTCGCCATGACGCGCTGCGCTTGGGCACCCGAGAAGAGGTCTCGCACCATGGCACGCGCCACGGTGTTGCCCGCCCCACCACTCACGCCCTGCAACGCCCTGAACAGCCACAAGGTTTGCACATTGGGCGCGAAGGCACAGCCCAGGCTTGCCAGCACAAAGATAGCTAACCCCCATTTAATAGTTGTAATGCGGCCAATGGCATCAGAAATGGCCCCATGGCACAAGGTCATGACGGCGTAGGGCAATAAATAAAAAGTTAAGCTCTGCTGTATTGCCAGTTCATCCGCGTCAAACTCAGCCGCCATGACATGGAAAGCTGGCAGGTAGGTATCAATTGCAAAAGGCGCTAATGCAGCCAGTGCTGCCAGAACCAGCACGAGTACTGAAGAACGAGATTTCAAAATGAAAGACTTTCTTAAAAAAATACAGGTGCCTGATGGGCACCTGTGGATCATAAATCATATTGCAGCCGTTGGCTAAAAATCGTTTGCTAAGGCAGAGCGTGGAACTGCTCTATACGCTCTTTATCGCCTTCCACATATTTTTTAGAGTTCTTGTCCGTCCTGAAAATAATGGGCTGTTCGCGCAAGAACGGTTTTTGAGAATTGGCCAGTGCTTCATCAATCAAGTGACGGTTTGGCGACTTGGTACACACCGGATCCGCCATTTCAGCATCTCCGCTCAGCAAATAGGATTGGCAGCGGCAGCCGCCCAGATCATTCTCTTTCTCGTCACAACTGCGGCAAGGCTCTTTCATCCATTCCATCCCGCGGTATTTATTGAATGCGGGTGATTCTTTCCATGCCCATTCCAGACCATTCTCCTTGACATTAGGGAACTCAAGACCGGGCAAGACCCTTGCAGAATGGCAAGGCAACACATCACCGTTGGCAGTGACAATCATGAACACCTCACCCCAACCATTCATGCATTTTTTGGGCCGGTCAGAAAAATAATCCGGCACGACAAAAAACACTTTCATCTTGTTGCCGACACGTTCCCTGAAAGCATTGGTCGCCGCCTCAGCATTCGCCAACTGCTCGCGAGTAGGCATCAACTGATCGCGGTTGACCAGGCTCCAGCCGTAGTACTGGGTATTGGCCAGCTCAACGTAATCCGCGCCAAGGGCTTCAGCCATTTCGAGAATTTTGCCGACTTGGTCAATGTTATAGCGGTGTATCACCACATTGAGCACCATCGGGTAACCATGGGACTTAATCATAGCCGCCACTTTCTTCTTCAACTCAAAGGTGCGCGTATTGGTGATAAAGTTGCTGATATCTTCGGTCACATCGTGCATGGAGAGCTGGATGTGATCCAGCCCCCCTTCTTTGAAGGCCTGGATGCGTTTTTCAGTCAAGCCAACCCCAGAGGTAATCAGGTTGCTGTAATAACCTAATTTGTGTGCTTCAGCCACAATCTCTTCGATATCATCGCGCAACAATGGCTCACCACCTGAGATGCCCAGCTGAATGGCGCCCATCTTACGTGCGTCACGCAAGGCGCTGATCCATTGTTCAGTCGTTAATTCGTTTTTTGTGTGTTTGTCATAATCGGTGGGGTTATAACAAAACGCACAATGTAGCGGGCAACGATAGGTCACCTCTGCCAACAACCAGAGGGGTTGTTTCTGTGTCACGCTTGCTGCAACGCCATTATTTAACTGTGCCATGATGCCCTTCCTTTCGGATTAATTCACCTTGCGTAACCAGGCTTTACCCACAGCGATATCAAACATGCCCAGGATATCGCTTTCAATGTCTTCGGCATCTGGAAAAGTATTCTTCAAGTCAGCCACAATCTCACCGACACTTGTTTTACCGTCCACCCGTTTGAGAATCTCACCTGCACCACCGTGCAACTTGATCATGCCTTCGGGAAACAGAATGACATAGCTTTGCTGCGCTTCTTCCCACTGGAAACGGTGATGCAAGGCGATGGCATATATGTCTGAGTGCTGAATATTGTTTTCCATGTTTTACTTTCAATAACGCCGTTGTCGAACCACTTAGCTTTCGATGTGTATCACTGGCTGGCGTAAATAATCACGCCCTTCTGTTTTGATCTCGGTACAGGCTAGCATGATAGAGTCGGCAATCACCCATAACACATTCAATTTAAATTGCAGAATCTCCAGCGCTTTCATCTGCATTTCGCGTGATGTACTGAAATAATCCAGCGTCACACTTAAACCCTGCTCTACATCGCGTCTAGCTTCCGTGAGGCGCTTCTTAAAGTACATCAGCCCTTCTTCTTTTACCCATGGATACATGCTGGGCCAGGAGCTGATACGTTGCTGATGGATATGCGGCGCAAACAGTTCAGTCAGGCTGGAACAGACACTTTCCTGCCAGGGGCGTTGCTTGGCAAAATTAATATAGGCATCGACGGCAAAACGGACGCCAGGGGACACCAGTTCCAGGCTAGTCACTTGCTCACGGGTCAATCCAACTGCTTCACCTAGTTTAATCCAGGCTTCGATACCGCCAATCTGGTCATCCACGCCATCATGGTCAGTAATGCGAACGATCCATTGCTTGCGCACTTCCTTATCTGGGCAGTTAGATAAAATCGCCGCATCTTTCATGGGGATGGCGATCTGGTAATAAAAGCGGTTGGCCACCCAGCATTGCAGCTGTTCTTTGGTCAACTTGCCTTCATACATCATCACGTGAAACGGATGATAAATATGGTAACCCTGCCCTTTTTCGCGAAGCTTTGCCTCAAACTCTTCACGGGTCCATGGCAATTGTGCCTGAGTCACTGCGTTCATTGTTCTCTCCTATAGAATGATGTCCATGCCGTCATATGCCACCTCGATCTTATGATCATCGAGGATCGCACGCTCGGCGGAATCTTCCCTTAATATCGGGTTGGTATTGTTGATGTGGATCAGCACCTTACGCACCGGTTTATTCACACCAAACTTGTCCAACTCTTCTATCATGCCGCCCGGGCCAGATTGTGGATTATGGCCTATGCTGCGCGCTGTCTTGGTCATCAGGCCCATATCCAGCATTTCGGTATTGGTCCAGAAGGTGCCATCGACCATGATGCAGTCTGCCTGATTCATCAAGGGTGGCAGATGCGGCTCAATTTCAGCCAGGCCCGGTGAATACCAGCATTTTTTGCCGGTAGAAATTTCTTCAATCAGCACACCGATGGTATCGCCCGGATGCGGGTCATTACGGTGCGGAGAATAAGGTGGCGCGGCACTTTTGAGCGCCACAGCCGTAAAACGCAAGTTAGGGACACCTGGAATCTCAAAACTGTGTGCATGGCTGATATCGTTGGCATCAATCGGGATTTCGTGATGGTTGATGCCACAATAATGGCCAAGAATATTTAAAATCTGGTTACCTGACGTGAGATCACCATAGACGGCTTTGGTACAGTAAATCTCACGCTTTACTTGACCCTCACGCAACATGAACAAACCCGTCGTGTGGTCAATTTGCGCATCAATCAGCACAATCGCTTGTATACCGGTATCCCGAATGCCACGGCCAGGCTGTAAAGGGGCAAACTCCTGGATTTGCTGCAAGACATCCGGAGAGGCGTTGAACAAGACCCAATCAACACCATTGCTGGAGACACAGATGGACGATTGTGTGCGTCGCTTGGCTTTGATCGTGCCTTTACGCAAGCCATCACAATTTTGACAGTTACAGTTCCACTGCGGAAAACCTCCGCCAGCGCCAGCCCCTAATACGTGTATATGCATAATCGCTCGTTATTTCTATTAATCATGAATGTGTCGATGAGTTTCACCTCATCATACAACAATTGTGAATGACCTACTGTTTCACAGCTATCAGCTGTTACTGTTTAAGTAGACTCGCATCATACGCATGCGTTGCATGAACAGCCTGCAATTGACAATGATTCCCTGCTCATGATTTTCATGAGCGCATCAATCACTGGCATCGGCGCGCATAAAAAAGCCGTGCATAAAGCACGGCTTTTCATACACACATCACTTATTCAGCAGCGGCATGCTTGTCACGGCGGGCCTTAACTGCAGCAGCCAGCGTTTCCAGCACAGCCACTGAGTCCTCCCATCCTAAACAGGCATCGGTGATGGATTGCCCATAATTAAGGCTGCAGCCTGGCGAATGATCCTGTCGTCCTTCGTTCAAATGCGACTCTAGCATGATCCCGATAATGCGAGCATCACCACCCGCTATTTGGCTGGCCACATCATTCACCACCGAAATCTGGTTTTTATATTGCTTCTGGCTATTGCCATGACTGCAATCCACCATCAATACCGGTGCCAGACCTGCGTCGGCCAATTGGTCACAAACTGCGGCCACACTAGGCGCATCAAAATTAGGCGCTTTACCGCCGCGCAAAATCACATGGCAGTCCTCATTGCCCTTGGTGGCAAAAATCGCAGATTCACCTTCTTTAGTCACTGACAAGAAGTGATGTGGACTAGCTGCCGCTTTGATGGCATCAATGGCCACTTTTACACCACCATCAGTGCCGTTTTTAAAGCCCACTGGGCAAGATAAGCCAGAAGCCAGTTCGCGGTGAATCTGAGACTCTGTCGTCCGCGCGCCAATCGCCCCCCAACTGACCAGGTCAGCGGTATATTGTGGAGAAACCACATCGAGAAACTCTGTGGCCGCAGGCATGCCGATTTCATTCACATCGAGCAGAAAGCGACGAGCTTTTTCCAGGCCAGAATTAATATCATAAGTGCCATCCAGATGCGGATCATTGATCAGCCCTTTCCAGCCTACGGTGGTGCGTGGCTTCTCGAAATATACCCGCATCACAATCAATAACTCACCACCCAGCCGATTGCGTACCTCCAGCAGGCGTCTGGCGTATTCCATACCAGCTTCAGTGTCATGGATAGAGCATGGCCCCACAATCACCAGTAAGCGGTCATCACCCTGATGCAGGATGTGATGGATGGCACTACGCGTTTTGAGGATATTTTGTGTGCTGACCGTACTTTCCTGCAAGCGAGACAACAACTCCGCGGGCTTTACCAGCGGTTTGATTTCAAGCACGCGAACATCATCGGTCGCTAATTTTTCGTATACAGTCATGAGGTTAAAATATTTTCCAGCACTTCCAGGAAGCGCGCATTTTCGCTAAACAAACCGATGCTCACGCGCAAATAATCCGGCATTTCATAATTGGCCACTGGCCGTACAATCACCCCTTGTTTCAGCAAGGCTTGGTTGACGGCACTGGCATTGGTCACCTTAAAGCTGACAAAGTTGCCGAAGGAAGGAATGTAGCTCAAACCCATTTTTTCGAGGCCTTGCGTGATTTGCGCCATGCCGGCCTGATTGGCAGCATAACTACGCTGCACAAAATCGTCATCCTGCAGCGACACCGTCGCCGCCACCTGTGCTAGGCTATTCACATTGAATGGCTGGCGCACACGGTTCATCAAATCTGCCAGATCGGCATGCATCAGGCCAAACCCTACACGTAAACCAGCCAAGCCGTAAGCCTTGGAGAAGGTACGTGAAATGATCAGGTTCTCGAACTCTGCTAGCCAGCCAATCGCTTCCGATTTATCAGCCGCAGAAAGATATTCGTCATAAGCCTCATCCAGAACCACCAGAATATTTTTAGGCACCTGGCGCAGAAAATCCTTTAATGCCGCCTTGCTAATCAGCGTACCTGTTGGATTATTCGGGTTAGCCACAAATATCAATTTGGTTTTTGGGGTAATCGCCTCTAAAAAAGCAGGCAAATCATGACCAAAATCAATGGCAGGCACCACAACACCGGTGGCTCCCACTGCTTGGGTCACCAGTGGATAGACGGCGAAAGCATGCTGCGAATAAATGGCTTCATCTCCGGCCGTCAAAAAGGCACGCGCAGCCAGTTCCAAAATATCATTCGAACCGTTGCCAAAAACGATTTGTGCAGGTTGAACGCCATATTTTTCGCTGACCGCATCGCGCAGGGCAAAGCTGTTACCGTCAGGGTAACGCGCAATCTCATAAATCGCTTCTTCAACTGCCATTTGCGCCTTGGGGCTCATGCCCAACGGATTTTCATTGGAGGCAAGCTTGACGATATCCGCCTCGTTCAAGCCCATTTCGCGGGCCAACTCACTGATAGGTTTACCCCCTTGGTATGGCGCAATGGCACGAATATTGGCAGGGGACAATGCTGATAAATTTGACATAATCAAAAATTAAATGATGGCGGCTGGGTAAGAACCCAACACTTTAAGGAAAGTCGCGCGCTCGGCCAGCTCTTTGAGCGCTGCCTGCACCGAAGGCTGCTGTTGATGGCCTTCGATATCGACAAAGAAAACGTAATTCCACAGATTCTGGCGCGATGGCCGCGACTCCAGCTTGGTCATGCTCACACCGTGTCGCGACAAGGGCTCCAGCAATTGCAGGACGGCACCTGGTTTGTTATGCGCGCTCATGACCAAGGATGTCTTATCCTGACCTGAAGGCGCAACGCCATGATTACCCAACACCAGAAAACGCGTGGTATTTTTCGGGTCATCTTCAATATTTTCAGCCAGGATATTGAGGTCAAACAACTCGGCAGCACGCTTGCTGGCAATCGCCGCAGCAAACGTACCTTGCGTGGCAACAAGCTCATGAATCATCTGTGCAGCACGTGCGTTGCTCGTCACTGCCTCACGTTGTGCACTCGGTAACACTTTGTTTAGCCATTCATGACATTGCGACAAAGACTGTGCGTGAGAAAACACATGCGTAATCTGTTGAAGATCCTGCTGCGCAGATAACAGGCAATGATGGACCGGTAAAGTCACCTCGCCTACCACTTGTAATGCACTGGCTAATAACAAGTCCAGGGTAATACCAACCGCGCCTTCGGTGGAGTTTTCTACAGGAACGACGCCATAATCGGCCTGACCTGCCTCAACGGTACGAAAAACTTCATCAATACTGCCGCAAACAACCGCCTGGCGGCCTTCACCAAACTGCTTGAGTGCGGCTTCTTCACTGTAGGTGCCCAGTGGGCCCAGAAAAGCAATCGCAAGCTCTTTTTCCAAAGCACGGCAATTGGACATGACCGCCCGAAAAATATGGCTAACTGCCTCCGGTGACAGCGGCCCTTCATTTTCTGCTTGCAAGCGGCGAATAATCTGCGCTTCACGCTCAGGACGATAAATCACACCATCATCCTTTAAATGGCCGATTTCACGTGCCAGCTTGGCACGCTCATTGACGAGCGCTAGAATCTGCACATCAATCGCGTCAATCTTATCTCTAAATTGTTTTAATAAATCAGACATTTAAAGTTTAATATTCGTGTATTTTATGAATTGCTTTTTTCAAATTCCTGCATGAATTCAACCAATGCTTTAACGCCTTCAAGAGGCATGGCGTTATAGATACTGGCTCGCATGCCCCCCACCGAGCGGTGACCTTTGAGTTGCAACAGGCCGCGGGTATCGGCTGCTTTCAAAAACAGTTCGTTCAGGGCTTCATCACGCAATCTGAACGGGATATTCATGCGGGAACGATAGGCACGTTGAATCGGATTGTAATAAAAATCCGTTTGATCCAAATAGTCATACAGCAGATTGGCTTTGGCAATATTGATTTTCTCAATGGCTTCCACGCCGCCTTGCGCCAGTAACCACTCAAAAACCAGCCCCGCAATATAGATGCTGTAAGTAGGCGGCGTATTGATCATGCTTTGATTTTCGGCCTGGGTTTTCCAGTGAAAAACCGCTGGCGTTAATGGCGATGCTCGATCCAACAAATCTTCACGCACAATCACCAGGCATAAGCCAGCCGGGCCGATATTTTTCTGTGCGCCACCATAAATCACGCCATATTTGGAGACATCTACCGGGCGCGACAAGATATGGGAAGACATATCCGCCACAATAGGAACACCATGGGTTTCCGGCACATCCAAAAACTCAACGCCATTGATCGTTTCGTTCGTGCAGTAGTGTACGTAGGCAGCATCTTTATTCAACTGCCATTCAGAAAATGGCGGCACATGGGTAAACCCATCAGCTTCTGCTGAAGCTGCAACATTGATCTGTCCGTAGGCTTTGGCGTCCTGTACGCTACGTTTGCTCCACGAACCAGTGACTACGTAATCCGCTGACTTGCCGTTGAGCAAATTCATGGGAATGATCGCGTTTTCTCCGATGGCGCCGCCTTGCAGGAATAAGACTTTGTAATTGGCCGGAATCGCCATCAACTGACGCAAATCGGCTTCAGTTTTTTCCAGGATACTGGTGAATTCCTTGCCGCGATGCGACATTTCCATCACGCTCATGCCTGAGCCATGCCAATCGAGCATTTCTGCCTGAGCGCGTTCAAGAACTGGCTTTGGCAAGACTGCCGGACCGGCAGAAAAATTAAAAATCTGTTTCATGCGTCTGTTTATTCTTCGCTGTCATCACCATCATCGTCGGTCTCTACAATTTTCTCCAGACCGGATAATTTTTCACCTTCACCCAAATTAATGAGGGTCACGCCTTGTGCGGCACGGCCCATATCGCGGATTTCCTTCACGCGGGTACGGATCAGCACACCACCGGTGGTAATCAGCATAATTTCGTCTTCTGCGGTCACCAGTTTTGCCGCAATCGCCAGGCCATTACGCTCACTGATCGCAATCGCCTTCACGCCTTGCGTACCACGGCCAGAATGACGGAACTCAGACAAGACCGTACGCTTGCCGTAGCCGTTTTCGGTCGCGACCAACACAGATTGCTGGTCATTCTCTGCAATGAGCAAGGACAATACCTGCTGTTTGGCAGCCAGTTTCATGCCACGCACACCGCGGGTTGCACGGCCCATCGGGCGTACATCATCTTCAGTAAACCAGACCGCTTTACCGCCATTGGAAACCAGCACGATATCGTTCTGGCCATTGGTGACTTCTGCACCGATCAGATAATCCCCCTCGTCCAGGTTAATCGCAATAATGCCGGATTTACGCGGATTGGAGAACTCAACCAAAGAGGTTTTCTTGACCGTGCCCATGGCCGTGGCCATAAACACATAATGATTTTCATCAAACTCTTTGACTGGCAGGATGGCATTGATTTTTTCGCCCTCTTCCAGTGGGAACAGATTCACAATCGGCTTACCGCGGCTGACGCGGCTGCCTTGTGGCACTTCATACACCTTGAGCCAGTATACGCGGCCACGGCTGCTGAAACACAGGATGTAATCATGGGTATTGGCCACAAACATCTTGTCGATAAAGTCATCTTCTTTGGTCGCAGCTGCCTGTTTACCGCGGCCACCACGTTTTTGCGCACGGTATTCATCGAGAGGCTGCGATTTAACATAGCCGGTATGCGAGAGCGTCACCACCACATCCTGAGGCGTGATCAGGTCTTCCAGCGATAAATCTTGTGTGTTTTGCTCGATTTCAGAACGACGCTTGTCACCAAACTGTTTCTGGATTTCGTTCAACTCTTCGACAATGATCGCCGTGACGCGCTCAGGTTTTGCCAGGATATCCAGTAAATCAGCAATGATATCCATCACCTCTTTGTATTCGTTGACGATCTTGTCTTGTTCCAGGCCAGTCAAGCGTTGCAAACGCATTTGCAGGATTTCCTGCGCCTGTACATCAGACAGTTTGTAGCCTTGCGGTGTCAGGCCAAAATCGACTGACAAACCTTCCGGGCGCGAAGCTTCCATCGCCGCACGTTTAAGCATTTCCTCAACCACTGGAGAATTCCAGCTACGGGCCATCAATTCTTTTTTCGCTTCCGGCGGGGTTGGCGCGGCTTTGATGATGGCAATCATCTCGTCAACGTTGGCCAATGCCACCGCTAGGCCTTCGAGCACATGACCACGATCTCGCGCTTTGCGCAGCTCGAACACGGTTCTCCGTGTCACAACTTCGCGGCGGTGACGCAAGAAAGCCTCTAGCATTTGCTTGAGGTTCAGCAAGCGTGGCTGGCCATCCATCAAGGCTACCATATTCATGCCGAAGGTATCTTGCAGCTGAGTTTGCTTGTAGAGGTTATTTAAAATGACCTCTGGGACTTCGCCGCGCTTGAGTTCAATGACCACGCGCATACCGGACTTGTCAGACTCGTCGCGCAGGTCAGAAATACCTTCGATCTTTTTCTCGTTGACCAGCTCGGCAATTTTTTCAATCAGGGTCTTTTTGTTGACCTGATACGGTAACTCATCAATGATGATCGATTGGCGCCCCCCTTTTTCCAGGTCTTCAAAGTGGGTGCGACCACGCATCACTACACGGCCACGACCAGTACGATAGCCCTCTTTGACGCCAGCCGTGCCGTAAATAATACCGGCAGTCGGGAAGTCTGGCGCCGGGATAAATTCAATCAACTCATCCACACTGATTTCGGGGTTCTTGAGCAGTGCAAAACAGGCGTTGAGCACTTCATTCAGGTTGTGTGGCGGGATATTGGTTGCCATGCCCACTGCGATACCCGAGCTACCGTTAATCAGCAGGTTAGGAATACGCGTTGGCATGATCAGCGGCTCTTGCTCGCTGCCATCGTAGTTAGGGCCAAAGTCTACGGTCTCTTTTTCAATATCCGCCAGCAATTCATGCGCGATCTTGGACATACGGATTTCGGTATATCGCATCGCCGCCGCATTATCGCCGTCGACAGAACCAAAGTTACCCTGGCCATCGACCAGCATGTAGCGCAAAGAGAAATCCTGCGCCATACGCACGATGGTGTCATACACCGCAGTATCGCCGTGCGGGTGATACTTACCGATCACGTCACCGACAATACGGGCTGACTTTTTATAAGGTTTGTTGTAATCATTAGACAGCTCGTGCATGGCGAACAACACGCGCCTGTGTACTGGCTTGAGACCATCACGAACATCGGGAAGCGCACGACCTACAATCACGCTCATGGCGTAATCGAGGTAGCTACGGCGCATCTCGTCTTCTAAACTGATAGGCAGGGTTTCTTTAGCAAATTGATCTGGAGACTGACTCATTCTTGACCCAAATTATAGTTAAAAGTTATCACCTGATTTTAGCATATCTAGCGCAATCCCGCTCGGCAAATCGCGGTCAAGAAACTGATTACAAGAAGCGTGGAGGATCAGCTAGACCGCCAGAAAAAACAAAGGGAGCAAGAATGCTCCCTCAAAGATTAATAAACCGTGCAGCAGTAAATCACTGTGTCAGCAGTTGCAAATCCGCTTTCAAATCTTCAATATGTTCCAAGCCCACCGCAATTCTCACCAGATTATCCTTAATGCCCGCTTCAGCCCGTGCCTCGGCAGTGACGCGGCTATGCGTAGTGGTCGCCGGGTGCGTGATAGTTGACTTGGCGTCGCCCAGGTTGGCCGTAATCGAAATCAGGCGCGTCGCATCGATCAAAGCCCACGCTGCCTCCTGTGCAGTTTGCCCAGCACGCGGCTTGACCTCAAATGTCACGATACCCCCACCCAAGCGCTGTTGCTTTTGCGCCAGCGCATATTGCGGGTGTGAGGGTAAACCTGGGTAATACACGCGCTCAACGCCAGGCTGCTGTTCAAGCCATTGGGCCAATGCCAAGGCACGGGCAGCATGCGCTTCCATACGCACCTGCAAGGTTTCAAGACCTTTCACGAATACCCAAGCATTAAATGCGCTCATGGTCACGCCAGCAGTGCGCAAAAAGGCATACACCGGCTCGATGATGGCCTTGCTGCCAAGTACAGCTCCACCCAGCACCCTACCCTGACCATCGATATACTTGGTGGCGGAATGAATGACGATATCCGCGCCCAGCTTGAGGGGTTGCTGCAAAGCTGGCGTACAAAAGCAGTTATCTACTGTCAGATAGGCGCCAGCCGCATGTGCCACCTCAGCCAATTGGGCAATATCGCCGACTTCAGTCAAAGGGTTAGACGGCGTTTCAGCAAAAAACAGTTTGGTATTGGGTTTGGCTGCTGCTTTCCAGGCCTCGACATCGGTCAAGGAAACCAGCGTCACCTCCAGCCCCCAGCGTTTGAGGATATTGGTAAATAATTGAACGGTTGTTCCAAAAATACTGCGTGACGCCACAATATGGTCGCCCGCGCTGCAAATACCCATGATGCACGCCAGAATCGCTGACATACCGCTCGCGGTTGCCACACACTGCTCTGCGCCTTCAAGGGCGGCCAGCTTGTCTTGGAACATGGTCACGGTTGGATTGGTAAATCGTGAATAAATATTGCCTGGTTCTGTGCCCCCAAAACGCGCCGCTGCCTGCGACGCACTTTTAAAGCGGAAACTGGAATTTAAAAACAAGGCTTCAGAGTTCTCTCCAAACTCGGTGGTGAGTGTGCCGGCCCGCACTGCCAGCGTTTCCAAATGGTATTGATCGTTCATGTTTCCTCAAACTTCTGTCCGCAAACGGACGGCAATAAAAAACCCGCTTTAGCATTGCGCTAAAACGGGTCTTTGGGGCTCTCGCTTTAGCGGAATTTATAATGCGCTCGCAAGCTGAGTTTGGCTTCGTTTAAAGTTCGCCACTCAAATCAGCGCAATTTCATTAAACGCCTTTTGCAGGCGCCTGTCAAGTCTTACTCCACGCCCACC
Organism: Methylophilus sp. TWE2; assembly: GCF_001183865.1. Classification (NCBI taxonomy): domain Bacteria; kingdom Pseudomonadati; phylum Pseudomonadota; class Betaproteobacteria; order Nitrosomonadales; family Methylophilaceae; genus Methylophilus; species Methylophilus sp. TWE2. Next base: position 1,715,926 of record NZ_CP012020.1, read on the forward strand.
AAATCTGTAGACAGCAGGTTCAAATCAAGTTGCGTGGTCGAGTTTGGGGGCAACTGTTTTTTGCTCATATCACTGCGTGCAGACTCAATCCGGTTCAAATATGCAGCATCAATATCGCCAGTGACATATTTGCCATCAAAGCAGCTGCAATCAAACTCCTGGAGGTGAGGATTAGACTTGGTAATACTTTCACGCAACGCATCGAGGTCCTGGTAAATCAAGGCATCCGCACCAATTTCGGCACAGATTTCTTCATCGGTACGATTGGTGGCCAACAGTTCGTGACGGCTAGGCATATCGATGCCATACACATTTGGATAGCGTACCGGAGGTGCCGCAGAGGCAAAATATACCTTGTTGGCGCCGGCATCTCTTGCCATCTGAACAATTTGCTGTGAAGTCGTACCGCGCACAATGGAGTCATCGACCAGCAGCACATTCTTGCCTTTAAATTCAATACCAATCGGGTTCAGCTTCTGGCGTACGGATTTTTTGCGCAAGGCTTGACCCGGCATGATAAACGTCCGGCCAATATAACGGTTCTTGATAAAGCCTTCACGGTAATCCAACCCCAGGGCAATGCCTAACTGCAAGGCACTTGGTCGGCTTGTATCCGGAATAGGAATCACCACATCAATCTGCTTATCGGCCCATTCACGCTTGATTTTTTCAGCCAGCAAGGTGCCCATATCCAAACGGGTTTGGTACACCGAGACGCCGTCGATGACAGAATCAGGACGGGCAAGATACACATACTCAAAAATACAGGAAGTCAGCTTTGGATTTTCGGCGCACTGGCGGCTAAACAGGTTGCCGTCCATATCGATAAACACCGCTTCGCCTGGCTCTACATCGCGCACAATGCTAAAACCCAACACATCGAGGGCTACGCTCTCAGAAGCCACAATATACTCTGTACCTTTGTCAGTCTCTTGCTTGCCGATGACCAATGGGCGAATGCCGTGCGGGTCACGGAAGGCCAGTAAACCGAAGTTGGCAATCATGGCCACTACCGCATACGCGCCTTTGCAACGCCTGTGTACGCCAGCGACAGCATCAAACACCATATCGCTGTTCAGCAACGCGCTTTTTGAGGTAGCTTCAATTTCGTGTGCCAGCACATTTAACAATACTTCGGAGTCTGAACTGGTATTGATGTGGCGTAGATCCTGCCTGAACATTTCGGATTTTAATTGTTCTGAATTGGTCAGGTTGCCGTTATGGCCCAATACAATACCGAATGGGGAATTGACGTAGAAAGGCTGCGCTTCAGCGGCACTGGAAGAGCCAGCTGTTGGGTAACGGACATGGGCAATACCCACATTACCGATTAAGTTACGCATGTGGCGCGTATGAAATACATCCTTCACCAGGCCATTATTTTTGTGCATGTGGAAAGTGTTGCCATCACAGGTGACGATACCAGCAGCATCCTGACCACGGTGCTGTAATACCAGCAATCCATCGTAGAGCAACTGATTCACCGGGTTCTTGCCTACAATACCGATAATTCCACACATAGTGACATCCTATCAAACACTCGATTACAAATTAAATAGTAGACTCATCTACCGGCTGCTGGTCCAAATGCACGTGCTCCGCAATACTAGATGGCATCCAGGGGAGCAATTTCAAGACCAGTGCCTCTACAGGGGCACTGAGCATGGCATTTGTCCAACGTATATCTTTTGGCAAATCAGTCATGGCCGCCAGCATGGCCAGGATACATACAATCAGCACACCCTTGGCAGTGCCAGCAACCCCACCAAGCACCCTGTTAAAACCACCCATACCAATGGCTTTCAGGAGAGTGGTTAACAACAGAGCACATAAGGCGCAGACAAACAGGACCAGTAAAAATACGATTAAAAAAGCTGCCATGGCCTTAATCGCTTCACCAGGGATTTGCTCAGGCATGTAATGCATTACTTGGCTGTTAAACCGGTTGGCCAAATAAAAAGCCAGCACCCAGCCCAGCACAGAGAAAAGCTCATGTATCGCTCCGCGCATCAGCCCCACCAGAATAGAGAAACCTATGATGCCCAGTACCAAGTAATCAAAAATGGTCATAACCTATCAGGACTTGGTTGCCACAATACCGCTAAACCCTGCTGCCTGCAGTTTTTGTAATGCTGCCGCAGCCTCATTGCGGGTCGCGTAAGTGCGCGTACGCAAACGTAGCTTCTGCCCGGCGGCATCTACACTTTCAGTGGCAGTTTCAAACCCGGCCTGCTTCAGTTTGGATTGCAGATTTTCCAAGTTCTTGGGATCTGAAAAAACGCCAAACTGCACAAAAAACTTACCACTTTTTTTATCGGATGCTGCTGGCTCTTCTTTAGGTTTGGCCGGCGCAACTTTGGGTTCAACTTTGGGTTCAACTTTGGGTTCAACTTTGGGTTCAACTTTGGGTTCAACTTTGGGTTCAACTTTGGGTTCAACAGTCACATGCTTGGTTGGCGCTGGTGGTTCTGGCATCACGACTGGCTTGGGCGCCTCTACTTTAGCGAGTTTTTGCGGCTCAGCGGCCACAGTGTTTGCTGGCGTTGCAGCGTCTTCGATATGGGCTTCAGCCACCTGTGCAGCCTGGGGTGTGTTTGGTGTATTGGCAGCAGAGGCTATTTCGTTATCGATGACCACCTCATCATCGGGTAACTCAAGGATGGGTTCACGATTGGCCTGGCGGTTAACAACCGTGATTTCAACATTGTCGTGACTGGATTCGACCACTCTGTCTTTAAGCACAAAAGGCAGGATAATCAACATCAGGACCACCAGGGCAATTGCCCCTACCAACCGCCTGCGAGCGGTTTTTTTGAGCAACAGTTCGTTGTCGGTCACAGCATCTCTAGCCATAATGTTTTGAAGTTCTCACTCAGGTCAATGCGCAAACAGGACAGCCTTTACAAGGCCCACTGATCAGGCGTTAATTCCAGTATCGCGGCCACCGTAAAGAATGAACCGAACACAATGATTTTATCATTTTTTGCAGCCTTTTTATAAGCAGACTGTAATGCAGCGGCCAAATCAGCATACGGGTAAATATGTTGGGGAGAAACATATGGGCTTAAACAGGCTTGCAGGAAGTCTATGCTGGCGGCGCGAGGATGCTGTATAGGTGCAACATGCCACTCATCAATCGCATTATGCAAAATATCTACCACGCTGGCGATATCTTTGTCAGACAGCATGGAAAACACGGCAATCACTTTTCCACCTTCTACGCTGAGGCGCTGCAAATTATCGCGCAAGGCACGGGCAGCATGGGGGTTATGCGCCACATCCAGAATCACATCAGGTGAGCGGTGCCAATACTGGAACCTGCCGGTCACCTCTGTCCCAGTCAGTGCCTGTAATAGCTGCGCTTCTGCCACGGGCAATCTGTCATGCAGTGAGCGCACGGCAAACATCACATTGGCGGCATTGTTCCATTGATATCGGCCAAACAAACTTAAGCTGCCAATATCCAGTTGACCGTGCGCATCACGATAGTGGGCTTTTTGCGTATCACTGACATCAATCTGGTAATCGATTCCAAAGCGATTCAATGTCACTCCCAGGGAGCGGGCATACAGCAACAAAGAGGCGGGAGGATGGGCATCACCGCAAATAGCTATCTGCTGCGGGCGATAGATGCCTGCTTTTTCATGACCAATCAATTCACGCGTATCGCCAAGGAACTCCATATGATCCAGGTCGACATTGGTCACGATGGCACAATCCGCATCGACGATATTTACCGCATCCAGACGCCCGCCCAAACCAACTTCAAGCACTACGACATCAAGAGGTTCTTGTTCAAAGGCCCACAATGCGGCCAAGGTACCCATCTCAAAATAAGTCAGCGTGATATCAGCACGCGCTTGCTCTACCGCAGCAAACGCGTCACATAATTGCTTATCCGCGATTTCTTCGCCATTGAAGCGCACGCGTTCCTGATAATGCAAGAGATGCGGGGAGGTGTAACAACCAACGCGGTAACCGGACAAAGTGTAAATACGCTCAAGCATGGCACAAGTCGATCCTTTACCATTGGTCCCCCCGACAGTAATGACGGTAAAGGGAAATTTCAATTGCAAGCGGTTTGCGACAGTTTGTACACGGCCCAAACCCATTTCAATGGATTTGGGATGCAGCGATTCGATGTAACCGAGCCAGTCTTCAACGGTTTTTGGCAGCTCGGGTATCACAGGTGGCATCAGGCAGCTTTGGTTAGATTCAACAAGCTGGACAATAACTGACTCAGTTTTGCACGCATTTCACGGCGGTCTATGATCATATCAATGGCACCGTGCGTCAGCAGGAATTCTGCGCGCTGAAAACCCTCCGGCAAAGTTTCGCGAACGGTCTGCTCAATCACGCGCGGCCCGGCAAAACCAATTAGCGCATTCGGCTCAGCCACAATCACATCGCCAAGCATGGCAAAACTGGCAGACACGCCACCCATAGTCGGATCAGTCAGCACGGAAACATAAGGTAGTCCGGCCTCAGACAATTTGGTCAATGCCGCACTGGTTTTAGCCATTTGCATCAATGACAAAAGCCCTTCCTGCATACGCGCACCGCCACTGGCAGAAATACAGATAAATGCACATTTATTCTCGATTGCTGCCTGCACGCCGCGCACAAAACGCTCACCGACCACAGACCCCATGGAACCACCCATGAACTTGAATTCAAACACCGCGGCGACCACAGGCACGCTTTCTATCGTACCGCGCATGACAATCAGTGCATCTTTTTCTTTTACATCACGCTGTGCAGCTTTCATACGCTCAGCATAAGTTTTACTATCCTTGAACTTCAACGCATCCACTGGCGTGACATCGGCCCCAATCTCAACACGTCCTTCTGCATCAAGCAGTACATTGAGACGATCACGCGCACCCAAACGATGGTGATGTCCACATTGAGGACACACCTCCAGGTTGGCATCCAGATCTGTCCGGTAAAGAACCGTCTGGCAGGAATCGCATTTATGCCACAGCCCCTCAGGCACATTGCGCTTCTGTACGGAGCCAACGGCGCGTTTAATCTTTTGTGGAATCTTGTCTAACCAACTCATAATCTCTCCTGCTTAAATATTGCGATGAGGTATAGTTTCGCTCTTGGCGGACTATACGGAATCAATCGCAGTACGCAATTCCTTCATTAATGCCTGCACATTATTGATCAGATTATTTGCATCCGACCCCTCAATCGCCAGCACCATACGGCTACCCACCACCACCGCATCAGCAATCGCAGCCACTTCACGGGCTGTCGCAGCGTCTTTCACACCAAAACCTACGCCAATTGGCAGGCTGGTTTGCTTGCGAATCTCAGCGACACGCTTTTTAACTTCAGTAATATCCAGGTTGGCAGCACCCGTCACGCCCTTGAGGGAAACATAGTAAAGAAAGCCCGTTGCCTGTTTCACAATCAAGTCTGTACGCGATGGTTCTGTCGTAGGCGACAACAGGAAAATGCTATCCATTCCCGCATCGGCGAGCTCGCGGTTAAATGCTTCGCACTCTTCTGGTGGATAATCCACCGTCAGCACGCCATCTACCCCCGCCTCTTTAGCCAAGGCTACAAATTTCGCACTCCCCATCGCCTCTATGGGATTGGCATAGCCCATCAGCACAATCGGCGTGTTTTGATTGGTTTCACGGAAGGTTTTCACCATTTCCAGGACCTTGCGCAGGCCCATTTTATGCATCAGGGCGCGCTCGCTGGCGCGCTGAATCACAGGGCCGTCAGCCATCGGGTCAGAAAACGGGACGCCAAGCTCAATCATGTCTGCCCCGGAACTGACCAACGTATGCATCAACGTCACTGTTTGGTCAGGATCCGGGTCACCTGCTGTGATATACGGAATCAGCGCCTTTTTACCTTGCGCTTTGAGTGCAGAAAATACAGATTGAATGCGTGACATAAGAATATTTTTTTAATGAACTCAAATAATGACGTGTTTTGCCACCCTGCCGAACGATGAACTCACCCCTCAGATCGGCAGGCGTATCAGCGTCACAGTGTAATGTTAGCCAGGCGTGCCACCGTATTAATGTCTTTATCACCACGACCAGACAAGTTCACCAGAACGACCTGGTCTGGGGACATGGTTTTTGCCATTTTCTCGGCATGTGCCAGTGCATGACTAGTTTCCATAGCAGGAATAATGCCTTCAGTACGGCACAGATTATGAAAGGCCGCCATGGCCTCATCATCGGTAATGGCCACATATTCAGCACGCTTGATATCTTTTAACCAGGCATGCTCAGGACCTACGCCCGGATAATCAAGACCTGCAGAAATCGAATGCGTCTCGATGATATTGCCATCCTCGTCCTGCATGAGGTAAGTACGGTTACCATGCAACACACCAATCGGACTATTTGCGGTCAGTGGCGCCGCATGCTGGCCGGTATGCAGTCCATGTCCGCCAGCCTCTACACCTATCAGGCGTACTCCTTCGACATCAATGTAAGGATAGAAAATACCCATGGCGTTTGAACCACCGCCAACACAGGCCACCACGGCATCTGGCTGTCGGCCTATCATTTCCTGCATTTGCTCTTTGGCTTCAATGCCAATCACCGCCTGGAAATCACGCACCATCATCGGATAAGGATGTGGGCCTGCCACAGTACCGATAATGTAGAAAGTATTAGAGATATTGGTGACCCAGTCACGCATGGCTTCATTCAATGCGTCTTTCAGAGTTTTGGAACCACTTTCGACGGGGACTACTGTGGCACCCAACAGCTTCATGCGGAAGACATTCGGCGCCTGGCGCTTGACGTCTTCTGCACCCATATAGACAACACATTCCAGGCCTAAACGTGCAGCAATCGTGGCCGTTGCCACGCCATGCTGGCCGGCACCCGTTTCGGCGATAACGCGAGGCTTACCCATGCGCTTGGCCAGTAAAGCCTGGCCGATTGTATTATTGATTTTATGCGCACCGGTGTGGTTTAAATCTTCGCGCTTAAGATAAATTTGCGCACCCCCCACTTTTTCTGACAGACGCTTGGCATGATAAATCGGGCTGGGTCGTCCAACAAAATGCTTGAGGTCGTAAGCGAACTCAGCCAGGAATTCAGGATCATGACGATATTTTTCATACATCACGCGCAGTTCTTCCAAGGCTTCCACCAAGGTTTCTGCAACAAAAACGCCGCCGAAAGGGCCAAAATGGCCGCGCTCATCAGGCATGTCATAGACTTTCATGCGTTACTCCGTCTCTCGTTTGTTACTCTAACCACCCATTACGTGCAGCATCACACTGCATCACCTGCTGCATGAATGCAGCTATTTTTTGTGAGGATTTAATTCCCTTTTCTGCCTCAACACCACCACTGACATCCAAAGCATAAGGGCGTACCTGAAGCATGGCCTGGGTCACATTATCAGGATTCAAACCACCAGCCAGAACTAGCGGCTTTTGCATACCAGCCGGGATCATTGACCAGTCAAAGGCCTCTCCTGTTCCACCTACCGCTTTTTCTGAATAGGTATCCAGCAATAATGCTGTCGCCGATGCAAAATCAAGCTCGCATTGTATCAAATTTACCCCTGGTTTGACGCGGATTGCTTTGTAATATGGCAGATTAAATTGCGCGCAATAGTCCGCAGACTCATCCCCGTGAAACTGCAAACAATCCAGGCCTGCGATCACGATCGCCTCACGCACTTCACTGGCTGTAGCATTCACAAACAAACCGACTTTGCTGACGAATGGCGGCAACATCACCGTGATCGCCTGCACCTGAGCGGGCAGGACAGCACGTGGGCTAGGGGCATAAAACACAAACCCTAACGCATCTGCACCTGCACTAATCGCTTCTAATGCATCCTGCTGACGTGTGATACCACAAATTTTAACTCTGGTTCTTGTCATCAAATATCCTGATTTCCCTCATCCCAGCGCGCCTCGCAATGAGGTAATTGCCAGCCAGCATCGTAATCGACACCGGTGAAATACAAACCATCGGGCATAAATGTGGGTGGTGAAAGTCGCCTGTCCTTATGCTCAAGCAACTCAGCAAACCCACTCACACTGAGCTTGCCCTGTCCGACATAGACTAACGCGCCCACCATATTACGAATCTGGTGCTGCAAAAACGCATTTGCCCGAAAACTGAAAATGAAGTATCTGCCATGCTGGATAACATCCGCCCGCTGCATAGTTCGTACCGGACTGCTTGCCTGGCACTCGCTGGCGCGAAAAGCACTAAAATCATGTTCACCGACCAGTAACTGAATGGCTAGTTGCATCACATCAGTATTAAGCGGCCTATGATACCAGCCTACACGGCCGTGCTGGCTAGCGGGGGCAACTGGATGGTTAAACAATATATATTGATAGCTGCGGGCGCGGGCACTAAACCGGGCATGGAAATCATCCGCCACCTCATTTGCCCACAATACCCGTACCCATGCGGGCAAATGGGCATTCGTGCCGCGTATCCAGGCACTTAATGGTCTGACCACGGAAGTTTCAAAATGTGCCACTTGCATCAATGCATGCACGCCAGTGTCGGTCCGTCCAGCAGCGTGTAATCGCACAGGCTTGCCCCCCACCTGCGCTATCGCCCTTTCCAGGGCATCCTGAACACCTGCGGCATTCGGCTGGCTTTGCCACCCTTGAAAATAGGCGCCGTGATATTCAATGCCAATCGCAATTTTCATGGCGCCTAGTATAAGTGCTGCATGCAATAACACCTAATGCAACAGTTAAAAATAAACAAGGCCGGAAATCCCGGCCTTGTGTTACGCAATTTTAGAGAGCAACTCGTTGGCGCGCTGTCGCTGACGCTCGCCTCCTTCGGCCAGCACCTCCTCAATCAGTTCCTTGGCACCGATGGCATCTTCCATATCTATGTATGCCTGGATCAAGTCCAGCTTGGTATTCACTTCTTCCGGCTCATCTTCCGGTATCTCTAGGCTTGTAGCTGAGGTATCGGCGACATCAAGAGAAATCTCTGGAAATGCAACTTCGTCCGAAGTAGCTGCAGGTGGTGCGACTTCATTTAAAGACTCGACTGGAGATGCCAGGTTGATCTCATCAATATCCAATACGTCATCATCAGACGCCTGCTTCGTTGTATCTTTTGGACCACCCAGCTCTAGTGACAACTCTGGTAAAGACTCAAAAACGGCATCTTCGGTCGAGAGCGTTTGTTCTCCACTGCCAATTGATAATGACTTGTTGGCACTCGTTTCAGCCACACTGACATCATCCTCCAGGTTCAATGAAGGCAAGTCCAGTGACTTAGGTGTTAACTCCACATCAGCATCCATGGATACATCATCATTCAAAACGGTTTGGCCAGAAGGCTCAACTTCGAAACGGAGAGGTTCTTCAGCTTCCGGCTCTGCTGCAACTTCAGCTGCAGATGATGCTAACTCGCGCGGCGCCTCATCAGGCTGTGTATCCGCAAAATCAATCGATGGCTCAACCTGGAGTGCATTCGTGGTCTCAGTTTCAGGTTGCAAACCAGTGACTTCATTCGTCTCATTTTGTGCAGCGACACCCTCCTTGCGTTCATCCGAGGCTTGCTCCTCAGATGCGCTGGCAGCAGCGACGGCTTGCGAAGCCTCATCAAACTCCAGTACTGGCGCCTCAAAGTTGAAGTTATATCCCTCTTCTTCAGCTTGCGCTTCATCGGCTGCAATCACAGCAGGCTGTACTAATTGTGCACTAGCATCTTCTGCGGAAACCGTACCATACAGCGGATTTTCCGGGTCCACTTTCTGGCCCATGGCGGTCACTTTGGACCAGGTAGCATCTGCCGGGCCTACTTTGGCATACAACTCACTGGCCAATGATTCAAAAGCGACTTTATTGCCAGTCGCCTGATAAATCTCAAGCAATTTCAACTTGAGCTCCTGGCGTTCTGGATCTTTCTGGATCGCATCCTTAAGGATTTCTTCAGCTTGAGCATCACGGCCATATGCCATGTAGACTTCAGCTTCTGCAATCGGGTCTACATCATGCGAATCTATCATGCCTCCGACGCCACTTTGCGAGAAGTCAGTCAGGAAGGAAGTATCGCCGGAAGCAGCAGCCTGTGTATCACCAAATACGGTGTTATTTTGCATCTCGGTCGCTGGCGAGGTCACAATCACGTCTTCAAACGTATCAATCTGTTTTTTACGACGTATCCTGATCAAGGCCCAGACACACAGCAATATTGGCAGTGCGATCAAAGCCCAGGGCAATACCGGGCTAATGTTTTTCAGACGCTCGAGCAACACATGCATAAATGAAGGCGGTTGACCAGTCTCCTCCGCAAAGGTTGCAGGTACTGGCGGCTCAGCCTTGGCTGGCGGCTGCTCAGCAGCAAGCTTATCCTGTGCTTCTGGAGGTGGTGCCGTTTGAGCTTGCTCCGCAGGTTTTTCCTGTGTTGCAGGCTCTGTTTTTACCCCAGCTTGGGATTCGGTCGCCTGCGCAGCATTTTTCTCAGCCTGCGCCATGGCGTTATTCTTCATTTCCATGAGCTTCTTCATGTCTGCAACTTGCTTCTCTAGCGCCGCAGCACGCGATTGCTCTTCTTTAATGGCATTTTCCTTGGCAGTCGCCTCTTCCTGCGCAGCGGTTGCTTTGCTAGCTGCCTTATCTGCCTGTGAGGTCGATTTCTCATCTCCCGCAGATAACTTCAATACATCTTTTCCAGCGTTGGCTTGCGAGGCTGGCTTGTCACCTGCACTGCCGATCTTGCCAGCCGATTGCTGGGCATTCCCGCCCATGTTGCTTGGCTCAGACTCTTTAACCACTTTAGCCAATGTGTTTTTGTAAGCTAGCCAATTCGCCGTGTGCTCTGCGACCAGGCTCCTGGCTTGCGGTCGGCTGATACTGTCCAGAGTGGCCTGATCAGGCATCCGAATAATCTTTCCAACTTTTAGACGGTTCATGTTCTTGCCATCAAATGCCTGCTGGTTGGATTGATACAAAGCAGCCAGCATTTGCTCGGTGCTGATATTGTCAGGTTTCATCTGCCGGGCAATTGCATATAAGGTATCGCCACGTTCTGTGGTCACTGAATCCGAAGGGGTCTCAGTGGTTTCAGGGGTTTCTTTAGGGGTGGCCTTTGCCTTGACTGACTTTGCCGACTTTTTCGGCGCAATTGCAGCAGGCTCCTTTGGCAACGTTTGGGTGGCTGGAGTAGCAGGTTGAATCGAACTAGGGGATGGTGCTGGCTGGCTGGCAATGGGCAAGCCAGCCGATTCGGAAACATAATTGGAGTTAAAACCTGGAGGATCAAGTAAAAGCGTATACTCTTTGACCAGACGACCTGTCGGCCAATCGACCTGGATCAACATGTCTAGGAAAGCCTCGGTAATTGGCTGCGTACTACTTAACTTGAGTACAGGCTGACCTTTGGTGTTATTGCCAACTTCAATCTTGATAAATGGGTAAGAAGCCGGTTTCTCCAGCATCTGGTCCTGATAGACCTGTTCACTGGCTAACGCTGCCTGAATACTATTCAGTTCATTAGGCGTCACCGCCAATAGCTCAATTTCCGCATTCAGCGGTTCCCCAAGTTTTGAGCTGGAAATCATGGTCCCTAAACCGGCTGCGTGCACCGAAAAGGCTGTACTCAAACTCAAGGCAAAGGCTATTTTTTTTAATTGAAATTTACTCACCGATTAACCCTTAGTAATTCATGGCGTTTGTCAAAATAGCATCATTCACACAGCCACGCAAGCGCACCCAGGCTGCTTGAGAGCAATAAACAGATGGATTTGAGGCTACAGTAACCATTAAACAGGATTGCACCAAAAGCAAAAGCCCGAAAAGACCATGATTTTATTGATAAATCATAGCTTTACGGGCTGCTACTTAAACAATTACTTAAGATTCGACCAGAATCCTCAACATTCTGCGCAAAGGTTCTGCAGCGCCCCATAACAACTGGTCACCTACGGTAAATGCTGACAGGTATTCACCACCCATCGCCAGTTTGCGCAAACGCCCTACTGGCGTCGTCAGCGTGCCGGTAATCGCTGCAGGGGTGAGCTCCCGCATGCTGACCTCTCGCTCATTTGGAATGACTTTAGCCCAGTCGTTCGCTTCAGCCAGCATCTGATTGATTTCATCCAGTGGCACATCTTTGCGCAGCTTGATAGTCAACGCCTGGGAATGGCACCGCATGGCACCGATACGCACACACAGACCGTCAATCACAATCGGGTTCGCTTCACGACCTAAAATCTTGTTGGTCTCTACGCCGCCCTTCCATTCTTCTTTACTTTGACCATTCCCTAAGTCCTTGTCGATCCATGGGATCAGACTGCCAGCCAATGGCACGCCAAAGTTAGATTTAGGCAACTCTTCGCTGCGGATGGTATCCGCCACTGTTTTATCGATCTGCAAAATGGCAGAAGCTGGATCTGCCAGCAAATCAGCGACGGAGGCATTCAGTACGCCCATCTGGCTAATCAGTTCACGCATATTCTGTGCGCCTGCGCCTGAAGCCGCCTGGTAGGTCATGGAAGTGGCCCACTCGACCAAGTCAGCCTTAAACAGGCCATTCAGTGCCATCAACATAAGTGAGACGGTACAGTTGCCGCCGATCCAGTTTTTGCCGCCATTGGACAATGCATCTTTAATCACATGCATGTTCACCGGGTCTAAAATGATCACGGAGTCTTTTTCCATGCGTAAGGTAGAGGCCGCATCGATCCAGTGACCGCTCCAGCCAGTTGCCCTCAATTGCGGAAACACCTCGCTGGTGTAATCCCCGCCCTGACAAGTGACGATCACATCCATCTGGCGTAAAGCGTCAATATTCTTGGCATCTTCAAGCGCAGGCGAATCCTTCCCAACTTGAGGCGCCGCCCCACCTGTTTGCGAAGTCGTGAAAAATTGCGGCTCAATATCCGCAAAATCGTTTTCCTGCATCATGCGCTGCATCAGCACGGAACCAACCATGCCACGCCAGCCTACAAACCCTACTTTTAACATAGTGACTCGATATTTCAGCCGGTCAAACCGGCATTACAGTAATTATTTGGAAGATTTTTGAACAGCTTCACCCGCTTGTTCAATATCCTTGCCCATGCCATTGATCGTATTGCACCCTGCCAATACCAACACCGCCAGCACCAATGTCATCCACTTTGCCATCTTTACTCTCCCAAGCATTAATCTCTAAAGTTACCAAATTTTAAAGGAAAATCAGTAATACTCTTTTTCACAAACGCAATTGCCTCTTGTAAGACATCACGCTTGGCACCATTCACCCGCACCGTGTCGCCCTGAATCGTCGCCTGCACTTTCATGCCGCTGTCTTTGATCAGTTTCGTGATCTTTTTTGCCAGGTCACTGTCGATCCCGTCACGCACACGCAACTCCTGCTTGACCTTGTTACCAGAAACCTTTTGCACATCTTTGTGTTCCAACCTCTTGGAGGATTCAGGCTCTTTTTTCTCCATGGCTGGCAAAAGGATATCTTTCACCTGGTCAAGCTGAAAGTCATTATCGCCAAACAGGGTAATCACTTTATCTTTTTCGTTGAACTCAACCTTGGCCGACGTGCCTTTGAAATCATACCGATTGGTGATCTGCTTCACAGACGCATCAATCGAGTTTTTCAAATTGACCATATCGACTTCAGATGTAATATCAAAACTTGGCATATTTAACCTTCACAAGCGATGACAGGACAAGGCGTGAGCGCGCAGACAGTACAACTCAGTACGGCAAGCGTTCACAACGCAGTCCTGTCGAGCAGTCACAATTATTCGAAGTGGCAGACGTAGTCTACTGTTTCTATTGTCTCAATATCAAAACTGGAATTCCCCGGCACCGTGAATTTCTCACCGCCTTTGTAAGTAGTCCAGTTCTCTTCGCCTTTTTGACGTACCTTGCATACACCGTCATTAATTTCCATCAACTCTGGAGAGCCAGTGTTGAAAGTCAATGTACTTGGAAAAATCACACCGACAGTGCAACGTGTTCCGTTCGGAAACAACACGGTATGACTCACACATTTGCCATCAAAATACACGTTGGCTTTCTTTTTTACACTGACGTTATCAAATTGCGCCATTTTAAATTCCTATTTAATTTCAATATGCTGCAAATAAGAGATGGACTATATCACATCAAAAACTGAGCGAGCAGGATGAGTTGCAAGGCGCACAGCACGGAGAAACCGGAATGTACATGAGTACATGAGGATTTCGAGTACTGCGCAACACCGCAAATCGCCTACGTAGCCAGTTTTACATGGCCGCCACGATCTGGTCACCCATCTCGGAGCAAGAAACTTTCTTCGTGCCCTCTTCATAAATGTCACCCGTGCGGTAGCCAGCAGCCAATACTTTTTTCACTGCGTTCTCAATACGTGTCGCAGCAGCCTCGTTATCAAAGCTGTAACGCAACATCATGGCTGCAGATAAAATGGTCGCAATCGGGTTAGCCAGGTTTTTACCGGCGATATCAGGCGCTGAGCCGTGTGATGGCTCATAAAGACCTTTTTTGCTTTCATTCAGTGAGGCTGAAGCCAGCATGCCGATGGAACCAGTCAACATGGAAGCTTCGTCAGACAGGATGTCACCAAAGATATTACCGGTCACCATCACGTCAAACTGTTTTGGATTGCGGATCAACTGCATGGCGGCATTGTCCACGTACATATGGCTCAGCTCCACTTCCGGGTATTCTTTTGCCACATCAATGACAATCTCTTTCCAGAATTCAGTGGTTTCCAGCACGTTGGCTTTGTCGACAGAACACAACTTCTTGCCGCGTTTCATGGCGATGTCAAACGCCACATGCGCAATCCGGCGCACTTCTGGCTCGCTGTAAATCATGGTGTTGAAACCTTCGCGCACGCCTTGCTCATTGGTACGCATCCCGCGTGGCTGGCCAAAATATACGTCACCGGTCAGTTCGCGCACAATCATGATATCCAGACCGGCCACCACTTCTGGCTTCAGTGTAGAGGCATTCGCCAGCTCAGGGAACAACACCGCAGGACGCAGATTAGCGAACAAGCCCAAGTCCTTGCGAATGGCAAGCAGACCACGCTCAGGACGCAACGGGCGATCCAGGTTGTCGTACTGCGGGCCACCGACTGCACCCAGCAATACTGCATCGGCTTTACGACAGATTTCCTGCGTAAACTCAGGGTATGGATGACCGTACTGGTCATAGGCCTGGCCACCGAGCGGCGCTTCGGTGAAGGTCATGTCCAGACCTTCTTTTTTCAAGACTTCCAGTACGCGCAAGGCTTGCGCAATAATTTCCGGACCAATGCCATCACCAGGCAACACTGCAATATTTAATGCCATTATTTTTTCCTTAAACTTAATATTCTTTTGTCATTCCTACTCAGGTGTGCCAATTGAAGCTTGCCTGGATTCCCGCCTTCGCGGGAATGACGGATCACGCGAACAACCAGGGCTGCGACGCCTTATGCTTTTCTTCAAATGTCTTGATTTTGTCTGCATGTTGCAAGGTCAGGCCAATTTCATCCAAACCGTTCAGCAGGTTGTGTTTACGGGTAGGCGTAATGTCAAAGCTGAATGACTTGCCAGATGGCGTGGTCACTGTTTGTGCTTCCAAATCCACATTAAGCGTGTAGCCTTCATGGGCGAAGCATTCTTTAAACAGGTTATCGACCTGCTCAGCAGACGCCACAATAGGTAAAATACCGTTTTTGTAGCAATTGTTAAAGAAAATATCCGCAAAGCTTGGTGCAATAATCACTCGGAAACCTTGGTCTTCAATCGCCCAAGGCGCATGCTCACGGGAGGAGCCACAACCAAAATTATCACGTGCCAGCAGCACTTGCGCGCCCTGGTAACGTGGCTGGTTGAGGACAAAATCCGGGTTCAGTGGTCGTGTGCTGCAATCCATGCCAGGCTCACCATAATTGGTGTAGCGCCACTCATCAAACAGATAAGGACCAAAGCCGGAACGCTTGATGGACTTCAAAAACTGTTTCGGGATAATCGCGTCCGTATCCACATTGGCACGATCCAGCGGGCAGACCAGGCCATTTAAAGTTGTAAATGCTTTCATAGTGTTCTCCTCTTATGCACTGCGCACATCAACAAAGTGACCTGCAATCGCAGCAGCAGCAGCCATTTCCGGGCTCACCAAGTGCGTACGGCCACCCGGGCCCTGACGGCCTTCAAAGTTACGGTTAGAGGTCGAGGCGCAACGCTCACCGGGACTCAAACGGTCTGAGTTCATCGCCAGGCACATGGAGCAGCCGGGTTCACGCCATTCAAAACCGGCTTCAATAAAGATTTTATCCAGGCCTTCAGCCTCTGCCTGGCGCTTCACCTGGCCAGAACCCGGCACCACCATGGCGAGCTTGATATTGCCAGCCACCTTTTTGCCTTTGGCGACGCTGGCCGCCGCGCGCAAATCTTCAATGCGGGAGTTGGTGCAAGAGCCGATAAAGATTTTATCCAGTTGAATTTGGTCAATCGGCGTATTGGCGGTCAGGCCCATGTATTTCAGGGCATTCTCAATACTGGTGCGCTTGGTTGCATCCGTTTCCTGTGAAGGATCGGGCACGGTAGAGCCGATAGGCAATACTTGCTCAGGAGAAGTCCCCCAGGTCACTTGTGGCGCAATCTCGGCACCATTTAATACCACCACGGTATCAAATGTGGCGTCAGTATCTGATTTCAATGTGTTCCAGTAGGCCACTGCCTTGGTCCAGTTCTCACCTTTAGGCGCATGCAAACGGCCTTCAAGATAAGCAGAGGTTTTTTCGTCTGGCGCCACCAGGCCTGCACGGGCACCGGCTTCAATCGCCATGTTACACAGGGTCATGCGGCCTTCCATGGACAAGCCACGAATCACATCCCCACCGAACTCAATGGCGTAGCCGGTACCGCCAGCGGTACCGATTTTACCGATAATGGCCAGTGCCACATCTTTTGCAGTGACGCCTTTACCTAATTGACCATCCACGCGTACCAACATGCTTTTGGATTTTTTAGCCACCAGTGTTTGTGTTGCCAATACATGTTCAACTTCGGAGGTACCAATCCCGTGAGCCAACGCACCGAAAGCACCATGAGTAGACGTATGGCTGTCACCACAAACCACGGTCATGCCTGGCAGTGTGGTGCCATTTTCAGGCCCAATGACATGGATAATGCCCTGGTCTTTGTTTTTAAACGGGAAATACACCAACGCACCAAACTCTTTGATGTTGTTGTCCAGTGTTTCCACTTGCAGGCGAGAAATCGGGTCTTCAATGCCCTTGTCCCAGTCTTTAGTTGGTGTATTGTGGTCAGGGTTAGCCACAATGCTGGAATTGCGCCATGGCTTGCGCCCTGCGATACGCAGACCTTCAAACGCCTGCGGGCTGGTCACTTCATGGACCAGGTGACGGTCGATATAAATCAAACAGGTGCCATCCGCTTCTTCGTGCACCACGTGCGATTCCCATAATTTGTCGTACAGCGTTTTGCCTGCCATGACAGTTCCTTTCTTACCATGCAAATATTGATAAAACCCGCGCAGAATACCTAAGTTTTAATACCCTTACAAGAAGATAGTTTATACTAGTATTAACACTACTACTTTAATGCTGTTTTTATCATGCAAGCCATTGAACCAACAGGTAAAACAATTGTGGATACCCGCCGTCAGGAACTGGCTGAATTTTTGCAGGCCATGCGTCAACGAGGCAGCCCTGAAGAATTTGGTTTCCCATCAGGCTCCCGACGCCGCACCCAAGGTTTGCGACGGGAAGAAGTGGCGCAGCTGGCAGGCATCAGTGCCACCTGGTATACCTGGATAGAACAGGCCCGCGAAGTGAATGTCTCGGCGGATGCCTTAGCCCGGCTGGCTACTGCACTTAAATTAAGCAAGTCTGAACGCAGTTATTTATTCGACATGGCTGACCGCCGCGATCCGCAAGCACATCATGCCGAAGTGGACACTGCGCCAGAAACCTTAGTCGCCATGCTGGCCGAAATACAGATTCCAGCCTATATCATGGGCCGTACCTGGGATATCCTGGCCTGGAACCCACCTGCGGGAGCCTTATTTACCGGGCTGCTGGATAAGGAGTGGCCATCAGACCAACGCCCTAACCTACTACGGTTTGTATTTATTTACCCAACAGCCAGAGAGTTTGTGGTGAATTGGGAGATGCGGGCACGACGACTGGTGGCGGAGTTCAGGGCAGATAGCCGCTCTCGCCTCGAAGAGCCTGACGTCAAGCAGTTGGTGGATGAGCTCAGCAATGCCAGCATGGAGTTTGCGCAATTCTGGAAACAGCACGATGTGCTGGAAAGACAAGGTGGGCAACGCGAGTTTCAGCATCCACAATCTGGGTTTATTCAATTCCAGCAGGTCACCTTACGCCCGGTGGAACAAGAACATTTAAAACTGGTGTTACTGCAACCTGCCTGATCAGGCAGCCACCCTAGGCTTAACGGTTTGCACCAGTTTGTATTCCAGCGCATCCTTCAGCGCCAGCCAGGAGGCCTGGATAATGTCAGAGGATACGCCTATCGTGGCCCAGCTGGAATGCTGGTCGGAAGATTCGATCAGCACGCGCACTTTGGCAGCCGTCGCCAGGTTTGAATCGAGTACGCGTACCTTGTAATCAATCAGCTTGATATCCTTGATGGCAGGATAAAACGGCTCCAAGGCTTTACGCATGGCTTTGTCCAGCGCATTTACAGGGCCATCCCCCTGCGCTGTCGCCGCAGTCTCCTGTCCACGCACACTTAGATGGATGCTGACAGAAGAGTTGAGGCCATCTGCCGAAGGCTCATAGATATTGACGTTGTATTGCTTCAGGCTGAAAAAAGGCTCAAACTTGCCCAGCAGTTTTTGCATTAACAGCTCAAAAGAACTCTCGGCATTTTCAAACTGGTAGCCTTCATGCTCGAGTGCTTTTAAATGCTCCAGGATATTAATGGCCGCTTCAGACTCTTTGGTCAGTGTCGGGTCTAGCTGTTGCAGCTTTCGTAAAATCGCGCCACGCCCTGCCACTTCAGACACCAAAATCTGCCGCTCGTTACCCACCGTGCCTGGGTTGATGTGTTCGTACGACTTAGGGTTTTTATTCACGGCATCAATATGCATGCCGCCTTTATGCGCAAAGGCATCCTGACCCACATAAGGCGCTTTGTCGTTGAAAGCGACGTTCGCCACTTCACTCACAAAGCGGGCCGCGGCAGTGAGCTCCGAAAGCTGCACTTCAGAAATACAATCCAGGCCGAGTTTGAGCTGCACATTAGGGATAATCGACACCAGGTTGGCATTGCCGCAGCGCTCGCCGATGCCATTCATAGTGCCCTGCACTTGAACGGCGCCCGCCTGGACAGCGGCCACAGAGTTGGCGACAGCCATTTCGCAATCGTTGTGGCAATGAATGCCAATCTGCACTGACGGAAACTGTTTAACAACGGTCTCAGTCACGGCGAAGATTTCATTTGGGAAAGTGCCGCCGTTGGTGTCACACAAGGCTAGCACATCCGCCCCGGCATCCACCGCCGCTTGCAGCGTCTGCATGGCGTAAGCGGGATTGGCTTTATAGCCATCGTAGAAGTGTTCTGCGTCAAACACCACTTCTTTGCCCTGCGCTTTCAAGTAAGCAATGGTGTCACCTATCATCGCCAGATTTTCTTGCAAGGTCGTCCGCAAAATGTCGGTGACCTGGTAATCCCAGCTTTTGCCAAAAATCGCCACCGCTTCGGTATTCGCTGATAACAGCGATTGCAGGTTTTTATCCTCCGCAGCGGTGATACCGATACGGCGTGTGCTGCCAAAAGCAATGATTTTGGCGTGCTGCAATGTCAATTCGCCAACGCGCGCGAAAAACTCCAGATCTTTAGGATTAGAGCCCGGGTTCCCCGCTTCAATATAGCCGATGCCCAGTTGGTCCAGGCGTTGCACGACCTTGAGCTTATCCTCAACTGAAAACGAGACTCCCTGTGCCTGCGCGCCATCACGCAGGGTGGAATCATAGGCAATGACGCGTCGGTTGGCCATAAAATTACTTTTTACGGTTGTGGAGGTTGGCCGCAATACGCATACGCAAAGCGTTCAGCTTGATAAAGCCGCCTGCATCTTTCTGGTCGTAAGCGCCTTTGTCGTCTTCAAATGTAGCAATGGTCGAATCAAACAGTGAGTCAGTCTTGCTGTCACGGCCAACGACAATCACATTGCCCTTGTAGAGTTTGACGCGCACCCAGCCATTCACAGTGGCTTGGGTATGATCGATCAAGGTTTGCAAGGCGACACGCTCAGGGCTCCACCAGTAGCCGTTGTAAATCAGGCTGGCATAACGTGGCATCAAGTCATCTTTCAAATGCGCTACTTCGCGGTCCAGTGTGATGCTTTCAATCGCACGGTGCGCTTTAAGGATGATGGTGCCGCCAGGCGTTTCATAGCAACCACGGGATTTCATGCCAACATAGCGGTTTTCCACCAGGTCCAAACGGCCAATACCGTGTTTACCGCCAATGCGATTCAATTCAGCCAGGATTTCATGTGCTTTAAGCGCTTTACCATTCAAGGAGACAATATCGCCATTTTTGAACTCAATATCCAGGTATTCCGCTGCATCTGGTGCTTTTTCCGGGGAGACGGTCCAGCGCCACATATCTTCTTCGGCTTCTGCTGCCGGATCTTCAAGGTGACGGCCTTCGTAAGAAATGTGCAGCAAATTAGCATCCATAGAATAGGGACTGCCGCCTTGCTTATGTTTCATTTCGACTGGGATACCATGTTTTTCAGCATAGGCCAGTAATTTTTCGCGTGAGAGCAGATCCCATTCACGCCATGGCGCGATGATTTTGATATTCGGATTCAAGGCATAGGCGCCCAGCTCAAAACGCACCTGATCATTGCCCTTACCGGTCGCGCCATGTGAGATCGCGTCGGCTTTGGTTTCATTGGCGATTTCAATCAGGCGTTTGGCGATTAATGGACGGGCAATCGACGTCCCTAACAGGTACTCACCTTCATACACCGTGTTGGCGCGGAACATCGGGAACACGAAATCACGCACGAACTCTTCGCGCAGGTCATCGATGTAAATTTCGCTGACGCCGAACTTATTGGCTTTTTCGCGGGCCGGTTCCAGCTCCTCACCCTGGCCCAGGTCGGCCGTAAACGTCACCACCTCACATTGGTAGGTGTCTTGCAACCATTTCAAAATCACGGATGTGTCCAGGCCGCCAGAATAGGCTAATACTGCTTTTTTAATATCGCTCATTGAAGTTATATTTCCATAAAAAATATTTTTACCTCACAGCTAACGAGAGGAAAGAGAAAGCCCTTAAAAAGCTTTTCTCTGTGGCCTCGATGTTCTCTGTGGCTAACACCTGCTTTTGGCATCAAATTGATTGTGACGCCAGGCTGACACGCGTGATTTAAATTTGGTGTCAGCGTGAAACTATAAAAACACAAATTTTTTAGCCACAGAGATCACTGAGGACAAGGAGAAAAAACCTTGGAACACGCTGTGATCTCTGTGGTGAAAAATCAAACCTTGCCCAACAACAAAAATTCCATCAACGCTTTTTGTGTGTGCAATCTATTCTCTGCTTCATCCCACACGACGCTTTGTTTGCCGTCGATCACTTCGGCAGCGACTTCTTCGCCACGGTGCGCAGGTAAGCAATGCATAAATACAGCTTCCGCCTTGGCGACCTTCATCATGTCGGCGTCCACTTGCCAGTCTGCGAAGTCTTTACGACGCTCTTCGTTTTCTGCTTCAAAGCCCATCGATGTCCACACATCGGTGGTGACCAAATCCGCGCCGCGTGCAGCTTCCATCGGGTCAGCAAATGACTCGAAATGGGAGGTGCCATACAGGTTGGCACGCTCAGGCTCCACTTCATAGCCGGGCGGTGTAGAGACATGCACATTAAAGTCCAGCACCTCTGCGGCTTGCAGCCAGGTATTGCAGACATTGTTGCTGTCGCCAATCCACGCCACGGTTTTGCCCTGAATCGAACCACGGTGTTCAATAAAGGTAAATATATCCGCCAGTATCTGGCATGGATGATATTCGTTGGTCAGGCCATTAATCACTGGCACGCGCGAATTTTGCGCAAAACGCTCGATGATGCTTTGCTCAAATGTGCGGATCATCACGATATCGCTCATGCGCGAAATGACTTGCGCCGCATCTTCTACCGGTTCGCCGCGACCCAGCTGTGAATCGCGGGTATTGAGGTAGATGGCTGAGCCACCCAACTGCTGCATACCGGCTTCGAATGACAGGCGTGTACGTGTGCTGGCCTTTTCAAAAATCATGACCAGCGTGCGATCTACCAGCGGCCAGTATTGTTTGTAGTCTTTAAACTGCGATTTAATCCATTTGGCACGATGAAAGATGTGTTCGATCTCGTCGCGGGTCAGGTCATTAAACTGCAAAAAGTGTTTGATACTCATCATATGTTGGGCGCCTGTTCGATCAAGCGCTTGCCTTTAAAAAATTCAATATCAGTGGCGTCAATCTGCTGACCAGCTCATCGGCCTCCTGTTTACTCATGACAAGCGGAGGCAATAGACGGATCACTTTCTCAGAAGTCACGTTAATCAGCAGCTTCGCAGCCAGCGCCTGCTTGACCAGGTCAGCACAGGGTTTGTCCAGTTCAATGCCTATCATCATGCCCGCATTGCGGATATTGACGACGCCCGTTGCGCTTTTCAGTGACTCGGTAAACTGCTGGCGGATGTAATCGCCGACCGTTTGTGCATTTTCGCGCAGCTTTTCTTCGGCAATAATGTCCAGCGTCGCCAACCCGGCAGCGGTCGCCAACGGGTTACCGCCAAAGGTTGAGCCATGCTTGCCAGGCGTAAATGTTTCAGCCGCCACGCCACGGGCGACACAGGCGCCAATCGGTACACCTGAACCCAGGCCTTTCGCCAGCGTCATCACATCCGGCAAAATACCGGTATGCTGGAAAGCAAACCAGGTACCGGTTCTGGCAATGCCAGACTGCACTTCGTCCAGCATCAGCAACCAGCCGTTGGCATCGCAGATTTCACGCAGTCCTTGTATGTAGCCTTTGAGGCTGGCAGGAATATGGATACCCCCCTCACCTTGCACCGGCTCTACCAGGATAGCCACTACGTTGTTTTTGTGTGAGGCGATGGTTTTCACCGCTTCAAGGTCATCAAATGGCACTCGCAGGAAACCGCTCACCAGAGGCTCAAAGCCCGCCTGCACCTTGCGGTTGCCCGTGGCAGACAAGGTCGCCATGGTCCGGCCATGAAAACTTTGATCCATGACAATGATTTCAGGATGATCAATGCCTTTATTGTGGCCATATAACCGCGCCAGTTTGATCGCAGCTTCATTGGCCTCACAACCGGAGTTACAGAAAAACACGCGGTCCATGCCTGACAGCTCAGCCAGCTTGTCAGCCAGTGCTGCCTGCTCTGCAATTTGGTAGATATTTGACACATGAATCAACCTGGCAATTTGCGCATTCAATGCAGCCACAAACTTGGGATGAGCATGACCCAAGCCATTCACGGCCACGCCAGACAGCGCATCCAGATAGCGATCACCGGCAGTGTCCGTCAACCAGACACCCTCACCTTTGACAAAAGTCACCGGCTGCCTGCCATAGGTGTTCATTAAGTGTTCCGAATGCATTTCAAACCCTTTTTCAAAAAACAAAAACGGCGGCTTAAGCCGCCGTAAACGTCTTAAACCCGCTAAAAACCCAATACTGCGCGATGGCTCAATCCATTGGCCATGAAAAATAACATGGGCAGTGAGAGCACTAAATTAGTACGTGATGCCAGCATGGCCACACGTCGCGCTTTATTTTTTTCTGCATCATCCGCTGACACCATCCCAAGAATTTTTTTCTGGTTAGGCCAAATGAATACCCAGACATTCAACAACATGATAGTGCCTAGCCATGCGCCAACGCCAATCAGTTCAAAACCCTGACGTAAGGCGAAGGCATCGGTGAAGTGCGCCCCTAGCAAAGCCGCCCCTGCCAGCCAAGTCACAACGGCTGACCAGCGAAACCATAGCAACGCACGTGGCACGATATGCTTGTTAATTCCAGCGGCAGTTCCATCTGAGGCTGCAGCTTTAAGACCAGCCATTTGCACCAAGTTAAAGTAATACAACAATCCAACCCAGGTAATTCCTGCCAGGAAATGTATCCATCGTGCGAGTGCTGGTAGCAGTTCCATGAATCAGCCTCCAGCCACAATAAAATTTTTCAGGAAAAAAACCAAAGCCAGGGTTAATAGCAACCCTGATATGATGGACCCAGTCACAGATTCCAGCGGATTTTTCATACACACCCCAATCATCTATCCCACAATCACCCTGACGATCCGGCAAACTCAGTTTAAGTCCTTGATAAAGACTTGCACATGTTTGCCCTAACTTCAAGTCAGGACTCGTTTTTTTCTAGTTTTGAACCATTTCTGGCGAATGCTAGAGATTACCGCAAAAGCCCGATGTTGACAAGTTTACGCCAGCGCCATCGCGGTGAGCAAACACGCAGCGACTTGAGCCTAATGCAGCGTGTTTTTCGATTTATATTATAATGCGCGGCGGTATTAACATTGTGCGTTTGACATCCAGGCGCCTCAACACAGGGGAATCGTATACCATGGCAACAACTGATCTCGATGTATTGCTGGTCGGTGGCGGCATTATGAGCGCTACGCTGGCAGTTCTGCTACATCGACTCGACCCAACCCTGCATATTTGCATGGTAGAACAACTGGAAGATGTTGCCCTTGAAAGCTCTGATGCCCTGAACAATGCAGGCACAGGTCACGCCGGTTATTGCGAACTCAACTACACGCCCAAAGCCAAAAATGGGGATATTCAAATCCACCGAGCACTGGAAATTAATGCCGCTTTTGAAGTGTCTTTACAGTGCTGGTCTACACTGGTCAAAGAAGGCATATTAAATGCGGCTGACTTTATCCAACGCGTGCCGCATCTAAGTGCCGTTTGGGGGAGTGAGGATGGTGCTTTCTTGCGCAAGCGGTTTGAGTTATTACAAGCACACCCGCTGTTTGCCGAGATGCAGTGGAGCGAACAACCCAATATACTCAACGACTGGATGCCACTGATGATGTCTGGCCGCCAGGCAGCTGAAAAAATATCAGCAACGCGTGTGGCCCATGGCTCAGATGTCAATTTTGGTGCCCTGACACGCCAATTGGTCGCTTACCTCAAAACACGTCCCAACTTCACGTTGCTGACACAATCCCGGGTCACCAAACTTAAGCAACAGCAATCACGTGAACAAACAAGCTGGCAAGTGCGCATCCAGGACATGGTGTCTGGTCACACGCAACACTATCATGCAAAATTTGTCTTTTTGGGTGCCGGTGGAGGCGCACTGCCCTTATTACAACAATCAGGCATCCCAGAAGCGCATGGTTACGGTGGCTTTCCAGTCAGTGGCCAGTGGCTGATCTGCAATAACGATCGATTGATTAAAACGCATCACGCCAAAGTGTATAGCCAGGCGGCGGTAGGTGCTCCGCCCATGTCCGTCCCGCATCTGGATACACGCATGATACAAGGCAAACCCGCTCTGCTGTTCGGCCCCTATGCAGGATTCACAACGCGTTTCCTGAAACAAGGGTCTCGCTTTGACCTGGCAAAATCGGTCAAACTCAAAAACATCAAGAGCCTACTCGGTGCCGGACGCCATAATATGGACTTGACCAAATATCTGATTAAAGAGGTGTTTCAAAGCCACGAAGAGCGCATGGCGTCTTTGCGTGTCTTTTTACCGGATGCGCGTAGTGAGGACTGGCAACTGGCGCATGCTGGCCAACGCGTCCAAATCATCAAGCGTTGCCACCAGCACTGGGGCAAGCTGGAGTTTGGTACCGAAATTGTCGCCAGTGCCGATGGCAGTCTGGCCGCATTACTTGGGGCCTCACCTGGCGCCTCTGTCAGCGTAAAAGCAATGTTGGATGTACTACACCGATGTTTTGGTCACCGCATGCAAACGCAGCCTTGGCAGGATGGACTGAAATCCCTGATTCCGTCTTTTGGTGAATCACTGATTGACGATACGGCGCTGCTCTCTCGCGTCCGCAAAGACACCTTAAGCACCTTGAACCTAGGCTAAGCTCAAGCGGTTAGCGCTGCAAAAAAGTGTCTCATATTGATGACATTTTTAAGGGAAATTGGGAATAGGCTATGAAAAAATTTGAATTTCATCCGCGCTGTTGCGGTCATGTATAAATGATTTCTCTTGGAAACTACTTATCTATGCGTTCGTTTTTGCCAGATTATTCCATTCTCAAAGCCCCTACACTTAAAACACTAGGCGCTGGATTTGCCACCCTTCTTCTACTCGGTTGCCAGGAAACAGAAGCCCATAAAGTGCAGGCAACCACCCCTGACTTTGGCCAAAATGTCATTATTCTAGACCCAGGCATGCCATCAGATGACATCCAGCAAAAACTGGACACCTTATTCAAACAGCAGGAAAGTAACCAATTTGGCCCTGAGCGCTACGCGGTGTTGTTTAAGCCTGGTGTTTACCACAACAAAATCAAACTTGGCTTTTACACACAACTATCGGGTTTGGGACAATACCCTGACGATGTGATGCTGCAAGGTGGCATTGAAGTCAAAGCCACCTGGCATGAAGAGGACGCCACACAAAACTTCTGGCGCAGCGTGGAAAACTTGTCTGTCACACCGGACAACGGCACCATGCAATGGGCCGTCTCGCAAGCGGCGCCATTACGCCGTATTCATGTACGTGGCAATATGCTGCTGGATGACAACGGCGGCTGGTCCAGCGGCGGCTTTATTGCCGACAGCCTGATTGACCAACAGATCAACTCCGGTACGCAACAGCAATGGCTCACCAGAAATTCGACGCTGGGTAGCTGGACCAATGCCAACTGGAATATGGTGTTTGTCGGCGTTAAAAATACACCCGATGCTGAACACTGGCCCAACCCGCCTTATACGGTAGTTGACAAAACGCCTGTGATGCGTGAAAAACCTTTCCTCACCATCAACCAGGCTGGTGCTTACGAGGTATTTGTGCCTGCTTTACACACCAACACACAAGGCATTTCCTGGCAAGACGCGCATTTGCAAGGTGAATCACTACCGATTGAGCAGTTTTACATTGCAAAAGCCGCCACTGACACTGCAGACAGCATCAATGCGGCTTTAAATAAGGGCAAGCACCTTTTGCTGACCCCAGGCATTTACAAGCTGGACAAGGCCTTACAAGTCATTCGCCCCAACACTATCATCCTTGGCCTTGGGATTGCGACTTTAGAGCCCGTGGCCGGCAACGTCGCCATGACGGTGGCTGATGTGGATGGCGTCAAACTTGGTGGCATCTTGTTCGATGCAGGTGAAAAAAACTCGGACACTCTGCTGCAAGTGGGTGAACGTAAAAGTGCTGTCAGCCATGCAGGAAACCCCATCACCTTGCAAGACGTGTTCTTCAGGGTGGGTGGTGCTGCCGTCGGCAATGCAACCCATAGCGTGATGATCAATAGCAATCACGTGATTGGTGACAATTTGTGGGTATGGCGTGGTGACCATGGCAATGGTATCGGCTGGGCAAGTAATAAAACTAAACATGGCATTGTCGTCAATGGTGATGATGTCACCATGTACGGTTTATTTGTCGAGCATTTCCATGATTATCAGACTGTTTGGAACGGCGAAAACGGTGCAGTCTATTTCTATCAGAGTGAAGCACCTTATGATGTACCTGACCAGCAAGGCTGGATGAATGGTAGCGTCAATGGCTTTGCTTCTTATAAAGTTGCTGACCATGTGACCCGCCATACAGCCATAGGCATGGGCATTTATTGCTTTTTTAATGAAAATCCCAGTGTCAAACTCAATAGCGCGATTGAAGCGCCGCAGGGGCCCAACATCCGCTTCAGCCATGTGACCAGCGTTTCACTGGGTGGAACAGGCGAAATCACGCATGTCCTGAATGATATTGGAGAGACCGCCAAACCTGGTCATGAAGTGAGCAGGCTTCCATAAGCCTACGACGCGAACAGCCAGTTTTCAGGCTGTTTGCGACCCATAAAGCCGCTGGTAAACACTGCCAGTGCGATTGACCAAAGCATCGTGCTGGCCTTCTTCAATAATGCGGCCACCATCAAACACTAATACGCGGTCGGCTTCTTTTACCGCAGACAACCGGTGCGCAATGATGATTGTGGTGCGGCCACGCAGGAATTTTCGCATGGCTTGATGCAACAAGGCTTCGGTATGCGTATCCAGCATCGAGGTTGCCTCATCAAGAATCACTATTTGTGGCTGCTTGAGCATCATGCGGGCAATGGCCAGGCGTTGACGTTGCCCGCCAGATAACCGGACACCGCTGCGACCTAACGGTGTGTCCAGCCCTTGCGGCAGATCACGTACAAACTGCGATAACTGCGCCACTTCCAGCACCTGCCACAAGTCGTCATCGTCATAAGGCTGACCCAGGCTCAAGTTCTGCCGTACGCTATCATTAAACAGCATGGGATGCTGCAAGACGACGCCGATATGTTCACGCACCTGGGCATAACCCAATTGTTCTATTGCCTGACCATTAAACAGGATTCGACCTTGATTGGGCGCATACAAGCCAAGTAATAGCTGCACCAGTGTCGATTTACCTGCGCCCGAAACCCCAACCAACGCCACTTGCTCACCCGGCGCGATAGTCACTGAGACCTCTGCCAGGATAGGATCGCCTTCGCCATATGAAAAGGTGACATTTTGTAAATTGATGGCGGCGGGAACCTGACCAGAAAATGCATGCACGGTGGCTGGATAATGCGGTTCCTCTTCTGCGGCGAGTACCAGGTTGATCCGCCCCAGCGCGGCTTTGGCAGCATAAAAGGAAACCTGAACTGACAGCAATTCCTGCACTGGCCCCATCATGAACCATAAATAGCCAAACACGGCGATCATTTGCCCGACTGAGAGTGTGGAGAACACGACCATCAACATGGCGACGGCCCGGAAGATCTCAAAGCCAAACAGAAACACACCAAAAGATAAACGCGACAAGGCATCTGATTTCCAGCCTGAAGCAGTGGCTGCTTCACGGACAGCCTCAGCCGCCTGTTTGGCTTTATCTAGAAAGCGTTTGTCGCTATTGGTGGCGCGCAATTGCTGCATGACTTCCAGGGTCTCAGTCACGGATTGCGACAGCATTTCAAACGCGCTATTTTCACGCTGCTTCCACGCTTTAACCTTTTTACCCAGCACCATGGTCAGTGCAATCACAAACGGATTCACTAACAGGATGATCAGCGCCAGTTGCCAGTGCATCCATAACAACACAATCGCCACCCCAATCACGCTCAATATGGCTACCAACACCTTGGCAATGGTCTCACCCAAAAACTTGTCCAAGGTTTCAATATCTGTGAGTAATCGTGCCGTCACCTGCCCTGCGCCCAGGTTTTCATACACCTGCATGCGGATACGGGAGAGTTTATCGAGCAAGGTCTGGCGAACGCCCAGGGTCACTTGTTTGGACAAGCCGACAAAAATGCGGGTGGTGGCGACACCAAGCAGCACGCTGCCCAATCTCAGACTCATGGTCATCAGCGTGACGGTTAAAATGATGGCGACTGGCCCTATCCAGTCATGTGGCAACAACCAGGTCATGAACTGGGTCAGCTTGCCAGGTTGATTCAACAGCACCTCATCGACCAGCAAAGGCATTAGCAACGGGATTGGCACCGCCACAATAGCCCCCATAAAAGCCAGCGCCTGCCCTAACCACAAACGCTCGGACTGCTGGCGCGATTGCAGCCATAAATCACGCAGTGTCAGCATACAATCAAGCCCGATTAAGCTTTACCGCCAGCCAATACGCGTTGTCTGCGAATTTCATATAAGGCAATCCCACTGGCCACGCTCACATTCAAACTCTGTACCGATCCAAACATCGGAATGGTAATGAGCGAGTCACAGGTTTCTTGCGTCAACCGGCGCATGCCATCGCCCTCAGCCCCCATCACTAACGCAATCGGGCCCTCCAGCTTGCTATTGTGCAAAGTGCCAGGCGCATCCATGGTAGTACCAACAATATGCACGCCAGCCTCTTTCAACTCACGCATGGTGCGCGCCAGATTAGTTACCGCAATAAAAGGCACTGTCTCTGCGGCGCCACTGGCAACCTTACGCACGGTACCATTCAAACCAACAGAACGGTCTTTAGGCGCGATAATGGCATGGACGCCCATGGCATCCGCCACACGTAAGCAAGCACCAAGATTATGAGGATCCTGCACGCCATCCAGGATCAGGAAAAATGGCGGTTCATCGAGATCTGATTCCAGAACATCGTGAATATCCTTGTATGGCATGGGCGTTTCCACCACGCGTGCAATGACCCCTTGGTGACGACCATGCGCACCGATAAAACCGTCCAGGCGTTGACGCTCAGCTTGTATCACTCGAATATTCTGTGACTTGGCCATGTCGAGCAGGTCACGCATGCGTGCGTCTACACGCTCCTGATCAATAATAATTTCCTGAATGCTGTTGCCATGCTGACGCATGCGACTCAACACCGCATGAAAACCAAACAAAATGCGGGTTTCTGACATAGTGACTCCTAAATTTCTTTTGATGACCTTTGCAAACCATACGCAAAAGCTTAAAAATGAATCACGCAGCAAACAGGCTAAAACTGCTGGCTGCGTGAATTGACTACTCAATCACATGAATGCGACTCAAGACGCTATTATCGGGCTTTTGCCTTTGGTTTGCCTTTATTTTTTTGTGCCGAATGACGGCCTTTGTCTTTTGCCGAACGCGATTTACCTGCCGCAGCCTTGCCTGCAGAAGCTGAAGCTGGCTTACCACGTGAGGACTTGGACGCTGGAGCGGCTGGTTTTGTAGCCGTCGTCGCGCTTCTGGCCCAGGCCGTTGGCGCCGCTTTCGCTGTAGCACTCCCGGGCCTAGACACCCTCACCTTTTTACTGACAGACTGAGGCTCATCGTCGCCAGCGTCGTCATTTTCGGCATCGGCAGGCGCTTCTACTGCGCCAACCAGCGTAAAGTCTATGCGTGATGTTTCCAGATCTACGCGTACAACCTTCACTGTCAAGCGGTCGCCCAGGCGATACCTGACGCCCGTACGCTCACCCACCATTTCATGCCTAGCCTTGTCATGGATAAAGTAGTCATTCCCCAGGTCGGTCACATGCAACAAGCCTTCGACATACACCTCATCCAGCGCAACAAACAAGCCAAAACTGGTGACGCCAGCCACGGTGCCGCTAAATACTTCTCCGACTTTGTCCTGCATGTAAAAGCATTTCAGCCAGTTGGTTACATCGCGTGTGGCATCATCGGCACGACGCTCTGTCATTGAGCAATGTACGCCCAGCTGGTGCCAGTCTTTGGCCTGGTAGCGCTTACCCTCCACCACGGCCTTGATGGCACGGTGTACCAGCAAATCCGGGTAGCGGCGGATGGGTGACGTAAAGTGGGTATAAGCCTCATATGCCAAACCAAAGTGGCCAACATTATCCGGGCTGTACACGGCCTGCTGCATGGAGCGCAGCATCACGGTTTGTAATAACTGTGCGTCCGGGCGTGATTTGATGCGCTGCATCAATTTGGCATAGTCTTTGGCACGTGGACTTTCACCACCGCCCACACCAAACCCGAACTCGCCCATAAACAGGCGCAACGCTTCCAGTTTCTCCGGCGTCGGGCCTTCATGGATACGGAATAAACAGGTCTGCTCGTTCTTGAGCAGAAAGTCAGCGGCACAGACGTTGGCTGCCAGCATGCACTCCTCAATTAGCTTGTGTGCATCATTGCGGACGACAGGCACAATCTTGTCGATTTTACCGTTATCGTTAAATACCATCATGGTTTTAACAGACTCAAACTCCACTGCACCGCGTTTTTCACGTTGTGTCAGCATCAAGCGGAAAACACTGTTCAGGTTTTGCAAATGCGGCAAAAGCCAGGCGTATTCCTCGCTCAAGGCGGCATCTTCGCCCTGCAATAAGGCCGCCACTTTGGTATAAGTCATACGTGCTTTTGAAAGCATGACTGAGGGGTAAAACTGGTATTGTTTGACCACACCCTGGCCATCCACCTGCATATCGCACACCATGCAAAGGCGCTCAACGTCAGGGTTCAATGAGCACAAGCCATTAGATAAGGCTTCAGGCAACATGGGGATCACGCGCCGCGGAAAATACACAGAGTTGCCGCGGTCATAGGCCTCTTTATCCAGCGCATCACCCGGCTGTACATAAAAACTCACATCGGCAATCGCCACCACCAGCCGCCAGCCCTTACCTTGCGGCTCAGCAAATACGGCATCATCAAAGTCACGGGCCGTTTCCCCATCAATGGTAATCAATGGCAAGGCACGTAAATCCTTGCGCCCCTTGTAATCTTTGGTTTGTACGGTTTTGGGAAAGTCTTCCGCCTGCTTGAGCGCAGCCGGATTGAATTGATGCGGTAAATGATGCTTGCGCAGCGCAATCTCAATCTCCATGCCACTGTCGGCATAGTTACCGAGGATTTCCACCACCTTACCCATGGGCATGGAGTGTGAAGACGGATATTCCGTCAGCTCTATGGTGACGATCTGCCCGACTTGTGCGTCCATATCCAAGTGATAAGGGATCACAATATCCTGGCTGATGCGTTTATCTTCTGCTGCCACAATGGTGACACCTTGCGCACGGATCACACGCCCAACCAGCGTCTTGTTGGCACGCTCCAGCACTTCAACAAGTTTGCCCTCAGGGCGGCCTTTACGGTCTACTCCCGCCAAGCGAACCATGGCACGGTCACCATGCATGACCAAAGTCATTTCTTTAGGTCCAAGAAAAATATCTTCGGGACTCTTGGTTTTATCATCTGGGACAAGAAAACCATAGCCATCGGTATGGCCAAACACAGTCCCAGCAATTAAATGGATTTTATCCGGTAAACAAAATGCGCCCTTGCGGTTGCGCATCAACTGGCCATCGCGCTCCATCGCGCCCAGCCTGCGGTTAAAGATGTCCCGCTCATCAGGACTGATATCCAGCAGCACATAAATCTGCTCGGCACTCAGGGGAACACCCTGATCTGACAACAACTGCAACACCAGCTCCCGACTGGGCAAAGGTGTCTGGTATAACTCGGCTTCTCGCTTGGCCTGCGGGTCATTTGCGCGCAGGGATTTTTTAGTTTTTCTGGTTGACAATATTTATTCTTCCTTTAAAATGCACAGCTTCTTTAGCCCAGATGGCGAAATTGGTAGACGCGCTAGTTTCAGGTACTAGTGTTTAACGACGTGGAGGTTCGAGTCCTCTTCTGGGCACCATCAAGCAGCTTACCAGCTGCGCCAAATTAGACTCCCAAGCAATCGATATTCTTACTGTACTCAAAAGAATTTGCCTGGCTACTGCTTGAATCAACATAAAGCAAGTTTAACACTCTTTCCCACTCGCGCCTTAATTAACTCAAACTTCTCTTTGGACAAGCTAAACCATGATTTCATTCCAGCGCTTTGGCTCCATCATTTAATATCTTTTGAGTGTAGTGGTAAATTTCCAGTGCCATTTAATGCTCTAAGTATCGTGTCAGGTAAAGCTGTAACTTTAATTAATTGCCCCTAATCTCCTTAGTTTTAATTATCTTTTTTCAGACCCACTTCCTCTCTGTACGTTTTTTCTTTGAAACGCTTGAGCACAACCAAACAAAAAGACCCAGGCATGACCATGGATCTCCTATCACCGTCGGTGAGGCCCGGCTAGTGCAATTAGTATTCTCTGAATAGCCACAAACCCAGTGAACACCTTTCAAAAATCGCATGAGCAATTTATTTTGATCAACGGTTCTTTTTGAAGGAACGAGCAAAAATAAAAAACCCCGGTCACCCGAGGCTTTTTAGAAACTACCATTTTTAATTACTTATCGGTTATTAAAAAAACCAATATTCATCACCCTGTCATTCACAAAAGTGACTTCGGTTTCTTTATAAGTATGTTTATCGTCGTATCTCACCAAATTTTTGTAGTACCACATTTCAACCTGCACAGGCTTTGAGTTGTCTTGTTGCTTACCCATGGTGCCTATCATGTTGTTGGCGTTGCTTGGTTTCACAGACTGTTGCTTTTTAAAAGGCTGCCCGAGCTTTTCTATAATCAATTTTTTTGATTTACCACTAAAGCCGCTGATAAATTCATCTTCTGTGTAAGTCTTACCGGCGAATGCGCTTGTCGCCGCCATCAGCACTGAAGCTGCTACCAGTATGGCCGAAATTTTTGCATATAACTTCATGTTTACTTCCTGTTATCCAAAATCGAGTTGCTGAATTATTATTTGGTGCAAGTATAACTGCTTATCGCCCTATTTGGTTGACCTGGCATGCCAGCAATATGGCTAAAAATGCAGTTGCAGTCCATCATAACCAACGACGACATTGGCTGGTAACCGGGGTTGCAAAGCGTGGTATTCGAGTTCGTGTGTCATGTGTATCAACACATTACGCTTGGCGCCTATGCGCTCAATCAAGCCCAGTGTTTGTTCCAGGCAGACATGGGTGGGATGCGGTTTTTCACGCAGGCAGTCAATCAGCAGGACATCGACGCCTTGTAACAAGGCATACGAGCTTTCGGGGATCTCTGACACATCGGTCATATAGACAAAATTACCGATACGGTAAGCGTAGATGCGGATCTTGCCGTGCATGATGGGGATAGGGATGACCATTTGCCCGGCGGCTTCAAAAGGCCCCTCAACGATATTGGCAGCCAGCACCGGCAAATCCCAATATTGGGGAATTGGGTCGCGCAGGGTATAGCCAAATTTTTCCTGAATATGGCTAATCGCCTCCGGGTAACTGTAGAGCGGAATCTGGCAGCGATTCACTTGGCAAAAGGCGCGCAGGTCGTCAATACCATGCAAATGGTCTGCATGTGTGTGGGTGTAAAGCACCGCATCTACCCGGTTCATTTTTTCACGCAACGCTTGCTGGCGTAAATCAGGAGAGGTGTCTATGAGGATGACCCTGCCGTCATCAAGGGTCACCATGCTAGAGCAGCGCGTGCGCTTGTTACGGGTATCGGTGGAGGTGCAGGTATCGCAACGACAGCCAACGGCAGGTGTGCCTGCACTGGAGCCTACGCCTAAGAGAGTGACTTGCATGGCTGAGCGTGCTTGAATAACTTGAAGAAATTGGCTGTTGTCGTTTCCATGAATTGCTGTAATGGTACGTCTCGCAAGCGGGCAACCTCTTCAGCGACATGCCGCACATACGCTGGCTGATTGGTTTTACCACGGAAAGGAATAGGAGCCAGATAGGGGGAATCGGTCTCTACCAGAATTTTATCTAATGGCACCTTTTGCGCGACGTCTTTCAAAGCCTGCGCATTCTTGAATGTCACAATACCGGAAAACGAGATATAAAATCCCATCTCAATGGCTGCCTGCGCCACCTCCCAGCTTTCGGTAAAACAATGCATGACTCCCCCGACCTCTGCTGCGCCCTCTTCCTGCATGAGGCGCAGCGTATCTTCGGCCGCATTGCGTGTGTGGATAATAAGCGGTTTACCTGTGGCCTTGGCTGCGCGGATGTGGGTACGGAAACGGTGACGCTGCCACTCCAGATCGCCCGTCAGGCGGAAATAATCCAGCCCTGTTTCGCCTATCGCCACCACACGAGGATGGTTGGCCAACCTGACCAACTCCTCCACTGTCGGCTCCTGTATGTCTTCGTAATCCGGATGCACGCCGACTGAGGCGTATATATTCGGATGCTGCTCAGCAATGGCCAGCACTTCAGGGAATTTATCCAGTGTCACGGAAACACACAGGGCATGCCCGACTTCATTGCTACGCATGGTGTCTAGCACCTGGTCCATATTCTGGACCAGTTCGGGGAAATTAAGATGGCAATGCGAATCGACTAACATGTGACTTAAAGAAACTCGATAACAGGATTAAAAATGGGGCTAAATGGTATTGGATGGTCGGCTGGATTTGAGTGCTGCACCCAGGATGGTTTCAATGCGTTTCTTGGCTTCGACACCACCATCTTTGTCCGAGAACTGTATGCCTATGCCTTGTGGCTTGTTGTTAACCGCTTGCGGCGTAATCCAGATGACTTTACCGACTACCTTAAGCTTGTTTGGATCATTGAGCAAGGTGAGCAGCATAAATACCTCCTCCCCCATTTTAAACGGCTTGCTGGTGGGGATAAACAAGCCTCCCCCCTTGACAAACGGCATGTAAGCGGCAAACAGGGCCGCTTTTTCACGGATAGCCAGCGACAAAACACCTGGTTTTGCAGCAGCGGGTGGTAAGGTATCGTTCATTGCCTAAGCTCCAGAATGCCTGGCGATGCTAGCCAAACATTTTCTTATACTGCAGTAATAGCTGTTCCAGCTGTAGCTCCTGATTGAGCGGATGCTGTGCTGTCATTTTAAAACGATTTAGTTGTTGTTGAAATGCCAGCAATCGCGATAAATTGACACCAGATGCCAGGGGTTGCATAGGCCCGGCATCACCAGGATGGTAACGCAGTGGTTGCTGGTTGCAAGATAACCATACATCCAGCAACCACTTTTGCAATGCCTGTATGGCCTGCTCCATGCCAAGTTTGATCAACACGGGCACCACGGCGACGACATCCATCTCAGCCCCTCGCAGCAATTGCGGCCGGAACTGCTGATACCAGCCATGCAAATCCAGCTCGTCCTGTAATACCGTCGTGGGCGCACCACCACTGTAGTGCCACACCCACTCCGCATGAGCAACTGATTGTGACTGCAGCCATTGCAAGCCCTGCTCCATGCTGGGCACAGGCATTTCCACCTGCATGCAACGGCTTAAAATCGTTGGCAGCAAGGCTTGCCGCTGATGTGACACCAGCAAAAACTGCGTCCGTTGCGGTGGCTCCTCAAGCAATTTCAATAAGGCATTGGAGGCGGCAACATTCATGGCTTCAAGCGGATGAATCAACACCACGCGTATGCCATCCACTCTATGTGTGCTCAAGGCGAGGTAATCATGCAAGGCGCGGATCTGGTCAATCAGAATCTGCTGCCGTTTGCGCGTTTTCTTTTTACTGCTTTCGCTGCCACTGTCATCATCTTCAGGGGTGATTTCCCTGAAGTCTGGATGTGCGCCTTCCGATAGCCAATGGCAGGATTCGCACTCGCCACAAGCCATCCCATTTTGTGGTTGCAGGCACAGCAACCCGGCAGCCATGGTGCGTGCAAAATCCAGCTTGCCTATGCCAGCTTTTCCATGAAACAGCAAGGCATGGTGGCGGCTATTCCCTGCTTGCATCCATTGCGAAAACAGTAAATCTTGCCATGGATAAAGCTTTTTAATCATATGGATAAAATGACTTCTTCAACTGTTTTCTTCACTTCCTCGAGCGGCCTATGTGCGTCGATGACGCGGAACCTTTGCGGATACTCGGCAGCCCTCTTTAAGTATTGAGACCGTAATCGGGCAAAAAATTCCGCCCCCTGGGCTTCAAACTTATCCGGCGCACGCGCGCTGGCCAGGCGTTGCAAACTGACTTCAACCGGTACATCAAACAGCAAGGTGACGTCAGGCTGCAACTCACCTTGTACCCATTGCTCCAATTGTTGCATCTTATGCATGGGCAAACCCCTGGCCCCACATTGATAGGCATATGAAGCATCGGTAAACCGGTCTGACACCACAATCGCATCACGCTGCAAGGCAGGTAATATCACCTGCTGCAAATGTTCGGCACGGGCGGCGAACATGAGCAAAGATTCTGTTTCCACATGCATCTCCCTGTGCAACAAGAGTTCACGCAACTCTTCCCCAAGTGGTGTGCCCCCTGGTTCACGTGTAGAAACGACCTCACGACCACCTGACGCCAGCAGTTGCAGAATGGTTGGGATGTGCGTGCTCTTGCCTGCGCCATCCATGCCTTCAAGCGTAATAAATAGACCCGCCATTACCTCATCATCCCTCAGTCATTTAGTGCTTTTTTAATTGATAGGCCCGTACCGCCTGGTTATGTGCTTCCAGCGAGCTGGTAAATACATGCCGTCCTTGCCCATTTGCTACAAAATACAAGGCATTCGTCTTAGCCGGATGCAATGCAGCCTGAATAGAAGCCAACCCAGGCAAAGCGATCGGTGTGGGCGGCAAGCCGCTACGCGTATATGTGTTATAAGGCGTATCCGTTAACAAGTCTTTCTTGGTGATATTGCCGCGATACCGCGTGCCCATGCCATAAATCACCGTGGGATCGGTTTGCAAGCGCATGCCTTTACGCAGGCGGTTGACAAACACGCCTGCAATTTGTGGCCGCTCTTCCTCTACCCCGGTTTCTTTTTCCACAATCGATGCCATCACCAGCGCCTCATACATGGACCGGTAAGGCAACCCAGCCTCACGCCCCTCCCAGGCGGCAGTCAAATGCTGCACCATTTTCTGGTAGGCCCGCTTGTAAAGGTCGACATCACTGCTTTGCGCATCGAGGAAATAAGTGTCGGGGAAAAACCAGCCTTCAGGATGTTGGTCCTGGCCGCTGACCAACTGCATCAACTCATGGTCTGACAGCATTACCGTGTCATGACGGATCCCGGGCATTTGTGCCAGTTTCTGACGGAAATCGGTAAAGGTTTTTCCCTCAGTTAATTGCAACTTGAACTGATCAAAGGTACCATGCTTGAGAATATCCAGCAAAGATAGCACTTGTAACGGCGTATTCAGGGCGTAATCTCCCGCCTGTAATTTGTTGCCACTCCCTGTCAGCTTGACCAT
The DNA here is from genome assembly GCF_001183865.1 of Methylophilus sp. TWE2. Classification (NCBI taxonomy): domain Bacteria; kingdom Pseudomonadati; phylum Pseudomonadota; class Betaproteobacteria; order Nitrosomonadales; family Methylophilaceae; genus Methylophilus; species Methylophilus sp. TWE2. The sequence goes on from NZ_CP012020.1 coordinate 1,754,637, forward strand.
GAGCAAAAAACTGTATGGCTCAGTCAGCACGCCCGCAGCCACCAACTGATCAGCAATCCCGCGCACACTGGCCCCGGCTGGAATCTGCAACCCAATTGTTTCTGACGCCATGGGCAAAGGCCGGATCATAAAAATCACCATCCAGATGCCAAGTGCCAACCCACCGAGGCCAAGCAATGCAGCCCCGTATTTCATACCCTGCTTAATGAACCACATAATTCAAATATGCTCTTAATTCCTTGGCCCAGTCATTGCTGGCAATCGCCTGCTCATCAATCTGCGTCACCTGCAATACACCATAAACACTATTTGCGATCACCACCGCATCGGCAGTCAACAGGTTTTCCATCAATAAGCTGGTGGTCACGACAGTGTTGCCACGCGTTTTGTACCAGTCGAGAATTTTTTGCCGCATGACACCGGCCACGCCGCAATGGTCCAGCGCTGGTGTCATCACCAAACCATCTTTGCTGATAAACAGGTTGCCGCTGACAGCTTCAATCACATGATCATCATAATCACGCAATATGCCATCAAAAAAGCGGGGATCCTTGAGTTCTGCACGGGCCAATACGTTTTCAAGACGATTCAGGTGCTTGATGCCAGCCAGTAATGGCTGCGAGGCCAGCCGGGTCTGGCAGGTATATAGGGCGACTCCCGCACTGTAAATCTCCGCAGAATACTCTGGCAGCGCACTATGGACAAACACTCGCGTGGGTTCACAAATGGCCGGCGGCGCATATCCCCTGGCGCCATCCCCGCGCGTAATGATAATCTTGATGATGCCGGAGGATTGCTCGACCTCCAAGGCAGACGCCATAAAGTACTTGAACTCCTGCATCAGCAATTCCGCTGATGGGCACACAATCTGGATTTTGCTGCAATCGGCCACCAGCGTCTGGTAATGCAACGGCCAATCCAGCAACTCCCCATTGAGCAGGCGCATGGTGCGGAAAATACCATCCCCGTAGGCGAAACCACGGTTGGTCGGCGCAATGCCAGAGACCAATTTACCATTGACGCAATAGCGGACTGAGGTCATGAGATGCCAAAAAGAGTGATATCGAACAAGGCTGAAACCTTACCATAAATCGTCGCTGTCAGCCTCGCCACATCATGAAAAACAGCCATCAAACGGTAGTCAAATAGCGAAATGAAGGACTTTCTAAAGTTTATTAGAACAATGCCGTTAAAGAGTTAAGGCGTAATGTATCCCTACTATTTTCACGAGGTAAGGCCATGTCAGTTTCAACCATTCAAACCAACCTCTCAGCATTATTGAATAAAGCCTATAACTCCGGCTCAAGCGACGCCATCAGCCAGCTCGCCAAGGAAAAGACAGCAAGCCCTGAAAGTACTGACTCCTCTTCAGCAAGCAGCCAGGTCACGCTAAGCGGTGCTGATAACACAGCAGCCACCTACACCGCTAAAGGTTTGATGCAACAATTACGGCAATATCAATTGAGTAATGCTACCTTGATATTTGGCAACGGGGATGATAGCAATGAAGACACCACCGGCCTCACTGGCTTAATGGGCGGATCATCCAATACTGAGCAGGAAGGCATGAGCGAGGACTGGGTAGCTGCTATCAGTGAAAATCCCGGCAAAGCGGCCGTCATGGTCGCCAGCACTAAAAGCAGCACGCTCAATACCATTCTCGGCAATGATTAACCGCTGATATACCGCCGCTACTCCTTGACAAAACTACCTTGCGTTTTGCTGCTCAACAATTGCATCAAATCGGCTGAGCGCACAGCCAAGGCATAACCAAGCACACCGCTACCTATCACTACCGTCTCATAGCGAGACACACTGCTATCGACCAACACACGCAACCCTTCAGGTAAAGCGATGGGCGGCACAGCACCCACGACATAGCCGGTTGCTTCCGGTACTTCATCATACTCGGCCATCCGGCATTTACGTTCGTTTAAATGGCTGCGTAACAAAGCCCAATCAGCGCGGCCACCACCAGCAACAGCCAGCAAACAAAAGCCGCTGCTCTCTCCTTTGAATACCACACTGCGCACCACAGACTGCGGGTCTAAACCCTGGGCAGAAAGTAATTCTTCCAGGCTACGAATAGGTTTCTTGTCTTCACTGAGTGGGATTTCAATGACCTGAAACTGGATGTGATGTTGCACGAGCAACTCAGTGACGGGCGAATGAATATTGGCGGTCATGGGTGTATTCCTTCACAAATCGCAATCAATCAATGGACTGGTATTCGGTGTATTTTGCATTGCTACCCTTGCATTTTTCAACCGGGTATTTTTGTGCATTGAGGTCGATTTTCGCATTGGCAGCCTGAATCAAATTAATGCCACATACCTCAGCAATGCGCAGCAGGTAGACAAAGGTATCTGCCAGCTCCTGTCCCACTTTTTGCCTGGTTTCTTCATCCAGTTGGCGGCTATCTGCTTCTGTCATCCATTGAAAATGTTCAACCACTTCGGCGGCTTCGACGATCATGGCCATCGCCAGGTTTTTGGGCGAATGAAACTGTGCCCAGTCGCGCTCTTCAACAAAGGCATTCACACGAGCTCGCAACGCATCAATTGAATCAGTCATCTTGCTATCCTGTTAACAATCAAAAGCTTACTGAGTATCATCCACCACTGGTGACTCTGCCTTCTCACGGCGGTTGCTGCCTGCTACCATTTTGATCTCGAACAATCGGCATTCCAGCGGGCCATTATACAAAGGCGTTTTTTTGCTGGGGCTTAAACGCATCAGCTTGGGCATCTGCAAATCGTTGGTGAGGAAATAGGTGTTCCAGCCAGAAAATCGTTGTTTGAGCGTGGCGGCCATTTGCGGATAGAGCGCGGCCAGCGTTTCATCTTCACCAATACGCACGCCATAAGGCGGGTTGGCAACCAGCACACCACTCTCGGCAGGTGGCACTACCTGGGTAAACTCCCAATGCGTCAATTGCACGGCGTCCAGCCAGCCAGCCATTTCCAGGTTCTGCTTGGTGACGCGTACGGCGCGTAAATCCATATCTGAACCGTAAATGCTTTGGAAAGTCACTGGTTTGACGGCTTTAGCTGCGGCATTGCGGATTTTGCGGAAGGTATCAGATTCAAAGTTTTTGAGTTTTTCAAAGCCGAAATGACGGTTTAACCCTGGCGCAATATTGAGCGCCATCATCACTGCCTCGAGCAAAAACGTACCACTGCCACACATTGGATCCAACAGGGCCTGGCCAGGCTGCCAGCCGGTGAGCTTGAGAATACCCGCAGCCAGGTTTTCACGCAACGGCGCTTCTATGCTGTTTTTACGGTTGCCGCGCTGGTAAAGCGGGTTGCCAGAAGTATCCACATAGAGCTGGTAGCTATCGCTGGTCAGGTAGACGTGCACGCGGACCGCGGGTTCGCGGGTATCAATATTCGGGCGGCTGCCGACGGCCTGGCGGAATTTGTCGCAAATTGCATCTTTGACACGCAGGGTAATAAATTCCAGGCTTTTAAGCGGGCTACGCACCGCCGTGACCTTGACCATCATGCTGTGCTTCACATCAAACCAGTTGGGCCAATTGATTTTTAATGCGCCCTGGTAGATATCGTCTTCTTTGGTATATTTGCCTCGCCCCACTTGCATGAGGATACGTGTTGCCACGCGCGAATGCAGGTTGGCGTGGTAACAGACCGACAACTCACCACTAAAACTGGCGCCGCCATCGGTGGCTTTGATATCACGCGCCCCGCTCTGCTTGAGCTCATCGACGAGAATGGCTTCCAGGCCACGCGGGCAGGTTGCGAAAAATTGATTCAGGAAATTAGCCACCGAGTTGAAACTCCTTGCCGTTATTGGGGTTTGCGCCTTGCAGGCGGTCTATGAGGTCTGGAAAGTTGATATTGTGCGTTTGCATGGCTTCTTGTACACGTTTGCGTAAAGTCGCCAGATCCGGGATAGGCAGTTCGGGGTTGAAGCCGAACACAATGATGTTGCCAGGCTTGCCTGTAGGCATCATCAGCACACGTTGACCGAATGTCTGCTCCATGCGCTGCATGTAGATATCAAACTTCTTGTCCGAGCCCCACAGGTTGATCGTAAACAGGCCGTTAGGGGTCAAGGCCTCGGCACAATCATCAAAAAAAGATTGTGTACAAAAGTCTGGCGGCAAACCATTGCTACCAAACGCATCCATCATGAGCCAGTCACATTGACCCGGATGCTGTTGAATGTAAGCAATACCGTCACCTTCGATAATCTGCAGGCGTTCATCATCGTCAGGCACGTAAAAATGACTGCGTGCTACCTGAATGACCTGCGGATTCAGTTCAATCACGGTCTGCCGGATCTGCGGACAGAATTTCCATACATACTTGGCAATGGAGCCACCGCCCAAACCAACCAGTACCAATTTACTGGCATCTGGCTTGAACAACAGGCTGCTCATCGCACCCCATGAATACGCCAACACCAAGGCATAAGGGTCTTTGACCTTCATGCTACTTTGTATGGTGGGGGAGCCCAAGTGCATGGAGCGTACGCCGTCTGTTTCAGTGACTTCTACCATCTCAAAGTCGGACACGGCTTTATGAATTTTTCGGTTGAATTTAAACATTACGCGCTCTCTGCCTGTTCATCCGAGTGACTGGCGGTTTCAACGGGTGCATTGTTTTCTTCTGGCATGGCTTCTGCTGACATCGCCTCTTCAACCACTTGCAAGAATTTGCTCTCCAGTTCCATCAGCAAGGTATCCACTTTCTGCACCGCCAACCTGACTTTAGTGCCAGGTTTGGTCGCTGGCAAACTGTGCACCTTGGTCATATACGGCAGGTTTTCAAGACGCACCAGGTTTTCACGCCAGACGGTCGCGTCGATTTCAGTGATATTTTCCTGGATCAGGTATTGCAAGCACCAGTAACGTTCCATGCGTGTCTGGAATTCGTTATAGGCATTATAGGTTTGATCAAAATTCCGCATATGGCCGACGATTTCATCGCCGTTGGCTGCATAGACAGGGTCTTGTAGCGTCAGCACACTGATCAGTTGCCGCTGGTTGATTAAATCCACCGCACGGCGTAAGGGAGAAGTACACCAGGCATATTGCGCCACGCCCAAGCCTTGATGGCTTTCAGCCTTGGTCGTCATATACACTTTGCCGCCATTTTGCGCGCGGTAAATACCAGGCACGCCATGCTCGGCCAGCAACAGGCCCCACTGGCTATTGGCGGCAATCATGAGCTCGGCCACCAGTTTATCCATGGGGGAACCGCGCTGGCGATTGATAATGCTGACAATCCCATCGGTGACATAAAAATTGAAATCCACAGGTTGTGGGCGCGTCGGGTCATATTTGCCACGGGCTTTTTCCAGGCTCTCAGCAAGACGGAACAGGAACACCAGCGATGACCACAATGGATGTCCGCTATCCTGTTCTAAAGTGGTTTCATTGAAATAAGGTTCCAGCGTATCGTGGCGCAGGTTATCTGCAATCTGCACCCGCTCCAGTCGGCTTTGGTGATGCACGATGCTGAAATCAGGCGCGACTTCCAGGTAAAGCGACAAGGCTGGTTTGGTCTCACCCGCATCCAGGCTGAATGGCCGGATTGCCACTTCTGGCAACATGGTAATCTTGTGCCCAGGCATATACACGGTGGAGAGGCGCTTCATGACCTCATTGTCCAGTGCCTCACGCGGTGCAACCCCCAACGACGGCGCCGCAATATGGATACCTACCTGCGTATTGCCATTAGCTAGCCGTGTCACCGACAAAGCATCATCAATTTCAGTGGTGGTGCTGTCATCAATACTGAATGCCTGCACGTCAGACAGCGGTAAATCGTGTGGACTTTCTGCCAAAGAAAATGGCGGGAATTCAGTGCCATGCGCAAAATACTCGCGTAGAAACGCACCCAGATGGTAATCATGCACAGAAGGAATCGCGCCAACATCATGTAACACCTGGATAGGCAACTTTTTGAGCTCAGCAGCCGCCTGGTCGAGGGCTTTCCACTCCAGGCTATTCTTGTCTGGCGCATACAACAACTGGTCAAGCTTGCCTGCGAAGCTATCTGGTAGTGTCGCTGCTTTGAGCTGAGTCACCATTTGCGCCATCAGCTCGGCTTGCTTGCGTTTTTTTTCCATGCCAGCCAAGGCCGCTTTCAAGGTATCTTCCGGCGCCGCTTTATACTGCCCCTTGCCTTTGCGGTAAAAATACATGGGCGCGCCATGTAATTTAATGGCAATAGCGGCTGCCTGTTGCCGACTGGGCTTGCCGCCATAGTACTCTTCAGCCAGCGCTTCAAAACTGAATTCAGCCTCACCACAACATTCCCACAAGAAGTCTGTATCCAATGTGTCAGCCTCAGCCTGTGCGGCTTCCAGAAAACCTGACAGGCTACCGTCAAACCGCATCAGTACATTAGCGGTTTTGATTTTGCTGCGCTTGCCCGAGCTCGCTTCGACCTGCATGCTGCTATCGGCCTCGGACATAATGGAGGCGACTTTAAAGCCTCCATCTTCTTCATAAAAAACATTCATCTGGGAAATAACTGTGTGAGGTTCACACCATGGATATTCAAAACGCTATTTTACCCGAGAAGCGCACTGTTTTTTGGCAAGCAGTGAACTTTAAGCAGCGAGACCGACTAAAATAACATGATGAAGCCGCTTAATTTTGATAACCGTTTTGTCCGAGAACTACCGGGCGACCCTATCCGCCACAACTACACCAGACAAGTCAGTGACTGCTTGTGGTCTGCTGTACAACCGACGCCCGTTAAAGATCCGCAACTGATCGCCTACAGCGCGGAAGTGGCCGATATGCTGGGCCTCACAGCCGCCGACTTGCAAGACCGTGAACTGATACAAACGCTGGGGGGCAATGGCATGCTGGACGGCATGTTTACCTATGCCACCCGCTACGGCGGCCACCAGTTTGGGCATTGGGCTGGTCAACTGGGCGATGGGCGGGCGATTTACCTCGGCGAACTGGTGCACGGCGAAAAACGTTTTGAGTTACAGCTCAAGGGCGCTGGCGAAACCCCCTACTCACGTTCAGCCGATGGCCGCGCGGTATTGCGCTCCAGCCTGCGCGAATTTTTATGCTCGGAAGCCATGCACCATCTGGGCGTACCAACCACGCGAGCCTTGAGCCTGGTCACCACTGGCGACCAAGTCGTCCGCGATATGTTTTATAACGGCAATCCGCAGCTCGAACCAGGCGCGATTGTCTGCCGCGTGGCGCCCTCATTCACGCGCTTTGGGCATTTTGAACTGCTTGCCAGTCGCGAAGAGCTTGTGCTGTTAAAACGCCTGATTGGCTTTACGCTGGACCGCGATTTTGCCGACTGGTGGCCCTCCACCGGCCTGCAGCTGGATGTCAACAATCCTGCCCCCGAACTGATTGAAGTCTGGTTTGAAGAAGTGTGTGCCCGTACGGCAGTCATGATCGCGCACTGGATGCGTGTGGGCTTTGTGCATGGCGTGATGAATACCGACAATATGTCCATCCTCGGCCTGACGATAGACTATGGCCCCTATGGCTGGATAGACAATTTTGACCCTGGCTGGACACCCAACACCACCGATGCGCAAGGCCGCCGTTATTGCTTTGGCCGCCAACCCGATATTGCACGCTGGAATCTTGAACGGCTCGCAGAAGCTTTAAGTACTATCCTGCCCTCGCAACAAGGTCTTGAAGACGGATTAGCCACCTATGACCAGACTTACTTCCGCGCCCTCACCACCAGTCTCGCTGACAAGTTTGGCTTTGAGCACTGGCAGGAGGGGGATGGCGAGCTCATCAACCAGATTTTTGAGATCATGACCCGTGCCGAAATTGACCAGACGCTATTTTTTACCTACCTTGCGCAGATTGACCTGCAACAGCCGCAAGTGAGCACACTGCAAAACGCTTTTTATACGCAAAAAGGCTGGCAGGATTTTAACCAGGATATCCAGACCTGGCTCATGACTTATTGCCAACGCCTGGCGCAATCCCAGCAATCATTAGAGCAACACCAGCACCGCATGGCTGCCGCCAATCCGGTCTATGTGCTGCGCAATTACCTGGCCCAAGAAGCGATTGATTTAGCGATGAGTGGCGACAGTAGCCGCCTGCTGGAATTACTGGAAGTATTACGCCACCCGTATACCCTGCAGCCTGGCAAAGAAAAGTTTGCGGAAAAGCGCCCCGACTGGGCAAGACAAAAGGCGGGTTGCTCCATGCTGTCGTGTAGTTCATAATTTTAGCCATGGTTACCGCTGAACAATTGATGATAGAAGCCGGGTTACGCCCTACACAAGCACGAACGGCCGTGCTCACGACGCTGATCAACTCGCATACCGCCTTGAGTCAGCCTGAAATCCTCAACGCCTTGCAAGGCGTGAAAGAAATCGACCGGGTCACGGTGTATCGCGTCCTCGACTGGTTGCAGGAAAATGCCCTCATCCACAAAATATCCACCGAAGACCGCGCCTGGAAATACCAGTTAAACAGCCCCAAACGCAGCTTTAAAACGCCGAGCACCTCCTCTCCGGGCATGCTTAACAACCACGGCCACGCCCACCTGCTCTGCCAGTCCTGCGGCACCGTGTTATGCATACACGAACTCGCTGCACATATTCCACAAGCGATTTTTGATACTTATCAGGTGTCAAATATTGAGATTAGCTTGAAGGGATTGTGTCCGGATTGCCAGAAAGCGGCAGCAGTCGCACACGCTTAACCTGCTGGTGTTGTAGGCGCAATGAGCACGAGAACTTGCGTGATTTTTGATGCTCATAAGTGAATGGATTCAAGGGCTAAGACCAGCGCTTTAATCTAGCAGTATCCCTTTGAGAACTTAATCATGCGCTCACAAGTTACCTTTCCGCTGACCATTTATTACGATGCCTCCTGTCCCTTGTGTCGGACCGAAATGGAGACGCTAAAGCAAGCTGATGCTGCCAATCAGCTAATACTGGTCGACTGTTCACAAACTGCAATGCAGTTACCCGACAGTTGCCCAGCCACGCGCGACGCCCTGATGAACAGGATTCATGCGCAAGACGCCATGGGACGCTGGATCAATGGTGTCGATGTGTTTGCCGCGGCATACAGCGTGACAGGCTTCACAAAGATAGGCAGATTCTGGTCTAGCCGGATACTGCGGCCCATCTTGAGCAGAGCCTATCCGTGGGTGGCCGACCACCGGCAGTGGCTCAGCAAAACACCCTTGCCGTGGTTGCTACATAAGCTCATCTCAAAAAACGCCAAGCCTCGCTAGTTGGCTCATCACAATGACCTTAGTGATTGGTCTGGCGAAAACCCTTACACTCTAAACCTTTGCCATGCTGGATGCACTGACTCAGTGTATGCATCACAATGCATCTCGGAGAAACGCACCCAGCAACACAAAGGCATTAAGACCATGTACGACACAGGATCTATATGTCTCATCAGCCTCATGCGAGCAGTTTCTCGCGCTTAGGGTCATAAAAAGGCAATTTCACTACCTCTCCCGCCAAACGTTTCTGTTGCCCATCCAGCTTACCTATTTCCAGGCGCGTACCTATGCTGGAAAAATCAGGTGCCACGCGCACGATGGCAATCTGTTTTCCCATCAATGGCGAATAAGTGGCGCTGGTGACGATGCCAACCGGGAAACGCCCATGATAAACATGATCGCCATGACTGGCAGGGTCTCCACCTTGCAGAATCATGCCGACTAAACGATGTCGGCTCTCCGGCGCTTGCCGCGACAAGGCTTCACGGCCGATAAAGTTTTCCTGTTTGCTATGTAAAGGCACACTGAAACCAGTGCCTGCTTCAAATGGAGTGGTGCTGTGGTCAAACTCGTGTTCAGCCATACTCAAGCCGGCTTCAATGCGCAGGACGTCAAGTGCATTCAACCCCATCGGGGCAATCTGAAAGCGCTGACCCGCTTGCCACACAGCATCCCATACTGCTTCGCTGTCATCGGGGTGACACCAGACTTCATAGCCCAGTTCACCTGTGTAACCTGTTCTGGAAACCATCACGGGTACCCCTGCAGCCCCACCTAGCCGGCCAATTGTAAAGTGAAACCATTTGAGCTTTTCAACTGCGGGCTGACTATCCGGGGTCCAAATCAGCTTGCTTAACAACTCGCGGCTGTTCGGGCCCTGCACAGCGAGATTGTCTAGCTGTGCACTGGCGTTGCGGATGCTGACTTTAAAACCTTTTTCTTGGGCCTTTTCCCTCATCCAGATACCGGTGTATTCCGCACCACAACACCAGCGAAAAGCCTGTTCCCCCATACGAAATATGGTGCCATCATCGATCATGCCGCCGGTTTCAAGACAAATCGCCGAGTGCGCAATTTCACCGATGGCCATGCGGCTGATGTTCTGCGTTAATACATACTGCAAAAAAGCCACCACATCAGGGCCGAAGATTTCAAATTTGCGTATCACCGACAAATCTAGCAGTGCCACGCGTTCACGACAGGCGAGATATTCTGCATTCGTCCCCCAGCCATCGTATTCAGTGGCCACCCAATAGCCTGTATAGTCGATAAATTTTTTGGTCAATGCGGAAGTTCGGGGGTGAAAACCAGAAGGTTTGGTCATGCGAGGCAGCTCCTCAGAAGTGTTGCGATAGGCAATGGCGCGTGGAAAGTCTTGTGCAGCATCGTAAATACGCACATGAATATCGGTCGGATGCCAGCCATTGGCAGGGTCAATATCGTCAGGACAAGCGGAAGAGGCGCAGACAAGGTCTCGCTCAGCACGCATTAAAATATAATCTCCCGCCCGTGACCACGGTTCATCCATCAGCACGGCGCCCGAGGCGTCAATAAAGGTGTTAAAAAACAAATTAATCGCTGGCCAGCCAGCCCGTGGTGCAATGCCATAGTGTGCCAATCGTTGGTTAAAGTTGTCGGTGCAACTGGCATGGCCGAAATAGCCACTGTCCTCGTAATATTTGGGGGTACAAGCCAGTAGAAAACTATCGTGTCGACCCACGGTATCCTGCACCACTTCTATCATGGGTTTCAGATCTGAACCAAGGTATCGTGAGTGCAATCCGGGTACAGGATTGCTCAAGCCCATCACCGTTCGGGTCGCTGTCGCATCCAGTCCCAACACAATGCCTTGTTCCAAAGCCTGTTTATCAAACGCAATAAAATCCGAGCATTGCTTGCCAGACACATCAATAATCTGAATCCATTCGCCTTTTTTGACTTCATAGGTCTGTGCCGTGGCGCGATTAACCCTCAATTCGTGCTTGATTGGCGCCAATGGTGCGGGCAAGAGTGATTCTGCCAGATTGGCGTAAGTCACGGTAATGTCCACTTCGGTGACTGGCGTGTGCGCTTCAACAGACATGTTTGGGCCAGCCGCGGCAATCACGACAGTCAAAGCATTTGTCGCTGTAAATTTGGCATACTCTGCACCTGACACTGTGATTGCTTGCTGCAAAGAAGCGTCATCCAGCTGCCAAGTGTTTAATTGATTACGCAGCCTTTGGGAGGCCGCACCACGCTGCTGAAGTTGCTGTTGAATGCCTATCGCGACGCCAGGCGGACGCTTATCGAGTAACGCAGGGGCCAATGTGCCATGAGCATCCAATACAATCAGCTCGGTGCTTTGCGCTTGGTCTGGGCTTAGAATTTCAAGCCGGTCGCCTGCGCTCAGGGATAATTGAATGGCCTGTTGTCCATCCAGACGGTACTTGCTAATAGGCTTGGCGAAGGAAGCGCCAAAATAATAGTCCTCCCCCCACCGCTGTTCTTTGATTGCTTGCATCGATTCACCATATCTTACGAAGTGTCCAAGTTAAAAGCTTGCCTATCCTATGGATATCTATTAATAGGTTGATATTCACCAACAGGCTGTTATCCAATGCACTAATATTGACTTTGACGGCATGAGATTCAATTACCCTCATGGCGTACCTCTTTGGTATTAGGCTTCGCCTTCACTCAGCCATGTCAACAATGCATAAGCGCCAGCGATTCCGGTGTATTAACAAGGTTTGGCCTATGCGCGGTTATCAAAACGCACTCAACACATCTCCAGCTAAGGCCTCATCAACGTGATGACCCCACCCTCACTTACCCAATTGGGAGTACTTCTTGATGAGGATTTTTCATCTTGGTGAAGCAGGTTACTTTAGCGGCATCGCGCTTCTAAACGCGGCGCAAACTAATCAATCAGATTTATGGAGAATCCTAATGTCAACGCGAATAGCCATACTCGGCGCGGGTCCAAGCGGCCTCGCACAGCTTAGAGCCTTTCAATCAGCCCAGGCAAAAGGCGCTCAAATTCCAGAAATTGTGTGCTTTGAAAAGCAAAGCGACTGGGGTGGGTTGTGGAATTACACCTGGCGTACAGGGACAGATGAACATGGCGAGCCTGTTCATGGCAGTATGTATCGTTATCTTTGGTCTAACGGTCCCAAAGAGTGTCTGGAGTTTGCCGACTACACGTTTGAAGAACATTTTGGCAGACCGATCGCCTCATACCCACCACGCGAAGTATTGTTTGATTACATCAAAGGTCGCGTAGAGAAAGCAGGTGTGCGCGACTACATTCGCTTTAATACGGCTGTACGCAATGTCATCTTTAGTGAGGTGACTCAGAAGTTCACCGTGACGGTGCAAGATCACACCACGGATACCATTTACGCAGAGGAATTTGATTACGTGGTCTGCGCAACAGGGCATTTCTCTACCCCAAAAATCCCAAGTTTTGAAGGCTTTGACAAGTTTGGCGGCCGCATCTTGCATGCCCATGATTTCCGGGATGCCCTGGAGTTTAAAGACAAAGACATTCTATTGGTTGGCAGTAGTTATTCCGCAGAAGATATAGGCTCGCAATGTTACAAATATGGGGCACGCAGCATCATCAGCTGTTACCGCACCGCACCGATGAATTATAAATGGCCAAAAAATTGGGAAGAAAAACCCAATCTGGTCAGAGTCGATACGGATACTGCTTATTTTCTCGATGGCAGCTCGCGAAAAGTGGATGCAATTATTCTGTGCACCGGCTATTTACATCACTTTCCATTCCTCGCAGATGATTTACGCCTAAAAACCAACAATCGACTTTGGCCACTCAACCTGTATAAAGGGGTTGCATGGGAAGACAATCCAAAATTCTTCTATATCGGCATGCAGGATCAGTGGTATTCCTTCAATATGTTTGATGCGCAGGCTTGGTACGTGCGAGACATTATTTTGGGACGTATTGAATTACCGGCAAAAGCCGAGATGAAAGCGCATAGCATGCTATGGCGTGAAAAAGAACTGGCGCTACAAACAGCGGAAGAAATGTACACCTACCAAGGCGACTATATTCAGGAGCTGATAGATGCCACTGATTATCCGTCATTTGATATTCCTGCGGTCAACAAGACCTTCCTTGAATGGAAGTATCATAAAAAGCAAAACATCATGACTTTCCGTGATCACTCTTATCGCTCCTTGATGACGGGCACCATGTCCCCACCGCATCACACACCTTGGTTAGAAGCGTTGGACGACTCCTTGGAAGCCTATCTCTCCGATAAAAGCGAATTGCCTGCGGTGAAAGAGGCTTAACTTAAACGATACGTTAGTTAAAAAATACCTGCTTTAGGGTGCTCACTTCATCCTATGCAAAATGCCCCCCCTATTAAGCATATGATTTAACGGAAAAATACGATGGAAAAATACCATGGAACGCGGATATTGGATTCGAAGTAAGCCGGTCTATTCAACCTTGGTCTGGCAACAACAGGCAAACGCACATATTGTGCTGGTTGAAGGCAGCGCTGGGGGCCTGGCGGCAATGAAGTTATTCCAGCAAATGCATCCAGAGCACCCTACCAAAGTACTCTATGCGAGAAACCCAGTGGTGCAACAGGATCTCAGCATCCCCTTAAGCAAGGTCGTGCCGGATGCGCTGTTGATGTTTGAAACGACAGAGGAGTCTCTCGTTGCATTTGAGGCCCATTTATCCAGTGCATGCATGGGCTTACGAATCTACGTGGCAGGCTCTGAGCGCTTTATCTGGCAGATGGCTCAAATGGCTGACAAGTATGGCATTGATGACAGTGACATCATCAAAGAGCTCGTTGGCACCTTAGCTAGGCCTATCTATTGCGTTCATTGCAAGACCATCTCTTATGAAGCGCATACCAATATCAAAAAATGTGATGGCTGCGGCAAACAACTGTTTGTCAGAGACCACTTTTCTAGACGCCTTGGTGCTTATATGGGGCTGATGGTGGACGCTGAAGACCCTGGGCAGATTCCAAGCATTGAGGAGATTTATCCTTGAGTACATTTAAAGTTGTTGTTTCAAATATTCAGCAAATCACTCCGCTGATTAAGCAGTTCTCTTTTATCAGGGAGGATGGCGCAAGTTTCCCTCCATTTTCAGGGGGAAGTCATGTGGTGGTTGCGATGAACATCAATGGCCGACTCCATCGCAACCCTTACTCACTGATGGGCTCTCCGCAGGCGCCTGATGCTTATCACATTGCCGTGCGCCTACAAGAGCACTCACGCGGCGGCTCGGCTTACCTCCATCATGAGGTCAAGGTTGGGTCTCAATTAGAAATCACGTATCCAAACAACTTATTCGCACTGGATAAAAGAGCGCGAAAACATCTCCTCGTCGCTGGTGGCATTGGCATCACTCCATTCATGTCGCAGATTGATGATTTAATCAGGACCAAAGCCAATTACGAATTGCATTACGCCTATCGCTCTCAGGATCATGCGGCATTCACCTCTGCCCTTAAAGAAAAATGCGCTGAAAGAGTCCATGTGTATGTTGAAAGCGAAGGACTCAGCATTGATCTAAAAGCGCTATTAAGCAAACAACCCTTGGGCACCCACGTCTATGTTTGTGGACCGAATGCAATGGTGGTTGCTTTAATTGAAACGGCGCGGTCACTGGGTTGGCCAGAAAATCATATCCATAGCGAACAATTTTTAGCGCCCCCTTCAGGTGAACCATTCAAAGTGAAATTGGCAAAATCTAACATTGAAGTTCATGTCCCCGCAGAAATGAGCATGTTGGAAGCGATTGAAGCGGCAGGGGTGGATGCGCCCTACTCTTGCCGTGGCGGCGCATGTGGCCGCTGTGAGCTGGAAGTCATCCGAACTGATGGCGTGCTGGTGCATCAAGATCACTATTTATCAGAAGCAGACAAGGCGGCTGGCAAAAAGATTATGCCTTGCGTCTCGCGCGCAAAATGCCAATCCTTAGAAATCAATCTTTAACAGGAAATGCTATGAGCTTAGCTTTTAAAAAAGAAACCTTTCGCGATGACTATACCTACCAAAACTCAGCCGAAGCCATTAGACGGTTTCCATTTCCGTTTGCAGAAGACAGCTACATGTATTCAGTGAATATTGAGCCTCACACCAAGGGGCCGGTGGGTGCTGTGACTGAATTTGCCTTTGATATTGATGAGCACTACGTCGCTGAATGCGAGGATAAAGCCAAAACATTAGCGCTAGATGCGGGAAGGTACCAGGCCTTGCCACACATGGCGGAGGCGCAATGGGACTTTCTGGAGCTCACGATGGAAAGTTTATCAAACGACTATCCTGAGCTATTTTCGCTCAAAAAAGACGGTCTATTGTGGACATGGGAAAATAAACCGCTTGGGATCAAAAACACGTTTACCTTTGGCGACAGCGCCTCCTTTGACATGGATCCAATGGAATATATGGGGAGACAGGTGCAAGGTGACTTTGTGCTGCTAGATCAACGCAACGGGACTTTGTATGCCGATGCTGGCTTTATCACCAGTCAAGCAGACTGGTCGCTGGCCTTTGATGTGGGCATGGCCTGGCATGAGTGGCACGGCCCTGTCCCGCAAGTGACGAAACTAGGTGTGATGGACCGCGCTTTAAAGTTCCTCATGGCCTTGCAATTGGGCGCACCCGTACGGCGTTTAAATTGGACAATGACAATTAACCCAAGGCTAGACACGTCGCCCGAAAACTATCCCTTGTGGGGCGGCGACCGTAATAAAGTCACCATCGACAATGTGGGCGAGCTGGTTCATTTACGTGTTGAGTTACAAAGCTTATTCAGATTGCCGCGCAGCAATGCCATACTGTTCAGTATTCGCTGCTATTTAATCAGTATGAATGAGTTGACCACTTCCGCACGC
Source organism: Methylophilus sp. TWE2 (assembly GCF_001183865.1). Classification (NCBI taxonomy): domain Bacteria; kingdom Pseudomonadati; phylum Pseudomonadota; class Betaproteobacteria; order Nitrosomonadales; family Methylophilaceae; genus Methylophilus; species Methylophilus sp. TWE2. The sequence goes on from NZ_CP012020.1 coordinate 1,770,736, forward strand.
TGGGCAAAACGCTTTCATCGCGTACTAAAGTCATTACATCCAGATTTAGTGGAGTACAAGGGCTTAACCAAATTTAAAGATTTAACGGTGCAATGGCTGTCTAAAAAAGATGATGGCGCAGAAGTGGCGTTAGGGACGCACCCATAACGCTGGATACTTTCTCACATGAAATACTTTTGTAAGCTCTGTATGGCCTGCGATCCATCCTCTTGAGCCACATCGGTAATGAAACCTTCAAGTGCTAACAACTCGCCGGCACTTGAAAATACTCCTTTACCCTGCTCTAGGACCCATTTAACCGCGCCAGAACGGGTATAAATACGATAAAGTAATTGGAATTTTTGTTGATGCCTGATTTTCTCTTGCACACGATCCCACGCGATATTGCGGTCATCAGGATGAATAATCTGGGCATAGGAAAAGTTGGGGTTGCCTATCATTTCATACGGCTCGTAACCCGTAATGTCAACCGCGCCTTCACTGACAAATTCAAAACTCCAATTTTTATCATTTTTACAACGATAAATCATGCCAGGCGTATTGTTGATGAGCGCATTAAGCAGATGACGATGGCTTCTCTTCGTAGACTCCGTGAGCTTCATTTGGCTGATATCGGTCAGGGTGCCGATGATGCTGGATCGTTCGCCTTTGTATGCGGTGGTGTTTTTAGCACGCAACTCCACCCAATGAGAATCGCCATTTCTGGCAATCAGACGAAACTCTACGACGGTCTTATTGCGCTTTCCTTGAATGAGAGAAGTGATTCTCGCTTCAGCCAACGGTTTATCTTCTGGATGCACAAAAGTTAGTAAGGGTTTATTGAGGCACTCTTGTATTGTGTAACCTAACATTGACTCCCAAGAGTGGTTTAAGTATAGGATTTCTTGATTCACTTTAAGATAAAACACAATTTGTTCTATGTGATTGATGAGTTGCTCATGGATTGAGTTTTCAAACTCACTGGACTCCACCACTTTTGGTGAGAGACTTGATGAGAATTGAAGTAAATTCACCACAGATCGACTGTCTTCTTGTATGGGTGAAATGGAGACGTGTGTCGGTAAAATGCTGCCATCCAGGCACAACATACGAATGCGTAAGTGGTTCTTTTTATCTTGTGTTGCCGTTGTCTTTGCAAATAAAGAAGCCAGCAGCTGATGATCGCCAGGATGAATAATATTGGTCAGCGGCATCCCGACCACCTGCTCCTGCATGCTTAACATGCCAATTTCCATCAGAAATGCTTTGTTCGCAAACTTAACAATGTAGCCATCAATGACTGCGGCGGGTGTAGAAAGATTGCTGGACACATCGTTGGCCCAAGTCACGGTACGATCCATCGAGGGCTGGGGATGACGCGTATAATGTTTACGAAAGATGGGATAGATTGCAATCAACAACAAGGAAGTCAATGCGGTGGTTGCAGCGATCATCAATGCAGATAAATGCGTGTTAAATGAGGCGCCAGACACCCACCATGAATTAAAGACGATAAAAAAAATGACACTCAATATTAGTGTGCTAAAAACAAACAAACTCATCTAAGCGCCTTTCACGGGAAATTTCAGTGCCGGAGTCATCCTTGAGCATTCAATTTGCAAGACTGATCAAAAGCATCAAAGATCTGACAATACACACATTGTATGCAAAGCTTATCATATTAATTTTTTGTATTACTTCCAGCTTGATACTCATGCAGGCTGGCTCTCTCTTTTTGCTCGACTACACTGCTAATAATCAAAAAGTCATTCAAGACATCACCAAAGAGCAGATTTTCTGGCAACATTTTTCAGACACCGCCATCGGAGAAGCACCCGAGAAATTGACCGAAGCAATCCTTAAGGCCGATCCCCATTTACGCTTTGATCTCGGCAACATGGTGGCACAGATTAACAGTCATGATGCCACGCAAGTCAACCAACTGTTGCAGAAACTCAGAGAAGCAAGAGAAAAAATCAGTGACAGCCACTTTCAACAAGCGTCCATCACCTCGCAACGACTCACGGTTCAGACCTTAATCTCAAGCTATGAGCAATTGGTCGCGCTATTGTTGCAACAGGTCGAGGCAAAGCAATCAGTGATTTCACTGCTGCAGCTGCTGAGCATTTATTTAGCCATCAGTTGCTTGATCACCATCGCGTTTAGAGCGAGAAAGCTCCTGGTTGATCGTATGGATACGCTAGTCAGTTTTGCTGGCCTAGACGCGCAAAATGAACAGCGCGAGCAGGATGAAGATGAGTTTGTCAAAATTGAACGCCTGGTCTACGAAACCTCGGCAAGACTAGAAGGGTTTAAAGCAGAAAACGAATGGTTCAATCAAAATAGCAGTGAACGCCTGCGTCGTTTAATTAGATCACAAGACTTTCTGCATGAATTTGTAGAATCTATCAACAACACTTTATTAAGCGAAACGGTCTTACGCAAAAGTTTATTCTCGCTGGAAAAGGCCTTAAACATTTTAAATGTCTCTCTCATTTTTACCGAAAATGACTTGGGCATTTCAACAGAGCGCGTTTTATTTTCCAATCACAAACCAGAAAAACTCAGTGACGCCATTTTAGAAGATCTCACCACAACCAATCTGGTGAGATTCTGTACCAATGACAATTCGTCACATGACAATGGCTTTCAATGCATTGCGGTCGGCTTCGTCACCCCCACGGGGGCATTGGGCGTGTTACAGGTCGAGGCGGATCTTGAGCATGTGTTTGATGAAACAGAAACGCAATTGGTCGAACTGACGGCACATTTACTTTCTATGGTGATGGGCTTCCAGGGACGGGAGCAAGAGGGTCGGCGTCTGGCATTGTTAGAAGAGCGTGCGGCCATCGCCCGCGAATTGCATGACTCTCTGGCGCAATCACTGTCGTTCATGAAAATTCAAATTTCACGGCTGCAAAGTGCAAGCAACAACCAGTTAGAGACGAATGAATTTCGCGGCATTGTCAACGAATTGCGCGATGGCTTGAATACGGCTTATCGGGAGCTACGCGAGTTATTGGCAACTTTCCGCGTACATATGGATGTGCGGGGATTAAACTCGGCAATTCAAACTGCCATTGATGAGTTTACCCAGCGCTCCAACCTCTCAATTTCCCTGGATAATCGTCTGATAAACTGTCGCTTGACTGTCAATGAAGAGTTTCATATTTTACATGTATTGCGTGAGGCACTCTCCAACGTAGTGCGCCATGCAAACGCAAGTAGAGTGGAAATCTCTCTTAACTTTCAAAGCAGTGGAACCATCATTATCATCGTTGATGATGATGGTATTGGCTACACCGCCACTGAAGCGTCAGGCCATTATGGACAGAGCATCATGCAAGAGCGGGCAGAAAGCCTGGGGGGAAATGTTGCGGTTCTCAGACGCAAACAAGGGGGCACGCGAGTGCGCTTGATTTTCACGCCACAGTTGCCTCAATCATAGAAAGACATTTAAAAATGATGCAGACCCAATACAAAGTGTTCTTGATCGATGATCATGCCCTCTTCCGCAAAGGGGTTGGGCAAATCATAGATGCAGACCCTGCATTCAAAGTGATCGGTGAAGCCGCCTCAGGGCAAGAGGGTTTGGATACTGCCATTGGCTTTAAACCAGACATTGTGTTGATAGACCTCAACATGAAAGGAATGAATGGCATAGAGACCTTACGCCAATTTAAAGCGTTAGATCTCACTGCCAAATATGTGGTGCTGACGGTGTCAGATGCTGAAGACGATTTATTAGAGGCCTTGCGCGCAGGTGCTGATGGCTACTTGTTAAAAGACATGGAGCCGGAAGACCTCTGTGCCAACTTAAAAAAAGTCGCTAATGGCATGACGATTATTCAAGACACACTCACTGAAGTGCTAAGAACAGCCCTTTTAGAGCCCAAACCTCAACGTAAAGATGAGCAGGCTTCGCTCACTGAGCGTGAAAGAGAAATCTTGCAATGTCTCAGTGACGGACTCAATAACAAAACGATTGCCCGCAAACTTGGCATTAGCGACACCACTGTGAAAGTGCATATCAAACATTTATTGAGCAAACTTAAATTAAGCAGCCGCTTAGAAGCCGCAGTCTGGGCACACAATCAAAAATAAGATGTACTAGCGCAGACCTCGTGCCTTTTTAGCGCTCAGCAAAAAGGCCTTTTCAAATTGTGCGTAGGCGCAAGGTCACGCATACGCGCCTATCAACACCTCCCCCCTCCAACGCTCCCTTGAAATCTTCTCCAGCTACCCCTTAAGGAGTAATCCGTAGTGAGAATTTAGTAAACAGCTGCAAATCATCAAAATAGATTCCATTGTGGATGTATTGACTTAATCCCATGTGCAGTTGATATCTGATTGTCATTGAACGTTGATCTTCTTATTAGCCTTTCTTGAAATCAGTAGATAGGTGAAAAAAGAAGGCTTTTAGGGAAGGGAAAATAAGGTGAGTATAAATTCTTCGATTGACATGTATAACGCCGGCTACGGTGGTGATGCTGAAAGCAAGCACACGCTGCATCGCAAGATTGGTTGGCAAGGTGCATTTTGGGTCGCGAGTGGCGTACCAGCGCTTGTATTGTTTTCTATGGGCGCCATTTCGGCAACGGTAGGCAAACCAGCTTGGTTGGTATGGGCCATTTCTATCACATTTGGTTTTATTCAAGCATTTACGTATGCAGAAATTGCAGGCTTGTTTCCACATAAGTCTGGCGGTGCTTCGGTATATGGCGCGGTTGCATGGGTAAGATATAGCAAGTTTATCGCGCCAGTCTCAGTGTGGTGTAACTGGTTCGCATGGTCTCCAGTATTGGCTATCGGTTCTGGATTGGCTGCAGGCTACATTTTAAGTGCCTTATTTTCCCCAGATGCCGCCATCAACACCTGGCAAATTACTCTCATGGATTTGAGTAGCATTAAAGCTGGCTTAAGCTTAAGAATTAACGCAACGTTTATTCTCGGGGCTGCCGTTTTACTGACAGTGTTTTCGATACAGCACGGTGGTATTTTACGTTCTGCCAAAGCAACCATGATCCTGGGGGTCACCGCGTTAATTCCACTCATGCTGATAGGCTTGGTGCCTATCCTCACCGGCGACATGCCTATGGCGAATTTCTTTCCCTTGGCGCCTTTAAGTTATGACACAGCCGGGAATGTGATTGATGGTATTTGGAATATTGAAGGCTGGAAATTAATGGCGGCTGGCTTGTTTATTGCTGCCTGGTCAACGTATGCCTTTGAAACCGCCGTCTGTTACACACGAGAATTCAAGAACCCTAAAACAGATACTTTTAAGGCCATTTTCTACTCAGGTCTGCTGTGTATTGCGGTGTACACACTGGTGCCCATCGCTTTTCAGGCGCATTTAGGCTTAGGCCATTTGGTGACGCCAGCGGTGACAGATGCCGCGGGTAACGTAACGACTGGCGCGGTATATGATGGGATGTTGGCACCAGACATTTACAGTGGCATGGGCGTTGCCGGGGTGTTGTCGAGTATGTTGGGCGGCTCCAAGCTGATTGTGACAGTATTGGTGATTATGCTGGTTTTGGCGCTTTTGCTCTCGATCATGACCTCCATGGCCGGTTCTTCTCGTACGCTTTATCAAGCCTCTGTCGATGGCTGGCTGCCCAAATACTTGTCTCAAGTCAATGAGCATGGCGCGCCTACCAAAGCGATGTGGACAGATTTGTGTTTCAACCTGCTGTTATTGCTGATGTCAGACTATGTGTTTGTATTGGCTGCATCCAATGTTGGTTACATCATTTTTAACTTCCTCAATCTGAATTCCGGCTGGATACACCGCATGGACAGACCGAACTGGGACCGTCCATACAAAGCGCCTACTATCCTACTGTTTTTAGGCGCGTTGCTCGGTTTTGTTAACCTGGGATTGATGGGATTAGGCGCTGACGTCTGGGGGGCAGGCACCCTCAATGCCGGACTGTTTTTTGCAACCTTGATTGTGCCGGTTTTTATTTACAGACACTTCATCCAGGATAAAGGTGTATTTCCATCAGCCATGCTAGAAGATATGCAACTAGACAATGCAAAGGATGGCGTCATGAACCGCGCTGGCGTGCTCCCTTATATAGCGTTGCTGGTGGGCGTCTTCATTGTCTTCTGGCTGCATAGCATTTAGTTCAACTATTTAGTTCAAATTGGGACGCGTGGCCTAACCAAGGGTGAGCAAGTTTGATTGCTCACCCTTTTTTAATCCTTGCTCTGGGTGAGCTCAACTTTTTGAAGGTGTCACTTGAAGACAACTTTACTTCTTAAGTAGTACATCCTAAAGAGAGTGTTGAACAAATCTTTATTTTTATAGTATTCCGAATCATCAATTTAATGGGAGAAAAGTCATCATGTCTAGAAACTCAATACTCAATACTCGACACCGGGAATTAGGGTCAAATTTAGATGGCGACACGTGGAACAATATGCCTATTCCTTGGAGCTATCACACGGATGTCAATGATGAAGTGGTCGCGGTGAGGAGTCGCGCCGGCTTATACGACGTGTCTGGCTTAAACATCATCAATGTGGATGGCCCAGATGCAGAAAAGGTCCTTGATAGGCTGGTAGCAAAAGACATCACCAAACTCGAACCCGGCCACAGTGTCCTGGCTGCAGAAACGGATGAATCGGGTGCAATTTGTGATGACATCATGATTATCAGAGACAGTACAAACAGCTTTCGACTCTCCCACGGCTCAGGCAAAACACCGGAAAACTTAAAAATGCTTGCGGCTGGCAAAGACGTGACCATCGCGCCCGATCTTGATGCGCATATTTTATCTTTACAAGGCCCTCAGTCCTTAGCGATATTAGCGCCGCATGTCATCGACTTTGACCTGGCAAGCTTGGATTATTTTAAGCACAAGCCCACCCGCCTATTTGGTAAAAATGTCGTCATAGCACGTGGCGGTTATTCCGGGGAACGTGGATACGAAGTCTATTGTAAAGGGCAAGATGCCATTGAAATATGGGATAAGATTTTAGAGGTTGGCAAGCCTTTTGGCGCGATCCCAGCCTCCTGGAACTCGCTAGAGTTAACGCGCATTGAAGCAGCGCTGTTGTTTTTTCCATTCGAAATGCCTGAAGGTGATACCACGCCATGGGAAATCAACATGGGCTGGGGTGTGGACCTGGATAAAAAGGGAGACTACATCGGCAAAGCGGCTGTATTGGCATCCAAAGGCAAAGAGCGAGTAAAACAAGCTGGTTTAATCTGCAAATCACCAACGAGTGTTGAGTCAGGCGCAAAAATAGTCAAAGATGGGGTAGAGATCGGTGTCGTCACCAGCGCCTCCTTTAGCAATTATTTAATGCAGTCTTTAGCCATGGTGCATTTAAAGCCAGAATACACAGCGATTGGAACGGAAGTAGAAGTGGTGTGCAGCCATCAAAAAGTGTCCGCCTATGTGGCCCCTACCCCCTTTTATGATCCTATGAGACGACGGACGCACGCTTGATGACGATAGCGCGTGCGATATCAGGCTGGCGATGTTGCATGTGCATCTAACAATCATGCAATAGAAACTTGTAAGCGACTGTATACGGCGGGTACCACGCTGTATACAGCAATGACTACCCTTTTAGCGCTACCTCATTGATGACATGTTAATTTCAAAGAGTGACGGCTAATGATGATTGCATCGTAAAAATATTCATTGCGTAAATAGCAGGTGCCTGTGAATGGGATGCCTGCTTTTTTTACACACAAAATTGCAACATTGTTGCAATTAAATCCCCCACCCTTTAAAATGCAACAAAATTGCATTTTAAAGTTCAAGCATGTTATTCCTCAGTTTAATGCTGGCCTGTACTGCAGGTGGTGTGGTTTCGGTACTGATCGCCGGCTGGTTATCAAATACCCTGTTCGCCAATCATGCGCGGCGCATGGTGGCATTTGCCGTTGGTGTTCTTCTCGGGTTTGCTTTCACAGATTTATTACCGGAAGCCTTAAATCAAGGCATCAACCTGACCAACGCAGGCTGGATGCTGGTAGCCGGGATGTTGTTGTTTTTCATTCTGGAGAAGCTGGCATTGTGGCGGCATTTCCATCATGCGGACGCTGCACTTGTTGCTACTCAACCGGTAGAACATCAGTCTGGTGGCCAAGTGGCCATTATTCTGCTGGGCGATGGCATCCATAATTTTGTCGATGGCATCTTGCTGGCGGCCAGTTTCTTAACTGATATCAAGCTGGGATGGGTGACGGCATTTGCGATAGTCGCGCATGAAATCCCGCAAGAAATTTCAGATTTTATGGTGTTGATCAATGCTGGCTTGAGTAAACCCCGTGCGCTCCTGCTCAATATGCTCTCGGGCTCGGCCATGATTTTGGGTGGCTTGGTTGGCTGGTTGAGTTTTACCCATATCGCTCCGTTGATTCCCTACGCCTTGTTACTGGCCGCGGCCAGTTTTATCTACATCACCCTGGCAGACTTAGTGCCAACGCTGCAAACGCAATATCGCCCGCAGGATTTACTGGTGCAATGCCTGTTGATTGCTTGTGGTCTCGGCGTGGCCTGGATTTCACCGTTTATTCAGCAACAGATCATTACACTTTGGGGAACCGCATGACGCAAGCCACACCCAGAATACCCGTCACGATTTTGACCGGCTTTTTAGGCGCAGGTAAAACCACCCTGCTTAACCGCATTCTGCAAGAGCGACATGGCCAGCGCATTGCCGTGATTGAAAATGAGTTTGGCGAGACCGGCATAGACGGCGAACTGTTGATTCAGGGCGACGAGCAAATCGTGGAAATGAATAACGGTTGCATATGCTGCACCGTGCGTGGCGACCTGGTGCGTATTCTGGGTGATCTGGCGCAAAAACGTGCAGCGCAGGAAATTAGCTTTGACCGCGTCATTATCGAAACCACGGGCCTGGCTGACCCAGCGCCTGTTGCACAAACTTTTTTTGTTGAAGATGACGTTTATGCCAACTATCACCTGGATGCCATTATCACGGTGGTGGATGCGGTGCATGCCATGCAACAACTGGATGCGCATCACGAGGCGCAAGAGCAAGTGGGGTTTGCTGACCGTATTCTGCTGTCAAAAACGGATCTGGTCACACCAGAAGCAGTGAGGACCCTCACGGCAAGACTACAGAACATCAACTCCAGAGCAACCTTTCACAGCGTGCACTTTGGACAAACCGACCTCAGGCAGATTCTGGATATTGATGGATTTTCACTGGATGCCATCCTCGAAATCGAACCAGACTTTTTGCGTGATGTGAGTCACGCGCATGATGACGACGTCACCTCGTTTGTGTTTAGCAGCGAGCGGCCATTTGACCTGCAAAAACTGGAAATCTTCCTCGAAACCATCATCCATGATTACGGCCCGCAGCTACTGCGTTACAAAGGCATTGTGCATGCCTACAACGATCCACAACGCATTGTTTTTCAAGGCGTACACATGCTCATGAGTGGTGACCATACCACGCAATGGCAGCCTGATGAGCGCAAAGTGTCTACGCTGGTATTCATCGGTACCGACCTCCCTAAAGAACTTTTCACGCAAGGACTCAATTTATGTCTGGTTTAAGCGCTTCTAGTCTCAAAAAACTCCCTGTCACCGTACTCTCCGGCTTTTTGGGCGCGGGGAAAACCACGCTGTTGAATCATGTACTCAATAACCGCGAAGGAAAGCGTGTCGCGGTGATCGTCAACGACATGTCTGAAGTCAATATCGATGCCCAGCTGGTACGCGACGGCGGGGCCGAGCTATCACGTCAGGAAGAAAAACTGGTCGAAATGAGCAATGGCTGCATCTGCTGCACCTTGCGAGAAGACCTGCTGGTCGAGATCACCCGCCTGGCCAAGGAAAACCGTTTTGATTACCTGCTGATTGAAACCACCGGTATCTCGGAGCCCTTACCGATTGCCGAAACCTTCACCTTTGCCGATGAAGAAGGCGTTTCTCTGGCCGACGTGGCGCAACTGGATACCATGGTCACGGTGGTGGATGGCTACAATTTTCTCAAGGACTACAGCTCACAGGAGAGCCTGACCGACAGAGGAGAGTCCCTGGGCGAAGAAGATGAACGCACCGTGGTTGACCTGCTGGTAGACCAGATTGAATTTTGCGATGTGCTGGTATTGAACAAGACCGACCTGATGACACTGGAGGAAATCGCCCGTCTGGAAGGTATCCTCAAAACGCTTAACCCGCGTGCACAGATCCTGCACAGCAGTTTTGGCAAGGTGCCGTTAGAGCGCATCTTGCACACTGGCCTGTTCGACTTTGACCAGGCTGCCGAAGCGCCTGGCTGGCTCCAAGAGCTACGCGGCGAGCATGTACCGGAAACCGAGGAATATGGCATCTCAAGCTTTGTTTACCGTTCACGCATCCCGTTTCATCCGCAACGTTTATGGCAATGGCTGAATAGCGAATGGCCAGGCGTAATCCGCTCCAAAGGCCGCTACTGGATTGCCTCGCGCCCGGAGTTTTGTGCCATGTGGTCACAGGCCGGGGCGGTCACGCGCACCGAGCTGGCAGGCATCTGGTGGGCGGCCACACCCGCGACACACTGGCCCCAGGATGAAGAAAGCCTGCAACATATTCGTTCACGCATGCAGGCTCCTTATGGTGATCGCCAGCAGGAGCTGGTCATCATCGGCATGCAGATGGACAAGGCTGCACTGACGGCGAAATTTGATGCCTGCCTGCTCACGGAAAGTGAGCTTGCACAAGGGATGGAAGCCTGGCGCAAGCTGCCAGATCCCTTTCCACACTGGTCAGTGAATCTACAGGATGAAGACGAGGCTGCGCTGGAGGAGGTAGTTTAATCATGTTGACCAGCCTCCCCTCATCCACCAGCCAAGCGCCTGTCGCTACTATTTGGCCAGACTTTAATCCTATGGATTTACTGTCTATTTTTGAGCGTACACAGCAGATCACAGTGCTACCCCGGCCCGAGCAACCAGCCTTAACACACTACTTGCAACAGGTAAGCGCAAAAATGGCAGGTGGCTTCAGGCTAACACTGCCCCCTGAGCAGGCAAGTCCAGACATGCTGGATCATCAATGGCGATTACCGGAAGCGGCAGGCAAAACGGCCTTGTTGACTGATATCTGCCAATTGGTCCAGCTGTATGCCGACCTCATGGATTGCCCGCAGGTAGGCATCCGACTAGAAGTGCTGACGCAAGCCATGTGTCCCAGGTTTCACGTTGATCGCACCGGCATCCGGCTACTTTGTACCTACACTGGCCCGGGGACTGAATGGCTGGAGGACGCTTTTTGCAATAGAGCGGCATTAAAACAGACGCACGCATCGCTTGAAGCCTTTCATTCAGCGCTGATTCTGCATCCGCAAGGCTTGCGACAGGCCTCGCAACATGCGCTTGTATTGTTGAAAGGTAGCCGTTGGCAAGGTAATGATCACGCCGGAGTAATTCACCGATCCCCGCAGATTCCTCCGGGCGTCACACGCGTGGTCCTGGCACTGGATGCGATTTGGTAGCGTTTGCCTCACATAGAGGTGTCACACAAAAGTAACATGCGGTAGCAAACACGTTTATCAATGCCTATCTGGTGTTTTTTTATAGATTTTGAACGTTCAGGGGAATCACTAGCCCTCTATAATCTTTTTATTCAGGCATTTATCGTAAAAAAACCATGTTGCCAGCGAGAGCGAATAACGAATATTCAGGAACAATTTTTACCAGATTTTTTATATGAAGTACTCACAGGGAAGAAACATCATGATGCACAAAAAAACGATTGCCAGCTTGCTGGCAATGATGGTGTTGCCGGCAACTCAAGTGTATGCCGAAGACGCCATGGCGTTAAAAAAAACCAATAAAAGCAATGCAAATCAAACGGATGAAACGGCAGCAAGCGTGGAGCTGGATAGTGTCGTTGTCCTCGGTAAAAAAGAACAAGTGACCACGACAGACAAAGGGCTGGCAGGCTCTGTCGATGTCATCACACGCGAAGAGCTGGAATATGAACATGTGACCGATACGCTGGAGCTGTTTAGCAAAACGCCCGGTGTCGTCCTGTCACGCTACAGTCAGGGCATCGTCAACACCGAAGTCTCTATCCGTGGCTTTAGTGGTGACGGCGAAACACCTAATGCCAAAGTGTTGGTGGACGGGATTCCCTCCAACCTGTTTTCAGGCTTGAGCGAGCTCGATTATTTATTCCCAACCAATATCCAGAGTGCACAAGTATTTAAAGGCACCAGCGACGCCACCACGGGTCTGTTTGCCACCGCAGGCAGTTACAAAGTCGAAACGCGTAAAGATGCGGGTAAACAATTGCAATTTGGCTATGGCAGCTTTCAAACTCGCGAAATGCAGGGCTACTATGGCGAAAAGCAAGGTGACTTGACACAAAACTACGCGATTGGCTATCGCAAAGGCAACGGTTTCCGCGATCACACCGAAAACGAAAAAATAGCCTTGTCTGGACGATGGCAACTGGACTTTGATCAGTCAACGCTGGCGTTGAGCGCTAAATACGGAAAATATAACTCCCCGGAAGCTCCCGGCTACATGCCAAAGGCACAAACCCGTTCCAACCGCACCGGAGTTGCTCCCAATGCACTCAACGATAGCGGGGAAAAAGAATTCAAGCATCTGAGCCTGCATTATGATTATTTCTTTAATAACAACGTGGATTTAAGCCTAAAGACCTATTGGCAGAACTTTGATCGCGAACGGAATGTGCGTTTTATTGGGTCACCCGGCGTTGAAAACAGACAAGATAATCAAACCTCCACAGGCTTGATTGCCAGATTAAACTGGAAAATCAATTCACAGTGGGCATTTGAAACAGGCTACGATATCGAGCATCAAAAGGTTGATCAGTTCAATCAACGCGTCAATGCAGTTGGCGTCAATGTGATTCGGTTAAGCTCAGACTTCGACTTTACGGCTCAAGGCATCTATGCAAAAGTTGAAAATACGCCTGTAGACTGGTTACGCTGGAACTTTGCTTTACGGGCAGACCGACTGGATGCAAAAGCCAATGATCCTATTATTATCGGTACAAACGGCAATCCAACGCGGATGATTCCAACCGACTTATATAGTGATTCCAGCATCGTCCAGCCAAAATTTAATGTATTTGCCAATCTGACTGAGCAACATACTCTGTTTGCAAATGCTGGTCGCAGTTTTCAAACCCCCACCAGCTTCAATTTAAATCAGTTTAATTCCGCAGCAGGCCCAAATTTTGGCACCAGAACTGACATCAAGGTTGCGATTAATGATGGCTGGGAACTCGGCTTAAAAAGTAGCTGGATACCAGATTTAAATACGCGGGTATCTTACTGGCAACAAAAAGCCAAAAACGAGTTTATTACCATCGACACTATACGTCAGCCGCTTGGGGAAACGCTAAGGCAAGGTCTCGATGCCAGCTTCGATTACAAGCTCAACGATGCATTCAGCTTTTGGGGCAATATATCCAGGGTCTATGCCAAAATTGAAGAGCCAAACGCCCAAAACCCGGAGTTCAAGGGAAATAATATTCGCAGCATCCCCTCCTACACAGCCTCACTGGGTATGCAATTTGTACCCAATGCGGACTGGATTGCCCGTGTTCACGTGGACAGCCAAGGCGACTACTACATCAATGAAAGTAACCAAGGTGGTAAATATGGCGGCTATACACTCACCCATGCCAATATCGATTACAAAACCAGCTGGGGCCGCTTGAGCTTGTTAGCGAATAATATTTTTGATCGCTATTACGAGTATGTGTTTGACTTCAACTCAAACGGCAGCGCAGGCGGCGTGAACTTTGCCCCAGGGGCAGGCCGTAACTTTATGCTCACTGCGACCGTGGATTTCAAATGACCGCATTATTATCCATTGAACAACTCAGCCTGCGCTTTGCAGGCCGGGACATCCTGCAACAGCTTGCGCTGACGCTGCATGCCGGAGAAGTAGTTTCGGTGCTCGGCAGTAATGGGGCCGGCAAATCCACTCTATTAAAAAGCATTCTTGGCTTGCATGACACAGCGGAGCAAACCGGCAGGATACAGATTGCCGGAGTGGACATTGCTCAGGCTCGCCAGCAGGCGTTATCTCAACTGGCGTATGTCCCTGAACAGCCTGCGGTATATGGACATCTTTCTGCAATTGAAAATATCCGTTACTTCCTAAGCCTGAGTGTGACCAGTCAGGCCCCGGACATCAACAATTGCCTGCGCATGGCCGGCTTGCCCGAATCATCCTGGCACCGCCCGTGCAGTGAGTACTCCAAAGGCATGAAACAAAAGGTGATGTTGGCATTCGCACTCGTCAAACAGGCCAAGTTGCTATTACTGGATGAACCTAATTCAGGCCTGGACCCGCAAGCCACGGAGGAGTTAAACCAGTTAATTGTGCAATGTAAAGCACGGGGCATGGGCGTGCTGGTGGTGACACATGATGTGTTGTCGGCTATTGCCTTTTCTGATCGTTTACTGATGTTGACCAATGGGCGTTTACAACCGGTTGCATTGAACGACTCCTCACTTACACTTGATGGGCTCAAAAAACTCTACCAGGGGCAAGTATGATGTCGTTGATCTGGAAGATCGCCTTGAATGACTGGCGCCGATTATGGCACGCGCGCATTCCAGCCATGTTAATGCTGGTCCTGATGGTGTTATGGGCAGTTGCCATTCTCGCCGCTCATCATCACTGGCAAGACCATGCACGTAATGTGGAAGAGGTCACTCAACGCAGTCAGCATGACTGGCAATCCCAACCAGACCGGCACCCGCACCGCGTCTCGCATTACGGTGATTTTGTTGCCAAACCGGTTCATCCGCTCAGCGTGATCGAGCCCGGCATTCTCGATCAATCTGGCCATCTTGTTTACCTCGAAGCACACCGCTTGAACAGTGCTAACTTTAATCCGGCGACCGAGGCCACCAGCCTTGGCCGTTTCCCGCTGATTACGCCAGCCATGATCGTGCAATGGTGGATACCGCTGTTTTTAATCATGATTGCTTACGCCAACGTCACCGCCGATAAAATGACCAGCATACTGGCATTTATGCGCGGCAATGGCGTCCCCGGATGGGCGATTGCCGGCGGCAAATGGTTGGCCCTGTTTTTACCGCTGTTTTTCCTGCTGTGTGTGCAGGCGGTGTTGGCCTTCGCCTGGAGCTGGCACAGCGAACAGGTATGGTCCAGGCTGGGCATGATGTTACTGGCACAATCTTTCTATATCGCCGGATGGTGCCTGCTGGTGGTCACCGTGTCCTGGTATAGCCGGCAATTACACGGCGCGCTGTTGGCCTTGCTGATATGCTGGGTGTGTATTTGTATTATTGTCCCACGCGGACTGGCGAACATCGCACAGATTTCGCACCCGACTCAACCGCGTAGCGAGGCCGAATATGACGCAGAAACCAAGCTCCGGACCCTGGGAGACAGCCATAACGCTGACGATCCGCATTTTGCTGCGTTTAAAGCAAGTATCCTCAAAAAATACCATGTTTCCACTGTCGAAGATTTGCCTGTGAATTATCATGGACTTCTGATGCAGGAAGGCGAACGCCTGACCACTGCGGTCTACCGCGAACAGCAAATGCTGCATGACACTCAACTGGCCAGGCAGAATGAAAGTATCCGCAACTGGTTATGGTTAACTCCGGCACTGGCATTGCAATATATTCAGATGGCAGGCAGTGGCAACGACCTGCCACATCACCAGGCCTTCATTCGCCAGGCGGAAGAGCGGCGTTACCAGCTAATTCAATACCTGAACCAGATTCACACTTTCAAGGTGCAGCAGCATGACGATAAAAACACACGCGTGTCTGCAGATTTCTGGAAAAAAGCGCCACGTCCGCCAGTGCATCTTTCACCATTAAGCGTCAGCAAGCAGAGCATTCTGGCAGGTTTTCTTGTGCTATTGGGCTGGCTATTGCTCCCTGCTTACCTGCTTTTTAAAGTCTCTCACCGCCTATGAAACATGAATTAACCCTGTTGCTCAAGCAACGCAGCATGAGAGTATTGCTTTGCCTGAGCCTGCTCCTGACTGGATTCAGCCTGTTCAACGGCTGGCAAAATATCCGTCACATCCATGCCCAAATTACCCAGGCTCAGCAGGAGGAAACCCTGCGCAAGCAAGATTACCTCAGTCATCACCAACATGACGGAACGCTGGATGCAGGGGAACTGGGCTATTACCAGTTCCATAATATCTATTACGTACCTGCCGAATGGAGTTTTATCGCGTTGGGCAACCGGCTGGTCATCCCCTATATACAGCGCATACGCTTACTGGGCCTGCAAGGGCAACTGTATGACGGTGAATCGCATCATCCTGAATATGTCATGCTGGGCACGTTCGACTATGCGTTCTTGCTGGTATTTTTTGCGCCTTTACTCTGCATTGCACTGATGCATGACCTCAAAGCCAGTGAGCAACAGGCGCAACGCTTACTATTCTTGCAAAGCCAATTGATTCAGCCGCGACGCTTCTGGACCAACCGCCTGATATCCCGCTGGTTGATGGTCACCCTGTCGTTTGCCTTGCCGCTCTGCCTTTTTGCCGCCTTGCAGCAACTTTCACTGGCGCCATTATTGCAGGTGTTGGCGATTACATGCTTGTATACTCTATTTTGGTCGCTACTATGCGCCGCCGTCAGCCTGCATAAACGTGCGCTCAATGCTAATTTCAATGCCATGCTGCTCACTAGCGTTTGGGTATTGTTATGTGTCGTGCTGCCCAACCTTTCACAGCTCTGGTTGCACTCCCGATATCCATTACAGGATGGCAGCCAGATTGCCTTGCAGCACCGGCAATGGGTACACGGCGCATGGGATTTGCCTAAAGAAGACACACTGACGCCATTTTATGCACTTTACCCGCAATGGAAAGATTCGCCACCAGTGACAGAACGCTTTCACTGGAAATGGTATTTCGCCTTTCAGCATATGGCAGATGTGAAGCTGCAGCCACAGGTCGCCGCGCGTGAAGATACACTGATGCAACGTGATCGGGCGACCGGTCTGCTGGCCTGGGTTTTACCGACAGGATGGGTGCAACGCAACCTGGAAGAGATTGCACAAAGCAATGTGACGCACTTGCTTGCGCATAGACAGCAGATTGAACGCTTTCATACCGCCTTGCGGCATGCAGTGTACCCGTTTTTGTTTGAAGAAAGACCGTTTACCGCGGAAGACTTCCAGCAAATGCCTTCTTTCGAGTCTGTAAGGGCTAATTGAGCGCTGGCAATTATTGTAAGACGCCAATGTCTGTGGTCGATTCGCCTTGGCGGATGGGCGGTGTTTCTTTTTGCATCAGCACCGTCCCGGCCACCGGGGCATACAACGTCTCCAAGGGCTGGCCAAAGTAATTTTCCACCCGCCCAACCGCCTGACCTGATGCCACGGCATCGCCGACCTTGACCAGCGGATAAAAAATGCCAGTCACAGTACTGCGCACCGCCACCAATTTGCGATAAAACACAGGCGCTGACTTCGGCTGGGCCGTGGCTGCAGCCTTGGCGCTTGCGTTTAACGCGGACGCATCAAGCATCCCTAGATGGCGCAAGGCGTTAAGACAAGCCTGTAGAATCAGCGCGCTATCCTCTGCCGAGCGCTGGCCCAACTGCCCGACCTCCAGTGTCAGGCCCGGCTTGCCTCTGGTTTGCGCCGTATTCGGATAGGAAATGGAATGCGCAGGGTCATGGGGACGCTCGTCGTATAGCACAATCTGCGGGACGCCCAGTGACTTGGCAAATGCCAATGTTTTCTCATCCAGCGGCGCCTGATGCATGACTGGGGAATAGACATGCGGCAACAAAGTCTGGTTGGCACTGCCGGAGTGAATATCCAACAGATAATCGGTCTTGCTGATGATCTGCTCAGTCATAAAATAGGCAATCTGTTCGGTCAGGGTGCCATCGGCCTTGCCGGGAAACACCCGATTGAGATTTTTCTCATCCACCGGACTGAGGGCAATTCTGTGTCCGTGAAAACCCTCCAGATTGGCAAGGTGTATCAATATTAATGTCCCATGCAATTGGTCAGGCTGTATGGTTCGAGCTAATTGCTGCAAAGCAAATATCGCTGGAAACTCATCGCCATGAATCCCCGCGGTCAGTGTCAAAACCGGGCCAGAGAATTGACCATGAATGACCGTGATCGGCAATGCTGTCTTGCCGACAGGCTGCATCCATGCCTGCACATTTCCCGGTGCCACGTGCTGTCCAATGCCAACAAATGGCGCTTGTGCAAACGCACCACAGATGTGAGAAACCATCATCATGATAAACAAATAACGCATTACCATCCCAACATTGCAACATTGTTGCGAAAAAGAGGCAATTGTACATGAATAGCGCCCATTTCCAGAGCATCATAACCATCTATAAATCTAGGTAAAATCATGAGCGGTTTTTACGTATAGACCTCAGGCGCAGATCGAAACACCGGCGTATATTAATAGTCATACAAGCACATCAATTAGATGTACTTTCAAACAACTTAAAGGAGATTATCATGTGGACTAAACCAGCTGCTACCGAAATGCGTTTTGGCTTTGAAGTGACAATGTACGTCATGAACAAATAATCAGTGCCGTGTTTATCACACGCTGAACGAAACCCGCCGCAAGGCGGGTTTTTTGTTGCCAGTTGTGGTCTCTAAAAATACTCTCCATTAACTGCAACTTAAATAGCGCTAACAAGGCTTAGCCGCAGGAACCTTCTATTCGTGAGGTTTACTAACTCATCATGATTAGCCCTATAATTACGTCATTATCTCGTCTTATGACGTTTTCTCACGGAGTATCGAATGCGTTTACAGTCTGTTTTAGTTTTATTATTAGCCGCGACGCTGAGCCAGCCAGCATTTTCTCGTAATATCAGCAATGAGCAGGCGGAGGCTGCCAGCGCGCGGGATGCTGTGGGTGACGCCATGAGTAAGCTCAGTGATCTAGAACAAAAAATCAAATCTCAAGAAGCGCTTGTCGCACGCGAACAGGAACGGTTAAAGCAATACCAGTCTGAAAAAGCCCAGACTGAGAAGGACCTTGAAAACAAAAAAATGATTTTTGAGCAAAAATCAAAAGTGCTCGATGATGCCTGGAAACAACGTAACGACTACTGATTGAGTCCCAGCCTTTCTCAAACACCAGTTTCAGGACTGGTGTTTTTTTATGTCTTCACGTGACATGCGCACCTGATTGACAATGCTTTTGAGAAATCAAGGCAAGTTGACCTGCGTCAATACCCCATGCTCATTGCCGACCTACAATGCACCCAAGTTCAATGCACTAATGGAGTGATCACAATGAAAAAAACCGCAATCAGTTTAATGTTGGCAGCGTTATTGCCTGCCATGAATGTACAGGCAGAACAAGGCGATTGGGTTGTCCGCTTGCGTGCCACCAATGTCAAACCAAATGAAGACAGCAGCCTGGGCAAATACGTCAACCAGAATGTTGCCAACGTCATGACACCAAGCGCTGAACTCAAAGTGGACAGTAATACCATCCCTGAGCTTGATATCAGTTACTACTGGACAAAGAACATTGCTACGGAGTTGATCCTGGCATTGGGTACAAAGCATGATGTCAAGATTAGTGGTGACAGTGGCGGTGTGGTCAATAATCAGAAGCTAGGTGAAGTAGACTTATTGCCACCGACGCTGACCGTCCAATGGCACTTTAACCCAGATGCAACATTTGACCCTTATATCGGTGCTGGTATCAATGCCACCTTTATGCTGGACCGCTATTTGAGAGGCTCAGCAGGTGCAATTAACGGTGAAAAAATCAGGCTTGACCGCAGCAGCTTCGGTCCTGCCCTGCAAGCAGGTTTTGATATCAACCTCAAAGATGGCTGGCTCATCAACGCCGATGTGAAGCGTTTGTGGATTGACACGGATGTTGAACTGAATAGTGCGATCACTGGCCGTTGGACAAAAATTGACGAACTGGATATCGACCCATGGGTGATTAGTTTTGGCGTAGGCAAACGCTTCTAAACCCACTGTTAGTACAGTCTCTTCCCTGGGGCAGTAATACGCTCCATTCACCTCTGATACTACCCCAGTGTCAGAGGTTTTTTTATGGAAATTTAATCCACGGTCACTCGAAATTAAAACGCGACGACAAGCTAGTGAGATTCAGCTGCTCTAATAGTTGCAGGCCGCGCTCACGCGCACTCCGTTTGCGCTGTCCGGTATATTTGGCAATGATGAGTTCATTTTTCATTGAGTGTTCCCAGCCCACCAGCTCCGTGACGGTCACTTGGTAGCCATGTGCTTCCAGTGCCAGGCAGCGCAACACATTGGTCACCTGGCTACCAAACTCACGTGTATGGATAGGATGTCGCCACAACTCACTCAAAAATGTTTTAGAGAGTGTTTCAGCCTTGTGCTGGCGCATCACTTCAGCCACCTCGGCCTGACAGCAAGGCACCAACACCATAAATTTTGCCTGCTTTTGCAAACCAAACTGGATGGCGTCATCTGTGGCTGTGTTACAAGCATGCAATGCAGTCACGATATCCACTGCTTCCGGTAATTTTTCTGACGCCATGGCCTCAGCCACGGTAAGGTGTTCAAATTGCATGCGGTCAAAACCACATTCCAGCGCTAGCTGGCGTGACTTTTCAATCAACTCGCCTCGGCTTTCAATGCCAATCACCTGGCCGCTCGCATGCTGCTTGAGCAATAAATCATACAAAATAAACCCGAGGTAGGACTTGCCTGCGCCATGGTCCACCAAGACTGGCTGAGGCTGCTTCTCCATCACCACCTGCATCAATGGTTCGATGAAGTTGACCAAATGGTAGACTTGCTTGAGTTTGCGGCGACTATCCTGGTTGAGTTTGCCATCACGCGTCAATATATGCAGCGCCTGCAACAACGGGAGAGATTGGCCAGGCTTCACTTCGGGTGGCAATTGTAGGTTGACCATGTGGATGAGTGCTTTAAAATGCTAAATATACAAGTTTAACATGTCGCCGAAACAGTATCGCTATGGCTGCCATGCCCTTCCCTGAAGCATTCTAGGGAACTCAACAGCTGTTTTGAGCATCTTGTTTATCATAGGCAGTGAAATCAATGTGCATAAATGCAAATAAACATTGCCACTTTTGCAGCCATGTTGGCATATGCTGCATCAATCTGCTGCCTTGCAGCGCTGTTGTCTCAATCGTACCAGGGAGTTTTTATGCCTGACAGTTTAACCAAGCTGTTTCTTGTTTGTTCACGAATACACCTCAAAGCCGCCCAGTTGTTTACGCTCACGCTCTTCCTACTTACAAATTCAGTGTTTGCGGATACGGTATGGCTGAAAAATGGCGATAAAATCACCGGCACCTTGGGCGCCAAAATCTCCAACAAGCTCACCGTCAAAACCACTTATGCAGACGAAGTCAAAATCAACTGGAACGATATCCATAGTATAGACGCCGATAAGCCTATTCTCATGCAGCTTTCAGATGGCAGCATTGTCAACGGGCGACTGGTACATACCGAGGAAGGCCAGGTGATTCTGGATGAGGAAACCAATAGTGTCCTGGTTGATACCGAACTCAATGAAATCCACTATATCAACCCCACCCGAGACCTCATAGGCGAAGGCTATGTCTGGACAGGTAACCTCAGCCTTGGCGGAGCTTTTAACAGTGGCAATAGTGACAACCGCAACATGCAGTTTAATGGTGAGTCAGTCTTACGTGGCCTGGATGATCGGTATACCGTCCAGGGTTATTACTACTGGGCAGAAGATAATGGCAATCAGACACAGAATAACGCACGTGTCCGCGGACAGTATGACCACTTTTTTACCAAAAAATGGTTTAGCTACCTCAACACCATCCAGGAAAAGGATCGGTTCAGGGATATCAGGCTACGTAGCCAGTACGGTGTGGGTACCGGTTATCAGATTTTTGAAGGAGACAAGCGTAACCTTTCACTAGAAGGCGGTTTAACCTGGATCAAGCAAGATTATTACGAAGAAACAGACGAAAACCATGCCGCATTGCGCTGGGCGGTAAACTATAACCAATATTTGTTTGACTCTTTTGTACAGGCATTCCATCGTCACGAAGTGTTATACACTCCCAGATCGCCTTCTCAAGTGCTGGTCTATAGCTCCACCGGTTTACGCTTCCCCTTTATCTTTGGTCTGAGTGCGTCCACCCAGGTAGACTATAACTATGATAGCCGCCCTGTGGATGACCGCAAAAAAGGTGACACGCGTGCGTTATTCACTTTAGGTTATAGCTGGAAATAAGGGGCAAGTTAAGCATTTAGTGAGTCGCCACATCAATGCTAAAATGATCGCTTGATTGCTTTAGTCCATGCTGATTCCAAATCATAGGAAACAGGACTAAAACAATCAGGGTACGGCAAGCACATTGAACCCGTATTTTTTGAGTTGAGGATGGAGCAAAAATATGGCGATACAATGGTTTCCGGGGCATATGACCTCTGCCCGCAAAAAGGCAGAGGAAACACTGGAGCATATTGACGTCGTGATTGAGGTGCTGGATGCGCGCGTCCCCGCAGCCAGTCATAACCCCATGATTGAGGAAATGCGCAATTTCCGCCAGCGCCCCAATCTTAAAATCCTCAATAAAGCTGATTTGGCCGACCCGCAAGTGACGCAGGCCTGGTTGAATTACTTTAACAGCCAGCCCAATACCAAAGCGGTCGCCCTCTCCTGCAAAAAACCTGGCGATGCCAAGAAAATCCCGGGATTGTGCCGTCAACTGGCGCCTCACCGCGGCACCCCCTTAAAACCATTACGCATGATGATCATGGGCATTCCCAATGTCGGTAAATCCACATTGATGAACGCCCTGCTCAACCGCCGTGCCGCCAAGGTCGGTGACGAACCAGCCGTGACCAAAAGCCAGCAACGCTTTGACCTCAGCGACAGCCTCAATATTACGGATACGCCAGGGATGATGTGGCCAAAAATCGAGCATGAATCAGATGGCTATCTGCTTGCTGCGAGCCATGCCATCGGCCGTAATGCCGTGATTGATGAAGATGTGGCCGAATTCCTGGGCAACCTGCTACTGAAACAATACCCGGCGCTGATGAATACGCGTTACAAACTGGACGCCATGAAGCTGGATGTGAACAGCATGGATGGTATTGACCTGCTGGAAGCCATTGCCAAACGCCGCACTTACAAACGTAACGATGGTGAATGGGATATGGAACGCACGGCCATGGCCCTTCTCACGGACTATCGCAGCGGTGCGATTGGCCGGGTTAGCCTGGAATCTCCGCAGAGCCGGGCTGAGATGCTGGTACTCGCGGCAGAAAATACGGCAAAAAAAACAGAAGAGCAGCCTCAACCGGAAGCCGATACGCTTTAGACTTCATTTTAAATATTAGGCAATCAAACTGGCATGACGTTTTGCGGGTTTACCCTCTTCCGCTGACTTAGCCTGTAATTGCTCAACATTGCTGGCAATGCGGTTACGGCCCTCTTTTTTGGCCTTGTACAGGTTTTGGTCAGCCGCAGAAAATAGCCCTTCGAGCACATACCCTACGGTCTCTGAGCTGACTGCGCCAACACTGACCGTGCATTTGATGGCTTGTGTTTCGCTACGCATGCTTTCCACGCCGGCAATATTCACCGGGGTCACCTCAATAATACGGCGGATACGCTCCGCCAGTATCATGGCTTCATGCTCACCCGTGTTGGGCATCAGGACACAGAACTCTTCTCCTCCATAGCGGCCAATCACATCGCCGCCACGTAATGCGGCGCGTATGGTGCCAGCACATGACTTGAGTACCACATCGCCAACCAAGTGGCCATAGACGTCATTGACCTTTTTAAAATAGTCCAGGTCCACCATCAGCATCCCCATAGGCAAGCGCAGGCGTTGTGATACAGCCTGCATGCGCGTGGCTGCTTCTTGCAAGCCACGTCTGTTTAATACACCTGTCAGGCCATCCAAGGTGGCAATCGCCTGCAATCCAGCCTGGGCGCGGACATGCATCACCAATAACAGCAGGCTGGTCACAGTCACCATCGATAGCATCATGAATGTGGTCAGATAGGCATGGATAGGCCAATGCGGAAATGTGTGCAAGTGACTGTCATCCGTTAACACCACCTTGACCGCGAGCACGACCAGCATCAGGCTAACCAAAGCAAACAAGCTGCAACACAGCCAGAAAACGTTGGCCACAAAATCCTTGCCGTGCCCTACCAGGCTGCGCGTAGCGTGACCAAACACATACATCAATGCCGTCAGATTGAACAACAGCAACCATCTGTCTGGCAGATACATATTAATCATGACAGCATTGCCGGCCAGCATCACCGTGATCACCACCAAGGTGCGGTAACGATAGACACGATAACCTCTAAGCAATCGAATACCGTTGGCGAACAAGCTCACACCGAGTGCGATAATCGTGACTGAGGTGGCAATATAAGCGCTGTGGCGGCCATATATCAATGACGTTTCTGAAAAGAAATAAACCGCCAGGCCCAAAGCAAACACCAGCAATCCGCGTACCCAATGCATGATCAGGCTACGTTGCTGATAGGCGCCAAAAATCAGCAAGACCAGAACCTGCGTTAAGGTAAGTCCAATTGATGATAGAATGACACTGTTGAGATCAAACACAGGGACGGACAAAGTTTGTTTACCTGAGAAGCATATTACTATGGTTGACCAACTATACCCATTTAAATGAAGGGGTTAAATAGTCCATACAGGCTAATATTCCCTACCGCTTTGTTGTTTACCACATACCCTGAAGTCCCATGCAGCATCTTCTGAATCCTCCCCAACGCGAAGCCATCCATTACCTAGATGGACCCTTACTCGTATTGGCTGGCGCCGGTAGTGGTAAAACGCGGGTGATTACGCAAAAAATTGCCTATCTGATTAACCAGGCCGGTTATAAAGCCAACCAGATTGCAGCAATCACCTTTACCAATAAAGCCGCCCGTGAAATGCAGGAACGTGTGACACCGTTGCTTGAGGGCAAAAGTGGCAAAGGACTGACGGTCACCACCTTTCACTCCCTAGGCCTGCAAATCCTGCGCCAGGAAGCCGCCCTACTCGGTTACAAACCTCAGTTCTCTATTCTGGACGCCTCGGACAGCTTTAAAATCCTCAGTGATATCCTGGCCACTACAGACAAACAGCTGCTGCGTAAAACGCAATGGCAAATCTCCAGCTGGAAAAATGCGTTTGTGAACCCGGATCAAGCCAAATTGCAGGCGGATGAAGAGCTCACCCATGCCGCCGCCCGCGTTTACCAGCTATACCAGCAAACTCTGCGTGCCTATCAGGCGGTGGATTTTGACGACCTGATCAAAGTCCCGGTAGAACTGTTTGACCAGCACAGCGACATGCTGGATAGATGGCAGCGCAAACTGCATTACCTGCTGATTGATGAGTACCAGGATACCAACGCCTGCCAGTACAGGCTGATCAAGCAACTCACCGGTCTGCGAGGCCAGTTCACTGCTGTAGGTGACGACGACCAGGCTATTTATGGCTGGCGCGGTGCCGACGTGGAAAACCTGCGTCAATTAACTGTGGACTTTTCCAAGCTTAAAGTGATCAAACTGGAGCAAAACTACCGGTCAACGGTGCGTATTCTGCGTGCAGCCAACCACGTCATCGCCAACAACCCAAAACTGTTTGAGAAAAAACTGTGGAGCGAGCACGGCACTGGTGATTTGATTCATGTTACGGCGACCCAAAGTGAAGAACACGAAGCCGAAACGGTCGTTATGAAGTTACAGGCGCACAAATTCGAGCACCGTACGACTTATAAAGACTATGCGATCCTCTACCGCAGCAATCACCAGGCACGCATCATTGAGCAGTTTTTGCGCAACCACAAAATCCCCTACACTATTTCCGGCGGGCAATCTTTTTTCGATAAAGCAGAAATTAAAGACATTACCAGCTATTTGCGCCTGATCGCCAACGAGGACGATGATCCGGCCTTTATCCGTGCTGCCACGACGCCCAAAAAAGGCATAGGCAACACCACATTAGAGCGACTCGGCGAATACGCCAGTGCGCATAAAATGTCTCTTTTTGCAGCCGCATTTGAAGGCGGCTTCCAACATGAAATCGGCGCCAAGCAACTGGACGATTTGCTGACCTTTTGCCGCTATATACAGACATTACAAGGCCGCGCCGTCAAAGATCCGGCCAACGAAGTGCTAGGAGATCTCTTAGCTGCCATTCAATATGAAAGCTATCTCTACGACGGCGAAGAAGCCAGATCCGCGGAAACGCGCTGGGGCAACGTGCAGGAGTTTGTCGCCTGGCTCAGCAAAAAAGGTGAAGCCTCCACTGAGTACGGGAATGAGTCCGAGGGCAAAAACCTGCTAGAACTGACACAACTCGTGTCGCTAATTACCATGCTAGAAGGCCGTGAAGACGGCGAACCCGACGCTGTCAAACTCTCCACCCTCCACGCCTCCAAAGGCCTGGAGTACGGTCACGTATTCTTGATTGGCTGCGAAGAAGGTATCCTGCCGCACACCAACTCCATAGACGCCGACCAAATTGAAGAAGAGCGTCGCCTCATGTATGTCGGCATCACGCGCGCGCAGAAATCACTCAATATCACCTGGTGCAAAAAACGTAAACGCGCGGGGGAAATGCAAGCCTGTGAGCCCAGCCGCTTTATTAGCGAGCTGCCCAAGGACGATGTCAAACACTTCGGCAACCCGTTTAATGGGCCGGATCAGGTACTAAGCAAAGACTATGGCAAAAGCAAGATGGCTAATATTAAGGCAATGCTGGCGGCCAAACAATAAATATAGGTAAGTAATCAATAATATAGATGAAGGTGAATTTTTGGCTCAATGACTTGAAACAAATCAGGAACCATCAAACTTAATGAAAATCGTGAAACTGTAAGCTCAGATTTGAACTATTAACTCATTATTTGAAAAGTTAATTTTTATTGGGCTCGACCCTAAATTTGCTAAAGCCCATCCACGCAGTCAAGCGCCCAGCAATTGCCGCCATATCCAATAACATCGCTACGGGAATAATCGCAATTGGCTGCCACCAGTGCTCCCACCATATTTTGTAACCGGCCCTTCGTAAGGGGTCTAGTACCCCTCTAAAGAGCAAATAAGGCAACAACCCTAATATTGCAGGTGAATAGCCTAAGGCCATCAACACGTAAACCAGCGACACGACGAACAGCATCAGATTCCTGGATAAATTACTCAAGCCTGCAATGGTTGCGCTTTGTTCATAGACAAACCACTTTTTAACGCCCGCCCATAAGTTTGTAGGAAAATGTCGATAGTGGACCGCTGTCTCGCTGCAAGTGACCCTAGCGATATTTTCTGCCAAAATGCGCTTATTCCACAGTAAGTCTTCACCAGAACGCAAATGCTCTTCAAAGTACCCGGCTTTTAGAAACACATCCTTGTGAAAAAGCGAGGCTGGCAATATAGGTGCACGGTTACCCTGTCCATAAGACACTGCGCATATCAGCCGGCCAAAAGGATGCTCATCAGAAAACTGGCACATGCCATATACTGCCTGGGCTTGATTGTCTTGCATACAAGCCCAAAGTTTACTCAGCCAGTCAGCTTCAGGCTTGATACCCACATCAAGAAAGGCGATCCACTCAAAAGTTGCTTGCTTGACACCCGAGTTTCTTGCAGCGCCCGGGTAACCACCAGGATGATGAATCAATTTAAAGCGAATCCCCATCTGCGCTGCACGGCTTGACCAGGATTCAATCAGGGATACACTTTTGTCAGTAGATCCTGTGTCTACAAAAATGATCTCTGAAGGCAGTGTCGATAATGCGAGGATACCATCCAGCGTCTCGGATATGGTCGATGCTTCATTCCTGACCGGGATGACAAGGGATACTGGCAGGCTAGGTTGAGCGGTGATCATGCTACTTTCTGAACAGGCTGCGCAGGCTTAAGCGCATTAAAGACAATACAAACCACAATCGGCAACGCCATGCATGACCGTCGTTCAGTGCAACCACATGCAGCCTCGCCTGATGATCAGCCGAAATGGATTTAAACGTTGCAGGCATAGGCGCAAGATGCGTCGCTATACTGACATTACTTGCCACCCATAAACGCACGCCTTTCCTTCGCCACAATAATGAATGAATCACATCTTCACTGTAGGCTTTGCCCGCAAATGGATAGTAGTTCTCCAGCACCAAGTCGTCTCTATGACATATCACACAACCACCAGGCACCCATTGAGCTTCAACCAATGCATTCGCTGACACAAATCGCCGGTCAACGGCATAAGGAATGCCTGCCTTATCGACTTTCCCCATACGCCTATGGCCCCAAGGCGCACCGCCAATCAGGCTCGCCATGAGGCTTTTGACGAAACCTTTGATACTTCTTTCGTACTGGGTTAAATACTCCTGCGTGTCCGCATTCATAAAAAGTGGCGATACTGCATTCCTCGGGCCGAGTTTAACGAAGGCATCATACAGTAAGCCTATGCTTGTTTCGGACAGAACGACATCATCATCCATTTGCATCACGTAATCACTCTTAGCCTGAGTAAGCCCGATTGCTCTTTGCGCCACCTGACCACGACAAGGTGTCCAAACTATCCTGACGCATTCATCTTCAACAATATTTGCTTGCGGGGTTACACCTTCTGGGATGCAAACCAGGATTTCGCCAGGAACACTCAAACCATTTCTTAAGTACTGTATGGTTTGCTCTAGCTCTGCTCCTGCCAAGGTCGCAATAACGACTGAAACAGGAAGCGTCTGCCTGCTGTTATTCCCTTCCATTTTCATCTTTCATTTCTGACAAGCAGGTCAGTAACACCTCTGGCCTTAACGTTGAAAAGACGCCATTACAATACTCTATGATGCCTGGTATCTGGTCATTTGAAGGGTAGTCAGTTTCTTTTACGAGCTGAATAAACTCATCTTCGGTTTGAATAACCGGATGTTGTGGCTCACTAAAGAGTGGATCCAGTGTCATCTCACCACTCAATGAGACATATATCGGTCCAGACCCAGCCATCACCGAAGATATAACCGCAGAACTCCCACGGTAAAGCACCCACTTCGCCTGTTTCGCATCCTCTTCCAGACTTGAGGAAGATAAAATAATATTTGGCGGCAACTTGGCCAGAAATGTATACTTTTTCAATAACGAGCTAAATGGTAGCACCGGATGCAAACGCCATATAAATCGTATATGCGGCAGCCTGAGTGCGCAATTGAGTGAAAACTTAAACATGAAGGCCGTCTCGTAATCTAGCCCTTCAGGAATCACTAAACAACTTGGCTGTTGTTCTTTTGCTGCGGTCTCTTCTGCTGATAAAGTTAACCGATTCCCAGCTCTTAGGGACCCCAGATTGGTGATAACCTGATTTGTACCCTTTAATGAGATTGAAAGTGCCTGGAGTGCCAACTCTCCAGAAGTGAAGACAATATCGGGATCACAAGCGCCACTTACAAAGCGCTTAAGCCCATGCTGCAATCTGAAGAGTGTGCTATGTTGATAGCCAGCGCGGCGTGTCGCGGGCGAATGTTTTCGCGTTTGCAAAAAAACAGCCCTTTCCCAGGCATGTCCCTCAAAGGTTGTCATGACCAGTTTAGCTTTCGACTGTTTGGCAATATGGCTCACTTGCAATCCGATACGCATGGCATTAGAAGAAGCTGAGGATAAAGCCTCGGCTGCGGCAGCTATTCTTATGCGTGACTTGATGGAATCATCACGGACTTTTGGCAGCAGCATGGATGACTCTCTTAACAAGCCGAATAACATCTTAAGTTCTGCCCAAAAGCCAAGACTATTTGGCAGCACCACTCGCTTCAAGCCAACGTTGGACTGAAGCAGCTGGTAAGTGGCATTGCTTGAGTGATTTGTCTGATCAATCAGAATCTGAGTCACTTTATATCCATTGTTTATCAGTATTTCCGGCAAATCTCCAAAATAAATATCTGAATCAATGCTCATTTGCTGAGTATTCAACAAATGAGAAACAATAATGATATCGGCCTGTGTTGGTTGATACCGCCCCTTAAAGCAACTGATAAGAGTTGCTTTTACTCCACGGGCCAACTGACGCAAAGTTCTGACAAATTCGACCAGGCTTCTTTTTATACCTAGCCACTGATATCTTGTGCCAATAATCGGCGCATCGAATATCTTTTCGTAGTGTTTTAAGAAAATCGGATGCTCGCGAATGACATGAAGCCATGAAATTGAAACGCGGCACAACGAGTGTGAAGCCTCAGTCAAAAGGACATCACACTCCTCGGTCAAAGTCTGGAATTGTTTTTCATTCATAGCAGAGGGCTACGAAAATAGGATATTGCAAAAAACCAAATCAGGCTTTCTGTTTATAACGCTCGTTCAGTACTTCTTCATCAATTTCCTTGGCATCAGCCAAATTGAAGAGATCAGTATTGGAAAGTTTTACAGCTTCTTCCGCTGGCAGGTTATGCCGATTGGTGTATACCAAAGCATCTGCGTGTGGAAGCAATTGGTCACACTGGTTGCAATAAGGGAACATTTCGAATTGTTTTTGCCGGTGTGCATAGCGGAGCAAGCGATACTTGGGCCCATTCAAAATTTCCAGAACCGGTGTAGTAAACGCATTACCAAGAATAATCTGGTTGTTGTAATCGTAACAACAAGGAATCACTTCCCCGTTCCACTGAATCTGTAACGGCCCATTCTCAGGACGACCGCAGGTATTCTTGATTTCAACTTCCTCAACACGATCGCGGTAGTCCCTGCCATCACCAAAGTTGTGTGGGCGCCAGATTTCGATCGCGTCCACTATTGATTCCCAAAACTCGCGGAATTTACCCGTATCCGCCTTGTTTTCTTCCATTTCCAGGTAGGAAACCTGAATCTTAGTTTTAGCTCCCAACTCGTCGCGTAACTTCAAAAACTCCATCATGCCAGTCATGGTTTTATTAAAGTCCAGACCCTGCATCACCGCATTGTAGGTTTCCGGGGACATACCATAAAAACTGATGCGAATTTCATCCAGGCCAGCTTCAAGAATTGTCCTTGCCCGCTTGCTGTTTAGAATAGAACCATTAGAAATGATATATGTGGATAAACCTTTTGATTTGGCGTATTTGATTTTCAGTTCGAGGCGCTTATCCAGCATAGGCTCACCAAAGCCAGTCAAAACGATTTTCTTCGCGCCCAGCGCCACGACCTCATCAATGCTCTTTTCATACAAGGCCTGGTCCATAATGCCATGCTCCCTGGCATGTTCATGCTTATCCCTGGGACACATGATGCAGGAAGCATTGCAATGATCCGTCACTTCATACCGAACTTCAGGATGTAACAATTCAGTAATCGGCGCATCAAAAGGAATTGTCTTAACGAAAGCTTCTGCATTTTTACCTGGCAAGTCAACACTACCGTCATTCAGCAAACTCCGGGTGCCGTATTTGTCTTCGCTGTGAATTGGAATAATGACAGACTTGGAATTCATGCTACCTGGCCCTTTTATAAAACCTTCAAAGTATACCTTCGATTATTAATATCAGCAAAGAAAGCCGCCAAAGTCTTGACACTTATGTAGCCAGTTGCCGCTTGAAATGCATCTTCTCTTATCTTAATCAGAAAAAAGTGAGGCTGATCCTAACCATGAAACACATCAAGTACATCGTTTTTAATTTTGAAGATGGAGGGTCTGGCCATGATCATTTTACTTTCCACGCTCAGTAGGGTTGGCGAAGACTGGAGTTTATCAAACGCTGTTAAATGCACGCCTCCAGGGGCTATGTGTGCATCATCAACAAATACCTGTTTATTATCCATATCAAATAGCGTTAGCTTTATGTGCTGTTTTTTATCAGTAGGATTGGCAATAGCGAGCTCATAATCGTTGTTCGGAATGAACTGATATTGCAATGCATATCGCCTTTTAAGCCAACTACAGCCGCCAAGCATTTCGAGTCTGGAGCCATTGAGTGAGACTGCATCGAGATTTCCGTGCACATAGGATCTAAGCGGAGCATCCCGATACTGATAACTGACATAACCTCGTTCTGCAAGGAAAGAGCCCAGATGACTGATCACATCAGGGGTCACCATATGAAAAACACAAAATGTCCCAACCTCTCCATCATTTTCACTCAAGAAATCAGAAATTTTCAGGGTTTTTCGCTGGTTGGGTATCAGTTCAATCTCTTTGATCCTTAACATAATACCCGCGGCATCAAAGAACATTATTTTTGCAACATTGGGCACTGGTTGACGAGCCCCAAACATGGCGGAAATATCAATCAGTTCAAAAAAAGTCTCCCAATCCCGATTACATCGCCATAAAAACAAATCACTAACAGGTGAGCCTGCGATCGAAGGCTGCTTTGTCAGCGGCTGCTTAAAAGTCCAAATTGCACGAGAAATTCTTTGTTTTGTGATTTTCATCATAAGGTCAGGCCTTTTGTTGGCCAAATTCTGAAAACCAGGCAGACTTAAGCCACTTTTGTGCTTCCCAGCGCTGACCATGAATCACGCTGGATGCTGGCGGATGGGTATGTTCCAGGCTCATATATTTGCCATCTGCACTTTTAGTAAAATATAAGGGAATTCCTGACATATTCCGACATACCACAACAGGTAAAGCTTCCTGGGGAATATTCAAATCATCCAGCGGAATCACATTGAGCTGATTGTTTTTGATAGTAAAGGATTTGACCAGTTGATCAGGTTTGTCGGCAATATAGATTTCCATCATGGAATATCTGTCTTCCGCACTTTTTTCGACATTCAAAAATAGGAGGAAATTCTCAAGCATGGCGCCATATTGCATGAATGGAAAAAAACTGAGCAATGATGCCTGCGCCGGAAAAGGCGCTATTTCACCCTGGTAAGAAGTAAACCCATCTGCTGACTCGATCCCCAGAGTCGCTCGCCATTCGGGAGTATGAGTCACAGAAGGCGCGTTTTCGAGAGTTTCTGAACGCTCCGGCCTTGGTGCGTTATCCAGACTTAACAGGGGTAACACCCGCCCCCCGACCTGAGCAGAAACATCAGACATTGAGATCGACCGCATTTCGCCATATCGAAGTTGATCGACAACCTTGGAGCGCCATATATTGTTTTCAGACCAGGTGAGATTAATAAAACGCGGAGATTCATCACGAAACTCCCAATTGTTAGGGCTAAAATTACTAAGGGTGGTTACACCCTGGCACCCAGGCGCACTTAAAATCGGGTAGAAAGGCATCTTTTTATCAATCCTTCCTCACCCACCATTGATTGAACTGCCCGCTCGCATTGAGACTACATTTGCGATACAAGGATAATCCAGCTGCTTCAAGATGTTTAACTGATTCAATGGCCTGATCAGTAAAGTTATCGTCTAACTCAATTAAAACACTTTGAATTTGGCTTAATACCTCTGCCCCGCCCCTCAGAATAAAATGTTCTATGCCATCTACATCAATTTTGATGTGTGTGGGCATAGGCACACCCAGCTTTTCCACCACATCGATCATTCTTAATCCTAGTGTCTGATATTCAAAGACACTCTGCAGACTATCACCATGCTGGTCAAAATCCTGGCCAAAGGTAGACAAGGCACCTCCCCAGGAAGTATTAGTCATTTTAAACAGACTTTTACCTGTAGCATCGCTCAATGCAATAGGGACAATAGTAATGCGATTTTGAAGTCTGTTCAGATAGATATTTCTAGCAAGGAATTCCAGATTAAACACCGATGGCTCGAAGGCATATACATGTGCAGTGCGTTTCTTTGCTGCATAGATGGAATATAGGCCAACATTTGCACCCACATCCCAAAACACACCCGACTCAGGGATAGTTTCAAGCCAGGTGAGCGTATCAGGTTCTTTGGTAGAAAAGGTCTCAGCGCGATAAACACATAACTCATTTGGCGCAGAAAATATCAGTTCTACATCTTTATGCTGCACGCGTACCTGCTTATTTACAAGGTAGTTGGTAAACCCTCTTGTGAAATAGGTACCTTTGACCACCCCTAAAAACACTCTCCCAAGCTTATTAATGAGGCGTTTACAAAAATTTTTCTTTAAATTCATTTTTTCTAAATAGTAAGATCAGCTTCTTTCAAAGCGTTGATTTGTATAGGTAGTACGTGATTCCATCTAAAATTGCCTTGCAAGTTTAAACGAAGAATAATAAAAATGCGCCGTAAAATTTCTGCCTTGGCATAAATATTCAATTTGGAAAGATCAGGCACTATATGCCTCTGTTCCACAAGCCGATGAATATCGCTCTTTAACGCATTGATTTGTATAGCATTCATTTTTTGAAACACGACCGCTTGCCGGGATAGCTTAAAGAGATTGAACGCTAATGCAGGGTATGTTGGTGCGATCTGGAATGACTCGACATCCAGAATAGCAGCCACATCTGTGTTTTTCATGAGTAGGTTGTGTGGATGCAGGTCAATATGGCAGGCATTAACGGGTGCCATTAAATCGCTGCTGATCGCGAGCACTGTCAGCAGTTCGTGCTCAATCTGGTGGAGCATGTTGCGTAAATCCGTGGTAGACAAGCCAGGAAAACCTGCTGAGAAATTATTGATGGTTCGGACACTGGTGAGTAACTCGGCATCATCCTTACCAATAGGTTGAATTATAGGTAACTCTGGCGGTGGATGAATCGCTGACAAAGTCTTCCATAAGTCAAGGATAACCTTGACTGCATTCGTATGCTCGACAGCCCCCCCTGCAAAGAAATCACCTTCGACAAAAGCCATCAACACCCAATCTGACTCGCGGTCAGAAAAAACAAATGCATCTGAGCTATCCGGTTTAAGAAAAACCGGCAAGGGTAAACCAGCCTCCCTGAGTTGCATACTCAACTTGAGTTGGTGCGAGACAAGTTGCCGTGACTGTTCTGACAAAATATTGAATTTTTTCAGCACGCACGCAGCATTTCCATCCTGAATCAAAAAGTTATTTGAGTTGATCTCCATGCCACCAAACTGGCTGACATTAATACGAGCGTTAGTGTATCGTTGAAAATGCCTGCCCAGAAGCGCACTAATCTCCTGATGCATTTCAGTACTGACTACTGAAGTCACTTGACTGGAAACCGAAAAAATATCCGGTTTAAAAATGTCATTCATTACAATGTCGCTTTAGATAAGCCACCATCTATACTCAAGCTTTGCCCGGTAATATAGCCTGCCTCGTCAGAGGCAAGAAATGCAACCAGACTGGCAATTTCATCTGGAGTTGAGAACCTGGCCATCGGAATTCTGGCCTTGGCCGCATCCAACACTTCATCATAGGTCTTGGCATCGCGCTCAGCAATTCGCTGGGTCAGGTCAACCATCCGGTCAGTCAGGACGGCACTTGGACAAACCGTATTCACGGTGATCCCTAAAGCTGCCAATTCTATCGAAATTGCTTTGGAAAAAGCAGAGACGCCGGCACGTAAAGTGGCGGACAATACCATTTCAGGACTGGGCTCCTTGGCTTGCAATGAGGTGATATTGATAATCCGCCCCCAGCGCTGTTGTTTCATGAAGGGCGCTGCTGCTGTAGCAAAGTGTATAGGCGCCAGCAGCGTTTTTTCTATTGCCTCATGCCATGCGGCATTATCCACAGTAAGAAAACTGCCAGGAGGCGGGCCACCGGCATTATTAATTAAAATATCCACTCTTCCGAAAGCAGTGTGCACCTGCGAAATCGCCTCTTGAGCTGCGCCTTCTGCACCAACGTCCATGGCCAGCGTCATAGGGGTATAGTGATACTTATCTTCTATTTCACGAACAAGCGTATCCAGATGCGCCTGGCTTCTTGATAAAAGGCATAATTTCATGTGTCTGGAGGCGAAGTGGAGGGCAATTGCCTTTCCGATTCCTTTGCTGGCACCTGTGACCAACGCTACTTTGTTTTCAACACTCAAAACACACCTCTCATCAATTCTCAACTTTTAAAAAACCCATGCTGACCGCATTTTCATAGACAGCATAAAAATACGACCTGATTTCCGGTAAATCTTTTTCAACCATGGGGATGACCCACTTTTCAATCTCCCGTAAATAATCCCTTCTGACCTGTTCAGACGGATTCAAACACAAAAGATACAGATTATCGAGCTTATCAAGCGCCTTGACTTGCCTGACGTAGACTTCCGATGCATAGATATGCTTGTAGTAATCGTCCTTGTAAGCCTCATCCCATTGCAGCGCCCGGTCCACGGTAAGCACAGTAACGGCTTTTGCCACCTGCTCCCCCACCTTGTTGGAGATATCATTTGCATTTCCGCCTGAGACTTCAAGCACATTATGCAACAGTGCCGTTACCGTGCCTTCAGCCACGGGGTTACCCGACAAAGACACATACATCTCTGCGACGCGCAACGGGTGCATAAGGTAAATACTTTTGTTGAGCCCTGGGTGGTGATACTCCAGCTGATTTGCAAAATCCCAGGCACGTTTTGCAATCTCGTAATGCTCGCATGCGCTCATCCGGCGATTAAATTCACTATCCATGTCCAGTACCAGATCCTGGTTTCTAAACAAATGCAATCTCGCCTCTCGCTCTAGTTCTATATCCCGCAAAATGGTCATTTTCAACTTTCTAATGCAATATTGGCTTAACTACGCCAGCCATGTTTTGGAACAAATCTTCTTTGTTGCAAATGAGTCTGCAGTCAGCACTTCGCTCGAGGACATCGACCAGACTATTAGAGGGATCATAGTATACGGATGGAATATTCAGAGAGTCTGCAATAATACTCGGTGATGAGTAAGGCATCACAACGACATAGTCGCTAGCGTTCACAAGTTCGAATAGATCAGCGGTATGCGGAACGTTAACAATGCGGCCATCAAGCACAAGCCGATCTATAAACTGGACATATGTTGCGTCATGAATGTCGCGATGCCCTCTTTTATGCTTGATACTCACTTGCACATTTTTTCCATACTCATACTTCAGCCTGTCAACCACTTCTAAGATATGCTCAATAAACGCAATGCAATTTGCACTGGAATAATAGTTATCAATCAAGCCTATCTTCTCGGAATATGCCTTGCTCACCGGCGTGACATCAAAGATAGTGACCTTAAATGATGAATGTTGCAGTGCGCGTTGTTTCTTGGTCTGATGATTCAGGTACCAAACCACAGGACCAACAACATGAAAACAGCCAGGCAGCGATAAATCATTCTGCAAATATCTGCTGAAAGCGTCGTTCCACACCCAGTAATGATCAGCACGAAGAAACAGGTTGTTGGGTAGCGGCGCCGGCGCCGGGTCGTCCTTGTAAACAAATGGCACGACATTTTGCGAATAAAAAATCATATGGGTCTGAAAATTGCGCCCTTTGCTTGCTCGGGACCACAACGGCTGGGCATCGTACAAAGAATTGGTGAGTACAATATTTTCGATTGCCTGTTTTTTGTTCAATATTGCAACCATTGGCAAAGTGGCAATTTCTCTTGCGAGCATGACTATTTCAGGCCGTTTGATTAAATGCAGATGAAACTCAGCCACGTTCTTTGCCTGTTGCCATAAGCCTTGCATAAAGGCAACCAGACTCAGGGGCGTGCCCATCATGAGTGCATATATCGGGAAGCGGTAAAAGTGTAAATACCCATCTTTAGAAGGCAAACGTGTTTCAGCCGTGTGAATGAAAAGACGCGTAGCGTGATTGAGTACAGAAATATCTGATTTTTTACAAAAATCGATAAATGCAGAATATTGATTGCTCGCATCTATACTGTCAGCACTTAATCCAAATACCAGGGTTGCAGGGGAAGTTACAGGCTTTAGTTTTGAAATAGTCAATGCATATACCAACACACAGAGATTACAGAAAGTATGTAGATAGTAATCAGCCAGATTCTTAAAAAAGAATCTAGGGCCTACCTGTAAATGCCACCCTTTTGAGCCAGCACTGATAGCCAGTACATCCGTCGTCAGGACATCCTCACTGCGCGAAAGGTCATCTTCATGCTGGAATTTTCCTGTTGCATTTAATTGCATAAAGGCAGGTAACGCTAGGGCAATGGCGCGCTGCGTCAGCCTGTTTGCCAATTGACTGGCACTGAAGCCAAAGGCATGTTTCATCTTTTTTGCCAGTGCTGTTTGTAGCCTGCTGCTTAAATGATTAAAAAGCCGATAGGATTTGGCAGTTGTAGTGAGGGGTTTCATTCGAACTCTTAATGCAGAGATGAGTTGGTAAAAGCAAACACTTTTACCGTTTCCGCCTTGCCATCCAGCAGGTATTTACCTTTAACATCCCAGGCCCATTGGAAGCCGGCTTTTAAGAAAGCCTTTTGCGATGCGACATTACTTTCATAAGCGGCAGCTTCTATCCACCTGAGATGAAATGTATTCTGTGCCCATGTCGAGCAGGCTGCAATCGCTTTATATCCCAAGCCTAAACCCCAGCACTTTTTATCAAAAATACAAATACCCATGCTGGCAATCTGGTGGTAGTTGTCTATGGAATGTAAGCGGATAGTGCCTACATGGGTCGATAAATTATCCAGCCAGATACCAAATAAAACAGCATTTGCTGACTGGTTGTTGTAAGCAACAAACTGCTGCACAGACTGCATGGTTTGCGGCGCCTGTTTGACTGCATCCAGATACCTGTTAATTTCCGGGTCATTCAGGCCGTTGATATAACCCATATGAATATCGCTCTCGGTCAAGGCTTTCAAATAGCCGCCATCAAACCGAATGATATCTATTGGAGTCATGCCAATACATCCCAACTCACAGGGGTGCCTTTAGTGACAGCCGCCTTCAGTGTCCGCCCTATCACATTAGATTTGAGTTTTGGCATTAAACCATCTCCAGGGCGCAGCGCCTGGACATCATCAGCAGTGATCTCCTGCCCTGCGGCAACATCCTTAACAAAAAACAAGGAGCGACGATACTTTTTGAAACTTGTTTCAAGGTCACCCTGCACATATGAAACCTTGCCCAAAGCGGCATGCGCATTTTTAGTTTCAGACACTAACTGCGCCAGCTCTTTAGGTTCCAGTGAAAAGCTTGAGTCTACCCCGCCATCGCTCCTGGCCAGGGTAAAGTGTTTTTCGATGACGGTTGCGCCTAGCGCGGTAGCGGCTACTGAAACGCCTACATCCATGGTATGGTCAGATAAACCAACGTGTACATCAAATGCTTGAGACAGATGAGGAATAGTAAGCAGGTTAATTTCGCTGGGTGGTGCCGGGTAAGCGCTGGTGCACTTTAATAACACAATCTCTTTAGCACCATGATTGCGGGCCACTTGTACTGCTTCGGATATTTCAGCGATGGATGCCATACCGGTCGACATAATCAACGGTTTGCCTGTGGCCGCACACAAGGCGATCAACTCATGATCAACCAGTTCGAAAGAGGCGATTTTGTAAGCAGGGGCATCGAGGGAGACCAGTAGTTTCACGGCCTCGGCATCAAATGGTGAACTGAATACCGTGATCCCCAGCTCACGACCATAAGCAAATAATTGTGCATGCCACTCCCAGGGAGTAGAGGCCTTGGCATAAAGATCATACAAATGTTCGCCATCCCATGGATTGCTGCCTTTAACCCTAAAACGCGGATGGTCCACATTTAAAGTCATGGAATCAGCAGTATACGTCTGCAGTTTAACAGCATCTGCTCCTGCCTCTTTGGCAGCCTTGATAATATCTAATGCACGTTGCAGTGATCCATTATGATTGGCTGACATTTCAGCAATGATGTAAGGAGGGACACTTTTACCCACTAGCCGATTATCAATCAAAAAGTCTTTCATTTTATTCCTTTATTTTTCTAGAAGAACCGCACCTTGCGTTCTTACAATAGTGGCTCCATAAGGAATCTGCGGAAAACTAACCGCTTTACCTTCAGCTTCATCCAGCGCCCACAACACATCATCAAAGCCTATCTGATGGCGCATCATGACGGTCGAGGAAAATCTGGGGTTAATTTCAAACACTCTGGGGCCTTGCGCTGTAATACGCAACTGTATATTCATACTACCGCGCAGGTCGAGATTTATTGCGATCGCTGCGCACATAGCGGTCGTCTCTTCATGTTCAATCACCCTAGCCCATCCGGTAAAACCACCTGTCAGCCTTCTTAGCAACAGCAGTGTGTGTACTTCGTTCTGTTTCGTCCTGTAAACCGCACAGGTGACTTCAGCATCTTCCGGCTCAAGGTACTCCTGGAAAATAGCTTCCGGATATTTTGAGCTAAAGTAATCGGCATCCTCTTGCGAATTGACTTTAAATACGCCTCGCGAACCAGAGCCAAATCTGCTTTTGATCATACAGGGAAATTGCAATGCCCCATGCGCTACATGGCGTGTCCAAGGTGCTGGAATGTCAAAACGCAGCAAGGCATTAATCGTCTCCAGTTTATCCAGTCCCGCTTCAATTACATGGTATCCGGCACTTATCCACTTTACAGTTTGGTCATCCTTAATCAAAGGCAGCAGTACGCCAAGCTCGGGTTCAGTCATCGGAATCACCGCATCAATCTCATGCTCAGTAATGATTTTCCTGATGGAGGGTAGATAACTGGCATCATCGGCACGTGGGATAGTCAAGAACTCATCGACAAATAATGTGCCGCCGTGCTGGGTATGAATATCCACACCAACCAGATATATTCCTGATCGCTCCTTCTTGAGAATGGTGGCAACACATTGAGCAATATCCCCGCCAATGCCGGTAATCAGTATTTTTTTTATCATGTTCTGGTCAGCACTTCATGTAGATAAGGCAATTCAGGATCATTCTTGATACATTCATGTATCAGGTAGGTAGGATCGTAAGCTTCACATCTGAACTCAACAGTATTGGTGTCGGTATCGTATATCGCCCACTGCGCACCCGGCTGGCGGTTTCGGGGCTGGCCAACCGAGCCGGGATTCACCACCAATGTATTCCCTATCATTTTAGACATGGGATAATGCGTATGCCCTAGCACAATCAAGTCAAAATCCTCTACTTTAAAACCATCAAATATCTGCAAGTCTGTATCGGGATAGATGTAAATATCATTATCCCATGGAGAACCATGACATAACAGGATGTTCCGCCCTGAAATATTAATTGGTTGCGGATGAGGTAAATTGCATAATTCATCTAACTGTTGAAACGTTAATGCTTCAAGTGCTAGTTGAAGACCGTGTCCATAACGTTGGGTTATTCGCTGCAAATAACTAAGATCTGCTCTAGCCTGTTTGAGCATGACTTCATGGTTACCCAATACTATGTACTTATTTTCCCAGTCTTTAAGAAGTGCCAAAACCTTTGCAGGATGATAGTAGTAACCCACCAGATCACCGGTGATGAGCAAATGAGAAACGGCGTTTGATTTTGCAGCGGCGAGTACTACCTCTAGTGCATGATCATTGGCATGAATGTCCCCCATCAAACCTAGCTTCATACAAACAAATCCGCATAAATATCGTCAACCGCAGCTTTAAAGCTATAGCGTGACTGAAGCAGCGGTGATGGGTGAATAATCTGATCTTGGGCCTCTTGGCCTTTAAGAACTTCTACTGTGCTATCCGGAGAAAAGCGCAAGCACAAGATATTCAGCATGTCCGAAATAGTAAGCACCTCTGAAGATGCTACCGAGTGTATACCTGTCAATCTTCTCATTGTCGCAGAATAGATCATCTGCGCCAGATCTTTGACGTATAAATAGTTGCGCTTTGCCCGTCCAGTAGCTACCTGCTGAGGCCTGCCTCCATGAGTCAGAGCATGAATTGCCTTATTGATACCTAAATGCTCTGGACCATGCGCACCGTAGACACCACAAATTCTTAAGATTGCAGCAGATCCTTCTAAGTTAAGCAAGGCTTGCTCTGCTAGAAACTTACTTCTTCCATATGCAAAACCAAAGCCTGACTTTGAATCTTTGTCAGAAGAAAAGTCATAACAATCGAGTAAGGCGGTTGACGAGAACAAGAAAAACGCATCATGCTCTTTTGATACCTGAGCCAGCTCGCGAGTTGCCGCTACATTAGCAGTAAGTAATGTATTCAGATTAACGAGACCTAAATCAACTTTAGCTGCTAAATGAATAATCGCATCAATTTTAGGCAAACCGCTAAGTTCGGCTCTACTCACATCATCAAGGTCAAAAAAAACCTCATCCGGTTGCGCGGGCTTTCTGACAGCCTTTGTCACTTTCCAGCCATAGCTTTTAAACACCGCTGAGACTTGTTTGCCAATAAACCCGTTTGCGCCTGTGATTAATACATGTTTTTCATGCTTCACTTAAAGGCCTCGCACGTAAAAAGATGGTCAAGTCACGACCAACACCTACTTTAGCCATCGCAGACCATAAGGCAATCACATCCTCTGCAGGCTGCTGCTGAATATAGTTCTCGATTTGAACTCTGGCTATGTGGGCACTTCTTCCCACAGCGGGGTTTGTCACGTAATTAGAAGCAGAATTGAACAAAAACCAGTCAACAGGAAAGTCTGCGATGATCTCAAGGGGCTCCCAACCAGTACTCGTGACTGTTTTTTTCAAACTGTCATAATCGTAGTAATTCAGATGGTCTGGAAGCGCTACCCAGAATGGCTCTTGTATGTGGGTCTTTTGCAAGGCAGTTAGCTGCGTCACTGAAAAGTCATTTGGGACAGTCACAACTGCAATACCGTCCGGTCTAAGTACTTTTTTCAACGCTGCTAATAAATCAAGCGGATCTACCACATGCTCTAATACATTTTGCAACCATACCAGTTGATAGGTATGCCCACTGAGGATTTCCTGATGGAGCAACTCAAACACATCGCCCGTGACCAGGTTTTCCATGCAATCCGGATTTTTGGACATGACCCCTGCCGCACTGAAATCAATTCCTTTTACATTCCATCCATGTTTTTTGAAAAAACTTAAGGCATAACCTTCACCACAGCCAACATCTAGCAATGTCTTTACCTGTGAGACATTTTCAGCTAACAGTTGATTAATGACGTAAAATTTTTGCGCTAGCTTGGTTTCAAAATACGTCAGCTCATCTTCAGTATAAGTGGCCTCATAACTTCCCAGGCTCTGCTGATAATATTTATTTGCATAATATTCCTTCAGCGCTTCTGAAGAAGGTTTGTTGATTACCTCCCAAAAACCAAGAGGATTCTTTTTTAATTCTGGATGCACGCTTTTAACTCTTTTTAAAAATATGCTATGAATCTATCGACAGTATCGACTCTGCAACAGCATCGGGTGATGGATGAATGAAGTTCAAGCACTTTTGACTTAATTCCCTGACAAGATGAGGTTGGTCAAGAAAATCTTTTATCACTTGCAG
Source organism: Methylophilus sp. TWE2 (assembly GCF_001183865.1). Classification (NCBI taxonomy): domain Bacteria; kingdom Pseudomonadati; phylum Pseudomonadota; class Betaproteobacteria; order Nitrosomonadales; family Methylophilaceae; genus Methylophilus; species Methylophilus sp. TWE2. The sequence goes on from NZ_CP012020.1 coordinate 1,813,920, forward strand.
GTAACTCGCTGCCGACAGACCAGTCGCCCATCCCAGAAAATGAATGCCGCCTGCATCAGAAAAATCTTTGGTGGTACGTTCTTGGTTACTCGCAAAAATAACTGTAATAGATGGCAGACCTAGAAAACAGCGCTCCCACATGGCGGAACCTCCTGCGCCAATAGCTAAGTCGGCATTGAGCATCAATTCGGCAATATAATTGATTTGGCAATGAAAATTCATATTTATGCCGAGCTGACATTGTTCAGCGATCTTATGTCTATTGGGATTGGAATTGCCAACCACAATATCGAAAATGATATCTCGCCTGTTAAGCTGCATGATGCTCTCAATCACTGTTTGTGTCTGATTTGTCGTGTCACTCGAACCAAAGAAAACTAAAATGCGCTTAACCTTACCAGACCTCACTTTCGCATACTTCCTTGCTTCGTAAAACTCATCACGCAACAGTAGATACGCAGGCCCTAAAAAAGTCCTGCATTGTGTAGGCAACAAATGCTGATACCTTAGTTCTGCATCGCTGTAGTAGTTCTGGTCTAGCAACATATCACAGACATGTGCACGATTAGCCAGATCATCAATGACCATAAGTTTTTTTACTTGTGATTGTAGTAGTCTCTCCCATTTTGCATCGAGAGCATAGTGGTCAACAATCAGCCAGTCAGGGCTATTTTTAAACAATGAATAAATAGTTTGTTGGGTGCAGGTGGCATCAGCTTCCTGACTTTCAGAAACATTACTTGCCAGTTGAGCATATTCAAACCCGTGACTTTCCAGTATTTGGAACATATCCCCTGGCAAAACAGCAGATATAAACTTAACAGTTGCCCCTTTATGCCGCAGTTTAGTGGCAAGCGCAACACATCGCATTAAATGTCCACTACCGATGCTAGTTGAAGCATCTACCCTAATGACTATGTTCATTGATCACTGGCTAAAGTATTGTTTTATAAAACTCAACCCTGCGATCAGGACTGGTTTTAAAAGTTTTTTTGTATCCAAGCCACAAATCTAAGTCAACATCTACGAAGGATAACTCTTCTGTGAAGAACTTATGTTCCATGATCTCCCCTACTGGAGAGATTATCTTCGAGCTTGGCACATAATTTAAGCCATTTGCATCTTCACCTATTCTGTTAACACCGATCATATATACCTGATTCTCAATAGCCCGCGCTTGTAATAGTGTATCCCAATGTTGAATACGCTTTTGTGGCCAGTTGGCGATATTAATCAGCAGATTGCAGTCTTTTGATAATGCACTGAAAAGCTCTGGGAACCTTAAGTCATAACAGATTGTGAATCCAAGCTTGAAACCACAGAAGTCCATACTTGACAGATGATCACCTGAATCAAAGTGTGCATTTTCTCCAGCAAAAGAAAAAGGATGGATTTTGTGGTAGCGCGCCTCCTCTTGACCATCTTTTGAAAAAGCAACTAGCGTATTCAAGCATTTTCCGCTCGCAGCGGTGAGCACTACACCGGCAACAATGCCTATATTGTGTTGTCTGGCGAGTGCTCCAAATGCTTGTACGGTTTCCGAGTTTGAAGCTGACTCAGCAATCTCTAATGTGTTGAAGCTGAAACCAGTAAGTGTCATTTCGGGGAAAATAACCAGATCAGCGTTTTGTTCGGCTGCCGTTTTCACAAAAAACTTGCATCGCTCCAGATTCCAAGCTTTGTCTTCCCATTTTTGGTCTAATGAAACAAGTGCAATTTTCAAGTGAGGCCTGACAAATGAATTATATTTTTTTACGGAAAACAGGTTTTGCAGGCGCGCCAATTAACAGATCTTTGGTAGTACCGGCTACAACCGCCTGTTTGTAAACATGACATGACTCATCAAAGGCTCTAACAAAAAGATCTAACTCCACTTTTTGGTGAGACCAAGTTGTGTAGAATAGCCCTTGGAAAAGAACCCCTCGAGCAATCATTTCCTGCATCATCAAAGTTCTAAACGCATCGTCAGGCGTACCATCTGCGTTTTTACAAATCAAGGCCAGCAGGCATGGATAGCCGATCCACTGAAGCACATTTTCGAGTGCATGTGCCTTAATCACTTGCTCTAAACGCAACTTTAATGAGGTTCCGTTTTGCCAGTTCTTACATATCATGTTGTTCTGTTTGAATGCATGAATTGTGGCATTCATAGCGGCCAAGCCTATGGTTTCAGCACCATGCGTGGTTGAAATCAAAAATAGTTTATCGCTGCCGGTATTACGTATCCCACCCAACTCCATCACATCAGCGCGGCCAGTCAGTGCGCAAGCTGAAAACCCATTGGCAATGCCCTTGCCCCAAGTGGTGAGGTCAGCCTTCACTCCAAAGTAATTATGTGCGCCCTGTAAGCTCCATTTGAAGCCTGATACCATTTCATCGAATATCAGTAATACGCCCCGCTCTTTGCATAATGCAGCCACTTTTTGCAGGAAATCATCTTTAGGTGGATCAAATTTCACCGGTTCCAGAATCAGGCAGGCAATATCATGGTCGTTTGAAGCCAACAAAGTCTCAACAGACTCATAATTGTTGTAGCTGAACAATGCGGTAAATTCCCGGGTCTTTTGTGGAATACCGGTATCGCAAGGGGTAGTAACAATAAACCAGTCATCAAAACTGAAAAAATTATGCTCGCGACAGATGGCTACCTTGTTTCTGCCAGTAAAGGCTCTAGCCAGTTTAACGGCCGCAGTAGTCACAGTGGATCCGTTCTTGGCAAATTTAACCATATCCCCTGAGTCTACCGTTTCAAGAAACAGTTTGGCAGACTCAAGCTCAATTGCTGCGGGACGCTGGAAATTGGTTCCCTGGAATGCAGCATCAGCAACCGCCTGGGCCACGGGTTCATAACCATGCCCAATACTTACCGAAGTGAGACCCATACTGCAATCGAGAAACATATTGCCATCCAGATCCCAGACGTACGCTCCTTTACCATGGCTGATGGCTGCAGGCGCCTGCTCGGGAAACTGGTCGTCCCCTTTAGAATAAGTGTGTGAGCCTCCAGGAATAAGATCGTGAATTTCTCTGGAAAACTGTTTGGACAATTCAAAACGCTGGCTTTTTTTCATACATTACTCTTTAGCTTTCTTAAAATCCCATAGTGGCACAGGCACGACATAGCTTGCCACGAGCGACTTTAAATCCTCTCTTGAATCAAGGAAATCTATGATTTCCTGAACCGATGGCAGCGGCATTGTGGCTTTCAACCCTTTGGCAATGGCACGGCAAAGAATGAGATCTTCAGGATTATCGACCGTGACCCTTAGATCCAGCCTCCTTAAACTTGCTGCTGGCAGAATCACCTCGATTTTGAACTCATCAGGATGCGTACGCGGGTAATTTGAACAATACTCGGAACGATCTTTTGCCTGACCTCTCTCATGGAAAGTCTTAAGGGAGGCTAAGGTATAGATCTCAAACGCCAGTCCTTCTGGCAATTGATCGGTCACAGTCATGTCGTTTTGATTTTGCAAATGGCTGTTCCATGCCGGTGCGATTAATGAATAGTCTACCCACGGACATTCTGTGGTAATTCTGAAAACATCTGTGGCACCTGCATGTTCGGCAGCAGTGATTAAACGCAACAATACATCGTCATGGTCGCCCACAATGTAGGGAATATCATGCTTTTCGGCCACTTCGGTGAATATGGCGTTCGCTTTGCCTTCTGCAATAGCCAGTACAACGTCATCAATCATATCAAAGCGTTGCAGGCTTTCAATAAGCTGATCCAATATGGATTTTTCGTCATACAAAAGCTGCATGGGTTTACCGTATAATCGGGTGCCATTATTTCTGCAGGCCAGAACAGCCACTAATCGTCTATTTTTTTCCATGTTAATCGTGGGTTAAGGTTTTTCTCTTGCGCCATCCGCAAGCCAAACGAGTGGGTTAATCAATTTTTGGTTCTCGGAATGAAATGCTGAGAAATCAGGTAACGCGGCAGGAAGTGCCGCCACAGACGCTGTAATTTCTTGCAATTCCTGCGCGGAAGTCACCCCTACTAGTGCATAATCTATGCATTGCAATGATTTTATATATCCAAGCGCGCCTTGCAACAAGTTCAATTGATTTGCCGCAAGAAATGCATGATATTCAGCAAAAAAAGGCTTGAATTCGTTGAAATAAGACTTGAGCCGACTCGATTCAGTGAGTAATAGCCCTTGCAAAAACACCGAGCGTGCATGAATTTCTATTTGCTGTGACTGCAAAAAGCGCAGACTGCCACTATGTGAGAGGCGCTGATCGAATACATTGATGGGTAACTGTACAATATCAATGTCTATATCGCGAATATTGAACAGTTTTTCTATCTGCTGTTCGCTATAAACTGAAACCCCTATTTTCTTGACCAGGCCTCGCTGACGAAGGCGATACAGACTTTCAAGGATATTTCCACCACCATCAGCCAGTACATCGTTTATCTGATGCACCAGAACCCCATAAACAGAAGGTTGACGAAGCCGGGTTAATGACTCACTGAAGCATTGCTCTATATAGACACAATCTGCCGCAGTGACAGTGGCTTTGTTTAACTGGGGTGTTTTGGTTACTACTCTGAAATCTGTTTGCAAGCCACTTGCACCTAGCACCGCCTCACTGTCACCATAATGGAAAGCAGTATCGAGCAGGTCTATGGACTCCCGTCTGGCAAGCTCCAATATCACCCTGACTTCCTCCGCTGCAGGCATGCCAGAACCGTTGGAAATACCATAATCCAGACCGAACTGTACCGTCCCCAACCCAACTTTCACATCAAAACCTTGTTCAGCGTATCAATGACATACTCTTGCTGATGACTTTCCAGTCCATAATATTCCGGCAGGCTGAGGGCTTGGGCATAATACTGTTCTGCCACCGGATAATTACCAGCGGCAAAGCCCTGATGCAGATAATAAGGTTGCAAATGGACCGGGATATAATGTACCTGACAATGTATACCCGCTTCTGAGAGTTTTGTCATCACCTGCTGCCTGGTCAGGCGCTCCGAGAAGGCAATTCTCACTACGTATAAGTGCAATGCACTTTGATCACGCCATGCAGATTGACATGGTTTAATCTGAGCATGCCCGGCAAAAGCTTGATCATAGCGCGCAGCAATCTCTTTGCGCCTTGCCAGGAAACGGTCAATTTTGTTCATCTGCGATGAACCCAATGCAGACTGAATATCGGTGATGCGGTAATTAAAGCCAAGTTCCTGCATTTCGTAGTACCAGGGGTTGGTTTTACCATGAGTAGTCGCCATGTCGTCAAGCTGGAACTGGTCATCCAGTTTATTGATGCCATGACTGCGCAACCTCAGCAGTTTTTTATACAACTTTTCATCATTTGTAGTGATCATACCCCCCTCACCCGCGGCAATGATTTTCACCGGATGGAAGGAAAACACGGTCATGGAAGAATATTTGCAATTGCCGACACGGCTGCCATCAGCATATAAACCACCTAAGGCATGCGAGGCATCCTCAATCACAACGGCACCATTTTCTTGTGCGATCTTGCTAATGGCTGGCATATCACAGGGCAAGCCACCAAAATGCACCGGAATAATGGCTGACACTTTTTTTAATGTGTGACAGGTTTGCCGTAGTGCTTCTGGAGACATATTCAGCGTCTCGGGATCAATGTCGCTGAACTGGGTTTCTGCACCGACATACTGTGCACAATTGGCGGAAGCAACAAAGGTAATGGGAGAAGTCACCACCACGCTTTCTTCGTTCAGATTGGCCGCCAGACAAGCAATATGCAAGGCTGCGGTGCCATTAGACACCGCCACGGCATATTTGGCACCTACATATTGGGCAACCTGATTTTCAAACGCTTCGACTTTGGGCCCCTGTGTCAGCGCGCCATTCCGGAGCACATCAACGACTGAAGCGATATCATCTTCATCCAGAAAATGCTTTCCGTAGAAAATTTTTTGCATGGTTAAATCTCGATTTTTTCTTTGCCTAACAGATCGATCAGATCTTGCTGTGACATCCATACCGTGTTGTTATCGCTACTATATGAAAACTGCTCTGGCACCTTTTTCCCGCCTTTTCTTTCCAGATAGGCCTGAGCATCCCACCAGTCAGAGGCTGGCTGAATCACATAATGATCATTAAACTCTGCCGTGTTGATTGCATCATCTTCGGTAATCATGATTTCATGCAGTTTTTCGCCAGGGCGGATACCAATAATTTTAGTGCTGCACTCTGGTGCAACCACTTGTGCAACGTCCATAATACCCATGCTTGGAATTTTGGGAATGAAAATCTCCCCGCCTTCCATTCTTTCCAGCGAATCCAATACAAACTTAACGCCTTGGTCCAGCGTGATCCAGAAACGCGTCATGCGCTCATCGGTAATCGGCAACACGCCTTCTGCACGTTTTTTCATAAAGAACGGGATGACACTCCCTCTGGAGCCGATGACATTGCCGTACCTGACCACTGAAAAGCGGGTTCTGTGACGCCCGGAGAGTGCATTGCCAGCCACGAATAGTTTATCCGAACATAATTTGGTTGCACCATACAAGTTGGCAGGGTTGGCTGCTTTGTCAGTGCTCAACGCAATCACGCGCTCAACGCCCTGATCAATACAGCAGTTCACAATATTTTCAGCACCAATAATATTGGTTTTAATGGCCTCCATCGGATTATATTCCGATGCGGGTACCTGCTTCATTGCAGCTGCGTGAATGACGATATCGACACCATCCAGGGCACGATTCAAACGCTCTTTATCCCTGACATCACCCAAAAAATAACGCAATCTGTCTGATGTGAGGTATTGCTGCATTTCAAACTGTTTCAGCTCATCGCGACTAAAAATGACCAGGCGCTTGACCTTTGTGGTTTCCAATACCGTTTTGATAAACCTTTTGCCAAAGGAGCCTGTTGCACCCGTGACCAATACCGATTTGCCGTCCAGAATAGACATTTAACTCTCCATCAAAGAATTTCTAATTTCATCTGCCCAACCTGAATCAAGTTGGTCTTTCAACATCATTAACTGCGCATCCAGGGACAGTATTGTAGATGATGTTGTCCTTTTTAATTTAGTATTATCCAAAGACATGTCTTTAGGCCTGATTGCGGATAAAGCCACACTCTCAACACTCACCTCACGAATGAGTGCCGGATTAAAACCAAACACATTGCATAACTTTAAGCCAAAATCGCTTTTAGAAAGCCGCTCATCCGAAACAACATTGAATATCCCGCTGGCATTGATTTGGAGCAACCGTGTCAATTGTTCTGCCAAAACCGAAATAAGGATTGGGCTGAAATAAACATCCTGAAACAAATTGATTGGCTTCTGCTGCCGCATGGAATCAATAATCCAGTCGGAGAATGAACGTCTTTTGGGGTGGCCCCAGCCAAAAAAATTGGTACGCATGACAAGCGCACCGGGACAAGCCACCATCACCAGTTGCTCAGCAAGAAGCTTGCTGCGTGCATATTCATTCAGGGGGGTGGCAGGCGTCAGCTCGTCCCTTTTTGGCTCAAGGCCATTGAAAAGGTGGTCAGTGGAAATATGCACCAGTTTGACACCTACATTACGACAGGCGGCGGCAACATCACGGCTTAAATGTGCATTGACCTTCTGCGCCTCTTCTGGATTTTTCTCACAGGCATCAACGTTTGTCATGCCTGCGGCGTGGATCACCAGGTTAAATCCATGCTCCCTCATCACGGTACACAACGCATCTTGTGATGCAGGCAATGGCAACGTTTTCACCCGGCTGAGCGCTACCCGCGTGTGATGTAAACCCAAAGTCACTTGATTGGATTGCCTGAAATAGCTGGCAAGGTTTAAAGCCAGTAAACCACTGCCACCAGTAATGAGTATATTCAGCATTCTGTTGTTTGAATTAGAGACTATTATTCTATTAGCAATGTTGTTTAAGCTCGTTGCGCAAATGCTTCAATCATCAAGGCTGTCCATCAATGATATGGCTGTAGGAACCTGTTCGATGTATGGTCCCATTTTTCAATTCCACAATCCGGTCACACGTTTTTAATGTGGACAAGCGATGGGCAACAATCAAAACCGTTATATTATCGCCTAATTGTGCGATGGATTGCATGACCGCATGCTCTGTATTGGTATCCAGCGCACTCGTTGCTTCATCAAACACGATGACTTCTGCTTTCTTATAAAGCGCTCTTGCAATACCTATTCTCTGACGTTGCCCCCCAGATAGTTTGACCCCACGCTCGCCCACCACTGTGTGGTAGGTATCTGGCCATGTCTCAATCACTTCTGAAATTTGCGCAAGACTGGCTGCTTGTTTGACTCTTGCCATGTCGATACTATTCCTGGGCACGCCAAAAGCGATATTTTCAGCCACGGTGGCATCTGTCAGAAAAATAGTCTGCGGCACATGGGCTATTAATGCCTGCCAAGCTCGGTAATTTAACGCATTGATTTCTACACCATCTACTTGCATGCTACCTGAAGTCGGCTCAAGCAATCCCATGATAATGTCGATCAGGGTGCTTTTGCCACTCCCCGTTTCACCAATAAAACCAACTTTGCTTCCTTTTGTAATCTGCAGATTCACGCCCTGCAGTACAGAGGCTGCGGCTTCATGATATTGAAAATTGAGTTGATTGAGTGTGATCGATTGAGTAAAACCCAGTGGAGCACCCACTGACTGGCCATAAGCCTCAGGAAAAGGCTGCTTTAATAAAGCCAGCGTGTCTTTGAGATTGCCCTGATTGCCGAGGATACTGGTCCATGAAGCATAAGCTTGCTGGACAATAGGTAACATTCTTTGCGCGCCAAGTGCCAAAGCACCCAAGACAGGTAATGCATTACCTATACCCAGTTCGCCCAGCATTAAGTGACAGGCAATCAAGGCGATCAAGGCTGTTCCTAGTGCCTCAATCAGATAACGTGGGCACTGACCTATAAACAAGGTATTTGCTTGTGCTCGGCGCATTTTGTAATCTGCGGCCTGATAAGTTTTGCAATAGGTTTCCTGCGCACCGTCTATCAATACATCCCTGATGCCTCCCAGGCCCTCCTGCAAGGCTTTAACTGCAAACGTGAGCTCGGTGGTTACGGCAGCGCTATTCGCTCTTAGCTTCTTGCGGGTATATCTGATAATGACCAGGTAGATCACAGAGAACATGCCCAATGTGAGCAGTGCGACCTGGTAATCAATAAACATCAGTGATAGCAGAATAGCAACCAGCATCATCAGGCTGCTGATCAATGCCAGCACAGGATTAATCACGCCACTGACAACGGCATTTGATTTCACGGTGAGCCCGCTGATCAAGGTACTACTGTTCCGGCTAACGTGAACAGCATAAGGCTGATACAAAGTACGGCGATAGATATCAATACTGATATCAGAACCTGTTCTGCAGGAAAGCTGATTACTGGCCCACAGCAGGGTCACGCGCATCAGCCCGGACAACAGAGCCAGCAAACAAAACCCCACTGTCAGAAAAAGCACCAGGGACTGTGTGGTGTGAAGGCTCAACAGGCTGATCACAGGCTTTAACAATGGAAAAGCCAGCACCTTTTCGGGTGACGTCAGCGCCATAATGAAGGGAAATACCGCGCCTATCGTGAGCATTTCTGATAAGGAGCTTAAAACTGTGAGAATCAATACAAGGATAAATTGTATGCGCCGCTGCCTGCTGACGTGACTCCACAAGTCATGCAACAGACTCAAATAACTATAATGAGGGGGATAAGACATTCGAATCGCGCACCTTGCCCTGTTAGCTGTGTAAAAACATACAATAGCAGGAGCCTTAAATTTGCATGAGATTAAAATCTCATTTTTTTATAAACAAAATATTTTAACACAAGCAGGCTTTGGCAAGAAAACAGCAACTGCCTCTCAGGATTGCAGCCTGAGCAGCATGACCTCAACGCAATCCAACACACCTGAATATCCATTTTCATGTGAATTTTGGTTTAAACTTGGCAATAATCATGAAAAAAATCTGCTTCATCCTGACCACTGATATCGCGGTCAAAGCCTTTTTGTTAAACCATTTGCGTGCATTATCCAAAATGTACGAGATCAGCGTCATTGTAGGAACAGAGGATCCCGATTTTCTGGCAAAACTGGGCATTCAGGCTCGATTGATACCCCTGCCTATCCCCAGAAACATCGCGCCACTAAAAGACCTCTTCAGCTTGATCAAGCTGATGTTTTACTTCAGAGCGTTCCGATTTGACGCTGTGCACAGCGTCACCCCCAAAGCCGGGCTGCTTGCCATGCTGGCTGGTTTTTTGTGCAGGATTCCGGCACGTATACATACACTCACTGGCCAGGTATGGGCTACCCGGGAGGGCTTGTCCAGAAGCTTACTCAAGACACTCGACAAGCTATTGGCAGCCTGCGCCACGCACGTGATTGTTGACAGCCCGTCTCAGCGCGACTTCTTGCTGAAGGAACAGGTGATCTCTGCACAGAAATCCAGGGTTTTTGGCGCGGGCTCAATCTCAGGCGTCGATACAACAAGATTCAAGCCAGCTCCAACCATCAGGCAACAGCTCAGATCAAAGCTGAATATACCCGAGGGTACTTTCCTGTTTCTTTTTCTTGGTCGGCTCAACCATGACAAAGGCGTGCTAGACCTAGCAACGGCCTTTGTGCAAGCCCAGTTGCCCAATAGCCGCCTGCTTTTCGTAGGGCCGGATGAGCAGTCCATGCAAACGCATATCAGGCAACTGGCCAGCGTAGATAAAAGCCTTGTACAATTTATTGATTACACCAATACCCCTGAACATTACATGGCAGCCGCCGATGTGTTATGCCTGCCCAGCTATAGAGAAGGATTTGGCTCGGTGATCATTGAGGCCGCCAGCTGTGGCATTCCGGCAATCGCTTCCCGTATTTATGGCATTACGGATGCTGTCGAGGAAAGCAGTACCGGATTATTACACCCAGCCGGAGATGTGCATGCCATCACGCAGGCGCTGTTGCGTATACATAATGACAAAACGCTCTACCAATCGCTGTCTGACGCGGCCTATCAGCGTGCACTCAGGCAATTCGATAGTAAAATCATCACACAGGCATGGTGTGATTTTTATGAGAAAGTGATTTTTAATGGTTAAGCGGCTGATGGATGTCTTGCTGGTGATATTGGCATTCTGCCTGCTATGGCCATTGATTTTAGGGGTTGCTTTAATGGTGCGCTGGAAGCTCGGCACGCCAGTCTTGTTTAACCAGACGCGTCCTGGCTATCTTGGCAAGCCATTCAACATTTACAAATTCAGGAGCATGACAGATGCCAGAAGTGCTGATGGTGCATTGCTTCCCGATGAAATACGCCTCACCAGGTTTGGGCGATTGTTGCGGTCGACCAGCCTCGATGAGTTACCCAATTTGTGGGTGATTTTCAAAGGAGACATGAGCCTGGTCGGGCCGCGCCCCCTACTCATGGAGTATCTGCCTTTGTATAATGCCCAGCAGGCACGCAGACATCTGGTCAAACCAGGACTGACAGGATGGGCGCAGGTCAATGGCAGAAACGCCATCAGCTGGCAGGAAAAATTCGCCCTGGATGCCTGGTACGTCGACCACCAGAGCCTGTGGCTGGACATAAAGATTATTCTGCTCACCATTAAAAAAATATGTGTGCGCGAAGGCATTAGCGCAAAGGGGGAAGCCACCATGCCCAAATTTACCGGGAACGACGCATGAGCCACTATTTGTATGGTGCCGGAGGTCATGGCAAAGTAGTGTTGGATGCCTGGCAAAAATCCGGCAACAGCTGCGTGGGTTTTGTCGACGACAAATCGCTGTCGGAATGGGAACGGCTACCGGTGCTGCCCCCTGCCGCCATCCCTGACCATGCAGCATTGCACCTGGCCATAGGCAACAATGCCGTACGGGAAAAACTGTCTCTGGCACTCAACAAACACTGCTTTTTTAACGTGATCCACCCGTTGGCAAGTATTGCAGCTTCAGCGCGGATCAACGAAGGTGGGACTTTTCTGGCGGCTTACACCATTATTGGCCCTGATGCAGAGATAGGTCTGCACAGCATTATCAACCATGGGGCGATTATTGATCATGACTGCAAGGTGGCACACTTTTGCCACGTCGCCCCCAATGCCGTCTTGGGGGGAGGCGTGAGCATAGGCAGCCATGTACTGATTGGTGCAGGCGCAGTAGTGTTGCCCGGCTTGCGCATTACCGACCATGTTACAATCGGCGCCGGTGCGGTAGTGACCAAAGACATTTTGAATGCTGGCACCTATGTTGGCACGCCCGCAAGAACCTTACGCTGAATAACTGATTACTAGATGCTAAACCACCCTTTGCTTTCCCCCTGGCCTCGTTATGAGCAAGACGAAATAGACGCTACCACGGCTGTTTTGCTCTCCGGGCAAGTGAATTACTGGACCGGTGACATTGGCAAACGGTTTGAGCAGGAATATGCGCTGTCGGTAGGTAAACGGTTCGGCATTGCCTTATCCAATGGCACCGTTGCATTAGAACTTGCATTACGTGCATTCAATATTGGCCCAGGTGATGAAGTGATCGTCGCCTGCCGAAGTTATGTCGCCAGCGCCAGTTGTGTATTGCTCGTGGGCGCCACACCGGTGTTTGCAGATGTGGATTTAGACAGTGGTAATTTAAGCGCTGAAACCATTGCGCCCCATATTACAGCTAAAACAAAAGCGGTGATTCCTGTGCACATTGGTGGTTTGCCCTGCGATATGCCAGGCATTATGCAGCTAGCGCATCAACACAACATCAAAGTCATTGAGGACTGCGCCCAGGCACATGGCGCCTCTATCGCCAATATCAAAGTAGGAGGATGGGGTCATGCCGCCATTTTCAGCTTCTGCCAGGACAAAATCATCTCCACCGGGGGCGAAGGTGGGATGCTGGTACTTGATGATGAACAGGCTTACAAGGCAGCCTGGGCATACAAGGATATCGGCAGAGACTTTGATGCCGTTTTTCACCAGCAGCATCCACCTGGATTCCGCTGGTATACCCATACCGCCGGCTCCAACTTCCGCATGACCGAAGTGCAGGCTGCCATCGGTCTCAAGCAATTAGCCAAGCTTGATGCATGGATTAGTCGCAGAAATGTCATTGCGCAAAAACTGGTCTCTGCATTATCGCAAGCCACATTTATCAGGGTTCCCTCTGTGTCACATTCTAATGTCACACATGCTTATTACAGGGTGTATGGGGTGATTGAGCTGAAGAACCAATCTGACGCCGAAAACCACTCGTTCCGCAATGAATTCGTTGCAAGTCTCTCTGAGATGGGATTACCCTGTTTTTCAGGGTCTTGCAGCGAAATATATCTGGAAAAGGCGTTTGAATCTTACTATGATGGTCAAAGAATGAGGAATGCAAAATATTACGCTGAGCGTGCATTTTGTTTGCTAGCGCATCCTACCATTACCGATGACCAGGTTGATCAGGCAGTAAAATTAATCAACACTCTATTGGCCAAATACCACGGTTAGTCACCATGAAAAATAGTCTCCGTCGATTGCTCATTCCTTTGGCTATCTTGCATGACCTGGTAGCGGCTTGCCTAGTATGGATTACAGCATATGCTTTACGCTTCAACTTTTCTATTCCAGATCAATTTTACCAGTCAGTACTCATGATGTTGCCTGTAGTGGTACTGATTGAGATATCTACATTTTATTATGTCGGGCTTTATCGTGGCATTTGGCGCTTTGCCAGCATCCCTGACTTGAAGCGCATTATCAAGGCCGTGGCCATTTCATCGGTGTTATTGAGTTTAGGTGCATTTTCCTTGCAGCCGGAATTAATCATTCCACGCTCGGTGCTGGTCATGAATCCCCTGCTTCTTATCTTATTTATGGGAGGCAGCCGGTTTGCCTATCGTGCATGGAAAGAGCGCCGCCTGTTTAACGTCACGGCTGCGCAAGGCAAACCAGTGATCGTCATCGGTGTAGAAGATGCCTCTTTTAACCTCATCAGAGAACTCAGCAAAAGCCCCGAGTGGCGTGTGGTGGCGATGATAGACCCCAATAACAAGCTGGTCGGGCGTGAAATCATGCATACCAAGATTGAGGGCAAACTGGAAGACATTGAACGCATCGCGGCGAGACATGGTTGCCAGCATTGTATGATTGCCATGCCGGGCAGTCGGCATGAAAAAAGGCGGCTGGCAGTTGAGGCGGCCAACGAAGTTGAGGGCATGGAGGTATTAACCTTGCCAGCCATGTCTGATTTAATTAGCGGCCGTGTCAGCTTATCGCAGATACGCAAAATTGATGTGGAAGACTTACTGGGGCGTGATGTTGTGCAACTGGATACGCATGGCTTGAGTGCGATGCTAGCCAATAAGGTGGTGCTGGTGTCTGGGGCTGCAGGTTCGATTGGCTCTGAGCTTTGTCGCCAGATATTGAGTTTTCATCCGACCCAGTTGATTTGTCTCGATATCTCTGAATATGCCCTGTATACCCTGCAACAGGAGTTTAGCCAGTGGGAGACTGACTCTGAATTACTGTATTTGGTCGCCGACGTTAAAAATCGTGTCCGTTTGCAGCGCATATTGCAGGATCATCAGCCAGATGTGGTGCTCCATGCCGGCGCCTATAAGCATGTTCCCATGATGGAACATTTTAATGTGGTAGAAGCCCTGCAGAACAATGCTTATGGCACTTACCAAATTGCTTCTGCTTGCCAGGCAGCCAGTGTACCTACCTTTGTACTGGTCTCAACAGATAAAGCTGTGAATCCGACCAATGTCATGGGTGCTAGCAAACGTCTGGCAGAGCTTATTTGCCAAGGCCTGCAAAATAATTATTTATCCGGGACACGATTCATTACTGTGCGTTTCGGCAACGTGTTAGGCAGTAGTGGTAGCGTGATTCCAAAATTCCGCGAGCAGATTGCGCATGGCGGGCCCATCACTATTACCCACCCTGAAATCACGCGTTACTTTATGTCTATCCCCGAAGCTGCACAATTAGTGCTACAAGCTGCCACGATGGGCAAAGGTGGCGAGGTGTTTGTGCTGGACATGGGCACACCGGTCAAGATTATTGACTTGGCCCGGGACATGATCAAGTTATCCGGCCTGCAAGAGCAAGATATCCGGATTGAGTTCACCGGCTTACGCCCGGGTGAGAAGCTCTATGAAGAGTTGCTGGCTGATGACGAAAACACTTTGCCCACCAGCCATGAAAAATTGCGTATTGCGCAGGCACGCAGTGCAGATACTGTCTGGTTAACAAACTTGCTGGAATGGTTGACTACCATCCCAAATTTGCAAGAGGCCCAAATCAAGCAGGATCTGCAGCGCTGGGTAGTGGAATATCAGCCTGACACCCGTCCGGCACCAGATGTTTCCTTGCGCGGTGGCATGCTGTCATTGGATACCCTACCCTCGCCTTCATCACACATACACTGATATATTCTTCATCTTTAACTACTAAGTATATTCATGTCGTTTACAATGTAGACCTCATTGAATAAGCACTGTTCTATTTTTTCTTTATGCCTCATATCACGCTTGACAATGCCAGCCTGGCATTTGGTCATCATGCCTTGCTTGCCCAAGCATCATTCCAGTTAGATCCAGGTGAACGCGTTGGTTTGATTGGTCGCAATGGTGCCGGTAAATCCAGTTTGCTAAAAGCGATTGCCGGCACCATCAAACTTGATGAAGGCACCGTATGGCGGGCGCCTAGCGTACGCATTGTCTACGTGCCGCAAGAACCTGATCTCGATGATACTCACTCCGTATTTGAAGCCGTTGCAGAAGGTCTGGGCAGTTTGCAACAAACCATGATTGACTATCACCAGATCACGCATGAGATGAGCTTGCCAGATGCCAATATTGAGGCACTGATGGAGCGCATGCAGGCATTGCAGCATGAAATGGACGCACAAAATGGCTGGGTTGCGCAAACACGGGTGGAGACCGTACTAAGCCGCTTGAAGCTGGATGCAGATGTACTGGTTTCCACACTCTCAGGCGGTTGGCGTAAACGTGTTGCACTTGGGCGTGCGCTTGTGGCAGAGCCTGAAGTCTTGTTACTGGACGAACCGACTAACCACCTGGACCTCGAAGCCATCGAGTGGCTGGAAGATTTGTTATTAGGCTTTAATGGCAGCGTGTTGTTTATTACCCATGACCGTCGTTTTTTGGACAAGTTAGCGACACGCATTACTGAACTTGACCGCGGCAATCTGACAGACTTTGTAGGTAATTTTTCACAATATCAAATCAAAAAAGAAGAGTTACTCGCCGTTGAAGAAACGCATGCAGCAAAATTCGATAAATTTCTGGCGCAGGAAGAAGTCTGGATCCGCCAGGGGATTAAAGCGCGCCGCACTCGTAATGAAGGACGCGTGAGAAGATTAGAAGCACTCCGTTTAGACCGTGCAGCCAGACGTGAGCGCCAAGGCGATGTCAAACTCAACCTGGATGCTGGCGAACGCAGTGGAAAACTGGTTGCAGAGCTTGATCAGGTCACTAAGTCATATGGTGACAAAACACTCATCAAAGGCTTCAGCACACGTATTTTACGTGGCGATAAAATAGGATTGTTAGGACCCAACGGCATTGGAAAATCCACACTATTAAAACTCATTTTAGGGGACATAGAACCAGACAGTGGCGACATTCAGCGTGGCACAAAAGTCAACGTAGCCTATTTTGACCAGATGCGCGAGCAGTTAGATGAAGAAGCCACCTTAGCGGATACCATCAGCCCGGGCTCTGATTTTGTTGAGATTGGCAATGAACGCAAACATGTGATCAGTTACCTGGAAGACTTTCTCTTTCCACCACAACGCTCACGCTCACCTGTGAAATCACTTTCCGGTGGTGAGCGCAATCGTTTACTGTTAGCACGTCTGTTTGCGCGCCCGGCCAATGTACTTGTGTTGGATGAACCAACCAATGACCTGGATATTGATACACTGGAGTTATTGGAGACTCTGTTACAGGATTATTCGGGCACCCTTTTTCTCGTCAGCCATGACCGGGCTTTTCTAGAAAATACCGTCACTCAAGTGATTGCTTTTGAAGGAGAAGGCAAGTTAACCGAATTCGGTGGTGGATACGATGACTGGTTAAGATTCAGCCAGGCTCGCTTGAGTAAACCCGCTCCAACGCAAAAAAAATCTGCTGTGGTTGCGACGTCAAGCACACCTACACAGACAGTCACTTCCAGAAAAAACTTGAGTTTCAAGGAGCAGCGTGAGCTGGAATCGCTCCCCGCAGAAATTGAGGCATTGGAACAAGAGCAATCAGAGATTCAGGC
This sequence comes from Methylophilus sp. TWE2, assembly GCF_001183865.1. Lineage (NCBI taxonomy): Bacteria > Pseudomonadati > Pseudomonadota > Betaproteobacteria > Nitrosomonadales > Methylophilaceae > Methylophilus > Methylophilus sp. TWE2. The sequence continues at coordinate 1,831,164 of NZ_CP012020.1, forward strand.
ACAATTTGCGCAAGGTGATATTTACAAACAGGCGCCAGATAAGGTCAAACAGCTACAGGACAGGCTTGATGAGATCGAAACACTGGTGCTGGAAAAAATCACGCGCTGGGAAACATTGGAGAGCTTGAGTTAGGGCCTACCTGCGGGGACTTAAAAATAAAACAGCCGAAGGATCACTTCGGCTGTTTTATTTAACGGGGACTAAACGGAATAACTGCCACGTGCGGTATCGGCACGATGTGTTTGGCCATTTTTACCGTAAAACTGTGGGGCAGCGCTCTTGCCGTTCAACGCATCCAGTTTTTCCTGGTTACGCTGAAAGTTTTTGTTAATCAAAATGCCATTGAGGCGATTGAGCTCTTTAGCCTGGACCAACTGTTGTTGGAAGCTGACCCATGCCTGCTCTAGCACAGTGCTGGATTGTTTTTTCAACCAAGCAGACATGCCCTGCTCATTAGGCTCAAACCCAGCGGCAGCAAGCGCCTCATAGCGGGCGTTGGCAGCTGCGCCCAGGGCTTGCAGCAGTTCAACGCGCTTGTCGACCATCTGCTCTATAGCATCCAGATCAGCAGACACCAGGGCGGACTGCTCAGACTGCAAATCATTCAAAAGCTGTGAAACCAGCGCTGCGTCTTTCTCAAAACTGACTTGAGAAGATAAATGATTTGCAGAAGTCATGAGGGTCACCCTTTATTGTTTGGTTGTATCAAATCTTTGACGCTCTGCAACAGGCCATCTGCCACTTTAGCGGTATCTACCGAAAAGTCACCACGCGCAATTGCAGCTTTAATTTCTTCAACCTTGTTGGCATCAAACACTTCGCCAGCTGCCAACCCGCTCTCCAGCGATTGCAACTGCACAGATGCAGAAGACAAGGTCACGTTATCTGTTGAGGCAGCAGTTGTGGATACACCTGCTGCTTTGTCGCTGCCTTTATTGGCAGTACTTTTATCCAACGTTGGCTTGTCTACGCCAACACCCAGTTTTTTAATAGAATCTGAAATGTTCATGCCGTACCTCTTCTGATTTTGAATATGTTCAGGGCTTATCACATCCATCACCCTCATTCGTTAACAGTACTATCGGCATAGTTTAAGCGAACTTTAGTGCTTAATATAGTTTTTATCGCATGTTTATAAATTTCAGACATTTTCAATTAAAAAAACGTTACCCATCTGGTTAAAAACGCACGTCAACCTTACCAGAAGACTGTGCAACGCCTTTGATAATCTGGCCACTGCTGACTTTGACATCCACCACCTGGCCGACATTCGCGGTTTGCATGGCAGTACCATCTGCAGTGATGACAAACCCGTCGCCACGGCTATTCAACTGTACTGTTTGTCCCTGTCTAATCACCGGGATCGCCTTCAGTAGCTCAGGTCTTAATACTGTGCCCAGTGGCAAATTGAGTGCAGCCTGCTTGCCATCAAGCATAGACACATCTGTAATAATCCCTGCAGGTAACTTGCTCAAATCCCCGGATTGCATGACCACATCCGTTGTTTGCACGGGTGAGCCCTGGCTTACAGGCAAGCCTGTCACGGCATATTCACCCCATACCTGAACATCAGCCTGTACATAGAGTGTCCAGGGTTTGGTTTCAGATTGCAGGCAACGGACACCGATGTGGGTTTTACCCCATAAACGGGCACCTTGCACAGTAAACCCTTCCATCAAGCCGCATTCAGCAATGCGGATACGGCTGTCCAATGGCTGGATCTCAATATTCACCTTGCCCGGATACCCTTGTGTCTGGCCCTCTACATACTGCAATACAGTTTGATATACGCGGCTGTGCATGTCACTCGCAGGAACCACTGCGCGCTGATTGGCAATGACAGCGCGGTCGGCCGATTGCACAGGTGAGCTCATCAACCATAACAGGCTGAAGATGACTGACATCAGAAGTTGGACTGGGCGTTGTTTCATGTGCACCATTCTACGCATCCGGGGCAAACTTAATTGCGGAAATAGAGAGGATTTCCTGCGTTTAATTCAAGAATCATTGTATAGGTGACAGCGTACACTAGGCATAGCTAGTAAAAGTCATGTGCGTGAACCAAGCCCGCTTAACTGGTTAACGACCGCAGATGACAAGAACTTTAGAGGTTCGAAAAAATATTCGAACAAGGCTTCAGAGTACAGCCTGGAAAGGACAAGACGATGATGAACAAACTGGACGCTTCACTGAATTTTCATCAGACCGCATTGCGCGTGCGCAATCAGCGTCAGGAGCTGTTGGCTTCCAATATTGCCAACGCGGATACACCACAATACAAGGCGCGTGATATCGACTTCAAGTCTGCCATGCAATCTGCTCTGCAGCAGAGTACTTCAGGCAAATCTGCTGCCAATGCTGGCGCGATGCAACAAACCAATACCAGCCATATGAATGGTCAGGGCAGCAACGGGTATGTGGGGAGTGCCAGCGACCCGCTGTTCCGCTCGGTGGTGCAAGGTTCTGTCGATGGCAACACGGTAGATATGGACGTAGAGCGTAATGCCTATGTGGATAACGGCATCCGCTACGAAGCCAGCCTGACCATGATCAGTGGCCAGATTAAAAAGATGCTGTCTGCCATTAACGGCCAGCAGTAATTAAAGGAGGTCTGTCATGTCTCTGTTTAACGTATTCAAAATTTCCGGCTCTGCCATGAGTGCGCAGTCCATGCGCCTGAACACCGTGGCCAGTAACCTGGCTAACGCCGACAGCGTGGTCAGTTCTGATGGCAAGCCTTACCAGTCCAAACAAGTGGTGTTCAAGGCGGTGCAGGACGCTGCTAACCAAAGCAGCACGGTTGAGGTCGACCGGGTGATTGAAGATACCAAGCCAGGCAAAATGGTCTACGACCCCAAACATCCGATGGCCAATGCCGACGGTTATATCACCATGCCTAATGTCAACGTGACTGAAGAAATGGTGAACATGATTTCAGCCTCACGCGCCTATCAAAACAACGTGGAAACCATGAATGCGGCAAAAACCATGTTGCTTAAAACATTGAATATTGGTCAATAACCTTTAGAAAGGGCACTCGTATGACCACCGTAAATAGTAACAACCAGGTTTCACAGGATTTACTGAACTCAGTGAATACCCGCAGTAAGACCAGCACTACAGATGAAACACAGGATCGTTTCATGACCCTGTTGATCACGCAAATGAAAAACCAGGATCCGCTGAACCCGATGGACAACGCGCAGGTGACTAGCCAGATGGCGCAGTTGAATACTGTGACCGGGATCAACAAGCTCAATGAAACCATGAGCAGCCTGATCGGTAGCGTACAACTGGGCCAAGCCTATCAAGCAACCAGCATGATAGGCCGCAATGTCCTGGTGGAAGGTAAAACGCTAACCCATACAGAAACTGGCGGCTATTTTGGCGTCAATGTGCCTAATGGCGCAGATAGCCTATCAGTCGCGATTAAAAACGGGGCTGGCACGACGATTCGTACGCTGACCTTTGGCAAACAGGATGTTGGTGTGAACGCATTAAGCTGGGATGGAAAAATGGACGATGGCACAGTTGCACCAAGTGGCGAATACTCCTATGAAATTACGGCAAAAACCGCTGACAAAACCGTCAGCAGTACCGCGCTAAGCCTGGCACAGGTGCAAAGCGTCACTACCAGCACCAGTGGTGCCAAACTGAATTTAAGCAATAACACGACAGTGTCTGCATCAGACATCTCAGAGATTTTCTAATTCTTAATATTTTGAGTCCTTACCTAGGAGAGATAACATGGCTTTTTCACAAGGCTTGAGTGGTTTAAACGCAGCATCCAAAGCACTTGAAGTAATTGGTAACAACGTGTCTAACGCCAACACGGTTGGTTTTAAACAGTCTCGTGCAGAATTCGCTGATGTGTTCGCAGCCTCACTGAGTGGCGCAGGCGCAACGCAAATTGGTATTGGTACCAAAATTTCAGATGTCGCGCAGCAGTTTACCCAAGGTAACATTACTTCCACCAATAACACCCTGGACGTCGCGATTAACGGCGCAGGTTTTTTCCGCTTGAGCAACAACGGTGCGATTACCTATACACGTAATGGCCAGTTCCAAATGGATAAGAACGGCTATATTGTGACCAGTGATGGTAAACGCCTGATGGGCAACAGTGCAGACAACCTGAATGGTTCCAGTCCGGTAGAGATTCAGATCGACACCAGCGACTTGCAACCTGTGGCCAGTACTAGAATCACCGGCACATTGAACCTGAATTCAGCCAGCGCAAACATCGATCAAGCAGTCACACCATTCAGCTCCACTGACCCAACCAGCTATACCAACTCCACCGCGATCACGGTGTATGACAACCTGGGTAACTCACATAATGTACAAAACTACTATGTGAAAACCGCGGCCAACACCTGGAGTGTATACACCACAGTAGATGGTACTGATGTGACACCAGTGCCTACCCCATCCATGGTATTTAATGCGGGTGCCTATGACTCAACCAACTCCAGCGTGACGCCTATCAGCTTTACACCTACCACCGGTGGCGCCACCATGAATATCAGTTTTGATTACTCCAAAAGCACGCAATATGGTTCTTCTTTCAGCGTGAACAAGCTGAGCCAGGATGGTTACAATTCAGGCCGCATTGCCAGCTTCACCATTGGCGATGACGGCATTATTCAAGGTCGCTACACCAACGGTCAATCCAAGGATCTAGGCCGCGTCATCCTGGCAAACTTTGTCAACCCTAACGGATTGCAATCCCTGGGTGGTAACCAGTGGATGGCCAGTTTCGAGTCTGGCGACGAGCTGATCGGTGCGCCAGGCAGCAGCACGTTGGGCTTATTGCAATCCTCTGCCGTTGAAGATTCTAACGTTGACCTGACCGCAGAACTTGTGAACATGATCACAGCACAGCGTATCTACCAGGCCAACGCGCAAACGATCAAAACACAAGACCAGGTCATGCAAACACTGGTCAACATGAGATAGTGACTGTTAACGATTAACCTTCTGATAGAGGCTGCATTATGGACCGTCTGATTTATACCGCAATGACTGGTGCCAAGCATATTCTTGAGCAACAGGCGACCACTGCCCACAACCTGGCAAACGCAACCACCACCGGCTTTAAAGCCCAGGTGGATAGTTTTCGCGCCGTGCCTGTGTTGGGCGATGGCCTGCCTACGCGTGCGTTTGTGGTCGATGCCACAGTAGGCACCGATTACAAATCTGGCAGCATACAGCAGACAGGCCGCGACCTGGATGTCGCTATTGAAGGCCCTGGCTGGATCGCCGTGCAACGGGCAGATGGTTCAGAAGGTTATACCCGCAATGGTTCCCTCAAGATTAATGAGAATGGCCAGTTACAAACCGAATCGGGCATGAATGTGATGGGGGATGGCGGCCCGATCAGCATCCCGCCTAATGTGATTATCAGCATAGGTGGTGATGGCACGATTTCCGCCGTCAATGATTTAACAGCACCGGGTGCCACCAACATCCTGGGCAGGATCAAGCTGACCAACCCGCCTGAAGCCTCGCTCAAGCGTGCCGCAGACGGCTTGTTTGTGACCAGCAATGGTCAACCAGCACCTATGGACGTGAACGTTAAAGTGACCAATGGCGCACTCGAAAGCAGTAATGTGAATGTGGTAGAAACCATGGTCAATATGATCAGCCTCGCGCGGCAATTCGAAATGCAAATGAAAATGCTGGAGAACGCGCAAAACAACGCAGGAAAAGCAGACCAGCTCTTCAGTATGAATGGCTAATGCTTGGACTAATATTGCAGTATGAACAAGGCTTTAAGCCCTAGGAGTGAATGATGATACGCTCATTATGGATTTCCAAGACCGGTCTGGATGCACAACAAATGCAAATGGACGTCATTTCAAACAACCTGGCCAACGTCAGTACCAGTGGTTTTAAGAAATCACGTGCCGTGTTTGAAGATCTGCTTTATCAGAATTTGCGCCAGGCCGGCGCCCAAAGCTCACAACAAAGTCAGTTGCCTAGCGGCCTGCAATTGGGTACAGGCGTCAAGCCAGTAGCGACAGAACGCATTTTCACCCAGGGCAACCTGCAGCAAACTGGTAATGACAAAGATGTGGCCATTCAAGGCCAGGGCTTTTTCCAGATTTTGCTGCCAGATGGCACGACTGCCTACACGCGTGATGGTTCATTTCAAGTCGACAGCCAGGGGCAACTGGTGACAGCCAGTGGCTTTCCGGTTCAACCGGCGATTAACGTTCCACTGAATGCACAAAGTATTACGGTTGGTCGCGATGGCGTGGTCTCCATTACCACGCCCAACTCCACGGCCACCACCCAGATAGGCCAGCTTCAGTTAGCTACTTTCATCAATCCGGCCGGCTTGCAGGCAAAAGGTGAAAATATGTTCGTGGAGACCACGGCGTCCGGCAATGCCAACATCAATACGCCGGGGACGAATGGCGCCGGCCTGTTGACACAAGGCTACGTGGAAACTTCTAACGTGAATGTGGTGGAAGAGCTGGTGAGCATGATTCAAACACAGCGTGCTTACGAAATTAACAGCAAGGCCATCACTACATCTGACCAAATGTTGCAAAAGCTGTCGCAAATGTAATGTTTATCTGAGATCCATACGAATGTTGAAAAATGCCCTTATGAGCCTGTTACTCTGCCTTGCGCTATCCCAGCTGTTAAACGGCTGTTCAATCACGCCCTCGACGATTGTACAAAAACCGGAAACGCCGCGCATGGCGATGGCACGCCCCGATGCCAGAACAGAGGGAGCTATTTTCAACAGTGCCGCTTACAGACCTTTATTTGAGGACCGCAGACCACGTTATGTCGGGGATATTTTGACCGTACGCATTACCGAGAATACCTCGGCCAACAAAGGCTCCGATAACGAGCAAACCAAGGATGGTTCAGTCACAGGTGCGATCACCGGGCTGTTTGGTCACAACGTGCCTAAAGCATCATTCAATGCCGCCTCCGCCCTCTCTTTTGAAGACAAGGCCAGTGCCAATGCCAGCAATGCCTTCAATGGTTCTGTCACCGCCACAGTGGTCGATGTGCTGCCAAACGGTTATCTGGTCATCAGCGGTGAAAAACAGATTGGCTTTGACAAGGGCACCGAATTTGTCCGCTTCTCCGGTGTGGTCAACCCTGACCTGATTACCGTGGGTAATGAAGTCATGTCTACAAAAGTGGCGGACGCACGTATCGAATATCGAAGCAATACCAAAATGGATGCTGCGGAAGTACTCTCCATGTTCTCCCGCTTCTTCCTCAGCATGATTCCGTTGTAGGAGAGACGCATGCAGACACTTAAATACCGTTTACTCACTGGGCTGGCAAATCTGATCGTTGCATTCAGTCTGCTGGTCATCAGCCCGCTTGCCCAGGCAGAACGCATCAAGGACATCAGCAATATTCAGGGCGTCCGCAGTAACCAGCTCATCGGCTACGGGTTGGTGGTGGGCCTGGATGGCACCGGTGATATGACCGTACAAACGCCGTTTACCGTACAAAGCATCATCAGCATGCTCAATCAGATGGGCGTCACCGTACCACCTGGCACCAATCTGATGCTAAAAAATATTGCAGCAGTGATGGTCACCAGTTCTCTTCCAGCGTTTGCCCAGCCCGGTCAAACCCTGGATGTCACTGTCTCCTCCATGGGGAATGCCAAAAGCCTGCGTGGTGGCACCTTGTTGATGACGCCTTTAAAAGGCGCAGATGGCCAGATTTATGCCATGGCCCAAGGCAATCTGGTGGTTGGCGGCGTAGGTGCAGCTGCGAATGGTAGCCAGACCCAGATCAACCATTTAAGTGTAGGCCGTATTTCAGAAGGTGCCACCGTTGAACGCGCCTTGCCTAATACCTTGTTGCATCAGGATATTGTCAAACTCGAACTGAAAGAAAGCGACTTCTCAACCGCCAACAATGTGGTTGAAGCCATCAACAAGAAGTTTGGCCCGATGACCGCCCAAGCCGAGAGTGGCCGCGTGATCCAGGTGCGTCCGCCTGAAAGCATGAGCCGCGTCTCTTTCCTGGCCAACCTGGAAACAATTAACGTTGCCCTGGCTGCGACGCCCGCCAAGATTATCCTCAATGCACGCACTGGTTCGGTGGTCATGAACAAGGCGGTGACGCTGGATAGTTGCGCGGTTTCCCACGGCAACCTGTCTGTGGTGATTAACACTTCCCCTGTCATCAGCCAGCCTGGCCCATTCTCCAACGGCCAGACAGTGTCGACGGCAGTGTCAGAAATCAATATCAACAAAGAACCTGGCAAGGTACTCAAGCTGAATAACGGCGCAAACTTGTCTGATGTGGTGAAAGCCTTGAATGCGATTGGCACCACCCCTCAGGACTTGCTGGCCATTTTGCAGGCCATGAAAGCAGCAGGCGCCCTCAACGCCGAGCTTGAGGTTATCTAGCGGGAGGCAGTGATGCAACCACGTATAGACCCTACTACTCAAAGTCTGGCCATAGACGGCAATTCACTGAATGGCCTCAAGCGTGCCAACAATGACTCGCCAGAGGCGATCAGAGCGGTTGCACGCCAATTTGAAGCGGTACTGATGAACATGATGCTGAAAAGCATGCGTGACACGGTGCCGCAAGACGGTATCACCGATAGTGAACAAGGCAAAATGTTTACCAGCATGCTGGATCAGCAGTTGAGTACACACTTGAGCCAAAAAGGTCTTGGCCTGACAGATGTGCTGGTCAGGCAGCTCAGTAAATTCAGCCAAAAACCAAGTGACGCAACAGAGGCTGGCAAAGACGCCAAATCCTCTGGCAAGCTTGACTCCACTGCCCCACTCACACACAGCAGCCACGCTGGTGCCAAGACCGTATTAGCGCAAGCGGCCCAGAAAATACGTGAGGCCTATCAGCAATGGGAATCCACAGACAGCGATGCCGTGAATAACAACCGGGACGACTGGGCACAAGGCATTCCGGAGCTGCCACCCCTGGTCGCTGACACCCAGGAAAATATACAGAGCTTTACCCTGCCACAGGCACCTTTAGCCACGGCCATGCGTGAAGTGGCGGGTAAAACCCAACAGTTTATCCAGAGTATGTTGCCACATGCCCAGGCAGCCAGCAGTGTATCGGGCATTCCAGCAAAATTCATGATCGGCCAGGCGGCATTGGAAAGTGGCTGGGGCAAGCACGAAATCAAAACTGGCAACGGCACCAGCAGCCACAACCTGTTTGGCATTAAGGCGGATGCCAGCTGGAAAGGCAAGGTGGTTAACAGCACCACCACTGAATATATCAATGGTGTGAAGCAAACCCGTGTCGAAAAATTCCGTGCGTATGACAGCTATAGCGATGCATTCAAGGATTATGCAAAACTAATTTCACAAAATCCGCGTTACCAGCAAGCCATGAATAACACGCATGATGCCAGCGCGTATGCCCATGCCTTGCAGCGTGCAGGCTATGCCACCGACCCACAATATGGCAAGAAACTGACGCAAGTCATCAAGCATTTACAAGGTTAAAAAAGAAACTGCCCTAAAGAAACAAAAATAATTGCCGTTAGGCATATTAACGATCACTTTAAAGTCGTGCCTGACTCTCTGCAGGGGGCTGGTACATGAGGAAAAAACATGTCAAATGTACTCACCATTGGTAAGAGCGCACTCAACGCCGCACAAGTAGGCATTGCCACCGTTGGCCATAACATCGCTAATGCCGCGACGCCGGGCTACAGCCGTCAGGTCGTTGTACAGGCAGCGGCACAGGCGCAAAACTTTGGTTATGGCTTTGTTGGCCAGGGCGCCAATGTCGTCGGCATACAGCGTGTTTACAATGAGACGTTGGCCAAACAGGTGATTAATGCCACAGCAACGGCCAAATCCAGCAGCGCCTATTACAGCAATATCAGCCAGATTAATAACCTGCTGTCAGACAGCACCGCTGGCTTAAATCCTGTGATCACGAGTTTCTTCAGCGCGGTGAGTGCCGCCGCTGCAAACCCAAGCGATACAGCGACACGCCAGACATTTATGTCTTCAGCGCAGTCCATGATCAACCGCTTCAACTCGGTAAATAACCAGCTTCAGGATATGCGCAACAGCATTAACACGCAGATCACAGCGAGCGTAGACACGATCAACAGTTATGCCTCACAAATCTCCATCCTGAACGACACGATTAACAAGGCGCTCAACTCTACAGGCAATCCACCCAACGACCTGATGGATCAACGCGATCAACTGGTTGCCAAAATCAGTGAACAAATCCAGACAACGATCATTAAGCAAGATGATGGTTCTTACAATGTATTTGCGGGCAGCGGCATGCCACTCGTGGTCGGCACGACGCAATATTCTTTGTATACACGAGCAAGCGATACCGACCTTGGTCGACTCGAAGTTGCCTATGGTAACCCGGCGAGTCCAAAAATCCTGAGTAACGAAACGCTGACCGGCGGGATACTTGGCGGTGTACTTAAATTCAGAACTGACACGCTGGATGTTGTACAAAACCAGATTGGACAACTTGCCTTGACGTTAACCAGTCAATTTAATGCGCAACAAACCCAGGGGCTGGACCTCAACGGCATTGCTGGCACCAATCTATTTAATACCATCCAACCACAAGTGTCACCAAGTAGCCACAATCCAAGCACCTCGCCGCAAATTACAGCGTCATTTGACAAAACCAGCCTGGTGACAAGCAGTGATTACAGCGTGAGATACACCTCAGGTAACTATGTGATCACACGGCTCAGTGATAATACGTTGATGCCAGAAGGCAATACAGGCGGAGTGAGCCTGCCGCAAACATTCAATGGCATCACGATTGATGTTGGTGCAGGTACTCCGGCAGAAGGGGACTATTATCTTGTTCAGCCTACCCGGGGCGCTGCCAGTAATCTTTCTTTAAATTTCACTGATGTGAGTAAACTCGCACTCGCCGATGCCACGGGTGGTCCAGGGAACAACGTCAATGGCCTGCTTTTAGCAAAGTTGCAGACCGGTTATTTCGTTGACGGCGGCAACACCCTTACCCAAGGCACAGTGCGGCTGGGAGGCAGTGATACCGATCCGGTATATGGCACTTACTCAAGATCATTTTCTCAAATGGTGAGTGCCGTTGGCACCAAAACCAATGAGCTGAGCATCACCAGCCTGGCAGACGCAACTGCACTTGAGAATGCGACCAATGCGATGCAATCGGAATCAGGGGTTAATTTAGACGAAGAAGCGACGGATTTGCTACGCTACCAGCAGGCCTATCAGGCAGCCGGAAAAATGATGCAAATTGCAAGCCAGCTATTTGAAGTATTACTGCAAATGGGTCAATAAGCTTTTCAAGGATAGGCGATCATGAGAATCAGTACCAATACTATTTTTCAATCTGGCACGAACCGGTTAATGGGCCTGCAAACAGATTTGAACAAGTTGAGTATTCAGACTGCCACTGGTAAAAGAGTAAACTCCCCTGCCGATGACCCTGTGGCTGCAGCCAGATTGTTAGAGCTGAATACCGCAAAAGATTTAAATGCGAACTTTGCCAGTTCGCGACAAACAGCAGAAACACTGTTGGAAACCTACGAGACTAGTCTCACCAATGTGACTAATACCATTCAGGCGATCCAGTCAACGGTCATTTCCGCAGGGAATGGGTCATACACAGACTCGGAACGCGCAAAACTCGGCAATGAGTTAAAAGGTTACCTGGATACTTTATTAAACCTGGCCAACAGTAAAGATTCACAGGGTAATTACATGTACGCAGGCTATGCGACACAAACAGTGCCTTTTGAACTGAATACTGTGAGTGGTCAGTATGAGTATAAAGCCAACTCAACACGCACTGAGTTACAGGTAGACATACAAAGTAAAATGACTGTGACCTACACAGGCGATCAGATTTTTGGTCCAGATGGCGCCAATGTATTCAAAAGCCTGCAAGACATGATCACTCTATTGCAGACCCCCATTACGGACAGCACAACGCAAGCGACTTATTCTGCTGGCCTTGCATCGACAATTGATCAAATGCAGGGCTGGCTGAATAACGTACTGGATGCTCGCTCAGAAATTGGTAGCAACCTGAATTTTATTGAGACCATGAACACCACAGGCGAAAGCTTGAACTATCAGTATGATGCATCGATTTCTGAACTGCAGGATCTGGATTACGCGCAGGCCTTGTCAGATATCTCCAAGAAAACAAGCATCTTGCAGGCAGCACAAAAAGCATTTGTCGCCACCTCAAATATCTCCCTGTTCAGCCTGATTTGATTCTGAATACCTGGGCTGGTTAGCGCAACACCTGTAACATCAGTTGCTGCGCATCTATCAGCCAGCGGTTGACCGGATTCACTAAGGCAGGCAGGCTGAGCAGCGTCATCAGGAAACCCACTGAAATAGTAATCGGGAAGCCGATACCGAAAATATTGAACTGCGGTGCCGCTTTGGTGAGTATCCCCAGCGCCATATTGGTAATCAGCAAACTGGCCACCACGGGCAGTGACAACATCAAGCCTTGCGAAAATATATGCCCACCCAGTGTGGCGATGGCCTGGCTATTGAGTTGCCAGTGTTCGAGTGCTATGGGCATGGTTTCAAAACTCTGTAACATCACAGCCACCACAATCAGGTGGCCATCCAAGCTCATAAACACCAATAGCGTCAGCATGGTCAGAAACTGGCCAACGGCAATGGTTTGCCCCTGGGCCTGTGGATCATAAAAGCTGGCAAAGCCCAAGCCCATGCTCATGCCCATCATGAAACCGGCCATTTCCACGGCGGTAAATAGCAGGCGCATGACAAAGCCCATGCTGATACCTATGAGAAACTGTGCCAGCAAAGAAAGTAGGCCCTGCCAGGAAAACACTTCAATGGCGGGGACCTGAATAGAGGGGACAATGGCAAGGGTGATGACGAAACCAACGGCAAGCTTGATGCGCTTGGGAATGGCAGGATGGCTAAATAGCGGAACGACGGCCAGGCAGCCCAGGATACGGGTCAGTGGCCAGAATAGCTGGACAATCCACAATTGCAGATCTGACGCATGGATATTCAGCATACCGTGTAAGCGTCTGTTTAATTAACCATTTGTGGGATCATGGTGAAAATATGATGCATATAATCCACCATAGTCATCAACATCCAGTGGCCCGCCAATAGTAACACTGCCATCACGCCGACCAGTTTGGGAATAAAAGACAGTGTCTGTTCATTAATCTGCGTGGCGGCCTGAAAAATACTGACGATCAGGCCTATCATCAGCGCTGTGCCCAGCACAGGTGCTGCCACCAGCAATGTGGTTTGCATGGCCTCACTGCCCAATGAAACAACTTGCTCAGGACTCATGACCTACTCCTAGGATTCAAAATAAAAAGGTTAAATAACAAAGCTTTGCGCCAGCGAACCCAGTATCAGTTGCCAGCCATCCACCAGTACAAACAGCATGAGTTTGAATGGCAAAGACACAATAGACGGTGACATCATCATCATGCCCATAGCCATCAGGATACTAGCCACCACCATATCGATAATCAAGAATGGGATGTAAATGGCGAAACCAATCTGGAAGGCCGTTTTCAACTCACTGGTCATAAATGCCGGTACCAGTATCCTGAGCGGTACGTCTTCTGGCGTCTGGATAGCTTCTGTATGCGCCATATTGGCAAACATGGCCAGGTCACTCTCACGCGTTTGCTTGAGCATAAAGCCTTTCAAAGGCAATACACCGCGCTGCAAAGCTTCCTGCATGGTGATTTTGCTTTCTGACAATGGCTGGTAGGCGTCGGTATAAATCCTGTCGAAGACCGGCCCCATGACAAAAAAAGTAATGAACAGCGCCAAACCAATCAATACCTGGTTGGATGGCGCAGACTGCGTTCCCAAGGCTTGGCGCAATAAGGACAGTACAATGACGATTCTGGTAAACCCCGTCATCATCAGCATGGCTGCCGGGATAAAGGTCAGCGAAGTGAGAAGGATCAGTGTTTGCAGGCTCAGTGTATAGTCCTGGCCTCCGCCAGGTGCAGGGGTCACTGTGCCAATAGGCAAGCCCTCTGCCGCCCAGGATAATCCTGGCAGAGCCCACAACAGCCCCACTGGCAGCAACACAGAAAAAATAGACTTTACAACTGAAAATACCCGCATGTACATGGCACCCGAAACTTGCTTGTCCCTGGCGTGTAATGCCTGGCACAAGTCCATCAATAAGTAGGGTTATGGTACGCCAGCGCTGGTAAAATCAAAGGTCGGAAATGAACGACTCAAGACTTGTTTTTGAGGGATTTGACGGTTTGTTGCACCGTGGCCTGCATGGCCTGTTGTAAACGTACAGCAAAAGAAGCATTCGGATCTACCCCATGGGAGGATGTTGCGTTCGCGCCCTCCTCTGCTGGCGTTTCAGTGATCACTGGGTCCACCTCGCCCAGGGCCGTCATTTGCCCGGCATTGATGCCAACCACTAGCCAGCGACCTGCTACTTCCAGGACAACAACACGTTCCCTTGGGCCTAACTGCAAGCCACCGACCTGTTTGATCACGCCACGATGGGCCATGTTTTGTCCTGGCATGACGCGTCTTAACAGCCATGCGATGGCGGCAATCACCAACAAGACGATTACGGTGCCAAATACCATGCGCCCCAAGCTATCACCGGTACTAGGGACGGCAGATGCCGTCGTTGCAGGCACAGCTGCGTACGCCACTCCAGTGGTCATCATGCTGCCCATCCAGGCGAGTAACAGCTTGCTGCAATACTTCATGGCACGATTATCAGACATCCAGTTAACGGTTCAGTTTGCGGATACGTTCGGCCGGCGTGATGATATCGGTCAAGCGGATACCAAACTTGTCGTTCACCACGACCACTTCACCCTGGGCGATCAGGCAGCCGTTCACGAGTACATCCATAGGCTCGCCCGCCATGCCGTCCAGCTCAACCACCGAACCCTGTGCCAGTTGCAACAGGTTCTTGATCGAGATCTTGGTACGACCCAGCTCTACCGTCAACTGTACCGGGATATCCAGGATGAAATCAATATCATTCTGCGTCCCTTCCAGTTTATTGTTAGCGCTAAACTCGTTAAATACCGCGGTCTTGCTGGTTTGTTCCTGTAGCGCTGAAGACTCAGCCTGGGTCTGTTCGGCTAATGCCGCCCCCCAGTCATCTTCTGCAATCGTCTGTACATCACCGGGATCAGATACTCCCATGGCAGCCATCGCTGCATCCATATCCTCATCAGCACTATTCGTGGCGGGATCCATAGCCATTATGACTCTCCTTGCAATTGCTCCTGACTACCGTCAGCGCGAATTAACTTTTCAACCTTGAGGGCATATTGCCCGTTAAACACTCCATAACGACATTCCATGACCGGAATGTTGTCAATCTGTCCTTCTATCGTGTCACTGATATTAATCGGTAACACATCGCCTTCTTTCAGCTCCAGCAAATCTGCCACGGTCATCTTGCGTTTCGCCAGGTTTGCCACAATTTCCACTTCTGCTGCCTGTATCTGTTGCGTCATTAGCTTGACCCAGCGCTTGTCGCCACCCAGATTTTCACCTTGCAGTGGTGATGTCAGCAGGTCCTTGATCGGCTCGACCATGGAATAAGGCACGCAGAAATGCATTTCACCGCTATTGGGTCCCAACTCAATATTGAAGGTAATCGCGACGACCACTTCGTTAGGCGTGGCAATATTGGCAAATTGCGTATTCATTTCAGAACGCAGGTATTCGAACTTGACTGGATAGACCGGTGCCCAGGCTTTTTCATACGACTCGAACATGATATTCAGGATACGCTGGATAATGCGCTGCTCAGTGGCCGTAAAATCACGACCTTCGACACGGGTATGAAAGCGGCCATCGCCCCCAAACATGTTATCTACGACCAGGAACACCAGTGTTGGATCAAGCACCAGAACGCCTGTTCCCCGCAAAGGGTTCATATGAATGAGGTTCAGGTTGGTAGGTACCACCAGGTTACGGATGAAATCCGTATATTTGATGATCCGTACCGGGCCGACCGACACCTCTACCGTCCGGCGCAAAAAATTGAACAGCTCTACGCGCAATAACCGTGCATATCGCTCATTGATCATTTCCAGCGTGGCCATCCGGCCGCGCACAATCCGCTCTTGGGTCGCCAGGTTATAAGTACGTACGCCGGACTCGTCCTTGCCAGACGAATCACTTTCGTCATCCCCCTCAACACCTTTGAGCAGGGCATCAATTTCGTCTTGAGATAGGAACTTGTCAGCTGACATAATGATTCACTTTAAACAACAGGCTTATACCATTACTGGATCACGAATGAGGTAAACAATACTTGGGTCACTTTAACCGGTTTGCCATGTGCGGCGAGCGGCTTTTTGAGTTCGGCCAGCAACTCTTCACTCAGTTGAGTCTTACCTTCCGGCGTAGAAATATCGGAGGCTTTTTTACTGGTTAACAGTAACAACACACGGTTACGCAACGCGGGCATCTGGGCTTTCATTTTTTCAGCCAGCTCGGCACCTTTGACTTCTATTGTCAAATCCAGCTGCAAGAACTTGTCATCCGGGTCGGGTAACAGGTTCACGGTAAATGTTTCAAACTGCACATACGTCGGCGCCGTTTTAGGGTCAGCATGACCACCAGCCTCTTCAGGTGCCTCTTCTGCCTCTTCTTCACTCACCGCTTCGTCTTCTGCGCCTTCGGCTTTTTCGGCCTTATCGCCATGTTTATCCTTGGCTTGATGCGCCTCCGGCTTTTTCATCAGGAAATAAGCAGCAGCACCGCCACCAGCAGCCAACGCCAGTACAACGGCCAATATCACGATCAATTTCTTCTTGGATTTAGGCGCCGCCTCTGCTGCGCCTTCTGCTTTTGCTGGTTCTTGAGCCATGACACAAACCTTTCTTACGTAAAACTTTAAGTGTTTATGATGACATTATGCGCAACACTGCGTGGTGGAGATTGCCAGATAAAAGGGTTAAATCGGCGCTTAATCTGGATTTACGGCAGGCCGGCTTGCGATGCGCTTGCCGACCCTGGGTATTTGATGGGGTGCGTTAGACGAAAGTATCAACCAGGCCGCGTGCAACCGTCGTTTTCACGGCTGTTTGAAGGGCTGCACCGTCTGGCTCACCCGTGGTGCCTAAAGACGACGGGCCGCCCTGGCGTGTGGTTTGCTGCTCAAAATGCTGCTGTGCCTGTTGACCATCACCGACAAAGGTTTGGCCTAACTGCAAGCCTTGTGACTGCATGCGGTCACGTAAATCCTGCATGCCATCTTCAAGCGCCTGACGCACTAATGGGTTATCAGTAATAAAACTGGTGTTGACGGACTGGTTATCCACTTTAAGCACGACCTGGATAGGTCCCAGGTCAGGGGGAGACAAGGTCAGGCTGGCCACATCATCGCCACTGCCTACCATATTCATGACATGCTGGTTCATGGCCGTTTGCCAACGCTCATTGCCAAATGGAACTGCCATTTGCGACATGGCCACCTGCGTGGTTTGGGCAATCCCCGCCGCATTCAACCATGAACTATTAGGTAACGCTTGCGCGACTGGCTGTGATGCCAGATTCAAAAGGTCTGCCGACACCTCTGTGCCGCGTCCCTCTTTGATTGCAAAGGCCGCAGCGCCGGTTTCCCGGCTAGTGTCAGCCATCAACTTGGCATTCACCAAGGTTTCTGGCAAAACAGCGTCTTTTCCTGTAGAAGCCTGTGGCGTATCACTCAACACCTGCTTGAAGTCCATGCCTTTATCCTCTGCTGTGGTGTGCACGGCAGGTCCGGCTGGCAGAGGGGTTGTGGATGCTTTCTCCATAGACTCAGCGGTCTGTGGCAAAGTATTGGTGGTGACCGTCTCAGGGAGGAGTTGCTTGTCAATCGTAGCCACACTAGCAACTTCTGCTGCGGCATCCTCTACCAATGCTACCTTTGGTTGTGTCTCCGCTGGCGCAGATGGACGCATGGCAATCATGGTTTGCATCCACGGCGAAATGCCGGCTGGGGGCTGGTCATTAGCCGCCAGCTCTGCGAGCAAGCGTTTCTTGCGTTCCTGCGGTGTTTCAGTCACGGCCGCGGTATCTTTCAATACCTCGGTTTCTGTCTGTGCCGGAACACTCTCTGTCGGGGCTGCTGTTTCAGCAGGCTTTTGCTCGTCCTGTTTACTAGAGGATGCTTTTGGGGTATCCGCGTCGTTCTTGACAGTATGACTATTGTTGGATGGCTGGGAGGATGGTGGTGTTTTGTCTGCTGCAGTCGCTTTGGGAGTTTCCGCTTTGCTAGAAACCGGGATGACTGGTTTGCTGCTTTTCTGCATCTGCTTGCGCAACGCCTGGGCAAATTCATCGGAGCCACTATTTTGTGGTTCCTGTAATGCCTGGCTGGCAGATGCGGTCTTGACGGCATCTGCCCCTGTATTCAGTAAAGCAGCTGAATTTAAAAACGCCATATGACTCTCCCGGACTCTCTCTGTTTACAGACGTGACCGTTTGGCACGACTGGCAAACTCATCCATCATTTTCTGGTCACGCTTGTTTTCTGCTTTCGCCTGCAAGGTTTCTGCACGCGTGATCAGGACTTCAAAAGATTTTTGTTTGCGCTGTTTTTCCTGCAATAGCTGTCGTTTGTGCTGCACATTCGCCTGGCACTGTTCGATTTGAGCATTTTGACTCCTTACCGCCAATTCCAATTGCGAGAAAAAGCCCTGAAAATTGCGGTATAAATCTGCTTTGAGTCCTTTTTGTGCGGCTGACTGCCATTGTTGCTGGTATTCCTGCTGATATTGTTCCAGCATGGTACGCTGCTGCTCAGCCTGTTCCAGCTGCTGCATGGCCTGCGCCAATATTTGCATGGCCGTTTCCACTTCATCTGCAGCCAGCTGGTTCAGCAAAGCCAGCGTTTGGGTAGACTGTTTTGCCATAAAATACAGCTCACGCTAGGCAATTGTGTTGGCCAGTTGCTGCAAGCTCTCTTGCATATAGGCACACTCATCAATATCTTGCTGTAAAAACGCATTGATCTGGTCGCGCTTGTGAATGGCGATATCCAGCATGGGATCAGACCCTGGCTGGTAAGCCCCGACAGCAATTAAATCCTGGTTGCGTAAATAGCGTGAATAAAGCTGTTTGAGTAATCTCGCCGCCTGCTGGTGCTCTTTACTGGTGATATTGTGCATGGCGCGGCTGATCGATTGCTCAATATCAATCGCGGGATAATGTCCACTTTCTGCCAGGTTACGATTCAGTACAATATGACCATCCAGGATCGCACGCGCCGAATCGGCAATCGGATCCTGCTGGTCATCGCCTTCGGTCAGCACGGTATAAAAAGCGGTAATAGAACCCTCGCCCCTGGCACCATTCCCGGTACGTTCCACCAGTGCCGGCAATTTGGCAAAGACTGATGGAGGATAACCTTTGGTCGCTGGCGGCTCGCCAATTGCCAGGGCGATTTCACGTTGCGCCATGGCATAACGGGTCAACGAATCCATGATCAGCAATACGTTTTTACCCTGCTGGCGAAAACGTTCAGCGATCGCCGTCGCATAATTTGCCCCCTGCAAACGCATCAGCGCAGACACATCTGCCGGTGCGGCAACCACCACGGATCTAGCCAGGCCTTCAGGGCCCAAAATCTGTTCAATAAACTCCTGGACTTCACGGCCCCGTTCACCAATCAGACCCACCACGATCACATCTGCCGTCGTATAGCGGGCCATCATGCCCAGCAATACGCTCTTACCGACACCGGAACCGGCAAACAAGCCCAGACGCTGACCACGGCCAACGGTGAGCATGGCATTGATAGCGCGCACGCCCACATCTAAGGTATCTTCGATTGGGGCACGCATAAGAGGATTAATCACGCGGCCATTCAATGGCGCGGTCACTTCGGTTGAAATCGGGCCCAGGCTATCAAGCGGGTTGCCAGCAGCGTCTACCACACGGCCGAGCAAGCCATCACCCACAGGGAAATGACGTGCACGGTCTTGTGCACGGCGACGCGGCGGGCGGCCAAATTGCGGTTTGGGTAAAGTCTCCGTCACTTCCATGCTGAAGACTTTGGCACCTGGGGTCACGCCATCGACGGCAGTTTGTGGCATCAGCAGCAAGTTTTCACCATCAAAACCAACCACCTCGGCTTCTACACGCCCACCATCTTGCAAAGGAATATAACAAGCTCCGCCAATCGGCATCTTAATGCCGGTGGCCACCATCACCAGGCCAGTAACTTTCACGATACGTCCGGCCACCTCCAGGGGTTCCACCAGGTTAATCAGCTCGGTACAGTCTTTAAGGTAACTTTGCCAACGCTGGTTATGTATATTGTCCTGCGCTACGCGCTTAGCCTCGGCCATCAGCACCTGAGCTAAATCTATCACGGCTTCTGTCGTTGGCTTTGGCTCATCGGCAACCAATGGCGTGACATCGTCACCGCGTGCTTGGCTGAGGGGATTAGTGATATCTTGTTCGGTAGTTGATGTCATAACTTGGATCAATCGCTATTCTGACTCTCTGGCGTGATTATGGGTGATCATCGACTACTCAGTGCTATTCAATGGTTTGTGCCAGTCGTCAAAACGCGATAAGCCCTGCACCAGTCGTTTCCATCGCATCTCATTCGTCGCATCAATCTGGTTCTCTGCAGTTTCTACCAGACAGCCACCACGTTCAATCTGGGCATCTTCCACCAATTGCCAGCCCTGCTCCCGCAGTTCTTCACCGATATGGCTGCGCAATACTTTGGCATCTTCGTGATTCACAATAATTCTGGCAGGCTGTTTGACCTGTGGCAGGTAATGCATGGCATCGAGTACGACAGGAATGACAGCTTGCGGATCTGCCTGCAGTTTGGTTTTCATCATGGCCTTGGCCAGATCCAAGGCCAGGCTTAAGACAGATTCAGCAATATTCACATCCTGCATGGCCAGGGCCTGCTGGAAATTGGCTGACATTTGCAACAGCTGTGTCCGCTCTGCGTCTAATTGCTTTTCAGCGCGCCCCATGCCATCGACATAAC
Organism: Methylophilus sp. TWE2; assembly: GCF_001183865.1. Lineage (NCBI taxonomy): Bacteria > Pseudomonadati > Pseudomonadota > Betaproteobacteria > Nitrosomonadales > Methylophilaceae > Methylophilus > Methylophilus sp. TWE2. The sequence continues at coordinate 1,852,144 of NZ_CP012020.1, forward strand.
CGGTTTTAAAGCCTTCTTCATAAGCTTCCTGACGGACTTGCTTGAGAATCTGACTGACTGTGCGCGCATTTTCCTCTGCCTGTGCACGATCGCGTTTAACACGTTCACTGGAATCAGAGTCATCAAAGCTGGCCATCTCCCAGCGCTGGTAAGCACTCATTTGCTCTTTTGGAATTGCAGAAGCTACCATATGACACTTTCCTGACTGAATGCTTTAAACATATTGTTCGCTGTCACCTTTGCCTGCCAGCATGATCTGGCCTTCATCAGCGAGGCGACGTACAATTTGCAGAATTTGTTTTTGCTGTCCTTCGACTTCTGACAGCTTGACCGGACCGCGGCTTTCGAGATCTTCACGCATCATGTCAGCCGCACGGGAAGACATATTGCGGAAGAATTTTTCCTTCATCTCGTCTGAGGTGCCTTTCAGGGCCACAATCAACATATCGGACTGTACTTCACGCAACAACACCTGTATGCCTCTGTCGTCAATTTCCATGATGTTGTCAAACACAAACATCTGGTCCATGATTTGCTGGGCCATGCCATCATCGTAGCTTTTGAGGCCGTCCATCAACTTGGCTTCATGTTCGCCGCTGATGAAGTTCATGATCTCGGCCGCTGTTTTCACGCCGCCAATGGCCTGGCGCTTGATATTGTCATTCCCCGCCAGCATTTTGAGCATGCCTTCATTGAGTTCGCGCAGGGCTGTCGGCTTGATACTATCCAGGGTGGCGATACGTAAAATCACATCCTGGCGCAGACGCTCAGTAAAGTGTCCCAGAATTTCTGCAGACTGCTCAGGTTCCAGGTGCGACAGGATGGTCGCGATAATCTGCGGATGTTCATTCTTGATAAAGTCCGCCACACTGAACGCATCCATCCACTTCAGGCTTTCAATACCGGCTGCATCCTGCGATTGTGGAATACGGTTCAACAAGTTAGAGGCTTTATCATCGCCAAAGGCTTTAATCAGTACCGAGCGGATATAGCTGTCTGAATCCAGGCCAAAATCGCTGCTGCTGGCAAAGTCCACCATGAACTTCTCCAGCACCTCTTCCACTTCTTCACGAGGCACGGGCTTCATGGACGCCATGACGATGCCCAGGCGTTGTACCTCTTTAGGCGTCAAATGCTTCATGACCTCGGCGGCTTCATCTTCACCGAGCGCCAGCATTAGAATTGCACTTCTGTTTAATCCCTGGTCGCTCATGCGTTATTTCTCCGCCGAAGTCCAGCTGGAAACCACTTGGGCGACCATACGTGGATTTTCTTTAGCTACCTGCTTGGCGGCTTCTAGCGTTTGGTCTAGGCTGCTGGGCAAGGCAGTAGCATCACCACTCAAGGTGACCAAGGCATCCTCGCCATCAGCACCGGCGCCCGCAGCGACTGCACCATCAGGGCCGCCCAATGCGGCAGTGCCTGCCAATGCCAGCTGTTTTTTGTCTGCGCCTGTCAACTTATTCGCCATGGGCTTAAGCAACTTTTTGTAAATCATCATCAGCACAATCAGGCCGGCGATAAAGCGCAAGGCATCTTTGCCGTACTCGATAGCGAGTGGATCTTTCCACAATGGAGGCTCTGCCAATTTTTCCTGGGCTTCGGCAATAAAGGGGGTGTTCACCACAGAGATGCTGTCACCGCGCTCTTTATTGAAACCCATTGCCTGCATGGCCAGGTCGCTGACCTGCTGCTTCTCGGCAGCATTCAAGGCGCGGTAAGTGGTTTTGCCTGTGCTGTCCACGACCGGAATATGGTTGACCACCACAGCCACATGCAAGCGCTTGATACCGCCCTTGGGCTGCTGGATATAGCTGACAGTCTTATCCAGCTCATAGTTGGTTGTCGTGTCTTTTTGTGTGTTTTGTGGCGGAGCAGGTGGCGGAGTCGGCGTAGCACCCTCCTCGCCTGGCGCCTGCGCACCAGGAGCATTAATCGGTGCTGTAGACTCACCTGGAGGTTGGTTAGATAGCGCGCCTGGCACAGCACCGTTGTTGCCGCTAGCGCTTTGAGACTCACGGCTTTGCGCACTACGGATCGCCATATCATCAGGCTTGGTATTGGGTTTATAAGACTCGTTGGCCTGCTCGGTCATGGAGAAATCAATTTCCGCACTGGTTTCCGCATGGACATTTCTGGCACCTACGATAGGCGTGATGATGGCCTCAACGCGGCGCGCAATGCTGTTTTGCATACTTTCCACATACGCCATCTGCTCAGGGTCCAAACCGTTCTGCTTGATCTTATTGGCATTGTCAGATAGCAGATTGCCGTTCTGGTCTACCACGGTGACATGGTCGGCAGACAGATTAGGAACACTACTGGCAACCAGGTGTACCACGGCGGCGACTTGCTGTGCATCCAGGCGGCGGGCATTATGCAAGTTAAGCAAGACGGAAGCGGTTGGGTATTGTTGCTCACGGACGAATACACTAGGCTTGGGAATCGCCAAGTGGATACGGGCAGCCTGTACAGCCGAAATAGACTGGATACTGCGTTCCAGTTCACCTTCGAGACCACGCTGGAAGTTCACCTGCTCGACGAACTGCGAGACCCCGAATTTTTGGTTCTCAAGCAATTCAAAACCGATATTGCCGCCTTTGGGCAATCCTTGAGCAGCCAGTTTCAGGCGCGCCTGGTGTACTTGGTCAGCAGGGACCAGAATAGCGTTGCCACCTTCAGCAAACTGGTAGGGAATATTCAGCTTCTCAAGTTCAGCGACAATGGCTCCGCCATCTTTATCGGCAAAATTCGAAAACAACACGCGGTAATCCGGTTTCTGGCTCCACAACCAGAAGACGACCATGACAGCCACAATCGCAGCAATCCCCGCGACCAGCAACAGCTTCTGCCCCAGTTGACCGAACATATTCGGTGTACTGTTGGACTCATCATTTGTCGTAAGTAAGGCAGCATCAGCAGCCATCTAAACCTCCATGTTTACTACTCTTGGTATTTCGGCCTTTATCCACTGCGGGATTGCCAGGCCAGAAACACTCTCCGGAACTTGAGCACCTGTTAAGGACAACTCACATGGATCACATTATGCGCTGACTCACTATTTTCAAATTGCCAAATAAGACGGATTAATGTTGCCTATTTTTCAGAGCAGTCCCGATAGTGGAATGCTAAAGTGTCTACCATGACGATTAAGGGCTTTATCTGCCCTGATAATGAAAGGAGACCACCATGAACGCAGGCGGTATTGATGCACAACGCATCACGTCCATGCTGGCACAATTACGTGCAGCGGCACAAAAACCTGAAGGCCTGGGTAACAGCGCAATTGCCACCCCTGTCCAGAAAACCAATGCAGCCAGCCCGACGAGCCAGGTCAGCTTCAGTGATGCCCTCAAGGCCTCACTGGACCAGGTCAACAATATGCAATTGCAGTCCGAAAAACTGGGCAAAGATTTTGCCATGGGCGATGACAGCGTCAGCCTGTCTGATGTCATGATTTCAGGCCAGAAAGCCAACATTGCTTTTCAGGCAACCGTCCAGGTGCGTAATAAACTGGTCTCAGCCTATCAAGACATGATGAATATGCAGGTGTAAACCTACCTCATCTATGGCTTCATCTATGCAATTGGATCCAGATCTTAATCTGGCTCACTCAAACCGCAGGGGGTTCCCGCATTTCCCCTTGTTCCAGTTGATACAACCAGGCCAGTATTTCAGCGATTGCCTGGTATAACTGTGGCGGGATATGGGTATCCAGTTCCACCTGCATCAACAGGCTTAACAAGGCTTGCGACTCATGCACATAAACCTCATGCTCTTTGGCAATGGCAATAATCCTTTCAGCCAGTAAACCGTTCCCTTTTGCCACCACACGTGGTGCCAGATCACCAGCTTCATAAGCCAGGGCCACTGCAGACTGGGTGTAGGCTTTATCCCGCTGCATATTGCCGCCTTTGTGCTTTTGTCTCATCCCCAAGAATCTGTAACGCCTCCAGTTTTAAACCGGCAGACTGTAGATTCATGGCTAACTGGCTACGACTGGCCTGCATAGTGCCGAGTGCCTGCGAATCACTAGGCTGCACACGTATGCTGAAACGTCCGTTGACCATCGCAATATTAACAGTCACTTCCCCCAGGTTGGGCAAATGCAAGGTCAGGTCGCTTTGCAGGCTATTCAATACAGGCTCATCTGAAGATTGCGGAGAACTTTCCTGCTCGTTGACCTGCCATTTCATAGTTTGGCCAGGCCACACCTCGCCATGCCAGATCACGCGTTGCTGCTCGAGGACTTGCAGTTGCTGCGCCACCATTTCCGGAGGGGCAAAATGCGGTTTGTTTTGCGGTTCTTGCAGCAACTGGTGCCAGGGGCGGCTGCCCAAGGTCGCTTCTTTTAAATGGGACTCATAAAACAGGCCTGAATGATCCATGGCGTGCTTGAGGTCATTCGCTAGTACCTGCGGCTTCTGCGGACTATGACTGACCACGGCTTGCGCTTGCAGCGCTGAGGTTTGGTGGTCAAACGCCGACGAATTCAACCAGCGCTGCAAATGCTTGGCAGGACTACTCAACTCCACCAGACTGGCTTGCCCGGCAGCGGTTTTTGCCATGTCCTGCAAATGCTCTGCATGATCAGGCTGCGACATATCAGTCAACATAGCTGTTTGCCCCAGGTTTACTGGACCGCTGTGCGGATGATGAGGCTGCAGCCCCCATTTAACCTGCGGTAATCCCTCTTTACCTGCACTTTGTTGCGCCAGGCCAAGAAACTGCATCTGTAAGGTCTGCTGTTGTACCAGATGTGCGGGCAACTGCATTTGCACCAGCGCTGGCGGTTGATTGGGAAGCTGGATTTGAACCTTGAATTGTGCCAGTTCAGCGGCTTTGCCTGCACCGGCCTCTTTTTGTACGATCAGTCCGGTAAATTGCATGCCGGGACGCATGCGCTCCCACAAAGGCGCTTCGGATTGGGTGCCTTCTACGGGCAGAATCGAAGAAACAGCACGCAAGTTCTCTGCTTCATTGGCAATGAAACGTTGAGTGATCACTTGCGGGATGGGGAGCATCTAGGTCACATCCGGTGGGATACGCGCATGCAACTGCGCGTCAAAGATCATATCGGTAATCCGGTGCATCACTGGATACAGTAGATTGCGGATTTCTGCATCATCCGCCAGGATCTTCTGTACCAGCACTTGCTTACGGGCATGATATTCCGGTGCAAGACTTTCAGACGCCAGACGCATGTTCTGCTCCAGTGTCTTCACTACCTCAATCTTAAGCATGTAAGATTGTTCCAGTTCAGTCACCTTTTCCCAGGCATTCTGCCTGGCCGCAATAAGCATCTGCTCCATCAGTTTTGCAGCGGATTCATACGTATTAATCAGTGCCTGTGACATCTTAAGCTCCGGCAGTGGCCAGACGGCTGGCTTGCCCCATATGTTTTAATTCGTGAGTTTTCTGGGCAACCATCTGGCTTAACGCCATGTCTGCCTGGGCTGGTCTGGCAATCGCTGTTTTCTCCAGCGCTTCCCAGGCCCCTTTTAATTCCATCAGCAATTGCTGGATTTCCTGTACTTTTTTCACGTCCTGGCGCACGCTGGCTTCCATCAAGCTACGTGTCATGTATTGGTAAAGCTCATCCAGTTTTTGAGCAATATCACCGCCAGCACGCTTGTCCAGGCAGGCACGCAAACCACTGTCTACAATCGTCACCGCTTGGGTAAGGTATTGGCCTTTTTTTGCAATATCATGCTGCGCCATGGCTTGTTGAGCATGAATGCAGGCAGTAATGGCGCCATCATATAACATCACAATCAACTTCAATGGGCTGGCATCCACCACACCGGTTTCCAACCCTACGCTGGCATAAGCATTGACACCTGATTTTTTCATCCCAAACATTTTTTACTCCGTATTCTGCTTAAAAGCGCATGGTTAATATCAATTGCCAATCGCTCCCTGCAGACAACTACCGCTTTGACTAACTGTTGGCGCTGATCGCAGCCAGTTGTGAAGTCAGGTTAGTACTTGTGGTTTGCAAACTACTGAGCAGGGCATCCAGCTTTGCATACTGGGCGCGGTAACGTGCTTCAATAGAAGGCAGCTTGGCATTAATATCATCGGCCTTTTTATTCAAATCTTTAATCGAAGAGTTCAATCCGTCTGTTTTTGTGGTCAATGGACCATCAGATTTCAGCCACTCTCCCAATACGCTGCTGAGCTCACCTGCCAGGCCTTTGCTAAACGTAATGGTGCCGCGGCTACCTGTCGCCGTGCCTGTCACACTGATTTGCAAGCCATAGCTGGCATTTCCGCCCGCGCCTGTTAGCACCGATCCTGTGGTATTTGCCGTCACGCCATTGATGGTACCGATCGCGTTGATGCCATTTCCACCTAGCTGTGTGATGTTGACCGCATAGGTGCCCGACTGCGTATCGGCTTTACTGCCCATAAACGTGACCTGGGAGTCAGTCGTCGTGGCAGACGGTGAAAACAGCTTGGCCACGTCACTCACATTATTGGTGATGGCTTTTTGTAATTTGGTACTGTCTAGCGATAATGAGCCATCCGAGCCCATACTCACCCCGATATCCGACAAGGTTTTATATGTCGTCGCTGTAGGCGAGGAGGCCGATAGCATGGACTTAAGCTTCACCATCATATTGCGCGCCGTAGAGTCGCCAAGTAACACGCCATTGGCACTCGAACCCGCGGACACAAACTTGGTCAGGTTACGCATACTGGTATTCAGCGAATTATAGGCATCCACGAAGCTTTTTACCGAACTCTCTATCGTCGTTGTATCTGTATCGACGCTCAGTGCATTGGCCGTGGAGGTGACCCCTTTCAGGGTCAGGGTCACGCCCTGGATGACATCAGAAACGGTATTGCTTGACTTGCTGATGCTCAAGCCGTCTACAGTAAGCAGCGCATTCTTGGCCGCGACCAACTGGGTCATGCTATTGCTGGTTGCCAGCGGATCATAAGCCAACGCAGACAGGCCGGTGCTATCGGTATTATTACCATCATTATCCGCCACCGAAATCTTCAGGCTGTTTACCTCACCGGTATCCTTGGAGGTAATCACCAGTCGGTTGCCACTGCCATCATTGACGATGGAAGCGGTGACAGAGGCGTTTTTGGCATTAATCGCATCGCGTATCCCTGCCAGCGTATTGTTGCTGGAAGTGATGTCAATCTCGATATCTGATTTGCTGGCATTGGCGGTGAAAGAAGCTGGCGTACCGCCGTCAGCGGCGGTGTAGGTACCAAAAGAGATCGTCAGCTTACCTGTACCGATAATGTCTGTGGCGCTACTGTAAGCGGCAGAGGCAAGCTTCTGCGAAGTTGCCAATTGCGTGACGCTCACACTGTAGTTGCCCTTGACTCCCGTTCCATCAGCAGTCGCACTGATGGTGTTGCTATCAGAGGCAGTGACTGTTTGGGCATTGAATTTAGCTGCTGTGGCTAATTTGTCTACCGCGGTCTGAAAAGTACTTAATCCGCTTTTCAGGGTACTGTAAGCGGAAAGTTTGGTGTTGTAAGAGGATATCTTGGTTTTAATAGCGGTGAGAGGCTGCTGCTCGATCTGCATTTGAGCAGTGACCAACGAATCGATCGGCAGACCAGATGCGCCTGTAGAGGATACAATTGATGCCATTTTTAATCTCCCAACCTTTATTTAAACGCGATATCAGGCTGTTTGTCTCACCACCAGCCCACGTAATTTATCCAGCGTTTTACTGATGGCCAACACTTCCTCATTGGGAATCTGGCGCAATACCTGTTGTGTTTCGGTATCCACCACTTTCACAATGATACGGTCGGTATCCTCATCGATAGAAAACTCTATCGTTTGCAACGCCGGGGCTACATACTCATTTAACTTCTTCACTGCACCACTCAGTGCAGCTTTATCGTTCACATCTACGGCAGCGCCTTCAGAGGAAGCCTCAGCATATTTAACCAGCTTCAAACTGCTGGCTGCCCGGATTCCCTGTAATCCACCACCGACACCACTGACTGTTGAATCACTCATGATGCTGCTCCTTTTACCTAGGCCAAATCCACAGGAGCTAGGCCTGTGGATTTGGCATTACCATCGGATGAATTAACCTCTCAGTAATGACATCACGTTGTTAGGTAACTGGTTAGCTTGTGCCAACATCGCAGTACCAGCTTGTTGCAGAATCTGTGCACGTGTCATCTTGGCGGTTTCTGCAGCAAAGTCAGCGTCAGTGATACGGGACTTAGCAGCTGCCATGTTCTCAGAAGCCACACCCAGGTTGTTCACTACGGAAGCGAAACGGTTCTGGTAAGCACCCAAGGTCGCACGGTTAGTGTTCAAAGTTGTCAACTGTGCATCAATCGCAGTAATTGCTGATGAAGCTGCCGCCGCTGTAGACAAGGAACCAGCCAAGGAAGCCGCTGCAACAGAAGCTACGCTGATGGTATCACCGCTGTCAGCACCAATCTGGAAGCTGTAACCTGTACCAAAGGCTGCCTGACCGTTAAATTTGGTTGCTGTACCCAAACGAGTCAGTTCTGACTTCAATTGACCGAATTCTGTATTCAGGTTTGCACGGTCACCAGAACTGTAGGAACCGTTAGCAGCCTGTACAGCCAGTTCACGCATACGTTGTAATGCGTCTGTTGCACTTGCCAAACCACCTTCTGCAGTTTGCAGGAAGGAAATCGCGTCGTTTGCGTTACGTGTTGCAACTTCCATACCGCGAACTTGTGAGTCCATACGGGTTGCAATCGCCATACCAGCCGCGTCGTCTTTGGCGCTGTTAATACGCAGACCAGAAGACAAGCGTTGAATAGAAGTATTCAGGCTTGACTGGTTAGCAGTCAGGTTACGTTGTGCGTTCAATGAAGCCAGGTTGGTGTTAATTACTGAAGCCATGTTAAATCTCCTTTAGAGTCGTATATCCAGTTAAGTGTCAAATCGTCATGTTACTTTCAACGTTGATCGCTATTTACCACTTAATGTTTGCTATCTAGCGTTGTTAGTTGTGTTATCGACCGCTTGCGAAATTTCTTTAATACTTGTTGCAAATTTCTTTTTCGATCAATCATGCACTTGAAACTATTTACGACCCCTCCACCAAAATCTTTAGCCTTTAATCAAAAACTGCACAAAATTGTTTATACCAATGCATTCTATAAAAAGAAACGCCATCACTATTAACCGAGCTAAACAGAGAATCAGTCTTAATTCGGCTTTTAAACACACCCTTAGCCAACAAGCATTCATGCCACCCATCTCTCATAAGATATAAGGCCCCTTTTCCGCGCTTATCTACAAATCATTCCAAAGCAAAGCCATCCATAATCAGGCTATCCATTTCGCATACCTTATATATAGGCCTTATATATCTAGGTAGCAAAGATTATGAAGGAGTTTTGCATGGCATCCGTTTATGTAGGTATGACTGTAGACATTCTGCACCATGGCCATATCAATATTATTGAGCAGGCGAGGAAGTATGGCGACGTGACGATTGGCCTTTTGTCAGACGCAGCGGTGGCAGACCATAAACGCCTGCCCTACCTGACCTATGAACAGCGCAAACAGATCGTCAGCAATATTCGTGGTGTAGTGAATGTCGTGCCGCAGGAAGAATGGGATTACGCGCCTAACCTGCTCAAATACAAACCAGACATCATGGTGCATGGTGATGACTGGCTGGAAGGTCCTTTGGTGCCCTACCGTGACCGCGCCCGTGCAGCGCTGGCTGAATATGGTGGCCACCTGATCGAGATTCCTTATACACGCGGTGTGTCTTCCAATGAAATGTTGAGCCAGATCCAGGCCCTTGGTACCACACCGGATATCCGTCGCCGCACCTTGAAACGCCTGCTGACGGTCAAACCGCTTTCACGCTTTATTGAGGCACACAACCCGATCTCGGCATTGATTGCCGAACACGTCACAGCACAGCGCAATGGCAAAACCTGCCAGTTTGACGGATTCTGGTCCAGTTCATTAACGGATTCCACCGCGCGTGGCAAACCTGATATTGAAGCAGTGGAGATCAACAGCCGCTTATCCAATATCAATGACATCTTTGATGTCACCACCAAACCTTTAATTATGGACGCCGATACCGGCGGCAAACTGGAGCATTTTGAGCTCAATGTGCGCAGCATGGAACGCCTGGGTATTTCTGCCACCATCATCGAAGACAAGATCGGCCTCAAAAAGAATTCTTTGTTTGGTAATGAAGTACCGCAATTGCAGGACGAGATCGAGCCTTTCTGCGAAAAAATCGCTGCTGGGCGCGCTGCGCGTGTCAGCGATGATTTTATGGTGATTGCGCGTATCGAGAGCCTGATTCTGGAAAAAGGCATTGCCGATGCCGTGCAACGCGCACAAGCCTACGTCGGTGCGGGTGTAGACGGCATCATGATTCACAGCCGCCAGAAAACGCCAGACGAAGTCTTTGAATTCGCCAAGATTTTCAAATCAGAGTTCCCAACGACGCCTTTAGTGTGTGTGCCCACCAGTTACAACACCGTGACGGAAGAAGAACTGGCCTTGCGCGGTTTCAATCTGGTGATTTATGCCAACCACATGATGCGTGCGGCCTATCCGGCCATGCAAAATGCGGCCATGGAAATCCTTAAAAACGGCAGGACCGCAGAAATTGAGTCCAGCCTGATGTCGATTAACGATGTACTGGAACTGATCCCAGGCACTAAATAGGCGTCACCAAATAAGCGGGAGACCAACATGATACATGCCGAGGACTTTTTAAGCGCGTTGCAAGCCGAACAGGTACAGTTCTTTGCAGGCGTCCCTGACTCGTTACTCAAAGAGCTATGCGCCTGCTTTTCAGACAAACTGGCCGCAGGCCAGCATGTGATCGCAGCCAATGAAGGTGGCGCCATTGGGTTGGCCATCGGTCAATACCTGGCAACCAGACAACCGGCCCTGGTCTATATGCAAAATTCCGGCCTCGGCAATATCGTCAATCCAATTGCGTCATTGGCAGATCCACAAGTCTACGGTATTCCTATGTTGCTAGTCATCGGCTGGCGTGGCGAACTCGATGAACATGGCCAGCAGATCCACGACGAACCCCAGCATGTCAAACAAGGGCAGATCACCCTGTCTCAGCTGGATGTCATGGATATTCCATACCAAGTCATGACCAGCGAGATCGAATCTGCCCATGCACAAATTCAGACATTATTGAATCAGGCCATTGAGCGACAAGGCCCGGTTGCCCTGGTGGTACGCAAACAGAGCTTTGCGCCCTACAAAAAAGCAGAAACAAAACCTGAACCGGTCGCCACACTGACTGAGAAATTGCCCACACTGGAAAGCCGCGAACACATGATCCAGCAGATCGTCTCCGCATTACCAGCAGAGGCGGCAGTGGTGGCCACCACAGGCATGGCTTCACGCGAATTATTTGAATACCGCAAAGCCCAGCAGGCCGGACATAGCCGTGACTTCCTCACGGTAGGCGGCATGGGGCATGCTTCACAGATTGCCTGCGGCATTGCCTTGGCGCAGCCAGACCGACAAGTCATTTGTATTGATGGCGATGGCGCTATGCTGATGCATATGGGCAGCCTGACCATCAGTGCACAGCAATCTAATCTGCTGCATATCGTATTAAACAATGGTGCCCATGATTCCGTCGGTGGGCAGCCTACCATCGCCGCACAATTACCATTGGCTGAGATTGCCAGTGCTGCGGGTTATGCGCGGGTCTTCAGTGTTTCTGGGACAGAAGATCTAAAAACTGTGTTGCAACAGGCAGTGCACAGTAGAAAAAGCAGCTTTATAGAAGTGCTGTGCCGTAAGGGCGCACGTGCAGATCTGGGTCGTCCAACGCGCACCCCTACACAAAACAAACAAGACTTCATGCAGTTTTTAAACGAGGTGGAATATGCCTGAAGCCACCATTCATAGCCATGTCGCTGCGCAAAATGCACGCAAAGCGCTGTTCACAGCGGGGCCTGCCAGTTTGCTGGAGGAAAACCTGCTCGGTCTGCGGCCCTGTTTTGGCCGTGGTGACCAGGATTACAGCCAGGTAGATGAAGCTGTGCTCACCGCACTGAAAACCATGACCGGCCACGCCCAAATTGCGCGTTTGCAAGGTTCTGCCAGCCTGGCGCTTGAAATTGCCAGCCTGAACTTCCTGTATGGCAAGGTATTGGTCGTAGATAGCGGCTATTACGCCCAGCGCCTGGTCAGCTTCGCACAAATGGCGCAACGCAATGCCGGCCAGGTCTCATCAGTTACGGTCTGCGACTGGCAGGAAATCACTACCGCCAATGGCAACTACGACTGGGTCGTCGCTTGCTATACCGAAACTAGTGCCGGATTATTGTTACCCATAGGCGATTTACGCACCCTGGCAGACCGCGTGGGCGCCCAGTTGATGCTGGACGCGACTGCCTCTATCGGCCTGGAAGCCGATCACGGGCTGGCAGAGGTCATTGCCTACAGTTCTTGCAAAGGCCTGTTTGGCCTGACAGGCGCCTCATTTATTGCCTTTAACCAATTACCTAAAAACGAAATCGATTCGTTTTACCTCAGCCTGGCCACACACCTCGATCGGCGCATGACGGGTCCCTACCACGCCATCGCCTCTTTATACGAGGTGCTACCCAAACATGCTGATTTACGCGAGGCTGTGTTTATCAACAAGGCCAGGATGCTAAAAAAAATTGCATCTTATGCCACGCATCCTATGCCCTACCAACCCGCCTTATGTACTTGGGTCGATGCCAAGGTAACCAGCCAGGATGCACGTGCAGTGCTATACCAACCTCGCGGCATCAGCCATGGTAGCGTGGTATGTCATTTGGGAGAGGCGCATCTGGGCAGCCAGGCACGCGGCGATATTCTTGATTTACTGGAGTTACAGCCATGACGGCACCACAAAAACGCATTATGGTCGATATGTCCGCCACGCTGATCCACCATGGCCATGTCCGCCTGTTAAAAGCCGCCAAACAATTGGGTCATGTCATCGTCGCCCTGACCACGGATGAAGAGATTCGCAGCAAAAAGGGCTACGAACCCGAACTCAATTATGCGGCGCGCGCAGAGGTGCTTCTAGCCATGCGTGATGTGGACGAAGTGGTCCCCAGTCCATGGCTGCTAGACGATGCTTTTTTAGCGTTGCACCAGATTGATTTACTGGTACACGGTCACGATAACAGCAACCCGATTGCAGCCGAAAAATTACATATCCTGCCGAGAACCGAGGGCATCAGCAGTACGCAGCTGCGTGCCCGCGTGCTCAAGGCAGTCAGTCAAAAAATGGAAGCGAACGTATGAGTAACCTTTGGCAAAACATTTGGGAAAAACGCAGCTTGCAACCGCAACATGCCATCACGCTGGATACGCTGATTGCATTGGACGGTTTTGATAGTGGTGCAGGCAAAATCGCCCTGCCCGACTGGCAGGAATATACCCACCGCATCAGCGAAAAACTGGGCATGCAGTCCGGTGATTCTGTCTTTGAGGTCGGTTGCGGTGCTGGAGCCTTTTTATATGCTTTGCGTCAGCAATATCCGCTTAGAGTTGGCGGGCTGGATTATGCAGCCGGATTGATTCAAGCGGCTCAACAAGCCATGCCGGATGGCGACTTCAGTGCACAATCGGCACAAACCATGGCCATTGATCCTCAATACGATTTTGTCATTGCCAATAGCGTATTTCATTATTTTGACGAAGCGATGGCCGCAGAAGTGTTTAATGCCATGTGGCAAAAAGCCAAGGTTGGCGTCGCCATACTGGATATCCCACATGCCGCGACTAAAGAGGAATGTGAACGTGCCCGCCGCGATGCGCTGAGCGAGGCAGAATATGAAGAAAAATACCGCGGCTTGCACCATACCTATTACAACCCAGACTGGTTTGCCAATCAATTGCCGGGCAAACCTCACCAGGTATTTGAAAGCTGCGTGCCTAATTATGCACAAAGCCAATATCGTTTCAGTGTCATTTTCTCAAAACGCTTGCATGGATAAACCATCATGACGAATACAAATTCACGTCGCCCCGTGTTCACCTTCTTTTATACCGACAATTGTGAGCGCCAGGCGTTAGCGCCTGTGGCCGATGAAATGGCCAACCGCGGTTACCCGGTACAATGGAGTATGGACTCGAAGCAATATGCCGAAGTCGGTGTGTATTGCGAGCACGCCTGTAAACCCAATGCCGGTTTCTCAGTCGTGTTACTGCATGACTTGGCGCAGCGTCATGATATCTGGCCACACTTCTGGCATTACGAACCCTGGACGGCATTTGACATGGGTATCTTGCCGGGACCCGCTTGGGTGGAGCGTTGGCAAACACAAGCCAACTTCAAACAAGCACGACCCAAATTGGGGATGTTTGATCTGGGCTGGCCCAAAGCAGACCTGGTGTACCGCAACCAGGAAACCTTCAAGCAGGAAGCGCAAAAGTTGCGCGAACAACTGGGGCTCAAATACGAGCATTCCATCCTCTATGCGCCTTCATGGGAAAACCACGGCAAGCAGGACGAGTTTGTGCAAAGCCTGAAGGACCTACCGGTCAACCTGTTGCTAAAACAGGCCCCCTGGTCAGAAAAATACCGCTGGGTACTGAACAATATTGACGAGATGGATGCCTTGCACAGAAACTGCGCAGACAACGTGTATGTGATAGACCGTGAAATCAGCATCATGTACTGCCTGGGCCTGGCCGATGTGATGGTCTCGGATGAGTCCAGCGTACTGACCGAAGCTTTGCTACTGGATGTGCCGGGCATTGCCGTGACCGACTGGCTGATCCCGGATACCAACCCACCGCGCCACGCCAGTGTGCCCTATGATTACGTGATTAAAACAGTGAGAGCAGACCTGCGCAAAACCGTAGAACACGTGCTGCAGCACTCTGCGGAGTACCAGCAGCAAATCGCGTTCAACAAACAGCACCAGTTTGCCCATTTAGGACAAAGTGCCACCTTAATTGCAGATAATATCGAAGCAGCCTTGTCTGGTGAGACTGAATTACCGACGCCAGCTATCAAGGCGCAAGTCGATATCGACCGCATCACCTACCAGCATGCCGAGAAACTGGCCGCCGAAGGTGACCTGCAACTCTCTACCCAGATGATGCTGGAACTGATTAAAAAAGACAGTGGCTGCTGGGAGCCGTATAACGACCTGGGCACCCTATTGGTCAATCAGGGGCAACTGGAAGATGCTGAACTGCTACTCGAAAAAGCGGTGCTGCTGGCACAGGAAAATCCTACCATCCCATTGAGTAACCTGACCGAAGTGTATTGTCTGCAACAAAAGGCCGACAAGGCCTTAGCTACCCTAGCTAAGCTCAGCAAATATACGCCTAACCCTGGTGGCTCAATCCCGCATATCCGCCGTTGCATGGAAACCATGTTTTAGGTTTACACTACTCACTAAAAAATCCGGCCTCGTGCCGGATTTTTTATGGCCTTTAACGCTGCGAGTCACATATAAAAAAAGCATGCACATTTCTGTGCATGCTTTATGCCGATTACTCACAGACTAAGTAAACAGCTGACGCACTGGCAACTCTGCACGCGTAAACTCAGCGGTTAAACCGTTCACTTGATGCTCAGGGGCACCTTGCGTCATATTTTGCAGGCGGTTGAACACACTGATAAAGGCCTGCAACTGGTCATCCCTATAGTGGTATCCATTGAGTTCCAGCACCGCCAACGTCAAGCTGCCAATATTGCCTGGAGTGCCGGCATGTGGTTTGGCGCAACTGCGAACGCGATGCAAGGTGAGGAACAAGCCACGTAATGCTACAAATGCCACAGGCAAAGGAATCGCAAAATCCCACTCCAGGTCAAAGAAATGTCCCTGCCCGCTCTTGTCCATGACAAAGTTAGTGGGGGTGGCATCAAAATACTGCGAAGGCAATAATGCTGAATACCCCGCAAATTCTGGCAAGGTCTTGCCAGCATTGAGGGTAGCAGCTTCCAGGCCTTTCAGCCAGGGCGAAGCCCAAGCGGCCAGGTCTTCTACACGCCAGCCAGGACGGTTCATGAGCTGGGTGAGTTTATCCATCCACAACTGACCGCCATGATAAGGCGCCTGCTCCCAGGCAGCCTGCAGCAATCGTGCTGTTTCGCCGGTATTGCGGGTACGCGTCACCACCCCCTGCCCGTCATACACGAACTGGGTTTCCTTGCTAAATACCGCCTGGCGCTGGCTGCCATAATGCGCGGCCAATACTTCAGGATGTAACTTAGCAGACTGGCGTTGCGGGTAAGCCACAAACATAAATGAGTTGGCGACATCTTCTACCAGATTGTTACGTGCAATCACTTGCCAGGCATTTTCCAGCGAGAATGTTGGATGGCGTGGGGATTGCCTGTCATGCACGACAGAACCTGCCGCCAGTGCACCAACATCCCAGCCAACTGCACGATGTGCCTGGTTAAAACCTTCCGGGTAAATCACGCTGACCGGGGTTTTGTAGTCAGGCAATGGCACATACAATTCAGTGGTTTCAAAACCGGCACTGCGGATCAATGCATCCAGCTCCACGCGGCCAAAGGTAATCGGGCTGGTTGTGCTGTAAGAATCATTGATGCCGTACATGGCCTGTCCCATATGGTCTTCAGGCGCACCGCAGAAATATTTGAGGCCAAGCTGATTTTCAATGGCGACAATCAGCATGCCATCTTCTTTAAGGAAAGACTTGGCAGTCTGCAACAGGAAGCGCAAAGGATCGGGTTCCTTGACATACACCTGGGCATATTCAAGCACGCCGATCAACGTCACCACATCAAATTTCTCGTCCGTTTCAAATGACTGGATCAAATCAGAATAAATCGTCACATTCTTGAGATCTGCGCACCGCTGGCCAATGACGCGGGCACGGTTCGGGCTACCTTCCAGCGCAACTACCTCACCGCCCAGCTCACCCAGGAAGCGCGTGATCGCACCACAACCCGCGCCAAGCTCCAGAATCTTGCCGTTGGCAATCTTGTCTGCAAACGGGCGTAACAAATTGGCACGCTGTGACGTCAAATGGTAGTAGCTAGGCCAATCTGTCGCTTTGGCTGACAACTCAGTAGAGAATACGCTCTTGTCACGGGACTGGCGGATCATGTCGTACAAACGCTGTTCTGCATTGCCGACATCCTGATAGCCAAAGGCTTCGGTTTGCGCACGCTGGTAGAAGTTATCTTCAGCACGGTAAATATAGGGGCCTTTACTGCCCTTGGCCGCAGCGCCAGTTGGGGTTACAGCCTGGCGATACTTTAGCTGCAAGGCATCCGCATCTGCGGTGGCCAGGCCGTTCTGGCGGGCAAAAGTAATCACATCCAGCACCTCGCTGCTGGGTGCTGTCAAGGACAATACTTCAATATAAGCCTGCCAGTAAGCGGCCTGCTGAGGTGCCAGGATCACGGCTTGCTCCAGCAAAGGCAATGCGTCTGTGGTTTTACCAGTCTGCGTCGCTAGCAAGCCCAGCTGGAAATAAGTCGGTGCATGTTTGGCGTCAATATTCAAAATTTCCTGATAAAGGCTCATCGCCTGTGCAGACTCGCCTTTCTCCTGCATTTGTACCGCCAGTTGAAACACCTCTGCAATCGAATCTTTCAATTCATTGGCTTGAGGAGTTGGGTTGAGTGTTGTGTTCATAGAATAACCTTTATCAGGGGTTTCAGTCACAGAGGTGACAGGAGAGTTCGAAGAAATTGCAAATGGTGTAGCCGCTTGGCCTTGGCACCAGGTTTGCCACATATGGCGTAGCGCTTGTGATAATGCTTGCGCCAACGGCGCTGGTTGCGCCAGTGGCGAACCGGCAAAGCGTGGGCGCAACTGCGCGCGCAGGCTTGCCAGGGCTTGTAAATCAGAAAGTACAATCTGTGCTTGTTGAAGAAGATGCTGCGACTGATCTGCCACCCAGTCTTGTAATCCCAGATGTTGCATCAGAGCCATGGCACCGCGACTCGCCAGTCGGTCACCCGCCACGCATAGGGTAGGCACACCCATCCATAAGGCATGTGCGGTCGTCGTCACGCCATTTGACGGGAAGGTATCCAGGCACACATCTATCAGGTGATACTGTTTCAAATAACCCGCCATGTCTGTGCGCGGGAAAAATGACAGACGGTCTGCTGTGATGCCAGCCTGGGTAAACCAGTCTTGCAGATGGTTATAACTACCTGCCTCACCCATGCCGCCCAACACCATGCGGCTACCTGGATGAGCTTGCATCAATGAGGCCCAATGCTCAACCGCGGTATGGGTAATTTTGTTCGGGCGGTTAAAGCAGCCAAAGGTTAAATAACCATTAGTTAATGCAGGCAGGTCATTCACTGCTGGTGCTTGCGGATGCGGCTCAAACGGTGCATTCACAGGTAATTGAACCAGTTTCTCGCTGAACTGCTGATCAAACTGACCAGGCGGCAACAAGGCGCTATCGGCCAGGTAATAATCGATGGCAGCCAGGCCTGTACTATTGAGGTAACCCAGCCAGCTGACCTGCACAGGCGCTGGTTTTCTGGCAAAAGCCAACAAACGGTTACCTGAGGTGTGGCCAGACAAGTCAATTAGGATATCAATGCCATCTTCACGGATGCAGTCAGCCAGTGCCTCATCAGACAAATTTGCAACGACACGCCACTGTTTGAAATAAGGCCGCATCTCGGTTGTGACTTCATCTTCTAGCGTGTAATTGGCGTAAGCAAACAATACCAGCGTGTTATCTTGTGCCAGGGCAGGCAATAACGGCAGCAGGAAATGCGCAACCGAGTGTGCCCGTAAATCTGCAGAGACAAACCCTACACGTAATGGACGCTTGGCATCTCGCGAATTGGCGTGTTGTTGCCAATGTGTTTTCAGAGGAGTTTCGTATAACTCGGCATAGGCGGCATGGGCTTGCTCTAAGGCGGCAGTATCTACGCTTTCAGCATGGGTCATGCAAAACAGCAGGTTACTGAAACAGTCCGCATACTCAGGCTTGATCAGCAAGGCCTGCTTGAATTGCTGAATCGCTTGTTCGACTTCACCCAGGTCTTTGAGCACTATGCCCAGATTGTTATAGGCCGCCGCATAGTCAGGCTTAAGCTGGATGGCATTCCTGAAAGCTTCAGCCGCTGCCACCAGATCATTCTGCGCTTTGAGCACCAGGCCATAATAGCAATGCTCCTCTGCATCCCCGGCATTCAGCAACAGTGCTTGTGCAGCGGCGTCACGCGCATCCTTTTTCTGGATCATGAGCACATCAGCCAGCATTTTCCAGCCACCAAGCCAGGCGGGATACTCTTGCAGCAAGGTTTGCAAGGCTTGCTCCATCTGTGCGTAGTCTTGCTGCTCAAACAGTTTGAGAATCGCCTCTTGTTGCTGGATTGAAGGGTGTGTATTTGGTGCAGCTTCCGGCAAAGCGATCTGCCATTCCTGCATCAGGGCTTGCAATGCTTGTGCATGCTGGCCATGACGGATAGCGGTTGCCACCACTTGCTCCAACGCGGCCTGTTCATGGGTAGTGTGTAAGGCTGTGAGATAGCTGCTCAACAATTGCCATTGTGCAGGCGCCAGAGCATATGCTTGGGCAAAGTGTGCGATAGCTTGTGTCTGCTGGCCTGTGTGCCATTCAATCAGGCCCAGGTTATGCATCGCTAGCGCATGCTGGGCATCCACCGCCAGAATTTCCTGGTAAAGCTGTTTGGCAGTGGTGAAATCCCCCTGTTGCTGTGCGGCTGAGGCCAAGTCGAACACTTCTGCCATGGAGTCTTGCAAGGCGCTAGAAGCCGGTTGCTCAACCGTTACAGGCTCCCATTTCTGACGGTAGCTCAGGTAGGTTTCACGCCAGCGTGCACTACCAAACGCGCCGCCACTTTGGTGGGTCATACGCACAGGCCATACGCCTAGCTTCAAGCCAGCCTGCGTAGCTGTACGGCAGAAGTCAAGATCATAGAAATGAAATTCGAATTGGGGATCAAAACGTACGCCACTTTCTAATAGCGTTTTCTTTTGCGCCGCAAGGAATACACCATCCATAAGCTGGCAATCACCAGCAGCATCGCCATAACTGGAAGACGGCCCAAACGCGTGCATGCCATGGCTGACTGCACCGCGCAGGTATTTGGCATCGTCCCAGGTGAACTGCAAATCAATAAAGCACCAGCCAGGCTGGCCAGGTTGTATGCGTGCGTTACCAGCCACGCCGATCACATCAAAGTGTGTGAGCCCACGTTGTATGGTTTGTACAAAGGTATTTTCATCGAGCCAGACATCGTCGTGGATCAAGACCAGCAGCGCATTCTCTGGCGCGGCTGCGATGGCCGCATTAAATACCTCGGACAAGCCCCGCGTATTTTCATAGGCAACTACTGGCACCAGGCGCTTATCTTGCTGCATATGGCGCTTGAGTGAACGGCCCAAGGCTGAGTCACGCCAGAAAGCGGTTTCGGTCATGCGGGTAGCACTGACGACCCAGACGGGCTCACTGCCGGAAAAAGCTTCTTGCACGGGTGCCTTTGCCAACAATTGCTGTGGCTTTAAGGCAGGCAGCACCTGTTGCCACAGGCCAAACAGCAATTGTTCAAAATCCTGCGCAAACTGTTTGGCATTCATTAATGGCGAAGCCAACACCTGTGCGCGCAAAGTTGCCCTTAGTAAGGACAAGGCATCCAGATCACTGGCGAAGGTAATTGCCTTGTGCACATACTCTTCCCGTGTGTTGGCAATCCAATCCGGCAAACCGGCACAATGCATAAAACTGGCACCCTGACGGGCAATCAGCGTATCGCCAAGCAACGTCACGGTAGGCACACCCATCCACAACGCTTCGCAGGTGGTCGTACCGCCCGTAAACGGGAATGTATCCAGAATCACATCAATCTGGTGATGATTACGCAGGTATTCTTCCCTTGCCACCATCCCGTACAAGGTGCAGCGTGTGGCTGCAATGCCATATTTTGCCAATCTTGCCAGGGCCTGTTCGCAGATCAATTGATCGCTGAACGCCTTGGTTTGCCAGAACAATCGGGCGTTGGGCAGTGCTTGCAGGATTTCGCCCCAGCAGGCCAATACCTCATCGCTGACTTTGCTGTAATTCTGGAAACAACCAAAGGTGACCGCACCGGTACTCAGTGCTGGTAAAGGATTCACTTCAATCTCAAACGGCGGCGCAGTGAAACACATGCGTGTGTGTGGCAGGTGCACCACCTGCTCGGTAAATTGTTTGGCTACGTCGGCATTGATACTGACTGGATCGGCAATCACATAGTCCATGACTGGCAAACCGGTTGTCCCCCAGTATCCCAGCCATGTCGCCTGCACTGGGGCAGGTTTATGGGCAAAAATAGGTAGACGTGTACCGCCAGATAAACCAGACAAATCCAGCAGGATATGGATGCCGTCTTCACGAATATGTTTGGCTGCCTGGGCGTCGGTGAGGCCAGCCAGCGAACGCCACTGGTTACATAAGTCTTTGAGTTCGTGCGAGAAGGCATCTTCACGGCCATCTGTGGAATATCCATAAATCTCCAGTCGGCTGGCATCAAATGTCTGCAACCACTGGTGCAGGAAGTAACCAACGGGGTGTTTACGTAAATCGGCAGAAACCAGGCCAATACGCAAGCGCTGCTCCTGGGCATGCACTTGCCAGCTATCGTAAGGCGTCACTTCCTTCATCATGGCCGCGCCCAGCCTATGAGCGTAATCCAGGCTCTCATTGAGCGGCAAGGTATTGCTGTAACTATTGGCAAACAGCAGGTTTCTGAGTGCCATCATATGGCCAGGTTCAATGACGAGTGCTTTTTGCAGGGTACGGATGGTGGTCTCAATCTGCCCCATATCCAGGTAGACATTGGCCAGGTTGATGTAACCTGCCATAAATTCAGGATGAATCCGCAAGGCTTGTTCTAGTTTAGCAATCGCCTCTGTGTAGCGGCCCAGCATGCGCAGGCTGATACCATAATTACTCAAAACACTCTCAGAGTCCGGCAACTGCTCCAGGGCTTTTTCAAAGTGCTGGCAAGCCTTGTCAAAGGCATTCCTGGCGTTCTCGATCAGGCCCAGGTTGGCTTGTACATAAGGGTTATCCGGATCAGCTTGCAACGCTTTGTGGCAATAAGCTTCAGCCTCAGCATATAAATGCTGGTTGAACATTTCAGTGGCCAGGTTATTGAGTGCCTCTGCGCTGAAATCCTGTTTCAGCATGATCTGGTCAATATAAGCCTGGTACTCCCGCATGCGGTGGGTTGCGCGATAGAGTCTGGCCAGGTTTTTCAATAATGATAATTCGGCAGGATCCAATGCCAGGCCAGCCAATAACCACTGTTCAGCCTCTTCTGTATCACCGTGTTGCAAATACAATGCACCCAGATGGCTATAAGCCTGTACATAGTCGCGCTGGAGAGCGATGGTCTGCTGAAAAGCATCCATCGCTTCTGTGGTATTGCCCAATTGCTCCAAGGCCACCGCCATATTGAAAAAGATGACGGCATTATCGGGTTCAATCTCCACCGCTTCACGGTAATATTGAATCGCTTCCAATGGCTTTTCTGCTTCATGCAGCAAGGTCGCCAGTTCAAAATTGACACGGCCATCCTGCTGATGAATATTCAGGCCACGGCGCAAC
Organism: Methylophilus sp. TWE2; assembly: GCF_001183865.1. Taxonomy (NCBI): domain Bacteria; kingdom Pseudomonadati; phylum Pseudomonadota; class Betaproteobacteria; order Nitrosomonadales; family Methylophilaceae; genus Methylophilus; species Methylophilus sp. TWE2. The sequence goes on from NZ_CP012020.1 coordinate 1,874,690, forward strand.
ACTTTTTCTGCCTCTTTCAATTTCCCTGTCTGTTTCAGCACGCTAGCCCAGTTAGCATAGGCCTGGCTGAAAGCGGGGTTTAACTTGAGTGTCTGGCGATAATATTTGATGGCTTGGGCATCGTCTTGCAATTGTGCATAGACATTGGCCAGGTTATAAAGGACCTCGGCATCTTTTTTCAGGCACTTGCTTGCTTGCAAAAACGCCTCAGCGGCGGCCGTTAAATGATCTTGTTGTTGATACAGGCTGCCAAGTAACTTCCAGGCCAAGCCTTCTTCAGGAAACTCACGCGTAATCTTTTGCGCCAGCGTCAGGCACTGCACCCACTCGCCCTCCTTCCAGGATTGCATCAGCGCTTGCATCCAATGGCTGCAATCCTGCGCAGTTGCGGCAGCTGTCGATTGCAAATGGCCCGGCGAGTGTTTCATAAAAGAGAAGTCCAAAGATTTTCTCTTATTATTCAAAACTATGAAGCAGATGCATCGCTTAAAAAAAGCGGAAAAAACCAGTTATCTTCACTGTTCGCCTGATGCGCATTTGAATGGTATTGCCCGCTAAGCCGCATGGATATTGGCCCCATGGGCAAAAAAGGAGGTTAGGCTGTGATTGATGCAAGAAAATGATTATTCAAGAAAAGATGGAATCCACCGTAAATGTTGGCCAGCATAAAAAAACCTCCGAAGATATCGGAGGTTTTTTCTAGGCAACCTGCTCTTGCGGCACCGGAATATCAGGCTCCCAGCGCACCAAGGTATACAGATCACATTGCAAATAAGCACACAGCTTATTCAAATGGTCGGTGCTAGCATTGTAGGTCTGGTCTTTTAACATGCGATGCAATGTCATGCGGCTGATCCCGCTGGCATCTGCAATTTCGGTAATGGTGATGGTTCTGCCCCACTCTAATTGTTTTTTTAAAATAACCGTCTTTAACTCTACGTAAATCACACAACTTCCTGACAACTTTTGATTGTTCGCGTTTTACTACCGCTTTGCTAAACTTGGGTAAAGTTTAGCTGACGCATAGATGCTGGAGATTGACCAATATCAATCCCTCCTCAAAAACGCAATGACCTGAGGACAACCAACATTATACAATTTTATAAAGTGTTGGCGATGAGTGAAATGACGCATGTCATACTGATTTGGTTCACGCAATAGAGGATGACTTTACACGCTTTAATGCGAATACATTTTTAAAGGCTAAAATTAACGTTTTCCCCTACCCAATACTTGCGAATAGGCACGCGTCAGTTCCGCGCCCATCAGGAATATCTGCGCTGAGTAATAGACCCAGATCAATAACACTAAAATAGACCCAGCCGCCCCATAAGCACTGGAAAAGGCACTGTTGCCGATGTAGATGCCGATCAGCCACTTGCCGATGGTAAACAAGACCGCCGTTATCACAGCGCCTATCCACACTTCTTCCCATGCAATGTGGGCGCGTGGCATGGTTTTGTAAATCATGGCAAACATGCCGGTGGTCAACGCAAAACTGAATAAGGTATTTAGCACGCCTGCAATCAACATCCAGCCTGTAAACATCGGCGACCACCATTTGCTAATGGCGGCCAGCCCGGCACTAAATACCAATGACACCATCAACAGAAAGCCTATCCCCAGAATCATGCCAAACGATAGCAGTCGCACACGCAATAAGTGCCATAAGCCGCTGCCTTCGCGCACAGGCGCTTTCCAGATACGGTCTAACGAATCCTGCAACTCACCAAACACAGAAGTCGCCCCTACAAGTAATAACACCACACCAATCACCGTTGCAGCGATGCCTTCGGTGGGATGACTCACGCTCTCTAGCAGGGTTTGTATCGCCATGGCTCCGCGTTGCCCCATCAGACTATGCAATTGGCCGATAATCTCGCCACGTGCTGCATCCTGGCCAAACACGAGGCCTGCAATTGAAATCACAATCAACAACAGCGGTGCAATCGAAAATAGCGTGTAATAAGCCAGCGCAGCGCCCATGCTTTGCGCGTAATCGTCACGCCATGCATTAAAGGCTGTTTTAAAAAGAAGCCAGATTTGTTTAATCGACATGCCAGAAACGCTTTTCATTACTTTGTCCATCTTGAGTGACTAATGCTTTGCAAATAACATAAGGATAGTAAATTCTGAGGAGGAGGTGCATCAGTTCATGCCGCGCTAACATGTCAGAAAGGGCTGACGAGCGGTCTAATTTTTTGAGCTGGTTGACTGGAAATGAAAAAAGGACTTAGAAAAGCTCTAAGTCCTTTTTGATACTGGTGCCCGGAGCCGGAATCGAACCGGCACAGCCGTTAAGCCGAGGGATTTTAAGTCCCTTGTGTCTACCAGTTTCACCATCCGGGCGAAGTCTGACAAGTTTTGTATTCTAACACCTGATCAGCTTTGCATAGCATGGGTGTTTAAAGAGGAATATGGAGCGGGAAACGAGTCTCGAACTCGCGACCTCAACCTTGGCAAGGTTGCGCTCTACCAACTGAGCTATTCCCGCATATCTGGAGGCGCGAGCCGGAGTCGAACCGGCCTAAACGGCTTTGCAGGCCGCGGCATAACCGCTTTGCTATCGCGCCAGAACCAACAACATAAAAACAACTTATGTTAAAAAGGGAAAGCTGCGCTTTCCCCAGAATTTGGAGCGGGAAACGAGTCTCGAACTCGCGACCTCAACCTTGGCAAGGTTGCGCTCTACCAACTGAGCTATTCCCGCGTATTTCCTTGCGTCATGCGTCGTAAGGAAGCTGGCATTTTAATGATTTTAAGACCGGTGTCAAGGAAGATTTTGAAAATAATGTTTCTTTTTATACTTGCTTTTTAAGGGCTTCTAACAATTCAAGTTGCTCATATTTTTTACTCGTGTGCCAGACAAGGCGCGATTAAAAAATTTGCGAGCACGCGATTCAAGCATTGCCTGCTTACCCCATGATATGGGCAACGCCGTATTGCGACGGAAATTGAATTGATAGAAGTACTGTTTAGATGGTTTCGCGTATTGCCGGCCACGCTGCACGCAGGTAATACCCCATAGAAACCAGGGTCAGCAAAGCGGCAATCACGATCAACCATTCGCCCAGCCATTGTATATTTACCCCAAACAGCGGGTCGTACCAGAGTAGCAAAATAATGGCGACCATTTGTGCGGCGGTTTTGATTTTACCGACCATAGCAACGGCGACATTGGCACTTTTACCGATGCTGGCCATCCATTCGCGCAAGGCACTGATGGCAATCTCACGGCCAATAATAATTAGCGCCACCACGGCACCAACCCGATGCAATTCAACCAACACAATCAGGGCTGCGGCCACCATGAGTTTGTCTGCAACCGGGTCAAGAAAGGCGCCAAACTTCGACATCTGGTGATATTTGCGTGCCCAGTATCCGTCCAGCCAGTCAGTCAGTGCCGCCAGGATAAACACGCTAGCAGCAGTTAAATTCACCCAATGTGCGGGCATTGCATCAGGCGTCACGGCATTCGCTGGCAGGTAAAAGATGCCAACAAACACCGGAATCATGGCAATGCGCAACAGGGTAAGTATATTCGGGATATTCCACATGTTATTTTTGATGGCTGAATACTAAGGACTTAATGCAATCGCTCGTAAATGGTTTGTGCCAGGGCTAGGCTAATGCCTTCCACTTGGGCAATCTCGTCTATGCTAGCACTTTTTATCGCATCCAGGCCACCAAATCGCGTCAACAAAGCTTTGCGGCGCTTGGCCCCTACCCCTTCAATCTCTTCCAGGCTGGAGGTAATCCGGGCTTTGGCACGTTTGGCGCGGTGACCGGTGATGGCAAACCGGTGCGCCTCATCACGAATTTGTTGCAGCAAGTGCAAGCCTGGGTTGTCCACGGGTAAATTCAGCATTTCACCGGTATCCGAGAAAATCATGGTTTCAAGACCGGGTTTGCGCTCTTCGCCCTTTGCAATGCCAATCAGCAAAATGTCGTCGAGACCCACCTCTTGCATGACTTCCATCGCCACACCCAACTGGCCTTTGCCACCATCAATAAAAATCAGGTCTGGGCGCTTGCCTTCTCCCGCCGCGACTTTGCGGTAACGGCGCGTCAGCACATCGCGCATGGCCGCATAATCATCGCCTGGCGTGATACCTGTGACGTTATAGCGGCGATATTCGCTGTTTTGCATATCACCACGGTCAAACACCACGCAACTGCCCACCGTCGCTTCACCCATGGTATGGCTAATATCAAAGCATTCAATGCGCTCGGTGTTCTCGGCCAGGTTAAGTGCCTCACGCAACGAGACCAAACGTGCCTGCTGATTGGCCGAAGTCGCCAGCCGTTGTTGTAGCGCCAACTCAGCATTGGTCTGCGCCATCTTGAGCCAGACTTTTTTATCGCCAATCGCATTGGTCAGCACGCGGATTTTGCGTTCGGCCTGCTCACTGAGCATGGTTTCGAACTCGGTTTTGTCGATCTCCGCCCCGCACACCAGCAACGGCGGCGTGTTTTGCGCCACATAATACTGGGTAATAAACGCCTCTACCGTTTCTACCAGCTCGGCATCCTGCGCGTTCTTGGGGAAAAAGCTCTTGTCGCCCAAATGGCGTCCACCCCGGATCATCACCAGGTTAATGCAGTGCTGGCCCTCAATCTCAGCGCAGGCAATCACATCCGCATCACTCACGCTAAAGTCACTGACAAACTGCTTGGCCTGCACCTGGCGCAAGGCCTGAATACGGTCACGCAACACCGCTGCCTGTTCATACTCCATCGCCTCGGCAGCGGCATTCATCCCATCCGCCAAAGAATCCATCACCTCACTGGTTTTACCGAGCAGAAACAGCGCCGCGTGGCGCACATCACTCGCATAATCCTCCTGCGAAATCAGGTTCACGCATGGCGCGGTACAACGTGCAATCTGATACTGCAAACAAGGCCGCGAACGGTTAGCAAACACCGTGTTTTCACAGGTGCGCAGCTTAAACACCTTTTGCAGCAGCTGTATGCTCTCGCGCACCGCTGGCGAGCTGGGGAAAGGCCCAAAATACTGATGCCCCTTGCGCTGCGTGCCCCGGTGAAATGCCAGCCGCGGAAACGCATCGCTTGTGAGGCTAATATAGGGATAAGACTTATCGTCGCGAAACAACACGTTATAACGCGGCATGATGCTCTTGATAAGGTTATTCTCAAGCAACAAAGCCTCCGCCTCAGAGCGCGTAACGGTTGTCTCAATATTGGCAATCTGCGACACCATCATTTTGGTACGCGGACTGGCGAGGTTTTTATTAAAGTAACTCGAAACCCGCTTTTTTAAATCTTTGGCTTTACCTACATAGATCACAGTATTTTCCGCGTTGAGCATGCGGTAAACACCAGGCAGATTGGGTAGGTTTTTGAGGATGGGCTTCGGGTCAAACATGACGGCATTTTAGCATCATGAGATTTGTGTGGGTTCAATATGCATGCAGCCATTAAATCTCTTACTTACAACAAAACTCAAAGTAAAGACTCGTGCACCGGTTTGTGAGACTCGCAAGATCTCTGCTTTAAATAACTCACCATATCAAACGTATGCTCGTTTGATTGTTGTAGCCAATTAACATCTTCTAAAAGTTAGGTACATGTGTCTACTATTTTAAGGCAAGTCCACAGTCCCGCTTGAATGATGGGTTAGGGTTTAGAAACGTGACCACAAATGCCCCCTGAGATTACGCCTATTAAAGCAATAACAATTAATAGCATTAAAGATTTTGTACTGCCAAATATAACAAGTATTGGTAAAACCCCCAGTAGGCCAGACAGTGCGCCATAGAGTAATTCTTGATAACGTTTTGATTTACTGTAACTTGGCATTAATGAGTTAAATATTAACCCAGCCAAAGAAGCTGGGATTATTCCGATTAAGTAGGCAAATATAATAATTATGAAGCCATCTTTATGTGCAGTAGGTGAAATTAGTAAAAAGGGTACTGCCCCAATAAGCGGCCCAAAAAAAGCAAAAGTTATAAAAACCCTTCGCTTTGAATGTGCAAAAAACAAATAGTTTTTTGTTTTGGCTGTACTTGCACAACTAACAGAATTACTTAGAAGACTTTTACAGTTTGGACAGATGTTAAACTGACTCGCTAAATCCCAAGACTTGTCTGATTCAGGAATAATGAGACGACACTTCTCACATGTAACTATTCTCAAATTGAGCCCTAACGTTTGAATTGAGCGGCCTGCGCGGCTTTTCGCGCAGGTCCGCTCGAATGATGGGTTGGGCCATGGACGTTCAAAAGAATGGCTCCTCAACCAATTCGGACGGACTGACTTTAACCGTCACGCCGTATTTCTCGTTTACGTCATTAACCAAGCGGACAAACCAAGGCGGCGCCTTGGGAGACAAGAAGACTTCTTCGATAAGAACTTCAAGAGCGCACGGCACAATCTTTCCGAGGTCTTGGCACTCGAAGTCCAGAAGCAACGCTCTAACTTCTCTTTCGTGCTCGAAGGATTTTCGCTTTCGCCAGAATGCATCATTGACGCCGGCGTAGTTCTTTTTCAGGTCGATGTATTTGATGCGGCCAATGTCTATCGATGGGTCTCGACCGAGGGACACGTATAGGCTCTGATATGAAGTTCGGACAGCTACAGCGTTGGCAAGAAAGCTAGAGTAGAGGCGCCACATCGCCTCAGATTCGTGTTCGCTTTCATGCCAGCAACTGACAAAGGTCCTTCTCTTATGAGCTTCGCCGCCCGCTTCCAGATCACTCAGAAGCCTTTGAGCTTGCTCGTCCACTTCGCTGTCTGATAGCTCGCACTTGTATCCCTCAGGAGGGTTTTTGATTGCTGAGCGGAAGAACTCCAAGTAGTGCGAATCCCACTTCGCCTTATTCTTCTTGAGTCCCTTCGCACCTTCGAATATGTCTTCAAAGCAGTCAGTGCGCGTGAAGTACAGGCCACGAGAGGAAAGTAGGCTCACATATTTTGTGAAGTCCATGTAACGCCATAACTTACTGGATTGCTCTGGCACATCGTAAGGTCGTGGCGAGAAGTAATGCCTGACAGCTGTCTCTTTGAGCTTGTTAATGCAACCGTCGCATACATACAGAGGGCTATCGTCGTACCCATAACCAAGGTGTGACGTATCACCCTCCCTAAAGGAATGGCCGCAAGATACGCAGTGGTCATGGTTCTCGAATGACAGACGGCGAAGCTCCGTCGTAAGCCTATTTGTCATCTGCTGCATAGCGATCTCGTGAGGGCCCAACGTTTGAATTAAGGGGCGCCGTTAGGCGTCCCGCTTGAATGATGGGTTAGGCTTCATTGTGTGGGGCATCACTCACGCGAGTTAAATCCATGTGACTAACTGCCCACTTTTCGAATGAAGCGCGTAAATCTTGTTGTGGACCCTCCTTGGCAACAACATATGCACAAGCCATGTAGGCGCCCACAGTTCCCGTATAAGCTTCAAGTACTGATAGGGCGTCGCGTTTCTCCAATTTGTCCCCGCGGACCTTTTCCAAGAATTGAACCAACGGTAGAAGTTCGTTCTCCGAAATTACAGTGCGAATGTTGTGACCGAGTTTATTTCGAAGTGCGTTTAGGTGCTTCAGGCTCGCCATGAAGTTGTATTGCTCTGGGAGTTCCCAAGACTCGATAATAGAAAGTTTTTGGCTGAATGTGAGTCGGGCATTTTCAATAGAAAGGCCTGAGCGCATATTGGCTCCTACAAAAGCTTCAATATAGTTTTCTAAAACTAAATGACAGCACAGAAGATAACCAACGGTTGTGTAACTAATATCTGAAATCTTGTCCCACGTAACAGAACCTTCAATAAGAGGACCAACTAGCGGAGGAAGTGGTGGCAGTTTCATATAGCCTAACGTTTGAAGTAAGGGGCTGGCGACAATGCTGGCTCAACCCTCGTTATTAATAATTGCTTATTCAAAGCGCAATTTCGCCAGTCCCGCTTGACTGATGGGTTAGGACTATTCAATTACTGATACCCTATCAGTAACGCACAAGTGAGCTGTTTTAGTTTTTTGCAACTTTTCGACTAGCTGATTTCTCAAAATCTCCATTTCCTCACCACTTTCAATAAATGCAAGCTCTTTTGGGTGAAGAAGGGTTACTACTAATAACTTTACAAACCCAAAGGGAGTGTCAAAACCTTTGGGAATAGTTTTTGCTGGAAATCCAATCACTAATCCCACCTCATCTTGCTCATTTCTGAACAGTGAAGGGGCTTCAGGAATAGGCAAGATGGTTGAGACTGTTTCATACCGTTCAATCAGTTGGTCAAAACCACCATGATAGGCTACGTTCTGACTCACTTGATGGACTAAGTCAAAGAGCCATGAACCTGAAATATTCTCAATCGTGCCTACCATTTCAGCGCAAACCTCAACTCGAAAACCAAGTGGAATTTTTTCATCTTCAAACGGGTCACATAGGCCATCACTTACAATAATGATTGATTCTGGGCGCCTAATAACTTTCCAAGCTTGGCGCAAGTTGGGCCAACTAGGGCCTCCCATAAAGGCGGGATTAATAAGAGGTGCTATTACGTCGGAATCAACATCCCCCAGAGTTTTGTAAAATGCGTCTCGTGCTTCGTAAGTAGCCTGAAAAATAGCTTCAGTGTCTGTATTAGCTTCAACTTCAGAGATGGACGGATTTAAGTCATCTTCGATAGGAGCTTCGTTGTTTCGGCGTAATAGTTTATCTAACCATTTCATAGATAGTCCTAACGTAATGTAGACACCGAAATCGGTGTATATCCTGAAGCAGAGCTATTGTTAACATCAACCATTGCTTTCAATAACGCTTTGTTTATATTTATCAATTTAATAATCAGCAGCAAAAATATTTGCTCAGCTTAGTAAGAAAACACACCCAACTAAAAGCAACAAGCTACCCTAACAACTCCCCACCTATCGCCCAATCCTCATACTCAACCTCTTCAAACACGATATAAGTGTAATTAGCTGCTTTATGTGCATGCTTTTGCAGGGTTTCAGTAATCTCTTTGGCAATTTGTTTTTTCTGCTCTTTGGTGACAGAGCCGGCTAGTTTGACGTTGACATAAGGCATATTGACGCTCCTTTTGTGGTTGATTGAATAATCTTTAAATTAGTGGTGATGACCTGCACCGCCGCGAAGAATATCTCTGATGAGGTTGAGCGTGACCACGAGCAGCAGTACTGAAATCAGGATAGACAAGATGGGGTCTATGCTCATCCAGCCGGTAAAGTAGATGACCACCCCCGCGACCACGGCGGTAACCGAGCCGAGTAAGTCGCCTAACACATGCAAGAAGGCGGCGCGGTGATTTAAGTTTGCATCACCGCCATGATGTTCATGTTGATGGTGCATGTGCTTGGCAACAACGACGTTAACCAGTAAGCCTACAAGGGCAATAATGCTGACATAACCGCCTGCGACTGGCCGCGGGTTTTGCAGGCGTTCGATGGCTTCGTAGACAATCCAGCCAGTGACCAGCAGCATGGAGACGGCGTTGATCATGGAGACCCTACGCTCAGTTTGCTTGGAGGCTGGATGCCCGGTACGTGCCTGATGGGCTGCCCACATCGCCAGGCCAAGTGCCAGCACATCAAACAGCATGTGCCAGGCGTCACTGAGCAAGGCTAGCGATTGTGTCCACCAGCCGCCGACAAACTCGACCACGGTAAAGATGGAAATCGCGAGAAATGGCAGCGAGAACGGATTGCCATGTTCGTGATCATCATGGCTATGCGCATGGTCATGGCTGTGGTCATGCCCGTGATTATCTGCGTGATCGTGACCATAAGGGCAGCGACCAGATGAGTGGGAATGTTCGTGAGGTGTATGGCTAGGTTTCATGGTTGCATGCTAATGCAAATTAGCTGTTTTTCACAATAGGGCACTTCTATAAATTCAATTTACGTCGCGATACGGCGTTGCTCGCAAAAAACTCTTTCTTACATATTGCTTATATGCTGCGTCAGATTTTTTTAATCGCGCCTTGTCTAGCTCATGAATTCTAAACGTAAGCAACTTGATTTTATAAAAGCACCCTATCGACTTTCCGACATAAAACAGTCTCTGTTGAAAAATCTGGGATAATGCTGGCTTGTAGAGAAAATCACCATGTTAAGTTACAGACACGCCTTTCATGCTGGCAATCATGCCGACGTTTTAAAACACTGGATGTTCACCCTGGTGCTGGATTATTTTAACCAGAAGGATAAGCCTTACTGGGTGATTGATACCCATGCGGGCGCCGGGCTGTATCGCCTGGATAGCAGCGTGGCGAATAAAACGGCGGAATACTTGGATGGCATTTTGCGTTTGCAGCAAAGCGAGGCGCCTGAGGCTTTTAAGGTTTATCTGGAGGCTGTGGCGGCGGCAAATCAAGATCAGACCAAGCTCTACCCGGGTTCACCCTGGCTGGCAAGTCATTTGATTAACCCGGTGGATAAATTACGCTTATTTGAGTTGCATCCGGCCGATGCGGCTTTGCTGGAACAGCAATTTTCAGCACAAAAACGGCAAATCACCATTCAACCGAAAGACGGCTTTGAAGGCATCAAGGCCTGTTTACCACCGCCGACTAAACGCGGTATTGTATTGATTGACCCGCCCTATGAAGTTAAAGACGATTACTCACGCGTGGTCAACTGTATTAAGGACAGCCTGAAGCGCTTTGCTACCGGCACTTACCTGATATGGTACCCTCGCCTGCAAAGGCCTGAGCCGCAACAAATGATAGACAAGCTACGCAGCCTGGATACCGATTACCTGCATGTCACGCTGGATGTGCAGAAACCCGCCGCCGATGGCTTTGGTATGCACGGTAGCGGAATGTGGGTGATTAACCCGCCGTGGACACTGCGTCAATCCTTAGAGCCGCATCTGGATTGGCTGGCCAAGACCCTGGCGCAAGATACAACAGCACGTGCACATTGCGAGGGTCGCCAGCGTTAATAGCGGATTCTGGCCCTATGCTGCACATCCAGCTCAGTGTCTAAAGAGACTGTGAAGGTGTGGACGGCGATAGTTTGCCGGGTGGAGGTTTGTATGCGCACACGCCACTCGCCGGCTGTCACGTTGCTCTTATAGGTGTAACCCCTATAGCCGCTATCACGCCCGCCAGTCAATGAGAACCCTGGTGTGGAAACACTGACCCACTCCCCGCCGACTTTCTTCTGCCAGTCATGTAACAATTTGGTCTGCAAGCCCTGTGGAGCAAACACTGCCGAGAAACACACCAGCTTTTGGCCTGGTTGCAGATAAAAATGATCGCTATCGACACGCCAGAATTGCCACCAGGGAGATTTTTCAACCGTCATCCAGTAGCCTTCAGGGGTTTTCTCCAGTTCATAAGCTATGACCACGGCCTGCTTGACCAGCGGCACGGGCGGAATCATGTCGGCACGATAGGCCAGCATAAGCAAGCCTGCGATCAACCATACTGGCCAGATACGCCCGACATGTCGCGGTGCACGCTGGTATAACACATAGGTGACCGTCGCGCCGAGCAAGGTACTCAAATAAAACCAGATGGCATGTACGCTGCCAAATACAAACGGAAAGGCAAAATTGCACCAAAGGATGGAGCACAATCCAAACATGCTCCAGCACAGGCTGAACCGGCGGTATTCACCTTCCATGAATTCATTGGCAACCAGCAATACCCCTAATATCAATGTGACGACCCAGGCCAGTCCATAACTTGAACTCTTGAAATAAAGAATAAACAAGGCGCTCAACAGGCTGCCAAACAAAAACTGTAATATCCAGTATGGCCAATCCTGGACTGGCCAACTGGAAACACGGTTTTGCAGCCACTGCCAGTTTAATAGCCGTTCACCCAACCGCCTGACGGAAGAATAGGGTTCAGCCAGCTGGTGCATGAGCAGCGCTGCCACCAACAAATACAAGGCAAAGATCACCATATCAGACATGGCTACCTTTTTGCCGATGGTAATGGCATCCCAGACAAAGCCGCCCACAAAAAATGAGATGGGCAATATCATCCGGCTACGCGCCAGCAAACGTGATAGCCTGCCAGGTGATGAGTGATCAGAAATGGTCATGCAGATAAAGCACTATGGAATACAGGACGTCGGCATTTTTATCATAGATAACGCCAACGACAATAGTATTTTGCACCCTAAAAAGTAAACTTTCTTTGATAATCAAATTTAGCCTGTTAAACTTTAAATTATCTTAAGAAAAGTCCGTTAACTATCAATATAGGTTAGATTTCGCTTTGCGAAACGCTAGCTAGCGGCAACCCCTCATCGATTATCAAGCATGCGAGATTTAATCAGACAGTTAAAACAGAAAGTCACAGAGATAAAGTCTGTCAGTAATGAAACTGAACAGGCTTTAATCCGTGTTGTTTTTGTCAGTTTTATCACGCTCTATCTTTTCTTCAATCACAGCAGTTATGAACCGATCTTGCTGTGCTTGGTTTATCTATGCTTTGGCTTCCTAATGTTATATAACATCCTGAAGGATCCGGAGAAAAATGAAAAGCGGCAATGGACGGCTATGATTATGGATATCACTGCCACGTCGTTGGAGCAAATGATTTCAGGCGCCATGGCCGGCGTGTTTATTGGCGTTTACCTGTGGCTGATTATTGGTTATGGCTTGCGCTATGGTACCAAGTTTTTTAAAGGCTGTTATTTGTTTAGCCTGATTGGTTTTGGCGTGACGCTTTACCTCAACCCTTATTGGGTGGAGCACCAGCATTTGGCTTATGGCTTCTTCCTCACCCTTTTGCTGATCCCTCCACATACCTTGCGCCTGCAAATCAGCCTGGAAAAAGCGACCAAGGAAGCCGGCCAGGCTAACGAAGCCAAGACCAACTTTGTTTCCAACATCAGCCATGAAATGCGCACCCCGCTAAACGGGATTATTGGTGCCAGCGAGTTACTGGCGCAAACCAAACTGGATGGCAAGCAATCCGAGCTGTTAAAAATGGTAGGCACCTCAGCCTCCAGCCTCAAAAAACTGATTAACGATGTGCTGGATATCAGCAAGATTGAAAAAGGCAAGGTAGAGCTGGAAGACATCACTTTCTTCCTGCCAGACCTGGTTCAGCGATTGCAACTGATGTTCCAGCTTGAGGTGGGGCGAAAACAGTTATGGCTGAGATTTGATCTTGGCCCAGAAACAGAACGCCACTATGTGGGTAGCCTGCACCATATCGAGCAAGTACTGGTCAACCTGATTGCCAATGCCATCAAGTTTACACAGCATGGCGGTATTGATGTCACGATCAGTGATACCAACCAGCTGACTTTCCGCATTCGTGATACTGGCATAGGCATTAAAGCCGAAGTTTTGCCGATGATCTTTGACAGCTTCACCCAGGCAGATAGCAGCATCACCCGACGTTACGGTGGCACTGGTTTAGGCACTTCGATTGCCAAACAGCTGGTTGAGGTGATGGGTGGCAATATCGAGGTTTCCAGCCAGGTCAATGTGGGGACTACCTTTGTGGTCAATTTGCCACTGATGCACGCAGCAGCACCGGCACAGCCTGTCAAAGACGAAATCAATCTGGATAGTCAGTCAAATGTGGTGCCGCTGAGTAGCCATAACAAGTTCCGCAAGAAAATTCGCGTACTGATTGCGGATGACAATGTGGTCAACCGGTTAATCCTGAATGAAACCTTGCAAAAAATGCACTGTATCGTCAAGGCCGTTGAGAATGGCGATGATGCCCTGGATGCGTTGGAGCATCACCAGTTTGACCTGATGATACTAGATTACAACATGCCGGAAATGAACGGCCTGGAAGTGTTTAACATTTACCATGCACTACCGGGCAGCAAACCGTTGAGAACAGTGATTCTCACCGCGGATGCCACAAAAACGACACAAGAGCGCTGTTTACGTGCAGGCGTATATCAGGTGCTGACCAAGCCAGTCGTCTCGCGGCAAATCCAGACCTTGATAGAAGCGATTGCCAGCACGATAGACACTGAGCAATCCGCACAAACCACGCCCGTCCGCCGCAAAAAATCCAAGCCGGCAGAAACGCGGGCTGCGTCTGCTATCGCAGATCAAAAGTTTGTGGACGCAAGATCTCCTGACTCACCCATGAGGTCTTTAAAGCCAAAATCTGCCCCCCTCATTGCCAGCCTACCCCCCACTGTGGAACCATTGCTGGACGATGAGCGCATGGCTCATTTGCTCAAGCTGGGTGGCAGTGAAGCTTTTCTCCACAAATTGATTACAGAGTTTTTAGAGACTACCGATGAATTGATGCGTTCACTGGGCACGCATTGCATGGACCTTAACTTTGAACAAGTGCATAAGCTGGCACACATATTGGCAGGCGAGTCTGCCAATATGGGCCTGATTCCTTTGAGTAAACACAGTCGTCGCCTGCTGGGGTTAAGCATGGAAGATGCCCAGACCATTTCCGGCCTATATCAAGCCGTGGCAGATTGCTATGATGAGACACGCGTACAGTTGCAACACCAACGTAGCAAGCTCTCACCCAAACGCTCCAACAAATAAGCCGGGCACCTTCACCATGTTCACTCACTATTGATTCACTACCTGGGGCTGCGGCGCATTTGGGATAGGCTCAGCTTCACTGGTACTAGCAATTGTACTTTCTTGATTGTCGGGGAAAAGACGTGACTGGGCGCGGTAGAACCTGTCCATCACCTTCAGATCGCGCTCAGTCAACCGCAAGGCATTCTCAACCCACACCTCCACGATATCCTTGAGTTCGTCATAGCTTAACGGATTGATCCTGGCCTTGGCTTTTTGCGCAGATAAAAAGCCTTCTGCGCGCTTGTTATTCTTATGGATAAACTCATGCACAGCCTGCTCGCCCTCACCATCCTCGACAACGATATCAATCAACCCCATCTCCAGGCACTCTTCAGCGGTATAGCGCTCACATCCCAGAATCATCTTGTCTGCGACAGCCATACCAGCCTTGCGTGCAATAAAGCTATATGCCCCCATACCCGGAATCATGTTAAAGAACAGCTCAGGAAAGCAAAATACCGCTTGTTTTTCAGCAATCAGCAGGTCACTGGTGAGGGCTGCTTCTATGCCAGCGCCTAACACTTCGCCTTGCAGCAGGGAGATTTTTGTCACATGGTCCAGCTGGAAACGAAATGCGCGTTGTGCCACCACATCAATACTGAGTTTGGCATAGGCCTGTAATTGCGCCCTGTCTTGCTGGCGGATAGCCGCAGCCATTTTTTGTAAATCGCCGCCCATATTGAAATAGCCTGGGGTCGCCGAGGCAAAAACAGAATAGCGGATTGGCAATATCGTCTCCGCATCCGTCTGCACATAGCCGCCGCTGCGCTGGATATCGGCATGGTGCTCATGCAGATTCATCAATAAATCATGATTAATGCAGGGAATACGCTGAGGTTGATGCAAATAACTCCACAGTGCTTGGCGTTCAGCATCAAAACGGCAAAAGACCTGACCGTAATCATGTGACTGTAAACGTTGTTGATAATTAACCAGGCCTTGTTCGAACGGTTTCATGAGTTTCTCCTTGGACATTGAAAATCTGTTGAGTGAATCAGGGAATTGACGTATGTGCATCATAGACGTCAGCCAATACATCATAATCAAAACAGAACTGTGCCGTCAGGAGAGTTCTCAGGATTTACAGTTGCAAGGATATTTCCGGCCGTAAAAACAACAAAGGGAGCTCACGCTCCCTTTGATCATGCCTTCAATACAACAGCTACGCCGTTTCTTTAATTGGAATGATTTTCTTCACATTTTCTAGCGAGCCAGCATATTGGGTCATCTGGTTAAAGTTGAGGTATTTGTAAATCTCTGCCGTGTTGGTCAGCTTGGTGCCCAAGGTATCCAGGTACTCTTGCATGGTTGGGATACGACCCAGTTTGGCACAAACCGCTGCCAGTTCAGCAGAGCCCAGGTAAACACGGGCATCTTTACCCATACGGTTATCAAAGTTACGGGTAGAGGTCGAGAACACGGTCGCCTTGTCAGCCACACGTGCCTGGTTACCCATACACAGTGAGCAGCCTGGTACTTCCGTGCGTGCACCAGCGACACCAAAAGTTGAGTACACGCCTTCGGCTCGCAATTGTGCTTCATCCATACGTGTTGGTGGAGCAATCCATAAACGGGTCGGGATACCACCAGCCCCTTCAAGGACCTTGCCAGCCGCGCGGTAGTGACCAATGTTGGTCATGCAACTACCAATAAAGACTTCGTCAATCTTGTCGCCCACCACAGCAGATAATGGCTTGATATCATCCGGGTCATTCGGGCAAGCCACCAGTGGTTCTTTAATCTCACTGAGGTCAATTTCGATGACGTGCGCATATTCGGCATCAGCATCAGGCTGCAACAGTTCCGGTTTTTCCAGCCATGCTTTCATGCTGGCAATGCGGCGCTCCAGCGTGCGTGCATCCTGGTAGCCATTTTCTATCATGTTCTGCATGAGCACGATATTGGAGTTGAGGAACTCAATCACCGGCTCTTTATTCAACAGCACAGTACAACCGTTGGCTGAACGCTCAGCCGAAGCATCAGCCAGCTCAAACGCCTGCTCCACCTTAAGGTCGGGCAATCCTTCGATTTCCAGTACGCGGCCGTTGAATACGTTTTTCTTGCCCTGCTTGCCAACAGTCAGTGTGCCTTCCTGGATGGCTGCGTAAGGAATCGCATTCACCAGGTCACGCAAGGTAATGCCTGGCTGCATTTGGCCTTTAAAGCGTACCAGCACTGATTCAGGCATATCCAGCGGCATGGCGCCAGTAGCTGCCGCAAACGCCACCAAACCAGAACCAGCCGGGAAGCTGATGCCAATCGGGAACCGGGTATGCGAGTCACCGCCAGTACCCACAGTATCCGGCAGGATCAAGCGGTTCAACCAGGAGTGGATCACGCCATCACCTGCGCGCAAGCTGACGCCGCCACGGCTGGACATAAATTCAGGCAACTCATGCTGCAATTTGATATCGACTGGTTTCGGGTAAGCCGCCGTATGGCAGAAACTCTGCATGACCAGATCGGCACTAAAGCCCAGGCAAGCCAACTCTTTCAGCTCATCACGTGTCATCCCGCCCGTGGTGTCTTGGGAACCTACAGTGGTTGCTTTAGGTTCGCAATAGGTACCTGGGCGCACGCCCATACCTTCTGGCAAACCACAGGCACGACCCACCATTTTTTGCGCCAAGGTGTAGCCTTTACCAGTATCTTTGGCAGGGATGGATTTAATAAAGATGTCCGTGTCACCCAAGCCCAGCGCTTTACGTGCATTGGCAGTCAGGCCACGGCCAATAATCAATGGGATACGGCCACCTGCACGCACTTCATCCGGCAAGGTGATTGGATTCATTTCAAATGTGGCCAATACTTCACCTGCCTCAGACAATACTTTGCCTTCAAATGGCTTGATCACAATCACGTCACCGGTGTTCAGTTTAGAAACATCACACTGGATAGGCAAAGCGCCTGAGTCTTCTGCAGTGTTAAAGAAAATCGGTGCAATCTTGCTACCAATCACCACGCCGCCTGTGCGCTTGTTGGGGATGTAGGGAATATCGTCGCCCATCCACCATTGTACGGAGTTGATGGCCGATTTACGGGAAGAACCTGTCCCGACCACGTCGCCAACATAGGCCAGCGGCAAGCCTTTTTGCTTCAGGCCCTCAATCACTTTGAGCCCATCAGACATGCGGTTGATCAGCATGGCTTTGGCGTGTAATGGGATATCCGGACGGCTCCATGCATCTTGCGCTGGACTCAGGTCATCAGTATTGGTTTCACCATCCAGCTTGAACACCACCAGTTTGATTTCTTCAGCCAAAGCAGGCTTGTTGGTAAACCATTCGGCATTGGCCCAAGCCGTCATCAAAGCCTTGGCATGCGGGTTACCTGCCTTCATTTTGGCGTCGACATCATGGAAAGCGTCAAACATGAGGATGGTTGTAGACAAGGCCTTGACAGCATTCGCGGCCATTGGGGTATCCAGCAAAGCCACCAGTGCCTGGACGTTGTAGCCCCCCAGCATGGTACCTAACAGCTGTACGGCTCTTTCTGCACTGACTAAAGGTGAAATCGCAGTGCCATTTGCAACATCTGCCAAAAAGGCCGCTTTGACATAGGCCGCCTGGTCAACACCTGCAGGAATACGGTTTTCCAGCAGATTTAACAGCAAGGCTTCCTGCCCGGCGGGAGGAGATTTTAATAACTCGACCAATGCAGCGACTTGTTCCGCATTGAGGGGTAAAGGAGGTAGATTTTGCGAGGCGCGTTCTTTTACGTGGGTTTCGTATACTTGTAACATGATGTAGGCTCTATCAATAAAACAAAGTCGGGGGATGGGCCAGCGCTTATCTGTAACGACATGACCAGAGGCTGACCGCGAGGATTTCTTCTTGTTTGATTATAATCCAGTCCATAGGCCAGAATGTTAACTGCTTGTAACATTCCGGCAATTGATGCAAATGACAGCCGCCGACAGCAACAAAACAACACTACAGTCAGGGGGTACTGTCTCCATATAACTCTTTGGCAAATGGGGTACTACAGCTCTTACCGTAGGCGGAAGATTCCCATTTATCCAGCAATTCTTTTTGATAGCCTTTGCCATGCTGTTTCTCCAGATAGGCACGCACCTCAAACACATCGGCAAAACCGTTGTGATCAGTGTCCATCATGGCGACCTGATCTTCCAGGCTAGGGCCACTGTACCGGCCTGTACTATCAGTGAAGTATTCCAGCGCAGATTCGGCATGCACGGGCAAACTCAATACTATGGCCAAGCCAACTGCGAACCCAATTACCCCAGTATTCATTTTTATCATACTCACTCCATTTTGACGCTTAGTAGTATGACGTATCTTTCACCAATTCGTGCCCGGTCTCTGTGATTGCACTCACATTATCGGTAGCCACTTATACCGCTTGCAACGCAATGGTTTTTTTCCATAGTGCCGGACCGGTCTGGTGTACGGACTCACCATCCGCACTCACTGCCACCGTCACTGGCATATCCACCACTTCAAATTCATAGATGGCTTCCATACCCAAGTCTGCAAAAGCCAGCACGCGGGATTTTTTAATCGCCTTGCTGACCAGATAAGCGGCACCACCCACCGCCATCAAGTACACCGACTTGTGCTTGGCAATCTCTGCCAAGGCCTCTTCGCCACGTTCGGCTTTGCCAATCGAACCCAGCAATCCGGTATTCAGCATCATATCGGTATAGCTATCCATGCGCGTCGCCGTGGTCGGACCTGCCGGCCCCACGGCTTCGTCACGCACGGCATCGACCGGGCCAACGTAATAAATAAACTTATTGGTAAAATCTACAGGTAGTGGTTCACCTTTGGCCAGCATGGTCTGGATACGTTTATGCGCAGCATCGCGCCCTGTCAGGATTTTACCTGTGAGCAACAAGGTATCTCCGGTTTTCCAAGTTTGCGTTTCCTCACGTGTCACCGTTTCCAGGTTCACGCGTTTAGCTTGCGGGCTGGGGGCCCAATCCACATCCGGGTAAACATCTGCACTCGGTGGCGTTAACTCAGCCACACCGGACCCATCCAGCGTAAAGTGCACATGACGTGTCGCTGCGCAATTAGGAATAATGGCCACGGGCAAACTGGCTGCATGGGTTGGATAATCCAGGATTTTCACATCTAATACCGTGGTCAGGCCACCCAGGCCTTGTGCGCCTATCCCTAGCTGATTAACCTTTTCATAAAGTTCCAGGCGCAATTCTTCAATGCGGTTTTGCGCACCACGTGCCTGCAACTCCTGGATATCAATCGGGGCCATCAATGACTCTTTAGCCAGCAGCATGGCTTTCTCAGCACTGCCGCCTATGCCTATCCCGAGCATGCCTGGTGGGCACCAGCCAGCGCCCATCTTGGGCACCACTTCCAGCACCCAGTCAACAATGCTTTCGTTAGGGTTGAGCATGACCAGTTTGGATTTATTTTCCGAGCCGCCGCCTTTGGCAGCCACCTGGACTTCGACTTTATCCCCCGCCACCATTTCAATATGCGTAATCGCGGGCGTATTGTCTTTAGTGTTTTTACGTGCCCCGGCGGGGTCATTCACGATAGACGCTCGCAGCGTATTGTCGGGATGCAGGTAAGCACGGCGTACGCCTTCGTTAACCATTTGCTCGATGGTCATGTCCCCCTCAAATTGCACCTGCATGCCTATTTTGACAAACGCCACCACAATGCCGGTATCCTGGCACAAGGGGCGTTTGCCTTCGGCGCACATACGGGAATTGGTCAAAATCTGCGCAATGGCGTCCCTGGCAGCAGGTGAGGCCTCTTTTTCATACGCCGCTGCCAACGCCCGGATATAGTCTTCCGGGTGGTAATAAGAGATGTATTGCAAGGCATCGGCAACACTCTCGATAAAATCTTGGGTTTTAATCAGGGCCATTTTCTGTGTCTTTCAGACGGGCATTTCAACGGGCATTGCTTTTCTGATAGGCAATGGCAGGACTCACATCTTTACGCAAGATTTTACCATTTTTGGTCCGTGGAAACTCCTTGGCCAGGTAAACCATTTTAGGCGCCTTGTAAGCCGCCAGATGTTGTTTACCAAAGGACATCAGCTCTTCGGGTGCGATTTCAGCATCCGGTTTAGGGATCACATAAATCACTACCAGCAGTTTGTCTTTTTCAATTTCTTCACCGACAGCAGCACAGTCCGCCACGGCAGGATGGCCTTTATATACACGCTCAATTTCATAGGGCGAAACGCGGTAGCCAAAGCTCTTGATAATGTCATCTTTACGGCCAAGGAACCACAGATAGCCGTCAGCATCGTATTTGGCATAGTCTCCGGTAAAGAAATAGCCATCGTGCTTATATTTGGCAGTCTCTTCCGGCAAGTTCCAATAGCTCAGGAACAAGCCTGGGTCATTATCTGGCACGCAAATCATCCCCTCCTCACCTTCGGCCACGGGCTCGCGAGTTTCGGGATTCAGCAAGACAATCGCATGACCAGGCTGCGGGAATCCCGCCGAGCCAGCCCGGATCGGACGGAAAATACTTTGCGACAGGTAATAAGAAAACTCACTCATCCCAACCGCTTCATAAATATCCAGCCCGAAACGCTCACGCCATTGGCTCAACACCTCGTCAGACAAATGCTCTCCCGCGCTCATAAAATGGCGCACGCTGGGGATATCCACTTGTGTTGCTGTCGTTTTTTGTAGCAGCTGACGGTAAATCGTGGGCACACCAATAAAGATGGTTGCCTTGTGTTTGGCGATCAAATCCAGCCATTTTTGCGCATCATTTTTACCTTCGTGCACAATCACGGTCTTGCCCAGGTATAACGGATCCATCAGGCCGGTGCCCAGCACATAAGTCCAGTTAAACTTGCCGGAATGCATAATGCGGTCTTGCGCCGTCTCACTGTAATTAAACCAGTATTGCGCCGCTGGCTGGCGCCCAAGCAAAGCACGGTGCGCATGCAATACGCCTTTAGGATAACCAGTGGTGCCTGAGGTATACACCAGATAGGCCGGATCGTCACCGCGGGTAGCATAAGCAGGCGTCACTTGTTGCACGGCCTTTAATGCGGTCTCAAGAGACAACACATTGAACCCTTCGACAGGCACCATTTGATCGGTCAACTGGGTGAGCAACACATGCTTGAGATTGGGTGTTTGCGCAATATTCTGCTGCATTTTGGCTGACATGCCGGCCCAGGCTGCTGCATCCGTCACCAATACCACCGCACCGGAATCTTTTGCCAGATAAGCCACTTCTTCTGCGGTTAGCAAGGTGGAAGTGGGCACAGAAATCGCCCCGGTTTTCATCGTGCCTAAAAAGGCAGTCGGATAATCCAGGCTGTTAGGCAAGCGGATCAGGACACGGTCACCAGGCTGAACGCCTAAATCACGCAACATCTGGGCAAACCGATCAGTTCTCTCCGCCAGCTCGGCAAAGGTAATCGTACCGGTACCAAACGTGTCGTCTTCCACAATCATGGCAATTTCATCGGCTTTTGGCGTACCCATGTGACGATCACTGCACGCCACCCCGATATTGAAAAATTCAGGGATTTCCCATTGCCATTGTGGATAAGGGGCTAACTGTGTCATGTTCAAACCTTTCCAATCACTCTATGCACGCATGGTTGATGCGATGCTGTTATATGCATTTCTTTTGAAAATGCTTTTTTCAAACCTATCAATACGTTTAAATTCAGAATTTAGCGATGAAGTGCTAGGCGCACAGCGCGCAGAAAGCGGAATGTACTTAAAGTACATGAGCATTTCGAGCACTGCGCAACAACGCAATTCGCCCGCGCAGCCATTGATTTAAAGCAAGATGCCATAAGGCCAGTTTTGGCGTACAACCTGCGCCGGCATCAACTGCAATACATGCAATGCAAATTCCATGTCACTCACCTTAAGCGCGCGTAATGCATGCGCTCTTAATAATGTCTGCAATGCCTTACCAAACATCGGCGGATCCAGCATCTCACCCTCAAACTTGATCGCCCCACCCAGCAAGGCATCCGCTTCAATCGCTGCTTTCAGGATGGCCACTTTCTGGTTAATTTCAGTCGGTGAAGGGGTATATGCGGTTTTACACAAGTGGATATGGCCCGGATGAATCACCTGCTTGCCGGTGAGGCCCATGGCCGCCTCCTGGCAAGCGTGCTTGTACACCACACGCGACTCGTTATCGCCATGCAAATCCAGCCAGCGGCGCACATCGTGCGGCTCAACAAATTTATCGGGCATGATATTGCTGCCGATCAGTGTTTCCACGCCGCCGATCACGCCTTTACCGGCAATCCTCGCCTCAAAAATCAGCTGGTTGATAAAGTAGAACAACTCTTCAATCCAGTGCTCTGGCGTAATATGGATACCCAGCGCTTTGGAAAAATCGTGGATACCAAACACCACATGCTTCACAGTGTCGTATTGCATTAAATCCGGCGCAATCTTGAGCGACTTCGGGTGCTCAATAATCGGCTGTATGGTGATATGCGGATTGATACTGAGTAAAAAGCTGGATAAATCACGCACTTCCGCAGCACCGTAGGACTCACCCGCCTTTGCCAGCATGACGACGTCGATATACTCGCCCATGTCACGCACCAGTTTCATGTCTTCTTCGTACTCATCGGTACGGAAAGAGTTGGCACGGATGGCGATGGTGACGCGTTCATTCACCTTGCGTAGCTTGGGTAGCTCCTGGCGCAGCAAGGTACGGCTCATTTCTTTTTGCCGGCAGCCATCTTCCAGGTCAAAAATCAGCGTATGCGCATTGGTAAAGTGCGCATGCTTGACCATGCGGTTGGCTGCCTGCTCCATATCCTCATAAATGCCCAGACTAGGCGCATATTTCACCGGCGGGTAATACAGCTGTATGCCTGGCCAGTAATCTCCCAACGCCCTGGCATCCAGCGCAATTGGTTCCTCTCCCATATGCTGACTCATGCTGCTTCCTGTTCTGCCGAAGGTCGGCTGGCTCTTAGTTTTTCAAGAATGATGCTGGATTGCGCCATGCCAGGTTGTGGATTGACGCCCTGAACCAGATCCCAGAACACGTTATCGGGCAACTCAAGCAAGGCATCCAGCTGTTCCATTTCAGCCAGTGTCAGCCCGCTAAAATGCTCACTGACAAACCGTTGCAAGACGATATCCAGCTCCAGCATGCCCCGACGGCAACGCCATGCCAGGCGCCGTTGCTCTGCTTCACGTAAAATTTCAGCATTTAACATCGTCCACTCCTATAACACCTTGATACCAAATATTTTCTTACCGGGTTTGGCTTCGCTGTGCGCTTTGGCTTTTTCAATCTTGAGGTCTTTAATCGCTGCAATGGCCGCGTTTGGATTCAGTTTTTTCGGGCAAACATCCGTACAGTTCATGATGTTGTGGCAACGGTATAAACGGTATGGGTCTTCCAGATTTTCCAGGCGCGCGTCCTGTTCCTGATCACGGCTATCGGCAATAAACCGGTAAGCCTGCATGAGGCCGGCCGGGCCGACAAACTTGTCCGGGTTCCACCAGAAACTGGGGCAGGAAGTCGTGCAGGCACCGCACAAAATGCACTCATACAAGCCATCAAGCTTGGCCCGGTCCTCAGGGCTTTGTAAACGCTCAGTGTCTGGCGGCGTGTCATGGTTTTGCAGGTACGGCATCACTGAGTGGTAGTTATCGAAGAACTGTGTCATGTCGACGACCAGATCACGGATTACAGGCAGGCCGGGCATGGGTCGCAGCACTACAGGCTCTTGCAACTCGCTCAATTTTGTAATGCAGGCCAGTCCATTTTTACCATTGATGTTCATGGCGTCACTGCCACACACGCCTTCACGGCATGACTTACGCATACTCAGCGTTTCGTCCAGCTCTTTAATGCGCATCAGGGCGTCCAGCAGCATTTGGTCGCTGTCTTCCAACTGGACATCGTAGTCCTGCATATAAGGCTTTTTATCCACGTCGGGATTGAATCGGTAAATTGAGAAAAGCATATCAATACACCCTTTTTTTCAATTCAAATGGTTCTACCGTCAGCGGTTTCAAACGCACGGGTTTGTAAGCCAGCTTTTGTTCATTGGCAAAATACAGCGAATGACTGAGCCATTGGGCATCATCGCGCTCAGGATAATCTTCACGTGCATGGGCACCACGGCTTTCCTGGCGGGCATTAGCTGCTTCCATAGTGGCGAGCGCAACCTGCATCAGGTTATCCAGCTCCAGTGCTTCGACACGGGCCGTATTAAAGACTTTGCTTTTATCGGTAATTCTTAAGTGCTGGGCGCGCTGGGCGACTTGTTTGATCGCATCAACACCGCCTTCCAGCAGATCAGGAAAGCGGAACACACCGCAGTGTTTTTGCATGGTTTGGCGCATGGCCAGACCCACTTCTGCCACCTTCTCCCCCTCGCTCGCACTTTCCAAGCGGTCCACACGCGCCAGCGTGGCATCCGCCACATTGGCTGGTAATGGCTTATGTGCTTGATTGGCAGCGATGTCTGCCGCCATTTTGTCACCGGCAGCTTTGCCAAAAACCACTAAGTCCAGCAGAGAATTAGAGCCCAGACGATTCGCGCCGTGGACAGAGACGCAAGCACATTCGCCGACGGCATACAGCCCATTCACTACGCGCTCAGATTGGCCATCGTGCACCACTACCTGACCATCCAGATTGGTCGGGATGCCGCCCATCATGTAATGTGCCGTAGGCACCACAGGGATCGGGTCATTCGTCGGATCCACACCGGCAAAGGTTTTGGCGATTTCACGGATACCAGGCAAGCGCTTGCTGATAATGTCTTCACCGAGGTGATCCAGTTTGAGGTAGACCGCATCTTTGTGTTTGCCTATGCCGCGGCCTTCTTTAATCTCAGTCGCCATGGCACGGGATACGACATCGCGGCTTGCTAGGTCTTTGGCACTGGGCGCGTAGCGCTCCATAAAGCGCTCGCCGTCACTGTTGACCAGGTAACCGCCTTCACCGCGTACGCCTTCGGTAATCAATACGCCAGCATTCAATACGCCGGTCGGGTGAAACTGCCAAAACTCCATGTCCTGCAAAGGCAAGCCTGCGCGTGCCGCCATACCAAGGCCATCCCCGGTATTGATATACGCATTGGTACTGGCCTGGAAAATACGCCCACCGCCGCCCGTCGCCAGCATGGTGGCCTTCGCGTGGATGACGTGGATATCACCGGTTTCAATTTCGAGCGCAATCACGCCCAAAACATCGCCATCAGCATCCCGAATCAAATCGAGTGCGAACCATTCAATCAGAAACTGGGTATTGGCTTTAACATTGCGCTGGTAAAGCGTATGCAACATGGCATGACCGGTACGGTCAGCCACGGCACAGGTACGGGAGATCGGGGTTTCACCAAAATTGCGTGTCATACCGCCAAAGGGGCGCTGGAAAATACGGCCATTTTCCAGGCGGTCAAACGGCATGCCAAAATGCTCCAGCTCGATAATCGCCTTGGCTGCATTGCGGCACATAAACTCAATCGCATCCTGGTCGCCCAGGTAGTCCGAGCCTTTGATGGTGTCGTACATATGCCATAACCAGCTGTCATCGGAGACATTGCCGAGCGCGGCTGCAATCCCGCCTTGTGCCGCCACCGTGTGTGAACGGGTGGGGAACACTTTGGAAAGTACGGCCACATCGGCACCGGATTCCGCCAGCTGCAGTGCAGCACGCAAGCCTGCCCCGCCGCCGCCGACAATAACGGCATCTACCTGATGATGCTGTAGTTTGCCTGCACCTGTCATATTAGAATCAGCCATGCTAGTCACCTTAAAAATCCATCCCAAATAAAATCCATACCACAGCTAACCCATTGCCCCACACGGCGAGATTCACCAGCCATTGCAGCACTGCGCGAATACCCAAATGTGGCACATAATCCCTGAACACATCGCGGACACCTAACCACGCATGCAGCAACATGCACACAAAAAACCAAGCCGTGAGCAGTCGCCACCAAAATGGCGCAAACAATGCCTGCCACTCACTGAAACTCTGTGGCGACAACCACATCATCCTCAACCAAAACAGCAGCAAAACCAGCGCCATAGACAGTGCGCACAACCGCTGGGTCAACCAGCGTCGCATCCCGGGATATTTGGCCGTTAGTAACTCAAACAACATGCTGGCCTCTCTACCAAATCGCCCAGATCACAAACAACATGGTCACCGCAACCATCCACAAGACCACCCGGCTGGAAAAACGGGCTTTCTGCAAGGTGGTCATCCAGTGCACATCCATGGCCAGATGGCGAATCCCGGCATAAAAATGGTGGAAAAAAGCCGCTGCCAGCACAGTCACCAGCAACTTCACCGGCCATTGCTGAAACTGTGTCACGACCCTGGCGTAACCCTGAGCGCTGGAAAGAGACAAATACAACGACCATAGCAACAGTGGCTGGATCAGGAACAGCAACACGCCGCTGGCGCGGTGCATAATCGACACCACGGCGTTCACCGGTAACCGGATCGTGAATAAATCCAGATTCTTCGGGCGCTGTTTCTTTTGCTTCTTAACAATCATGCCGGCTCACTCACCTGCTTTGGCGGCACGCGCAACTGCACCACCCACGTATTCCATCAAACGCGGATCAAATGGCTTGGGGATGATGTAGTCTTTGCCAAAAGACAATGACGTCAGTTGATAAGCTTCCAGCACTTGTGGCGGCACGGGCTCGCGCGCCAACTGGCTCAGTGCTTGCGCCGCAGCTACCTTCATCTGCTCGGTAATCTGTTTTGCCTGCGCGTCTAGCGCACCACGGAACAGGTAAGGGAAACACAAGGCATTATTCACCTGGTTAGGAAAATCACTACGGCCGGTGGCCATAATTGCATCATCCCGCAAGGCAAACACCTGGCTAGGCAATATTTCAGGATCAGGATTGGCCAAGGCAAAAATCACTGGTTTAGCTGCCATGGTGGCGACCAACTCGGGCGGCAAGCCATTTTTGGCAGACACGCCAATAAACACATCAGCGCCCTGCATAGCTTCTGCGAGTGTTTTCACCTTGCCAGCTTCAATCGCCAACTCACGGTTATTGTCATGCAAATCGTCACGGTCGCTATCCAGCACACCTTTGCGATCGACCATGGTGATATTGGTCGCGCCCATTAACTTGAGCAATTTTGCACAGGAGCAACCCGCCGCACCCGCGCCTAAAAACACAATCTTGGCGCGGGGCAACGTTTTGCCTTGGAGATCGAGTGCATTTAATAAAGCAGCTGCCACAATAACGGCCGTGCCATGCTGGTCGTCATGGAAAACAGGAATATCCAGGCGTTTCTTTAATTCATTTTCAATATAGAAACAGTGCGGAGCGGCAATATCTTCCAGGTTAATGCCGCCAAACGTAGGCGCAATATTGACCACGGTCTGGATAAATTCATCCGGTGTCGCGGCATTGACTTCAATATCAAACACATCAATATCGGCAAAACGCTTAAACAACACACCCTTGCCCTCCATGACTGGCTTGCCTGCCAAGGCGCCCACATTTCCCAACCCCAACACGGCGGTGCCATCGGTAATGACCGCGATCAGGTTACCTTTATTGGTGTACTTATAAGCATTGGCCGGATCCGCTTCAATTTCGAGCACAGGTGCCGCAACCCCAGGCGTGTAGGCCAACGATAAATCCTGCTGTGTCGCACAAGGCTTGGACGACTCCACGCTCAGCTTCCCAGGCTTGGGAAACTGGTGGTAATCCAGCGCGCGTTGCTTTAAATCGTCCATTCATCAACCTCTTTCTTCAATGATGCAGTTACCTTGCACCTACAAGACCGTTCAAAACACATTTTGGCTAGGTGGATGATCGCAGCCATTACAACCAGTACAGCCCGCGATATCCAACTTGCGAAAATGCGCTTTCAAAAGTCACGCCCTTTATTCAGAATGATTCAAAACTTCAGTAGCAAGGCGAATGAGCGAAGACAGTGCGAGTCGCACGGCAAGCGAAATTCAACGCCGCTAATGAAGATTTTTCAATCATTCCAATTCACTCATATAGTGGTGGTCGTCCGTCAGACACAACCCCAAGCGCCACTCCATCGGTTTATCGCCATAAGTAAACGACACACGTTCTATGCTCAACAGTGGGTAGCCTTCTTTCAAACCCAGCGCCTTGGCGACTTCCGCGTCAGCAGCCACCGCCTTGATACGTTCTTCCGCGCGTATCATGCGGATACCGAACTGCGACTCATACATGCTGTACATGGAGCCATTGCTCTCCTCCACCTTGGCACGGTTCAATCCTTTGAAGGGTGCGGCTGGCACAATGATGTGGTCATAAATTAAGGGGCGACCGGAAAACGTCAATAACCGCTTCACATCTATCGTCGTCGCGCCCGCTTTCATTTCCAGCACCTTACCAATATGCACACTGGCCTTGCTTTTAACGCAGGAAAGAAACTCGTTCTGCAGCATTTCTTTCTGGCCATTTTCTGCGGTCAGGCGCAAGAAGCGCAGCTTGACGTCATCCTGGTTATGCGTCGCAACAAAAGTACCCTTACCCTGGCGGCGGATCAGGATATTTTCTGTGGCAAGGCTATCAATCGCCTTGCGCACCGTGCCCTGGCTGACCTTATATCTTTGCGCAAGATCAATCTCACTCGGAATCATATCTCCTGGACGCCACTCCCCACCAATCAGGCTTTGCGTGATCAACACCTTAATCTGGTCATACAGCGGCCGGTAACTTGGTGACCCTAACTGCTTATCCATAGATTCGACTCCGTTCATGATTCGCATTATTTATTCGCATCTGTGTAAGTTTTTTAATTTATATCACAGCGCTTTTTTGTTGTCCACTATTTTATATCTTATATAAGACATAAGATATTTGTTGACAGAGTTTTTTTATTCATGAATAATGAATCTAATTTCTTGCCGTAACAAAGGAAACCCTATGTCATATGCACTCAGACCAAGGCGCTCGATGCTATATGTTCCCGGTTGCAATCAGCACTACCTGGAACGCGCACGCACACTCGCAGCGGACTCCGTCATCCTTGACCTGGGCGACCCCATTTTGGTCGACGCCAAGATTCAGTCACGCCAAAATGTAGTCAATGCAGTCAAACAAGGCGGCTACGGTAAAAGAGAAGTGGTTGTACGTGTGAATGACCTGCATTCCATTTGGGGCCATGACGATATTCAGGCCGTGGCGAACATTGGTGCCGATGCCATTCTGTTCCCTAATATAGAATCGCGCGAAGATGTGTTGCAGGCACAACAGTTACTGGATGAGGCCGGCGGCAAAAATGTCCCCATGATGGTCATGATAGAAAGTCCGCTCGCGGTATTGAATGCCAAGGAAATTGCCGCTGCATCAGAGCGCGTGATCTGTATGGTGATGGCGACCTCTGACCTGATTTCGCAATTGCATGCCCGCGTCACCCATGAACGCTCCGCGATCCTGACCTCTTTATCACTGGTGATCCTGGCAGCACGCGCTTATGGCAAAGGCGTGATTGATGGCATCACCTCCGACTTCAAGAATATGCATTCGTTTGAATACGCCTGCCGTCTGGGGCGTGATATTGGCATGGATGGCAAATCACTGGTGCATCCGGCTCAAATTGCTTATTGCAACGATGCCTACACACCTCAACGTGCTGAGGTTGAGCATGCCAGGTTGATCATCAAGGCCCTGAAAGAGGCAAACGAGGCCGGGCGTGGCACGGTCGTGGTCAATGACAAGCTGGTAGAGCATCACCATATCAAAGCGGCACAACGGCTGATACAGTTGGCAGAAGCCATCAGCGAACTGGAAGAAGAATTTATTTAACCATCATGACACTATTGAGACGCCACACAGGAGGACACCATGCAGACTAAGATTCATGCAGGACGTTTCTTCGAGGACTTCAAGCTACACGAAATGATCCAGCATGCCACGCCGCGCACAATCACCGCAGGCGATTGCTCGCTGTATATCGCATTGACTGGCGCACGTAATCCGTTGCACTGTAGCGAGCCACTGGCGCAAGCCTTAGGCTATCGCACCACACCGGTGGATGACCTGCTGGCGTTTCATATTGCGTTTGGCAAAACCGTGCCAGATATCTCGGTCAATGCTGTGGCCAACCTGGGTTATGCAGATGTTCGGTTTATCCAGCCCGTTTACGTGGGCGATACACTCACCACTTCTAGCGAGGTCATTGGGCTGAAACAGAACTCTAACGGCAAAAGTGGCGTCGTCTGGGTACGCTCTACCACAGTCAACCAGCAACAGCAACCTGTGCTCAGCTGGATTCGCTGGGTCATGGTGCACAAGAAAAATCTGGATACATCAGCACCAGAAACTGTCATTCCCGAGTTACCAGAGTTTGTGAGCACTGAATCATTAGCCATCCCCGCCAACTTTAAGCTAGATAGCAGCCTGGCTAAGGCCACAGGTGGCCAATACTGGTGGGATGACTACGAAGTGGGTGAATGCATGCGTCATCCGTCCGGCCTGACGATTAATGAAAGTGACCATACCATGGCCACACATTTATACCAGAACAATGCGCGCCTGCATTTTGATGCTCACCTCATGCAAAGTACACCGCAAGGCCAGTGTCTAGTATACGGCGGAGTGGTCATCTCGGCCTGCCGTGCGCTGAGCTACGAAGGCCTGGAAAACGCGATTGCGATTGTGGCCATTAATGGTGGCACCCATGCCAACCCGAGTTACTCAGGTGACACCATTTATTGCATGACCAAGGTACTGGACAAATGGTCCCTGCCTCACCAGGAGCTGGGCGCACTACGTTTACGTATGGTGGGCGTCAAAAATATGCCACCTGCTACCCTTGAGAACATCAAAACCACGCAGGGCTACCACCCGCATGTGGTACTTGATCTTGACTATACCGTTCTTATTCCACGCAAAGGAAACTAAACATGGCTGTTCATCCAAACCAAGCTCTTTTTGGCGGTGAGAAACCGTTTCCGGTCATTCCAGCTTGCGAGCATTTTGCCGGCAGCGAAAAACTGATACTGAAAGCCCTGTCCCTGCAAGATCCAGCCACGCCTAATGGTGTAGGCCCGGTATTTGATATTACCTGTGATTGCGAAGACGGTGCGGCCAGTGGCCAGGAGCAGGCCCATGCCGAGATGATCGTACGTGTGCTGAATTCTGAAGCCAACAAATACAGGATGGCCGGAGCGCGTATTCACGACTACACCCACCCGCACTGGAAAAAGGATATTGATATCCTGGTCAGTGGCGCAGGCGAGGTGCTCAGCTATCTCACTATTCCCAAATGTACCGATATCGCGCAAGCACGGGAGATGATCACCTATATTCAGCAGGTGGCGAAACAGCATGGCATTCGTCGTGAAATTCCGGTCCATATCCTGATTGAAACCCATGGTGCCCTGAGACAGGTACATGAAATTGCGCAACTGCCCTGGCTGCAGGTGTTGGACTTTGGCCTGATGGACTTTGTCAGTGCCCATCACGGCGCCATCCCGGCCACAGCGATGCGTAGTCCAGGCCAGTTCGACCACCGTTTGCTGGCGCGCGCCAAAACCGAAGTGGTTTCAGCAGCACTGGCCAATGGCGTGGTCCCCGCGCACAACGTTACTCTGGACCTGAAAAACGTGGAAGTCACTTACAGTGATGCCTCACGCGCACGCAATGAGTTTGGCTTTATGCGCATGTGGAGTATCTACCCCACCCAGATTCAGGCCATCGTCGATGCCATGAAACCAAACTATGACGAAGTGACCGATGCCGCCAATATTCTGCTGGCAGCACAGGCCGCTGACTGGGGTCCGATCCAATATGCAGGTGAATTACATGATCGTGCGACCTACCGTTACTTCTGGGAAGTGTTACAAAAAGCCAAGCAAACGGGTGTGACCATGCCAGAAGATGCGGAACACGCATTCTTTTAATACTCAGCCACAGAGATCATAGAGCGCACAGAGAAAATCCGAGATGTTTTTTATTCCGCTTAATGGACCTCTCTGTGCCCCCTGAGCTCTCTGTGGTAAAAAAATAAGGGTTTAACTATGCAACAAATCACTACAGCAGGTGCACGTTTCCGCGCAGCGCTGGCAGCCGAAAAGCCGCTACAAATCATAGGCGCGATTAATGCCTACCATGCCATGCTGGCCACCCAATCCGGGTTTAAGGCCATCTATCTGTCTGGTGGCGGTGTCGCTGCGGGTTCTTTAGGTCTGCCTGATCTCGGCATTTCTGGTCTGGAAGATGTGCTGGTAGATGTCCGCCGTATTACTGATGCTGTGGATACCCCATTGCTGGTCGATATTGATACCGGCTTTGGCGGCGCATTCAACATTTCGCGCACCATTAAAAGTGTCGCCAAGGCTGGCGCAGCCGCCGTGCATATTGAAGACCAGGTCAGTGCCAAACGCTGTGGCCACCGCCCCAACAAGGCAATTGTCAGCCTGGACGAAATGGTAGACCGCGTCAAAGCGGCGGTGGATGCCAAACCTTATGATGATTTTGTCGTCATGGCTCGCACCGATGCACTGGCGGTAGAGGGTTTGCAATCCGCCATCGACCGCGCCTGTGCCTGTGTGGAAGCCGGGGCCGACATGATTTTTCCGGAAGCGATGACGGAATTAGGCATGTATAGGCAGTTTGTAGATGCCGTCAAAGTCCCCGTATTGGCGAATATCACCGAATTCGGTTCTACGCCTTTGTTTACGGTAGAGGAGTTGGCCACCGCTGGCGTAGGCATGGTGCTGTATCCATTGTCTGCATTCCGTGCCATGAACCAGGCCGCACTCAAGGTCTATCAGGGGGTGCGCAAGGATGGCACCCAGAAGAATGTTTTAGACCTGATGCAGACACGTGCCGATTTGTATGAGCACCTGGGCTATCACGCTTTTGAACAGAAACTAGACGCGCTTTATAAGAAATAGATTCGTAACTACAAGATTGAGTGATTTAAGGAGGTTTTTATGAATACCACCACTGATCCCACTATTCCTGCCACCGACGCCCCCAAACGCAAAAAAGGCGTGGCGCTGGCAGGCGTGGCTGCGGGCACCACGGCCATCTGTACCGTGGGGCATAGCGGTAATGACCTGCATTACCGTGGTTACGATATCATCGAGCTGGCTAAACATGCCACATTCGAAGAAGTCGCTTATTTGCTGATACACGGCGAGCTGCCCACCCAACCACAACTCACCGCTTATCATCAAAAGCTCAAAAAGCTACGCGGCCTGCCCAGTGCACTTAAAGCCGTACTGGAACAGATTCCAGCCAATGCGCATCCCATGGATGTGATGCGCACGGGTTGCTCAATGTTGGGGACACTGGAACCAGAATCCGTTGACCGTAATATCGCGGGCGCACAGGCATTAGGTGACCGCCTGATTGCCTGTTTTGGCTCCATCCTCATTTACTGGTACCACTTTAGCCACCGCGGTGTCCGTATTGAGGTGGAAACCGACGATGACTCTATCGCGGCACATTTCCTGCATATCCTGCATGGCAAAAAACCTTCCGAGTTGCATATCAAGGCCATGAACACCTCACTGGTGTTGTATGCCGAACATGAGTTCAATGCCTCCACCTTCACCTCCCGTGTGATTGCGGGGACTTTGTCGGATCTATATTCGTGTATCACCGGTGCCATCGGCGCCCTGCGCGGCCCCAAACATGGCGGCGCCAACGAGGCGGCCATGGAAATTATCGAGCGTTACCAGAATCCCGATGAAGCTGAGGCAGATATCAAGGCCCGCATGGCACGCAAGGAAATCATTATTGGCTTTGGTCACCCGGTCTATACGATTGCGGACCCCCGTAATGAATCCATTAAAGCCGTCAGCAAGTCACTCTGTGAAGATGCCGGCAATATGAAGTTGTTCGATATCTCGGCCCGCATTGAAGAAATCATGTGGAACGAGAAAAAAATGTTTCCTAATCTGGACTGGTACAGCGCATCCAGCTATCACATGATGGGCATTCCTACAGGCATGTTCACGCCGATTTTTGTGATTTCACGCACTACCGGCTGGGTTGCGCATGCCATAGAGCAGCGCATCGACAATAAGATTATTCGTCCGAATGCAGAATACAACGGCCCAGATAACCGGCCATTTGTGGCTTTGAAAAAACGTTAATTTTTTGCCACAGAGGACACAGAGAGCACAGAGAAAATCCTGCTTTTGACCTCCTCTGTACACTCTGTGTCCTCTGTGGCTTCATTTTTTTATTTGAAAGAATCTATTATGTCCTCCCATATTTCTAACGTCCGCCCTGACCCCGACCAGGTGATTGTGGATATTGCAAATTACGTAGCAGATTTTGAAATCAAGTCCGATGAGGCTTATGACACGGCTCGAAACTGCCTGATGGATACCTTGGGCTGCGGTTTCGAGGCCTTGGATTATCCAGCCTGCACCAAATTACTGGGGCCAGTCATTGCCGGTACCATCGTGCCCAATGGCGCCAAAGTACCTGGCACCTCTTACCAGCTGGACCCAATCCTGGCGGCCTTTAACATCGGCGCCATAATTCGCTGGCTGGACTTTAACGATACTTGGCTGGCAGCAGAATGGGGACACCCTTCTGACAACCTGGGTGGTATCCTGGCCTCGGCCGACTATATTTCGCGTAAAAACGTTGCTGAAGGCAAGGCACCGCTGACCATGAAAGATGTGCTGACAGCGATGATCAAGGCACATGAAATTCAAGGCGTGCTTGCTCTGGAAAACAGCTTTAACCGTGTCGGCCTGGACCACGTCATCCTGGTTAAAATAGCTTCAACCGCTGTCGTCACCAAATTACTTGGAGGCAATAAACAAGACATCATTAATGCCGTGTCTAATGCGTTTGTCGATGGCCAAAGTTTACGTACCTACCGTCATAGCCCCAACACTGGCTCACGTAAGTCCTGGGCTGCGGGTGACGCGACTTCTCGCGCTGTGCGCCTGGCATGGATGACCTTGCAAGGTGAAATGGGCTATCCCAGTGCACTGACCGCTAAAACCTGGGGCTTTTATGATGTCCTGTTCAAGGGTAATGCCTTCAAGTTTCAGCGCCCTTATGGCAGTTACGTCATGGAACAGGTACTTTTTAAAATCTCCTTCCCTGCTGAGTTCCATGCCCAAACCGCTGTTGAATGTGCATTCCAGCTGAATAAAGAGGTTGGCAACCGTCTGCAATCACTCGACGACATCGCTAATATTGAGAAGATTGTCATTACTACTCACGAATCAGCGATCCGTATTATCGATAAAACCGGCCCCATGAACAATCCGGCTGACCGCGATCACTGTATTCAATACATGGCTGCTGTCGGCTTGCTCAAAGGCAGCCTGACTGCGTTGGATTATGAGGATGAAGCGGCTGCAGATCCACGCATTGATGCTTTGCGCGATAAAATGACTTGTGTGGAGAAAGCAGAATACACGCGTGATTACCTTGATCCGGAAAAACGCTCCATTGCTAATGCCATCCAGATCTTCTTTAAAGATGGTACGCAATCTAGCAACATCGCAGTGGAATACCCGATTGGTCATCGCCGCCGCCGCGGAGAAGGCATCCCGGAGCTGGTGAAAAAATTCAAGGTCAATCTGGCACGGCGCTTTGATACAACGAAGCAGGCGGAGATTCTGGCTTTATGCCAGGATCAAGCTAAACTTGAAGCCACAGCAGTCAACCAGTTTGTCGATATGCTGACCGTCTAAAAACATACAACTAGACGGCATTCGAGGGGGCGCATTCAAGCGCCCTTTTGATTGGGTTGAATCTTGATCAAGCCATTTTTGATCATAAAAAAAAGCGACCCGAAGGTCGCTTTTTTCAAATCAAACTATTGATTATTGATCAACAATCAGTTTTTGTTGTGACAACAGATTATTGATAATTGCCGCATCAGTGCTTTGACCAGAGGTCAGATCCACACCGCTCAACACAATCTGCTGGGTTGTGTTTCCACTGCTAAAGCTACCAGACACATTGTGGGCATCATTCGCAAAGCCACCATTTGAACTAATATGAATGATAGTATCGCTACCAGATTTCTCAAAGTGCATGTAGTTTTGCAGATTGTTTGGATTTTCGCCTTGTAGCAAATCACGAATATCCAGTACATCACCACCCTGTGCCACTGTCGCCTTGTTAAAGTCGGTAATCGTGTCACGTGCAGGATTACCAGCAACACCTTCATCACCGCTATCCCATTTGAAGACATCTACACCAGCACCCCCTGTCAGCGTATCGTTACCTTTACCACCAATCAGGATGTCATTCCCCTCATTACCATTCAGGGTATCGTTACCAGCACCACCACGTAGAATGTCGTTACCAGCACCACCGTTGAGAGTGTCATTACCGTTGAAGCCATAGATAATGTCATTACCAGATGTACCGGTCAGAACGTTGTTGCCAGCATCTCCTCCAGTGATCACATTACTGTTGCTTGCACTACTCAACAAATCAATATTGATCAAATTGGCTGATGTTGCAGAATCCTGCAGGTTTGTACTGTCGGTTGCAGTAATTGTAAAGCTTTGCAGCAAGCTTAGATCTACCAGTTGCTCATTAACCCTCACAGTCGACAAGAACTCGTTTAATGCCAGATTGTCAACAGTTCCGCCATCAGCAGCTGTAATGACCATTTTTCCGCTTGCGCCAAGTAAACCAAGGAACCCGTTATTTTGTGTGTAATTCACTGACAAGCCCAACTCATTAGCTACCGCTTGTGAGAAAGACATATAGGAAGAACCCAGAGTTACCCCAAGCAATGTGCTATACGCAATGGTCACATTTGTAATGTTGTTATTCACGTCACTTGCGGTGAATGCTTGACGGCTAGAGAAGTTAAGCAAATCAACATTCAACAAGCCAGGCAGTGTCAACAAACCAGATGCTCCCAAGGCATTACCCACCTCAGGCGCGACAGCTGGAGTTGGCACATAAGTGTTATTTTTAGCAACATTCAATGTCAAATCAGCGGTGCTAGTATCACCATCATTATCACTCAAAGTGTAAGTCACTTTGGTGCTGTCAACAGGCTGTGAGGTACTAGAAGTTGTAATCTTGATGTTATCTAGCAACCCACCAGTACTGTTTGTATCTACAGACTTGAACTCAATACGCATCTGGTTACCTGTACCTGTGAAGGTATATGAGAAATTACTCATTGTCAGGTTTTTAGTGTTGACTGTGTCAATCACTTTACCGTCTACAAGCACCTGGATCGCTGAGTCAGTACCTGAAGTGTAACCTGAGCGTGCTGCGTAATCAAAACTCAAGACAACAGTTTCATTTTTACCAGGGTTGATCAGCGTATAGATATTGCTATCGCCCCTGAAGTTCTCAAGCTCAAGCACGTTGCCGTAGCTGCTTGACAAGCCATAAGTAGTACTTGGGTTAACTTCAATCTTGCCGCTTGGGTTATTCGTAAACCATCCTGCAGGCAGATCAGTATATTGACCATTACCACTTGCATTAAAGGTTGTATCTACCAAAGTGATCTTGGTCTGACCAGGCGTAAATGTGTACTTACCGTTGTCCATGTCAACCACAAAGTTGCCTGAAGCAGTTTTCACAGTCAGCTCATGTGTGCTTGTGTTGTAGGTACTGTTATTTGTACCAGCCACTGTAACCGCACCTGTTTTAGCATCAAAGGTATAAGTCGTACCTTCA
The DNA here is from genome assembly GCF_001183865.1 of Methylophilus sp. TWE2. NCBI lineage: Bacteria > Pseudomonadati > Pseudomonadota > Betaproteobacteria > Nitrosomonadales > Methylophilaceae > Methylophilus > Methylophilus sp. TWE2. The sequence continues at coordinate 1,912,782 of NZ_CP012020.1, forward strand.
ATAACAAGCGATTTCACGTAACCTCCATCAGCACCGAAACCGCCGCCATCAGTCAGTGAACCTGAAACTGGGGTAGCCACAGTCTGACTCAAAACTGCATCAAGTTGCGCAAAGTTAGCCACACGAATTGCATTAGTATCAACTTCCGTGATGCCGTTGTATGCAATCTGGTTCATACTGTTAGAAACTTGAGTATCTGAAACGCCACTTCCAATACCAAGTGCGTATTCATTAATATCATTAGCTTTCAGGAATGCCTCCCAAGCCTGTCTATCAGCATCACCTGTTTCACGCCCGGCATTGGGCTCACCATCAGAGAAGAAATAACCCACATTTTGTCCACCAGCAACTTTACCGCTGGAATTAAATGCTGATTTTGATCCATCTAATGCTGAGTCATAATTTGTCCCCCCTACCGCTGACAAGTTTGCAAGCACCTGTTTAGCTTCATCAATCGTTACCCATGTAGATGTTTTCTGAGAAGATCCATCAGCGAAGGTCACAATCATGACACGTACATCACCGCCTAAATTGGCATACTGATTAAGCAAGGTGTTGATAGAAGCTACCACACTATCCAGACGGGATGTGCCATTGACACCGTCTCTGATCGCCATACTGCCAGACACGTCAAGGGTCAACATGATATTGGTGCCTGCTGCACCATTAGCAGTGACGGTCTGATTCGTTGCCGTCGGTGCATCATCAGATACATTCACCGTTATAGAGCCAGTGGTTGTAGTGTCAGTATCTTTTGCGTTAACCCCAAACTTCAGAGCCAGAGAGTCCTCGCCTTGTGCTGGATGATCAATCGGACCTGACAAGCGCACTGCATAGTCACCTTTGTTATCAATGGTGACACGAATCACTTCTTGGCCATTGGCTGAACCAATCAATGTGCCTGTATTGTTACCAGACCAAGTAATGGCCACGCCGCCAGAAGTGTAATTTGTAGTTGGCGCGGTCAGGGTTACGCTTTGTAGATCACCATTAGGATCGGAGATACCCATACTACCTGAAGCAATCACATTCTGATCACCAGAGTCAATCAGTCCATTTGGTAAGCCATCTTCAGAAACACTAGCTGTTGCGTCTAAGGTCACAAACACAGGTGACTGATTCAATGTATATGCATAGTTGTTACTTGGCACGCTCGGGTTGCCAGCATTATCAGTAGCTGTAACGGTGTAATTATGCAGTCCTTTATCGATGTTAGATGCCGGAGTGAATACCCATTTACCATCTTTATCGGCAGTGGTTGTTCCAACAATCGTACTACCATCAAAAATTGTCACCGTGCTACCTGCTTCGGCTTTACCACTTAACGTTGGTGTAGGATCATCAGCTACACCACCACTTGGTACATTATCTTTAACTGGACCAAAATCATCAAAAATATTGTCAATTGTTGGTTTGTTAGGCGCAACCACGTCAACCGTGTAAGTTAATTGAGTTGTAGCTATACCAACGTTACCTGCAATGTCAGTTGTAGACACTTTTGCATCGATTGTTTTATCAGCATCTGCAACCAACTCTGAGCCTGGAACACTGACAGTGAAACCTAGTTTGCCATCTGGACGGGTAATGACCACGGTGTTGTAGTCTTTACCATTGATGGTCACCACCACTGGATCACCCAGTTTGGCTTCGCCACCAACAGTACCAGTCACAGGCTGATTTACGCCTGGCTGAGACTCAGCGATGTTAATGATGCCATCACCACCAAAGTTAGCATCGAGCGCAATGGTTGCTGCTGGCGGAGTTAAATCTGTTGTGTAAGTGAGTTGAGTGGACTGGCTTGCAGTGTTACCAGCATTGTCTGTCACCGTCACACGCGCATCTATCGTCTTGTCTGCATCGGCAACTAACTCAGAACCTGGCACGCTGACGCTGAAGCCTAATTTGCCATCCGTACGGGTAATAACCACTGTGTTGTAGTCTTTACCATTGATGGTCACCACCACTGGGTCACCCAGTTTTGCATCTCCACCCACAGTGCCTGTCACAGGCTGATTTACGCCTGGCTGAGACTCAGCGATGTTGATGATGCCATCACCACCAAAGTTAGCATCCAGTGCAATCTCCGCTTTCGGCGGGGTCAGGTCCAGGCTGTAAGTCAGCTGGGTAGACTGGCTTGCTGTGTTACCAGCATTGTCTGTCACCGTCACACGCGCATCTATCGTCTTGTCTGCATCGGCAACCAGTTCGTTACCTGCAACGTTGACACTGAAACCCAACTTGCCGTCTGGGCGCGTAATCACTGTCGTTGCGTACTCTTTGTTGTTGATGGTCACAACCACTGGATCACCCAGTTTCGCGTCACCACCCACAGTACCAGTCACTGGGGTGATGGAAGTCGCTTTCGCTTCTTCAATGTTGATGATGCCATCACCACCAAAGTTAGCATCCAGTGCAATCTCCGCTTTCGGCGGGGTCAGGTCTACTGTGTATGTCAATTGTGTCGATTGAGTGCGAGAGTTGCCAGCGTTATCACTTACAGTCACTTTGGCATCAATCGTCTTGTCAGCATCAGCAGCCAATTCATTACCTGCAACGTTCACACTGAAACCCAGCTTGCCGTCAGGACGTGTAATCACCGTCGTCGCGTACTCTTTGTTGTTGATCGTTACAACAACAGGATCGCCCAGTTCAGCATCACCGCCAACAGTACCTGTTACGGCAATGGTTGTTGTTGCTTTTGCTTCTTCAATATTGATAATACCGTCGCCTGCAAAGTTCGCATCCAATGCAATCGTTGCAAACAGGTTAGGGTTGATCGCCAGTTTGTAATCTTGCGTATCAGTTGCTGTTGCACTATTACCCGCAGCGTTCGTTGTCGTCACGCTCGCAAATATTGTGCTGTCAGCATCTGCTGCCAAATCAGCACCTGGAACATTGATTGAGAACTTGCCGCCATCCAGCACGGTGCCAGTAAATGGCTTGTTGTTAATCGTCAAAGTAACGATATCACCAACCTTGAACTGTCCACTGACTGTACCCGTCACAGCAATTGATGCCGCGGTTGACTCAGCAACGTTCACGATACCATCACCAGCCACGTTTGCATCCAGGCTGATTGCCAACGCAGGTGGCAACAAGTTCACTGTGTAAGTTTGTGTGTCGGTTGCTGTTGCACTGTTACCAGCGGCGTTCGTTGTCGTTACGCTTGCAAATACTGTTGCATCAGGATCCTTCGCCAAGTCTGCACCTGGAACATTGATCGAGAATGTGCCATCGGTCGCAACTGCGCCTTTAAAGTCTTTACCATTAATTGTGACCGTCACAATGTCGCCAGCTTTAAACTGACCACTCACGGTACCAGTGACAGGAATTGCAGCGGCTGTAGATTCAGCCACGTTCACAATACCATCACCAGCTACGTTCGCATCTAGGCTGATCGCTACTGCTGGTGGCGCGGTGTTCACAGTGTATGTCTGTGTATCAGTTGCTGTTGCACTATTACCCGCAGCGTTCGTTGTCGTCACGCTCGCAAATATTGTGCTGTCAGCATCTGCTGCCAAATCAGCACCTGGAACATTGATTGAGAACTTGCCGCCATCCAGCACGGTGCCAGTAAATGGCTTGTTGTTAATCGTCAAAGTAACGATATCACCAACCTTGAACTGTCCACTGACTGTACCCGTCACAGCAATTGATGCCGCGGTTGACTCAGCAACGTTCACGATACCATCACCAGCCACGTTTGCATCCAGGCTGATTGCCAACGCAGGTGGCAACAAGTTCACTGTGTAAGTTTGTGTGTCGGTTGCTGTTGCACTGTTACCAGCGGCGTTCGTTGTCGTTACGCTTGCAAATACTGTTGCATCAGGATCCTTCGCCAAGTCTGCACCTGGAACATTGATCGAGAATGTGCCATCGGTCGCAACTGCGCCTTTAAAGTCTTTACCATTAATTGTGACCGTCACAATGTCGCCAGCTTTAAACTGACCACTCACGGTACCAGTGACAGGAATTGCAGCGGCTGTAGATTCAGCCACGTTCACAATACCATCACCAGCTACGTTCGCATCTAGGCTGATCGCTACTGCTGGTGGCGCGGTGTTCACAGTGTATGTCTGTGTATCAGTTGCTGTTGCACTATTACCCGCAGCGTTCGTTGTCGTCACGCTCGCAAATATTGTGCTGTCAGCATCTGCTGCCAAATCAGCACCTGGAACATTGATTGAGAACTTGCCGCCATCCAGCACGGTGCCAGTAAATGGCTTGTTGTTAATCGTCAAAGTAACGATATCACCAACCTTGAACTGTCCACTGACTGTACCCGTCACAGCAATTGATGCCGCGGTTGACTCAGCAACGTTCACGATACCATCACCAGCCACGTTTGCATCCAGGCTGATTGCCAACGCAGGTGGCAACAAGTTCACTGTGTAAGTTTGTGTGTCGGTTGCTGTTGCACTGTTACCAGCGGCGTTCGTTGTCGTTACGCTTGCAAATACTGTTGCATCAGGATCCTTCGCCAAGTCTGCACCTGGAACATTGATCGAGAATGTGCCATCGGTCGCAACTGCGCCTTTAAAGTCTTTACCATTAATTGTGACCGTCACAATGTCGCCAGCTTTAAACTGACCACTCACGGTACCAGTGACAGGAATTGCAGCGGCTGTAGATTCAGCCACGTTCACAATACCATCACCAGCTACGTTCGCATCTAGGCTGATCGCTACTGCTGGTGGCGCGGTGTTCACAGTGTATGTCTGTGTATCAGTTGCTGTTGCACTATTACCCGCAGCGTTCGTTGTCGTCACGCTCGCAAATATTGTGCTGTCAGCATCTGCTGCCAAATCAGCACCTGGAACATTGATTGAGAACTTGCCGCCATCCAGCACGGTGCCAGTAAATGGCTTGTTGTTAATCGTCAAAGTAACGATATCACCAACCTTGAACTGTCCACTGACTGTACCCGTCACAGCAATTGATGCCGCGGTTGACTCAGCAACGTTCACGATACCATCACCAGCCACGTTTGCATCCAGGCTGATTGCCAACGCAGGTGGCAACAAGTTCACTGTGTAAGTTTGTGTGTCGGTTGCTGYTGCACTGTTACCAGCGGCGTTCGTTGTCGTTACGCTTGCAAATACTGTTGCATCAGGATCCTTCGCCAAGTCTGCACCTGGAACATTGATCGAGAATGTGCCATCGGTCGCAACTGCGCCTTTAAAGTCTTTACCATTAATTGTGACCGTCACAATGTCGCCAGCTTTAAACTGACCACTCACGGTACCAGTGACAGGAATTGCAGCGGCTGTAGATTCAGCCACGTTCACAATACCATCACCAGCTACGTTCGCATCTAGGCTGATCGCTACTGCTGGTGGCGCGGTGTTCACAGTGTATGTCTGTGTATCAGTTGCTGTTGCACTATTACCCGCAGCGTTCGTTGTCGTCACGCTCGCAAATATTGTGCTGTCAGCATCTGCTGCCAAATCAGCACCTGGAACATTGATTGAGAACTTGCCGCCATCCAGCACGGTGCCAGTAAATGGCTTGTTGTTAATCGTCAAAGTAACGATATCACCAACCTTGAACTGTCCACTGACTGTACCCGTCACAGCAATTGATGCCGCGGTTGACTCAGCAACGTTCACGATACCATCACCAGCCACGTTTGCATCCAGGCTGATTGCCAACGCAGGTGGCAACAAGTTCACTGTGTAAGTTTGTGTGTCGGTTGCTGTTGCACTGTTACCAGCGGCGTTCGTTGTCGTTACGCTTGCAAATACTGTTGCATCAGGATCCTTCGCCAAGTCTGCACCTGGAACATTGATCGAGAATGTGCCATCGGTCGCAACTGCGCCTTTAAAGTCTTTACCATTAATTGTGACCGTCACAATGTCGCCAGCTTTAAACTGACCACTCACGGTACCAGTGACAGGAATTGCAGCGGCTGTAGATTCAGCCACGTTCACAATACCATCACCAGCTACGTTCGCATCTAGGCTGATCGCTACTGCTGGTGGCGCGGTGTTCACAGTGTATGTCTGTGTATCAGTTGCTGTTGCACTATTACCCGCAGCGTTCGTTGTCGTCACGCTCGCAAATACTGTACTGTCAGCATCAGCTGCAAGATCAGCACCAGGCACGCCAATCGAGAATTTGCCACCGTCAAGCACACTACCCGTAAAGGTCTTGTTATTGATGGTCAGGGTCACTGTGTCACCCACCTTGAACTGGCCACTCACAGTACCAGTCACAGGAATAGAAGCAGCTGTAGATTCCGCAGCGTTCACAATGCCATCACCAGCCACGTTTGCATCCAGGCTGATTGCCAACGCAGGTGGCAACAGGTTCACTGTGTAGTCTTGGGTATCGGTTGCGGTAGATGTATTACCTGCAATATCAGTAGTTGAAACTTTGGCATCAATTGTTTTATCAGAATCAGCCGCCAGATCAGCACCAGGCACGTTGATGGAGAACTTACCACCAGCCTGAACAGTACCCGTGAAATCTTTGCCATTGACGGTCACAGTGACTACATCACCTACTTTAAATTGCCCACTGACAGTACCAGTGACTGGAATCGCAGCAGCTGTAGACTCAGTGATATTGACAATACCGTCACCAGCCACATTTGCATCCAAACTGATTGCGAGTGCAGGAGGTGTCAATGCTACAGCATAGGCTTGTGTATCAGATGCTGTGGTACTGTTGCCAGCATTGTCTACAACAGTAATTTTTGCCTCGACAGTACGGTCAGCATCAGCAGCCAAATCTGCACCGGGCACATTAATCGAGAACGATCCATTTGCAGCAACCGCGCCCGTAAATTCTTTACCATTCACTGTTAACGTAACAATATCACCTGCTTTGTAATCGCCGGTAACCTTACCAGTCACCGGAATTGCAGCAGCATTGGACTCTGCAATATTGATAATACCGTCACCAGCAATGTTCTGGTCCAGAATAATTGTGAGTGCAGGCGCGTCAATATCGACGGTAAACGTCTCACTATTTTTTACTGTTGAGTTACCTGCTTGATCTGTCACAGTAATCACTGGGGTATAAGTCCCACTTGGCAGAGCGGCGCCTGTAAGATCGACAGTCCACACAGCGGTGCTGTTTGGACCAGCAGTCACTGTCGCAACATAATCTTTACCATCAATTGTAATGACTACACGATCAGATACTTTTTCTGTGGTACCAGTCAAGGTTGGCGCACGATTGTTGGTGTAGTTATCCGTCTGGCTTGCACCAGTGTCATCTTTTACGGTTTCTGGCAATTGACCGCTGATTTTAGAGGCATCTGGAGGGGTGCCGTCTACAATAAAAGTCTCGCTATTTTTTGTAGAGGAGTTACCAGCAAGATCAGTGACCTTGATTGTTGGGGTATAGGTGCCATCAGCTAGTTGGGCACCTGTGAGATTTACATTCCAGATACCAGTGCCGTTAGGACCAGCACTGACAGTAGCGACATAATCTTTGCCATCAACGGTGATAACAACTCGATCAGTGGCTTTTTCAGTTGTACCAATCAACGTTGGCGCACGGTTATTTGTATAGTTATCAGTCTGACTAAATCCAGTGTCATCTTTAACGGTTTCTGGTAACTCGCCATTGATCTTGCTCAGATCCGGTGCAGTACCATCAACAGTAAAGGTTTCACTTGGCTTAGTCGTCTCATTACCTGCCAAATCTTTCACTGTAATCGTTGGAGTATAAACAGCGTCTTTGAGATTTGCACCAGTTAGGTCCACCGTCCAAACAGCTGTCCCGTTAGGTCCGGCCGAAACGGTAGCGGTATAGTCTTTACCATCAAGGTTAACTGTAACAGTATCTGTTACTTTCTCAGTCGTCCCAATCAGGGTAGGTTGACGATTGCTAGTAATATTGTCGGTTTGGCTGATGCCAGTGTCATCTTTTACAGTCTCAGGCAACTCGCCTTTAATGTCATTAGCATTTGGTGGGGTCCCATCAATAATCGCCGAGTCGGAATTTGGAGGCGATGTCTGGCCGGATTGATTGGTAATGGTTGCTGTGACAACAAGAGTGTCTCCATCAGCAGGGACAGGGACAGAAATTGTTACGAAGCCATTTGCAATGTCTGTACCAGTTAACGGGCGAGTAATCGTCCCGGTGTTGTGCGTTAAATTCACCACATCGCCAGGCTCCATTCCAACTGGCAAGGTCACACGAGCATTAGTGAACCCTGGATTACCCGACAGTGCCAGCTCATTTTTATTCAGATATCCGTCGTTGTTGACATCGCCCTCAAGAGAAACACCAGGTGCTCCGCTAGCAGGCGTTAAAAAAACAAAGTTTGGCGGAATACCACCCTGAGTTGGGCCGCCAACAAAGCCATTACCGCCGTCATAATTTGCTGCACCGGGCCCTTGAGTTTGAATGCGATCCAAATTAACAAAACTGGCATTACCATCACTACCAGCAGCACCAGCGGCAGGATCTTCAAGTACTTCAGTAATATCACGGCCTTCATTTAATGCAGTCAATACTGCATCAAATACCGCTTGATTTACTGCGTTTTCGGTAACATCTGAGACATCCACTTGCGCTAGATTGTCAGTAATCTTAACTGTTTGCGCTTCCGCAATATTGACAACCTCGCCATTTGCCAATTTCACAGAGACGATAGCACCAGAAGCAGTGATAACTTTATCCCCTGCATGTAGCGCTTCACCTATTTTCAGCATATGACGATTGCCGTTGGTATCTACTACGATAGCCATACCCTGAATATTTGTAACAGTTCCAATTACTGTAGCCATTTTTATCCTCACTTATGGTTGAGACAATTCTGATAGTGTCGTATTAAACTTGAATACAAAACGGAAATCTATTGTACTGAAGTACAATATTTGATCGAAGCACGCACGCCATTTCTCTTAGATCAATAAAAGAGAGACATAAAAAAAGCGGCGCCTATTGGCACCGCTTTTTTACTTTGGATTAACCAAAGTCTTTAATAATTACACTTACCGATTACTGTGCAACAGACTGGAAGCGTATGATTTCTACACGACGGTTAGCGTCATTACCATTCACAGGGTCGTTCTCAGCAATTGGCTGCGAGAACCCGTATCCTTTGACAACAAGGCGCTGTGCATCCATGCCTTTTTTCACCAGATAATCAGCAACAGCTTTGGCACGCTTCTCTGAAAGCAGCAAATTGTACTTCTCTTTTGAAGTGTTACGTTTATCAGTATGGCCTGCAATCTCAACCTTGTCATTACCCCATTCTTTAATGACATCATAAACAATATCCAGATCGGCATAAGACTCTGGCAAGATGATTGCGCTGTTTGCCTGGAACAAGATACGAGGTGTAAACTTCATTGTCGCTTTTTCTGTCTTGGGCTTAAATGCCTCACCTTCCCAAGGCTTAGCGTTTGCTAACAATGCGGCCTTGTCTGGCACGACTTGTGCTGGTACTACCGCCTTACAGACGTTTTCACGGTCCATGTACTCTTCACGCGGATACTCACCAACATCAGTACGTGTGACTCCAAGCTTGCTTAGCAAAAGACCTTGTCCAGCATAAGTCCTGGCATAAGCCGTATTCAAATCCATTTCAGCATTAGTGAAATTACGACGGGCCTGGAAATATTCGTTTTCAGTATCCAACAAGTCAAGCAAGGTACGCTGACCGATATCATATTGTTTACGATAAGCCAGACGGGCATTTTCAATCGAATCCTGATGTTGCTTGCGGTAAGCTACTTGCTCACTTAACTGCTTGATATTGTTGTACGCAATGGCTACCAGTTGACGCGTATCAATACATGCTTTATCGCGCAAATCATGAGAGCGATTCAAGGTTTCAACAGCGGAGTCCAGATTAGACTTATCGGTAAAACCATTAAAGATGTTCCAGCTTGCGGTCACCTCAAGTGTATCTGCAGCTAGAGTACTGTTTCTGCTTTTATCGTTGACATCAAGTATCTTACGCCCTTGCAAATCCAATCTTGGCATGAAAGGCGCTTTACGACCTGTCACAGATTTTTCAACTGCAATAATATTTTCGATGGCCGCCAGAATATTAGGGTTCTGCTTGTAGGCTGTTTCCAGTACCTGATCGGCACTCTGCTGTAGACCATCACCGGTCATCATCACCTCATTGAGATTTTCAGGGGGTAACTCACCAACAAGGCGTTGAAAACGTGCTGAAACATCATAGAGGTTATTCGTTTCTGTCACCAGATTTGCCTCAGCGAGGGCCAGACGACCAGTCGCTTGTTCAAGATCCACCTTTTTGCCTACACCAGCATCCACTCGCGATTTGATTTTGTCAAAAACCTGCTTATGCACAACAAAATTGTCTTGCGCATAAGAGACTAAACGACGGAATCGAATCAAATCATAGTATGCAGCTGCAGTGTCTAGTGCAATCCCTTGCATCTGCCCTTGTAATTCGTAAAAGCGTGACTTGGCCACATGATCTAAACGGCCAACCTCTGAAGGCGTCGCTAAACCGTCAAAAAGCATTTGACGTAAGGTGAGCGTAGACTGCTGGTTGGGTGTATTGGTATTGTTGACATTAGGTACCAGCCTTTCCTGATTCCTAAATGTTTGATCAACCGTCAGGTTTGGCAAATATCGACCTTTGGCCGCTGCCTCATCCAGCTCTGCCGCTTTAAAAGCATGAAAGCTGGCTTGTACCTCCGGGTTTTCTGCTACCGCTTTCTCAATGATTTTTTCAAGGCTTTCGGGGCTTGCTGCCCAAGTCACTGATGAATATGAGAACACGCCCAACATGAGCGCAAAGGTAATTTTTTTTAGTTTCATGTGCAGACTCTTAACAAGTTATAAAGATTCATCCTCAATCAGTATAACCACGGAATTATGTCGGCACAAGCATTGATAGCCTATCGAAGCGATAGGCTAAAGAAAGTTTTAGTGAAAAAAGTCACAAATTTCGGTTGTAAGAAACCACAAAACAGTAAAAAGTCCCCAAATAAACGTTAATTTTCTAATAAAAACATAAAATAAAAAAAATTATCAATTAAGAGTTAAGCGGTACTTTATTTAAGAAATTTTCTTTCATATCATTTTCATGCGAAAAATGCCCTTGGTTTGCCTGGCCTTGTAATACTAAGGCCAAATGCAAACGATCACGTACCTTCAAGGTATCAAATACTGAAGTAAGATGCGCTTTGACAGTTCGCTCAGAGATTGAGAGCGCCCTGGCAATCTCTTTGTTACTATTGCCTTTGGCCGCTTCCAGAGCAACTTCACGTTCACGCTTAGTCAAGCCCTCAAGGACCTCTTCCGCAGCATTTGCCTGACGATTAACTCGTGTAGTCAATGTAATCAAATGCTTTAGCAGATCTCTTCCCAGCCAGACGCCACCTTGTGACACGACGCTGTATACTTCTTTAAGGACATGATGATGTGCATAGGCATGCAAATAGCCTACAGCCCCCACTTCGAGTGCTTGCATCGCTTCTGCTTGATCAGGGTTATTTGATAAAACAATCACTTTGGCAGAGGGTAGAAAATTCAGTACCTGCTGCACATGCTGCCGCCACTGGGCGCCATGTTCAATTTGGGCATGTACCCAAATCACAGAGGCCCCGGCAATATCTGCGGAGACTACCTCTGAGATTGTCGTTGACTGAGGAAAAGCTTTAAGCCATGACTCTATTGACTCTTTTAATGTTGTTATAAATATATGCTTCATAGTATTAGCGCTCAGTTAATGCGTAAGATTTAGCTTTTAACACTGGTTTCAATAAGTATGACAGCACTGTTTTCTTCCCTGTCAAAATGTCAACCTGTGCCACCATGCCAGGAATAATGGGCAAATGATCGCCCAGATTATTCTTGTTTGTCCTTACCTTAACGACATAATATGCGTTTCCTTTATCGTCTATGGTGGAATCTGCTGCAATATCTTGCACATATCCATCTAAACTGCCATAAATAGTGTAATCATACGCCGTCAACTTCACCACTGCAGGTTGTTGCGGACGGATAAATGCAATGTCCTTGGTTTGAATTTTTGCTTCAATCACCAGCGCATCATCCGAAGGCACCACTTCCATGACCTCTTTGCCTGGTTGAATGACGCCCCCTACAGTGTTGTAATAAAGTTTACTGACTTTGCCATTGACGGGAGATGTCAACGTTGATTGCTTGACCTTATCAGAAAGCGCCAGGCTTGACTGTGTCAGGCTATTAATCTTAGCTGTCGTTTCATTCAAATCTGTCCGAACCTTACTTAAAAATGATTGTTGCGCCTCTGACACCTTGCGACGTGCTTCGGAAATGGCAGCAGTCAATCTAGCCATTTGTGCTGAAGCCTGGTCGATATCCCCTTTGGCGCGGTTGGCATCACGCTCCAGCCTGAGAATTTCGATCTCGGAAACAGCCCCACTGCTTAACAAAGGTCGATTAGCAGCAAGCTCTTTATTAGTGGAGTCATAAGTTTTGATCGCCACTTCTTTTTTGAATTGTACTTCTGACAGCTCGCGTTCGCGCTGCGACAGCTGATCCCTGGCAATATTGATTTGGGAATTCAATTCATCACGTGCGGCATTAAACAGCTGCAGCTCCTGTAAATAAGTATCCGGGGCTTTCTCTTGCACCTCAGTCGGCGGATTAAAGCTACCACCATTAGCCAGTGCTTTCAATCGTGCTTCTTTAGCCCTCAGTGATAAATACTGACTTTCGTTTTCTTTTAAGGAAGAAATGGCCCGGGTTTCGTCGATCTTAATGAGCGGTTGCCCCCGTTTAACAGTAGCACCCAATTGCACCAGAATATCGACAACGATACCACCATCCAGTGACTGCACGACTTGCACTTGACGCGACGGAATCACACGTCCTTCCCCACGCGTCACTTCATCGACTTGCGCCAGGCTTGCCCAAACCAGCAACACCAGCAAAATGGCAAAAATACCATACATGATAAGCTTGGCGTGCAGCATAGTGTCTTCCACCATGACATCATGCGCTTGCTCGCTCCACGTGCGCGATTCTGCCGTATCGGTTTTGACTATTTTATCGACAAGCGCATGCACGGGTTTACCAAGTCGCACCCAAATACTGTCTGGCTTGGTGATCTGTCCGATCTGATCGTATATTTTTTTTGCCATCTTATCTAGCCTTACCCACTTTGCCTGCACGCAATGCGGCGGTCACATCTTCTTTATTACCGTCAGCCACAATCTGGCCAGAATCAATCACAATCAAGCGTTCCGCCAGCTCCAGCATGGCATTGCGGTGACTGATGACAATCAGTGTTTTGCCTGCAGCAGCTTCAGCAATGTTACGCTTCACGGTTTCTTCACCAGAGTGATCCATGGCACTAGTGGGTTCATCCAGTAACACGATTTGCGGTCTGGTGACAAATGCTCTGGCAATACCAACACCCTGACGCTGACCGCCAGAGAGTGTATCGCCACGCTCCCCCACTTCCAGGTCAAAACCCTTAGGATGTGTATTCACAAATTCTGCAATACCGCCGACTTGTGCAGCTTGCAGAACAGCCTGGTCATCGGCATGCTGATGACGCAAGGTAATATTGTCGCGCAGCGTACCGTAAAACAGATGATTATCCTGCTGGACATAACCAATACAGCGGCGCAATTCTGCCGGGTCAATCTGTCGTGCATCGATGCCATCAATCAAGATCGCGCCTTCGGTTGGCTGGTAAAGCCCCAAAATCAACTTGTTGATCGTGGTTTTACCGGAACCCATACGGCCAATCAAACCAACATGCTCTCCAGGACGAATCCTGAAAGAAATACGATTTAGCGCCAGCTCATCTGAACCGGGATATTTAAAGGAAACATTTTTAAACTCAATTTCGCCTTTAAATGCGGGCCTCGATAGAAAACTGACCTCTTTGCTACGCTCTACTGGCTTACTCATAATATCTTCAAGAGATTTTAAAGAAGTAGCGGCGGTATGGTATTGCGTAAACAAACTGGCAATTTGAGAGATGGGCGCCAATGCGCGGCTTGTCAATTGTGAGCAGGCAATCAGTCCGCCCATGGTCAAATCACCATTAGAAATCAGGTAGACACCAAGGATGATGATGGCCACACTGATGATTTGCTGTAAGGCATAAGAACCGTTAGTGATTGAAGAAGACAACAATTTGAGTTTGCTGCCGACTTCAGATAAGAAGAGCGCACTTTTTTCCCATTTTCCCTGCATCTGCCCTTCGACACCCATGGATTTGACGGTTTCCAGTCCAACCAGGCTTTCAATCAGGGCGGCATTGCGCTGGGCACTTGCACGGTACATGGTTTCAGATAAATCGTGCATTTTGGTTTGCACGCTTAATGAATAAACCAGAACGATGGTCCCTCCTACCAAAGCTGGCAAGACCATATAAGGACTGATCCAGGCAATCACGATGAGAAAGATAATGCCAAAAGGTAAATCAATCAGCGTGACCACCGTGGCCGATGTGATGAAATCCCGCACGCTTTCAAATGAACGCAAATTAGAAGCAAACGATCCGACAGAGGTAGGCTTCGCTTCGTACCGCGTGCCAAGTACCTTTTCCATGATTTGCGAGCTAAGTTTTACATCGATGCGGGCACTGGCCCAATCCAGGAAATAGGCGCGCATAGAACGCAGCAACAAATCCCCCAGTACGATCAGGCCAACCCCAATCCCAAGCACCCATAATGTCTCTACCGCCTTGTTTGGTACGACGCGGTCATACACGTTCATGGTAAACAGCGGCATAGCGAGCGCAAATAAGTTAATCAGGAAAGCCGCAACCATCACGTCGCGGTAAATGCCTTTATTCTCGGCCAGCGTCCCCCAAAACCAGTGCCTAACTTTCACTCTGCCGACTTCTGGCGTGCGTGCGTCAAAAATAAAGTTCTGCTTGGTGACCAAGGCATACCCGGTGTATTCCGCTGCCAGATCAGCCAGGCTCATGGTCAGTGGTTCAGGAGACAGATCTGGAAATACGACTTGTGCGAAATGCTGGCTATCATCCACTTTGAGCAATTGGCAGGCTCGATTGTGATTGAGTAACAGTGTGATATCAGCCTGCGGCTGCAGCAATGCGGGAATGGCTTCCTGTTTGACGCTGACATCCAGCCGCAATCGTTCGGCTGAGCGTTTAAATAATTCGGGGTTAAGTTTGCCATTTTCCAGCGGCAGGCCAGAAGTCAAGGCATCCCGTGTCGTCGCCAGGCGATTGTGGCGGCAAATATAAAGCAGGCACTCCAGCAGAGTGTCTTTCTCGGTTTTATTAAAAAATTGCGTCGTTTCCATGGTAGCTGACTTGTTATTATCCTTATCCGAGCAAAATCATTTTCTGATTGACCGACTATTGATTGTAGGGAGGGTCAGGCAAGATCAAAACGACGAGTATATGGCATAACACCCCCGAATTACAAAAATTGACAGTCTCACAGCACCCCGAACTGTAGATCCTCCTGCACAAAAGGCCCGGTCACCGCTTCTATGCCCACCGCGTTTAAACTATCAAGCTCTTGCTGATCCTGAACGCCCTCTGCGATTGGCACAATCCCCATGGTGCGTACCATCATGCACAAACCACGCATCAAGGACTGCTGCTGCGGCCTTAAATGGATGTCGCGAATCAGCGACGCATCAAACTTGATGTAATCCAGCCCAAGCTCATGCAAATCGCCCAGTTGCGCCAAGCGGGTCACGACATGTTCCACGCCCATCATGCATCCCAGCGATTTCACCAGGTGGACGAACTCCCTAAACCTTATAAAGTCACTAAACGCTGCTTCTTCGGTCACTTCAAAGCTCAGGCGGGACGGCTGTTTAACTGTCAGAATCAAGGCTTGCAGTTTGTCCTTGTATTCATCACTTCGCATGGCGGCGGCCGATACATTGACACTGAGGCCGGCATTATTTTTCGTCAGCATGTCTACCGCATACTCCAGTGCCAGGCCATCCAGCGTTTGGATCATATCGAGTTGGCTGGCCCAATCAATAAATGCGCCAGCTGCCAGCCACTGATCTCCTTCATCAATACGCAGGCGCAATGGGCACTCGTAGTGGTACAAATGCTGATCTCGCTGCATCACCGGGAAACACGCCAGCTTGATCTGTTTGAGTTCAATCGCCAGCAGGAATTGTTCTTTCCATTGATTGAGGTAATTTTTCCTCGAGGTGACGATACTGTTGGCATTCATCAAGCGCATAGGCACAGCCGCCTGGTCTTCAGCCAAGTCCAGAATAAACTGCATCACACGATGCACATCAACAAAATCATCGCCTTTTTTGGTTTTAGTATGCGCGAGCACAAACTGAAACTGTAACAACTGTTGTGCCGCGTTCAATTTTTCCAGCACCAGCTTTAACTCCGTTGTCACGGCAAAATCATCCAGCGGCTGACGGCTGAAAATACCGAAAACACCTCCCGAAAGACGCCCGCAAACCACATCCTGGTAATGCACCATCTGCTGTTGAACGGCATCACCTACTTTCTTAATTAACTGGTTGGTCACACTATAGCCCAACTGCTTGTCGATCTCAGGCAGATTACGCAGTTGAACCAATATCAACATGCCCTCAACAAAACCATCATTTTTAAGGGCAACTGAAGCGGTATTGGTAAAATGCGACTGGTTCATCAACCCAGTGACTTCATCATAGTTGATTTGCTGGTTAAAGGTATTCAGGCGCTCGGATTCCGCCGTGACCATGGATTTGACACGATCGGACAGCGTATTCATGGTACGCACCAACTTCTGGAACTCCTCAGTTGCCGGCTCTTCAATCGTGATGTATTTACGTTCGCCCAATGCCTCGGCTTGCGCAATGACATCATCCAGTGGTTTGAGAATTCTCTTCAGCCAAAAGCCCGAAACCACATAACTTAAAAAGGCGACGACCAGTGTCCACAAAACAGCATGTCGCGAAGTCTCCCACAACTGGTCATAAGCCAGCGAGGGTTCGCTCTCTAGCACTAAAGTACCATACTGTTGCCAGCCGGACTGGATATTGGCAATGCCTGGCTGAATGCTGATGGGAAATACAGACTGGAACCAACGTGGCGCAACAGAATGCGGATTTTGATTGACCCGCTCTATCATGGTCTTGTTGTCGGGAGAAATGATCGCGATACGGCGATAGTGCCCCATATCGAATTGGGCACTGACAATCAGCTCCACTGTCACGTTGTCTTTTTGGATATTTGAAAGCGTAATTGCCAGGCCATTCGCATTATCATTATTTTTCTTTTGCAACTGTTCAGCCATAAATCGATGGTCATCGTATACGCTTAAGAACAAACATCCCGCCGCAACCATTAAAATAATGACAGAAATCGCAATTCGTATTTGTTTTACCAAAGACATTTGAAAGCCCTCTTACTTTCCTGGGGTAAACCGGCCAACCACCCGGCATCAGCACAGGTGTTGTTTACTAGCCTAGCACTAAGCCCCCATAATAACCACAGCCCTAACAGGTTTTTAATCATTCCAGCCCATCCTGTCGCATACGTGTCAATACGTCCCGCCATTTGGAAATATTGGAAGGAGAACCTGCACGCATATTCGGGTTATTGGCCACGAACAACCCTTTATCATTAAAACTGAAGACCGGAGCCAAATCTCCACGCCTGGAAGCAGGCAATAATTCAAAATTAAGATTATCGAGTACCAGCGGGTCACTCGTGGGCGAGGCGTAATAAGTCAATACCATATGAGGGCGAATAGCACCGCTAGGCATGCGCGCACGGACATAGGTCAAGCGCAACTTGTCTTGTGACACACCTAGTTTCTTCAGCAGGGTATATTTAGCGATACTAAAGTCCTCACAGTCTCCAGCGCCTTTACCAAACGTTTCCAGCGGGCTGGCCCAATAATCTTCCATCCCCCACAGGTTAAAATCATCAACAAACAATACGTGCTGGTTGGTGAAGTCATTCACCATAGCGACCTTGGTCATTTCGCTGGCCCCTGAAATCTGGGCAAATAACTCATTGAGTCGCATGACATTCTGGTAGGCCTCTTCGCCATAGCGTGCCCGGATTTTTTCCAGCATTGCCAGCACATAATCATCCGCCAGGGTCGGCGTCCATAGCAAACTCAACGCCAGGCACAAGCCTGTCAGCAGTCGAACCAAAGATGAATGTACGTGGCGTCTCATGTGAAATGTATTCTCAGTGAGCGATTATGTCATGGCAAAATCAAGCACAATTTACCAAACAAAGCGGTTTTAATCGACAAATTCCGTCTGCTTTGCGCCATCTCTCACAGACGGCAAACGATATTCAGCAAAGACAAGCGGATGCGGATTGGGTAAAATATCGGCTTTTGAATCAATAAGCTTTTTACTCATGACGTCTCTCACCACGCTCAATGCGCTGTCCCCGCTGGATGGCCGTTATCAATCCAAACTCGACCCTTTGCGTCCGTTTTTCAGTGAATATGCGCTGATTAAATACAGAGCCTTGGTTGAAGTGTCATGGTTAAAAGCACTCAGCGCAGCCCCCGAACTGGCCGAAATCGCGCCATTTAGTGCAGAAACAATCGCCGAACTGGACGCCGCCATTGCAGCCTTTAGTGAAGCAGACGCGACGCAGGTCAAAGCCATTGAAGCGCGTACCAATCACGACGTCAAGGCACTCGAATACTGGCTCAAAGAGAAATTTGATGGTAATCCTGAAATCAAAAAGGCCAGTGAGTTTATTCACTTTGCCTGTACCTCAGAAGATATTAACAACCTGTCACATGCGCTGATGCTTAAATCGGCGCGTGACAGTGTCATGCTGCCTAACCTGCAAGCGGTGCATGCACGACTGACTGAACTGGCTAACGCCTTGGCAGACCAGCCGATGCTGTCCCGCACGCACGGTCAAACAGCCAGCCCCACCACCATGGGTAAGGAGCTGGCCAATGTGGTCTACCGGCTGCAACGCCAGTTCAAACAATTGCAAGCCAATGAAGTGTTAGGCAAAATCAACGGTGCAGTAGGCAACTTTAACGCACACTTGTCTGCCTACCCTGAGTTCGACTGGGAAAGCTTTGCCAAACGTTTTGTCGAATCCCTGGGATTGACCTACAACCCTATGACCATCCAGATTGAGCCACACGATTACATGGCTGAACTGTATGACACCTTGGCACGCATCAATACTATTCTGATCGACCTCAACCGTGATATCTGGGGTTATATTTCTGTGGGCTACTTCAAGCAGAAAGTCAAAGCGGGTGAAATCGGCTCTTCGACCATGCCACACAAGGTCAACCCGATAGACTTTGAAAACTCAGAGGGTAACCTCGGCCTGGCGAATGCTGTCTTGCGTCACCTGGCTGAAAAGTTGCCGATTTCACGCTGGCAACGCGACCTCACCGACTCCACGGTATTGCGCAATATGGGTGTTGCGTTTGGTTACACCTTGCTTGGTTATGATTCCTGCCTGCGTGGTTTGAACAAGCTAGAAGTCAATCCGCAACGCCTGCTCGAAGACCTGGACAACAGCTGGGAGGTCCTCGCAGAACCAATCCAGACTGTGATGCGTCGGTATGGCATTGAAAACCCTTACGAGCAGTTAAAAGAATTGACGCGTGGCAAGGGCGGCATTAACAAGCAATCGCTGCATGCTTTTATTGAGACCCTGCAAATTCCGGCTGAAGCCAAGCAGGCATTGTTGGCACTGACGCCTGCAACTTATACCGGCAAGGCTAGTCAACTGGTTAAACATATCTAAACTGATGTTCCGTTGACCAGTGATTTTGTCTTCCTTCCTCAATATCCGGGTTTAGAACAAGTCGCAAGAAACATTTTTTGCCGCTTGTTCTGCGCCACGTCTAGATGCTGGCTGTTACTTTCACTCTTTCTGGCATGTTTTTCCATCAACGGCCAGGCGCAAGAAAGCGCCTGGTTTGAGGTCAAGCCGGGTGACAGCTATCAAACCCGCTTCTTGCTCACCACCGACATTCCATCCGATCAACAATCAACTCTGCGTGAACTGTTACAAAAACACCTGAGCATCCATGAAGCGATGCAAAATCCGCGCATGAACGAGAGTGAATGGCGGCGTTTGATACAAAAAACCCCGCAGGAAATTGCCGATTTACTGGCGACAGAAGGCTATTTCAAAGCCAAAACAACGGTTTATCAACCTGCTGCCCAAGTCGCAGAGTTTCGCCTTATCTTGCCCCAGCAAGCGAAAGTGAGCACAGTAGACGTGGCGATCACAGGTGAAATACAGCAAACTAAGCATCAAAGCACACTGGAAACCGCACAAAAAAGCTGGCCGCTGCCAGTGAATAGTGTGTTCACGCAATCCGCGTGGAGCTCGGCAAAAAAAGAACTGCTCGGGAGCTTGCTGCGGGCAGAATTCCCCAATGCAAAAATCACACGCTCGCAAGCGCTGGTCAATCCGCAAACGCAAGCAGTCTTTATCCAGCTGGCCGTAGATTCCGGCCCCGCAGTCCGCTTTGGACAAGTCCGGATTCATGGACTGCAGCATTACAAGGAATCTATGGTTCGCCCATTGAACACCATTAAAACAGACACACCCTATCGCCAGGCCGATTTACTCACTTTGCAAAATAGTTTTATGAGCACGGGCAAATTCCGCTCTGTGGAAGTTTCAGCCAAGACAGACTCTTTGAATGCTGACCATACGGCCGATGTGGATGTGACAGTGAACGAACTGGAACAAAACACGGTGCGTATCGGTGTAGGCGCCAGCACCAACACCGGCGCACGCATTGTCTTTAACTACACAGACCGCAACCTGTTTAACCGTGGCCTGCTATGGGACAGCAGCCTCAGGCTGGAACAACGCCTGCAAGCCGCCACCTCAAACATCACTTTTTTAACTGACGAAAAAGGCTTCCGTGACAGCATCCAGAACAGCGTCATCCGCACAGACCTTGAAGGGCAAACCACAACCGCCTTACAAAATGGGGTACGCCGTTATTGGGGTCAGCCCAATATTTTTGAGCAATATGTAGGAGCAAACCTGCTGTATGAGTTCCTGACGGTGGATGGGGACGCTTCCCAATTCAACAAAGCAGCGACGCTGGCCTACGGTTTAAATATGCGCAGACTGGATCATCCACTCGCTCCCACCAAAGGCTGGATATTAAATACCCAGTTTCAACTGGCACCTTTGGACCGGTTGTCTGATGGCCGCTTCCTGCAATCTCAGGCGAGGTTGCAGGCGTTTTACCCGTTAACACAATCAACCCAGTGGCTGGGCCGCATTGAAGTGGGCACGGTGACTGGCGCACGCAGTGTCCCGGCCACTTATCTGTTTCGCGCGGGCGGCGACCAGTCTGTACGAGGCTATGCATTTCAGTCGTTAGGCGTCAAAGAGGCTGACGCAATTGTGGGTGGACGCGTATTGCTAACGGGCAGCACAGAAGTGGTGCAATGGCTAACGTCCTCGTGGGGAGCTGCGCTGTTTGTCGATTTTGGGAATGCCGCTAACAGCTGGAAAGATTATGACCCTGTGCTGGGGTATGGCTTGGGCGCGCGCTGGCGCAGCCCGATTGGGCCGGTTGGCGTGGATATTGCACACGGACAGGAAACCGGGGAATACCGTTTGCATTTTAACCTGGGAGTGAATTTCTGATGTTGCGCATGCCTGGGCTCAATTACTTATGTCGACTAATGCTGACCACCGTGCTTTGCCTATCACTGGTAATCACACCACAGATCGTTTGGGCGGCTAATGTGCTATTGGTCACCAGCCTCAAAGAGTTTGAAACCGACCTCGGCAACGCAACAATCAAAGTGGACGGCATAGACTCGCATATGAAACTGGGAGTGACGCCAAAGGGTGAGCTGAATGTCACCCAGTTTTCAGCCAGGCAGGTCACACTACGCTTTAAACCTGCGGCAGAAGTGCCGCCTTCTGTTCCCAGCACAGGCCAGAAACAATTGCCGCAGCATATTCACATTCCACTGCCCTTTCATTTACTGTCGGGGCACATTGAACGACTGACCATCATTCAGGGCGAAGAAACGACAGATATTACCCACATCCAATTTGACCTGGATGCCGAACCAGACGCCATGCAATTCCGTATTGGCAACGCAGATAGCCCATGGGGCAAGATCAGTACGCATTTCCAGATGCAAAACAAGGCTCCCTTCTCTTTGAATGGCTGGATGGATATCCAGCAGGCAGTGGGATCATTGCCTTATCACTTACGCGCAAATCTCAGTGGTGATTTCACGCGTGTCAACCTGACGGCTAATCATCACTACCAGCCGCAAACGCGACCGTTTGCAATCATCCCGGCCAATCAACAAAATACCGATATAGTTGAACTGAGCGCGTCCATCGGGCTGGATGAACACCGCACCAGCCATTTCCAGTTTCATCTCAAGCAATTGCAAGCCAGGCATATCCATCCGCAATTGGCTGGCCAAATGGATTTAAACATCGTGGCAGACGGCAACCTGACCGAGCAAGGCCAGATCATGGTCAAGGTAGATGCGGGCAATAGCCGCCTGCAAGCACAACCATTGATGATTCGCGGCCAGGCCGCATTGCAGGGTGGGCAGTTAATGCAACTCGACCTTTTGGCACAACTGGATAAAAATACGCTTACGATCCATACCTCGCCATCAAGCAAGCCGCGAGAACCCCGCCTGGCCTGGCAAGCTGACCTGCTCGACCTGACGCAACTGATGCCAGGCTTTGCCGGACAGGTCAAAGGCCGTGGTGAGATTGTGCAAGCGGATGACGGTTTTAAAACAAGTTACAAAGTGTCTGGCCAACAGCTGCAATTGCCGAATGCGCTTAGCCTGACTGGCTTTGAAGCACATGGACAGGCTTCCAGCCAGGCGCAATCCTCTATTGAAAATCACGTCACACTCAAAGAATTATCCCAACAGGATGCACAAGGCATAGCCAGTCCGCCGATTGACGCCGAAATAAACCTCAGCGGCACCCTGGCGCAACACCAACTGAGGCTAAACATACGCGACGCTGATCCCATATTGCATAGAAACCTGCTACTGGCAGTGAACGGCAGCTGGCAAAATGCCCTGTGGCAAGGCCAGCTCACGCAATTGCAGGATGCCGATGCCAAGATTTTCCAGCTGGCAAAGTCAGCCTCCATGCGCTGGCAAAGTGAGTCAGGCTTTCAATTGCAAGACCTCGACCTGCATGTTGGCGACGGTCAATTGCAGCTGTCACAATGGCGTTACCGTCCGGCAACACCAGCCAACCCAGTCACCCAGCAAGCAGCGGAAAAAGTGCAGCTACAAACACAAGGCAGACTGAACAACTTCCCAATCCAGGCGCTGATCCATTGGCTTATTCCCGCGCAGACAGAACCATTGCCAACCGAACACCTGCGACTCTCTGCACAGTGGGACTGGACATTGGATAGCCAACTCAATGGCAATCTGCACTTACAGCGCAATTCTGGTGACTGGCAGGTTTACGACCAAACAAACAACGCCTGGCAAGGCCTGGGGATACAAACCTTGGTGGCTGATATCAGCTCACACAATAACCGTCTTAGTATGCAAAGCACCATTCAATCGAGCGGCGCTTTAGATTTGCAGTTTTCAGCGAACACCGTCGTCACACCCACCTTTAATGGCCTCGTGATCGAAAAAGCAGCCCCTGTGACAGCGCAACTAAAGGCCAACCTGCCGCAATTAGGCTGGCTAACTAAGCTGCTGCCTGACATTCAGCCCTCGGGCCAACTTTCAGTCACTGCCCAAGCGAATGGCACGCTTTCCCGTCCACAATTGCAAGGCGAACTCCAAGGTAAATCTCTATCGTTTCAGATTCCATCACAAGGTGTGTGGCTGGAGCAAGGCCAGGTACATGCCACGATGACGGACGATCAGGTACACTTTGACCAGATTCACTTTGCGGGCAAAAGTGGGGAATTAACGGCCAATGCGACTTTAAAGCTCCAACCAGAGCGCTGGCAACTGGATGGCACCATGCAATTAAACAAGTTACAGGCTCTGTCTCGGGTAGACCGCTGGGTCCAACTTAGTGGCGATACCAGTTTGAGCATGAACAGCCAACAAACCACACTTAGCGGCAGCCTCAAAATACACAAAGGGCTATTTGAACTGCCTAAGGCCGATAAGCCTACACTGGATGAAGACGTAGTGATTGAATCACCACAAGCCAGCCAGGCCCCCCCTGCCTCCACCCTGCTGTTCAAAAACTTTATGGTGGATTTTGGGGACAAGCCACTGGTATTACCTTTTAAGGAATCAGAGCAATTCATGCTGCGCGGACAGGGCCTGAATGGCGCACTCAGCGGGAAATTACAATTGAATGGTTTGCTCAACGAGCTGGCCGCCGCTGGTACGCTGGAAATCACCGGCACTTATCTCGCTTACGGGCAATCGCTGAACATTGAAACCGGCCGACTGATCTTTAGCGGCAAGTTACCTAACATTGGCCTGAATATCCTGGCGACACGGCAGGTAGAGTCTACAAAAGTCGGCATACAAATCAATGGCAGTTTGCAAACGCCACAACTCAAACTGGTTTCTACCCCTGAAACCAGTAATGAAAACAAGGTTTCGCTATTGGTCCTGGGGCAACCCATGTCACAAGTCGGCAGCAATGATATGGCCTTGCTATCTGTGGCGGCAGGCGCATTATTATCCCAAGGCGATTCTGTCTCCTTGCAAACCAAAATTGCCCAGGCAGTTGGCCTCGATAGCATAGACGTACGCGGCACGGGCCCGACCAACTATGCGGTCAGTGTCGGCAAACGCATTAACCGCAATCTGGTCATTGGCTACGAAAAAAGCATTGTCGGCCTGCTAAATGTTGGTAAACTCACCTACCAACTGACCAACCGCATTTCCATCGAGACCAGAACGGGTTCTGATAACGCACTGGATGTGTTTTATGGATTTAGTTTTGACTAATTAAGCCCTTTATACGCATGAATAACGACAAAACCAATCCAAGACTAGCAGTCCTGATTGATGCGGACAACACGTTTAACGTGATTCCCATTATTGATGCGCTATTTGAAGAAATTTCCAAGTTTGGCGATGCCAGCATACGTCGCATTTATGGCGACTGGACACAGCATCAGCTCAGCCGCTGGAAAGAAGTACTGCCCAAACACGCGATACAGCCGATGCAGCAATATGCCAATACCAAAGGCAAAAATGCGACCGACAGTGCACTCATCATTGACGCCATGGACTTACTCTACACCGCGCCACTGGATGGCGTCTGTATTGTTTCAAGTGACAGCGACTTCACCCGGCTGGCAATCCGTTTCCGCGAGTCAGGCAAATGGGTGTATGGCTTTGGTGAAGCTAAAACGCCTGAATCCCTGCGGGCAGCGTGTAACCAGTTTGTCTTTATCGAGATTCTTTCACAAGACAAAAAAACCGACGCGGAAGATACCGTTACATTAACCAATAGCGATAAAATCTTAGTAGACAAAGCAGAGGGTTCTGCCAAAAACACGGCCGCTGTACCAGAACTGGTGACGCTGAGCCCTGTGGTTAAAAAGACCTCTCAACAGTTGGCGATGGACACAAAACTGGTCTCCCTGATTCGCTCGGCGATTGAAGCGTTGTCTGATGATGACAGCTTTGCCAACTTGAGCGAGGTCAAAAAACATATCATTAAAAACTACTCGGCATTTGATTCCAGAAACTATGGCTATGCCAAGTTTAGCGAGCTTATCCAGACCATCGGTTTATTTGAGCTAGATACAAAAAAGCAGCACGTTAAAGACAAACGAAAAAAATGACAGACATCCTGATTCTTTATTATTCACAAGGCGGTGCCGTCAAAGAAATGGCGCAGCTCATTGCCCGCGGCGTTGAAAGTATCCCCGGAGCGAATGCCCGTCTACGCACGGTGCCCAAAGTCTCGGCTAATTGTGAAGCAACCGAGGCTCAGATTCCTTCCTCTGGCGCCCCTTATGCCTCATTGCGTGACCTTGAGGAATGCGCCGGGCTGGCGCTGGGCAGCCCTACCCGTTTTGGCAATATGGCCGCTCCCATGAAATATTTTCTCGATGGCACCTCCGGCTTGTGGCTCAAAGGTGCACTGATTGGCAAACCAGCCGCAGTATTCACCTCCAGTGGCTCGCTGCATGGCGGTAATGAAATGACGTTGGTGACCATGATGATTCCGCTGATGCATCATGGCATGCTGATGGTAGGCTTGCCGTACTCCGAGCCACAGCTTGGCACCACCAAAACCGGTGGGACGCCTTATGGGGCGAGTCATATCGGTGGCGCCATGGATGATCAGCCGATCTCTGATGATGAGAAGAAGTTATGCCTGGCCTTAGGGAAACGCCTGGCCGAAACTGCACTCAAATTGCAATAACGTTTTAGGAAGCTTAAGTATGTCTGCCGCCCTTGCCCACGAAGCCCGACAATTTTTATTCTCCACCCGCCATGCCATTTTATCGACCCATTCGATGAAATATCCCGGCTTTCCATTTGGCTCGGTGGCGCCATTTGTCTGTAACCAGCAAGCAGAGCCAGTCATCCTGATCAGCGCCATCGCCGAACACACCAAAAACATCCTTGAAAACCCGAAAGTTTCGTTACTGGTATTTTCTGGTGCAGATGATTTGCAGGCCAATGCGCGGTTAACACTGATGGGTGAAGCCGTGCATTGCGACAAAGAGGATGAGGACTTACGGGCACGCTATTTGCGCTACCTGCCACAGGCCGCTGGCTACTTTGATATGCACGATTTCCATTTCTACCGCATCCAGATTGAGCATGTGCGCTATATTGCAGGATTTGGCCGCATGGGCTGGTTTGAAGGCAACGCGCTGAATGAGGAACTGGCTGATAGCATGCTGGCTGCACAAGAGGGTGGCATTGTGACCCACATGAATGAAGACCACAAAGACAGCCTGCTGCAATATTGCCAGCATGTGCATGGCGTCACGGCTGACCATGCCGAAATGATCGGCCTCGATGCAGATGGCTTTGATGTGCAATATCACCAGGGGGAGGAAACGCAGGGCCTGTTGCGGTTTTCGTTTGAACACCCGGTATTAAACGCCATGGATGCCCGCAAAGCCTTGGTAGCCTTATCGCAAGCGTGCAAATCATGATACCGCGTCTTTTATCCAGCAGCCGCATTGCGGCGAGTATCAGCCTGCTCGGCTTGATTGTGTTATGCCTGGGGTGGGAAATATTCTGGGCGCCGCTCAGGCCTGGTGGTAGCCTGCTGTTCCTCAAAACGCTGCCGCTTTTGCTGCCCGTCTTTGGCATACTGCGTGGTAAGCGATACACCTATCAATGGTCGGGCATGTTGATTCTGTTTTACTTTACGGAAGGCGCTGTCAGAAGCTGGTCAGAGACCGGCCTTTCACGTGGCCTGGCAATGGCAGAAGTCTTACTCAGTTTGGTATTTTTTGCCAGCGTGATTGTGTATGCCAAATATACCGGTCAGCGTTATCAAGCTGCCTGAGAGCTGGCAGATGAGAGTGCCTTTACAATAAATTCTTTCATGCACGGGCGCTGACAAGCCGGGTAAACCTTATATAATATTGCGCATGAGAATTCTGTTATCCAACGATGATGGCTACCTGGCACCAGGACTGAACATACTAGCCTCACACCTAAGTAAAATTGCTGATATTACGGTAGTGGCCCCTGAGCGTAACCGCAGCGGCGCCAGTAATTCACTGACCCTGGACAGGCCATTAAGCGTCAAACAGGCGGCTAATGGTTTTTTCTATGTCAACGGCACGCCCACCGATTGCGTCCATATTGCTCTGACTGGCTTGATGCAAGAGATGCCAGACATGGTCATCAGTGGCATTAATGATGGCGCGAATATGGGGGATGACACTATTTACTCAGGCACGGTTGCCGCTGCAACCGAAGGTTACCTGTTAGGCATCCCGTCTTTTGCGGTCTCCATGTCGCAGCATCAACCCACGCATTTCGAAACCGCAGCCCTTATCATTGTTGACCTGGTCAAACAATATAACCACAGTGAGTTCACTGAGCCTACCTTGCTCAACATTAACGTGCCTGATGTTCCGTTTGAGGAGATTAAGGGCCGCCAAATCACCCGCCTGGGCAAACGGCACAAAGCCGAGCCTGTTATCCAGCTGCAAACGCCACGTGGAGAAACGGTCTACTGGGTAGGCGCTGCCGGGCAGCCGAATGACGGTGGTGAAGGCACTGACTTCCATGCGGTGGCACAAGGCTATGTGTCCATTTCACCGATACAGGTAGACCTGACCAAGCATTCGCAGATTGCGCCCATGCAACAATGGCTGCAAGCCAAAAATTAATTCCTATGGCGATCGCACGAACTTCCAATAAAACCGGTATAGGCATGACCTCATCACGCACACGTGAGCGCATGCTTGCGCGGCTGCGTGAACAAGGCATACAGGATGAAGTCGTCATTGCCGCGATGGCAGATATCCCGCGTCATATTTTTGTCGACGAAGCATTATCCATTCGCGCCTATGAGGACGTCTCATTACCGATTGGTTATGGCCAGACCATTTCGCAACCTTATATTGTGGCCAAAATGACGCAAATCCTGCGTAACGGCAAGCCTCTAAATAAGGTGCTCGAGATAGGCACTGGCTGTGGTTACCAGACTGCGGTACTGTCGCGTGTCAGCACAGAAGTTTATTCCCTGGAGCGCATACGTCCATTGGTCATGAAAGCCAGAAACCACTTGCGCACGCTCAAATGCACTAATGTCAAACTTGATCACGCCGATGGTAGCCTGGGTTTGAAGGACTATGGCCCGTTTGATGCCATCATGGTGACCGCGGCCGCCAGCCATGTCCCACAGGAACTCGTTGAACAACTCGCTGTTGGTGGCCGTATGGTGATTCCGGTCGGCACGACAGAACAAGTGTTGCATTTGATTGAGCGCACAGCGCAAGGCATACAAAACACCGCACTGGAAGCAGTCAAGTTTGTTCCATTATTGGGAGGCACAGCATTATCATGAGATTACGCACTTTGCTTACGGTATGGGGCACCGCCTGTACACTCGCAGCCTGCGCACTCAACTCGCCCATGCCACGTGCGCCAGTCACCAGCAGCTCAGTCTCGCAAGAAAACAAATCTGCCACGCCAGTGACCCTGGGAGCAAACCAGTATCTGGTGCAAAAAGGCGATACACTATATAGCATAGGTCGCAAATTTGGCATCCCATTTACAAAACTGGCGGAATTTAACCAGTTACAGTCACCGTATGAAATTCATATCGGCCAGGTACTGAACCTGAAGGCAAGTAGTACCAATACTGCCAATAACAAACCCAACGATACTGCCAGCGCAACGGATGATGCTGAAGTCGTGACTTCAGCCATCTCACGCCCAGAGCTCAGCCCATCTGCGGACACAGCCGCTGCACCGACGACGGCACCAAATAGCACCGCACCTGCAACTGCAGATGCTGGAAAGAATGTTGCCAGCGACCTGGAAGCCATTGCAGACGCCGACATTCAATGGCAATGGCCATTGCCAGGCAAAGTCAGCGCAGGCTTCGACGCACAAACCAACAAGGGGCTGAATATCACCGGCAATCCCGGCCAAGCCATCACTGCAGCAGGCGCTGGCAAAGTGATCTATAGCGGCATGGATGTGCGTGGTTATGGCAAGCTAGTGATCATCAAGCATAATAGCAATTTGCTTTCAGTCTACGCCCACCAGGGCAATTCGCTGGTCAAGGAAGGGTCATTTGTAGCCTCTGGCGAAAAACTGGCAACCCTGCCTTTGCCTACAAATAACAAGCCGGCTATGCTGCATTTCGAGATCAGGCAAAAAGGCAAACCAGTAGACCCGGCAACCTATTTACCTGCCAATCCGGCAGCAAACAGTAATACCTAATGCCCGCCGCAGCCTGGCGGGCTTATTTGAAGCAAGTCCACTTGGGAATCCACGCGAAGGCGTATTACCATTGCTTGAAGGAGCGCTGTATGGATCCAAATCGTTACAGCAAGAACCGCACTATTCGTCCGGATGGACCATGGCAGATTCTGAAGGCAATGCTGACCTTGGGATTAATGGTTTGCGCCTTTATCGGTATTGCCGTACATGTTTTTGGCAGTGACCAAGGCCCCTCAGACTGGCTACAATGGATAACTGCCTCGCCATTGAATGCTGCCCTGCTTGTCATTGGATTACTGGCCGCTTTTGCGTTTCACCGCTACATCACCCATATCAGCACCCAACAACGGCGTTCCGCCAGTGACCTGCCGGTCTATGCCATGATGTTGCTTGGTGCTTATTTTGTTTACCAACTGATCACTACCGGTCACTGGTAATCAATAACCCCGCCATCTCGGGCAGGGCTGACTTTCAATCAAGCAATCAAGCCGTTTTAGCCATCACCAGAGGTTGCACACTGCACCGGTTCAATCCGCTCACAATGGCTTTGATCGAGGCAGTGACGATATTGGTATCCATACCCACGCCATAACATACCTTACCCTGGCAAACCACCTCAACAAAAGCACATGCCGTGGCTTCGCCAGCAGAAGGACTTGCTCCCAGCGAGCGCTCTTCAAAGCTGCGCACCTGAACCTGTATGCCAATATTGTGTAGTGCATGAATCGCTGCATCCACCGGCCCATTACCGTGTCCGCTGACAATGGTCGGCACGCCGTCCACCGCAATATGCATGCGGATAGCCTGGCCTTGTACATGTGACTCCAGTTGATAATCCTGGAAGTGGATAGGCATGACGGCTGATACATAATGCTGGTTAAACAGTTGCCACAGCTCGGCATGCCCGACCTCGCTACCATGCTGGTCGGTGTATTGCTGCACCACGCTAGAAAACTCGACCTGCATGCGTCGCGGCATAATCACGCCATAATGGCTTTCCATCAGGTAAGCGACGCCGCCTTTGCCAGACTGGCTATTCACGCGAATAATTGAGTCATAGTTCCGCCCCAGGTCTTTAGGATCAATCGGCAGGTAAGGCACATTCCAACGGGCCTGTGAAGACTGGCTGGCAAAGCCTTTTTTAATTGCATCCTGGTGTGATCCAGAGAAAGCCGTAAATACCAGGTCACCTGCATAAGGATGGCGCGGATGAATTTCAATCTGGGTGCACTCCTCCACTGTGCGGCCAATGGTATCAATATCGGAAAAATCGAGGCCAGGATGCACGCCCTGTGTATACATATTCAGTGCCACCGTCACCAGATCGACATTGCCGGTGCGCTCACCATGCCCAAACAGGCAGCCTTCCACGCGGTCAGCCCCGGCCATGATGCCCAGCTCAGTCGCGGCCACGGCTGTGCCACGATCGTTGTGAGGATGCAGACTCAGCACAATACTGTCACGGCGGGCCAGGTTGCGGTGCATCCATTCAATCTGGTCAGCATAGACATTAGGTGTTGCCACCTCTACCGTGGCTGGCAGGTTGATAATGATCTTGCGCTCAGGCGTTGCACCCCACGCCTCAGTCACTGCGTCACAGACTTCCTTGGAAAACTCAAGCTCTGTCGCGGTAAAGGTTTCAGGGCTATATTGCATGATGACCTCGGTCTCAGGCATGTCAGCCGCCAGTGCCCTGACCAACTTGACCGAATCCACCGCCATGGCCTTGACTTCCGCCTTGCTCATATTGAACACCACATCTCTAAAGGTGGGAGAAGTCGCATTGTAAATATGCACAATCACTCGCTTCGCACCACGGATTGACTCCATGGTGCGACGAATCAGGTGCTCACGCGCCTGGGTTAATACTTCGATTGTCACATCGTCAGGAATACGCTTTTCCTCAATCAGGCCGCGCACAAAATTAAAATCGGTTTGCGAAGCTGATGGGAACGCCACCTCAATCTCTTTAAAGCCCATCTGACATAACATATTAAACATGCGCAGCTTTTTCTCCGCATCCATCGGCTCAAACAATGACTGGTTACCATCGCGCAGATCGGTACTCATCCAAATAGGAGGGTGCGTAATCACCGCATTCGGCCATTGACGATCAGGGAGTTGGACAGGAGGAAAGGCCTGATATTTTTTTGCGGATTGTGTCTGCATGATGTACTCCAAAAGATTTGTTTTTGACATGAGACATCATAGCGACTTGGCAAAAAATTAAATTGCTAATTGATTCAAAAAATCAAAATATTAAAAATATTATTTCAATATATAAATAAATTTTGTAATATTATTTCAATATTAAAATTAAATAGAAATTTTTATGAAATTAGACCGTTTCGACAAGTCAATTTTAAGCATCCTGCAAACCGAAGGCCATATCAGCAACCAAGACCTCGCCGACCGTATCGGCCTCTCCCCTGCGCCTTGCCTGCGCCGGGTAAAAGCGCTCGAACAAGCCGGGCTGATTCTCGGCTACCAGGCGATAGTTGACGCTAAAAAGCTAGGCCTGAGTCTGATGGCGCTTATCGGCATTTCGATGGATCAACACACCCCAGAGCGCTTTGCCAATTTTGAAAGCAGCATTACGCAAATCCCCGAAGTGCTGGAATGCCTGCTCATTACCGGCCAACAATCTGACTACCTATTGAAAGTGGTCGTGAAAGACATGGACGACTACCAACACCTGCTACTGCATAAAATCACCAAGATTGCAGGCGTCACCGGGGTGCATACGAGTTTTGTATTGAGAAATGTGGTGGCACGGACGAAAGTACCAGTGGAGTGATCTTTGAGCAGAGGAGATACCTGGAATTCTTTTGTTCATTAGCCATTTCACATTCCCTAAGAGTTAGGTCGATGTGTCTACCTTTTAAAGCAAGCCCTCAGTCCGCAGGCATAGCTCTCTTGAGAGTGCTATAGACTTGCACAGTGGCTCCAATGGTCCCCAATTTTGAAATTCAGCGGCAACCTGAGGCGGTCCGCTCGAATGAAGAGTTGGGCATCTATTTTGCCCACATAAAACCTGTAAAACTGTCAGAATCTATTATTTGAATTTCGTGTTTCTCTGTGTATTGTTTACCAAACCAACCACTGTATGCGATTTCCACTGGAATTGAGGCCTTGTAGCGCCAGAAGCCACCTACCTCTCCCTTCGTAGTCCCGAATGAGCAAGAGATTTTATCGCCATTATGTAATATACGAATCTTTCTATCCGGCTCAAAGCAGGCAAGCCACTTCCTCCTATTGTCATCACTAGCATCTTCCCCTAAAGCACGATTTAGCAAAGAAGGGTCGGTTGATATCGTTATGTCTCTGGCCGGAATCTGTCCAGAGTTCAGTAGTACCAAATCGTAGGCGATCATTACATTTCCCGCTTGATGGGTCCTAACTGAAGCAGTTACTAGTGGACGAAATGCCTTTCTCCAAGAAAATATTGATGTCCCTAAAGAGGCAATAGAAATAATGAGGGCGACTCCGGCAATTAGCGTGTCTACGCTCAGCTTAAGCAGCATCCCGCATACGCTAAATTCCATAACAATGCTCCTTGGAAATGCCCAACTCTAATTATAGAGACAGATAGGTCTCAATAATAAAAATTGGATTTTTGATATAAATGGCTAAATCGCTCGCTTCTTATTGGTTTCGTTGTTTATGCGTCACCTTATTAAATTACTAATACAGAGACAGAGCATTACTTTTTTTGTGATTGTAGACGATGGAAGAAAACTTTCAAATTTATGCTGCGACATACAAATAGTGATGAAAATGAATCACCTCAAAAAAGCAAAAAGCCATGCTGATCATGGCTTTTTAAGCTTAGGTGAATTCAGCAATTATTGCTTACCGTCTTCCGCCTTGTAGTACTCTCTCACCGCAGTCATGTCAAACTCACGCGCCCATTTGATAATCTCATCCAGTGCGGGTGCGCCAATCTCACCGACTTGCGCATGGATGCCAGCACGCTCACGAATCACTAACAAGCCTGGAATCTGCTTAACTTCAAAATAATCAGAGATTTCAGGATCAGTTTCGGTATTGACCATGCCAAACACGATGTCAGGATTTTTTGCTGCCGCCGCTTCGAAGGTGGGCGTAAAAGCCACACATGGATCACACCACGGTGCCCAAAAATCGACAATCACAAACGCGTTATTCTCGATGGTTTCTTTAAAATTTTCTTTAGTCAGCGTAACGACTGCCATAGGATCTCCATATCCAATCAATGTATTTTTTATAGTGTCATTTTAGCAGAGGATGGCAGCCACGCTAATCGCTTTTACTGCCATGCTGCAAAGTTTAGAGAATGGCCTGATCCCATTGACCATTGAAAAAGAGCTCATTGAGCGGTTTACGGCTACGTGGAGCAGTCTCACGCTCTTTGGTTTCACCACTCAAGCTTTCAACCTCAGCCTGGTAGCCGACAGTGACCATGGCCAAAATCTGGTAACGCTCAGGCACGTTAAACGTAGTTCTGGCTTTATCGGCATCAAAGCCACCCATCTGGTGCGCCATCAGACCCAGCGCAGTGGCTTGCAGGCACAGATTTTCAGTAGCAGCGCCGGTATCGTATGGTGCCCATTTGTTGGGTTTGTCGTTATGACTAAACAGGGTATCGGCGCAAATCAGTAGCAATAGCGGCGCATTGACGGCCCAGCTCTGGTTTCCAGGTACCAGGCAATCATAAGCGGCCTGCCATGCTTGTGAATTCTCGTTCTTATTACACACGACATAGCGCCATGGCTGATCACCGAAGCATGAGGGTGCCCAGCGTGCAGCTTCAAGAAGGCTGACTACCTGGTCTTTGGTGACTGGTTTGCTTGCATCATAGGCACGGCCGCTCCAGCGGTTGGCAATCAGTTCATGAATCGGTTGCTGTGTAATGGCTGGTTTCTGCATGGACATATCCTCATAATTGTTTTTTCAATGAATAGAGTAATTCCAGCGCCTGTTTAGGTGTCAGGTCGTCCGGTTGTATACGCTCTAATTCTGCGACCAGTGGATGTAATGGCGGTTCCTCTGGCTCAGGGTTACCCGCAAATAAATCATTTTGCGGAGTAGCTGCAATGGTCTGGTTCTCCAGCTGCTGGAGCTTGCGTTTGGCCAATTGCACAACTGATTTTGGGATACCTGCCAGCTGTGCCACCTGTATCCCGTAACTCATGGTCGCAGCGCCTTCTTCCACCTTATGCAAAAAGACGATGCCTTGCCCATGCTCAACGGCATCCAGATGCACATTGGCCGCATGTTTGGCTTCATCCACAATCCGCGTCAGTTCAAAATAATGCGTGGCAAACAAAGTCAGTGATTTATTTTTTTCCAGCAATTGTTTGGCGACAGCCCACGCGAGGCTGAGGCCGTCAAACGTACTGGTCCCGCGGCCGATTTCATCAAGCAGCACCAGGCTGTTGGCAGTCGCGTTATTGAGGATATTGGCGGTCTCGGTCATTTCTACCATAAAGGTAGAGCGACCGCCTGCCAAATCGTCAGAGGCGCCAATGCGGGTAAAGATGCGGTCTATCTCGCCAATGACTGCACTTTGTGCAGGCACAAAACTGCCGCAGTAGGCCAATAAGACGATCAGGGCCGTTTGCCGCATAAAAGTCGATTTACCACCCATATTGGGGCCTGTAATCAGCAGCAACTGCCGGTAGGGATTCAGGCAAACATCATTGGCAACATAAGGTTGGGCAATATTTTCTACCACTGGATGGCGGCCAAGCTGTATATCCAGTCCACTTTCGGCACGGAAGCGGGGCTGCACATAATTGAGCGCCCGCGCGCGCTCCGCAAAACAGGCAAGCACGTCCAGCGTGGCGACTGCGGTAGCAATCCGTTGCAAGGTGGTGACATGCGGCAGCAAGGCATCCAGCACCTGCTCGTAAAGCATTTTTTCGCGTGCCAGTGCACGCTCGTTGGCACTCAGCACTTTATCTTCAAAGGCTTTCAGTTCTGGCGTAATAAAACGTTCAACGTTTTTCAATGTCTGGCGGCGGCGGTATTCCGGTGGCGCGCTCTCAGCTTGCAGTCGGCTGATCTCGATATAGAAACCATGCACACTGTTATATTCCACCTTGAGGTTGCTAATGCCGGTACGCGCTTTTTCCGCAGCCTCAAATTGCAATAAGAAATCACCGTGGTCGGTCTGAATAGACCGCAACTCATCCAACTCGGCATCGTAACCTGTCGCAATCACACCGCCCTCACGCAGCACGGCAGAGGGCTCGGCTTGGATCGCTTGCACTAATATCTGCAAGGCCCCGGCTGGCGCCTGCAACTCGGTGAGCAAGCTCAGTAACAAACCAGTTTGTACTTGTGGCAAGCTGCTGACCAGCGCGGGCAATTGCAACAAACTATCGCGCAAGCCAGACAAGTCACGCGGCCTGGCAGATCTGAGCGCCACACGTGCGGTCATGCGCTCAATATCGCCAATCGGGTGCAAGGCCTGCTGTAATGCACTATCCAGAAATTGTTCGAACAGTTCAGCCACAGCCAGATGACGTTGCTGGATGGCCTGCTGGCTACGCAGCGGATGATGCAGCCAATGCCGTAGCAAACGGGCGCCCATGGCGGTTTGCGTGGAGTTCAGCAGCGAATACAAGGTCGGGCTGGCCTCACCACGGATAGTGGTATCGATTTCCAGGTTACGGCGCGTTGCAGCATCCATTTGGAGATAATGGTTGCTTTGTTCCACACGCAAACCTGTAATATGCGGCAGCGCTGTACGCTGGGTGTGCTTTACGTATTCCAGCAAAGCCCCTGCAGCCGTCACTGCAGCAGGCATTTCACCGCAGCCAAAGCCTGTCAGGTCATGCGTATTAAATTGTTGCGTCAGGCTACGCTGCGCTGTCTCCAGGTCAAACTGCCAGGGTGCCAGCCGTTTTTTGGCACATCGCGCTTGTTGAAATACATCAGCAGTGTGATCTTCAGCAATCACTAATTCCGCAGGATGAATACGCTCCAGCTCTTGCGACAAATGTCCAGGCGCAATTTCACTTAATACAAATTCGCCTGACGCCAGGTTCAACCGCGCCAGGCCCAGCACGCCCTCCCCTTTGGCCACACACAGCAAGGTATTGTCTCTGGTTTCATCCAGCAAGGCAGCGTCGGTCAGGGTGCCCGGCGTCAGGATACGTGTCACCTCACGTGCCACTGGCCCTTTGGATGTTGCCGGATCACCTACCTGCTCGCAAATCGCCACCGCCTCACCCATTTTTGCCAGCTTGGCCAGATAGCCCTCAGCAGCATGGTAAGGCAAGCCCGCCATCTTGATCGGCTCACCATTGCTGGCACCGCGGCGAGTCAACGTAATGCCCAGCAACCGCGCTGCCTTTTCTGCATCCTCAAAAAACAGCTCATAAAAATCACCCATGCGGTAAAACAGCAGCATATCGGGATACTGTGCTTTCAACGTCAGGTATTGACGCATCATGGGGGTGTGGTTTTCGAAGGACATGCGGCTATTTCAGAACGATGATGATAATGTAAAGTGACTTTAGCAAAACCCTAGCATCTTACAACAAATGCGGCACGCATCACCATTGTGCTTTATATGCGTTACATCAATATGTGGTCGTAGCCAGCGCTTATACTTGATTCATTGCTCAAGCTGACAAACATAGCTACAGGGGGATGTCGATGAAATTAACGTTCATGGGGGCCACTGGCACCGTCACCGGTTCCAAATATTTGCTTGAAGCAGAAGGTCAGCAAATCATGATTGATTGCGGCTTATTCCAGGGACTCAAACAGTTAAGGCTCAAGAACTGGGCATCCTTGCCTGTGGATGCCAGCAGTATCCATAGCGTTATCCTCACACACGCGCATATGGATCATAGTGGCTACCTGCCTTTACTGGTAAAGCATGGATTTTCCGGCAACATCTACTGTAGCCATGCCACTGCAGATTTGTGCAAGATATTGCTTCCAGATTCAGCCCACCTGCATGAAGAAGAGGCTGCATTCGCAAACAGGCGTGGCTTTTCCAAACATAAACCTGCACTGCCACTCTACACACAGGAAGATGCGGCTGAAGCCATTAAATTGCTCACGCCGATTGAGATGGAACAGGAAATTGAGCTTGGGTCAGATATAAAACTGATGCTTTATCCTAGCGGCCACATTCTGGGGGCAAGTTTCGTGCAAATCACGCATGCACAGAAAACCATTGTGTTTTCAGGCGATATCGGGCGCTCAGATGATGTACTGATGCCCCCGCCTGCTTCCATCAAGCATGCCGATTTTCTGGTGGTGGAATCCACTTACGGCAATCGTCTCCACAGCCCTGAGGACCCCAAAATAAAACTTGCCAATATTATCCAGCATGCTTATCAGCGCAAAGGGGTGATTGTTGTCCCGGTATTTGCAGTTGGGCGGGCGCAGGAGTTGCTGTATTACATTCACATGCTCAAAGCCTCAGGCATGATCCCGGAGGATATCCCGGTGTACCTGAACAGCCCGATGGCCGTCGAAGCGACTGAGATTTACCACCACTATCCGACAATGCACCGCTTGAACCAGTCGCAAACAGAAGTATTGTTCCGGACGGCACATCTGGTGAACAGCATTGAAGAATCGAAACGCTTGAATACCCTGGATGGCCCCATGATTATCCTGTCCGCCAGCGGCATGGCTTCAGGCGGGCGTGTGATACACCATTTGAAACAATTCGCGC
The DNA here is from genome assembly GCF_001183865.1 of Methylophilus sp. TWE2. Classification (NCBI taxonomy): domain Bacteria; kingdom Pseudomonadati; phylum Pseudomonadota; class Betaproteobacteria; order Nitrosomonadales; family Methylophilaceae; genus Methylophilus; species Methylophilus sp. TWE2. The sequence goes on from NZ_CP012020.1 coordinate 1,951,210, forward strand.
CGGATCCACGCAATACTATTCTGTTTGTAGGCTTTCAGGCGGCTGGCACGCGGGGTTATGCCATGCTGGATGGAGCAAAAAGCATCAAAATCCACGGTGAGTATGTGCCCGTGCGTGCCAGGGTGGAGTCGATTTCAAATCTGTCAGCACATGCCGACTACATGGAAATTCTGGAGTGGTTGAAAGGCTTTGATCAGCCCCCCAGGCAAACTTTCGTGACGCATGGCGAACCAGTCGCTGCCGATGCCATGCGTATGCATATTAAAGAGACGCTGCATTGGGAGGTCACGGTCCCGGAATACCTGCAGACCGTGACATTGGATTAGCGCTTACTGTGCGCTGGCAGACTTGAGGCGCTCGCTCAGGTGGGGGGCGCAGACTTGCAACATCTGGCCAAAGATCTTTGGGTTGGCAGCCACAATGTTCCCTGTACGCAACCAGGTTTCGTTACCTTCAAAGTCACCCACAATGCCGCCAGCCTCTTGCACCAGCAAGGCACCTGCTGCAATATCCCACGGGGAGAGGTTGATTTCAAAAAAACCATCCGCAAACCCGGCAGCAACATAAGCCAGATCCAGAGCAGCAGAACCGGGGCGGCGCAGACCTGAGGTTTTCTTAGCCATATCGCGGAAAATATTGATATAGGTTTCAAAGTAGCTAAAGTCTTTGAACGGGAAACCTGTAGAAATCAGCGCCTCCTGTAATTTGGCACGCTGGGTGACACGGATGCGTCGATTATTCAAAAAGGCACCACTACCTTTGGTGGCGGTGAACAGGTCATTGCGTACCGGATCGTAAATCACAGCCTGGGTCAGCACGCCTTTTTCCTGCAGGGCGATAGAGATACAGTAGGCCGGAAAGTTGTGCAGGAAATTGGTGGTGCCATCTAATGGATCGATAATCCAGATGCTGTCGGACTCGCTGTTGGATTTACCGCTCTCTTCACCATAAAATCCATGGTTAGGGTAAGCATCCTTCAATACCGCAATAATGGCCTGCTCTGCACCACGGTCTACTTCACTGACAAAGTCATTGGTATCTTTCTGCTCGATTTTGAGGGCGCCAATATCCATGGCGGCACGGTTAATGATTTTGCCAGCTTCACGCGCGGCGCGGATGGCGACATTCAGGGTTGGATGCATGCTGTGGGATTCTTGATTACACTGATAAAATGCTATTTTAGCTTTTTAAGCGCTGTGTCACAAACACAACGACCAAATATACGCATGTCCTCTACCCTAGAATCCAGCATTTTTAACAATATCCGCGTCGTGCTTTGCCAAACCAGCCATCCTGGCAATATCGGTTCGACCGCGCGCGCCATGAAAACCATGGGCCTGCGCCGACTCTATCTGGTACGCCCCAAACATTTTCCAGATGGTGAAGCCAAGTCACTGGCAGTCAATGCAGGAGATGTGCTGGATGATGCCGTCGTCACGCAAACCCTGGAGGAGGCATTAGCCGATTGCCAGTTTGTGATCGGGGTCAGCGGCAAGGAACGCTCGCTGTCGCAACAGGTGATGACCGTACGTGAAGCTGCCCAAGAGGTGAAAGCAGTAGCAGGCACAAGCCAGGTGGCACTGGTCTTTGGCACTGAAATGAGCGGACTGAGCAACGCTGAAGCTGACCGCTGCCATGTGCTGGCGACGATCCCGGCCAACCCGGAATACACCTCACTCAACCTGGCTCAAGCGGTACAAATCATGTGTTATGAAACGCGCATGTCAGTGACCACCGGCGAATTACACTATCAGGAAAAACCTGTCGAACTGGCGACACAGGAAGACCTGGAGCGCTTTTACGAACACATGCGTGACGTGCTGGAGCATATCGGCTACATCAATCCACGCGCGCCAAAAAAACTGTTTGAGCGGCTGCGCCGGCTTTATGGCCGGACCAGACTGGAAAAAGAAGAAGTCAACTTGCTGCGCGGGATTTTGACACTGACGGTCAATCCCAAAAAGCATACCAAGTACTAATCAGCAACGATGGGCGCTAGCCCGATTTTTTGCCGTGCCTGATTGCAAATGTCAGAACCTGCGGCAAATTCGCGGCAGGTACTCGAACGCAAGGCGTAAATCTGGCAGCCAACTGACTTTCCTACCTCGCCTTGCAACGCAATACAGCGGACGGGGGTTTGCTCCGTGCCTTGCATGCAGACATAGGTATCATTGACCTTGCGCGTCAGGTGCGCCGGTACATTGCCCATGGGGTGCGTATCAGTCTCAGCCCAATAAAAAGAAACCCGGAAACTGGCGCAGCAGGCACCACAGGATTGGCATGCGTCAGACATGAAGCTCGCACTCAGATAAAACTTTTATTGTACCGAGTTGCCTCAGTGCTTCCAATCTGATTTTTAGACGGCCTCTTCAGTTAATGGCATAATGCGCGCATGTTTAATCACATCAAAGAAGATATTTCGATTGTGTTTGACCGCGACCCGGCAGCACGTACCCACTTCGAAATTTTGACCACTTATCCTGGTGTTCACGCCCTGATTCTGCATCGTTTCAGCCACTGGCTATGGACTCACCGCTTATACTGGCTGGGACGCGCCCTTTCTCACTTTGGGCGCTGGATTACCGGTATCGAGATTCACCCGGGGGCCACCATAGGCCGCCGTGTTTTTATCGATCATGGTATGGGCGTTGTCATTGGTGAAACCGCCATTATTGGCGATGACTGCACGCTCTATCACGGCGTCACCCTGGGCGGCACCAGCTGGAACAAGGGCAAACGTCACCCTACCCTCGAATCTGGCGTCGTCATTGGCGCCGGGGCAAAAGTCCTCGGTCCGATTACCATCGGTAAGAATGCCAAAATCGGTTCTAATGCCGTGGTTGTCAAAGATGTGCCTGAGGGCGCAACTGCGGTAGGTATTCCGGCCCGCATTCTCGAAGAAGAAAAGGCCAAGCAACGTCAGGACGCCGCGCAAAAAATGGGCTTCAATGCCTACGCGGTGGGTAATGACGAGAATGACCCCATGATCAAAGCCATCAACAGCCTGCTCGATCATGCCCACAAACAGGAAGCCGAGATTGCCGAACTCAAAACGCAGTTAGCCAAACTCAGCGATGCCGAGACCGACAGCAATGTGGGTGAAGCCTTTGCCAAAAAGCCTGAATAACAGCGCATCCCTGGGTCATTTTTGTTAGCCAAAGACTGTTCCCAGGCTGTTCCACGTTATTTCATTTCATACAGAACTTTTCAGTCATAATAATTGACTAAAACAGTAGGTTATTATATTATTCACCTCTGTTTTAAAAGGTCATCTTAAGATGCGATTAACCACCAAAGGACGTTTTGCTGTTACTGCAATGCTGGATATTGCGCTGTTCGAAGCAGACAAGCCTGTGACACTGGCTGGCATCAGCGAACGCCAAAGCATTTCCCTGTCTTATCTTGAACAGTTATTCAGTCGTTTACGCAAGCAGGGGCTGGTTTCCAGCGTGCGCGGTCCAGGTGGCGGCTACCGCATTGCCAAAGCGCATCACGAAATTTCCGTATCTGACATTATTACGGCGGTAGATGAGCAAATTGATGCCACCCAATGTGGCGGTAACGAAAACTGTCACGATGAAGGCCGTTGCATGACACATGAGTTATGGGCCTCACTCAATGGCAAGATTCTTGAATATTTATCGGGCGTGAGCCTGGCTGACATGGTCGATATGCAACGCAATAAAGGCGCGGGCACTGTCGTATTTTCACCTAGAAAATGTGGATCTGAAGCAACAATCGCTGCTTAAGGCCTGGTGATTTCCATGAAAACCGCTTTCTTTGACCATAACAGTACCACCGCGCTTAAATCGCAGGTGTTGGAGGCCATGCTGCCCTGGCTCACACAGCCTAGCGGCAATCCTACCAGCCGTCATGTCTATGGGCGCAATGCGAAAGACGCCATGGACCTGGCCAGAAAGCAGATTGCAGATTGCGTCGGTGTTCAAGCTTCACAAGTGGTATTCACCTCTGGCGGAACAGAAGCCAATAACTTTGCGATCAAGGGCATCACAGCCAACTTGAGCCCTGCGCAATTATTAATCAGCGCCATTGAACATCCCTGTGTCACCCGCCCCGCCCAATCATTGGCCTGGCATGACTGGAAAGTCGCCCAGCTGGCAGTCGATCATCAAGGTGTAATTGACTTGGCGCAAGCGGAGCAAGCCTTAAAAACACGTACAGGCCTGGTGTCTGCCATGCTGGCGAATAATGAAACAGGTGCCATACAGCCGATTGCTGAATTGGCCGCCCTGGCAAAAGCCCACGGGGCGCTACTGCATACTGATGCGGTGCAGGCATTCGGTAAAATTGAAGTGAATATGAGCATCTTAGGCGTACATGCCATGACCATTTCCAGCCACAAAATTGGAGGACCGGTGGGTGTGGGCGCGCTGATTCTGGATAAACGCGTGGATATCGCGCCATTATTACACGGTGGTGGTCAGGAGCGTGGTTTACGCAGTGGCACCGAAAACGTGGCGGGTATTATTGGTTTTGCGCAAGCTTGCCAATTAGCGATGCAGACTTTGGTTAGCCGTCAGGACAACGTGATCAGTTTACGCCGCCAGCTGGAGGCAGGTTTAAAGACAATCGGGGCCAAGATTTTTTCGCCCGATGTTAGGCGCTTACCCAATACCAGTTTTTTTGCCATCTCGAATATTGAAGGTGAAACACTGGTCACTGCGCTCGATAAAGCAGGATTTGCTGTCGCCAGCGGTTCCGCCTGCTCCAGCGACAGCACAGAGCCTAGCCATGTATTGCTGGCAATGGGCATAGAACCAGACCTGGCGCGCGGCGCAGTGCGTGTCAGCTTGAGTGATAGCAATAGCAGTGAAGAAATCACACAGTTTTTAGCAGCGTTGCAACAACAAGTGCAACGACTCAAAGGATTAAGTGCCGTTGCGGCATAAGACTTTTATTGAAAGAGCAAACATGTCTGAAAGAAAGCCGATTTACCTGGACTATTCTGCGACTACACCGGTTGACCCCCGTGTTGCGCAAAAAATGATTCCTTACCTGACCGAAGACTTTGGCAATCCCGCGTCGCGTAGCCATCCGTATGGCTGGACGGCCGAACACGCTGTTGAAAATGCACGTGAAGAGGTTGCCAAACTGGTGAACGCCGATCCGCGCGAAATCGTGTGGACTTCTGGCGCGACCGAGTCCAACAACTTGGCCATCAAGGGTGCTGCCCACTTTTACGCGGGCAGCAAGGGTAAGCACATTATTACTTCTGCCACAGAGCATAAAGCTGTGCTGGACACCGTGCGGGAGCTGGAGCGTGAAGGCTATGAAGCGACTTACCTGCAACCTGAAGCCGATGGCCTGATCTCGCTGGAAAAATTCAAGGCTGCCATTCGTCCGGATACCGTAGTCGCATCCATCATGCTGGTCAACAACGAAATTGGCGTGATTCAGGATATTGAAGCATTGGGTAATGTCTGCCGCGCAAACAATATTATTTTCCATGTGGACGCTGCACAAGCCACTGGTAAAGTGGTGATTGACCTGGAAAAACTGCCGGTGGATTTGATGAGCTTTTCTGCACACAAAACCTACGGCCCCAAAGGCATAGGCGCACTGTATGTCCGCCGCAAGCCACGTATCCGTATCGAAGCACAAATGCACGGCGGTGGTCATGAGCGCGGCATGCGTTCAGGCACCCTGGCAACGCACCAGATTGTGGGCATGGGCGAAGCCTTCCGCATTGCGCGTGAAGAAATGGCGAGTGAAAACGAGCGTATCCGCATGTTGCGTGATCGTTTGCTCAATGGCCTGCTACAAATTGAAGAGACTTATGTGAATGGGGATCTGGATCATCGCGTGCCACACAACCTGAACGTAAGTTTCAACTTTGTGGAAGGTGAGTCACTGATCATGGCGATTAAAGACATTGCCGTGTCTTCAGGCTCTGCCTGTACATCGGCCAGCCTGGAGCCTAGCTACGTTTTGCGTGCGCTGGGCCGTTCAGATGAGTTGGCACATAGCTCAATCCGTTTCAGTATCGGCCGCTTTACGACTGAAGCCGATGTGGACTACACGATTGAGCTATTGAAGAGCAAGATTGGAAAATTGCGTGAACTGTCCCCATTATGGGAGATGTTCAAGGATGGGATTGATTTGTCCAAAGTTGAATGGGCAGAGCATTAAAATTGATCTTTCACCGCCTGGCGGCGTTGTCGGAATGCTTGTTTAGATGAACTAAACGGCACATTCCTCCGCCTTCCCAGACAATGAAATCTTAAATTTTCGAGTGTTTGAAAGTTAATTAAAAATTAAAGCCAAAGCCATGTTGCGAAGGCATTTAATTTCAAGGAGTGTTAAATGGCTTATTCAGATAAAGTGTTAGACCACTACGAAAATCCACGTAACGTGGGTTCCATGGACAAAAATGACCCGAATGTCGGGACCGGCATGGTCGGCGCGCCTGCGTGTGGTGACGTCATGAAGCTGCAAATCAAAGTGAACGATGCAGGCGTGATTGAAGATGCCAAGTTCAAGACTTATGGCTGCGGCTCTGCAATTGCTTCGAGCTCCCTGGTCACCGAATGGCTGAAAGGCAAAACGCTGGATCAGGCACAAGAGATCAAAAACTCTGCGATTGCAGAAGAGCTGGCGCTGCCACCAGTTAAAATCCACTGCTCCGTCTTGGCTGAAGATGCCATCAAATCTGCCATTGCGGACTTGAAATCCAAACAAGGTCATTAACATGGCAATTACGCTGACTGAAACCGCTGCCAACCGCGTTGAGAAGTTTCTTGCCAACCGTGGCAAGGGTGTCGGCTTGCGCCTGGGGGTGAAAACCACCGGCTGTTCGGGCATGGCTTATACGCTGGAATTCGTGGATGAGCTACTGCCGGAAGATGTGACCTTTGAAAGTCACGGTATCAAAGTCATTGTGGACCCGAAAAGCCTGGTGTATATCGATGGCACCGAGCTGGACTTCACCAAGGAAGGCTTGAACGAAGGCTTCAAGTTCAACAACCCGAACGTGAAGGACGAGTGTGGCTGCGGAGAATCCTTTACCGTCTAAGCTGGTCAGAGGACGTGATTCTTGCCCTCTTTCAGTTTTCTTTAAAAGTATGCAAAACTACTTCGCATTGTTTCAACTACCGCAGCAATTTGAGTTAGACATGGCTCAACTGGATAACCAGTACCGTAAATTGCAGGCTGAAGTGCATCCCGATAAATTTGTGAATGCTTCGCCTGCTGAACGCATGCAGTCCATGCAGATGGCCACACTCGCAAATGAAGCCTATCAGACATTAAAACAGCCTACCTCCCGTGCTCGTTATCTGTTGCAGTTGCAGAACATTGCTACCGATGAAGAAAACAACACCGCCATGCCCGCTGACTTTTTGATGGCCCAGATGGAATGGCGCGAAGCGATGGACGATGCCAGGGTTAGCAAGGATATTTCTGCACTGGACGCCTTATTGAAAGAGATGCGCACCCAGGCTAAAACCTTGCAGGGGCAAGTAGCCAATCAGATTGAGTCAGCACCAGCCCAGGCTGCACTCACCGTACGCAAGCTGCGTTTTATTGATAAAGTGAGTGAAGATGTGAATCAACTAATCGCTCAGTTGGAAGATTAGTTTCATGGCCTTATTACAGATTTCTGAACCCGGACAATCCCCAGCCCCACATCAGCATAAACTGGCAGTTGGTATTGATCTAGGCACAACAAACTCCCTAGTCGCCACTGTGCGCAGCGGCATGAGTACAGTGTTGCATGACGAACATGGTCATGCATTGCTGCCTTCTGTTGTGCGTTACCTCAATGACGCCGTGATTGTCGGTCACGAGGCGCAGGCTGCGCAAAGCCAGGATCCAGTGAATACCATCGTGTCGGTCAAACGCTTTATGGGGCGTGCATTGCATGACATCACCGATAGAGCGCATATCCCATACCACTTTGTTGAAAATGACAGTTCACAAGGCATGCTGGAACTCAAAACCCGCGCAGGGTTGAAAAGCCCAGTGGAGATTTCTGCCGAAATCCTCAAAACACTCAAAGCCCGTGCCGAAAAAGCTTTGGGCGGTGAACTCACGGGGGCCGTCATTACCGTCCCCGCCTATTTTGACGATGCCCAGCGCCAGGCCACCAAAGATGCTGCACGCCTAGCAGGGTTGCATGTATTGCGCCTGCTCAATGAGCCGACGGCAGCGGCGGTCGCCTATGGGCTGGATAATGCCGCCGAAGGCGTCTATGTCATTTACGACCTGGGCGGTGGCACCTTTGATATTTCTATCTTACGCTTGAGCAAAGGCGTGTTTGAAGTACTGGCCACCAATGGCGACTCAGCCCTGGGGGGGGATGACTTCGATCATCGCATTTACTGCTGGGTGCTGGACCAGGTACGCAGCAAAACCAAAGATTTTAAACCGCTTACTGAAGAAGACACGCGCCTGCTGTTGACCAAGTCACGCCAGGCCAAAGAATGGCTGACCGATAACCACGAAGCCAATATTGTCTGCAAATTGAGTAATGGTGTATTGGTCGATGAAACACTAACGGTGAATCAATTCGTCACGCTGACGGAACACCTGGTCATCAAAACATTAAGTCCTACGCGCAAAGCGATGCGTGATGCAGGCTTAACCTCTACAGACATTAATGGCGTGGTGCTGGTAGGCGGCGCGACCCGTATGCCGCATATCCGCCATGCGGTACAAGCCTTTTTTGAGCAGGAGCCGCTGACCAACCTGGATCCTGACAAAGTCGTCGCCCTGGGGGCAGCGATACAGGCGAATGTGCTGGCAGGCAACCGCAGTGACGATGAGTTATTGTTGCTGGATGTCACCCCGCTTTCACTGGGTCTGGAAACCATGGGTGGACTAGTCGAAAAAGTCATTCCTCGCAACTCGACGTTGCCGATTGCACGTGCACAGGATTTCACCACTTACAAGGATGGCCAGACCGCCATGGCCATTCATGTGGTTCAGGGCGAGCGTGAACTGGTCAGTGACTGCCGCTCGCTGGCACGCTTTGAACTGCGTGGCATTCCACCGATGGCAGCTGGCGCAGCGCGTATCCGTGTCACCTTCCAGGTGGATGCAGACGGGCTGCTATCAGTCAGTGCACGCGAGCAAACCAGCGGTATTGAAGCCAACATCACCGTCAAGCCATCTTATGGCCTCAGTGAAGACCAGATTACGGGCATGCTAAAAGATTCGTTTGGTGCTGCTGAGAGTGACAAACAAGCCCGTATGCTGCGTGAAGCGGTGGTCGATGCACAACGCCTGGTCGAAGCGATTCAGGCAGCCTTGGCAGAAGATGGTGAGACGCTGCTCTCTGCAGATGAACGACACCAGATACAAACTCATATCGACGCTTTATTGACTTTATGCCAAGGCGACGATAGCCACGCCGTCAACCAGGCGACTGAAGCGTTAAACCATGCCACCGAGGCATTTGCTGCCAAGCGCATGGATGCTTCAGTACAAAAAGCCCTTACCGGTAAAAACCTGGATTCACTGGAACTTTGATATGCCAAAAATAACTATCTTACCTCATGCTGAAATCTGTCCAGAAGGAGCGGTGATTGAAGCAGATCAAGGTACCTCTATATGTGATGCCTTGCTTAAGCATGATATTGATATTGATAATGCCTGTGGTGGGGTATGCGCTTGTACCACCTGCCATGTGATTGTGCGGGAAGGCTTTAACAGCCTGAACGAAATCGAAGAAGATGAAGAGGATATGCTGGATCGTGCCTGGGGCTTGCAGCCGCAGTCCCGTTTATCTTGCCAGGCTATCATGCAAGAGACTGACGTCACCGTTGAAATTCCCAAATACAGCATCAACCTTGCCAAAGAAGGTCATCACTGACCTCACTTCTCTTTACCATAAAAAAGCCGATGCATTGCATCGGCTTTTTATTTACTGAATCACTGCTTTATCCAACGAAGGTCTCTTCCAGGAAGTTTACTTTGCCTGTCGCAATATCATAGATGGCACCCACAATACCGATCTGCTTGGTTTGCAACATATCATCGACAATATCACTGCAACGGATAATCGTATCAATTTGGTATTTCACGTTCAGTGTGCCAATTTTCTCAACAAAATCAGCATTCTTTGAATTACGATGATCCGGGTCAGCCACGGTTTTTTCATGACGGATGGAAGGCTTGATCAGGTTGATAATTTCACCAATATGCCCATCCTTAAAGTCATCACATGCTGCTTTCACTGCACCGCAGGACGTATGCCCCATAACCACAATCAGTTTGCTACCCAGGTATTTGCTGGCAAATTCCAGGCTACCAATCGCCTTATCAGACGCAATATTACCCGCCAGGCGGACACTGAAAATATCGCCAAGTGCCTGGTCAAACAATAGCTCTACAGGGGCACGAGAGTCACTGCAACTCAAGAAAGAGGCAAACGGGTGTTGTTTGTCCTTGGTAATCTGGATCAGCGTCTGGAAATCTTTATCCTCTTCACGGTCACTCGTAAAACGGCGGTTGCCTTCGATCAAAATATCCAGTGCTTCACGCGCGGTCATTTTGTCGCGGTCCAGTAACGGGTGTTTGTACATATTACGTATCCTCTATCAAATAATTATGGTGACGCTTGTTATGAGGCTAATGCCCCAGTAGATGTTTGGGCGGATTGTATTGTATGGTTTCCACCTCAATATTTTTTAATTTGGCATGTTGCTGATAATCATGGATAAACTCGACGACATCATAGGCAATGGATTTGCTGTTAGTACAATCAATTACGACCTTGCTGTTGGCCGGAATGCCTTCCAGCACCTCTAGAATGCTGGCCTTGTTAAAGAAGGAAACTTCTTCCGCCAGCACTAAGTGGAATACTTCCCTGCCCTCTACGCTTGAACGAGTCTGCTTGATGTAATGTGAGTTACGGTAGCTGTGGTGCAAGGTGAAGAAAACAGCCACCACCAGACCCAAGCCAATACCTGTCAGCAAGTCAGTCAATATAATGGCGATGATCGTCACAATAAAAGGGACAAACTGCTCCCAGCCCAGTGCATACATTTGCTTGAACAGGCTGGGTTTTGCCAATTTGTAACCCACCATAATTAGAATGGTCGCCAGGCTTGCTAATGGGATCATGTTAAGAAAACTGGCGATGGTCAATGCACTCAGCAACAACCAGAAACCATGCAATACCGCTGATAGTTTGGTTTGTGCTCCAAACGTGATATTCGCACTACTACGTACAATCACCTGGGTGATTGGCAAGCCGCCAATCAGGCCTGACACCATATTGCCCAGACCCTGTGCCTTAAGCTCACGATTAGTTGGCGTCACACGTTTCAATGGATCGAGTTTATCCGTTGCTTCTACGCACAACAGGGTTTCGAGGCTGGCAACAATGGCCATCACCAGTGCAGTCTTAATGACTAACGGCTGTGCAATCTGGCTAAAGTCAGGATGGGTAAAGAAACTGGCAAAATCACCCAGGCTTTTCGCCACTGGCAAACTGACAATCTGGTCCGGATTTAGTGTGAAATCCAGCCAACGATTGGCAAAAGCCCAGTTTAAGGCAATGCCAACCAACACCACCACAATCGGTCCTTGCAACAGCTGGAATATTCTATGTTTCTTGGTCAGCACCGTGTCCCATAGAATCAAGATCGCAAAAGACACCGCTGCAATCAGGATAGCGCCTGGCGTTAACAAATCCCAAGCCTGCAAGATATCGCTAAACGTGTTGTGACCACCGGCTTCTTCAAACGCTTCATCCCCTTCAAAGTCGGCATCGTAGCCAAAGGCATGAGGAATCTGCTTCAGGATAATCAGCAGCCCAATACCCGTCAGCATGCCTTTAATGACTGAAGAAGGCACAAAATAGGCAATGAAACCTGCCTTGAACTGTCCCAGCAAAAACTGGAAAACGCCTGCCAGCACAACGGCTGCCAGAAAAGTTTCGTAAGAACCCAGATTGCTAATTGCTGCCAGCACAATCACAGCCAGGCCAGCCGCCGGGCCACTCACCCCCAACTGCGAGCCACTGACCAGACCAACGACAACACCCCCGATAATGCCGGAAATCACACCGGAAAATAGCGGTGCGCCCGATGCCAGCGCAATCCCCAAACAAAGTGGTAGTGCCACAAAAAATACAACAATAGAGGCTGGCAAGTCTCTATTAATGTGCTTGAACAAGTCTAGCGGTCCGGACGCTGGGACGGAGGTTGACATGATGTGTATCCTTCACAAACTTAAGTTAATTTTTATTTTAATAATACACAAAACCCCGCAATCCTGCGGGGTTATGGTCTATCGTACATCTTCTAATCGTTATTCGTAGGGGCAATGTACGGGCGCTTACCGATAAAGTTTAAGCGCATTTGCTGGTGCTTGTCGTAGCCTTTTTCCGGGCTGTCGGTGACAATCCCTGCCCCCACCCATTTTTCATCCTGACTTTGCTTAGCAGTCGGGATTTTGGAATAAGGACGCTTGCCTAACGAATGGTTGTGCTGCATCTGGTTAATGGATGGTTCTTGGTCTAGTGATTCTTCTGCATGGGCAGAAGCCATTAAACCAAATGTCACCAAGAGTGCCAATAATAATTTGCTCATTTTTCGCTCCTTCATCATTTATTTGTATACATCTTTCCAGATGTAAACTGATTATGTCGCATGAACCTTACTCAACGCTGACTAGTAAGCCCGCTTGCCCAGGGAGTGCATTTTCAAGGTTTGCTGGTGGTTAGTATTGTCCACTCTCAGCGTGGCACCCACCCAAGCCTGCTCAGCATCAGTTTTAGCTACCAAAGGTTGTTGATACGGACGTTTGCCCAGAAAATGTACATGATGTATGTTGTGAACACCGTCACCGGAATTGGTTTCAGCCGATTGTGCTGGCAATACCCAGGCAAAACCCAAGATCATTGTGACAACAGCAGATACTTTACGCATATTCTTTCTCCTTCATGGTTAATCAATCTATTTACTCGCTTCAGTGAATCTTGATGCATTCACGATGGTTTGCATTTTGCCCGGCTTCTGGCAACAAAAAATCTCCCGATATAGGTAGTTCGGTATATACTAAACGGCATATGCCAAATGAGAGTCCATCCCCGCCCACAGAAAGCGCGTTTGCCTTACGCAACGCGTTGAAACAAACACAAGTGCAAATCGCTCATGAAAGGTTGTTTGAGGGATTCGGGCAAAGGCTGTTCACGAGTGGATGGTCTGAAGAGCTGCTGCAATGGCTGTTAGACGAGATGTGCATGCAATTTGGTGCCCCACATGGCTTGATCAGCCAGCAACATGCAGGTGCGCTCAAGATACTGGCGCAGCGTGGCAAAACCTTTCCCATAGGTGCGCGCGTGCCCATGCTGGGAGCGCTGGCAATGTGGCTCAAAGAACCCATCCATTTCGAAGTGCATAGCCAATTCGTCCCCAGCCTGTGGACGATACAGGGCAATACAGAGCCAGCACTGCACTGCTATCACTTGCCGATTGCCTGCCAGCAACGCGCGGTAGGATTGCTTGGCCTCATAACAAGCAACTCTTTAAACGCGAACAGCCTGCAAGTGTTGCACAGTATCTGCGGTTTGCTGGGCTTTGCCTTGCGCGGTCAGACTCAAACTGCAGCCGCAATTGATGACAGCTACCTGCAAAAACTCACGCCTCGCGAGCGCGAAGTGTTTGCCCTGCTGCCTTCCGGCGCCAGCAATGCATTATTAGCAGAGAAACTGGGCATTTCACCAGGCACAGTCAAGATTCATATCGAACGGATTCTAAGCAAACTGGACCTGAATGACCGTACCCAGGCTGCAGTCAAGGCTGTGGAAGCTGGATTCAAAAGTGACGGCTTATAATCGTGAAAGCCTTATTGCATGCCATCCACAATCTCTCCAGCCGCATGGATCACCTGTGGCAGGACTTATCATTGACCATCAAAGGCATTGTGCTCAATGCACTGCCCTTGACTGTACTGCTGGCTTCGCTTGCGCTTATTTTTGAGAGTGAACAACAGGCAGCCTTGCTGGAAAGGCGCGTGCAAAATGCGCTACAAATCCAGCAAGATATCCAGACCCTGCAAACCCTGTTACTGGAAGCATCTACCGGGGTGCGTGATTTTCTGCTGACGGGTAACCGCCAGTTTCTGGCGGGCTATGAAAGTGCTAAGCAAAGCATGCCTGAGCTGCTTGATTCTCTGGAACATAACCTGGATGATCAGTCACAACAGCAACTGTTACAGGTAATTCACCCCCTGGTCGCCAAAAACCTGGATGACCTGGCTGCCCTCGCCAGCCACAGAAAAGAAAAAGCTGACGAAGCCCTGATCGAAAAATTCAGTTCACAGGGCAATGCGTTAAATGAACTGAGGGCTCATCTGGAACGAATGAGCCAGCGCGAATCGGCGATTGTCGAGCAGGATAAAAAAGAAGTCGTTTACGAACGAAAGCGTAATTTACGCATCACGCTGATGGCTGTGATTGCCGGTGTGCTGGGTTCACTGATTGGCGTCTGGATATTCAGCCAGACCATTGTCGCCCGGGTGCGGACCATACGTGACAGTGCTATCCACCTGGTCAAAGGGGAACCATTGGCGTTACCCAGCATCAGCCGTGATGAACTTGGCGAACTCACGAGTGAGCTGGAACATGCCTCGCAACTCCTGACCCAGAGTGCACAAGAAGCCCACCAGGCGCGCGTAGAAGCCGAAGAAGCCAGCGCCGCAAAAAGTAATTTTTTGTCTCGCACCAGCCACGAATTGCGTACCCCTCTCAATGCCATCCTCGGATTTGCGCAAATTCTCGAAAATGACTTGCCGGAAGGGCGGCAAAAAGACAGTGCGACGCTGATACATAACGCGGGGCAACACTTACTGAAGCTGATTAATGAAGTGCTGGATATTTCGCGTATTGAAAGCGGCGATATCAGCATGTCGATGGAAGTCATCGCCCTGAATAACTTGCTAGAAGAGGCTTACCACTATTTAAAACCTTTGGAAAAGCTGCGGGACATCACCATAGAAACACATTTTGAATCCGCATTGACCGTGCGCGCGGACAGGCAACGGCTGTTACAAGTCATTCTGAACCTGCTGGCTAACGCCTTGAAATACGGCCCGGAAAATACCAGTGTGGCCTTCAGTGCTTACCGCCATCACGGCAACATCCGTGTCGATGTGCAAGACCAGGGACCAGGCATCCCGGCAGACTTACGTTCCCGCTTGTTCACGCCTTTTGACCGGCTGGGCGCTGAGCGCACAGTGACAGAAGGCACCGGCTTGGGCCTGGTGCTCAGTAAACAGTTAATGGATGCCATGGGTGGCCAGATTGGAGTGGCAGAGGATAAAAGCCTGTTCTGGATCAGCTTGCCTGAGGCAAAGCAAAAGGCCACGGTGCCTGCCACCAAACAAGCGGCGGCCATTGATGCTTTACCACACAGCACCTCTGCCACTTCGCCAGTCGCAAAACGCCATGTGCTGTATGTGGAAGACAATCAGAGCAACCAGGCACTGATTGAAGCGATCATCAGCAAACACAGACATCTCAAGTTACACCTGGCCGCCAGCTTGCAGGAAAGCATGATCTGGTTACGCGATATGCAACCGGATTTATTGTTGTTGGACCTTAACTTGCCCGATGGCTCGGGTGAGACACTGATCAAACATATCCAGGCCAGCCGAAAGGACTTGCAACAGATTCCGATATTGATATTGAGTGCCGACGCCCTGCCGGAAACGATACAACGGCTAAATGCCTTGGGAATTACCCATTACTTCACCAAGCCATTGAATGTCGCCGCATTCAACCAGTTACTATTAAAATTATTGCCAGAATAAAATTCTGAGAGCTACCGACATGAATATCGAACAACTACGCGCTTCCAAAATTTTAATCATTGATGATGCCGAAGCAAACCTGAGGCTGCTGGAAGAGCTGCTGACCAAGGAAGGCTTTGAACAAGTCATCAGCACCACAGACCCGACCAAAACCATGGACCTGGTCAGCGCCTTCCAGCCTGACCTCATTTTGCTCGACTTAATGATGCCGGTACTGGATGGCTTTGCAGTCTTGGACCAGCTCTCGCATCATCTGGGTCAGAATGAATACCTGCCTGTGCTGGTACTCACAGCAGATGCTACCATCGCGACTCGCCGCAAGGCCTTGGCATTGGGTGCAAAAGACTTTTTAACCAAGCCTTTTGACCCAATGGAAGCCATGTTGCGTGTCTGGATATTGCTTGAGACTCGCTGGTTGTTTACCCAGCTCAAACAGCATCAACCCAACTTGCAATTACCAGGCTACTCAAGCTGATATTTTACTCGTTTGCCAAAGGGGCAAGGTAAGCGCGTTTGCTCGCAAACTGCAAACTCGTTTGCGCACGCTGTGCCTGCAAATGAGTATCTTTTTTCAAACTGGCGCCCTCCCATGCCTGATCTGCATTTGCAGCAGACTGCTCAAGCAGCGGTCTTTTCGCAACATTTTGCGTAACAACAGCCTGATCCGCCATGGCAGATCCAGCAAATGACAATGTAACCAAACCAATTACACCAACTAATTTCACTGTTTTCATCGTAATCTCCTTTAATTGACACTTCGTTGTTGCCGCCCTGTTGAGACGGATTTCATGGTGTTCACTGTAGCGCACTTGTCTTACATGAGACTTTCACAAAGCTTTCACAAAGCTTTCACCAAGCTGAACGTGTTTTCAAATCACTTTTAACAATACCCTCTCAGCCTTAAACCCCGTTTTACATGAGGCGTTTTTCAATCTACTTGCATTCCAACGCATTCAATTTGCATCTTTTTTTGTGCCAACTTTCGGTCATTAGAATGACTATTAGCCTCAAATTTGCACAAGAAATCCATTAACCTGCCCATCGTTGTCGCTTCAAATACTCATGGAAAATCTGGGTTAAAAACAGGTGAATATATCTGTTGAGGCCTCAATAAATGGACAAGGGATACTTTAAAAACCTGGCAAACGCTACAATATTAAATTGAGCCTTTAATCACCCACTGACATGCAATTTTTATCTCATACCTCCACCGCCAGATTGCCCACCCAGTTTGGTGAATTCGATATCCATGTATTCACTGACAGCCGCAATGGTTTGGAGCATGTCGCCCTGGCTTATGGAAAATTGCAAGGTGCCACCGACCCGCTGGTCAGGGTGCACTCAGAGTGCCTGACTGGAGATGTATTCGGCTCTACGCGTTGCGATTGTGGTGAACAACTGCACCATGCCCAGCGCCTGATCCACGAAACTGGCCAGGGCTTGATCCTCTACTTGAAAAACCATGAAGGGCGCGGCATAGGCCTCAGCAATAAAATGCTTGCTTACGCCCTGCAAGACCAAGGCATGGATACCGTAGAAGCCAATGTCGCCCTGGGCTTGCCAATAGATGCGCGCACTTACGAAAGCGCAGCAGACATGCTGCGCTACTTCGAGATTAATAGCATCCGCCTGCTTTCCAACAACCAGGAAAAACGAACTGCTTTGCAGTCTTTCGGTATTACGATTAATCAGCAAGTCCCTTTATTGACCATGCCTACCACGGAAAATCTCAAGTATTTGCAAACCAAGTCAGTCAAGCTCGGGCACCTGATTCCAGACTTGTGATTAGCCACTCATCGCCTCATAAATAAAGGTTATAAGCCATTCACCAAATGTTATAACCCGCTCCTTGCGTCGGAGTTATACTGCTTTTTCCAATAATCATAAGCAGGAGAGCGACGAGATGAAGCAAGAGACCCTATCTATCCATGGCGGCTATGAACCTGATCCCACCACCAAAGCAGTGGCAGTGCCTATTTATCAAACGACCTCTTATGCGTTTGACAATACCCAACATGGCGCAGACCTGTTTGACCTCAAGGTACAGGGCAATATTTACACCCGCATTATGAACCCGACCACTGCGGTTCTTGAGGAGAGAATTGCTCAACTGGAAGGCGGCATTGGCGGGCTGGCGCTGGCTTCCGGCATGGCCGCAATTACCTACGCGATTCAAACCATTGCCGAAGCAGGCGACAATATTGTTTCAGTCTCCACGCTCTATGGCGGCACCTATAATCTATTTGCGCATACCCTGCCCAAACAAGGTATAGAAGTCAGGTTCTTTGATTATCGCGACCCGGCCTCTTTAGAAAAACTGATCGACAGCCGCACTAAACTGGTGTTTGCCGAAACCATAGGCAACCCGCTCGGCAATGTGGTCGATCTGGCGGCCATCAGCGCCGCCGCCCATAAACATGGCGTACCGGTGATTGTTGATAACACCGTCGCCACGCCCATTCTGTCGCGTCCATTTGAGCATGGTGTGGATATTGTGGTGCACTCGCTGACCAAATACATCGGCGGCCACGGCAACTCGATCGGCGGTATCATCGTCGATAGCGGCAAATTCCCATGGGGCGAGCACGCTAAGCGCTTCACCAGCCTCAACACCCCTGATCCCAGCTACCATGGCGTCAACTACGTCGAGGCATTAGGCCCCGCCGCCTACATCGCCCGCGCCCGCGTCGTGCCCTTGCGCAACACCGGCGCCGCCATCAGCCCGTTCAACAGCTTCCTTATTCTGCAAGGCCTGGAAACACTTGCACTTAGAATCGAACGCCACAGCACCAACGCACTAGCTGTCGCTACTTACCTGAAAAACCATCCCAAAGTGAAATGGGTCAGATACGCCGGGCTTGAAGACCACCCCGACCATGCACTGGTAAATAAATACCTCAACGGCCACGCCTCAGGCATCTTGTCTTTTGGCGTGCAAGACGGCCGCGAAGGCGGCACCCGTTTTATTGACGCGCTGCAACTGTTCACTCGCCTGGTCAATATTGGCGATGCAAAAAGTCTCGCTTGCCATCCAGCTACCACCACCCATCGTCAACTCAATACAGAAGAGCTGGCACGCGCTGGCGTGAGTGAAGATATGGTCAGGTTATCGGTAGGCATTGAGCATATTGATGATTTGATTGCGGATTTGGAACAGGCGTTGGCGAAGGTCTAATTTAAAGTTGATCCAAAACTAGCCATGTAGTTTTTTTCCACTTTGGGCAACGATTAGAGCACAGAGGAAATGCTTTGCTTTTTCATTTATGAAAGATGATGTCAGCAGAAATCTAAAATTCCAGGTCACCAAAGTAGGGGGAAATATCTTGCCCAAGCTTAAACTCGATGTCATTATATAAATACTATTTCAGTGATTATTTGATATTGTTACTCGTGGACAACAAGTTGCCCACCCTACTCGACTATTAATAAAAACATAAAGATATGCTAGGTACTCATAGAAATAATCGAATATAGAGAATAAGTTCGTTAGGCCGACACTTCTTGGATAAACATGACAGCCTTTGAATACATTGACACAAACAAAGAATGGCTGCTCTCTGGAATAGGGGTAACACTTTTAGTCGCAGTGGGAGTGGCAATCAAAGCACTCTGGAATAAGTACAGGAGTAAAACACAACCGCCGGCGACAAGCATTCCTCTGCCAGCTTTTGACTTAAACGGCTCAACAGCAAAGCTTACAAGAACACCAATCATCGGCGGCGTTCCGCATGGCTTAGTGAAAGCGACAGGCGGAGGAACATTTGAAATGACTGATTGCCTGATTCAAGTAAGTGGTCCAAATGTTGAGTACCCCGCACCGACTGGAGAACTCTCGACTACATCCAACTCCGAGCTTACGCATTCGGCATTGGAGCTTGCTAATCAACTCGAGCAGTTCCAAGCTGAGATCAGCCTGGAACAAGACCAAGCATTCTCAGAAAACAAGCTAGCCGATTTACGTCAGATACACGAAATACAAAATCAAAAATTTAACATGCATCTTCGCAATCGTAGCCTGCAAATTCTTTGCGAAATGCTGCACCGACTACCCCCAATCGAACGTCGTACGTTGCCAGTAGAAATGCGGTGTGGAATCGATGCTGCACTACACGGCAAGCTTACTGGAACACGCCCTGCAGCAGGCCTGGCATCATTTTTTGAGTTGCTTAGTAAACGTCTCCAATAGAAAAATTTATAACGACATGTACTATTGAGTAATGCTTTCGCGCAGCGGCGTAACTAGCGGTTCAAAGCGGACAAAAATACTCCGCATTTCTGCCGGTTAACCTGGGCGTTAGCGGTTAGGAATCAAGAATGACTTCAGAAATCAAGGACACTGCTGAGCAGGTGATCCGTCGAGCAGAAGAGATTCTGCAAACGGCTCAGCACGGCCTCGACGATCTAAAATCAGGTAACGGCTCGAAAAGATTTTCTGGGCTTCAAAATCTATTGGTTTTTGGACGCTCGGTAACTTTCGTAATCCAAAATCTGCGCAGTGTGGTTGAGGATTTTGATCAGTGGTACAACCCAATACAGGAAGAGCTCCGATCTGATGAAGTGATGAAGTACTTTGTTGAACTGCGAAATCAGATTCTGAAGCAAGGGCGTCTACAAATCGCGATGGAGATTTCGTCACTGTCACTCTCCACCAACGATCTTCAAAAACTCGGCACTCCACCACCCGGCACAAAGGGTTTTTTCATTGGGGACAAGTTCGGTGGCAGCGGCTGGACTATTGAACTCCCTGATGGCTCTGAAGCGAAATACTACGTCGAGCTGCCAAGGAGCATTGCTGAGGTGAAGCAAGTCTTCGCTGAAGTGCCAGAGTCAGCAAGGGCAGCCATAGAGGGCAAGAGTGTTGAAGAACTTGGTGAGCAGTATTTGGCCAAGCTTGGGGAGATTCTAGACTCATGCCGCAAACAATTTCTTGGAGCGCCAGCGCAAAAGATCGGAGGTAAGCGTCTTCCGCCATACCTTCGGATCATAAAATGAACCACGCACTAACAACAGCCCTGCAGGGTGGGCAATTTGTTGCCCACACGTTCGATCCCACGCAAATTGATTCGATATCGCATCACCGCAGCGCCAACCCTTCTGAAGCAATTAACCTTTTACGGTAGTCACTGACCGCGAGTAACGGTTTTTATGTGATGACAATGCGCTTTGCCTGCGGAAGCTACTCTGTAGCAACGCCATTATCGTACGTATAAATCCGCATATAGACCTTAAATTAGCTCATCTTAGTCCCTGCTTTTATTATCCTTAAAGCAATCAAAATATGCCGTTTGGTATATACCAACCTACCTATATCTATAGACGATTTATGGAAAATGTCCGCGCATAATGCAAACCATCGTGATTGAGCAACGTTTTAACAGATTGCCATCACATTGACTAACACATAGGAGAACAAACATGCGTAACGTTATTTCTGCAATTGCTTTAGTAAGTGGTTTTATTGTGGCTGCCCCAGTGGTGGCTGTGGAACAAAATGGTGGGATTGAAAAAACACAAACTGCTCAACATTTTTTGAGCAAGCGTCCATATGCTCAACCAATGTTTGCCAAAGCTGACAGTGAGCAATCCTGGGTAGGCGCAACACTGGTGGTGGATGGTAACAACGGGCGTGCAAGCGTTCACGATATGCAAAAACTGCACATGATTGGTAAACGCGCTTTTTAATCTGGGGCATCGGGTCCACGCGAAAAAGTGAAGCGCCCCAATTGCTTTAGGACAAATTTAGGAGATTACAAATGAAAAAATTATTTTTAACCGTATTGGCTTTAGGCTTTGTGGCGCAAGTAAATGCAGCTGATTTACCGGATAACGAGCAACGTATCGGCCAGTCGCATCACAATCACTTTATCGGGAAACGTCCCTACAACAAAATTGTTGATAAACCAGCTAAGGGGGCTGATCAAGCCTGGGAAGGTACTGGTTTAGTGGCTGAAGACCCTGAACAAGCTGAAAAGAAATTGATGAAACATAACCAACATCAAATGAATTTTATGGGTAAGCGGCCATATCTTGCGCCACATAATCCAGACTGATGTCTGAATCGCAAACGATTTTAAATCTCTCTCTGATACCCGCCTGTTTTTTGGGCGGGTTTTTTTATTCCTTCGCAGGCCAAAACGATCAAGATGCTGGCTACTGCCTGTGATTCAACAATAGCCCAGTACGAACCTTACCTCACTTTTAATCGCGACTTGAAAGCAGGGGTTTTTGATGAAAACTGGGGCGTCATTTTGATTTCGTGGATGGTGAATTTGGTGGTGGCTAAAGATTGTTTTATATTGTGACGCCTGGGCAACGAGTTGCCCATCCTAGTAGACTGTTAATTTTGATAGCCTTACGTGTGGGCAGCTGGTGCCTACCTTTTCGATTGGATGAAAAATGCTTAAAAATAAAAATATTGTCCTAACATACTTAAAACTTCTTGGTTTAATTTTAAGCCTTTCTCTCTTTGCTGGTTGCGCCGCAACCGGGCAAAGTTTCTCAGGCTTTCAATCAACATCCGACAAGTCAGCAGTCATAGTTATTTATCGTCCAGACTTATTCCGGGCTGGTGGTCAATCTGTAAAGGTGTCAGTAGACAACAAAGAAGTTGGTGTCTTACGAAATGCAGGTTGGCTTTCTTTTCCAACAACTGATGGTGAGCATTCAATTACGCTGGATGAGCGATTCAGACTCTGGCAAAAGGGCACGGTGTTAAAAGTTGAAGCTAAGCAGGGTGAGCAAATTGCACTGCGCGTATTACCAGGGGGAATGACAGGTATCTTCCCGATGCCTTCAGGTCCAGTCACGACATTTGGTCCATGGACAATTCAACAGGTGTCCACCGAGGTTGCCTTAGCAGAGTTGAAAAGCCTTAAAGAATCTAAATGAATCGTTTAAAGCGTGCTCCGCTTTAGATATGGCTTTATATCCACGATAAACCTGCTTAACTTTAGCACCGTAGGGTGGGCAACTTGTTGCCCACGCGTTCAAGTCATTCTCGACAAACGATGAGTATCTTCCGCCATTCAACAATTGTTGATTACCACAAATACAAAAAAGCGCAGCCATAATCGCTGCGCCTTTGTATTTACTAAGTCAAATTAAAACACCCGCAACTGTGTCGGCTTCAAGTAAACCGTCTCGCCCTGCTTAAAACTCAACTGGTTAAACTGCTCCCGGCCCAGTTCCACATCCACATATTGCTCGTTGTCTGAACGCTTGATTTCCAATCGCACCAGTGAGCCCACAGAATGCACATAGGTGAGCGATCCGGCAATACTTTGTGCGTCGGCTTCTCGGCTCACGGCAATCTCATAGGGGCGCACAAAGCCTTTGCCTTGTGGGGTTTCAAAGGCGTTTACGTTGCCTAAAAACTCATATACAAACGGTGTGGCTGGGTTGTCATATACGGCTTGCGGCGACCCCACCTGCTCTACCTGGCCATGGTTCATGACGACGATGGTATCAGCGACTTCGAGCGCTTCTTCCTGGTCATGCGTCACAAATACACTGGTCACATGCAATTCATCATGCAAACGGCGCAGCCAGCGACGCAGATCTTTACGCACTTTGGCGTCGAGCGCGCCAAATGGCTCATCCAGCAACAGCACTTTTGGTTCTACGGCCAAGGCACGCGCCAGGGCGATGCGCTGGCGCTGACCACCTGAAAGTTGTGGTGGGTAGCGGTCAGCCAGCCAATCAAGCTGTACCAGCTTGAGCAAATCATGCACGCGTTTCTTGATCTCGGCATTGGATGGGCGCGTTTCTTTGGGGCGTACACGCAGGCCAAATGCGACGTTTTCGAATACGGTCATATGACGGAACAAGGCGTAATGCTGGAACACAAAGCCGACCTGGCGCTCGCGCACATCAGCATGGGTAGTGTCTACGCCATCAAACAGTATCTGTCCACTGTCTGGGGTCTCAAGCCCGGCGATAATGCGCAACAAGGTAGTTTTACCGCAACCGGAAGGGCCCAATAACGCGACTAGCTCACCAGACGGCACTTGCAAATTGATATCACGCAAGGCACTAAACTGGCCAAAGCCCTTATTGATTTGTTGTATGGTAATGCTCATGTTAAGCCGTCACTTCCTTTTCAATAGCGGCTGCATCGCGAGATGCCTGCCATTCGACATAGGTTTTCAAAACTAAGGTTACCAGCGCCAACAGCGTGAGCAGTGAAGCCACAGCAAAAGCCGCCGCGTAGTTATATTCGTTATACAAAATCTCAACATGCAAAGGCATGGTGTTGGTGAGCCCGCGGATATGGCCTGAGACCACAGACACCGCACCAAACTCGCCCATGGCGCGCGCATTGGTCAGGATCACGCCGTAAATCAGGCCCCATTTCACGTTAGGCAACGTCACATGCCATAGCATTTTCCAGCCCGATGCGCCTAAGACCAATGCAGCCTCTTCTTCTTCCTTGCCTTGCGCCTGCATCAGCGGGATCAATTCGCGGGCGACAAACGGGAATGTCACAAAAATGGTCGCCAACACAATGCCGGGTATTGCAAATATCACTTTCAGGTCATGGTCAATGAGCCATTCACCAAACCAGCCTTGCAGGCCAAAAATAAGCACAAAGATCAAACCGGCAATCACAGGTGAGACGGCAAACGGCAGGTCAATCAAGGTGATCAGGAAACTTTTACCTTTAAAGTCAAATTTGGTAATTGCCCAGGCTGCGGCCACGCCAAACACCAAATTCAGTGGCACCGAAATCAGCGAGGCAATCAGGGTCAGCTTCATGGCGGATAAAGCATCTGCTTCAGTAATCGCAGCCAAGTAAATGCCCCAGCCTTTGCGCAAGGCTTCGGCAAATACGGCGGCTAGTGGCACCAGCAAAAACAGCCCGAGGAATGCAAGAGTCAGCCCAATCAGGCTCCAGCGTACCCATGCTGGCTCAGACGTGGCACGCTTGGAAGCGACCTTGCCCTGGTATTGTTGAAATTGTGTGGTATGCATAAATGTCTATTCAATTAAATATAAAGCGTGCGTCAGTAATTATTTATTGCCATGGCGGTGATTACTCCACCACTGCAATAGATTAATCAATAACAGCAACACAAACGAAATCACCAGCATCACCACTGCAATCGCCGTTGCCCCAGCGTAATCGTACTGCTCCAGCTTGGTAATAATCATCAGCGGCGTGATCTCGGAGATCATAGGCATATTGCCCGCAATAAAAATCACCGAACCATACTCGCCTACCGCGCGGGCAAATGCCAGTGAAAAACCGGTGAGCAAGGCTGGCCAGATGGCTGGCAGAATAATCTTGTAAAACGTTTGCCAGCGATTCGCCCCCAAGCTAGCGGCAGCTTCTTCAGCTTCGGCACTAAAATCCTCTAATACCGGCTGCACGGTACGCACCACAAACGGCAAGCCAATAAAGGTGAGTGCAACCACCACGCCCAGCGGGGTAAAGGCGACCTTAATACCGTGTGGTTCCAGCCATTGACCTAACCAGCCATTGGGGGCATAAATCGCTGTCAACGCAATACCAGCCACCGCGGTCGGCAAGGCAAACGGCAAATCAACCAGGGCATCCAGCACTTTTTTGCCGAAAAACTGGTAGCGCACCAGTACCCAGGCCGTGAGCAGGCCAAACACCAGGTTAATCAACGCCGCAAGTAGTGAAGCGCCAAAGGTCAATTTATACGTCGCGACGACACGCGGTGTAGTCACAACTGCCCAAAACTCATGCAGACTGAGCTCGGTGGTGCGTAGAAAAACAGCCGCTAAAGGGATAAGGACGATAAGGCTCAGATAGACCAGCGTGTAGCCGAGCGACAAGCCAAAGCCGGGGAGTAAATGTTTCTTTTTATGTGATGCCATGATGTATGGTGACCAGTGAGACAGGCGCTAATATAGCCGGACTCTTTAAAAGAATTAAAGAATAAATAATCATTAATTTATAATATAAAGTTATAAAGAATGGATAACGCGACCAAATCACGCAACCTTGGGTGAACGATGCTGATACTCGTCATTAATCACTTTGGCCACCACCGGCGCTGCCAGCAGGTTACCCTGCAACACGGTCGAGCCAGCTGCAATCGCAATATCCAATTGCTGTTGTGTTTCGATGCCCAAAATCACAGGCGTACTGCCCAGATCCTGCACAGTGGACACTAATCCTTTCAAGGCTTTGGCGAGTGCAGGCTGTTGTGCTGCCTGGTGAATCACGGAGACGTCAAACTTGATGTAGTCATGATGTGCACTCCACAATCGGTACAGCTTGCTCTGGTGCCCACCCACATGGTCAAACGCAATCCGGTAGCCCAGCGCACGGTAGTTCTCGATAGCTGAAATCAGATGTTTGTCCTGCTCGATCAAGGACTCATTGATCTCAAGCACTACACGATGTGTAGGCACAGAGTATTTATGCAAAATTTGCTCAAACACCTTGCCGTGTGCACTAACTTCCAGCAACAACTTGGGATGCACGTTTAAAAACAGCAATCCGTTTTCCTGATGAATCGCCCTGAAGTTAAGCACATGCTGCGAGCGGCATACGCGGTCAAACTGCACCAGCTTGCCGGACTGCTCGGCATAGGTAAATGCAAACTCAGGCGTACTGCCCAGCGTGCCAAACAAAGACGGGCGTATCAGGGCTTCGTAACCGTAAATATCGCCTTGCTTGGCATCATAAATCGGCTGAAAAGCAGTTTTAAGATGCACACCGATAAAGGTGCTCTCATACTCACCCGAACTGGCTTCCAGCAACCCCAGTTCTTCCAGGTCCAGCGACAGTGCCTGCTTTAATTCTGCACGTAGCTGTATGACGTGTTCAGGCTCCTGGTTAGGTTGACGTTGTGTCATGATGATTCCTTCCTGCGATACAACTGCTATTTCTGATAAATCTGGTCGAAAATGCCGCCATCGCTAAAATGCGTATTTTCGGCTTCATTCCAGCTGCCAAACGCTTGTTTGACTGTAAATGTATTGAGCTTTTTGAAGGTGGGTTGCGCCACTTCAGTCACTTGCGGGCGCAAATAATGCTTGGCAGCAATGGCCTGGCCTTGCGTTGAAAAGTGGAATTCCAAATAAGCCTGTGCTACTTTGCGTGTGCCTTTTTTATCCACTACTTTATCCACCAGCGCGACTGGGTTCTCAGCCAACACGGTGACTGAGGGGTACACCACCTCATATTTATCTTCACCCAACTCCTTTTGCAGCAAGTAGACTTCATTCTCAAACGTGACCAGCACATCGCCAATCTCCCGCTGGGCAAAAGTCGTGGTTGCCCCTCGGCCGCCGGTATCCAGCACTGGGACATGCTTGAACAACTCAGTCACAAACTGGCGGGCTTTGGTGGCATCGCCGCCTTTTTGCGTGATATAGCCCCAGGCAGCCAGGTAGCTATATTTACCGTTACCAGAAGTCTTGGGATTAGGAATGACAGAAGTCACACCTGGACGGATCAGGTCATCCCAGTCTTTGACTTGTTTAGGGTTACCTTTACGCACCAGAAATACGGTTGGCGATGCACTTGGTACACTGTTATTTGGCAAGCGGGTTTGCCAGTTAGCCGGAATCAATTTGCCTTTTTGCGCCAGGATATCAATGTCTGCACTGCGGTTCATGGTAATCACATCGGCTGGCAGGCCATCCACCACCGAGCGCGCCTGCTTGGTCGAGCCACCATGCGACTGATTAATGGTCACCGTTTCCCCGGTTTTCTCTTTCCAGTACTGCACAAAAGCCGGGTTAAAATCTTTATAGAACTCTCGCGTCACATCATATGAAGCATTCAACAATTCGGCGGCTTGCAGTGACACACTGCTCAATAACATGGCCAACAAGGTACTGCGCAAGACAAACGGCATAGATCACTCCCTTTTTATGATGAGACTGGGGAGCACTATAGCGGCAAACTTATATTTTTAAAAAGAATAAAAAATAATATATTTATAATATAAAAATATATAACAACTTGACTTAACCTCTCTTGAGCCTCTTAGCTATAGGTATTCACATGCCGGTTTGGTTAAAACCTGTTTAAGAAGCAAAACATATAAATAAATAATTAACGATTCTAGGGTTAGCCCTATTCAAGCTTGTAGGATTATTTTATAGTTTAAAAAGATTAATGCTGACCAGACACCTGGAAGCCAGTCGCCTAAGCGGGCGACTGGCTTTTTTTTTCGTCTGTAGCCAGCCTCAGCAGTTTAAATACAGGATTGGATAGCCGATGGAAGAGATCGCGATTGAACACATCGTGCAACAACTGGCCAGCATACGTGAACGCGCATTGCAGCAGCGACAACGCTTGTCTCAACCACCCAAGCTGCCCGCGCGCAAGGCCCTGGGAAAATGCGTAGAGTGGTTAGCTGCCTCGCTATTTCCTAACCGTCTGGGCGACTCTGACATTCAGCCACATGCCATTAATTTTTATGTAGGGACAACGCTGGATAAAGCTCTGCGTGAATTGCAACAACAAATCCGTCTTGAGCTTGCGTTTAAAGCGCCGGGGACCGCCGCCAGCCAGTTCAATGCACAATCACATGCCCTCACGCAAACCTGTGCCGAGCAATTGCCTGTGATTCGCCAGCAGCTGGATACCGACCTTGAAGCCGCTTATCAAGGCGACCCGGCCGCTGACAGCGTAGATGAGATACTGGTCAGCTACCCCGGCATCCTGACCCTGATTCACTACCGTATTGCGCATGTGCTTCACGGCCTGGGTTTGACCATTATTGCGCGCCTGATTACCGAAATTGCCCATTCACAAACGGGGATTGATATTCACCCCGGTGCAAAGATCGGCGACTACTTCTTTATCGACCACGGCACGGGTGTAGTCATCGGCGAAACAGCCATTATCGGCAACCATGTGCGGCTCTATCAGGCAGTGACGTTGGGGGCCAAGAATTTCCCTAAAGACGCCAATGGTCACCTGGTCAAAAAGTTTGAACGCCACCCGATTTTAGAAGACCACGTTGTCGTCTATGCCGGAGCGACGATCTTGGGCCGTATCACCATCGGCAAGCATTCCATTATTGGCGGCAATGTCTGGGTGACACGTAGTGTGCCTGCCAATAGCCATATCACCCAAGCGCATTCGGATGCCAAACCGATCCCGGCTGCCGCTTGACGTTTACCTCAACTTTTAGTCGCTAATGTTTAGCTAACTTCATAAGGAGAATCATAGTATGTCCGAACAACCAACACAGAGCGCCTTGGGCGATGTCGCCGCACGGACGCTTGCCAATGCAACCAAATCGGTGCCTATGCTCAGCACCATCAGCCCACGCTGGCTGGTGCACCTGCTGAATTGGGTCCCCGTTGAAGCTGGCATTTACCGCGTCAACAAAGCCAAAGACCCGAATGCCATCACGGTAGATTGCTCAAACAAAGATGAAAAAGAGCTGCCAGCGACCTTCGTGGATTACGAAGAATGGGGCAGAGAATATGTGCTAAACGCAGTGAACACTGTGGTCGATGTGCATACCCGTGTCTCTGATCTCTATAGCAGCCCGCATAACCAGATCAAAGAGCAGTTGCGCCTGACCATTGAAGTGGTGAAAGAGCGCCAGGAAAGCGAACTGATCAATAACAAAGAGTACGGCCTGCTCAACAATGTCGCCAAGTCACAAACCATCAAAACCCGCAATGGCTTCCCTACCCCGGATGACCTGGATGAACTGCTGACCAAGGTTTGGAAAGAACCCGCCTTCTTTCTGGCGCACCCGAAAGCGATTGCTGCGTTTGGCCGCGAGTGTACCCGCCGTGGCGTACCACCGCCGACCGTGTCCCTGTTTGGCTCACAGTTCCTAACTTGGCGTGGGATTCCATTGATTCCAAGTGACAAGCTGCCTATCGTCAACGGTAAATCCAAAATCCTGTTACTGCGCGTCGGCGAGAGCAAACAAGGCGTGATTGGCCTGTATCAGCCTAACCTGCCAGGCCAGCAAACCATGGGCCTGTCAGTACGTTTTATGGGCATCAACCATAAAGCGATTGCGTCTTACCTGGTCTCGCTGTATTGCTCACTGGCAGTATTGACTGAGGATGCAATTGCCGTACTGGAAGATGTCGGAGTTGACCATTACTATGACTACAAGTAATTCATTCGATTTAGGCAGCTTTGAGCCTGAGGCCATCTTGGCCTCATTGCCCGGCGAGCACCCCAAAATGGCGGCTGCACTGGGTGTGGGGCGCGAGCTGGAAAATACAGGCGTGCTGGATACCGCCACCCTGACGCAACTGGTCAACGATCTTTACGCCGAGGGTTTTCCGGCCACCGCACCTTTTGCGGCGGCAGACTTTGCGCAATCACTGACTAATAGCCCCACGCCACAACCATCTGTGCCCGCCACAGACTCATTAACGACGAAACTGGGTCATGCGGGCGGCAACTCCCTGGGGATAGCTTCACCAAGCTATGTGCAAGCGCAAGGTCAACCTGTGACCCAAGAAGCACAGTCGCAGCAGCTCACCTATGCGCCAGGCGTAGAAGGCCTGGGTAGCGATCCGCTGCATAACCATCCGGCACACCTGAGTATATTGCAAC
Source organism: Methylophilus sp. TWE2 (assembly GCF_001183865.1). Lineage (NCBI taxonomy): Bacteria > Pseudomonadati > Pseudomonadota > Betaproteobacteria > Nitrosomonadales > Methylophilaceae > Methylophilus > Methylophilus sp. TWE2. Next base: position 1,981,514 of record NZ_CP012020.1, read on the forward strand.
CGGAGGCAGCTTACTTGGCACCGTCAGCTTTTACCGGGTTGGGGATAGACATCCCATACCAGCAGGAACTGGATCACTGGCTTGGGTCGGGCACCACCCAGGTACCAGCGTCTGCAGCACCCACGCAACCAACCAGCAACTCGTCTGCTACCGGCTCGCAATCATTTTACTTTTTGCAGGCGAAACCAGACGTTATCGGCAGCTTGCCCGCCTCTGCGCATCCTGCGTTTGACGTGCACGCCGTGCGTCGAGACTTTCCGATTTTGAATGAGCGTGTGAATGGCCGTCAGCTGGTGTGGTTTGATAACGCAGCGACCACGCAAAAACCACAGTTAGTGATAGACCGTATCAGTTATTTCTACCAACACGAAAACTCCAATATACACCGTGCTGCACATGCGTTAGCTGCTCGTGCCACCGATGCTTATGAAGATGCACGCGAAACCGTGCGCCGCTTTATCAATGCGCCGTCAGTAAACAATGTGATTTTTGTACGCGGGACCACGGAAGCGATTAACCTGGTCGCTAAAACCTGGGGCAAAAAACATCTGGGGGTAGGAGACGAAATTGTGGTGTCTCATCTGGAACATCACGCCAATATCGTCCCTTGGCAGCAGTTGTGCCAGGAAACAGGCGCCGTGCTGAAAGTCATTCCGGTGGATGACAGTGGTCAGATTTTGCTGGAGGAATACCAGAAACTACTGACCGCGAGAACCAAACTGGTGTCGTTTACGCAAGTCTCGAATGCCTTGGGCACGGTCACGCCTGCACAGGAAATGATTGCCATGGCACACCGTGCCGGGGCAAAGGTATTGCTGGATGGCGCGCAATCGGTGTCACACATGCGCACAGATGTGCAAACGCTGGATGCGGATTTCTTTGTCTTCTCGGGGCACAAGATCTTCGGCCCTACCGGTATTGGTGCACTCTATGGCAAGGCAGATGTGTTGCAGGACATGCCTGCCTGGCAAGGCGGCGGCAATATGATCCAGGATGTGACGTTTGAGAAAACGATCTACCACGCTGCGCCAGCCAAGTTTGAAGCAGGTACGGGTAACATTGCCGATGCCGTCGGGTTGGGCGCAGCATTGAAGTATGTGGAGCATTTAGGCATTGAGAACATCGCGGCTTACGAGCATGCCTTGCTGGAATATGCTACGGCAGCCATGTGCCAGATTCCTCACCTGCGTTTGATAGGCACCGCCAAACACAAAGCCAGCGTTTTATCCTTTGCATTAAAAGGCTATCAAAGTGAAGAGGTTGGCGCCGCGCTCAATGAAGAAGGCATTGCAGTGCGCTCAGGGCATCATTGTGCGCAACCTATCCTGCGCCGTTTTGGGGTAGAAACCACAGTGCGGCCTTCATTGGCGTTTTACAACACTTATGAAGAAATTGACCGCATGATTGCGGTATTGCAGCGCCTAGCGTCTTACAACGCTTAAGACAATTGTAAACCTCCGACGTGTATGCATTTCCAGTGGGATGCATACACAGCTTTTTCCTTGGCAGTGACAACCAGCTGTTGTGACATCCGGTCTAACCCCTGTAAAATCCCTGTCTCAGGCACAGACAAGCGATAAAGCAGACCGATGAAATTTGATCCGCGCAATAACAAGTTCACCGCGATATTCACCAGGGAAATGCTGGAGGCGACGCTTCCGTCAGTCCTGCTGATCTGCCTGGCCCTGTTTTTTGCCTATAAATTCATAGACCCTGCCCCACCCCGTAAAATTGTGATTGCCACCGGCAATGCAGACCTCAACTACAACGCTTTTGCTGCCATCTACGGGGTTTACCTGAAAAAAGAAGGCATTACCCTGGAGACGCGCAAAACTTCCGGCGACATTGAAAACTTGCGCCTGCTGAAAAATCCGGATTCGGATGTGGACATCGCCTTTATCCAGGATGGCGTTGCGCATACTGAAGGTGCAGGCACGCTGTTATCTCTGGGGAGTTTGTATTACCAGCCAGTCTGGATATTCTGCCGTTGCAAAAAAGAGGTCACGCATTTGTCTGCACTAAAAGGTAAACGCATTGCGATTGGCTATGTGGGTGACGGTACCCATGCCCTAGTCAGTACCTTGTTATCGGAAAGCGGCATTGATACTGCAAACGCAAGCCTCAAGGCGATTGGTGGAGATGAGGCCGCGGAGGCATTGCGTCAGGGGAAAGTGGATGCAGCCTTGTTTGTGGATGTGGCCAATGCAAGCCTGGTTCGTGAGCTCCTGGGGGAACCACAACTGAAACTGCTGAGTCTGGATACTGCCGAGGCTTTTTCACGCAAGTTTGCGTTCATGCATCATCTGGTTCTACCCGAAGGGGCGATGGACCTGGCGCGTAACCTGCCACCCCATGATGTGCACCTGGTGGCGCCTACTGCTACGCTGGTCGTCAAGGAGAGCATGCATCCGGCACTGGTCTACCTGATGATGAAGGTGATCTCACAGGTGCATGGCGGTCCGAGCATGTTTAACAGCAAAGGTGAGTTTCCTTCGGCCAAGGATACTGACTTCCCGCTCAGCACCCAGGCACTCAACTTTTACAAATCGGGCCTGCCGATTATTGATAAATACCTGCCATTCTGGGCAGCGACATTTGTTAACCGCACGCTGATTGTGATTCTGCCTTTGCTGGCATTGCTGATCCCGCTGACCAAGATTATCCCGATGGTGTATGTATGGCTAGTCAAGCGCAAATTGTTCCGTTATTACGGCGAGTTGCGTTTTCTGGATACGCAGTTACAAGACATTCAAAGCGCTGAAGATGTGCAGCAATGCCTGGAAAAACTCAATGAGATTGAAACCAAAGTGGTGAATGTGAAATTACCGGTACCTTTCTCACAATATGCTTACGAACTGCGTGCACATATCGAGTTGGTCAGGTCCAAACTGAATCACCACAAATTGCGGTCTGTAGACAGCTGAACATGCCTGAGGAATGGTTTAGGCCCCGTTGTTGACCCACTCTTGCAGCGCCTGCTCTTCCATGGGCCGTGCATATAAAAAACCTTGTACCAGGTCACAGCCCAGGCTTTTCAGGTAATCAGCCTGCGCTTGTGTTTCCACGCCCTCAGCCACAATCTGGTAGTGCAGGTTTTTACCCAACACCACTATTGCACTGGTCACCGCTTCTGAACGCTCCTTGCCCGGCACATCATTCACAAATGAACGGTCTACCTTTAAATAATCTCCGGGTATATCTCGCAAATAAGCCAGGCATGAATAACCGGTGCCAAAATCATCAATCGCCAGTTTGACGCCAAGCTGTTTGAGTGCCTGCAAACTTTCAGTGCCTTTGCAATCGGAATGCACCAAAGCACTTTCAGTCAACTCGATCACCAGCCGGTCCGCAGAGAGCCCTGTTTCACGTAACACCTGCAACACATAGTCAGTAAAGCCTGGCGACCTCAATTGCATTGGGGATACATTGACCGAGACCTTTACTTGGCTCAAAGCGCCAGTTTTCCACGCAGCAACCTGCTGACAGGCCGCTTTTAACACCCAGGCACCCATAGGCACAATCAAGCCTGTTAGTTCAGCCACGCCAATAAATTTGTTAGGAGGAACAACACCTTGTTGTGGATGTTGCCAGCGGATCAACGCCTCCACACCCACGAGTCTGCCGGTCAGAAAGTCCATTTGTGGCTGGTAAACGAGGTAGAACTCCTGATGGGCAATCGCCGCCTCCAGCTCACTGGCAAAGGCCAGCTCTTCTGGTGGCAACACCTGCTCATGCATGACCCCTTTGTGGTAATAATTCAGAGTCATCACAAGCACGATAGCGTTTAATGCCAGCGTGATAAGCAAAGGGGTCAGATGAGGGTCATGCCCGAACAGCACACCCATCCCGCCAAGTGCAATCGCGCACAGGAAAAGGACTGCGACAATCCAGCGTAAATGTTGCCCGGTATCGTCCAATAGCAATAAATAACTCAGGGACGTTTGTGAGACTTGTTTGGCAATCAGCGACATGGCACACAAGACACCGGTAACAGAAGCTAATAACGAGAGCTGCCCGTACGCATCCGGGATGTGGTAAGCCTGTGCCAATAGCCCCGTCACTGGCATGAGTATCGCAATAGACAGAATGGTTTGGCTAGTACGGTTAAAACGAAAGTGGCAAAGCAGGTAGCCGAACAAAACAAGTAAGGACATGATGAAGTCTGTTACCGCCTGCCGATGGCTGGCATCCCCCCAGAAATGATCTTTGGAAAACACATGACTGTAAGAGGTATGGCTGCTTAACAGCGCATACACCTGTACAAAAAACCATAGTAAAACAGCACTGACCAGCAACTTAGTCATGCGTGACCAGCGCCAGGTGTCATAGACTACGCACAAGCTGGCCACAATAAACAAAAGGGAACTGATGCTCTGCAATACGCTTAGTGCAAACGTGGCTTGCAACGGAATAAGAGGCAAGCCAAACAGTATGCTGAAAATACTGGCAAGTGCTAGCCATGGCGACTGCTTCTGGACTATACGGAGAAATCGATGCCGCATGTACTGACGTTGCGTCGTACACTCTTGAACACTTTCAGTGAACCAGTCAATGCTGGGTACTGACATGCTGCCCCCTATTTCGGTCTGTTATTGTCACCTGCCGCAGCAGGTCGTTTTGTCTATACTATAGGGCAACTATATTGATATAAAAGCGAAAGAAAAAAGGAGTTTGTTATCCTTTAAATCGAATTAAAGCGATTCAGGCATGATTTGCTACAGAATCATGCGTTGATATATCAGAATGAATATCAACACACTGAGGTCATCCACATTACAAGTACACTGCAGCCTGTCCGACCTTAAACCTCTGCACTGAAGTGGATAGAAACCCATTGCTGCAGTGCTTGCGCTTCCAGCGCTTTGGAAAATAAAAAGCCCTGGGCAATGTCGCAGCCTATGCCTTTGAGAAAACTGGCCTGCGCCTCATTTTCTATGCCTTCGGCAATAATGCGGTAATCCAGGCTTTTGCCCAGGCTGACGATCGCCTGAATGACAGCCTCAGCCTTATTGTGTCCGGGGAGCTCCATCACAAATGAACGATCCACTTTCAGATAATCACCCGGAATGTCACGCAGGTAAGACAAGCAGGAATAGCCCGTACCAAAATCATCAATGGCGAGTTTGATGCCGGCCTCTTTCAAGCGATGCATCATGCGCAGGTTTGCACCATCATCCTGCACAAAAGAACTTTCGGTCAGCTCAACCACCAGTCTGTGAGGCGGGAGTCCGGTTTCTTTGAGTATCTGCAAAATATCTTCCACCAGTGTCCCTGACTGTAATTGCAGCGCAGAAACATTCACTGCAATCTCTGCCTTGCCCAGTACCGGATGATGATTCCACTGTGCCGCCTGCGTACAAGCCGTGCGCATCACCCACTTGCCCAAGGGCACAATCAGGCCGGTCAACTCAGCCATATGGATGAATTTATCTGGAGAAATGATGCCTTTTTCAGGATGCCGCCAGCGCACCAATGCCTCTACCCCTTTTAATTTTCCTGTATTGAAATCAACTTGAGGTTGGTACACCATATAAAACTGCTGGTTATCGAGGGCAGTCTCTACCTGGCTGGCAAAGTCCATATCTGCTGCTGGCAAAACAATTTGTTCGCTAGCCTGCCCTTTACGGTAATAGGTGGCGGTCATGGTATAGATAATGGCCAGAATGGATACCACCACGACCACAGGCAGTGCGCGCAACATATCTTGACCAAACTCAACACCGGCCCTGGCCAGCATAATGGCAAAGAAACTCAGGAACACAATGCTGAAGCGTATCTGCTTGCCGTTATCATCCATCAACAGCAAGTAACTCATAGGCGGATGAGAAGCATGTTTTGCCAGCAGGCTAAAGGCACACAATAATCCGCTCAAGGTGGTCAAAGGCGACATGATGCCGTAAGGCCGCGCAATGCCACACAAAAAGCCAAGTAAGGGGATCAGCGGAATCATGACCGCCACATATAGAATGGCCTGGCTCGTCGCCAGCCAACCGGAACGCTGGAATAAATAAGAACTCGCAACCAAACAAGCCAGTAAGGCGCCCGCCGCATACTCCACAACAGGGGATCCCTGATGCACCTGCAAATCATTGCTAATCCTCAGCAGATGCGCAGTGTCATTAAAATCTGCCGCATAAGGGGATAGCTGAACCACGAACAAACTGATGGTCACCAGTGACATGGTCAGCATGGCGAGGTTGTTGCGGCCATTTTCCAGTAGCAAATTGTAACTGACCAAGATAAAAGTCAGATAAGTGAGTAACTGCGCCAGCCAGACATTGTTCTCTACATCGAGTAGGTAATGCGGGAAACCCAGCAAGCCGCAGACCATGCTGGCCATGGCCAAGAAATGAGTATTGTCCTGCACTTTACGTACAAGACGATGGCGCATGAATTGTCGCTGCGCTGCGTTATCAGTGAGTGGCGTTGTCAGTTCGCCAATCCCGGTGTCACTCATTATTTACCCTTTAATCCCTGTGATCGAATCATTCTGCGCCTTAGGCACAAAAGATTCCCTGAGTCATGTCATTAAACCTTAAAACTCAACAAGGTTATCGGTTAAATAAGCGGATAAATTGAGACCTAATTTAAAAAAATTTAATATTCAGGATGATCAAACAGCGCATCATCAGGCTGCTTCTAATACACGTTGCATGCCATCGGCACTATTGCGCGTATAAACAACCTTCAGTCCACGTTTGTGAGCTAGATGCTTGATACGGTACATCATGGAATGATTGAGCCAGCCGGTGACTAGCACAATCACGTTAACATTCACAGGTAACTCACGTTTGACATCGCCAGGTTTACGGCCAGTCCAGTGATCAATTTTATCGCCCCCTTGCGCTTGCAACACCTGTTTGATGCCTTCAATACGGTCACCACCAACCACTAATGCTTTTGACATGAAACACTCTCCTTATGTAGAGAAAGAAAAAGGCATTGGGTAAATGCCTTTTTCTCAAATGAACTAGAGCAGTTCAACGCTTACTTCTGGTAAATATCGTCAAACACACCACCATCGGCAAAATGTGTTTTCTGGGCTTTTTGCCAACCACCAAACACCTCATCAATCTTGATCAAATTGACCTTTGGGAACTGTTTCTCATATTTCTTGGCCACAGATTCCAGTGTTGGACGATAGTAATTCTTCGCTGCAATTTCCTGACCTTCTTCACTGTATAAATACTCCAGGTAAGCTTTGGAAACGGCTTCAGTTCCATGTCGTTTGGCATTTTTATCGACCACTGTCACTGGAGGCTCAGCCAGAATAGATAAGGAAGGCACCACGATATCAAACTTGTCAGGCCCTAACTCTTTCTGCGCCAGAAAAGCCTCGTTTTCCCAAGCCAGCAACACATCACCAATACCGCGCTCGACAAAAGTCGTGGTTGAGCCACGCGCACCGCTATCCAGTACGGGGACGTTTTTAAACAGCTTCTTCAGGAAATCCTTGGCTTTGGCATCATCGTTATTGTTTTGCTTGAGCGCATAGGCATAAGCGGCCAGGTAGTTCCAGCGGGCCCCACCCGAGGTTTTCGGGTTTGGCGTAATCACTGAAGTACCCGGTTTGACCAGGTCGTTCCAGTCTTTGATGTTTTTTGGGTTGCCTTTACGCACTAGAAACACAATGGTAGACGTATACGGTGAGCTGTTATGTGGCAATCTTTTCTGCCAGTCAGGCCCAAACAAACGGCCTTTGCTGCCCACTTCGTCTATGTCGTAAGACAACGCTAGGGTCACCACATCTGCCTGCAAGCCATCAATCACCGACCGTGCCTGCTTGCCAGAACCACCGTGTGACTGTTTGATAATCACATTGTCACCGGTTTTATCTTTCCAGTACTTGGCAAACGCGGCGTTGTAATCCTGATACAACTCGCGGGTGGGGTCATAAGAGACGTTCAGCAGGTTAACCTCGGCGGCATTGGCGAGTAGGGGCAGCAACAGTGTCACCCCAAGCATGACATGTTTTAAATGCTGTTTCAGTTTCATCATAATCCTTTAATTTGTTTAGAAAGCCAGCAAGGTCAGCTCGGTGTAGAGAAATTCGGAATCGGTATCCCGATCAGCCTGCCCGGCCACTCTTCTGGAGGTGTCTTTGACAAAGTCTCCGCCCCAGAAATAGGCATAACCCAGGTTGAGGGAAGCATACTGATTCAGCGGGAAACGGACACGTAAATCAAACTCTTTGCCTAAATCCCGCCCTGAATTGCCCGTCGTATCACGCAGGTTGGCGCCAGCGTTCCAGCGATCTGTGGCGCTATCCAGGCGGTACCAGCTAAAGCCGGTATCCACTTTCACGTTTTCCAGCCAAGAGAGTTTTGGTTCAAACTCCAGGCGGATCTTGGGCGTACGAATGTTTTCCATCTGGATATAGTCATCGTTAGACCAGGGACGAGCAAAACCGAACAAACGCTCAAACCGCTGATTTTTGCCATCCGTAGGATTTTTGTCACCGCTAGCCACGCCATAGAAAGCACTAAAGCGAGGTTTCCATGGGTGTTTGAAGTTATAGCCTATTTCTGCGTTGTAGGCATAAGCATCATGATCCAGCTCTGCCGTGACCCTGCCAGCGGCGTTTTTCTGGTCCTGATGTCCCCACTGTTTGATATAACTCGCATCGTAATCAAATTGTGTACCAGGAATCACACCATACACACGCAATCCACCGGTATGGATTTCACGGTTAATTTGCGTATTCAATGCAGCAGGTAATCCATTCGAGTCATACTCTACCCTGTCGCCATCCTGCTTCAGCAAAAAGTAAGAGGGCTCAATCGTCACAAACTGTGACCAGCGACGCCAGTTACCAATCACGCCGTAGAAGTTCTGTGAGTGGTCGACCTCATCCAAGCGCTTGGTGAAACGCTGAACGGGTTGCACCGCGTGAAATTCCAGCTGCCAGTCGTTTTTCTTTTCACCGATATTGGCTCGCACACCCTGAAAGGTATTCGTGGTGTTGCGCCACTCATTACGCGCAATCAGGCGGCGGTCACCAGCTTCCCAGGCATGGCGCCCGGCACGCACCCAGAATGGCCGGTGATTACCCAGGTCGTCTTTGCCAAAAATACTTTCCTTGTAATACAGCTCCAGGTAAGCCTGGAGGAAGTCGGCCTGGTTGACATCCCGGGTGTCATAGGCGCGGTCGTAATCGCCATGATTCCTACGAGAATCCTGTACCTCAATGGCGAAACGGAAGGGGTCAAGCACATTTTTCAAGCCAACATAAGCCCTGGTTCGCAATAACAATGGCTCATCAATATTTTGTGCGTTTCTTCTGAAGTCATTATCACGATGTTCAAACCGCGCCCGGTATTCAAACCCCATATCCAGCCAGTCAATGTCTGCGAGCGCATCGTAATCCTTAAGCCAGGTTTTGTTTAACTGCTTGACGTAACGAGGAGGCTCGCTCTCTTTTTGTGTGCCATAACTGCGGCGCTCTACGTAATAACCATTGGCCGCTCTGGCTGCCGCTTTTTCTTCAGCCTTGATTTCTTCCAGGCGTGCTTTTACTTTTTTCTGTTGTTCAATATCCTCAACTTGAGTCTCTGCCAGCTGCACCTCTTCTGCCGAGGCCAAGCCACTACCCAGCCACCACACACCCGCGGTCGCCAGTGCCAGACTTATTTTTTTTAACTGCATGTAATTCTCCCGTAATTTAATGACTTCCAGCAGCCTGGTCAGCACTCAATAAAATATATCTATTACTTCTTTGGTTTGACTTGATGGTCGAAACGAACCTTTTCCCGACGCTCAATTTGCGTCACTCGGCCATCATGGACTGTAATCTCAATAGAACCATACCCAGTGTCTCGCTGAACAGCCGCAATCGCTGCTGCTACAACAACTAAAATGGCCTCGTCGGCTTGCGCCTCAGGTTTGTTTAATACTGTAGACATGATGCCCCTCGCTGCACTGAATGAACGGCATTATTTCAGAGTATTTATATTTTAAAAAATAATTATTTGTTATTTTAATATTACTTTTAACTATATAATAAGTAAAAAAAATCCCGCAATACTGCGGGATTTCAGTTTAAGTCTTTTATGATTGATTAGAAGTTGTACTGCACCTGCACACGGATAGCATCAGCAGTAAAGCTCTGATAGTCTTGCGTTCCGGCTCGGTTACCTGTGACTAAGTTATTACGTTTCATACGATGGTACTCAGCCATAATCTCGACCTCAGGTGCAAGTTGCCACTCCACACCCAACTCCCAGTCATTAACTTCGTTTTTAGGTGCGTTTTGTTCCGCTTTATTATAACCATCAAAGTATTGCCATTTGATAAATGGAATCAAAGTGCCATTGGTATCCAGAAATTGGAAATTATCAATCTTGTACATTGCTTGTACGTAGCCGCCTTGAAGATGTTTTTCTTCAATACGATTCTGCGCAACGTCCAGACCAGGTGTTGTACCCCAGTTCCATTCTGCTTGAATTCCGAATGGCTGCGGATACATGATAAAGCTGACGCCAACACGCTCATCTTTGATACCTTTAGTGGTTGTCACACTATCCTTGGTAAACACACCAGGTGCAGTAACGCTTGTGGTAGCCGTTCTTCTGTAAGCACCCGTCGAAGGTTGATAATCTCCAGAATAAGCCTGAATACCGGCTTCGTAAATTTGACCAGATTCTGTTTTCCATGGGTAAGTTGCGCGAGCTACAAAATGATAGTTGTCATTCACATCACTACGGTTTGCACCTTGACCGTTATAAAAGCCGGCTGCCAACATACCGTAGTTACCAGAATGCTTCAGGCCTTTATCGTTGATTTCTTTAAATAAGGCTTGAATGTTTTCTGGCGTGTAATAGTAAAACGCACCGGTATCTCGCTCATCACGAACCGCACTGTTCAGCGCATCCACACGATCCATAGCCAACCGGTTTGAAGAAGATTGCAGGTTTTCGAAGCCGTAAGGTACTTTAGATTGACCAACACGCACACGGTGTACCCTGGCTTTATCAATATTGATATCACCGTAAGCATCGCGTAACTGAGCTATGTTACCAGTTGTACCTGCCGAAGACGCAAAGTCTGGCTGAATGTAGTAACTCAAGTGATCGCCAAAATCGCCAAAAATGATAATACGGGCCCGACGGATTAAAAAGTTTTTATCCGAGTTGATGGATTCGTCTGTACCCACAGAGCGATCAGACCAGAGATCAACAGGATTAGCACGGTCATCACCATCATCACCAATCATTTTGGTGACACGGTTTTGAACATAGCCGCGAATATTCACACGGCTTGTCCAGCTTTTACTTTCTTTCTTTTTCTGCACTTCAACTTCGTTGCTGCGTCCCTTCATCAACAGGGCGCCTTCTTCCTCAGTTAAAACACCCTTGCTAATCAAAGCTTGTACCAGATCATTGGTTGAGTCAGCGTAAGCAATAGAACTCATGCCCGAAAACAAACCGCTGACAACTGTCGCCATGACCAGGCGACGAAAACCTAAATTCATTATTTTCCCCTATAACGATGACATGTGTATCGGGGACGTATTCTGAACAATCAATATGACAATTTAATGACAATGCTTACATATTTCTTACAGACGGACTATATAAAAGAATAAGCCGCCAAAAGGCGGCTTGTCATATCTGAAAAGTGGGAGGTTTTATCAAGACTCTGCACGCATATGCGGGAACAGGATCACATCACGGATACTGGGACTATCGGTAATCAGCATCACCAGGCGGTCAATCCCTATGCCGCAACCACCTGTCGGTGGCATGCCATACTCCAGGGCACGGATAAAGTCGGCATCGTAGTACATAGCCTCCTGGTCACCTGCTTCCTTGGCTTTCATTTGTGCATGGAAACGGGCTGCCTGATCTTCCGCATCGTTTAGCTCGCTAAAACCGTTCGCCATCTCACGGCCGGTGATAAACAACTCGAAACGCTCGGTGATTTCCGGGTGCTTATCAGATGCACGAGCCAGCGGCGAGACTTCAACCGGGTAATCAATAATGTAAGTCGGTTGCCAGAGTTGGCTTTCAGCCGTTTCTTCAAACAGGGATAACTGCAATGAACCCAGGCCAGCATGATCAAACGGCTTCACACCAAACTTCAACAACTCTTTGCGCAAGAAATCGGCGTCATTCAGTTGGTCTAACGAATATTGAGGCGCATATTTCTGAATCGCGCCAATGATGGTCAAGCGTTCAAAAGGCTTGCTTAAATCCACCTCTTTACCGGCATAGCTCAATACTGCTGTGCCATTCGCAGCAATCGCCGCTGCGCGAATACATTGTTCTGTAAAGTCCATCAACCACTGGTAGTCAGTGTAGGCCGCATAAAACTCCATCATCGTGAACTCGGGGTTATGACGGACACTCAGGCCTTCGTTACGGAAGTTACGGTTGATCTCGAACACCCGCTCAAAGCCGCCCACGATCAGGCGTTTTAAGTAAAGTTCTGGTGCGATACGCATAAACATCTGCATATCCAGGGCATTATGATGTGTGATAAACGGCTTGGCCGAAGCGCCACCAGGAATCGGGTGTAGCATGGGTGTTTCCACTTCCAGAAACTCGTTATCATTCATGAACTGGCGAATGGCCGCGACCACTTTGGAGCGCGCCTTGAAGGTGGCGCGCGTTTCTTCAGAAGTAATCAAATCGACATAGCGCTGGCGGTACTTAATTTCCTGGTCTTGCAGGCCATGGAATTTTTCCGGCAATGGACGGAGTGATTTGGTCAGCAATCGCAATTCAGTAACATGCACAGAAAGCTCGCCAGTGCGGGTTTTAAACAAACGGCCGCGTGCGCCCAAAATATCACCCATATCCCAGTGTTTGAAGCTTTCATAAAGCTCTTCACCAATTTCATCGCGTGCGATATACAGCTGGATACGCGCGGTGCTATCCTGGATGGTTGCGAAACTGGCTTTACCCATCACGCGTTTGAGCATCATACGGCCGGCAACCACGACTGGGATCTCTTGCGGGTCCAGCGTTTCTTTATCGGTTTCCGCATAAGCAGTTTGTAATACAGCAGCTTTATGCTCAGGCTTGAAATCATTTGGGAAAACAGCGGCTTGTTTAGACTGCGCCTGTTCCCGCATCAAGCGTAACTTTTCTCGACGTTCCGCGATCACATGATTTTCATCGACGACTGACTCTGTCGTGCTGTCTGGGTTGGAGTGTTGTGCTGTCATAAAATATCCGGCAATCGCCTGCGTAATCTTAAACTCTATATTTTAGCATTGTTACATCTTGGCACCTCTAAAAATTCAAATTCCGTTGCGATACTGCGTTGCTCATAAAAAATTTCTCCTTACATATCAATCATATGCGGCGTCAAAATTTTTTATTCTCGCCTTGTCTGGCTTAGCAATTTGATTTTTTAGAAGCACACACCTATTTTTTTGGCTCTTGTGTGAGCCGCGCTTGCCGTGTCGGCAAATGAATACGGATCATAAAACCATACGGATTCAGGTTAGCTGCTTTCACAAACCCGCCATGGGCTTCTACAATGTGCTTAGTCATTGCCAAGCCAATACCATGACCATCCACCTGTGAGGCACGACGGCCTCTTACAAACGGCCTGAAAATCTGTTCCAGCTCCTGTGGGTCAACCCCCGCGCCCTGGTCGCGCACTTCCAGCGTCACCTCTCCAGTGCGTGCGCTGTGCTGCAATTCAATGGAGACAATGCCCTCTTCAGGCCCATATTTCACGGCATTCCGAATGACATTATCGATCGCCCTTTGCAGCAATTCGAGCTGACCTTCTACCACCACATCATCTTCAGGCATGTCCAGACGAACTTTGGCTTCATGTTTTTCGAACAAGACGTCCCCGACAATGCCTGTTAACAAACCTTTTAAATCCACCTCTGTTTTTTGCAACTTATGCATGCCGGATTCAAAGCGGAAAATTTCCAGCAGCTCGGCAATCATTCTTTCCATGCGAACCGCTTCCAGCTCTACACGCTGCAATGAACTTTGCATTTTTTTAGGATTTTGCATGACCAGGCCAACGGCCATTTGAATTCTGGCAAGCGGTGAGCGTAATTCATGCGAAACATGATGCAACATTTTTGACTGGCTTTTGATCATGTTATCAATGCGCGATGTCATCAAATCAAACGCCTCAGCCAATTCTGAAAACTCGTCATGACTGGCAGTAATTTTCGGGCTGACCACTCCCGGCAATTCTCCGTTTGCTGCACTTTTGAGATGTTCGAGCAGCAATTTAACAGGGTGAGAAATAGACCAGGCCAGAATACCTGCAAACACAGCACTCGCTATCAAACAAAACAAAAGTGCTGAAATCGGAAAATTTAAAGATAACTGCGCATAATTTAAAACCCGCCATGTCCCTAAGCTGGTTTCATCCTGTTCAATGACAGCCGGTGGACAGCTTGCGGTTGGCAGACAAGGTTGTTGAACCTCGCGATGATGCAGGGCCTTCTGGTTTAATTCCCACTGGACAATATTACCAACGGTAATGACCGTAGAAATAAGCGCCAAGAATAATGCTGCAAATAACTTCCAGAACAGGCGCCCCATAGGCCATGTAACTAATGATTACTCTCGAACAAGCTGGTAACCGACCCGGTAAATGGTCTGTATCACATTCACACCGCCAGAGGCATCAGAAATTTTTTGGCGAATACTGCTAAGGTGTACATCAATGCTACGGTCGTACTTGACTAAAGGGCGGCCTAAGGCCTTGATAGATAAGTCCTCTTTGCTGACAATCGTACCAGCATGCTTGGCGAGAATTTCAATCAGGCTGAATTCGGTACTGGTGAACACAATTGGCTTGTCAGCCCAAAATACTTTCCTGCGCTCGCTAGAAACAACCAGTTGCCCCACGACAATATCGTTACCTTTGGGCATATCAGCGGTCTGACGACGCAAAATAGCACGAATCCTGGCCACCAATTCTCTGGGTAAACAGGGTTTTTGCACATAATCATCGGCACCATCTTCGAGGCCTTCAATGCGGCCTTCATTGTCATCTTTTGCCGTTAACATCAACACAGGGATATCGGAGTGCTGCCTGATATTGCGCAAGGTCTGCATGCCATCCTGGCCAGGCATCATGACATCCAGAATGACCAGGTCAAATTTACCTGCCAGCACATACTGCTCACCCGTTAAGCCATCGTGGGCAGTCGTCACCGTAAAGCCTTCTTGCGTCAGGAACTCCTTCAGCATGTTAGCTAATTCAACATCATCATCAATTAACAGCAGCTTGCTCATTTATGTCCTCTTACAGATAGGAATGCTTTTCATTTATCTTTAGCCTTGGAATCTTATCGAACAATCAAATTGATTAACAAGCGTAAATACGATAATTTTACCCAAGTTTGCAAAGCGTGTCTCAGCAAAGCGTGTCTCAAATGTAAATATTGATTTAAATATATTCAGAAGGTTCATGTTGCAAAACCTTATTCTGCAGTAAACGCCTCACACAACTGGCTCAATAACTGGCCAAATAGCGGCAACACATCTTCAGCACTATGCGGGCTATCATCATCCGTGGTCGCGACCAAATAACTGATGGTGACTTTATCCAAGTTCTCACGGTACTCCAGCCAGTGTTCAGACTCTGCTTCTGCAATCAATTTAAACTTGTGAAAACCGGACTCAATGATTTCGGCCAGCAGCTCTGGCGCCAACCCGTCGAACAAGGTTTTGGCAATGGTTATTTGCGCCCTGCCATAGTCTGGCTGCAATCCATCCTGGGTCAATGGCATGAACAGGAAGGCATAAATCATCAACCCAAAGCATTGATACACACCCAGCATTTCAAAATCACTTTCAAGTTCATCTGCCGGATGGCGGCCAGCCGTCTGGATAGCCCTGAATGTCAGGAAACTTGCCAGGTAGTGTGCCGAATCTTCAATATCGGTATTGGCCAATGCTGAGACAGCCTCCGCTTCAGACAAGTGATCTGCACGTGTCTGCGCCTGGCATAATTGATGCATTAACCTTAAACGCTGTTCATAAGTCATTTCCATATTTGAATCCTCGTCCTAATTGTAGTACTACTCAATCTCGGGCAGGGCTTCCAGCTTTTCCTGTACATCAAGCCATTCCGCCTCAATTGAATCCAGTTGTTTTTGATTTTGCGCTTGCGCAATCAGTAATGCCTGCAGTGTTTCGCGGTGTTCAACATTGTAAATATCACCATCCGCCAATTTGCTTTGCAAGGCCTGCTTTTCTTGCTCCAACTGCGCCAACTGAGTTTCAAGTGAGGCCAGCGATTTGAGCAAAGGCCTGCGCTCAGCCAGGCGTGCCTGCCTGTCAGCTTTTTGCTGATGATAACTGTTTTGTTTGGCAGGCGCCGCCTGACTGGACACCGTCGCTGTCTGTGCCACATTAAGCAAGAACTGCTTGTAATCCTCAAGATCACCATCAAACACCGCGGCTTGACCTGCGGCCACCAGCACAAATTTCTCGCAACAGGTGGCTAACAGGGTACGGTCATGTGACACCATCACCATTCCTCCCTCATAGGCCTGCAACGCCATCGACAAGGCATGACGCATCTCAATATCCAGATGGTTGGTCGGCTCATCTAGTAAAATCAGGTTAGGCCGCTGCCAAATCAACATTGCCAATGCCAAGCGGGATTTTTCACCTCCAGAGAATGGTCCGCAAGGCATTCTGGCCATGTCACCCCTGAAATCAAAACTCCCAAGGAAATCGAGCAGCTCTTGCTCCCTGGCTAATGGGTCCAGCCGCTGCAAGTGTTGCAATGGCGAGTCGCTGGCAACCAGCTGTTCCAGCTGATGCTGGGCAAAATAACCGATGCGCAGGTCCTTGCCTTCCACGCGCTCACCTGCCAGCAAGGTTTCCGATTGTGCCAGCGCTTTAATCAGGGTGGATTTACCCGCACCATTCTTGCCCAGCAGGCCAATACGTTCACCAGGACGGATCGCCAGGTGCGCCAACTTGACCAGAGGCTTATCCGCATAACCAAGCACAACCTGGTTCATGACCAGCAATGGATCCGGTGCGGGGCTAGCCTCCCGGAAACCAAAACTGAAGGGTGAGTCTACATGCGCGGCACTAATCAGCTCCATCCGCTCCAGGGCCTTAATGCGGCTTTGCGCCTGGCGCGCCTTGGTTGCCTGAGCCCGAAAACGATCAATATATTTCTGCAGATGTGCCATTTGCTGCTGTTGCTTCTGGTAACTGGCTTGCTGCAAAGTCAATTTTTCAGCTCGCTGGCGCTCGAAATCACTATAGCCGCCACGATACAAGGTCAGTTGTCTCTGTTCGATATGCAGAATATGGTTGACCGTATTATCCAGAAACTCGCGGTCATGTGAAATGAGCAACAGCGTGCCACGGTAGGCATTGAGCCAACCTTCCAGCCAGATCACCGCTTCAATATCCAGATGGTTGGTTGGCTCATCGAGCAATAGCAAATCCGACCGGCACATCAACGCGCGCGCCAGGTTCAAGCGCATGCGCCAGCCACCGGAAAAGTCACTGACCGGCTGGCTTAATTGTGGCTGTGAGAAACCCAAGCCCGCGAGTAAGGCGCTGGCCCTGGCCTCGGCACTGTAACCGTCGATGTCTGCCAGGCATTGATGCCATTCGGCCACCTGCAGCGGATCCTGTTGCTCACTGCCCAGATGCGCCTGCAAGGTGCGTAACTCTTCATCACCATCCAGGGTGTAATCGAGCGCAGATTGTGATAATGCCGGGGTTTCCTGAGCAACATGCGCAATCACCCAGGAGGGTGGCATCAGCAATTCGCCTACATCGGCAACCAGCTCACTACGCAGCAAGGCAAACAGGGTAGATTTACCCGCACCATTTGCCCCGGTCAGGCCTACACGGTGCCCCGGATGCAATTGGAAGCTGGCATTTTCAACCAGGGTTTTACCTGCTCGGGAAAAAGTCAGTTGTTTAAACTGAATCACTGACAGTCACTTTCATCTGAAACAGAATCGCAAAAGAGTGGCATTTTAAACGAATCATTCATGCTCAGGCTGAATAATTCAACCGCAACCGCGTGCTTACACTGCGGCTACGCAACTGTTTTCGAGTAAAATAGTCTGTTAAACCATCAACCCCTCACCCTTGCTTAACGCCCTTATGCCCTTGCAAAAAATCAAACGCTGGCTGGTGTCTTTCCTGATTGTCATCTTTGTCATATTGGCGGGCATTATTGGCACTATTCAATTCTACGTATTTCCACACATAGACGATTACCGCGGAAAAATTGAACAAGCGCTCAGCGAGTCACTCAAGCAGCAGGTGACCATTGCTCATATTGCCATCCGCTGGCGCGGCCTGGCGCCCCAAGTGACACTGGGGAAGGTGGTTGTATTTGATGCCGAGCATAGGCCAGCCCTTGAGCTGTCGAAGGTCACCACGCGCCTGTCCTGGAGCAGCCTGGCGACGCTCTCCCCGGCACTGATTAGCCTCAGCATAGACTCGCCCAATTTAGTGGTGAGACGCACCGCTGACGGTGAATTGTTTCTGGCAGGCATTTCCATGTCTGGCCAAGGCAATCCGGCCTTTGCCAACTGGTTGCTGGCACAACGGCGTATCAAAATTTCAAAAGCCACGGTCACCTGGCTGGATGAAAAAAGACAAGCCCCGCCGCTCTTACTCAAAGATTTGAATATTCAAATCTTGACTCCGGTCTGGCAACGCTTGCTGAACCGCCATAGCATTCATATTGATAGTCTGGTTTCAACCGGGACGCGGCAGAGGATCACCGTCGAGGCCGTGGTAGTAGGGAGCGATGTCGCCAAACCTGAGGCATGGCACGGCGAGATATCCCTACGCCTGCCAGACACAGATATGGCAGCCTGGGGCCCATGGCTGGACCTACCAGTCAACGTGAATGCGGGCAAAGGTAACCTGACCACCACACTGGCATTTGATGCCTTGCAACTGCAACGATTAGCTGCGCAAGTGCAGCTCAAGAATGTCGCCGTGACACCGGCCAATAAATCCCAGACGTTCGTGGCTAAAAGCATGTCTGGCGAGCTACGCTGGCAGCGCGTTGACCAACGTTTTATGCTGGCACTCAAACATTTCTCAGCGGATATACACCCAGGAGTGGTGCTGGAAGATACCAATGGTGAGCTGCAATGGGATAGCCAGGGCCATGAAGGGGTGCTGACCGCGAAAAAATTTACACTGGCCCAAGGCGACCTATTTGCGGAATGGCTCCCGGCCGACTCTGCCGTTGCCAGGTATCTTGAGAATATGGCACCCGCTGGTCATGCTTCGCAAATCAAGGCACGCTGGTTGTACAAGCAGAATCAATGGCGTGACTATTCAGTCGCAGCCGACTTCAATAGTCTGCATAGCAAAGCCTACGAAAACATCCCAGGGTTGGATAACTGGTCAGGGCAACTGTCCTTACGTCCGAATGCGGGCAGCATTGAGTTTGATACCAGCAAAGCGAGTATTGAATTGGCTGGGCTGTTACGCTGGCCATTACCGATAGATCGCCTGCAAGGTGAAGTCGAATGGCGCAATAACGGCCAGAAAACACTGATTAGCACACGTAACCTGCACTTTAGCAACCCACACCTGGCCTTGCGTACCAACCTGGAGTATCAGCTAGGCGCAACAGGTGGCGACACCATACAGCTGCAAAGCCAGATTGAACGCGGCGACGCCAAGTTTGCACCGTTTTATTACCCGCTCATATTAGGGGAATCGACCTTACACTGGCTAGACACTTCTATTCTAAGCGGGCAAATCAAGCACGGTGAAGTGATCGTTAAGGGGCGGGTGCAAGACTTCCCCTATGTGAATCAAGCACATCACTCCGATCCCTCCGTCGGCTTATTCCGTGTCACGGCACAAGTTGATAATGCCAGCCTGGAATATGGCACCGATTGGCCAGTGATCCAAAATATCGAAGCGCTGCTTAAATTTGAAGGCAAGCGCATGGATATTAGTGTGAAAAACGGCACGACGGTTGGGCAGCATATTACACAAGCACAGGTGGAAATCCCCAGGCTGGATGCCGACTGGCCTATGCTGAATATCAAAGCAGCGGCGACCGGCACGCTTGAGCAAGGCATCAAGTTCGTGAACACCAGTCCCGTGCGTCAGGTCACCATGGGATTTACAGACTACCTGAAAGCAAACGGCAACGGCGAATTAAAGCTGGCATTACAGGTGCCCCTCAACGATGTCGATGCCAGCCTGTTCCAGGGCGATTACAACATCAAAAACGGGCACATTGCTGCCAACCCGCAAATTGCCATGCCAGAAATGAGCAACATCAACGGTCATTTGAAGTTCAATGAAAAAGGGCTACAAGCACAAGGCATACAGTTATCAATGTTTGACAATCCTGCCAGTGTCAGCCTGAATACCCGGCCTGATAAATCTGTCGTGATCCAGGGTAGTGGCCGCATCACTGATGCGGCGCTCAGAAAACTGGATAACAATACGATTACCAGAGCCTTGCATGGCAGCACAGACTGGAAAAGCAACTTGTTGATCCAGGCGCCTAATATCCGGTTGGATATTCGCTCTCAACTGCTTGGCATGGCCATTGATTTACCTGAGCCTGCTAAAAAAAGCGTCGACACCCCTGCAAACTTAACTATCCGGTTGCGCCAGGAAACCGGCCAGCCGGACAAGATTGCCATCCTCTACAACGACTGGATACATGCCAACTTTCTGCGTAACCCCAATAACCAGGCGACACCGTTCACTGCGGGCGAAATTGCCATCAACACCCCTCCCCGCCAACCTTCTGGGAACGGCATCAATTTGCGTGCGGATTTCCAGAAACTGAATGTGGATGAATGGCTGGCATACCTCAACCAAAGTAGCAACAACCAGGCCAGTGGCGCTTCGTCATTGTCTTTAAACCAAATCGAACTGACGGCTGGTACTTTGCATGTGTTCGACCGTAACCTGCATCAAATCAAGCTCAATATGACACCTGACAATGAACGTTTGAAGCTTTCTATCCAAAGCCAGGAGTTGGCAGGCGATGCAGATTGGCTGCCTGGCAAACCCAGCAAATTGGTCGCAAAACTGAATTACCTGCGCATTCCACGCAGCATGGACACCGACAATACTCCCAACACGGCAGAAATTCGTCATCAGGACACAGGCTACCCTGAGCTGGAAATTACTGCTCAAGACTTCCAGTTTGGCGACAAACAGCTAGGCAGCCTGGACCTGAAAGCATTCAACAGTGGCGAAAGCTGGGTGATCCAGCGCATGAATCTCACCAATCCTGATAGCCAACTCACGGCCGATGGGATCTGGCGCAACTCCATCCGCAACCCGCAAACCCAGCTCAAATTCAAGCTGGCCTCGAGCAACCTGGGCAAAACCCTGCAACGATTCCAGTCCAGCGGTGAAATGGTCAAGGGAGGAACAGGCAATATGAGTGGACAGCTGGGCTGGCCAGGTAGCCCGCATGAGTTTGCCGTAGAAAGGCTGGATGGCAACTTTACTATGCAGCTGGAAAAAGGCCAGATCCTGAAAGTACAACCGGGCGTTGGCCGCCTGCTCGGACTATTGAGTTTGCAAAGCCTGCCTCGCCGATTGACGCTAGATTTTCGCGATCTGTTTAGCGAAGGCTTTGCTTTCGATAAAATCACTTCAACCGCAAATATCAGGGATGGTATTTTACGCAGTGACGACCTGTTTATGACCGGGCCTGCCGCAGAAGCCACTATCAAAGGTGAAACCAATTTAAAAGCAGAAACACAACGCCTGCGTGTTAAAGTCGTTCCTCATATCACTGACTCAGTCTCACTGGCAGCACTGGCGGGTGGCCCCATTGTCGGCGTGGCCGCATTTGTCGCTCAAAAGCTGTTAAAAGACCCGCTTAACAAAATCAGTGCCAGTGAGTATATGATTACAGGGACCTGGGATAACCCGCAGGAGGCGGATATAGATAAAAAGGCACCTACTGCCCCTTCTGTTCAACCCTTAAACAATCAGCGTTAATGCGAACATCCTAATTATTTCATCGGAAAATAGCCATGGCAGAAAAGAAAACCAAAAAACTGAAATCTACAGCCAGTGATGACATCGTTAAAGTCGCCGCCGTTCAAATGGCATCCAGCCCCAACGTATCAGCCAACCTGGTAGAAGCCAAGCGGTTGATCGAAATGGCTGCCAAGGCAGGCGCAAAACTGGTCGTGCTCCCGGAATACTTCTGCATTATGGGGCTGAAGGATGTGGACAAGGTCGCTATCCGTGAAAAGCAGAATGAGGGCCCCATCCAACAGTTTTTGAGCAAGACAGCCAAGGCCTACAAAATCTGGATAGTGGCTGGCTCTGTCCCACTGGAAAGCCAGCACGCAAACAAGGTCCGCAATAGCTGCCTGGTTTACAACGATAAGGGCGAGCAAGTGGCTCGTTATGACAAAATCCACCTGTTCGGTTTGGACATGGGCACGGAACACTACCATGAAGAAAACACCATAGAGCCTGGGGACACCGTAGTGACCCTGGATACGCCTTTTGGTCGTATTGGCTTGTCTATTTGCTATGACTTACGTTTCCCTGAGCTGTATCGCGCCATGGGCGAAGTCGACATGATCGTCGTGCCATCCGCCTTTACCGAAACCACAGGCAAGGCTCACTGGGAAACACTCATCCGCGCCCGCGCGATAGAAAACCTGACCTATGTCATCGCTTCGGCACAAGGTGGTTACCACTTATCCGGCCGCGAAACACATGGTAATAGCATGATTGTTGACCCTTGGGGCGTAGTACTGGACCGGCTGCCACGTGGCTCAGGGATTGTGATTGCCAATGTTAACCGCAATTATATTAAAAACCTGCGCCAGAGCCTGCCCGCCTTGAAACACAAAACCATTAAGGCAATTTCATGAAAACACTGAGCGCCCTATTGGCACTCTTAAGCAGAAATAGGCTCCAACCTTAACAATTGAAACGACTTTAAATTGACTATGCAAACCCTACTGACCACCGCCAATGACCTGTTGCTCCGCCCGGCCGGGCTAGACCAGACTGCGTTAACCAACGTCCTGTCTGGCATGATGACGCACAACATCGACTATGCGGACCTGTATTTTCAATACAGCCGTAGCGAGTCATGGGGCCTGGAAGAAGGCCAGGTCAAATCAGGCAGTTTCAATATAGACCAAGGCGTGGGCGTACGTGCGGTGAGCGGCGAGAAAACCGCCTTTGCCTATTCTGATGATATCCATCTGGATGCCTTACAGCAGGCGGCACAAGCGACACGAGCGATTGCCAACCTGGGCCAGGAAAAAACCGGCCACAGCATTATTACGCGTAGCCATACCCCGCTCTACCTGCCACAAGACCCAATCGCCAGCCTGAGTGCGGACGCCAAGGTCAAACTGCTTGAAAAACTCGAAAAATATGCCAAAGCGCAAGATCCACGCATCACTCAGGTCATGGCCTCGATTGCGGCCGAATACGAAGTGGTACTGGTCGCGCGCAGTGATGGTGTGATGGCCGGTGATGTACGTCCCTTGGTGCGCTTATCCCTGCAAGTCATCGCTGAACATAATGGACGCCGCGAGCAAGGCTCCAGCGGTGGCGGTGGCCGTTTTGATTACAGCTACTTCACCGACGAAGTGCTACAAGATTATGCACAAAAAGCTGCACACCAAGCCCTGGTTAATTTAGATGCGCGTCCCGCACCGGCTGGCAGCATGACCGTGGTGCTTGGCAACGGCTGGCCAGGCATTTTGCTACATGAAGCCATCGGCCATGGCCTTGAAGGCGACTTTAACCGCAAAGGCAGCAGCGCTTTCAGCAACATGATAGGCAAGCAAGTCGCAGCCAAAGGCATTACCATCGTCGATGACGGCACCATCGCCGACCGTCGTGGTTCATTGAGCATGGATGACGAAGGCAACGCCCCGCAAAACACTGTGCTGATTGAGGACGGCATTCTGCGCGGCTACATTCAAGACACACTGAATGCTCGCCTCATGGGCATGGGCCTTACTGGTAATGCGCGCCGAGAAAGCTACGCACATATCCCCATGCCGCGCATGACTAACACCTACATGCTCAACGGCGACAAAGACCCGCAAGAGATTATTAAGTCCGTGAAAAAAGGTTTGTATGCCGCTAACTTTGGCGGAGGTCAGGTCGATATTACCAGCGGGAAATTCGTCTTCAGTGCAGCGGAAGCCTACATGATTGAGGACGGCAAAATCACCTATCCAGTGAAAGGTGCCACCCTGATTGGTAACGGTCCGGACGTACTGACCAAAGTCAGTATGGTTGGTAACGATATGGCGTTGGATAGCGGCGTTGGTACTTGTGGTAAAGAGGGTCAAAGTGTACCGGTGGGTGTGGGACAGCCTACGCTGAAGATCGATGGGTTGACTGTAGGTGGGACATCTGCTTAACAAGTAGATTTAATTTTCTTGGCTTATAAAATCACTTCAGTGTTCGCACCCGCATGGATGCGCCACATTACTAATGTAGATATGGCATTTCTAGAAAAAATTGAGCAAATATTTAATTAATCACTTTTTAGATTAAGGCGCATTTTTATTGACTATACCCGACATAATCTCCAATAAAAAAGATGAAGCCTGACCTAATAAATAAAGAACTATAGCTCCTATTACCCCTCCTACTACTGCCTGCATCAACCAATGTAGATTTTCTTTATCCGAGCGTATAAATTTGATGTTTGGAAATGATATATGTATCAATCGAAGGCAAAAGTGATTCAAATACGTCCATGTATTTGAAAAAATCAGTAACATAAATAAAAAAGTAAGAATATATGCATTTTCTACTGTCAACTTAGGTGCTATTTTTGATGCCGCCCAGAGACTCAATAGAAACCCCAAAGTGACTCCAGAAATTTGTACTCCCAGAGCAGTCCACGCCGAATAGGCCCATCGATTTTTATTTTGGAACTTTGCCAGTCCCTCTTGGATTGAAGAAAAAGATGCGTCAACCCAATCTCTATTGTCCGACGTCGCAGTTAAATATGATGTATTAGGGTCTTTTTCATCCAAGCGAACTTCCAGAACTGTACCAATAGCTCTTTGCGTTCTTAAGCTTTCAAAAGCTTCAATAGTGATAATAATTCTTTCTACAGATTTCGCTATTCGGTAATACCTGAGCAAATCATCAATTGTGTAAACACGATACCCTTTATCATCAAACCGAATAATGAAAAATAATAAAGCCTTTTGATCGTCAGCATCTTCATCTGCAACTGAACTATTGTATAAATTAAGTCTTTCAAAAAAAAGTGATGCTAAGTTAACTAAGTCTTGTTCATTGATTGTTATGTTTCGAATATGTTCATCTCTTAAAAAATGTGCCATTATCGCCCCCTATACATCTATTAGTATATTCTTAATAACAACGATCAACTGCACCCTCCAACTCACACTAGGGTTGAATTAACGTCTAAAATCCAAAACATTTTCAAATACTCTGCCCTCGCCATACTTAAGCCTTGTAGGGTGGGCAATTAATTGCCCACGCGTCGAGAAGCATCTCAATACATCCGGCACTACCATTATCTCTATGTTTTTCTAGCTATCCATGTTTTAAGGTGCAATTTACATAGCGCGACAATTCCATTAGTTTTTGGCTTTATCGCGCGTGGGCAACAAGTTGCCCATCCTACAGGCTAAGCTTTTGTAAAATTTCTGAGTCCTAACCAAGCAATATAAACATAACAAATCACCGGCAATATAAACGCGTGATGCAAGCCCAAACTATCGGCCAGCAAGCCGGTCAGCAAAGGCACAATCGCACCACCCAAAATCGCCGTAGCCAACAAGCCTGATCCTTTTTTCTCCTGCCCATCTTTGAGGCCTTTAATCCCCAGCGTGAAAATGGTTGGGAACATGATGGAGTTACACAGGCCGACTAATGCCATGGTGGCAATTGCCAAGGTGCCAGTGGTTTGCATGGAAACCAGAATCAGCACGACGGCGAGCAAGGCATGCGTCATCAGCACTTTGGCGGGGGCAAACATTTTGAGGGTAAAGATACCGATAAATCGGCCTATCATGGCGCCGCCCCAATATAGCGCGACCAGCGGAGCAGCTTGTGTTTCTGCCACATGGCTGATTTCCATCACGTAATTAACCAGGAAGCTGCCAATCGCTACTTCGGCACCCACATAGGCAAAAATACCAATCACGCCGAGTAACAAGCCTTTTTCTTTCAAGACTTCCAGCCAGCCACTTTCATCTGCTTCTGTCGTTTCCATTCCAGATAAATTGATTTTGGATAGCACCAGCGCAATGATGATTAGCACGCCAGCGATCAAGAAATACGGATACACCACGCCTTCGGCGTAGACCGAATTGGTTAAGCCGGAAAGAATGAAATAGGCGCCAAAGAATGGCGCCACAAATGTCCCTAATGAATTAAAAGCCTGCGCCATGGTGAGGCGTGAAGAAGCCGTTTCTTTAGGGCCGATAATCGCTACACATGGGTTTGCTGCGACTTGCAGCAAGACAATGCCTGAGGCAAGGACAAACAAGGCCGCTAAAAACAGGGCATAAGTATGTAGCAACACGGCTGGGTAAAACAGCAGGCAACCTAATGCTGCCAGGGCAAAGCCAATCACCATGCCTTTTTGATAACCCATTTTTTCAATTAACTTGCTAAAGGGGATCGAGGTCAAACCATAGGCAGCAAAAAAACAGAACTGAATCAGGGCGGCCTGGGCATATGTGAGTGAGAAAATGGACTTTAAGTAGGGAACCAGAATGTCGTTTAAACAGGTGATAAACCCCATCATGAAAAACAGGATGGTGAGCGAAGTCAGGGCTTTTTTATACATGGGGCTCTCAATGCAATACAAAACGCATGCACTACAACATAAAACGGCCTGATTGGGAAGCCTAGGCAGGAATTTTCAATAGTGAACCGCCCCCTGTTACGGCTAGAAACCTCATGGACAAGACTGCCCTGATACGGATGGTATGCGTTGCAGTATTGAGTCCAGCGTAGAAGAAACAAGCTGTTGTGATGCCGCCTCCTGCAGCATCGGCACGGCCTTAGGACCGCTTATCAACCCATGATACCGTTTTTGAAACTCGCGTAAGCTACAGGCTAACGTCTGCATACGTGACATATCCTGTTCGGCTGGAATGGCAAACTCGTTTTCTGCACCATAGCCATGAAACAGGCTGGTTTCCAGGCCTACCACCAGCGCCAGCACGTGGTCACCCTGGAACTGCTCATCAAATAACAAATCCAGTGCTTGCTGGTCTTGTAACCTTTGCAAACCATCAAAGCGCCAGCCAAATTTGCCATCAAACACCCACTCTGTCATTTCTCGTGGGCCGACCTGTGCACTCTTGCTTAGCTCCTCTGGGTGAGATTCATACAAAGCGAGCATCAGTGCCCGCAAATCTTCGCTATGTGCCGACATGACTTGCTTAGGCGAGTCTACTTTGATGGCTTGGGCAGGCAGCCTATCCGTTTTTTTGAAATGATTTTTCTTGGCAGTATGGCTGGCTGAAGCTTGATCAGGTTTTTGCGTCACGCTTGCTGCAAATACGGTACTGAATATCCCCACAGAAACCACGAATACAGACATCAATCTCCAAAAACACATCCCTGAACCACCTTCTCTTTGATTTAGATTAAATTAACTGATAAAACAAGCGCTTATCATGGCCTTGCACTATTGACGCTTATTGCCGGACTGCCTAATATAAACATTGAAAGGCCACAAGCCTTCGCTACTTTACCCACCTCTAGACCAAGGAGAACTGTATGGCAACTAGCAAGACCTCTGATACGTCCGCAAAAAAATCCACTGCTGCAAAAAAAGCAGCGCCGAAAACAACCGTCAGCAAAACTGCAAAACCTGCAGCGACCCGCAAGAAAACCGCCAAACCCACCATTACCACCAGCGAGGACCGCTACAAAATGATTGAGGTAGCTGCTTATTACATCGCCGAGAAAAACGGATTTGGGCATGATCATTTGAATTATTGGTTGCAGGCCGAAAAACAAATAGATCACCAACTTAACGCTTAATCATATCGAAGCCAGGCCGCAATTAGTGTTCTCTAAAAAAGCTCAGCTGGCTTCGTCTGATCATTTTTCAAGCAATACTATCAATCACTTGTCTGGTGTTTTCGCTGGTTAGTAAACGACCGATAAACACTATCTTTACGAGCAAACCGTATATCGGCACCACTGTGTTTAACGTACTCCAGATAAGAAATAATCACTGGGTGACTCAAACGTATTCCATATGCAATATAGGGATAATCCGACAACGGCACATCCCGCTCAAAAAATTTCCAGTGCGGGCTTTTGTTGTAAAAACGCTCCACTAGACTTGTGACTGCCACCAACTGATATTGCCCACGTGGACCAAGCGCAAGCCAGGGACCACCTGAGTCGCCCACTGTAGGCATTGCCAGGTGCTGGTCATATTCCAGGGTTTTCAAATTCAGGCGATTCACAGCAAGCAAGACATTATCCAGGTGTGCAAGCTCTTGGGTGTATTCGAATTGTGCACGCGATTTGAGGTGCAGCATTTCGTCCTCCAACTGGTAAGGCGCAGGCAGAATTTCTGTGAAATCTTTTACCGACTGTATGATTGACCGCTCGGCACAGCGAGGTTGTCGAGTATCAGGTTCAAGATACCCACGCCCATATCCGCAGATCATGAGCTCATCTGGCAGGGGCTCATCCTGCATAATTTCTAGCGGCTGTATATTCTCGGGCACAGTCGCATCAAATACTAACACTGCAACATCAAGGGTGATATCTTCGGAGACTTCTTCATAAGGCCGGTAAAAGGTCTGCCGAATCCTCACATCCTTGAGACCTAATTGATCTGACTGTGCAATTGTGACATCGGGCAATCCGTCAGTGGCTCCCAGTTTAGCTTCGCGTAAACAATGCGCAGCTGTGATGAGGGTGAGAGGCTTTACCCCTACGACAATCGCACTACAAACCGAATCGTAATACTCCCAGGACTCTGTGGAATGTAAAAAATGCGCATGCTGAATATTGATTTTAACCGTGGATATCGCCTGGGCAGGGAAGGTTTCACCATGTATCAGTGCCCACGTGGAACCTGGCCATGCAACAAACAACAGCATAAGCCATGAGTTCCATAGGCATTTGGCAGAAAATACCCTACCCTTCAATACTCTAGCCATAGCGCGTAGCCTTGATGACAGACTGACACCCATACTACGCTCTCAAATTATTGTGACAAGTTTTTTTGGGCGTTATTTCTCAACACAATTGGACCAAAACAGGTTTCTAGTGCTGGATCATCGTCATCGCATGAAATAAACGAATATCCATCCGGCCGGAATAGTAAATAAGATACCACCTCTTTATTTGTTTCAGTGACTTGCTTAGTACAGTCTTTTGCTTTGTTGCTCTGAGTCACGCGATGAGTCAGCTTAAAGAAACCATGCTCATCTGGTTGTGGTGTCACTTCATACTTTGCTTCCAGTTGCTCATCACCGCTGGTAAAGGCGGCCACACCATCTTCGCGAAACCAGTAAGTTTCTATACATTCCGTATCAGGCAGCTTGGATTCCCAATAGCCGATCAAAGGGTGTTTAAGAGAGCGTGGGTCTTCAGCATGCGCTGAGGGACAATTTAGCAAAGAAAATACCCCCAAGCTCAAAGCTAGCATGCAATATAAAGTTTTTTTGTGTTGTATGACTGTCATGATTGTCTCCTGAAGGCCTTGCACAATTTACGTGATTATTTAATTTTTAAAGCAAATGTACGGTAACGATGCTCTACAATCATCAAAAGCGATACCTTGCCTTATGAAGATTGTCATAAACATCGCCTCTGTGACTTGAGCAGGCAAAAAAAAATCCCCAACAGTGGTTGGGGATTTTAATGTCAGGAATAACTAACAGCAGTATTCGTGAAAAAATCTACTTCATCACACGGTTACGGTATTCACCGGTACGTGTATCGATCTCGATTTTGTCGCCCTGATTGACAAACAAAGGCACTGGAATTTCAAAGCCGGAAGCAATCTTGGCTGGTTTCATCACTTTACCGGAAGTGTCGCCTTTCACAGCTGGCTCGGTGTAAGTGATTTCACGCACCACAGTGGTTGGCAGCTCGATGGAAATCGCTTTGCCTTCGTAGAAACGCACTTCACATGGCATACCATCTTCCAGATATGGCAGTGCATCTTCCATAAACTCGGCATCCACATCGTACTGGTTGTATTCAGCGTCCATAAATACGTAGGTAGGATCAGCGAAGTAGGAATAAGTCACTTCTTTCTTTTCCAGCACGATCACATCAAACTTGTCCTGCGCGTTGTAGACGTTTTCGCTAGGCGCTTCAGTCAACAAGTTTTTCATTTTCATTTTCACCACAGCCGCGTTACGGCCGGATTTGTTGTATTCAGTTTTTACAACCACCATTGGGTCGTTGCCAATCATCACGACGTTGCCAACGCGGAGCTCTTGAGCAATTTTCATAATAAGCCTTAATTTGTATGCGGGATTTGAAAGCGCGGAATTATACCCGATGTGTACGGTATTTCTCAATAAAAATCACCAAGTTAGTCGCCAAATCGACTTGTTGTGACTGGTGCAGCTTGAACGCCTGCGCATGCTGCCTGAATTGTGGCAATACAGATAGCAGAGACTCCCAATCAGTGGCTTGCCAGCTGCCTTGTGCCCAAGCTTGCATGGCATGTTGGATGACTGCAGAAAGCGGTGTTTCTGCCTGTGCCAAGTAATGTTGCATAAACGCTTTTAATTTCACCAAGTGGGTCTCTTCGCTTTGCTGGTAAGGCAACCAGATCATGGGCTTACCCGCCCATATCGCACGGATCCAGCTATCTTCACCCCGCACAAAGTTGAAATCGCATAAGTAAAGCAACCGGTCGTACTCAGCCTGCGACAAAAACGGGATGACGACAAACTCGGCTTGCTGGCGCTGAATATGTTGTCCCACTTCCAGCCTAGTCACACCAAGTACGTTTGCCAGCATGGGGGCCACAGGTTCAGGCACCATGACGCGCACTGCCTGGGTGGAGTGTTGCAGGCTGTTGACCAGCCCGGCCAAGGGCGCATGCGCATAGCAAAACAGCGAAAGTGATAATTTGCCCGCAGCGGGGACCAATCCTAAATCCTCCCAACTGGCGTGCGTTTGCAGCGTCGTGAGGCTGGCTTCCCGCAGTAATCCGCCTGTCAATGGCGTAAAACCCGGATAGAAAAAATGTCGTACGAGCCCGTTGGCTTGTGGTGAAGGTTGCGCATGAAAGCCTTCTACCCAGTTTTCGGCCGATAAATAATCGACATTCACCCAGATAGACGACTGTTGTGGCATCTGTTGCTGATACGCCTCAGGCAAGCCACAGCCAAAGGTTTCTATCACAACGTCCGCTACCTGCCTAAAGTCAGCGTTCTCTGTCCAGTGTTTTAAGGTAATGCGCGCATGCCCCGCACAGACAAAACGCTCTGCCAGCGCCAGGTCATCCACCCATAAACAGATATGCCGGCCATGCTCTTCTGCCAGTTGCTGCGCCAGGCGCCAGCACACGCCAATATCGCCAAAATTATCAACGACCTTGCAAAAGATATCCCAATGGGAGCGTGGCAAATCAGTAGACATGGGGATGATAGTTAAATCAGGCAGGCAATCATGTGCGGATAGTCTAACCGAACAGCACGAAAACTTCGATGCCAGCCGTTTAATCGGCGAGTACGGTATCAGCTTGAGCCGTTTTCAGCCAAGTCAGTTGTAATACCTTGGCATCGGTAGAAGCCCGGTGTTGTTGTAATGCCAGGCTCTCAAGGATATGTTGCTTGGTATCGTGCCAGGCAGCTTTCTGCTCCGGGGTCAGCGTCAGGCTTAAATCTTCCAGCTTGAAGTGAGGACTCAGACCGGCGGCTTCATACAAACGGTGTAACCAGACAAAATCCTGATACCAGCCATCGGTATATACCGTTTTGCCATTGAGTATATGATTCAAATGCAAGGCAATCTCGCGTGGCGTCGCGCCATCATCCTCCAGAGACTGGCGGGATTGATGGTGTAGCTTTTCGGCCTCTTTATCCCAATGCAACCAGTCCGCATGTGGCTGGACTTGCGCACTCCAGACATGGCCTTCCGTATCGACGTAACCGATCTCGACCGGGTAACTACCCGCGCCAAAACCGGAGGCTTCAATATCTAATATGACTGGAGGAACCATCAACTTACCTGAGTGTATCTTCTCTATAATTTTATCTGCACTTGCTGCTAGTATCTTAGTATTCAACGGCAGAAAAACAGCGTGCTTTAATTAAACCCAGATTTTCCATTAGGCGATTTTCAATCTACTTGAACGTCAACTTGTCCATTTTGTGTCTTTTCTGCGCAAATTATCGGTCAATAGAATGACTATTGCCCTCAAATTTCCCCAAAAAACCCATCAAACTGTCCAGCGTTGTCATTTCAAGTCCTAATGGAAAATCTGGGTTAAAGTAGAATTATACGCACTTCATGGAGTTGGGGACTGAACTTCCAAGGACCTGGCTGGACAAACTTACGAGTTTCAAACTACTTAAGGGAAAACAATGCATAAAATAATGACGATCTCTCTGTTAATCGCTGCCTTGGGCACATCCGGTTGTGCAAGCATGACTGAAACCCAAAAAGGCACAGCCAAAGGGGCTGGTATCGGCGCGGCAGCAGGCGGTGTCATTGGCGCCGTTGCAGGTGGCGGCAAAGGGGCTGTTATCGGTGCAGCCGTAGGCGCTGGCGCTGGCGCAATTGCCGGCAACATCTGGTCCAAAAAGATGGAGGCCCAAAAACAGGAAATGGAACAAGCGACGGCTGGCACAGGGGTTGCCGTCACCAAAACAGAAAACAACCAGCTGAAACTAGAAATTCCGAGTGACATCTCGTTTGATAAAGGCAAAGCCAACATCAAGTCGAATTTCCGCCCTATCCTGGACAAGTTTGCAACCGGTTTGCAAAATAATGCAGCAGCCCGCATCACGATTATCGGCCATACCGACAGCAGTGGTTCAGATGCGATCAATGATCCATTGTCCGTGAATCGTGCTGCCAGCGCCCGTAGTTACCTGGTCGAACGCGGCATTGCAATCAGTCGCATCACCATTGATGGCCGTGGCTCACATGAGCCTATTGCAGCCAATGATACTGAAGCGAACCGGGCGAAAAACCGTCGTGTAGAGATTTTTGTGGCAGAACCAGAGGCTCAGGCACAAGCCCCTCAGGCGGCACCAAAATAATCTTCAGCTCAACACAAAAAAGCCGACTCCGCAGTCGGCTTTTTTATTTGCTTCTCCCAATCCTCCAAAAATCGGGAGGTTGCAGGAAATTACGTAATAAACAAAGGCGCTAAAAACGCAAAGAAACTGCCAATCAAAAAGATCACCACAGAAACCCAGTAAATCCAAAGGCTTTGTCGGCGAGTTTGCATGCATAATGCAGCCAATTTTGCATCTGCCGGGCAAGGTAACAAGCGAGCACGCCATTGCATCCAACCTGCCAGCAATAACATGGCGCCCGCTAGGCCAAACACCAACGGCTTATGTTCGCTGATCCAGATCAATTGTGGAAAATGACTGATCAGACTGGTCAAGGTAGCCACTGAACCAATCGCCACCAGTGTCGCTGGCAAGGCGCAGCAAATCAACGTAGAGCCACTGGTAAACAGCGACAACAAGTTGAGACGTTTGCTGGCTTGCAGCTGGTTAATTTCTGCTGCCATTACTTGCCTGCCTTCTCGGCTTTAGCAATGTCCGCCTGTATGGCATCGACCGTCTGGTTTACACGTTCCAGTTTGCTGACTGAATAACCTGCATCCTCAATCACCTTGCTAAATGCATCATTCGACACATCCTGCCCCTCTTTCAATTGCAGCGCAACCACGCGGCTCTTGAGGTCCACAAACGCAGACTGTTTTTGTGGCAAGGCATTGAGTTTTTTCTCTATGCCTTTGGCACAAAAGGCACAGACCATGCCATTTACTTCGGCTTTGATCGTGGTTACGGCAAACGCCGCAGGCATGATGGCAGATAACATTAAAGTCACTAATAATTTTTTCATTTCAATATCCTTTAAAAATAACAGGTTAAAACACAAACATGGCATTCAAGCGCGGTGCAAAGCCCTCGCCCTGCCATGGATTGGTCACACCAAATTCAAGAAAATAGTTTTTGTTAATCAACCGCAATGCAGGGGTCACCTGCAAGCCAGGGTCATTGTTGCGCATGGTTTTGGCCTCAATCACAAACCATGGCTGCGTTTCGTTAAAGCCGGTTTCATAAAACGAAAACCCGGCCTGAACGGCTGCAGTGTCATAGTTCATGTGAGGTGCCCGGATCATGCGGGCTTTGGCCAGGAAATACAGCCGGGTGGATTCGATATCAAACTGCAAGCTGGGTGTGTAGGCGAAGCCGTCATACTGGCCGCGCGCTTCGCCTATACTGCCATTGAACCAGATATTGGCTTGAGCGGCAGGCAGGTTCCAGCGTTTGATAATGCCGGTGTAATTGATGCCGGAAATCGTGGTTGCCCGCTCACCCTTGCCCGACATGCGCATCTGCTCGACGCCAATGGCATGCCCGAACGTGGGCGAATAGTTCAACATCCATTCCTGGTTATAGCGACCGATTTCGGTCATGAGCATGGCGCTGTCTTCAAACCCCATGAGTGCCGCCGCATGGACGGGCAACATCATCTGGCTTAAAACAAAGGCGCCTGATGCAACGATGTGTTGCTTAAGCATAAAGCCTCCATATTCAAACAAACAAAACGATGGACGGAATTGTCCTGAGTGTTAGCTGAATATGGGTGGCTTGATGGCGGGAGGATAGGTTTGACTATGCACAGGATCTGCTGCAAATAATGGTACAGCAGCAGATTGTGTCAGGATGGCAATACGCGGGAAAGCGTCTAAACGTGCGACGCCAGCACTCATCACGCAAAACCCGCACACCGTGCAAGCATGATGACTGGCAGGTGCATGATCGCCTGTTGAATCATGTCCGGCAGGGCCGTCAGCCTCAGTGCTGTGTGCAGCCATATGATGGCATGGCATTGCCTGTGTCTGGTCATTGGTCGCAATGACTTGTTCCGCCAATGCCATTTGCAATGACATGACGTTGGCGGCCATGACAAAGCATGGCAACCAGCAAATCAGGAACAAGCAGAGACGTTTACGCATATACCGCTAAGATAAAGCCCGTCATCAATTAGTTCAAGCTTCTATGCAAGTTTTTACGCATAGCGGATATCGATGATTTCATATTCGGTTTCAGCCGCTGGTGTGATAACGCGTATGGTATCGCCCAGATTCTTGCCCAATAAGGCTTTCGCCATCGGTGAAACCCAGGAAATATAACCTTGTGCCGGATCAAGCTCATCTTGCCCCACAATGCGGATAGTCATTTCACTATCATCATTCAAATTGAAGAGCGTCACCCAGGCGCCAAAATAGACTTTTTCGGTATTGGTCTGCGTGTTGCTGTAAACAATTTCAGCCGCATCCATGCGCTTGGTCAAAAAACGGATACGAGAGTCTATCTGGCGCAGGCGCTTTTTACCGTAAATATAATCGCCATTCTCACTACGGTCTCCATTACCGGCTGCCCAGCTCACGACGCGCACAACCTCTGGTCTATCCACTTTAATCAGGTACTGGAACTCCTTTTCAAGTGCAGCATACCCTTCAGGCGTAATGTAATTCTTTTGTTCAGCCATTGCATCCTATATCCGTTTTGCACATACGCCCGTAGGCGTCTGCATTTATTTTGTGCATATCATACAACGTAAACAGTCTTCACCGCGTCCGCTTTTTGCTCCTGAATGTCGCTATATGAATCTTTTGTGAAGCTTTTATTAAAACGCTTCATTTACTGGTTTATTTTACGTAAATGGACTTGTACGCCACAAAGCGCGGCGTGCGGGCAACGCAATGTTGCTGGTTAACCAAGTATGATCCTGAGGAATTGCATGAAGAAATCCATCGCTCATTTGAATGTAGGCACCCGTTTATTTTTAGGTTACGCGCTGCTTATCCTGTTTACTGCCTTTATTTTTGTCATCGCCTGGCGAGGCTTCAACCACATTCACCAGACCTGGCAGCATTTTGAAAATGTACAGCTGGTCAAAAGAACACAAATCGAAAATGCCAGCAAAGGCTTAGGCGATGCCATTCATCATTTTAAAAACTATGTGCTACGTGGTGGACGAGAAGCCAGTAAATTTGAGCGTAGCATGGAGGATATTGAGCAAGCGATGTCAGCTTACAAAGCCACGGGAGAGCTAAATACCCAAGAGCAGGAAATTTTAGGCAATATTGCTTTGGCCTTGGGCACCTACCGCGATGCCATGAAACGTTGTGAAGCACTGAAAAATGATGGCATGAGCGTGACCGAGATTGACGCCACGGTGAAAGGCGCAGACAAGCCGTTGAACCATTCATTGCGTTTGCTGATGGACATGAATATTGCCGGGGTAACCGAGGCTTCCAGCCAGTTTGCGTCCACCATCGCTCGTGCCAACAAACAAATTGAAACGGCTTTATTGGTGGCGGTCATCATGGCGATTGGTATTGCCTGGAAAATGACACGCTCGATTACCAACCCGCTCAAACAAGCGTTGAGCTTGTCGCAACATATTGCTAATGGTGAATTCATCACGCAAGACTCGCATACCAGCAACGACGAAACTGGCAAACTGCTGCGCGAAATGCACCGTATGCAATCTACCATCCAGCGCATTGTGGAGTCGCTTAATGAAATGTCAGCCCAGCATCGCGCCGGGATGATCGATTACCGCATCGACAGCCAGCCGTTTCATGGTGCCTACCAGCAGCTCACTAAGGGTATTAACCAGATGGTAGAAGAGCATATCCTGGCACAAACCAAGTCGCTGCAGGTGGTGACGGCCTTTGGCCAGGGGGATTTTAACCAGCCACTAGAGACTTTCCCTGGCCAGCGTAGCTATATTAACCAGAGCATTGAGCAAGTACGCCAGAACTTCCAGCTACTCATGGAAGATGTGCACACTTTGTCGCAGGCAGCTAAACAGGGCCAACTCAATATTCGCGTGGATGTATCGCGTCATCAGGGTGAATTCAAACAGATTGTGGCTGGCTTTAACCAGACACTGGACGCCGTTGTCTCCCCACTGCAAACCACGGCACGCTACCTGGACCAGATGGCCGCAGGCAATATTCCTACCCATATCGAAGAGCATTTTGTGGGTGACTTCAACCTGGTGCAAACCAGCCTGCAACATTGCACAGGGGCTATCCATCAACTGATTGCCGATGTGCATCACCTGGCCTCAGCCGCCCAGCAAGGCCAACTGAATACGCGTGTCAATATTGAAGCCCACGCAGGTGACTTCCGCAAGATTATTCATGGTATCAACCAGACGCTGGATGCGGTGGTCTCACCTTTGCATGTGGCCGCAGATTGCGTCAAACGGATTGCGGCTGGCGATATCCCCGCGCCCATCCATAACCAATATCATGGCGACTTCAAGGTGCTGATCAACAACCTTAATACCTGCATTCTGGCTGTGAATCGCCTGGTGGAAGATACGCGCCAAATCGCGGATGAAGCACAGCAAGGCCAGTTATACAGCCTGGTGGATGTCACCGCCCACGCCGGTGATTTCAGGCAAGCCTTGCAAGGCTCGCATGATATTTTGCAGCGCATGGTCGCACCGATACAAACCGTCAAGCAGGCGGCAGAAACTATTCATGTCGCTGCTGCGGAAATTGAAAAGGGCAACAATGATCTTTCACGTCGCACCGAAACCCAAGCCAACGCGCTGCAAGAAACCTCAGCGAACCTGGAAACCTTGACCAACAATATCCGCCAAACGGCTGAGCATGCCCAGCAGGCCAGCCTGCAAGCCAACCAAGCAAACCAGATGGCACTACAAGGCGGCGAAGCATTCAATGCCTTAACCACCACCATGCAAGGCATCAATGAAACCTCGGCCCAAATTGCCCAGATCACCAGCGTGATTGACAGCATTGCTTTCCAGACCAATATTCTGGCGCTAAATGCTGCGGTAGAAGCCGCCCGTGCCGGCGAAGAAGGCCGTGGCTTTGCCGTGGTGGCAGGTGAAGTACGCAACCTGGCACAACGCTCTGCCGCTTCGGCCAAAGAAATCAAGGAGCTTATCGCGGCATCCGTGAGCCAGACGAATGCCAGCGCCAAGCAAGTCAGCCAGGCTGGCCACACCATGCATGAAATCGTGCATGCCGTCCAGCAGGTTTCTAAAAGCATACAGGCTATTTCCGAGGCCTCAAGCCAGCAAAGTAGCGGCCTGGAGCAAATCTATGAATCCATGACCTCGATTGATGAAACCACACAGCAAAATGCTGCATTGGTGGAAGAAGCAGCTGCAGCGGCCGAGAGCATGCTGGAACAAGTGCACACCTTGGTTGAGTCAGTGAACCAGTTCAAGACTGAGGCACATGAGTCACATGTGCGTGATCATTTGCGCCTGATTGCATAACGCTTCTACCCATAAAAAATGCTCCTAAAAGGAGCATTTTTTATTTAAACAACATCAGTCTTCCTTGACTTCTTCGACATCATTCACAAAATGACTGGTCTCACCAAAACAGCTGGAGGGCACGCCTTTATGTTCTTCATAGTGCAGGCGAACACGCTCTCCGGATAATGCATTGATTTTCGGGATGACAGCGGGATCGCGTACCGTGAAATAAAATTTTTCAGCCTGCGTGCCTGGCACGGTCACAAGCACTAGCTCTCCCTCCCAGGTTTTACATAGCCAGCCCTTGTGCGATAGTTTCTGCACATACCCCACACGCTCACCGTCAGAATAGATCCAGGTCAGGCTGCCCCAGGTATACAAGCTGAGCAGAGCAATAGGCAGCACGAGGATCAGGAACGTCCATTTTATAAATTTGGCAAAAGCCGACATGTCACTACTCCGTAAGTTTTTATCGTTTGTTGGTCGCATTATCTTATAAAATGTTGCGCTCAAGATAATAATTGCTTCTGACTACTTTACCTCATGACCAACCCTGTTGATTACCCTGAGCCTAGCACGGTGATTTTATGTGCATCGGCGCGCCTGGCTCAAGGCATCCGGCAATGGTTATCCTCAAGCTATCAGCAGCAAGGCCTTTCACAATGGCAAGCGCCACAGGTATTTCCATTACAGGACTGGCTTAACCAGCGCATAGAGCACGCGATCTTGAGCGGCCAGATTGACGTCGCCGAGGCACCACAGGGCATGCTTTCCGGCACACAGGAGGCCTTGTTGTGGGAACAAGCCATCCAGTATACTTTACGCCAGCATGAAGCCCTGGACCTGTTCAATACTAATGGCCTGGCCAGCGCCGCCATGGAAGCCAACCGTTACCTGATTGAATGGAATATCAGCTTGGACATGGCCTCAGCGAACGAAGAAACACGCCAGTTTATGCAGTGGCGCCAGCAGTTCCAGGCGCTATGCAAACAAAGCGGATATCTGGAAAGTGTGCGTTATCAGAGCTGGCAGCTGGCACAATTGCGGCAACACAAGCTACCCCTGCCTGCCCGCATTCAACTGGCCGGTTTTGATCGCATTAACCCACATGTACAGGCTTTTATCAATCTGCTGCAAACCACCGGTATAGAGGTAACCGCATTCAACAATGGCTCGCCGGCGCTCAGCCTCCAACGTATGGCATTTGCAGAACCCATGGACGAAATACGGGCCGCGGTTCACTGGGCGCAGCAACAATTAGTCGCCAATCCGCAAGCTAGGCTGGCCATCATTGTGCCGGAGCTGGATGCATTGCGCGACACCATGGCCAACTTGCTCGACGATACTTTTCATTCAGAAGCCCTACATCCTGCACACACGGAAACGCCGCGCTGCTATGAATTCTCACTGGGCTTGCCGCTTAACCGCTGGCCGCTGGTGAATAGCGCATTAAGTTTATTGCGGTTAGCGTTTCAATCAGCGCCCATGCCACAATCGGCGCTTTCATCGCTGCTGGCAGATATCTACTGGTCGCAAGCACTTCACGAAGCCGACGCCCGTGCTACGCTGGATGCCGAGATGCGTCGCCAGTTACCGTTACAGGTACATGCCTATACCTTTGCCCGCTTTGTCGCACGCAAGCAGCAGGATGAATACCCGATTTTGTGCCCTGCCCTGCATGCCGATTTAACAGCGTTGCTGAATCACGCAAAACAGGCGCCACGCAAGCAATTACCTTCTGCCTGGGCCACCAGTTTCAACGCACTGCTGCAAGCCACACATTGGCCGGGCGAACGCAGCTTGTCCAGCCATGAGCATCAATGCCACATCAAGTTTAAAGATGTACTGACGCAATTCTCCACCCTGGATACCTGGCTGGGGGCTGTCGACGCCGTCAGCGCCCTGCACAGGTTGACGCAATTGTGCCAGGCGCAGATTTTCCAGCCACAAACCGTCAGGCTGCCCAATATCACCGTCATGGGTATGCTGGAGGCCAGTGCGCAGCCGCTGGATGGTGTATGGATCATGGGCATGAACGACCATGTGTGGCCGCCACTATCTCGCACCAATGCGCTAATACCCGCCGAATTTCAGCGACAGGCAGGCACGCCCAATGCCAGTAGCGAAGTGCAAATGGCGTTTGCCAGCCAGATTCACCAGCGACTGTTGCAATCTGCCAAACAGGTGATTTTTTCTTATGCCCGTCAGGAAGGCGACCGGCTGTTACGCATGAGCCCATTGGTACAGGCGATTCCAGAAACATCCGCCACGCCGCTCTCCGCCACGCTTGCTGAAACATTGGCGGGTAGTAACACACAAGACTGGCAATGGCTGGAAGACCATCAGGCACCACCAGTACAAGAAGGCGAACATATCAGCGGCGGGACAGGTTTGCTCCGCGCCCAGGCGCTCTGTCCAGCCTGGGCGTTTTACCAATACCGTCTTAAGGCACGCAAACTGGAAACGCCGCACAATGGCCTGGATGCTATGCAACGCGGCGACCTTATTCACCGTGTGCTGGCGGCCTTCTGGACGCAACAGGCCACGCTGGACTGGCAAACTGTTGATGCAGAAAACTTGAAATCCAAACTCGACAACATTACTGCAGAGGTGATTGCCGAATTTAACCAGGCATACGCACAACCATTCTCCGCCGTGTTTTGCCAACTGGAGGCCGAGCGCCTGAGTAAAC
Organism: Methylophilus sp. TWE2; assembly: GCF_001183865.1. NCBI lineage: Bacteria > Pseudomonadati > Pseudomonadota > Betaproteobacteria > Nitrosomonadales > Methylophilaceae > Methylophilus > Methylophilus sp. TWE2. The sequence goes on from NZ_CP012020.1 coordinate 2,022,617, forward strand.
TGGCACTGACCTGGCTATGGGAAGTCGAGCGTGAACGACCACAGGCATTTACCGTGACACTGGTCGAGCAAACCTTTAAACCGCTCATAGAAGGCATACAGGTCAAACTGGTGATAGACCGCGTGGACACGCTGGCCGATGGCCGCCTGGTTGTGGTGGATTACAAGACGGGCAGCATGCCAGACTTTAAAAACTGGGCTTCGGACAAAATCAGCGAACCCCAGTTACCCATTTACGCCGCTTTCCTGTTACAGGATGCAGAAATAGCCGCCGTCTGCTTTGCCAAACTGCGTCTGACCGATGGTGGGTTTGCCGGGGTGGCAGCCGAGGACGATATCGTGCCTGGCATTAAAGCCTTTAACCATGAGAAAAACACATTGTTTGATCGTGAGCGGTTCCCTTACTGGCCGTCTGTACTGTCACACTGGCGCACGCAAATCACACGCACGGCACAGGCGCTCAAGGCGGGTGACGCTGCCGTGGTGTTTGAGTCTGAACAAGACCTCGGTTATTGCGATGTGCTGCCCCTGCTGCGTTTGCCCGAACGCCAGCTTCAGTTTGAACACCAGCAAACTGGAGGTGGCGTATGAATATGCCCGACACCGACTTCCAGCAAGCATTAGCGCTGGATGCAGCCAACCGTCAACGTGCGCTGGACGTCGAATCTTTTATTGTCGAAGCGCCAGCCGGTGCCGGTAAAACAGAATTACTGACCCAGCGCTTTCTCAAATTGCTGCAAACCGTGCAGGCGCCGGAAGAAATCATTGCCATCACCTTCACCAATAAAGCGGCTTCGGAAATGCGGGCACGCATTCTGGATAGCCTGCTGCTGGCCGCCGGTGGCGAACCGCCCGATGCGCCGCACAAGCAAATCACCTTTGCATTGGGTCAGCAGGCCTTGCAACGCTCGGCTGAATTGCAATGGCACTTGCTGGAAAGCCCTGCCCGCCTGCGTATTTACACCATAGACTCGCTGTGTGCCAACCTGGCACGGCAAATGCCTTTGCTCAGCCGCTTTGGAACACAACCCGCCGTGACCGAAGATGCCTGGGCCTATTACCGCGAAGCCGCCAACCTGGCGCTACAGACCATGGATGAAGAGTCCCTGGGCGAGCCAGTGAGACGCGTATTGCGCTATATGGACAATGACCAGGCTAGGCTCGAAGGCCTGCTGATGTCCATGCTGGCTAAACGCGAACAATGGCTGCATCTGAGCCAGACTAATGACCAGGGCCAGGCACAAGCGGCCTTGATTTATCTGATTGAAAGCGAACTACAAGCTGCGCTCACCGCGTTACCCGCCCGACTGCAACAGGCGCTGATGCCGATTGCGCGTTATGCGGCCAGCCAGTTGCCAGTAGACCATGCGTTGTCAGCATTGCTGGACTGGCAAATACCTTTTGCAGCCACCATAGACCATTTACCAGGCTGGCGTGCACTGGCTGACTTGCTGTTGACCAGCAGTGGCGGCTTGCGCAAGCGGCTGGATAAAAACATGGGCCTACCGGCCACCGATGAGGCCAAGCCTTATAAAGAGGCATTGACCGAGATCCTGAACGGGCTGGCACAAGACAGTGATAGCGAACGCGCCCTTGCACGCATCCGCTTGTTACCGGCAGCGGACAACGATGATGACGGCATGATCCAGGCCTTGAGCCAGCTGTTGAATATCGCTGCCGCGCAGTTGTGGCTGTGTTTTCAGGAACAGAACGAAGTCGACTTTGTCGAGATCGCACAGCGTGCGCTGAAGGCCTTGCAAGAGGGAGATGAGGCGACCGAGCTGGCCATGCGGCTGGATTACCGTATCCAGCATTTACTGGTCGACGAGTTTCAGGATACCAGCCCGATGCAGATTGACCTGCTCAAAGCGCTGACGCGTGGCTGGCAACCCGGCGATGGCCGCACCTTGTTTGCGGTCGGCGACCCCATGCAGTCGATTTACCGTTTCCGCAAGGCCAATGTAGGCCTGTTCCTCAATGCGGCATCGCATGGCATCGGTGATATTGCACTGGCACCACTGAAACTGTGGCGTAATAACCGCTCATGCCCGGCTGTAGTCGACTGGATCAACCAGACGTTTGCTGACATGTTGCCTGCAAACGATGCACCGCAGCAAGGTGCCATTTCCTACAGGCCCTTTGTGGCCACGCGTGCCGAGTCTGACGGTGCAGGTGTTTTTGTGCACCCGCTGATTGCACCTGTGAATAATGAGGACGAAGAACCAGCAGATCTCCGTCACCTCGAAGCGGAACAGATTATCCGCATCATCCAGCAGACACGTGCTGAAAAGCCGGACGCCACCATTGCCGTGCTGGTACGTGCGCGCAAGCATTTGCATGCACTGGTGACGGAAATGCGCAGGAATCATCGCGAGCTGAGCTTCCAGGCCGTTGAAATTGAAGAGCTGGCCAACCGCCAGATTGTGCAGGACCTGCTGACGCTCACGCATGCGCTGCATCAACGCGCCGACCGTGTGCACTGGCTGGCATTGCTGCGAGCCCCATGGTGTGGACTGACACTGGCCGACATGCATGCGCTCATTGGCCAGGACGGCCAGCGTAGTGTCCTCAGCCTGCTGGCTGACGAAGCCGTCCTAGCGCGTTTGAGCCAAGACGGCCAGGCCCGAGCACGTCATGTCCATGATGTCATGCAGAGTGCTCTGCACTGGCGGGGCCGCACATCCATCAGCCGCTGGGTGCATAACACCTGGCTACGCCTGGGCGGCGCGACTTGCCTGTGGAATGAAAATGATGTGCAAGATGTACAGGCCTTTTTTGGCCGCATCGCCGCGCTGGAACAACACGGCCAGTTCAGCCCGCAGGCACTGGCCGAGGATGTGCAAAAGTTGTACGCTGCTCCTGACGCAAAAGCCGATGCGAGCTTGCAGTTTATGACCATACACAAATCCAAAGGGCTGGAATTTGATACTGTCATCCTGCCTGGCCTGGATAGCAGCAACCCACCGGATGACGCCAAGCTGGTCATCTGGGAGGAAGTCTCTATGGAAGACGGCAATACCGAGCTTGTCGCGGCCCCTTTTGTGCCCACACCGCTCAAACGCCAGCAGGCCACTATCACCGCCTACGATTATTTAAATGACCTCGATAAAACACGAGCGTCGTATGAAGATGCCCGTGTGTTGTATGTGGCTGCCACCCGCGCCGAACGGCAACTGCATTTACTCGGTGCCGCCAAATCAGACAAAAACGGTGAACCGCAAGCGCGTAAGAGCAGTTTCCTGCACCTGCTGTGGCCCGCCATCCAGCAATGGTTTACCAGCGAACACGATATCGTCAGCCGCTACCCGAGCGCACGACAAGAAGTCGATATCCGCCAGTTTGTGCCCAAACTGATTCGTTTACGAGAGGCCAGCACACCAGCCATGTTGCAGGTAACCAAACAAGAAATGCAGATAGCTTACCCAGCCGCAGCAGAAGACGAGAGTACCCACCGCCTGGAAGCCGATATCGGCACCCTCACCCATCTGTACTTGCAAGTGATTGCCGAACAAGGCCTGGCAGCCTGGCATGCGCATGAAGAAAATGCATTCTTATCGCTATTCCCTGCAATGCAGCGATGGTTTAAACAGCAAGGGTATATAGACAGCGAGGCTAATCAGGGTGCTAGCCAAGTCACCACCTTATTGACGACCACCCTGCAATCTGCCGATGGTCGCTGGGTATTACAGCCGCATACACAAGCCGCCTCGGAGTTAGCGATTGAGCAACTCAGCGAGCGCAAAAAGGTCATAGACCGTACCTTTATCGCAGACGGTGTACGCTGGATAGTCGACTATAAATCCATGCCAGTCTCTGCCAAGGATGACCTGCCCACATTGGCAGCTGCATTCAAGCCGCAACTTGCAGCCTATGCACAATTATTCCAAGATGAAGGCCTGCCGATCAAAACCGCTATTCTGTTTTTAAGCACAGGCCAGATAGCACCTGTAGAGATACTTTAAGGACACATGATGCCAGAAAAAAACACATTAATAGAAAAACAAGCCATTTTAGAAGCATTCAACTTCCGCCATGCCTGTAAGGAATTTGATGCCAACAAGCAGATTCCTGCTGAAGAGTTTGAACTGATCCTCGAAGCCGCCCGCCTCTCACCCAGCTCGTTTGGTTTTGAGCCCTGGCATTTTATTGTGGTGCAAGATAAAACCCTGCGCGAAAGCCTGAAGAAGCATGCCTGGGGCGCACCACTCAAGCTGGATACCGCTAGCCATTTTGTTTTGTGCCTGGCCATGAAGTCACCTTTTTTAGACCCCAAAAGGCCTTACCTGCCAAAGTTTATGCGTGAAGTACAACATCACCCACAAGAAGTGGCAGAGATGCGCCTGGGCTTTTACACCCAGTTCCAGCAATCAGACTTCGACCTGACCGATGAGCGCAAACTGTTCGATTGGGCCAGCAAGCAATGTTATATTCCTCTGGCAAACATGATGACCGTCGCCGCCATGCGTGGCATAGATTCCTGCCCGATTGAAGGTTTTAAACAGAAAGAAACCGATGCCTTGCTGGCCGAACAGTTTGGGGTCAATCTGCAAGAATACGGATTAGCTTATATGGTGGCCTTTGGTTACCGTAAAGTTGAACCGAAAGCCAAGACACGCAGAGATTTGTCGCAAGTGGTTAGCTGGAAGTAACCGTCCCCAGGGCCATTCGGATAACGCCTGCTAGAGTATTTATCGGCGCATATCACGGTTCAGGCATTGGCCTTAAAGAGCTATTTAAATGTCTTGGCACCCTTTGATAGAGTCTGATTTCAAAATAAATTCAAAGGGGCAATGGATGAAATCTGTATTTAAAAATATGTTCGCTTGCAGTGTACTCATATTGGCAACTATGACTGCCCATGCGACGATAGATCATTTGGCTTTTGAGCGTGTGGTTGCGCATGCTGACCTGACTATTACACCAGACAGGATGGCTTCTTCGGAGGATGAGCAGGCGGACAGTTCAGATGCAGACACCATGCTTGCCTGATCTGTGATGCAGTTAAAATAAAAAGGCCGATAAAGGCCTTTTTATTTTTAATCTCTCTCACAAAACCGCTGTTGTATCTGATATTGCTGACCGATTACGCCGCCTCATTTTTGAAATGTCTGCGCACGTACCACGCAACAAAGATTAATCCCAGTGCAGCAATCACATAATGAGATTCATGGAAGTACACTTTCAAATCTTCCCAATGTTCACCGGCTTTCATGCCAACATAACCCAGCACCCAGCACCAGATCAGTGAGCCAACAAAAGTGTAAGCAATAAAGCGTGTCATATTCATGCGCGCCACCCCTGCCGGGAAGGCAATAAACGTGCGCACAGCAGGCAATAGGCGTGCGATGAAAATAATGATCTCTCCATGATTGGCAAACCAGCGGTCTGCCATGTCGAGGTCTTTTTTGCTGATGAGCACATATTTTCCGAATTTTTCAACCAGCGGACGGCCGCCGTACATGCCGAGGTAATACGCCGGAATTGAGCCGACCACACAGCCAACTGCCCCTGCCAGCGCAATGCCCCACAGCGTTAAATCGCCCTTACTGACCAGAAACCCTGCAAATGGCATGATGATTTCAGAGGGCAAAGGAATACAGGCGGATTCAATCGCCATCAGCAACACAATACCGCCATAACCCATGCTGGCAATCACGGCAATAATCCAGCCCGCCACAGCCGCAACAAACTTTTCTAACATTACATAAATTCCTTCAAAAGTGTTTTCACTAATTCTACACGGTGATTGAGATTACCAAGTTGCACAGTGACACGTAATTTATCCGGTCCATTCATGCGGCAGCGTTTATCGCGTTGCAGCAGATTAATCAGTTTCATCGGGTCAATATCCGCCTTGGGGTTGAATTGCAGCTGAATGGCCGCATCCGAAGCATCAATTTTGACAATCCCCAATGGTTTAGCTGCGATGCGCAAGCGGTGGCAAGCAATCAACGCTTCACCAGGCTCAGGCAGCAAACCAAAACGGTCTATCAGTTCTTCCTGCATCGCGTCCAGCGCGTCATCGTCTTCGCAGTTGGCCAGGCGTTTATAAATCACCAGCCGCTCGTGCACGTCCGGGCAATAATTGTTGGGTAGCAAAGCAGGGGTATGCAGGTTGATTTCGGTAGTGACGCCTAAAGGCGCATCCAGGTCTGGCTCTTTACCGGCTTTGAGCTGTTTAACAGCGTGATTGAGCATCTCTGAATACAGGTTAAAGCCGATTTCCTGCATTTCACCACTCTGGCTGTCGCCCAGCAACTCACCGGCCCCACGGATTTCAAGGTCGTGCATGGCAAGATGAAAGCCTGCGCCCAGGTCTTCGAGTAGTTGAATCGCATCCAGCCGTTTTTGCGCTTGCGGCGTGATATTACGGTGCGGATCCGTCAACAAATACGTGTAAGCCTGATGGTGGCTACGACCGACTCGGCCACGTAACTGGTGCAATTGCGCCAGGCCAAACATATCGGCCCTGTTGATGATCATGGTGTTGGCGGTGGGTACATCAATGCCGGTTTCGACAATGGTGGTACACAATAACAGGTTGGCGCGTTGCTGGTAAAAATCGCGCATCACATGCTCAAGCTCGCGCTCGCGCAACTGGCCGTGGCCAATGGCAATGCGGGCTTCGGGGACGATTTTTTCCAGTTTTTCCTTCATCACATAGATGGTATCCACCTCGTTATGCAGGAAATAGACTTGGCCACCGCGCTTGAATTCACGCATCACCGCCTCGCGGATAATGCCGTCAGAATAAGGCGTATGGAAGGTTTTAATCGCCAATCGTTTTTGCGGCGGCGTAGAAATCACTGAAAATTCGCGCAAGCCTTCCATCGCCATGCTGAGCGTACGCGGAATCGGTGTGGCGGTCAGCGTCAGCACATCCACCTCGGCCCGCAGCGCTTTCATCTGCTCTTTTTGCCGCACGCCAAAGCGGTGCTCTTCATCGAGAATCGCCAGGCCTAAGTTCTTAAATTTTACGTCTTTCTGGATCAGCCTGTGGGTACCGATGATGATATCAATGCTGCCATCGGCCAGGCCCTTGAGTGCTTCGGCCTGCTCTTTGGCGGTGCGGAAACGGGAGATTTCAGCAATCTTGATCGGCCACTCGGCAAAACGGTCCACAAAGTTCTGGTAATGCTGCTCAGCCAGCAACGTGGTTGGCACCAGCACCGCCACTTGACGGCCGCCCATCACGGCCACAAACGCAGCGCGTAATGCAACCTCGGTTTTGCCAAAGCCGACATCGCCGCACACCAGCCTATCCATGGGGCGGCCAGATTGCATATCTTTGATGACCGCTTCGATGGCATCGAGTTGATCAGGCGTCTCTTCAAACGGAAAGCCTTCGCAAAAGGCTTCGTAATCATGCAGCCCCAGTGTAAAGGCGTGGCCTTTACGCGCAGCGCGTTGTGCATACAAGTTAAGCAACTCGGCGGCGGTATCTCGGATTTGCTTCAGGGCTTTTTTCTTGGCTTTATCCCATTGCCCACTGCCCAGGCGATGCAAAGGCGCACTTTCAGGCGGCCCGCCGGAATAGCGTGAAATCAGGAATAATTGCGAGACAGGCACGTACAGCTTGTCATCGCCAAAATATTCAATCAGCAATAGCTCGGTTTCGCCTTCGCCAAAGTCGATATTCACAAGGCCTTTGTAGCGCCCTACCCCATGCTGCTCGTGTACCACCGGGTCATCAATCCGCAACTCGGACAAGTCTTTGAGCATGCCTTCGGCATTGCGCGCTTTTTCCTGATTACGGCGTCGCTGCTGGCGCACGGTGCTGGCATAGAGTTCTGCCTCGGTGACAACGGCCAATGCGCCCGCGCGTGCATCCTTGTCCACCATGCCTTGATGCAATGGCGCCACCCCCAGCATAACCGGGAAGTTGGATTGGGCAAACCCGGCCCAATCTTCAGCCAGTGAAAAGCTCAGACCGTGATCGCTGAATAGTTGCGCAATGGTCTCGCGGCGACCCAGGCTCTCGGCGGCAATCAATACCCGCCCGTCAAATTGCTCAATAAACGCTTGCAGCTTATGCAGGGGCTGCTCGGCGCGACGGTCTACATCCACCGGTGGCAAAACGGTTTGTTGGGCAATTTGCTGCGTAACAAACGCGAAATCATGCGTGCGCTTAAAAAACTCATCGGCTTTTTGTAGCAATGTTTCCGGGCGCAAGATGGGTTTTTCTGCGTCATGTGCCATCAGGCGGTAACGCGTACTGGCATCCGCCCAGAATGTTTGCGCTGCCTTGTCCAGGTCCCCATGCAGGCAAAGAACTGTTTGAGTGGGTAAATAATCAAACAGCGTCGCCGTCTGTTCAAAAAACAGGGGTAAATACCATTCGACCCCGCCACTGGGCGTGCCTTTGCTCACATCCTTGTAAATTTTGGCGCGTTGCGGGTCGCCCTCAAAATATTCGCGGAACTGGCTGCGAAAGCGCGTGATCGCCGCTTCATCCATCGGGAACTCACGCGCAGGCAGCATGCGGATTTCAGGCACTGGATAGACACTGCGCTGGGTGTCGATATCAAATGTGCGTATGGTTTCGATTTCGTCATCGAACAAATCTATGCGGTAGGGAAAGGCGCTACCCATGGGGAATAAATCCACCAGCCCGCCGCGCACACTGAACTCACCCGGCGCCATCACTTGGCTCACATGGTGGTAACCGGCCTGTGCACATTGATTGCGCAAGGCCTCCACATCCAGCCGCTGGCCTTTTTTGAGCATAAACGAATGCGCTGCCAGATATGCCACAGGCGGCAGGCGCAATAATGCGGTTGCCATCGGCACAATCACGACATTGCTCTGGTTCTGGCTCAGTTGATACAAGGTTGCCAGGCGCTCGGAGGTCAAGTCAGGATGCGGAGAAAACACGTCATAGGGTAGGGTTTCCCAGTCTGGCAACAGATGCACAGCAATCTCTTTGCCAAAGAACGGAATTTCATCCATCAGCCGCTGTGCTTCAAACGCACTTGCCGTTAAGACCACTAACGGCGTGTTTGTTGCTTTTAAACCACAAGCCAGCTCGGCTAATGCCTGACTATCCAGGCCCTGACTTTGAAAAGAAAAGCGCTGCGGATGCCCGATGACGGGGAATGAAACTGCCATAAAAAATTAGACTCTTATTGCTCAGGTTAGATGAGTATTTGTTGGCGAATCTGCCGAGTTTGTTATTATAACTGCAAGCGTCGATCGGCTGTCATGGAATGACACCATGGACGCCCGAGCGAATAAAATGCAGCACGGAGAATAAACATGAACGACAAACAAGCCGTCGCGCTGGAAGCTGCCAGCTTCGTCAAAAGCGAGATGATTGTAGGCCTGGGGACAGGATCCACAGCCAACTACTTCATTGAAGCACTGGCTGAGCGCCAGAAAACAGAAAATCTGCGGGTGACCACCGTTGCTAGCTCAAATATCAGCATGATCAAAGCACAAAGCGTTGGCCTGACTGTGCTTAGCCTGGCTCAACTGAGTCAAATAGACCTTTATGTGGATGGCGCTGACGAAATCACGCCCGACAATACCCTGCTCAAAGGCCGTGGCTATGACCTGGTCATGGAAAAACTGCTAGCCAAGGCAGCCAAACAGTTTATTGTGGTGGCCGACAAAAGCAAGCTGGTGGATCGTATAGGTACCAACTTTCCGATTCCAATTGAAGTCATGCCTTTTGCCTGGCAGGCGGCCAAGCGCAGCATTGAGGCGATTGGTGGTGTGGGTGATTTACGGCCAAATGCCGCTAAAGACGGCTTGTGCATCACCAGCCATGGCAGCCTGGTACTGGACATGCGTTTTGATGCCAGCCTGGATGCTCATGCATTGAATGCATTGCTCAATAACGTCCCCGGCGTAGTAGAGCATGGCATTTTCGCTCACCTTGCAGACACTATCCTGATTGCTGATCAAGGCAAGATTGAAACGCGCGTTTAAGCGTTCGTATTGATGCAGCATTATCCAGGCAAGTCAGGGCACGTGAGATGGCTTAAAACCATGCTGGCTGTATTGTGTGCTGCGCTTCTAGGCTGTAGTGACAGCAATACGCCTAAACAGCTCGCACCTACAAAACCCAAACCAGATCCATATACCATCCGGTTTGTGACCATTAACAGCCCCAGCACTTACTTTATTGATAGTCAAAACAATTACGCCGGGCTGGAATACGACCTTGCCAAACGCTTTGTCGAGTTTTTAGGCCCCCCCTATTCCCTCAAGTTTATCGTCGTCGATAGTTTTGACAAGGTATTTCCTACCTTGCTCAGAGGAGACGCCGATATTGCTGCTGCTGATATCAGCATTACTGCTGCGCGTAAACGCCAGGTGTTGTTCGGCCCGGCATTCAACCAGGTGCAATCCATGGTCGTGTTTAACCGGGAGAACAACAGGGAGCCCAGTAAGGCTGAGGCACTTTTACAAAAACGCATCGTGCTACCCAAAGGCACCAGCTTTGTAGAACGTATGCGTGAATTACAGTCCAAATTTCCTGCACTAACCTGGAGAGAGTCTGGCAAGCTCAGTTCAGAACAACTGATTGAAGCCGTAGCCCGTAACGAGATCGACTTCACCGTGGCAGATAATCACCTGCTTGCCATCATGCAATACAACTATCCTCAACTGGATGCCGGCATGATGCTGGGACAAGTGGACAAAATCGCGTGGGCGCTCAATAAATTAAACGATGAGGAGCGGCTTAAACAGGTGGAAGCCTTTTTCAAGAAAATTGAAAAAGACGGTACCTTGCGTAACTTGCTTGACCGCTACCATGGTTATACCAAGCGCCTGAAACCAGTAGATATCACCGCATTTTTGAGCAAATCGCAAACACTGCTGCCCAAATATATACGTCTTTTCAAAAACGCACAGGAAATCACTGACATCGACTGGCGCTTATTAGCCGCCCTCAGTTACCAGGAATCTCACTGGGACAACTACAGCACCTCCCCGACCAATGTGCGCGGTCTTATGATGCTGACAGAGCAAACCGCCAACATGATGAATGTATCCGACCGCCTGGATCCCAAACAAAGTGTCGTTGCCGGTGCCAAATTTTTCCTATGGATGAAAGACCGCATCCCAACACGCATTCCCGAGCCGGACCGCACTTTTATGACTTTAGCTGCCTACAATAATGGCGTTGGTCATCTTGAGGATGCGCGCATTATCGCGCAACGGTTAGGGCTGAATCCAGACAGCTGGGCCGATGTGAAACGTGGTTACCAGTTACTTAACGACCCGGCCTATTATGTCAATGCCAGACACGGTTATTGTAGCTGTGGCGCGCCTGTGATCTATACTGAGCTGGTCAGGAGCTACTACCAAATTATGCAAAAGTACTTCCCCCCTTACGACCCTGGTGTAGATCCATACAAGATCGCAGATATAAAAATGCCCTGGTTGTTGGCCAGGGCATCTTAAAAAATTCAGACCCTTAAGTTTTGTTGCACTCAACCACCAAATGGTGTTCTGTTGGCATATAAAAACCATCCCCAGAATCCGGGTGATCTAGCACATGATGTTCCACCAACTTGAAATCACTGGCGCATAGGTCTTTGGCTTTGGTTTTGCACTCCTCTAAACTGCTGTTGAATTCACTGCAAGTCAATTTAAAACCTTGTTTACCATTGCCTGCGTCAAACGGGGTGGATTGCACGCTGGCGGAAAAAATGAACAGTACTAAAGGGATAAAACGTGGTGATTTTTTCATGATCTCAGCTCCTGTTTAACAAATTTCATAAATTTGTCATACCAATGTCACTTTTCTGTGGAAGACATATACGTATGTGCTTAGGAGTTAAGTAAAGTTGCATGAAATTTTTGTGACATGCGGTTTCTGATAATAAGTACAATTTTCTGAGCCACTGATCGCAACAATTGATGCCATGTCACACACACTAGTTAAAAGTAAAAATGCCTTGGCTATCAACCAAGGCATTTTAAAAACAGCGATTGAATCTGTTAACCAAGCAGGGTCTTGCCGCCCATATAAGATTGCAGCGCTTTAGGAATTGTCACGCTCCCATCGGCATTCTGGTTATTCTCAAGTACAGCCACCAGCGTACGGCCCACAGCCAGTCCAGAACCATTCAAGGTATGCAGTAATTCAGGCTTGCCATTCGCATTTCGGAACCGCGCCTGTAACCGTCTTGCCTGGAAAGCCTCACAGTTTGAAACAGAAGAAATTTCGCGGTAAGTATTCTGTGCAGGCAACCAGACTTCAAGATCATAGGTTTTGGCTGCGCCAAAGCCCATATCGCCAGTACATAGCGAAACCACGCGATATGGCAATTCGAGCGCCTGCAATATGGCTTCTGCATGGCCAACCATTTCCTCCAATGCCTGATAGCTGGTTTCAGGATGGACGATCTGTACCATTTCGACTTTATCAAACTGGTGCTGGCGTATCATGCCTTTGGTATCGCGACCATAAGAACCCGCTTCGGAACGGAAACAGGGGGTATGGGCAGTCAGTTTAATCGGCAGTGTATCCAACGGCACAATCTCGTCGCGGACTGTGTTAGTCAAAGTCACTTCAGAAGTTGGAATCAGGTATAATTTGCTGTCATTATGCGGTGTCGCAAACAGGTCTTCTTCAAATTTGGGCAACTGGCCGGTCCCCACCAAGGTTTCGCGGTTCACCATATATGGCGTGTAGCACTCGGTATAGCCGTGTTTGTCGGTTTGGGTATCCAGCATAAACTGGGCAATTGCGCGATGAAGTTTGGCGATCTGGCCCTTCATTAAGGTAAAGCGTGCACCAGACAATTTAGCACCAGTATCAAAATCCAGGCCCAGCGGCGCACCTACATCAGCATGATCTTTAACCTCAAACTCAAAGCTACGCGGCGTTCCCCAACGGCGCACTTCAACGTTTTGCGTTTCATCCTGTCCCACTGGCACGCTTTCATGTGGCAAGTTAGGCACATTGAGCATCAGTGCCTGCATATTGGCCTGAATATCATTTAACTGTGCTTCTGCGGCTTTCAGCTCATCGCCTAAACCAGCGACTTCGGCCAAAATCGCACTCGCATCTTCCCCTTTGGATTTTGCGATACCGATTTGCTTGGAAGCCGCATTGCGTTTGGCTTGCAGATTCTCGGTATTGGTCTGGATGGTTTTGCGCTGGGCTTCAAGCGCTTTGAACTCTTCTGCAGGAAAAGCAAATTTGCGTGCCGCTAAACGGGCGACCACATTGTCCAAATCATTTCTAAGTTGTTGTATGTCTAACATAAGTTCTTTCTTAATTTAACCGCCGATACACGCGAATAAACACCGATAAAATTGTTTTTTAGACTTGATCATATCGGCGGATGATTATCTTTTCGCCTTTTTATCCAGCTCTTTCAAGTGCTGTAATTTTTCGCCTATTTTACCTTCCAAACCGCGTGGTGTGGGCTGGTAAAACTGTTGTGGCGGCAAATCATCAGGGAAATAATTTTCGCCGGCAGCATAGGCCTCTGGTTCATTGTGCGCATAGCGGTATTCTTTGCCATAGTCGAGCGCCTTCATGAGTTTGGTTGGCGCATTTCTTAAATGCAATGGCACGTTACGTGATTTATCTTGTGCCACAAATGCCTTGGCCTGGTTGTAAGCCATATACCCGGCATTGCTCTTGGCTGCCACTGCCAGATAAATCACGGCTTGTGCCAGCGCCAGCTCGCCTTCAGGGCTACCCAGGCGTTCAAATGTCACCGCAGCATCATTGGCAATCTGCATGGCACGTGGGTCCGCCAGGCCAATGTCTTCCCAGGCCATACGGATAATGCGTCTGGCCAGGTATAGCGGGTCTGCCCCACCATCAATCATGCGCATAAACCAGTAAAGCGCGGCATCGGGGTTGGAACCGCGTACTGATTTGTGCAAGGCAGAAATCTGGTCGTAAAAGGCTTCGCCACCTTTATCAAAGCGGCGCAGCTTGCTGGCCATGGTTGATTGCAAAAACGATTCATCGATAATGGTAACATTGGCCGCCAACGCGCCATTAAACAGCCCTTCGGCAAAATTGAGCAAGCGTCTTGCATCACCATCGGCGTAGGCTAATACCTGTTCCTTGACTTCGTCAGCCAGTGCCACATTTGGTGCAACCTTGAGCCGCCCGCGCTCAAGCAATTCTGCCAGCTCGTCTTCAGTGAGCGCATTTAACACAAATACTTGTGCCCGGCTCAATAACGCACTATTAACCTCAAAAGACGGGTTCTCCGTTGTCGCGCCAATAAAAGTAATGAGGCCACTTTCAACAAACGGCAAAAAAGCATCCTGCTGGCCTTTGTTAAAGCGGTGTACCTCGTCGACAAACAGGATGGTATTGCGGCCCGTTTGTTGCAAAGTAAGCTCGGCACGCTCCACTGCTTCACGGATATCCTTAATGCCGGACAATACCGCGGATAATGGCACGAATTCAGCATCAGCTGTTTGCGCAATCAGACGGGCCAGCGTGGTTTTTCCTACCCCTGGCGGCCCCCACAGAATCATGGAGGGCAGCTTGCCAGACTCAAAGGCGCGGCGCAAAGGTTTGCCTTCACCCAGTAAATGTGTTTGCCCGACCACCTCATCCAGAGTCTTGGGGCGTAACTGCTCAGCCAGCGGTACGGAAGAAGGTGTTTGTGGTTCAAACAGGGAAGACATGATGATTGAAGCGCAAGCGTTTATTCGCCAACGACATCCACCCCTTTGGGAATCGAAAACAGGAACTGGTTGGTGTTGAGGCTGGGATTGACTTCAACGTTTGAGAAAACAATGTGTGTGCTTTGCCCGAATGCATCTACCAGGCGCATTTCAGCCAGTTTACTATGATCAAACGAAATAATGACGACCTGAAAACCGCTATCCTTTTGCTTGGGTTTGGCCTGCACACGCTGCATGCCATCAAAATCCAGCAAGCGGCTCAGGCGGAATGTTTCTTCCACGTTTGGTCCGCCAGCCAGCAAAGCGGCTGGGCTGGTACCCAACACTTTATCCACGGTGCGCACGGTGACTTGCTGTAAGTCGACATCAAACAGGAATACCTGCTTACCATCACTGATGATCTGCTGCTCGTATGGCTTCTGGTAATCCCAGCGAAATTTATTCGGACGTTGCAACAACATGGTGCCGTTGACCTCTTGGACCTTTCGGCCTTTCTGGTCAAACACGGTTTGCTTGAAATTGGCCCGCATGGCCTGGGTACTCTGGTAGAACTGTTTTAAATCATCGACACCGTCGGCAAATGCCGTTGACATCACACACAGGCTGCATACAGCGAGCAGCGTCCTGGTCCATCTGTTACTCATGGTCTCCTCCGGCTTTCACTAATACCTCACGGTTGCCATTGCTTTGCATGGCAGAGACCAGTCCGGCACGTTCCATATCCTCGATCAACCTGGCAGCACGGTTGTAACCAATGCGCAGTTGACGTTGTACGGATGAAATCGAGGCGCGGCGTGTTTTAAGCACGATGGCCACGGCTTCATCATAAAGGGGGTCTTTTTCACCGCCTGCACTGGCATCCCCACCGCCCAGGCTATCCATGTCGCCGCCTTCGGTCTCATTGGTGAGAATACCTTCAATGTAGTTTGGTTCGCCTTGCGCCTTGAGGAAATTCACCACATTGTGCACTTCACCATCACTGACAAAGGCGCCATGGATACGCTGCGGGTAACCGCTCCCTGGCGGCAGGTAGAGCATATCCCCCTGCCCCAGCAAGGTTTCGGCGCCCATTTGATCCAGAATGGTACGTGAGTCAATTTTGCTTGATACCTGGAAGGCCACTCGTGTAGGTACGTTGGCTTTAATCAGGCCGGTAATCACGTCTACAGAAGGCCGCTGTGTCGCCAGTACCAGATGTATCCCAGACGCACGCGCTTTTTGCGCCAAGCGCGCAATCAACTCTTCAACCTTTTTGCCAACGACCATCATGAGATCGGCCAATTCGTCGATGACGACGACGATCAAAGGCATTTCATCCAGCGGCTCCGGCTCATCCGGCGTCAGGCTGAATGGATGCGGAATCGACTGACCCTGTTTTTTTGCATCCTGGATTTTCTGGTTATAGCCAGCCAGGTTCCGCACGCCCAGCGTGGACATTAATTTATAACGACGCTCCATCTCAGCCACACACCAGTTCAGCGCATTGGCCGCCTGGCGCATGTCAGTCACCACAGGTGCCAACAGATGTGGAATGCCTTCATAGACAGACAATTCCAGCATTTTGGGGTCAATGAGGATCATGCGCACACGGCTGGCCTCAGACTTATACAGCAGGCTCAGAATCAGCGCGTTAATCGCGACCGATTTACCAGAACCCGTTGTACCTGCAACCAGTACGTGCGGCATTTTTGCCAGGTCAGCCACAATCGGCTTACCGGCAATATCTTTACCCATGGCAATGGCGATGGGAGAGTTCAAATCGGCATAGGCCTGGCTGCCCATGATTTCAGTCAAGGATACGATCTGGCGCTTGGGATTGGGGATCTCCAGACCCATATAACTCTTGCCCGGAATCGTCTCTACCACACGCACGCTAATGACAGACAGCGCGCGCGCCAAGTCTTTGGAAAGGTTGGTGATCTGGCTACCCTTGACGCCTGGTGCGGGGTCGAGCTCGTAGCGTGTAATCACAGGACCTGGCTGTGCCGTCACCACTTTGACTTCAATACCGAAATCCATGAGCTTGCGCTCAATCAGGCGTGAAGTGAAATCCAGCGTTTCAGCAGATTGCAACTCTACTGACTGGTTAGGCGCATCCAGCAAGTGCAGCGGTGGCAAGCCTTCTTGCTCAATCGCTTCAAACAGCACTGCCTGTTTTTCCTTGACCACACGCTCACTGGGCTCAATCGTCACCTCTGGCACAGTGATTTCGACCGGTTTACGGTCTTCGATGCGTTTCCGTTCAGCTTCCACAAACTCTTCACGCGCCTGCAGCGCCTGGCGCCCCATCTTACGGTCTTGCCAGTCCTGGTATTTGAGCAGGCCCCACTGGTAAAACTGGATCACCCACTCGCCCAGTTTTTCACTCATGGTGATCAATGACAAGCCGGTAAAGAGGCTAAAGGCCGTGGCAAACAATACCAGCAGCAGCATAGTGGACCCGGCAAAGCCAAACATATTGCGTAACAAATGATCAATGCCACTGCCAATCACGCCGCCCTGCTTGAGCGGGAAATCAGCTGGCAGGCTGACCAGATGGCCAGACTCCAGGGCAGCAGAAGCCAGTAACATGAGCGCAAACCCAACACCGTTTAACCACCACTCGGTTTTCTCGGTAGTCTCCAAATGCAGGCGCTGGTACATCAACCAGACAAAGAAAAAAGCCAACACCACAAACCACCAGGATGAAAAACCAAACAAGGAGAGCAAAATATCCGTGACCCACGCACCGACAGCCCCTCCGGCATTATGTATGGTGTCATTCTCGCCAACCGCATGGGTCCAGCCTGGGTCCTCATGCGAATAAGTCGCTAAAATGACGGCTAGAAATACGCCGAGCGCAGCCAGGGCTATCCATGCGACTTCCCGCACGAGCCTGGCATCACGCAGTTGCTTTTCCGTCGAAACTTTTTCAAGACGGACGTTAGCAACTTTTTTCTTATTAAAAAACAATATGTTGTCTCTTTCTTTGCAAGAGTGAACTTAAATGATTATAACAAAATCAAATTGCAGACAGGCATTCTAGCTTTTAAAATACATTCAACGACAATAAGGAGACATCCATGGACATTGGTATCAATAACGAAGACCGCCACCAGATTGCAGACGGCTTATCAAAATTGCTGGCAGATACGTACACCTTGTATCTGAAAACGCACTACTTTCACTGGAACGTGACCGGGCCAATGTTCAATACCCTGCACCTCATGTTTGAAACCCAGTACACCGAGCTGGCACTGGCAGTAGACCTCGTGGCTGAGCGTATCCGTTCGCTGGGCGTCTATGCGCCTGGTACTTATGCCCAGTTCTCCAAACTGACTTCGATTGATGAAACGGTGGATGTACCCAAGGCAAATGACATGATTCGCGAGCTCGTGGCTGGTCATGAAGCGGTTTGCCGCACGGCACGCAGTGTATTCCCAGCAGCAGAAAAAGCATCAGATGAAGCGACTTCTGACTTGTTGACACAACGCCTGCAGTTGCACGAGAAAACAGCCTGGATGTTGCGTAGCCTGCTGGAATAATGTTGTAACACTTTTCTTCAGGATGGGCATTTAAAAAAACACGCCCATCCCCATCTATATAAAAATAATTCATCCTTTGGAAATCTCATCATGGCAACAAAACATGCCCGTTTAATGATTCTCGGCTCCGGCCCGGCTGGCTATACCGCTGCAGTTTATGCGGCCCGTGCAAACCTTAACCCTGTCCTGATTACTGGCCTTGCCCAGGGCGGCCAGCTCATGACCACCACGGAGGTCGATAACTGGCCAGCGGATGCCAATGGCGTGATGGGACCGGAGCTCATGGCGCGCTTCCAGCAACATGCTGAGCGTTTCAACACCGAGATGATTTTTGACCATATCCACACCACCCATCTCAAAGAAAAACCGATTCGCCTGGTGGGTGATAACGGTGAATACACCTGTGATGCGCTGATTATCGCCACAGGGGCTTCTGCCAAATATTTAGGATTACCTAGTGAAGAAGCCTTTGCAGGTAAGGGTGTGTCTGCGTGTGCTACCTGTGATGGTTTTTTCTACCGCAACCAAGAAGTTGCGGTCATCGGCGGCGGCAATACGGCGGTGGAAGAGGCACTGTATCTGGCCAATATCGCCAGCAAGGTCACCCTGGTACACCGCCGCGACAAATTCAAGGCTGAGGCCATCCTGGTCGACAAGCTGATGGACCGCGTCAAAGAAGGCAAGATCGTACTGGAAACTTTCCACACGCTGGATGAAGTTTTGGGCGACAACACCGGTGTGACCGGCATGCGCCTGAAAGACGTTAACTCCGGCAATACCAAAGAAATTCCGCTCAAAGGTGTATTTATTGCTATTGGCCACCAGCCCAATACACAAATCTTTGAAGGCCAGCTGGAAATGGAGGGCGGCTACATTGTGACGCAGGCAGGCCGTCAGGGCAATTTCACGGCGACTAATATCCCCGGCGTATTTGCCGCAGGCGATGTGCAGGATCATATTTACCGCCAGGCGGTGACCAGTGCCGGTACCGGTTGTATGGCGGCGCTGGATGCCGAGCGCTATTTGACCAGCCTCGAGTAAACTCTCAGGTTTGCAACGAAGAAGCGCACTCCGGTGCGCTTTTTTATTTTAGAATTGTGTTATGTCACAAGAGTTGCCGGACAAAGACGAAAATGATCTTTCACTGTTTTATGAAGCAGTGAAAGGCGCTCGCCCGGTGAAAACAAACCGCATTTTGCATACGCCCAAAAAACCGAAACCAATTCCACGACAGCTCATACGCGACGAACAGCAGGCGCTGGTTGACTCTCTCAGTGATCACTACATACCTGCCCACGAACTCGAAAGCGGCGAAGAGTTGCTGTATTTGCGTGAGGGCCAGTCGCCCATGGTATTGAGCAAGTTGCGCCGCGGTCATTGGGTCGTACAGGCACATATAGACCTCCACGGCCTGATTAGCGATGAAGCGCGCCTGTATGTTTCTGAGTTTATTGCGGATTGCAAAAAACGTGGCTTGCGTTGTGTGCGCATTGTGCACGGCAAAGGCTTGGGCTCACGCAACAAAGAACCTGTACTCAAGCACAAACTACGTAACTGGCTCATGCAAAAAGATGAAGTCATTGCCTATGCCCAGGCCCGCGCCAACGACGGTGGCAGCGGTGCGGTCATCGTCCTGTTAAAAGCCTGATTGCTAACACCTGAAAGAAAAGCGCGACGCCGAGACTGACGTCTTGCTTACTCACAGATATTCATTACCAGTAATCGCGATTGTGGCGCGGACCGTGGCCTCTCATCACTACCGGACGATAGACAGCTGGTGCGGGCATCGGCTGAACCTGCATCATATTTGGTCTGACCTGCACTGCCACATCTATCACCGGGCCAGGATTTCTGTCCATCAGTGTCGAATATTGGCGGCCCTGATATTCATAATTCACCATATAACCGGTGGTCACCGTTTGCCATTGGTCTACCATGGCACATTGTTGAACTGGACGATTGACGATGCGTTCGTTGCCATAAGTATTCTGGTTACCCACGCGGTCGCCGACGATCGCACCCACACCCGCCCCGACCGCTGCAGCGACAACTTTGCCACTGCCACGACCGATGGTACTCCCTAGCAAACCACCGGCAACGCCACCGACAATCGCCCCCGTATTGGAACGGTTAGACTCATACACTCGCTCCTGCACATAGGCAGTCTGGCATTCCTGACGTGGCTGATTGACCTGCTGCACTTGTGGCGCGACTGACAGCACTCTGGCCCGGTCTATATATTCAGCACCGGCAAATGCACTCTGGCTCAGAGCCATCATGACTACACTGGATACGATCAGTTTACGCACTCTATTTCTCCTCTTGTGAATGACTGCAAGTTGCAGTTACCTCGTTAACGAGCATTCAATCACGGGAGATGACCGACAGATGTATCAGATAAGGTGAAGTTTTGTATCTGACCCGATACAGATTACTGGCTACTGTTGGCCAGTTTGAGCAACTCGCCACGCTGCTGGATTTCAATCACACCACGTCCCATGGTGAGCCAGCCCTTTTGTTCCAGGCGCTTTAACTGACGGCTGATCACTTCGCGGGCGGTGCCTAACTCATCGGCAATCTGCTGATGGGTGCGTTGTATGGTGTTATTACCCATATCCAGCAGGCACTTCGCCAGGCGCGCATCCAGCGTCTGGAAGGCAACTTCATCCAGCAGCACAATCAGGTCACTGATCAATGCACCATAATTTTGCATCACATATTGCCGGAACACCGGCGAATCAATCATCAGCTTATGGAAAATGTTCTCCGGAATGATGACATCCTCAATCGGCTCTTCGACAATAGTAGAAGCCGGATACTGGCTATTACCCAGCAGGCAAGTGGTGGTAATGACACAGGTTTCGCCTGCACTCACACGATACAAGACAATTTCACGACCGCTGGCAGACATTTTATACACGCGGGAGCGACCCTTAAGTCGTAGCACATAACCGCTGCAATGATCGCCTTCACGATAGCCTATGGTACCTATGGGTGCTTCAACAATACGCGCATATTGCGTCAGCAGTTTTTTTGCAGGCTCTTCCAGCACTTCAAGTTCCGGAAACAAGCCTATCCATGACAGTGATTGCATCATCCAATATCCCCAATTGATTTTTTTGCGATTGTCACGGCAATACTCAAGCCACCATGCAATCGTTTTATGCGACAAACTTTATCATAAATTGATTTGAAAGCATTACCATCCTGTATCAGATAAGTGTTAAAGCGTACACAATCTGTGACAACAGGTTTATGATTGAATCTCATATTAAAAACACGATAAAAATAAAATGATCTTCAAGGGGTATTATGCAAACTTCAGAGATAGCGGTGGATTTACTTGATCAATTAAGAGCTTCAGCCGATCAGGCCAGCCAGCTTATGAAAGCCATGGCAAACACTGATCGGCTCATGCTGTTATGTCAGTTGTCGCAAGGTGAAAAATCAGTCAGTGAATTGGAAGCCTGCTTGAATTTAAGGCAACCCAGCCTGTCACAACAATTAACAGTGTTACGCGAAGCACAACTTGTGATTACCCGCCGTGAAGGCAAAAATGTGTATTACAGTATTGGCAGTCCAGCCGCTTTAGCGGTTATCCGGGTATTGCATGACGAGTTTTGCCAGAAAGAAGCGTCACCACGCCTCAAAAGTGCATAGAACTAAACGGAATCAAACATATGGAAATTAAAGAAATAGACCAGCGTTACCGGGTGAGTGACCAGTTAACTACAGCCGACCTGGAGACGCTGGCGGTGCAAGGCGTGAAACTGGTCGTCAATTTCAGGCCAGATGGCGAAGGCGGAGAGTCACAACCCGCAAGTACCGAACTTGCCTCAAAGGCAGCAGCCTTGGGCATGGCTTATGCGCACATTCCGGTGGTGCCTAACCAGGTGAAACCTGAACATGGGCAGCAGCTTAAATCTTTACTGGATGCACACCCTGGGCCTGTACTCGGTTTTTGCCGGACAGGTAACCGTGCTAACCAGGTGTATCAGCTGGCACAACATGCGCAGCCAGGCTCAACGCCCACCAACCCCAAACCCGCTTGCTGCAGTCAGCCGCCTGAACAGGAAGGCCTGCTTAACAAAGTCAAAAACTGGTTTAATTAATCCAAAAGTATTTTAAAGTAGTCAGAAAAATTTCATACCATGCAAAAAACCAATTTTGACATTGTGATTGTTGGCGGTGGCTCAGCAGGTTGTGCCATTGCAGCCAGCCTGAAAAAGCGTGCCCCCGAACTTGACATTGCCATCATAGAGCCTTCCGAAAAACATTATTACCAGCCAGCCTGGACCCTGGTGGGTGCTGGCGAATTCGATGTGCAGAAAACCGTACGCCCGATGGCAGAGTGTATCCCCTCAGGCATTACATGGCTTCAAGCCGCAGTCACCAATTTTGATCCGGAACAGCAACGGGTCGCAGCGGACAAGCTCGGCAATATCAGCTATCAGCAACTGGTGGTCGCCGCTGGCCTGAAGCTTCACTGGGAAGGCATTAAAGGTTTAACCGACACTCTGGGCAAAAATGGCGTCACTTCAAACTACAGGGTAGATTTGGCGCCGTATACCTGGCAACTGGTGCAACAGTTGCAATCCGGTGAAGCGGTATTTACACAACCGCCTATGCCCATTAAATGTGCAGGCGCGCCGCAAAAAGCCCTCTATCTTTCCTGTGCCGAATGGTTAAGCAAAGGGCAACTAGGCAAGATCAAAGCTTCCTTTTATAGCTCTACCCCAGCATTATTTGGCGTCAAGGAATATGTAGAACCATTGATGCAATACATCCGAAAATACCAGGTTGACCTTAAGCTCAATACGACTTTGGTTGAAGTAGACGGCCCAGGCAAAACAGCATGGTTTAATGTGAAAGATACGGATGGTAACGTCCAACGCATCAGCAAGTCCTTCGACATGTTGCATGTGGTCCCGCCGCAAACCGCGCCGGACTTTATCAAGCAAAGCCCTCTGGCCAATGCCGATGGCTGGGTTGAAGTGGATCAGCACAGCTTGCAACATGCGCGTTACCCCAATATTTTCGGGGTCGGCGATTGCACCAATACACCTAATGCAAAAACAGCGGCTGCGGCACGAAAACAAGTCGTCATTGCCGCAGAGAATCTTTTGGCTACGCGTGCTGGCCAGGCGCTACCTTCCCGTTATGACGGCTATGGCTCTTGCCCGCTAACGGTTGAAAAAGGGAAAATCATCCTGGCAGAATTCGGCTATGGCGGCAAGATCGTACCGACGTTTCCCTGGGACTCCACCAAGCCACGCCGCAGCGCCTGGTGGCTCAAAAAATACCTGTTACCATGCATCTATTGGAACCTGATGCTCAAAGGCCGTGAGTGGCTGGCCCGTTGCGGGGCTTGCGGCTAAGCACAATTAGGCTTTTTTAGCAGCCAAAAAAACCTGTAGCCATTGCAGGGTCAGCGCGACGCCAAATCCGTTGACCTCACTGGCGACCGCACCCAAGCCTTCTTTATGGCTATACGAGGAGAGATCGACGTGGCACCAGGGCACGTCCCCCTCAATAAACCTGCCTAAAAACCGCGCCGCCAGAATATGGTCTGCGTCACTGTCCATGGTGCATTGCTTGATATCTGCAATCTCGCTATCCAGTTCGCTGTCGTAATCCTCTGCATAGGGGAAAGCGACCACACGTTCACCACTGCTGGCACCCGCCTCAACCATCTGCTGCGCCAAAGACTCGCGATTGGCCACAATCCCGCTCATGCGTGAGCCCAAGGCAGTTTGCATACTGCCGGTCAGTGTCGCGTAGTCCAGCATTACGTCTGGCTTCTCACGGCTGGCCAGCGTTAGCGTATCTGCAAGCACCATGCGGCCTTCAGCATCGGTATGGACAATTTCTATCGTCATGCCATTGAGTGCCGTAATCACATCATTTTGCTTGTAGGCGTTGGGTCCGATATGGTTTTGCGCCAGTGCCAGCCAGCAATCAACATTCATCGCTAACTGCTGTGCGCTAATAGCCTGCAACACGCCTACGGCTACTGCGCTGCCGTTCATATCCTGATGCATGGCCTGCATATATTTAGCCGACTTTAAATTGTGCCCACCCGTATCAAAGCAAATCCCCTTGCCCACTAGCGCAAGCGTTTTCTTGGCTTGTGGATGTCGGTAGGAAAGCTTGACGATGGCGGCATCTTGCGGCTCTGAGCCCTGTGCCACGGCAACAAACGCTCCTGCGCCCAATTGACGGAGCGCTTCCGTGTCCCATTCGGTATATTGCCAGCCCTTTTCATTCGACATGGTTTGCAAGCACTGACGGTATAAAGCCGGCGTCAGCATATTAGGCGGCGTCATGGTCAGCGCACGGCAGACGGTATTGCCAGCAACCAGCGCGGTGACTTCATCAGCCCATGCCATATCCGCGACGCCAAATACGCCGATTTCACGTAACTTCTGCCCCGAGTGTTTTTGTTTTAACACTGGCAGCGGTTGCGCATTCACGAGGGTGACATAAGCGGCCAGACGGGCAAATAATGATGCATGTTTTTTTGCACAGACCGCCAGTGCGATACGTTCCGGGTGTTCCGCCAGCAGGGGTTTAACAGCGCTACGCAATGCCGTATTCATGGCAAATGTAGACGATTTCGCTTCCAGCTGGCACACACTGACCAACGTCCCTTCTGCCAGCTCCAGGGTCACTGGCTTTTCCTTGAGGTCGGTAATATCCAGCCCTGCACGTTTTAGTTTGGCATTGAGCGCATCCGAAAATGGCATGGAAGAAAACAATTTTTCTTCAACCACAATCAGAATATGCTTGGCAAAACCTGACAGCAAGGTTGAATTGACTTCGGAATTTTGTGACCACTCGATGCGCATATTGTTAAAAAACACTCTTATATAAAACATTAAATAAACGTAGCAAATACCTGTAGTTAGGCATGGATTTTTCATGCAAAACTTGACCAAAAGCGCCAAAAAAGAGACACTTACAGCTGATAACTAGGTTGCTGGGACGCATCAATAATATTCAGCAACGTGATACCATAAAAGCAGTATCCAATTTCGGAATCCCTTCTTGGTAATCAATACTTTCTCAGCGCTAGGCATGGCTCAGTGCTTGATGCTAAGTGCTAGATTATACGCATAGCGACTTAAAACTCGGAGAATCCTCACGCATGGCAACGCATTCGCAAGCACACCTCAATGAAACTGACGCACAGGAAACGCAAGAATGGCTAGAAGCCCTCAGTGCCGTCATTGAGAATGAAGGGCCAGAACGCGCCCACTTCCTGCTGGAAGCAATGATTGATCAGGCTCGCCGTTCAGGCGGCCATTTGCCTTATAAAGCAACCACCGCATACGTTAACACCATCCCTACCCACCTGCAGGCCAAACTGCAAGGTGACCCGGAGATGGAACGCCGTATACGCGCACTGATCCGCTGGAACGCGATCATGACCGTATTGCGCGCGAATGAAAAATCACCAGGCATTGGCGGCCACATCGCCAGCTTCCAGTCAGCGGCAACATTGTACGATGTTGGTTTTAACCACTTTTTCCGCGCAGCCAATGAAAGCTTTGGCGGTGACTGTGTCTATTTCCAGGGCCACTCCTCTCCAGGCGTGTACGCCCGCGCTTTCCTCGAAGGTCGTATTACAGAAGAACAAATGGACAACTTCCGCCAGGAAACCGGCGGCAATGGCTTGTCCAGTTACCCTCACCCATGGCTGATGCCTGATTTCTGGCAGTTCCCTACCGTTTCCATGGGTTTAGGTCCATTAGCGGGTATTTATCAGGCACGTTTCCTCAAGTATCTACACAACCGCGGTATTGCCGATACGGCTGATCGCAAGGTCTGGGTATTCTGTGGTGACGGCGAGATGGATGAGCCGGAATCACAAGGCGCGATCTCACTGGCGGCACGTGAAGGTTTGGACAATCTGATTTTTGTGATCAACTGTAACTTGCAGCGTCTGGATGGCCCGGTGCGCGGCAACGGCAAAATCATCCAGGAACTGGAATCCAACTTCCGTGGCGCCGGCTGGAACGCGATCAAGGTCATCTGGGGTTCCTACTGGGATCCACTGTTGGCGATGGATAAAGACGGCCTGTTGCGTAAGCGCATGGAAGAATGCGTGGATGGTGAATACCAGAACTTTAAACAAAAAGGTGGCGCGTACACACGTGAGCACTTCTTTGGCAAATATCCTGAGCTGCGTGAAATGGTAGCTGCGATGTCTGATGCAGACATCTGGCGCCTGAACCGTGGTGGTCACGATCCACACAAAGTGTTTGCGGCTTATCAGTCTGCAGTGAACCATAAAGGCCAGCCGACCGTCATTTTGGCCAAAACCGTTAAAGGCTACGGTATGGGTGAAGCCGGTGAAGGCCAGAATACCACCCACCAGCAAAAGAGCATGGATATTGCTTCATTGAAAGCTTTCCGTGACCGTTTTGACCTACCATTGACTGATGAACAGGTAGAAAACCTGTCTTACTACCGTCCGGCGAAAGACAGCCCTGAAATCAAATACATGATGGAACGTCGTGCTGCCTTGGGTGGCTTTGTGCCTAGCCGTCGCCGTAAAGGCAACGAGCTGACTGTGCCTGAACTGTCAGCCTTTGAAAACATGCTGGGTGCTACCGGTGACCGTGAAATTTCCACCACCATGGCGTTCGTACGTATCCTGTCTACCCTGGTGCGCGATAAACAAGTTGGTAAATACGTGGTGCCTATCGTGCCTGATGAAGCCCGCACCTTCGGTATGGAAGGCATGTTCCGCCAATTGGGTATTTACTCTTCTGTCGGCCAGCTCTACGAGCCGCAAGACTCTGACCAGGTGATGTTCTACAAGGAATCACAAAGCGGCCAGATACTGGAAGAAGGCATTAACGAGGCTGGTTCATTTGCCAGCTGGCTGGCTGCAGCGACGTCTTACAGCGTCACCGGCACGCAGATGATTCCGTTCTACATTTACTACTCCATGTTCGGCTTCCAGCGTATCGGCGACTTTGCCTGGGCCGCAGGCGACAGTCGTGCACGTGGCTTCCTGTTGGGTGCCACCGCAGGCCGCACAACATTGAATGGTGAAGGCTTGCAGCACGAAGATGGCCATAGCCACCTGATGTCTGCCACCATCCCGAACTGCATTTCCTACGACCCGACCTTTGCTTACGAGCTGGCCGTGATCATTCAGGAAGGCATGCGCCGTATGGTGCAAAATCAGGAAGATGTGTATTACTACATCACGCTGATGAACGAGAACTACAGCCACCCAGCCATGCCGGAAGGCAGTGCGGAAGGCATCCTCAAAGGGATGTATAGCTTCAGTAAGTCCAAAGCCAAAGGTCCTAAGGTACAACTGATGGGCTCAGGCGTGATTTTGCGTGAAGTGATCGCTGCGGCTGAGTTGCTGGAAAAAGACTGGGGCGTGTCCGCCGATGTATGGAGCGTGACTAGCTTTACCGAGTTGCGCCGTGACGGCATTGATGCGGAACGTCACAACCTGCTCAACCCGGAAGCCAAACCTAAACTCAGCTACGTGGAAGAGTCGCTCAGAAAAGCTGAAGGTCCGGTGATTGCCTCTACCGACTACATGCGCAGCTTTGCCGACCAGATTCGTCCGTTTGTACCCAACAGATTCGTGACCCTGGGTACAGACGGTTACGGCCGCTCAGACTCACGTGAAGCGCTGCGTAGCTTCTTTGAAGTTGACCGCTACTATGTCGTGCTGGCTGCTCTCAAAGCACTGGCTGACGACGGCAAACTGCCTGTCGCCAAAGCGACTGAAGCCATCAAAAAATATAATATCGACATTACTCGTGCCAACCCGGCCACGATCTAAGGTCACGACATAAGGAAAGTACAAAACATGTCTATCAAAGAAGTACTGGTGCCTGATATCGGCAACTTTGACAGCGTCGACGTGATTGAAGTCCTGGTCAGCGTGGGTGATACCGTTGCCAAAGAAGACTCACTGATTACTGTTGAATCTGACAAGGCTTCCATGGATATCCCCTCCTCACTGTCTGGTGTGGTGAAGGAAATACACATCAAGGTGGGAGATAAAACCAAACAAGGCGCATTGATCCTGACACTCGATACTGCAGGCGAAGCGGCACCGGCAGAAAAAGTGGCTCCTCAGCCTACGGCCACACCAGTGGTGGCGACTGTGACTGTGGATGAAGCCAAGGTTGCCATTCCTGAGCCTACGCGCCCAGTCGCAGAAGTGCCTCAGGTGATCCAGCCGCAAGCCACCCCTAACCCGGTGGCGGCCAGCAGTGTTGCCAGCGATGGCAAACTGGCCCATGCCAGCCCTTCCGTACGCAAGTTTGCGCGTGAACTGGGCGTAAACCTGTCCCTGGTTAAGGCCAGCGGCCCCAAGAACCGCATCCTGCAATCTGACGTTCAAGCTTATGTCAAAGGTGAGTTGTCCAAGCCACGTTCTGAAAACATGGGTGTGGGCGGTGGTTTAAGTACTTTGCCGATGCCGGTGATCGACTTCAGCCAGTTTGGCAGTATCGAAACCAAGCCACTGTCACGCATCAAGAAATTATCCGGGGCCAACCTGCATCGTAACTGGGTGACCGCGCCGCACGTGACACAGTTTGATGAGGCCGACATTACTGACCTGGAAGACTTCCGCAAATCCATGCTGGCTGAGGCGGAAAAGCGTGGCGTCAAATTGACCTTGCTGGCTTTCCTCATGAAAGCGGTAGTCAATGCCCTGCGTACTTACCCTAACTTCAATGCCTCACTGTCACCAGAGGGCGATAGTCTGATCCTCAAGCAGTATTACAACATCGGGTTCGCCTGCGATACGCCAGACGGTCTGGTCGTGCCTGTCGTGCGTGATGTGAACCAGAAAGATGTGATGGATATCGCACGTGACCTGGCTGACCTCTCTGCCAAGGCCCGTGAGCGCAAGTTAAAGGTAGAGGAAATGCAAGGCGGCTGCTTTACCATTTCCAGCCTGGGCGGTATCGGTGGCACCATGTTCACGCCTATTATCAACTGCCCTGAAGTGGCGATCCTCGGTGTTTCCCGTGCTGCCATGCAGCCGGTTTACAACAAAGACACTGGCGGCTTTGATCCGCGCCTGATCATGCCATTGTCATTATCATACGATCACCGTGTGATTGACGGTGCCGATGGCGCACGCTTCACCAGCCACCTGCGCGTGATGCTGAGTGATGTGAGACGTTTATTGCTCTAAGCTAGTAAATGCAACACAAAGGGCGCTTTAAGCGCCCTTTGTGTTTTAATTTAGCGGTCTCTGCTGCATAAAATCACCGCTCTTGATCTGCGCTTTATCTTCTACTGACCATTGGTATAAGTAAATCCAGACAGTGTCATAACGCTTGCCATTGATGGCATTAATGGAAACATAGCTGCGCTTGTATTCTGCAGGCTGGATATGTTGCTGCGCACACTCTTCGTAATCATCCAGCACGTTCAGCATGGTTACTGGATCATGTAATCTATAGATCTCTCCATACACGCGATCGCTGTCAGATTCTGAAGTAATCACACCAGGATAATAAGTGATATGGAACATGCGGCCTTGAAACCAGCCCTCTGTTATAAATTCTGCGTTCTCGGCCAGATACCTCGCCATCGCATTATGGTTACCTTTACGCAAAGTGCCATAAACAAATAGTAAATCAGACATAGCAGGTCTTTAGAATAAGGCCAATTGTGGATGATTGGCTGTCGCTTGCCAGGCGGCAGGTACAGAGAGCAAGTCAGTACAAAAACCGGTCCGCTCTCCCGACATGCCTAATTTATGGCAACTGAGTTTAAAGCGATGCGCAAGCAGATCAGCAAAAATACCTTCGCCACGCATGCGCTGGCCAAAACCGCTTTGGTAGGCTTTTCCACCCCGGCTTTGCTTCACAATGCTCATAACATGGCTGGCTTTGAGCGGAAAATACTGTTGCAGCCATTGCTCAAACAAGTCGCTCAACTCATGAGGAAGACGCAAAAACACATAACCCGCTTTTCGGGCGCCAGCCGCATGTGCTTTTTCCAAGATCTGCTCCATATCGCAATCGGTGAGCGCAGGGATCACAGGTGCGACCATGACGCCGGTAGGAATGCCTGCTTCGCTGAGTTTGCGTAAAGTTTCAAACCTGCGCTCCGGGGCTGCGGCACGAGGTTCCAGCCGGCGTGCTACTTGTCTGTCCAGCGTCGTAATGCTGACGTAAATACTGGTCAACCGTTTGGCAGCCATGGGCGCAATCAGGTCAATATCGCGCTCGACTAGCGAAGATTTGGTAACCAGACTGAATGGATGATTGGCTTCGCTGAGCACCTGGATAATTTGCCTGGTCAATTGATATTCTCGTTCAATCGGTTGGTAACCGTCCGTATTCATGCCCAGTGCAATCGGTTTGCATTGATATTTTGGATGTGCCAGCTCTTTTTTCAGGAGTGCTACGGCATCAGCCTTCATTAACAGCCGCGACTCAAAATCCAGCCCTGGCGACATGCCTAAATAGGCATGCGTAGGACGTGCGTAGCAGTATATGCAGCCATGTTCGCATCCGCGATAAGGGTTCAGGGTACGGTCAAAAGGCAGGTCGGGCGATTGAATGTAGTTGATGACCGACTTAGAGGCATCCAGCATCACTTCAGTCCGTAATGGGGGCGCCTCTTCATCCAGGCTCCCCCAGCCATCATCCAGTGACTCACGGGTATGTGGATCAAAACGGCTGACCAGATTACTACTGGCCGCACGTCCTTTATAAATAAGAGGTTTTTCATTCATAACACACCATTCCTGAAAAAAGGCCTCTGACAAATGCTATTCGTTGTTGTTTTACCCTGCCAAAACCTTAAGCTGACAAATTGAACGCATTAGCGTTTTTCCGATATCCACTGGCATGCCAATGCACTCCAATAAGGAAGCGATTGCAGGGCCAGCATAGAGACCCATAATTGCGCATCCAGATTGCTAAAGCCACGTGAGTAAAGCATAGCCGCTGCACAGAGCAGCAGAGAAACCAGAATCGTCAGCTCTTCTTTGATTGGTGCGATGAGCTGCCAATTGCTCAGTTTGGCCTTGGTTTTATTGGTCACGACGAACACACCCGCCTTGTGCGTCAGGCCACTGATGATCCCTCTGGCAATTGCATGTGATAAACCCAGGCTCGCCAGCGATGCGCCAAAGATATCCATCCAGCTGCAATGCATGGTCTTGCGGTATAGCACTGGTCCCAAAATGGCCTTGATCGCCAGGAAACACAGGATAGGCACAATCATCACCACCACTGGCAAGCTGAAGTATTTAGGAAACGTCAGCATGGCAATCGTCCAGCCAATAGAGCCAATGGTAAAAAGTAGTTGCAAGGCTTCACCAAACCAGCCGAACCAGCCAGTTAAAAAGTGGTAGCGCTGGCTGAAGTTGAGTGATGATTTGCCCAGTAGCTTGGGCATATGGTGCTTGAGAATCTGCATGGCACCAAATGCCCAGCGGTTGCGCTGGGATTTAAGCGCCTTGAAGTTAGCTGGCGTGAGGCCACGGCCAAAGGTTTCGTCGATATAGCGCAGCTCCATATTATTTTCGAGCAAACGTAAACCGAGCTCGGTATCCTCACAAATACACCACTCAGACCAGCCGCCCAGTGTTTGCAGCGATTCTCTACGGATGAGCGTCATCGTACCATGCTGGATCAAGGCATTACGCTCATGGCGGTGATGCATGCCAATCCGGAAAAAGCCTTCAAATTCCCAGTTACACATGCGGTGGAAGAAGCTATGTTCCCACTCACGGTGCGCCTGAGGTGCCTGCACTACTGCCACCTGAGACTCCAGAAAATGCGGCACTAGGTCAGACAACCAGTCGGGCGTGACCACGTAGTCAGCATCCACCACGCCAACCACTTGCGCATCAGGATGGGTTTTATCGAGCGCAAAATTCAGCGCACCCGCTTTAAAGCCTGGCCATGAAGGCAAGTGATAAAAATGGAAGTTATCCGGCATATTGGCCATGTAAGCCTCTAGCGGTTTCCATTTGGCTTCATCCTTGGTGTTGTTATCCACCACAATCACTTCATAGCGTGTGTAGTTCAAATGACGCAAGCTGTCGATGGTGGCGATCACCATTTCCGGCGGCTCGTTGTAACAAGCCAGATGGATAGAAACAAATAATTCCTGGTCCGCGGGTAAGGGCTGCGCACGTTTAAACAAGCGCCGCCAGTAAGGCTTAAACATCACTTCACTAAACTCGGCCGCGTAAATCATCAGGACCATGGAAGTCAGTGCGATGCCTAAAATCAGACCTACCAGCACGACAAAGTCACGTAGCGTATAGTAATAATCCCCTGGCAGGTTCCAGGCAATGGTCAGCGTAGTAATACAGGCCTGGAACAAGATCGCCATTGATAATACACCACCAATGCCCCAATGCTTGAAACGCCAAGCAATAAGCATCAGCGGAATAAATGCCAGTACCGTTGACCAGGTCGCCTTGGCAATCCAGCGTGTATTAGGCGGTACAGCACCTTGCAAAGAGTACTTCTGGTGACGGTCAGCGTTATACATGCCCCAATAAGCCCCCGCCCAGCCTTCCAGCGCCACTTTCCAAGGCTGATCAAATGCTTCCATCAAGTAAAAATCCAGGTCCTCAATGGAGTTACGTGCCAAAAACTCGCGGATAAAACGTGCCTGGTTCACCTCACTGGCAACGGAAGCGCCGATAGATGGCCCACGGCTAGGCCAGCCGACTTCGGTAATTACAATTTTCTTGCGTGGATAGGCTTCCATTAACTGGTTATAACGCTCAATCGTATATTGCACTGCCTTCTCGACCGGCACACCTTCATGGTACGGCAGCAGGTGAACTGCAATATAGTCTACGTGTTTAACGAGTTCAGGGTTTTTAATCCAGACGTGCCATGGTTCGGCAGTAGATACCGGCACATTGCTATGCTCACGCACAAAATCCAGGTAACCAATCAATGACTGTACCGGCAAGTCATTACGTAACAAAGCCTCGTTACCAACAATCACGCGGTCAATATTGCTGTAGTTGTCGAGCTTCTCCAGTAGCGCAGAGACTTCACGCGTATTCTTCATGTTGTCGGTATCAATCCACGCCCCGGCGATCACGTTCATATTGCGCTTGGCAGCGAGGGGAATCACCTCGTTAAGATCCAGCGATGAATACATGCGGATATGACGGGTATGTTTACGCATCAGGTCGAGATCTTCTGCCAATTCGGCCGTACTCGGATGCTGGCCTTCGAGCGGGCTTTGATTGGCGCGATAGCCGGTGTAAGCAAACCCATTCACAGTAGGTTTCACATTAATGAGCGGCAAGGCACGGTTTGTCAGCGCCCACAAGCCGAAATGCAAGGCCGAAAACAGAATGGCAAATACCAGGCCAGGAATTAGTTTTTTAAACCAGGAAACGATCACTTCTCACTCTTTCCATCAATGAATGATGTGTTTATTTAAATCTTCTATTCACGGCCAAGTTGCAGACTTCTGGCTGGCAATACAAACAGGGCCAGACCACATACCCCGCACCACCACCAGGCCATGATATTGCCGGGCTCCATCATGGCGACAGCGACGGCCATATTGGCAGCCATTATCCCCATGACAGCAGTTAACCAGAAACCCGCTTGATTCAAGGTTGCGACAGACGCCTGGCGTACAGTCGCCGAGATCAGCGAAATCGTCATCAACGCCATTGGCAAGCAAACCAGGATCAGTGGGAAATCGAGATATCGACCATTAATCGCCAGGCCAGCACTGGTCAATAAAAATGTGAGGGCGAGCAATCGTAACAAGGATTGTTCGAGACAGATGTACACCTTCAATCCCAACCATTGCCGCAATTGCAGCCATACCAGCGCCCAGCCTAACAGCACCAGCCCGCCTAACATGGCATATTCGCCGGTATTGCGCGCAGCCATATGGATATAATTGATTTGCAAATATGCGTGCAAACCTGCGGCCAAACCAGTCAAGACAATTAATATTTTGTGGCGGGCAGACAACTGCGTGTACTGCCCCCACGCCGCGCCAAGCAGTGCCAGCACTAGTGCAACCAGATAGGGTTTAAAGCCATCAGAACGTTCAGCCATGGCACCTTGCAGACTGAATTTTGGCTGCAGGTCAGTATCCAGCACGCCCCAGTAGCCGCCAACGGTGCCTTCAAGTTCACGCTTCCATGGCTGGTCTACCGCCTCAATCACATTGTATTGCCAATGGTTTTGCTGCGCAGCATTTAAAAACCCGCGCATGTAGAGCGCCTGGTTAATGGCGCTGGGTTTGGACCAAAAACGCTGGCGCCCTTGTGAGGGCCAACCGGTTTCGCCAATCAGGATTGGCTTTTTAAACACGGTGCCCAGATGCCCCATGACAGAAGCAGTATGTGCAACCGCCTGCTCAATCGCAACCGGTTTGTCTTCCCAGTAAGGCAGAATATGCACGGTAACAAAATCGACATCCTGCTCCAATGTCGGATGCTTGAGCCAAAACTCCCAGACATCAGCATAGGTAATGGGTGTTTTGGTATTTGCCTTGGCCCATTGCAGGTATTCATGCATTTTGGGCTCAGACTGCTCACCACGTAGCAATACTTCATTGCCCACCACCAAGCCACGTACAGTGTCAGGGTATTGGTTGGCCTGTTGTACGGCAAGTTGTAACTCTTTCATATTTAAGTCATCAACCCAGCCGATCCAGACACCCAGAATCACCTTCATACCTAATTTTTGTGCGGCTTTGGGCACATAATCCAAGCCTTGTGATACTGAGTACGTGCGTACGCACTTTGTGACTTTGGATAATGCCTGCAAGTCCTGCTCGATCTGCAGAGGGTCCACAAAACTATCTTTAACCGTTGGATTCATGCCCGGCTTGTAGTATGGCGCATACGAAACGCATTGCAATGGCAATGCCTCCGCAACAGCATCAATCAATACTTTTGGCTGTTGCAGACGCCATACATAGTAGAAAGAGCCGATCAAAAACAAAGTCAGCCAGACAACCGGTGAAACTCGAGATAACAAACGCTGCAATATGATCACCCTGAACGGAATTGCTAAAAAATAGCAGTTATTCTCTCATAAATACCCACCCCTTGCGTCCTGCTTTTCAGCAACGAAAGGCACAAATACTCCAAAAGAGACTTGGTAAATTAGTCAATTGGACTTATGATAAAACGTATTCAAAAGTCTCGCTAAAAACACAGGCTTTTAAACCTCTCACGCCAAAACAACTATCTCAGAAGTCATATGAACGTTAAATCCTGCTTGACCACACTCGTGTTGCTTTCGTCATTTTCATTGCCAGCGCTGTCAGCCACAGTTGCCAGCCCTGATTACAGTGGTGAATACCTCTGCAAAGGCAACAACGTCACTGTGGGTGACTACGAAGTCACCATCTACCTGAAAAAAAATCGTCGCAACAGCACAGCCAATGTGTCTGTGTATGACCTGGCGACCCACACCGAAAACAAACAAAGCTACACCGGCCAGGCCATTACCCGCGGCAGGCAACTGGCAATGACTTTTAAATTGTCTGATGCCAAATATGCCGAGTTTTCGACGGGGATGGGCCAATTTACCAAGGTGGGTAAAAGCGGCTGGTCATTTAAAAACGACTACTATGAACCAGACGATACTGGTGGCAATTATGGTCATGAAACCTGCACCATGAAACCATTGCAAACCACGCCTAACACTACACCAGCCAACAAGCGCTAGTAGATGGACAGCCTGAAAGTGAACTCGTTCTTTTGGTGATAAAATAGCAAAACTAATCGGAATATAAGGTTTTCATGAGTCAAATGGTTGAAATAGTGGTGCCGGATATCGGCAATTTTGAGAGTGTCGATGTCATCGAAGTCTTGGTGGCTGTGGGTGATACCATTGCCAAGGAAGATTCCCTGATTACCGTGGAATCTGACAAAGCCTCCATGGACATTCCTTCGTCACATGCCGGCGTGGTTAAAGAACTCAAGGTGGCCGTCGGTGACAAAGTAGCCAAAGGCAGCCTGATCTTACTCTTAGAGAGCGCCGAAACAACAGCTGCACCAGCCAAGCCAGCAGAAGAACCTGCCCAAGCTAGACAACCCGAATCAGCACCAACCGCCCCAACTCAGGCACCTGCACCAGCCACTGCGACAGGTAACAATGACATCACGTGCCAGGTCATGGTACTGGGCTCAGGCCCAGGGGGCTACACTGCCGCCTTCCGCGCGGCTGACCTCGGCTTAAAAGTAGTACTGGTCGAACGCTATCCAACCTTGGGTGGTGTGTGCCTCAATGTTGGTTGCATTCCATCCAAGGCTTTATTGCATACAGCCAAGGTGATTACCGAAGCAGAAGAGACCGAACACCACGGCCTGAGTTTTGGCAAACCGAATATTGACCTCGACAAACTGCGTGGCTGGAAAGCCAATGACGTGGTTGGTAAATTGACAGGTGGCCTGGCACAAATGGCCAAGGCACGCGGTGTTACCGTCGTCAACGGTGTCGGTAAATTCAGCAGCCAGAACCAAATCGCAGTGACAGCGGCTGATGGTAAAACCACTTTGGTCGGCTTTGAGAACGCCATCATTGCGGCAGGCTCACAGGCCACGAAATTCCCTGGCGCACCAGAAGACGAGCGCATTATGGATTCTACCGGCGCATTGGCATTGGCAGATATTCCTGGCCGCATGCTGGTCATTGGCGGCGGTATTATTGGCCTGGAAATGGGTACTGTCTACGACGCACTGGGCACAAAAGTCAGCGTCGTCGAATTTATGGATGGCCTGATCCCAGGCGCGGACCGCGACCTGATCCGTCCATTGCAGAAACGCATGGAAAAACGTTTTGAAAGCATCATGGTTTCAACCAAGGTGTCTAAACTGGAAGCCAAGCCTGACGGGATTTATGTAGACTTTGAAGGCGCAAATGCTCCTAAAGAAACACAGAAATATGACCGCGTGCTGGTCTCTATTGGCCGCCGTCCCAATGGTAAAAATATTGGTGCCGAAAACGCTGGTGTGATCGTCGATGACCGTGGCTTTATCGCTGTTGATAAGCAGATGCGCACCAACGTGCCAAATATCTTTGCCATTGGCGATATCGTTGGCCAGCCCATGTTGGCACACAAAGCCACGCATGAAGCCAAAGTGGCCGCTGAAGTCATCGCCGGACACAAAGTAGAATTTGTTGCCAGCGTGATTCCATCCGTTGCATATACAGACCCTGAAATCGCCTGGGTCGGTCTCACCGAAACCGATGCCAAAGCTAAAGGCATTGAAATCGAAAAAGCCAGCTTCCCGTGGGCAGCCAGTGGCCGTGCGTTGTCAATTGCAAGAACTGAAGGCGTCACTAAGCTGATTTTCGATAAAGACACGCACCGTGTGATTGGTGCGGGTATTACAGGTGTCAACGCTGGAGAACTCCTTGCAGAAGCCGTGCTGGCGATTGAAATGGGCGCTGATGCACACGATTTGGGCCTCACCATACACGCTCATCCAACCTTATCCGAAACAGTCTGCTTCGCTGCAGAACTCAAGGAAGGCACGATTACGGATATGCTGCCGCCGAAAAAGCGCTAAGAGATTCAGTAAAAGCTCTAACAAAAAGCCCGCAATTGCGGGCTTTTTACTTTAGCTACAGGCTTAATTTACTGGCAAGGAATCTCTTTCAACACCGTATCCGGAAAGCGCGAACGTGACTTTTCCAAGCTGGCGAATTGCTGAGCCGATACCTGTTGTAGCTTGATCACCGCCTGGCCCCCGTTGCGCGGCGCTTTAATCAGCAATTTTACGCCTTTATTTTTGAGGTCTGCCATCAGTTTATCTGCCAGTTTTTCATCGCGGAACACACCAAATGAAATCGCATTACGCCATTTAGGGTCATCCTGCACAATAAAGAAATCCTCAACACCCAGTTTTCGCAACTCATCAGCCTTGGCCTGGGCGGCTTCAGGCGTCGCCAATGGTGGTTTGTATATCCAATAGCGGACATTTTCCTGGCCGCTGCTAGTCATATTGGTTTGCGTTTTAATATTCAGTTGCTGCGCTGCATTGGCAGCTTCAGTGACGCGTGACATATTAAACCCGCTCCATTCATAACAAGCCGTTTGTACTGGCGCGTGAGTTTCTGCAGGTTTAGCAGGTGTTTTTTCAGGGGCTTTAGGTTCAGCCTGTTTGCTTTCCGTCTTAGGCGAGTCAGGCGAGCTTGGCATCATGGCAGCTTGGGCGGGTGAAGGCTCTTCCGGCGTTACCGTTGATTCAGCAGGTTCAGGCGTAGGCGCGATCACCCGCTTTGGGTAAGATTCTAATGCCTTGGCGTCTAACAGTTTGATTTGTTCAGGATGCAATTCCGGCTTCAGGCTACTGACCGCTGGCGATAACGCATCGCGTTTAAAGTAGGCAAACACAGCCACATTGATCAATAGCAATATCCAGAATAGTCGTTTCATTGCACTGTACTTTTCATTTATCTGTATTCCTGGCCAGGCAGGCCAACCCCTTTAATACCAGATTATCCACAATAATGGCCTGTGCTGACAATGCATGGGGCAAATATCTGCGCAACAACTGCGCATCGCCGCCACTGAGTAGCAATAATGGTGGTGTCCCGGCCTGTTCCGACAACCGTGCATATTGCATGGCAATCGCCGCGGTCAGCGCTTGCACGCAGCCTAACCACATTGCTTGCTGACTATTACGGGCAAAATCCTGCCACTCAATATCTTCAGGATAACTGTAATCCAGTTGTGCAGCCCCCTGCTGCAAACTTTGCCACATCAGCCGCAAGCCTGGCTGGATGCTGCCACCCAGAAAATCTGCTTCATGATTGTTGACCAGCAAGGCATCTATCGTCATGGCGGTGCCTGCGGTGACCACCAACGCAGACTGGCTGAATTGCCGCCAGGCTGACAGCAGGCTACACCAGCGGTCACTGCCTAATTGTGCCGGGTGGCTGTAATGGTTTTTTAAACCCAACGCAGAACCTACTGCCTGAATCACATGCAAAGACTTCACCATGGCTGGCAATCCCTGCAACCAGCGTTCACCGGCGACATTGCTGAGCCAGACCTGATCTGCCTCTAATACTGCCTGACGTAACAACCCCGTTTCACTGCTTGCAGCAAACCAGTGCGCATTTTCCAGCGTATGAATCTGCCAAGAAGTATCGTCATCTGCCGCGGGACACCATGCCCATTTGGTCCGGCTATTGCCCGCGTCTATCAATAATTTCACGCTGCGCTCCGCAGACTGATTTCACCGGCATTGAAGCGCTGTTGACCAGCTGCCGTTTCTACCAGCAGACTGCCCTCTTCTGCAACGCCTAACACTTGTCCTGGCACCACCTGCCCGCTTGCCAGCAACAGATTGACTGGTTGTTGATGAAACGCATGATAGGTGGTCCACTCAGACTGAAAATAGGCAAACCCGTGTTCCGCGAACTGGTTTAAATGCATGGCAAGCTGGTTCAGGCAACGGCCCAGCAACAAATTAGGATCCATCGCCTGTCCAAACAACGCATTGAGGCCCATCACAGGCTGGTCAATCTGCTGGCGCATGTCAGTTTCCATTTCCAGGTTCAGGCCTATGCCAATCACCGCCGCACTCGGACCTTCCATATCGCCTTGCAATTCAATCAAAATGCCACCCAGCTTATGCCACTGCCCTTGGTGCTTCACCAGCAGGTCATTCGGCCACTTGAGCTGCACATCCGTCAAGCCCAAGTCATGCAAGGCGCGCACCAACGCCAAGCCCACAACGAGGCTCAGGCCAGATAAACCAGCCGCTCCACATTGAAACCGCCACAGCAGCGAAAATGTCAGGCTACCGCCCAATTGCGACAACCAGCTGCGACCACGACGGCCACGGCCCGCAGTCTGGATCTGCGCTGCCACACAAGTGCCATGGGCGACACCTCGGGCACTTTCCTGCATCAGGTAACGGTTGGTCGAATCCACCTGTGCCATCACCTGCACATGAAACCATGGCGCATATTCGCCGCAGGCATGCACAATCTCATCCACATCTAGCAAGGTCACAGGCTTAGGTAAGCGGTAACCGCGTCCGCGTACTGAGAATACCGTGATCCCCAGCATTTCAACCGATTGCATGGCGTTATAGACTGTGGCGCGCGTCACCCCGAAGCGCTGTGCCAATGCCTCGCCAGAGTGAAATTTGCCATCGGCCAACACCGCCAATATCGGGAATGCTAATTTGTTCATTAAATACAGTTTTAAAGGAAACAGGATGCGTGAATCATAGGCCGCAGTGTAGCATATCGGCCTGGTAAGCCAGGCCGATAAAAGCCATAAAAGGCGTGCATTAAGCGTTTTGGTCAGGTCGTGAAGCGTGTAAAATAGACCATACTTTAGAAACCTCAAGAATCGCCATGTCGACAGAAAAAGAACCCATCCCCGCTGCCTCCAACTTTATCCGCGCCGTCATTGATAAAGACCTTGCAGAAAACAAATACGCGAACAAAAAATGGGCGGGCAGCCCAGGCGATGCAGCGCACCAGGCCACTGGCCAAGTAGACTTTGCCAAAATCCGCACACGCTTTCCGCCCGAGCCTAATGGCTATTTGCATATCGGCCATGCCAAATCCATCTTTTTAAACTTTGGCCTGGCACGTGATTACGGCGGCGTCTGCCATTTGCGTTTTGACGACACCAACCCGGAAAAAGAAAGCCAGGAATACGTAGACAGCATCTCTGACATGGTGCAATGGCTGGGCTTTGGCTGGGACAACACCACGCCCAATGGCAGCAAAGAGAGCAATCTTTACTTTGCCTCTGACTATTTCGGTGTCATGTACCAAGCCGCAGAAGCGCTGATCACTAATGGTCATGCCTATGTCGACGAGCAAACGGCCGAAGAAGTGCGTATCAACCGTGGCACGCTGACTGAGCCAGGCAAGGATTCGCCTTATCGCAACCGCAGCGTAGAAGAAAACCTGCGTATTTTCCGTGAAATGCGCGATGGCAAACACCCCGATGGCAGCATGTTGTTGCGTGCCAAAATCGACATGGCCTCGCCTAACATCAACATGCGCGACCCGGCCATTTACCGTATCCGTCGCGCGCATCACCATAATACGGGCGACCAATGGTGCATCTACCCGATGTATACCTTCGCCCACCCGATTGAAGATGCGCTGGAGCAAATCACCCACTCCATCTGTACGCTCGAATTTGAAGATCAACGCCCGTTTTATGACTGGCTGATGGCGCGTCTGGTAGAAGCTGGCCTACTGGCTAATCCGGTGCCTTACCAATATGAGTTTGCACGCCTGAACCTTACATATGTCGTACTCTCCAAGCGCAAGCTGATTCAACTGGTAGAAGAAAAACACGTCAGCGGCTGGGATGATCCCCGCCTGCCAACCCTGGCGGGTGCCCGCCGCCGTGGCTATACGCCAGAAGGTTTCAAGCTGTTTACTGACCGTATCGGCGTTTCCAAAGCAGATTCCTGGATCGACTACAGCATCCTAGAAGACTGCATGCGCGAAGTGCTCAACGAATCCGCACCCCGTAAAATTGGCGTGCTTGACCCGATCAAACTGGTCATTGATAACTACCCAGAGGGCCAAGACGAAGACTGCTACGCCCCTAACCACCCGCAAAAGCCAGACTTAGGCAAACGAGTGGTCAAACTCTCCAAAGAGTTATGGATTGAGCGTGAAGACTTTATGGAAGAACCTTCCAAAGGCTACTTCCGCTTATTCCCCGGCAATATGGTGCGCTTGCGCTATGGCTACGTGGTCAAATGTATCAGCTGCGAAAAGGATGCGGCTGGCAACGTGATTACCGTGCATTGCGAATACCTGCCAGACACCAAATCCGGCACACCTGGCGCTGACAGCGTCAAGGTCAAAGGTAATATCCACTGGGTCAGCGCCAACCACGCTTACACCGCCGAAATCCGCCTGTACGACCGACTGTTTAAAGACCCACATCCAGGTAGCGGCGACAAAGACTTTTTAGAAGATATCAACCCGGATTCAGTCAAAGTCATTACCGCCCAACTGGAACAAAGCGCCCAGGAAGCACAACCGGGTGACAGCTACCAGTTTGAGCGTCACGGGTATTTTGTCGCAGACAGAAAAGACAGCGTGGCTGGTAAACCGGTGTTTAATAGAACAGTGACGTTGCGAGATAATTGGCAGAAGTAATGGACAAGAGCCACGCCGATCATTCATCGTTCACTAATAATCGGGAACGTAGCTTGAATGAGCAAGCGTGGCTAAATGTTGCTAATCAATGTCTGGACGACATCCTTTTCAAAAAGGTAGAAATCATCCCAGCAGAAGTCGTTTTTGAAAGAACTGACCAAGTTCTAGACCAATGAAAAAAGTCATCATTATCGCAGGTCCAAATGGTGCAGGAAAAACCACTTTTGCCCGGGAATACTTGCCTAATGAGGCTAATTGTCCAATCTTCATTAATGCCGACCTCATTGCAGCTGGGTTGGCGCCCTTTTCCCCTGAAACGGCTGCGGTAAAAGCGGCAAGACTGATGCTGAAAGAAATTGAGTCAAATGTAAAAGCTGGAAATAGCTTTGCTATTGAAACAACGCTTTCAGGAAAAACTTACGCAAGAGATATTATCGAATGGAAAAAGGTTGGCTATCACATCACGCTTGCTTTTCTAAGCTTACCTGATCCAGAAATCGCGATAGCCAGAGTTGCCGCAAGAGTAGCCGCTGGTGGACACAATATCCCAGAAGGCACCATCAGGCGTAGATTCAAAGCAGGTTTAGAAAACTTTCATCAGCTTTACAGTCCTCTAGCAAATTCATGGTCTTTGTATGACAATTCAGGCGACGAACCTAAATTAATATCACGAGGCGTAAATCTATGACTGAAAAAGAAAAGTTGATAGAAAAAGAGTTTAAAGATATTGACCAAGCTCTTCGCCGTGCAGCTCAAACTGCAAAAAAACTGGCAGAGCAAACTGGTACACCTTATGTAGTCACAAAAAATAATACTGATAGCTTGCAACAACCTGTCATTACTTACAAAGAGTAATTTACAGTTGACTCTAGACTAGACCTTCCTAATCAGCTGACTCTTGAGCTATGACAACTGAAAAAATAAAACTCCACCAAGGACAAATAAACTGCCTTCGAGACTTCATAAAATCATTTGAATTCAAAAATGAAAGCCTAACTTCAAATGATTATTTAAGTTTCCAAAACTTGGAAGAAAGCCTGCTCAAAAACAAGGTATTACAGGAGCATTTTGACAAACATGAACTGGGCTTTTTTATCCAAAGGATAGCTGATGACTTTGTATCTGAAAAAACTGATAACTTAGATGAAAAAAAGAAACTTTATCAATCAGATGATTGGCTCAATTTATGTTTAGAAAGAGTTGTAAATCTAATTCAGTCAACTCCATTAGAGTACACGGGGTCCATTAGTTTCCCAGCATGTAGAACAAGATTTCCAGTGAATATATCTCTAAATTCACGATTATCCATAGATACCCCTCACAATATATCTTACCCAAACAGTTCACTCGTTACGGCTCTGCTTAAAATCAGTGAACATAGTATTTGGCAAACGGATTTGCTAAATGAAAAAACGTATCTTAATCTGAAAGTTCATGGATATTGCGACGGCAGCATAAACTGTACAGCTAGCATTGAATTTCTTTCATTACTTAAACAGTTTTTGGCCTTAGCTATGATTCAGAACCTTTTAGTGGCGGATAAATGGAAGTTGAGTTTACAAAATTGGCAGGAAATTGAAAAATCTGATAAAAAGGTAACTCCTCACTGGGTAATGAAAACTACAAACTCAGATCAGCAAAAACCATGGCATATGGAGGTTCCTCCTGAGCTAGCGGCCTTTATTAACGTAATAAATTTTAACTCTAATGATTTATCGATTTTAAGTGATTGCAAAAACACAAAATCAGCGTCTATAACTGTATTAGGTTCATTAGTTCAGAGAGAGCCTGAGAATGCATTGGAATTCAACGAGGCACTGCTTAATAAATTCAAGATAATATCTACGTTTTTTAGTACTGAAACATCTTTTGACAAAGAAAGAATATCAGCCGCCCTTGAATGGTATTTAGAGGCAAAGTCATCTAATAATCAATCTGTTTCACTTATTTATTTTTGCATAGGGCTTGAAGCTATTTTGAGTGACGG
This sequence comes from Methylophilus sp. TWE2, assembly GCF_001183865.1. Classification (NCBI taxonomy): domain Bacteria; kingdom Pseudomonadati; phylum Pseudomonadota; class Betaproteobacteria; order Nitrosomonadales; family Methylophilaceae; genus Methylophilus; species Methylophilus sp. TWE2. Next base: position 2,066,874 of record NZ_CP012020.1, read on the forward strand.
CACTAAATCTCGCGAACTTGGATTGAAAGAGAAGTTAGGTGATCGTGTCGCTTATATGATTGGCAACACACAAGAAGAACGAAAAAAATGGAAAGATAAATTTGAAAAAATATATGAGGCGAGAAGTAATCTTGTGCATGCTAAGCAGCCACGATTATCGAAACACGATCAAGAACTACTACGCTCAGCGGAAGTGATCCTTGAGTATTTGATAGAAAGAGAATTAAATGGATTATTGAAATCGCTTCAAAAAAAGAAGCCGTCTAACCATTAATAAAGCATTCGTAACATAATTAAGTTGATTTAAGTGACCAAAAATATTTCTTTGCTGCATTCTTATCGATTGCTAAATCACGGCTCGACAACCGTCATCACCTCCGCTCACGCTGGTCAACGAAACATTATGGCCGCCGCCTGGGTCTGCGCTTTAGACTTCAATCCACCCAAAGTCACTGTCGTCATTGATAGCAAAACCTACACCCGCGAACTGATGGAAGCCGAAGGCACATTTGCCATCAACCTGCCCTGTGTCAAACAAATTGAAATGGTGAAAAAAGTTGGAGGTATTAGCGGTCGTGATTTGCCGGGCACAGACAAATTTGTTGAATACGGCATTGAGACCTTTGCCGCACAGGAGATCAGCGCGCCGCTAGTGAAAGATTGCGTGGCGTGGCTGGAGTGCAAAATTATCCCCGAGCCGCATAATCAGAACACTTATGACCTGTTTATTGCCGAGGTGGTTGCGGCGCATGCCGATGAGCGTGTGTTTAGTGATGGCCGCTGGCATTTTGAAGGCCATGATGAGTTGCGCACCATTCACCATGTTGCGGGAGGCGTGTTCTACGCGACCGGCCAGCAATGCTAATTTACTAACCTTGATACTCTCTACAAAGCCCCGCGAATCACGCGGGGCTTTTTATTTTCAGACAATTCCTACACTGCAAAACTAAACTTATGCCTAGGCTGAATGTCAGGTTTATTGGGTTCTAAGAATTTTGTAAGTGAGCGGCACTGAGACCTGGAATTGAATCCTGTCATGAAAAGTCTTTCATCGTGAAAGCTGACACGGGCGTTGATGCCTCAGAATAAATCAAACAATGTTGCATTACGTTGTCTTCATTGTCGCGACCTGCGGCTAGCATTTGGCAATCGGCAGACCGGTCGGTTGCCCTCACGGTTCTCTTTGGTAGTAAGGGTAAACATGCGTACACAACATCAACAAAAAAATGATCAGCTCTATGTGTTACTGATCAGTGTTCACGGTTTAATCAGGGGCGAGCAGCTTGAACTTGGCGTCGACGCTGATACTGGTGGCCAATGCACCTATGTGCTGGATTTGGCGAGAGCTTTGGCTGAACACCCGCAGGTGGGTAAGGTTGAATTAATGACGCGCCTGATTGAAGATCCTAACATCTCGCCTGACTATTCCCTGCCTCAAGAGCAGCTCAGTGAAAAAGCCCGCATTATCCGCTTCCCGTGTGGGCCCAAGCGTTATTTGCGCAAGGAAACTCTATGGCCGCATCTGGACCAGATGGTAGACCGTTGTCTCCATTATTTGCGTCAGCAAGGCCGTTTGCCGGATGTGATTCACTCCCATTATGCCGACGCAGGCTATGTGGGCCGTCAGTTGTCCATGCTATTGGGTATTCCGCTGATTCATACCGGGCATTCGCTGGGTAAGCCCAAGCAGGATCGCCTGCTTTCAAGTGGACGTAAAGCTGCGAATATTGAAAAACAATTTAATTTTGAGCGGCGGATTGCCGAGGAAGAAGCGCTGATCCAACATGCTTCCATGATCGTCACCAGTACCCGGCAAGAAGTGGAATTGCAATATGGCATGTATTCGCAGCCAGACCTCAAGCATTTCCGCGTGATTCCTCCGGGTACAGATACTTCACGTTTTTCACCGCCTGGCAGGCGCCCGATTTCAGACACGGTAGAACACAGCATCAACCGTTTTTTGGAAAACCCCAAGAAGCCGATGATTTTGTGTATCTGCCGCCCGGAAGTACGAAAAAACATCAAAGGCCTGGTCGCTGCCTACGCCAATAACCAGGCACTGCAAAAACGTGCCAATCTGGTGCTGGTAGCAGGGAGCCGCGAGAATATCCGCGACCTGGAAAAATCGCAGGCAGCTGTGCTCAATGACCTGCTGCTGGACATTGATACCTATGACTTGTGGGGCAAGGTGGCGATTCCTAAAAACCATGCCCAGGAAGACGTGCCTGAAATGTACCGCATGGCAGCAAAAAGCCGCGGTATTTTTATTAATGCCGCCTTTACCGAACCGTTTGGATTAACCTTGTTGGAAGCTGGTGCTTGCGGTTTACCTGTCATTGCACCGGATGATGGTGGTCCGCGGGATATTTTAACGAACTGCCATCACGGCTTGCTGGTCGACACCCTCAGTAGTGAAGCCATTGGTGAGGCATTACTCTCTGCATTGACGGATAAAGCCCGCTGGCGCAAATGGGCTAAGAATGGCGTGCTAAACGTCAAGCGTCACTACACCTGGGAGGGTCACGTCAGCAAATATGTGAAAGAGGTAAATGCATTATTGCGCAAGCAGCGTAAAAACTTGCGTAAGCAACAGATTGCCCTGCATAGCGGGAAGTCTCCGATTCCTCTGGCACAGCATGCTTTTATCACCGATATTGATAATACCCTGCTTGGCAACCGTGCTGGACACGAAGCGTTGACCGAGTGGCTAATTGCCAACGGCAGTTATACCGTTTTTGGTATCGCCACCGGGCGCCCGCTCGAAAGCGCGATTGATATCTTGCGTAAAAACCGCATCCCAATTCCCGATGTGTTGATCACTTCGGTCGGCTCCGAAATTCATTATGGCATACGTCAGACTCCGGATATTGGCTGGGCTAACCATATCCGCCACTTATGGCGGCGTGACGATGTGTTGAAGGCCATGCAGGAAATCCCCGGCATACGCTTGCAGACACCTGAAAACCAACGTGAATTCAAGATTTCTTATGTGGTAGACCCAAAAAAAATGCCTGGAGCGGACAAAATCAACCAGCATTTACGTGGCCATGGTTTGCATGCGCAGGTGATTTACTCTCATGGCGAGTTTCTAGATATTTTGCCGATACGTGCTTCCAAAGGTCACGCTATCCGTTACCTCTCCTATAAATGGGGGTTGCCATTAACCAACTTCCTGGTTTCTGGTGATTCCGGCAATGATATTGAAATGCTCATCGGCGACACCATGGCGGTGGTAGTAGGGAATTACAGTGAAGACCTCTCTCACCTCAAGGGCATCCCCCGTATTTATTTTGCCGAAGCCACTCATGCAAACGGCATCCTGGAGGGCATGCAGCATTACAAATTTGGTAAGCCTATCAGCAAGGATCATGGTGGAACCCCAGACCACAAAAGTGAAACAGTTGTTGAAGGAGCCTAAGGCATGTATGAGCAAATCTCACATTCTTTGTTGAATGACATCCTGACCCAATTCAAACAACCCAAAGGCGAAGATTGGCAACATTTTTATACCCGGCTGGGGGCTAATTTCTATGCCATCCACTCGCTATTTCAGCACTTATACGGACAACGCGCCGACTTTAAAGAACAGCTTGGCAAGCTGGTGAATGTGCTGGCACAGCAATATGCGCAACGCGCTCCCCATTTAAGAGCCAAGGACCTGGAGCGCGAAAAAAACCATGACTGGTTCATGCAGCAGAAATGGGTCGGGATGGCGCTGTATTGCCAGGGCTTTGCCGGCAATTTGGCCAATATGCGCGACAGATTACCCTACATACAAGAGCTGGGCGTGAATCTGGTGCATATCATGCCACTCTGCGATTGCCCGGAACTACAGAACGATGGCGGTTATGCCGTGCGCGACTTCAGGAAGGTAGATGCACGTAATGGCACCATGGAAGATCTGGAACAGTTGATTGCGGCCATGCAACAGAGTGATATGTTGCTGACGCTGGATGTGGTCGTCAACCATACCTCGGACGAGCATGAGTGGGCCCTTAAAGCCAAGCAAGGTGACCAGCAGTACCAGGATTACTATTATATGTACCCTGACCGGACCCTGCCGGATATGTTTGAGGCTGCTATGCCTGAGGTTTTTCCCGAACAGGCACCCGGAAGCTTCACGTTAAACCCCGACACTGGCAAATGGGTGATGACAGTGTTCAACCATTATCAATGGGACTTGAATTACAGCAACCCGGCGGTATTCATCGAAATGGTGGATATTGTCCTGTTCTGGGCCAATAAGGGCGTGGATATCCTGCGGCTGGATGCGGTTGCCTTTTTATGGAAAAAAATAGGCAGCAGTTGCCAGAATGAACGGGAAGCCCACCTGATTCTGCAACTGTTGAAAGATTGTTGCCAGGTGACTGCACCAGGCGTCATCTTTATCGCAGAAGCCATTGTGGCGCCTACCGAAATCATCAAATATTTTGGGGAAGATGCGATTAATGCCAAGGAATGCGAAATCGCCTACAACGCCACCTTCATGGCCCTGCTCTGGGATGCAGTGGCGACCAAACAGACGGTGCTACTGACCAAAGGCGTGGAAGATTTGCCGGAAAAACTGGACCGCGCCACCTGGTTGAACTATGTGCGTTGCCATGATGATATCGGCTTAGGCTTTAGCGACAAAGCCATTATTGAGGCGGGTTTTGATCCAGTCTCACATCGTCGCTTCCTGGTGGACTATTACACGGGACGCTATCCTGAATCCAATGCCAGGGGCTTCGCTTTTGGCGTCAACAAGAAAACAGGGGATGCCAGAATTTCTGGTGCGCTCGCATCCCTGGCCGGCCTGGAAACTGCGCTTGCCACTCAGGATCAGTCAGCCATTGAAAATGCGATGATGACGATCATCCTGCTGCATAACTTGATCATGTCGTTTGGCGGTATTCCATTGATTTACTATGGCGATGCAGTGGGCACACTGAACAATGACAGTTATTTGCAAGATGAAAACAAAATGCATGATAACCGCTGGGTGCACAGGCCAACGCTGGATTGGGAGGTGATGGCGCTCAGGAATGAGCCCGGCACCGTTCAACAACGCCTGTTCAGCCAGATCAAGCAATTGATCGCCATCCGCAAGGAGATTTCTGCGTTTGCGGATTTAAATAACCGCGAATTGATTACCCTGGAAAACCCGCATTTGTTTGCCTTCCACCGTTTTGTACAAACCGGCATGCATTCCAAAGTAGTGGTGGTCGCCAATTTTGATACCTCACCACAATCCGTCCCTTTACAATCGTTCCGGCAAAAAGGCCTGTTTAAAGGCGCTGTACTGACAGAGTTATATAGCGGTCAGCAAATCATCCCGGAATCAGACTTCCTGACCATCCCTAAACTCACGGCTTACTGGCTATCTACCTAACCACTCATTTGAAAGGAATATTCAACACAATGTCTTGGTTTACTTATTTAGGCATCGAAAATCCAGCGGAAATGTTGGCACTGATCAAAACCCTGTTACGCATTTTCCTCATTATGGGGGTTGCCTACTTTCTCAATCGCCTTAGCAAAAAACTGATTGTTAAATTACGGGATAAGTTGAATGCCAGACAAGTGGACAACCTCGAAGAGATCAAACGCCTGAATACACTGAGCATGGTGCTGCGCTATATTGTCACTACGGTAATCCTGGCCATTACCGTGGTAGAAATCCTGCATGAGCTGGGCATTTCGATTGCCCCGGTACTGGCAGCAGCCGGTGTCGTAGGTTTAGCTGTCGGCTTCGGTGCACAAAGCCTGGTCAAGGATTACTTCAACGGATTCTTTTTATTGCTGGAAAACCAGATTCGCAAGGATGATGTGGTAGAGATTGCTGACAAAGCCGGGCTGGTCGAAGAAATTACCTTACGCTATATCAAAATGCGCGATTACGAGGGCAATGTCCATTATGTGCCTAATGGCCAGATTACGACTGTCACCAACCGCTCACGCGATTTTGCTTATGCGGTGATGGATATCCGCGTGGGCTATGATGAAAATATCGCCAAGGTCATGCAGATCATGCATGAAGTGGGGGCTGCTATTGTGCAAGATGAGGCATTGCAAAATAAGGTGCTCGACAAGCTAGAAATTGCCGGTGTCGATAACCTGGCGGAATCTGCTGTCATTATCCGTTGCCGTATCAAAGTCCGACCACTGGAACAATGGACAATTAAGCGTGAATACCTCAAACGTATTAAAAACGCATTTGATGCCCAACAGATTGAGATTCCTTTCCCTCACCTCACCGTTTATCAAGGTCAGGGGCAACTGGCTGCTTAATAAAAAACGGGCGATAAGCCCGTTTTATTTATGGCTGGCGTAATGCCCTGCGCTTTTGCCTGTCACGATAAGCCAGCAGGATAATGATGCCTGCAACATTTGGAAACCAGATGTACCAGTGCGACCATGGGATGCCGTCCATCCTGAAATCTGACACTGGCCAGAACATGGGCGTTGGAAAGTATTCCAGGCTATGGAAAGGAAAGTCCAGCGTAATATGGAATGGCCAAGCCAGCATGGCAAAGGCAATCTCTTTGCGCCAGATGGCTACCAGGCCAATCACGGTGAATGCAACCACAAAACTGTGTCCAACGTGATAGGCCGGGTAAATCCAGGCAGGCAAGCTTGCTAGCGCTGGTTTTCCCCACGTATAGCTGCCATCAATCACACGCATGAAAAAAAGCGCACCAAAGGAAATCAGATCTGGCATGGCACCCATCAGCGCGGCAAACTTTGGATAAGCTAATCGGGTAGATTTACGGAATCCAAACAGGCCGTAACCCCACAACGCGTGGCTAAAGGTGTCCATGATCGCTCCTGGAAGATTTAGGCAGCCAGCTGACGGATCACGTCTGCCAATTGCTCCGCCTGAGTTTGTACCAGGGTTGGATTAAGACCTTCGACCATGACCCTGATTTTAGGCTCGGTGCCAGAGGCACGTAACAACACACGCCCTTCACCATTGAGTGCCTGTTCTGCTTGCTGCACAGCGTTCTGCACGGCATCCTGGTTTAAATCCAGTTTTTGTTTGGTAGTCACGTTGATCAGCACTTGCGGATACAGGGTCAAATCAGCCCCTAACTGTTGCAAGGTTTTCCCGCTTTCACGCAAGGATTGTAGCACTTGCAAGGCGGCAATAATGGCATCGCCACTGGTGTGTTTGTCCAAGGTGAGGATATGGCCGGAGTTCTCGCCACCCAATTTCCAGTTTTTATCCTGCAGCAGTTCAAGGACGTAACGGTCACCTACTTTCGCCCGTGCAAACGGGATCTGGTGTTTCTGCAAGGCGTGCTCAAGGGCCAGATTGGTCATCAGGGTGCCTGCAACACCGCCTTTGAGTTTACCTTTGGCATACAGGCCCATGGCGATGATATACAGCAACTGGTCGCCATCCAGCAAGTTGCCTGCACCATCAACCATCATGACGCGGTCACCGTCGCCATCAAAAGCAATACCCAGGTCTGCGTGATGCTCGACCACGGCTTTTTGCAGGGCCTGCGGATGGGTGGAGCCTACATTTTCGTTGATATTGAGACCATCTGGCTGGTGACCGATGGTAATCACCTCGGCACCTAACTCATGAAACACATCGGGCGCAACGTGGTAAGTCGCACCATGGGCGCAATCGAGCACAATTTTCAAGCCACGCAGATCCAAGTGGTTAGGGAAAGTGCTTTTACAGAATTCGACATAACGGCCTGCCGCGTCGTCTACACGCTTAGCCTTGCCTAACTGTGCAGAATCCATGACCTGCATAGGCTTGCCTAGCTCGGCTTCAATCGCATGCTCAATGTCATCAGGCAATTTAGTACCTTGTGCTGAAAAAAACTTGATTCCATTGTCATAATAAGGGTTATGCGAAGCTGAGATGACGATGCCAGCCTGTGCACGCAAGGCGCGTGTTAAATAGGCAACGGCGGGCGTTGGCATAGGACCTGTCAGCAACACATCCACACCTGCTGCTGACAAGCCAGCCTCCAGCGAAGCTTCCAGCATATAACCTGAAATACGGGTATCTTTCCCTATGAGTACCGTTGGCCTTTTACCTGCAGGTAAATGCTCGTGATTGGCTAATACGCGTCCGGCAGCATAACCCAGCTTCATCACAAACTCCGGGGTAATGACAGATTCGCCGACACGGCCGCGAATGCCATCGGTGCCAAAATACTGTTTACTCATCGCTCTTATCCTTTACAATTTTTCTTGCTCTAATTTGTTGTGCTTGCTTATTTTTATCTGCTATTTAAGCGCAGCAACGACTTTAAGCGCTTCGACTGTCGCCTTGACATCGTGCACTCTCAGCAAATGCGCGCCATGCATGGCGCTAATCACCGCCGCAGCCACACTGGCATGCAAACGGGCATCGACATCGTTGCCAGTCATTTGTCCCAGGACAGACTTGCGGGATAACCCCACCAATAACGGGCAACCCAACTCCAGCAACTGCGGTAATGCTTTGGCCAGTGCGATATTATGCGCCCGGGTTTTGCCAAAGCCAAAACCGGGATCCAGCATGATGCGCTGAGGGGCAATGCCTGCCGACAAACAAGTATCGCGTTGTACACGCAAAAACTGCTTCACTTCGGCGACCACATCTTCATAGTGCGGGGCTATTTGCATGGTTTGCGGCGTGCCCTGCATATGCATGATGCATACGCCAGCATCGCTATTAGCCACAGCCTCCAGTGCGCCCTCTTCCTGCAAGCCTCGTATGTCATTCACGATGCTGGCACCAGCAGCAATCGCAGCACGCATGACAGCGGGTTTATAGGTATCAATTGAAATCGGGACTGGAATATCTCGTGCTATCAGTGCTTCAATCACTGGAATGACACGTCGCAATTCTTCTTCAAGGGGCACAGGCGTGGCATTTGGCCGAGTAGACTCACCACCAATATCCAATACGTCTGCGCCTTGTTCGATCAGCTCCAGCGCATGCGCGAGAGCTGCATCTCGATGGTCAAACTGGCCACCATCCGAAAAGGAATCAGGCGTGACATTGACGATACCCATGACTTTGGGTGACTCAACATTGAGATGAAAACGTCCACAGTGAAACAGCATGTCATTGAATTCCACAAAAACAAAAAGGCTGGCAACTGCCAGCCTTGTTATTTTAACTGAATGCCGGGGGATAAAACACCCGGCACATCATTCTAGACATTACTTTCGGTGCCATCACCTTTCGCCGTCGGTTGTGGCGTAGGGTTGACGATGGTACCGGTGCCGCTACCACCAGAAGTCATGGTTGGGCCATTTTTCTGTTTAGGCGCACGGACTGGTAAACCAGCCATGATGTCGTTGATCTGGTCAGCATCAATGGTTTCAAATTCCATCAACGCCTTGGTCATGGCCTCTACCTTATCACGGTTATCTTCCAGCAATTTACGCGCAATCGCATATTGCTCGTCGAGGATACGGCGGATTTCAGCATCCACTTTTTGCTGTGTCGCCTCAGACACGGTACGGGAAGACATGCTGCCCATCCATGAATCCTGTTCACTACCCGCGTAAACCATGGTACCCAAGGTGTCAGACATACCAAACTTGGTGACCATGTCACGTGCCATTTTTGTCGCACGTTCAAAGTCATTCGACGCACCAGTAGACATTTGATTCATGAAAATCTCTTCGGCAATACGGCCGCCGAACAAAATCGAAATGTCTTCCAGCATCTTGTCTTTGTAGTTGCTGATACGGTCGTGCTCAGGCAACTGCCAGGTCAGGCCTAACGCCCATCCGCGCGGCATAATGGTCACTTTGTGTACCGGGTCAGCCTTGGGCAACAGCTTGGCGACTACGGCGTGACCAGATTCGTGATACGCCGTATTCAAGCGCTCTTCCTCACGCATGACCATAGACTTGCGCTCAGGGCCCATGAAGATTTTGTCTTTGGCATCTTCAAAGTCCTGCATGTCTACGGTGCGCTTATTGCGGCGCGCTGCAAACAGGGCAGCTTCGTTCACCAGGTTGGCCAAGTCAGCACCACTAAAGCCTGGTGTACCACGGGCCAAGATATCGGCTTTGACGTCCGGGTCAATTGGTACTTTACGCATGTGCACGTTTAAGATCTGCTCGCGGCCTTTGATATCTGGCAAGCCAACCATCACCTGACGGTCAAAACGGCCTGGACGTAACAACGCTTTATCCAGCACATCAGCACGGTTAGTAGCCGCAATCACGATGACGCCTGAGTTTGCTTCAAAGCCATCCATCTCAACCAGCATCTGGTTCAGGGTTTGTTCACGTTCATCATTACCGCCACCGGTACCGGCACCACGATGACGACCGACGGCATCAATCTCGTCAATAAACACGATACAGGGCGAGTTTTTCTTGGCGGTTTCAAACATGTCACGCACACGTGCAGCACCCACGCCGACAAACATTTCAACAAAGTCTGAACCGGAAATGCTGAAGAATGGTACCTTGGCTTCACCCGCAATCGCACGAGCCAGCAAGGTTTTACCAGTCCCTGGTGGGCCTACCATCAATACGCCACGTGGAATGCGGCCACCCAGTTTCTGGAACTTGCTTGGGTCTTTCAGGAATTCGACCAGTTCAGCCACTTCTTCCTTGGCTTCGTCACAGCCTGCCACATCGGCAAAGGTTGTACTATTGTTAGACTCGTCCAATTGACGCGCCTTGCTCTTGCCAAATGAGAATGGACCACCGCCCTTGCCACCACCTTGCATCTGGCGCATGAAGAAAATCCAGACGCCAATCAGCAGAATCATCGGGAACCAGGACACGAAAATGCTCATGAGCATGGATTCATGCTCTTCTGGTTTGGCTTCCACAATCACGTTATTTTTGAGCAGGTCAGAAACCAGCCATGGATCTGAAGGCGAAAATGTATCGTAGGCTTTACCTTCATTGGTTGTCACATGCAGTGAGCGGCCATCAATTTGTACTTTTGCAACACGGCCATCTTTGACCTCTTGCATAAACTGCGAGTAAACCACCTGACCGCTACTCCTGCCCGTGCCGTTGAATTGATTAAATACCGTCATCAGCAACAAGGCGATAGCTACCCAAATCGCGATATTCTTCAGTAGATTATTCAAAGTGGTTCCTTAACTTTAAAAACAAAAGGCAGGGAGAATCCCTAAGAAAACAATGGAGGCAAAACCAAAGATTTCAAGCCTTGATGGCATTGTATACCCAATTTTTTGCTTGTGCGACGAAAACTAAACGTGTAAAAGCCCTGCATTTCAAGGTTTTCGATTTTGCCCCAGCAAATAGACTTCGCTGCTGCGATCACGTGAAGCTTTTGGCTTGCGCGTGACCACTTTTTCAAACTGGCCGCGCATCTGTTTCACAATTTCCTCAAATCCGCTGCCAATGAAAACTTTGACCAGAAAATTGCCGCCCGGTTTCAACCATTGCTGACAAAAATCGAGCGCGAGCTCGGTCAAATATGTTGCACCGGCCTGGTCCACATCCTTAACGCCGCTCATATTCGGTGCCATATCGGCAATGACCAGGTCCACTAGTTTGCCATTGAGTGAGGATTCGAGTTTTTTCAGCACCTCTTCTTCGCGAAAATCACCGCAAATAAAGTCCACCCCAGGGATAGGATGCATGTCCAAGATATCAAGTGCGATGACTCGCCCTTGACCCTTGATACGTTGCACTGCCACCTGTGACCAACTGCCAGGCGTGGATCCCAGATCCACCACCGTCATCCCTGGTTTGATCAGTTTGTCTTTATCGTCAATCTCCAGAAGTTTATAGGCGGCACGGGCGCGGTAACCATCTTTTTGTGCGCGCTTCACAAACTCGTCATTGAGATGCTCTTGCATCCATGCCTTACTGGTTTTGGAGGGTTTCATAGGGGGAATTCCTGCTTCATGCTAAAATGCGAACTGTTTTCAAGGAATATTTTTGCATGCAATTAAACAGCAAACAAATCGCTTATTTACGTGGCCTGGCACACAATTTAAATCCTGTGGTCATGATAGGCAACAATGGCTTGACCGAAGCCGTGTTAAAAGAAATTGATGTCAGCCTCAATGCCCATGAACTGATTAAAGTCCAAGTCGCAGGAGATGACCGCGAACTGCGCAAATCCCTGCTGGAAGAAATTGCCGACAAGGCGAATGCGATTGCGGTACACCATATTGGCAAACAACTGGTATTTTACCGTGCTAGCGAAACCGTTAAAGCTTCTGCCAAGATCGTCATTCCAAAACTGTAAATTCAGCGTCAATCAATAAAAAACGCGCATTTAATTGCGCGTTTTTTATTGGCCTTATCTGGATTTCACCACCAGCCAGACTCCCAGTAAACACTCTACCAGGTAAGCAATACTGGCAACGCCATGCCAAGTCCTGAATCGGCTGGCAAATACGCTTTGCATCACGTCATTAGGCAGGGCGCTGGCTTTCAATTGTGCCAGCAAGGGTTGAATGCCAAACTCACCAATCAGCACCAGCACCCACATCACGAAAACCACCCAGAACAACCCTTGCTTGAAGGCAGAAAAGCCTTCACTTGCCAAACGCTGCACTAGCAACCATAAGCCACTGCCCAGGCCGATATAGCTGACGATCGTAAACAATCTGCCAGCCACCTGCCCGGCAAGCTGGCGGTCAGGAATGGTCTGGAACAATACGCTGGCAGTGATGGCGGTCATCCATAAAGCACCAACCCAAAATGTTAGCAGCAAGGGATTCAACCAACCTGTCAGTCCTGATTGCCTGGCCATGCTTATGCACTCCTAAACAACATACGCTTAAACGTAAAGTACTTCGATAATTTCGTACTCTTTGATACCACCAGGTGACTGGACTTCCACCACTTCACCTTCTGATTTGCCAATCAGGCCACGTGCAATCGGTGAGCTAACTGAAATTTTACCATTCTTGATATCAGCTTCATCCTCACCTACGATCTGGTAAGTTTTGGCATCCCCTGAATCCAGGTCTTCAAAACGGACAGTGGCGCCAAACACCACGCGACCTTCAGCGTTCAAGGTGGTCGGATCGATGATCTGCAAATTGGACAGCTTTGCTTCTAGCTCAGAGATACGCCCTTCAATAAAACTCTGGCGCTCTTTGGCGGACTCATACTCAGCATTTTCAGACAAATCCCCCTGCGCACGCGCCTCTGCAATCGCCTGGATGATATTGGGTCTGTCCACAGCTCGTAAACGTTGTAATTCTTCCTTGAGCAATTCTGCACCTCTCACGGTGACAGGAATCTGATGTACTGCCATGTTGAAATACCTTCAAAAAATGAGTATAAAAAAAATAAACCACACCCGGATGAGCGTGGCTTATTTCAAATATCAATTAAGCCTAGTGTATGTTAAGCAAGGCGTTTGTGCAAGTCTTGCACCGAATAGACATCCATGTCCTTGCTTTGAGCCATCCCGATACACGCCGCACGTGCACCCGCCAATGTCGTGTAGTAAGTCACCTTGTTTTGCAAGGCACTACGGCGGATTTCGTACGAATCGGTAATCGCTTTTTTGTCTTCAGTCACATTGACAATCAAACTGATCTCATCGTTCTTGATCATATCGACAATATGCGGACGACCTTCGGCAACCTTGTTTACCGGCGTCACATCCAGGCCCTGTTCAGCCAGCGCCCGAGCCGTACCTTTGGTGGCCACCAGTGTAAAGCCCAGCTTGACCAGGTCTTTAGCAATATCGATCACTTTTTTGTGGTCTTCATTACGCACGCTGATAAAAGCCCTGCCGCCAGTAGGCATTTTGACAGATGCCCCCAATTGCGACTTCACGAATGCTTCTGCAAAGGTATTGCCAACCCCCATCACTTCGCCGGTCGATTTCATTTCCGGGCCCAGGATAGTATCCACACCTGGGAACTTGATGAATGGGAACACGGCTTCTTTGACAGAGTAATAAGGCGGAATCACTTCCTTGGTCACGCCTTGTGATTTCAGGGTCTGACCCGCCATACAACGCGCAGCAATCTTTGCCAGTTGCAAACCACAGGCTTTGGACACAAACGGGACTGTCCGTGATGCGCGCGGGTTGACCTCCAGCACATACACCACTTCGCCCTGCTCTGTATTCTGCACGGCAAACTGTACATTCATCAGACCTTTAACGCCCAACGCTTTGGCCATTTGCACGGTTTGTCTGCGTAATTCATCTTGCAGGCTATCGCTGAGGCTATAAGGTGGTAATGAACAGGCGGAATCACCGGAGTGCACACCGGCTTGTTCCACGTGCTGCATGATGCCGCCGATCAACACATCTTCGCCATCGCTGAGCGCATCCACATCCACCTCGATCGCATCATTGAGGAAGCGGTCCAGCAAGACTGGAGACTCGTTTGAAACCTTCACGGCCTCACGCATGTAGCGCTCAAGCTGGCTTTGCTCATGCACGATTTCCATCGCACGGCCGCCCAATACATAAGAAGGACGCACCACCAGTGGATAACCGATTTCGGTTGCCAGGCGGATCGCTTCTTCAGGTGCACGTGCCGTGCGGTTAGGCGGCTGCTTGAGGTTCAGGCTATGCAGCATCTGCTGGAAACGCTCACGGTCTTCAGCACGGTCAATCGCATCTGGGGTCGTGCCAATGATAGGCACACCGGCTTTTTCCAGGTCACGCGCTAGCTTGAGTGGCGTTTGACCCCCGTATTGCACGATCACGCCAACCGGTTTTTCGATGTTCACAATTTCCAGTACATCTTCCAATGTCACTGGTTCGAAGTACAGACGATCAGAAGTATCGTAATCGGTAGAAACAGTTTCCGGGTTACAGTTAACCATAATGGTTTCGTAACCATCTTCGCGCATCGCAAAAGCGGCATGTACGCAGCAATAGTCAAACTCAATACCCTGGCCGATACGGTTAGGGCCACCGCCCAATACCATGATTTTTTTCTTGTCGGTCGGATTGGATTCGCACTCTTCTTCATAAGTGGAATACATATAGGCCGTATTAGTCGCGAACTCAGCCGCACAGGTATCCACGCGCTTGTATACCGGACGCACATTCAGTGCCTGACGGAAAGCACGCACGGCATGCTGATCGGTATTCAGCAATTTGGCCAGACGGCGGTCAGAGAAGCCTTTACGCTTCAAGCGGAACAACGTGTCTTTATTGAGGTCAGCTAGGGACTTGGTAGACAAAGAAAGTTCAAGCTTGATGATTTCTTCAATCTGCACCAGGAACCAGCGGTCGATTTTAGTGATATCAAAAACTTCATCTACACTCATACCCAGGCGGAATGCGTCAGCCACATACCAGATACGCTCTGGCCCCGGCTCGCCCATTTCCTTGACGATACGGTCTTTGTCATCGGTGAGGGGATCCAGCCCATCCACGCCGACTTCCAGACCACGCAAAGCCTTTTGGAAAGATTCCTGGAAGCTGCGGCCCATGGCCATCACTTCACCCACAGACTTCATCTGCGTGGTCAAGCGGCTGTCCGCCTGCGGGAATTTTTCAAACGCAAACCGTGGCACTTTGGTGACCACATAGTCAATTGAGGGCTCGAATGAAGCCGGGGTCTGTCCACCGGTAATTTCATTACGCAACTCGTCCAGCGTAAAGCCGACGGCCAGCTTGGCAGCGACTTTGGCAATCGGGAAACCGGTCGCTTTGGAAGCCAACGCAGATGAGCGCGACACACGCGGGTTCATCTCAATGACAATCATGCGGCCATCATTCGGGTTAATGGCAAACTGAACGTTGGAACCACCGGTATCGACACCGATCTCGCGCAACACTGCCAAAGAAGCATTACGCATGATCTGGTACTCTTTATCAGTCAGGGTTTGTGCAGGCGCAACGGTAATACTGTCGCCAGTGTGCACACCCATAGGGTCCAGGTTTTCGATCGAACAGATGATGATGCAGTTATCCGCTTTATCACGGACCACTTCCATCTCGTATTCTTTCCAACCCAGCAATGACTCTTCAATCAATAATTCATTGGTTGGGGAGGCATCCAGGCCGCGCTCGCAAATGGCGATAAATTCTTCACGGTTATAGGCAATACCACCACCGCTGCCGCCCATGGTGAACGAAGGACGGATAATCGCTGGGTAACCAATCGTCGCTTGTACCTGCAACGCCTCTTCCAGGCTGTGCGCGATGGCAGAGCGTGCAGAACCCAGACCAATTTTGGTCATGGCTTCTTTAAACTTTTGGCGGTCTTCGGCTTTATCAATCGCCTCTTTGGTCGCACCAATCAGTTCTACATTGTATTTCTGCAACACGCCATGCTTGTCCAGATCTAAGGCACAGTTCAGTGCAGTCTGGCCGCCCATGGTTGGCAGCAACGCATCAGGGCGCTCTTTTTCAATAATCTTCTCGACAATTTGCCAGGTAATCGGCTCGATATAAGTCGCATCTGCCATTTCCGGGTCAGTCATGATGGTGGCCGGATTGGAGTTCACCAAAATGACACGATACCCTTCTTCGCGCAGGGCCTTACACGCTTGCGCGCCAGAGTAGTCAAACTCACAGGCCTGACCAATGACAATCGGACCTGCACCGATAATCAGGATACTTTTAATGTCGGTTCTTTTTGCCATTAGATGGACTTTCTTTCTTGCATTAACTGGATAAAGCGGTCAAACAACACGCTCATTTCTTGCGGACCCGGGCTGGCCTCAGGGTGCCCCTGGAAGCTGAATGCTGGTTTGTCAGTACGTGCAATGCCTTGCAAGCTACCGTCAAACAGCGACACATGCGTCACTTTCACATTCTCTGGCAATGTTGCCGGGTCAGCTGCAAAACCATGGTTTTGGCTGGTAATGTAAACGCGCTTGCTTTCCACATCCTGTACCGGATGGTTGGCGCCGTGATGGCCGAACTTCATCTTCAGTGTTTTGGCGCCACTCGCCAGTGCCAGCAACTGGTGACCCAGGCAAATACCAAAGGTTGGAATGCCGGTATCCACCAGGGTTTTGATGGCCTTGATTGCATAATCGCAAGGCTCCGGGTCACCAGGGCCATTGGAGAGGAAGATGCCATCTGGCTTGTAAGCCAAGGCCTGCTCGGCTGTGGCTTGCGCTGGCAATACCGTCACTTTACAGCCACGTGAAACCAGCATGCGCAGAATGTTACGTTTCACGCCATAATCAAACGCCACCACATGAAACTGGCCGCTACCCGTTTTACTAAAGCCTGAGCCTAGCTCCCATTCCGTTTCGGTAAACTGATAAGGCTGGGTACAGCTGACCACTTTGGCCAGGTCCATCCCGGCCAAACCAGGAAAACCCTTAGCCAAGGCTAGCGCCTGAGCTTCATCGACAGATTCGCCTGCCATGATACAACCGGCCTGTGCGCCTTTTTCACGAAGAATGCGTGTCAGTTTACGCGTATCGATATCTGCAATTGCCACCACGTTGTTGGCTTTGAGATAATCGGAAAGATTTTGTTCACTGCGGAAATTGCTTTCCAATAAGGGCAGGTCACGAATGATCAGACCCGCAGCATAGACTTTGCCTGACTCAACATCTTCACTATTGGTACCATAGTTGCCAATGTGAGGATAAGTCAGTGTCACGATTTGTTCGGTATAGGAAGGATCGGTAAGGATTTCCTGATAACCGGTGATGGAAGTGTTGAACACCACCTCACCGACCGTATGACCGGAAGCGCCAATGCTAATGCCCTTAAAAACAGTTCCATCTGCTAACACTAAAATCGCTGGAATTGTTTTTGACACCTTTAGCTCCTTAAGTTTGATACGAAACACATCTGGATGATGGCTCACAGTCAAGCTTTAGGGGATAAAGCCGCGGTGAGTAGATGTGCAAAACGGGAAAAGCTTGTTGGACTCTTCCCGTTTCAGAATTGCAGCATTATAGCGCAAATTGACAACCCACTCAAGGGCAACTCAGAAGCAAACATGGATTCAAGCCTGACGTTGATTAGGCAAGAAATCTATTGAAAATCAGGTTTTCTCAAACCCCAGCACATCACGCATGTCAAATAACCCCTTAGGTTTATCTGCCAGGAACTTGGCTGCACGCAATGCGCCTTGTGCAAATGTGGCACGGCTTGAAGCCTTGTGCGTCAACTCCACGCGCTCGCCAACTCCAGCCAGCACAACAGTATGATCGCCCACCACGTCGCCGCCGCGCAGCGTGGCAAAACCAATGGTGCCTGCTTCGCGCTCACCAGTCACCCCTTCGCGCGCATACACAGCACAATCGTTCAACGCTTTATCAATCCCTTTAGCAGCCGCCTCACCCAACCGTAAAGCCGTGCCTGAAGGTGCATCTATTTTATGGCGGTGATGCATTTCGACCACTTCAATATCATAACCTTCATTGAGCACGCGTGCGGCTTGCTCAACTAGGTTAATCAAAAGAGTGACCCCTACGCTCATGTTTGGCGCAAATACGATACCAATATTTTTGGACGCCGCCTCAATACTGGACTTTTCAGTCTCACTAAACCCGGTAGTACCAATCACTAATTTAACGTTGGCTTGCTGACAAGCTTGTAAATATTGCATACTGGCTTCCGGGCGAGTGAAATCCACCAGCACATCGGCACCGGCCAATGCGGCATGGATGTCAGCCGTGATTTTTACGCCACTGACCTTGCCAAACTGCTCGCCTGCATCCCGTCCTATCATGGCGCTTTCAGCACGATCAAGTGCCGCATGCAAATGCAAGCCGTTATCAGAAAAAACTCCATCCAGTAAGGCATGCCCCATACGACCAGACACGCCAGCAATCACTACTTTCAACATAACTCACTCAATTATTTTTAATACTTAAACCGCGACATCAGCAGGCCATTAAAATCCGATAGGCTCCAGAGCACCGTCCTGATGTTCCGAGTGCTCTTCTGGTGCATTCACTGACTGCTTGCCCATTGGCACCTCTGCCTCACTGCCTGTACTTTCGCGCACAATCAGCCAGCGATTGCTTGCGGCATCCAGTTTTAACTGCAGACGCTTAACTACTTCATCGCGATAGGCTTTAGACGCATATTTCTGCCTAAAGGTGGCCACGGCTGTTTCTCCGTCGCGGCTCACGCTTACATTCGTGATATCCAGACTGATCTTGCCCTGCTGTGGGGACAAGCGCTTTTTACGTTGCGCTTCCCAGACACTTCTGTTTGGCAATCCCTCCGGCACAAATTCTGGAGAATACGCCGCCAGGTAAGCATTGATGTTTTTACTGCGCCAAGCCTGTGCCCAAGCGTCAATCGCTGATTCAACACTCACTTCCGCCACAGGCGCAGATGATGTCGTCGGTGGCACAGCTGACTCGACCACATCCGTTTTGGATGACGCTGCAGCAACTGCTGGCAGACGGGTCGTTGGCACACTCGCAACTGGCAAACCTGTTACAGGAGCAACGCGTTCGCGTGTGATCAACCAGCGTTTCTGCGTTGGCTCGTAACGCATTTCCAGCGTTTTGACCAATTCATCTTTATAAGCTTTAGCAGCATATTTTTGCTCAAACTGTACGGCGGCAGTGGCACCGTCACGCTGGATCTGTACATTATTTAGTACGAGTGTAATCGCACCCTGGCCTGCAGATAAACGCTGTTTGCGTTGCGACTCCCATGCCTTTCTGGAAGGCAACCCTTCTGGCATGAAGTCAGGGGCATACGCAGCGAGGTAGTTTTTAATGTCCTTGCTGCGCCAAGCTTGCGCCCATGCCGCCACAGCCTGGTTGATTTCAGCATCACCAGCTGGCGCTTCTGCAGTCGCCACAGTTGAGGCGACCGATGCAGGCTCAACAACCTTGGCAGCCGGCTGCTCAGTCTCAGGTTGCGCAGCGACTGGTTTCTCTTCTTCTGCTGCCAGCGCAGCCACTGGCGCAACCTCTCTCACAACAGGCTTACTGACGGATGGTGGAGGTGGTGGTGGCAATTCAGGTTCCGGCTCTGGTTCTGGCAATTGCTCAGCGACAAATGTCGGTGATGGCTCTGCAGCCGCATCCGATGTGGGTGCCACCCCTTTTTCAGTCACCTGGCGCGCTTGGGCATCAGTCGCAGGTGCATTTGCCTCCGCCATATTGCCTTTAACCATTTCGGCTTCACTAGGAATGACAGGAGCCACGTATTCGCCTTCTGGAATATATGGGATGACCTCGTCATCTTCAATGGCCGCTGCCGCAGCAGGTGCCTGTGACACGGGTGTTTGTACTTCAGTTTTTGATACAGTGGTTTTTGCTTCCACAGGCTTAGGATCAACAGGCTTGGATTTAACTGAGTCAGATTCAGCAGTCTTGGTTGCCGCCGCTGCCACAGTGGCTGCGGCAACAACCGGCGCTGTGATATTCTTCGCAGCTGGCTCGGCTTTTACGGGGGGTGGCAATACAGGCTCGGGTTCAGCCGCTACAGGTTCTGCCATGGGTTCCTGCTGAAAAACGGGTGGTGGCTCTACCGTATCTGCAATTTGGGCAGCCATTTCCTTTTCATTCACAGGATGTGCTTTAGCCTCAGTGACCTGATTGGCACTGACATCCAGATTGCCCTTGGCCATCTCTTCGGGAGTGGGCGCAGCCTGATACTCCCCCTCCGGAATGTAGGGAACCACTTCTTCTTCAGCCAATGTCGCTGCGGCAGCTGCGTTATTTGTTGCAGTAGCCGAGGGCAATACCTCTTGTTCGGCCTTGACGGGTTCTGACGTGGTTGTCTGAGATTCGGCTGCCTCATCCTTGGCGAGTGCAGCGCCTTTGCTCTCATTCGTCGCTGCGGTTGCGGCAGTGGCTACAGATGACTCAGCTGTTTTATCACTCGCCGCAGCCTCTTCAGACTCCCAGAACTTCAGCCTGTCCGTCCAACTCTGATCTTTTGCTTCTTCAACCTTCTTCTGAGGTGTTTCTGCAATTGTTTTTACCTCAGGATTTTCAGCAGATGGAATCACATCACCGCGGACTGACACCAGGCTATCCTTGTCGAAATCAAGAATCACGCGGCGCTTTTCAACCACTTTTCCTTCCTTGCGCAGCTCGTAGAAATAATCCCAGCGGTTGTCACGGAAACTATCGACTACTAGCGGTGTCCCCATGATATAGCGCACCTGGGAACGCGTCATGCCCGGTCGCAACTGCAGCAACATCTTGGAAGTCACAACATTGCCTTGCTGAACTTCCATCTTGAAAGGCTTGACTGAAGGAAGCTTGGCACCGCACCCACTCTCCAGAGATGCGACAACCAACACAAATAAGATAGAATTACGCATTGGATTCACTTTATAATCGGTATATTCAGAAAACTTTGAGTAATATACCACGTAGTGTCGCCAATCAAATACGCCGGACGACTTAACCACAGACAAAACATGGACAAAACCTATGCATGATCCAAAAGACCTCAAAAATGCGGGCCTCAAAGCAACGCTGCCACGTCTGAAAATCCTTGAATTGTTCGAGAACAGCGAACAACGCCACCTATCAGCAGAGGATATTTACAAAGTCATGATCACCAATGGGGAAGATGTTGGGTTGGCCACTGTGTATCGGGTATTAACCCAGTTTGAGCAAGCGGGGCTATTGGTGCGCCATCACTTTGAAAGTGGCAAGGCGGTATTTGAATTGAACGAAGGTAGCCATCACGACCATATTGTTTGCGTCAAGTGTGGGCGCGTCGAAGAGTTTTACGACGAAGAAATTGAGAAAAGACAAAAAGCAGCCGCCGAAAAACACGGGTTCACCATGCAGGACCACTCACTCACCATTTATGGTATGTGCAAAAAACAATCCTGCACTGAATAAGGTCCCCGGGGTTATGTAAAAGCATGCGCATAGCCCCTTTACTACTTATCACAAGATTTGTCCGACTTAGTTCCTACCCAAGAACACTATGCTGCCGGATTTCCGCCCATTCTCGGCTTGAGCCCTCGCATATTGATTCTAGGCACCTTGCCGGGTGCTGAATCTCTCAAGCAACAACAGTATTACGCACATCCGCAAAATGCCTTTTGGAAAATGCTGGAAGCTTTGTTCAACATTCCGGCAAAAGCTACTTACACCGAACGTTGTGAAGGGGTGAAAGCAGCGCGTCTGGCGATTTGGGACGTTTGCCATTCTGCCTGCCGACCTGGCAGCCTGGATAGTGCCATTAGCGCAGAAACGGTGATCGTCAACGATATTACCGGCTTACTGAACGATACCCCTTCCATAGAACTGGTCGCATTTAACGGGAATACTGCAGCCACGCTATTTAAGAAACACATCAAAGCGTTGCCGCAGGTAGACACCATCACCTTACCCTCTACCAGTCCGGCCCATGCCAGCCTGCGCTTTGCAGAAAAACTGGAACGCTGGCAGGTATTACAAACTAGGTGATTAATCCTAACATTTCCCGGGCATGACTGCGGGTGGTCTCGGTGATATGCAAACCACCCAGCATACGGGCAATTTCTTCTATGCGCTCCTCTGCGCCCAATGGGCGAATGCGACTCAAGGTTGCACCCTGTTGCTCGGACTTGCTCACTTGTAAATGCTGCTGCGCCTGTGAGGCGACCTGTGCCAGGTGCGTAATCACCAATACCTGGCGGTGCTGACCCAATTCGTTAAGCAAACGTCCAACCACTTCGGCAACACCGCCACCAATCCCGACATCCACCTCATCAAAAATCATGCACGGCACCGTGCCCAAAGAAGCAGTCGTTACTTGCAAGGCCAAACTGATACGAGACAATTCACCACCAGAGGCCACTTTATTGAGTGGGCGCGGCTCGACGCCGGCATGACCGGCGACCAGAAACTCCACTTGCTCCAAGCCGTGAAGGGCGGCTTCACAAGGTGTTAAAGCCACTGCAAACTGGCCGCCTTTTAATGACAAAGCCTGCATTTGTTCAGTAATCGTTTGCGACAGTTTTTTAGCCGCCTGCTGTCTGAAACCAGAAAGCTCCGCGGCTTGTGTGTGATAATTTTGCCAGGCCGCTTTTACCTGCTGCGTTAAAGCCCCGTCATCAGCAAAGCCCTCCAACTCATCGACCCGTTGCAATTGCTGGACCAGTAATTCTGGCAATTCATCAGGCTTCACACGGAATTTTCGCGCGGCACCATGAATGGCCTGGATACGCGCTTCAACTTCTGCCAAGCGTTCAGGATCCAGTTCACTTTTTTGCAGATAACGATTCAGCGCCCTACTGGCTTCTTCTAGCTGCACGACAGCAGAGTCAAGATTTTCGGCAATCGGTTGCAATCCGGCATCCATTGCCTGAAGTTCGGCTAGCTTGGTTTGGGCCTGCGAGAGCAGATCTAGTGCATTAACTTCATCACCTTCGCTCATCATCTGCAGGCTTAATTCCATGCCACTCAACAGACTGGCGCCATTGCTTAAACGCACATGCTCCTGTTGTAGCGTTTGCCACTCCTCAGAGACAAACCCTAATTGCTTGAGCTCACGGGTACTATCCCTGAGCTCGGCTAACTCATCCGCAAACTGGCTGGCATTTTTCTCATACGCCAGTTGCTGCTGATGTAGCTGAGACCAGTCCTTATATAATTTGGCAACTTGTTTTGCCAGTGGTGACGCTTGTGCATAGGCATCCAGAATCTCGCGCTGCGTAGCCACTTTCAACAGGGAGTGATGCGCATTCTGGCTATAAATATCAATGAGGGTTTCGCCGATTTCGCGCAATTGGCCTACCGTTGCAGAGGCTCCATTAATAAAGGCGCGGCTACGGCCATCGGCATAAATCACACGTCGCAACACCAATGTATCGTCAACGTCCATTTCTTGCGCTTGTAGCCAGTCCTGGGCTGCGAGATTATCCGCAATAACAAAAGTCGTTGAGATTTCCGCCTTTTCACAGCCCTTGCGCGTCACATCGCCCTCGTTGCGTGCGCCCAGGCTTAAAGATAAAGCATCAATGAGGATGGACTTACCGGCACCCGTCTCACCAGTGAGCGCGGTGTATCCTGCTGAGAACTCAAGTTCCAGCGTATCAACAATGACAAAGTCTCGGATAGAAAGGGCTTGTAGCATGGTTAATGACAGGGCTTTATCAGCCCCAGTTTAATTTGTTGCGCAACATATCAAAATAACAGTAATCTTTGGGGTGCACCAACCTGATTTCCTGTGGCGCACGTTCAATCCGCACATCATCACCCACCGCCAGCGGATATTGGCCCTGACCATCGTAACTGATCTGGGCATCGGCAGCATTCACCACAATCACCTCAATCACGCTACTGGCAGGCACGGTAATTGGCCGGTAACTAAGCGTATGCGGGCTGATGGGGACGATCGAAATCGCTTCGAGATCCGGATGCATAATCGGTCCGCCCGCAGACAAACCATAAGCTGTAGTCCCCGTCGGTGTGGTTAAAATCAAGCCATCAGAGCGTTGGCGTGACACGAATTGGTTATCGACATGTACCTCCAGCTCAATCAAGCGGAAAGCGCTTTTGATGACTACATCATTCAATGCAACCGTTTGTTTAATCACTTGCCCGGCGCGCGTGACCGCAGATTGCAACAATATACGTGCTTCAAGCTGATGCTCACCCTGCAAAATCTTATCCAGATCATCCAGCATATGTTCGGTTTGCAAATCCGTCAGAAATCCGAGACGCCCCCGGTTAATGCCGATCAGTGGTACACCCGTATCCCGCAATGCACGACCAACGCTGAGCATGGTGCCATCTCCCCCCATGACAATCACCAGGTCAGATTTGCTACCGATATCATCCAGGCTAGCGAGCTCAAATCCTTTATCCTCCACAAACTGTGCAGTACGCTCTTCTATACAAACGTGTAAACCTTGAGACAATAAATGGTGTGCCAAACGGGTCAAATCACTTTGCATTTGCTGCAAGGCGATGGCGTCCATGTATTTTCCAACAATGGCGACTGAACGGAATGTAGATTGCATGGCCGCATTAAAGCATAGAAGCCTGGAACTGAAAAGCGAAAGGGGCTGTTATCGCGGACACAAATGGTGCAAAATTCAGTCACTGCAACAAGGTGCTCAAAAGTGGACAAACGCGCGCAAATTTTACTCAAAACCCTGGTGGAACATTACATCAGCGAAGGCCAGCCCATCGGCTCACGCACCCTGCTCCAACATTCAGGCCTGGACGTCAGCCCTGCGACGATCCGCAACGTCATGAGCGACCTTGAACAATTAGGATTTATCACCAGTCCGCATACTTCTGCTGGCCGCATCCCCACCAAAAAAGGCTACCGCCTCTTTGTCGATTCGCTCATGACAGTACAACCACTGGACCAGCGCGCGGTCACGCAACTCAAAACCGGGCTTACTTCGCCCAATCCACAAGCGTTGATTAACAGTGCTGCCGACATGTTGTCGCAACTGACGCAGTTTGCAGGCCTGGTCATGACGCCCAAACGGACGCGCAATGTACTTAAACATCTGGAGTTCCTGCATTTGAATGACAAAAAAATCCTGGTGATTCTGGTGACAGAAGATGGGCAGGTGCAAAACCGCATGCTGTTCACAGACAAGATATTTAGCGCCAGCGAACTCACCGCGGCCAGCAACTATGTCAACAGCCAGTGCCAAGGTTTAACGCTGGAAGAAGTGCAGGCCAAACTCAAACAGGAGCTGCAAGAGGTCCAGGCAGATATCAATCGCCTGATGACGGCAGCGCTGGAGGCGACCAGCCAGCCAGAGTCTTCAGAAAAAGAAACCGTTGTCATCTCAGGCGAACGCAACTTATTACAAGTGGACGACCTCTCCACCAATGTCACCAGCCTGCGTAAGCTGTTTGAGATTTTTGAACGACGTACAGCCCTCATGCAGTTGCTGGATCACAGCCAACGTGCAGATGGGGTACAAATTTTCATCGGTGGCGAAAGTGGCTACCTGCCCCTGGATGAATGCAGCCTGGTCACTTCGCCCTATGAGGTGGACGGACAAGTCGTGGGCACTTTAGGCGTTATTGGCCCTACTCGCATGGCTTATGAGCGGATTATTCCTATTGTTGATATCACCGCTAAACTCTTGTCTAACGCGCTTTCAAATTAAATATTCTCTGCAGATTTAAGGTTATTAATTCCGACACAGATATCAGCCAATCGCCGATAAACCTTACTCTGTATTTTTTTCACAATCCTGAGCTAGATGCTTAGTGATGTGCCCACAAAGCTCATCACAAGTGCGACTTTTTAATCACTCAGGAGTTTGTTATGAAAAAAACTGCATTGTTAATAGCTTTCGGTTTAAGTACTTTATTCATTAATCCGTCCTATGCTGCGACCTATGAGGCCACTCAAGCGGGTGGAGGATATATTTTCAGTAACTCATTTAGCGGCAGCACAAGCTTCGATGATTACATTTCATTTAGCACAGATGGGATGCAACAAGTACTCACCAGCATTTCTGGCACTGGCGACACTTTTAGTCTGAAAGAATTTAACTTGCTAGATGAAAACAAAAATCTGGTGATGAATGGAACCGTATTTAACTCAGGCTCCAATCTTTCCTTTGGATTCACAAACAGCATCCAACAAGGCAGCTATTATTTGCAAGTGATTGGAGAAAGCACCGGCACGAATGCGAGCTATGCGGGTACCATTACCTTAGCGAATGCTGTTCCAGAGCCTGAGACCATGGCATTAATGCTCTCTGGAGTGGGCTTAATTGGCGTGGCAGGCCGCAGGAAAATGCGTGAAAAAGCTTAACTAAATGCGATTAATCAGTCCCCGCTTCTCTGCGGGGATTTTTTTATTTCTTGTCCGATTCCTCTGACAAACGAATCAGTAGGATACCTCTGTTCATTTTGACTCCAGATTTTCATAATCCCTCCCACCAGATATCAAGGAGAAAAAAATGAATAATCTTCGCAAAGGCATTACATGGTCTATCTTATTAACATTATTCCTCAGTCTTTCTGCCTGTGGCTCTATGAGTACTCGAGGTAAGAACACAGCAATCGGTGCAGGTATTGGTGCTGTAGGCGGTGCAATCTTAACCGGCGGTAGCGCACTGGGTACCGTAGGTGGTGCAGCGGTTGGCGGTGTCGTCGGCAACCAGATCAACAAGAAGTAATTTGCTTTTGCTCCAGCTGGTCCCAAACTGGCTGGTATCGCACTTTTTTAGCTAGCATGCGTCATAAGGGCATTTATTCGCTTAAAATGCCCTTATGAGTTATTACGAACCTGAGCCTGCTTACACCCACGGCAGCCAACCAAAAGTGGGAATCCTGTTAGCCAACCTCGGTACGCCAGATGCACCGACAGCCAAAGCATTACGCCCTTATTTGCAACAGTTCCTCATGGACAGGCGTGTGGTTGAAATTCCACGCTTTATCTGGTGCTGGATTTTGCATTGCATTATCCTTGTAGTCCGCCCGAAAAAATCTGCCGAAAAATACGCCAGCATCTGGGGCAAAGAAGGCTCTCCCCTGATGGTGTACGCCCAGCAGCAAAAGAAACTGCTTCAAGGCTACCTGTCAGAAAAAATTAACTCGCCTTTTGCCGTTGAACTGGGCATGACTTATGGCAACCCCAGTATGAAAAGCGCCATAGAATCACTCAAAGCGCAAGGCTGTGACCGCATCCTGGTATTCCCGCTCTACCCGCAATATGCCGCCAGCAGCACCGCTGCTGCGCTAGACGCCGTGTGGCGCGTGCTGCTTAGAATGCGTAATGTACCCGCCATCCGCACCATTAAGCACTACCACGACCATCCTCTCTATATTCAGGCGCTGGCCAGCCATATCCAGGCGTACTGGAAGCAACATGGCAAACCCGAAAAACTGGTCATGAGTTTTCACGGCGTACCGAAATTCCACCTGCTCAAAGGTGATCCCTACCACTGCGAATGCCACAAAACTGCGCGCTTGCTGGCAGAAGCTTTGGGCTTAAAAAAAGAACAATACCAAGTTGCGTTCCAGTCCCGCTTTGGCCGCCAGGAATGGCTGCAGCCTTACCTCGCCAACACACTGGATGCCTTAGGCAAACAGCAACTCAAACGCATAGATGTCGTCTGCCCTGGCTTTAGCAGCGACTGCCTGGAAACGCTAGAAGAGATTGCCATGGAAGGCAAACACTTGTTCCAGTCAGTCGGTGGTGGCGAGTACCACTACATCCCGGCGCTAAATAGCGAAGCGGTTTGGATTGAAGCGATGCGAGATATTGCGTTGGAACATTTGCAGGGTTGGGTGAGTAATGATTTTAATCAGATGCAAGCTGAGGCTGAACTAAAAGCAACTAGGGAACGCGCTTTGGAGTTAGGTGCTGGACGCTAGTAGAAGTTGTAATAATAAATTAGCTAAGCAATGATCATTAGATCATCCATGAATCGAAATTAACAAAACAAAACCACAAATTTATTAGCCCATTAATGAGATGTGTGTTTAATAACCATAGGAGTAAAATTAAACTCTAATTCACGGTACTCATTCCCTGCTTTAAGATTGGCAAGCTTTAATATAAATTTGATTTCGGGATTAACAACCTCTTGGTATTCAAAAACCAAGCATGTTTTTTCTGGAGCTACCTGAACACTGTAGGACTCGCTTGCATCAGACACTCTTGAATCATAGACACTAACAACGCAAGAGGAAAATGATTTTTCAATATAAGTACGTATAGGTCTAATAACACGGCCATTAAGTAAATAAATAGCACCGCTGATATCACTCAATAAGTAATTAGTTTTTTCATTTCTTAATTGATATAAAGCTACGTTTACTTTTAAATGCTTATCTTGGCTATCTAAAGAAAAAGTGTCGTTCTTTATGTCAAACTTCAATTGATTATTGAGATCTATCTCACCTTCAACATCTGCATAAGTGAAGAAATTAGTATAATTTTTTGCAATTGGAAATGTACCGAAACTAGATGAAAAATTTCCTTCAGTTCTCGACTGTTTCACTTTGCTGTGCAATACAATCATTTCATTTGAACAGCTTGTAAGAAATACAATTAATGGTAAAGCCTTAAGCATCCTCATCATATTCAATCTGGATTACGGTTTTGTAGACACCTAGTCTTGTTTGCGCGAGACCTCTTCAAACGCTTCAGAATAAGGTCATGCAGAACTACTCCGCGCAATCTAACGAATCAACCTCAAACGCCTTACTAGTTTTCTAATAATAGCGTAAGAACACCAGATACGTCAGGCATGCAGACAACCATTGTTCCATTCCACTGCCAGCCCTCCCCGATTACGCGTTATAATCGAGTTTTAACGTTTTTATCGTTCCCCTATGATCATTATCACCGGTGGTGCAGGCATGATTGGTTCTATCATGGCCTGGCATTTGAACAACAAGCTGGGTCGACAAGACCTGGTGATTGTTGACCGCATCACGCATGAAAACCAGTGGCAAAACCTGGTACACCGCCACTATGCCGAATATCTGGATAAAGACCAGCTGTTTGAATTCCTGGAAGAGAATGACGGCATCACGGCGGTGATTCATATGGGGGCGATCAGCGCGACCACCGAGCGTGACTTTAACAAGCTGGTGGCAGATAACATGCATTACTCGCAGGATTTGTGGTCCTGGTGTACTGAGTATGAAGTGCCGTTTTTCTATGCCAGTTCTGCCGCGACTTATGGGGGTGGCGAACAAGGTTATGATGATGCCAGCATTGAGAACCTGCGCCCTTTGAATGGTTATGGTTATTCCAAGCATTTTTTTGACCAGTGGGTAATGCAGCAGGTGGCACAAAAACAGGCGACACCTCCAGCATGGGCCGGATTCAAGTTTTTTAATGTCTATGGGCCGAACGAATACCATAAAGAGCGCATGGCCAGCGTGGCATATCACACGTTTAACCAGTTTAGCGAAACCGGCACCATGCGCCTGTTTAAAGGCACCAATCCTGGCGTGGAAGATGGCATGCAGTTACGTGACTTTGTCTATGTGAAAGATGTGGCCGATGTGATGGGTTTCTTCCTCGAAGCGGCATTGAAAAACAAACCTGTGGCCAATGCGATTTACAACATAGGCACCGGCCAGGCACGTAGCTTTAAAGACTTGGCAACGAACGTGATGACCAGCATGGGCCGCGAACCCAACATCACTTACATTGACATGCCGCAAGACTTACAGGGCAAATATCAGTACTTTACGCAGGCAGAGATGAAAAAACTGCGCGATGCAGGTTATAAAAAGCCATTTACTACACTGGAAGAAGGCGTAAAGGACTACGTGCAGAACTATTTGCTGCAGGATGACCCTTACGCATAACTGGTTTCAGAGATTGTGAGCGATATGAATAATATTGAATACCTTAAAGGTGAACATGCTGCCCATATGGCGATGTTCCAGGCCCTGGAATCCTTATTCCCGTTGATCAGTGAAGTTGGCAACCTGCTGCGCGATTGTATCCAGCGCGGCGGCAAGGTGTTGTTGTGCGGTAACGGCGGCAGTGCGGCAGATAGTCAGCATATTGCGGCCGAGATTGTTGGCCGCTTTAAGAAAGAGCGTAAAGGATTGCCGTCTATCGCCCTGACGACGGATACGTCCATCCTCACTTCAGTGGGAAACGATTATGGCTATGACTATATTTTTGCGCGCCAGGTGGAGGCTTTGTGCCGTCCGGAAGATATATTGATTGGCTTGACTACTAGTGGCAATAGCGCGAATGTGGTCCGCGCCATTGAGACCGCCAATGAAATCGGCGCAACCACCATAGGTATGACCGGTGGCAGCGGTGGCAAAATGAATACCTTGTGCAAACACAACATTGTGGTCCCTTCCAGCGTCACGGCCCGTATTCAGGAGGCACACATTTTTATCGGCCACTGCCTGTGTGAGATTCTGGAATCCTGATGAATCCTATCATTGCTAAACTTGTTCCGCATTTTGGTGAAACCCAACAGCATGCACTGGTGATTGGCGATGTGATGCTGGATCGCTACCTGATGGGTGAAGTGAACCGGATTTCTCCGGAGGCTCCAGTGCCGGTGGTACTGATTAAATCAGAACAACAACGTGCAGGCGGTGCCGCCAATGTGGCTGCGAACCTGGTATTGCTAGGGATACAGACGCGCATGGTAGGCCTGATTGGCAATGATAATGAGGGTCAGCGATTGCTGGCAGCTATGTCAGAGTATGGCATCAACACCCAAGCCATGATCACCACCCCTTCACGCCCAACCATCGCAAAAACCCGTATTCTGGGTGGGCATCAGCAAATGATGCGCCTGGATCAGGAGATTGCTTCCGAGCTCACGGTGACTGAAGCCAGTCAGGTAATGCAAGCGATCCAGACGGCCTTGCAGCAGCAACCTGCGCTGATCATTTTATCGGATTACGCGAAAGGACTGCTCACTGAAGCAGTCTGCCAGCAAGTGATTGCGTATGGCCGCACACACAATATTCCGGTACTGGTTGACCCTAAAGGGCGCAACTACGATAAATACCGTGGCGCGACTGCCCTGACCCCAAACAAAAAAGAAACGGCTGAAGCATGTGACACTCAGGTAAATGATGCCGCCTTGATTGAGAAGGCGAGTAGGCTCAAAGCCGCGTTGGCTTTAGACTTTTTAGCAGTCACGCGCGGCGAAGAAGGTATTACGCTGATTGCAGAGCAAACCAGCCATCTGAGTGCAACAGCCAAACAGGTGTTTGATGTGTCTGGCGCTGGTGATACTGTCATTGCCACATTGGCCGCTGGATTAATGCATGGCTTAAACGCGCTCGATAGCCTATCACTGGCGAATATTGCTGCCGGGGTGGTTGTCGGCAAAGTGGGTACGGTACCAATCACCAAAGTCGACTTGATAGATGCCATCGCGACGGCGCAAGGCAGCGAGCAGGCGCATAAGGTAAGCGAATTACCCGATCTGTTGCATAAAGTAGCCTCCTGGAAACAGCAGGGGCAGAAAATTGTATTCACCAATGGCTGCTTTGATTTATTGCATGCAGGACATGTGACATACCTCGAAGGTGCAAAAAAACGTGGTGACCGGCTGATTCTCGGCCTGAACACCGATCGCTCGGTGTCTGCGCTCAAAGGCCCCACCCGCCCAGTGGTCAACGAACAAGACCGTGCACGGGTACTGGCAGCCCTGGAATCTATAGACGCGGTCATATTGTTTGATGAAGACACGCCACTCAACCTGATCAATGCAATCAAGCCTGATGTGATTGCCAAAGGCAGCGACTATACAGCCGACCAGGTAGTAGGTGGCCAGGAAGTGCTCTCCTGGGGCGGTGAGATTGCCCTGATTGACCTGGTAGAAGGCCGGAGCACCACTAACCTGATCAAAAAAATGCACGCATGAACAAGATACTGGTGATGGGCCCGTCGTGGGTCGGCGACATGGTGCTGGCGCAAAGCCTGTTCAAGCAACTGAAAACAGATCAAGCTGACTGCGAAATCACCGTCGCTGCACCTGCATGGACCTTGCCATTGCTGGAGAGAATGCCTGAGGTCACACATGCCATTGCCTTGCCATTTAAACATGGTGACCTGGCTTTGCGTGAGCGTTTCAAACTTGGACGACAACTAGCCAAACAAGGGTTTACCCAAGCGATTCTGCTCACCAACAGCCTGAAATCTGCCATTCTTCCATGGGCAGCCGACATTCCCGTTCGTACCGGTTTCAAGGGTGAGATGCGTTATGGTCTGGTGAATGATATGCGGCCACTGGACAAAAGTGTACTCAGGATGACTGTTGAGCGTTTTGTCGCGCTCGGACTGCAAAAAAACAAGCCACTTGCTGGTCAGATCCCGCAACCAGTGTTACGGGCAGACCCAGAGCATGCCAAAACACTGCTAACCAAGTTCAGTATTCCGCATACACAGCGGCCTGTACTGGGCCTGTGCCCGGGTGCAGAATATGGTGACGCCAAGCGCTGGCCGGCAGAATACTACGCTGAAGTCGCCAATCATGCCCTGAACCAAGGTTGGCAAGTGTGGTTATTCGGCTCGGTAAAAGACCAGCCAGTCACTGTCACCATTCAGCAACTCACCCAACAACGTTGTGTGGATTTGGCCGGCCAAACCAAACTTGGTGAAGCCATCGATTTAATGTCGCTCTGCCATACCGTGATCAGCAACGACTCCGGGTTGATGCATGTGGCTGCCGCCCTCGACAAAAAACTGATCGCGATTTATGGTTCGTCAGATCCAAAGCATACGCCCCCAATGCACCCGCAGGCAGTGATTGAATATTTGGGACTGGAGTGCAGCCCTTGTTTTGAACGCGTGTGCCCACTGGGTCACTTAAATTGCCTGAAACAGATTAAACCAGACCGGGTTATGCAGCATTTATTAATCTCTGCATGAACATACGTTTATGGCCTATCCTCTGCTCACCGCACAACATCTTACACAAGCCACTCTCGTAGAATATGACCCCCGTGGCATCAAGGTCATGCAACTGCCCAATGGCAACTACTTGAAAGTCTTCCGTCTCCGACATCTTTATGGTTGGGCGAGACTGCACGGGTATGCTCAAAGATTCTGCAAGCATGCTCGCAAACTCGAGAGCCTCGGCATCCCTACAGTCACAATCAAGCAGTGCTATCGGGTAGAAGATGCCAAGCTACTACGCGCACCTGGCAGCAACGGAGCTTATGGTGACAGGCAGCAAGGCATGCACCATACCTATGTTGTTGAATACGCCCCTCTGGCGGGAGAAACATTAAAACATCTACTGGAACACCAAATGCTCGAAAGGTCACTGATTGTAAAGCTGGGGGGCTTTATTGCTGAACTGCACGCTAAAGGCATTTATTTCCGCTCATTGCACTTGGGCAATATTGTATTGACCCCTCAGGGCCAATTAGGATTGATTGATATCGCCGATATGGATATCTACCCATGGTCTTTATGGTTTACGACAAGACTGCGTAGTTTCAGGCATCTGACACGCTATGCTAAGCTGAATGCGGCATTTGGCCAAGAAAACTGGCATTTGTTACTTGAAAGTTACCTGAATCAGGTGAGATTCGGGCTCTTTAAAACCACCTGGCTGACGAATAAAATGCACCACTTTCTTTTGCATCCCCCACATTAGATTAGTTTTTGCGCCTGAATATCAGTACCAGCTTTTTATTTTTGTGTCCGGAGAATGTTTTTTCTAATTGAAATCCATGCGACTGCAGATTCAAGTCTGAAAGACGGGATTGCTCCGCAGGATAAATATCCGATTTAATGGATATATAGCGGTATTGCTGAATATTGCCGGCTTCAATGCGCTTTTGCAGGTCTGTCCAGTCATAGTCGAACCGTGTATCAAACGGCGCTCCGGCATAGAAGCGTTGTTTGGCAGAAGTATAAAGTGCCTGTTCACCAGGATTTAACCTGTCCTGAACATAGTGGACGGCATCAATCTCATAATAAAAGCTTTCATGTTTTGGTTTGATATTACTGATAAAGCCGGCAATGACAATTAATCCAGTTAATCCTAGCAGTAGCTTCTTTGCGAGACTGATAGTGGTCTTTTGATGAAGCAGTCGATACAGTGCAAAACTAGCAAATACAATGAGTACAAAACCAAACAGCGCAACATAGCGGGGCGAAAGTAAATTGACTTTAAACGTGATCAAACAGCCAATCAACCATGAAATAATCAGCCAGAAAAACAATACTCGATACGCAACCGGCTGAACACTTTTCTTAACCGTCCGCCTTTCTGCCCATGCAAGTAATGTAGGCGCCCATCCGGCAACACTCAGGCATTTAAGGGTTGTAATGGAAAAATAAGCCAACAAGAATGTGAACCACGCATATTCTCGAAAAGGATCTCCAATCACATGAATATGCATCACTTCAACCCGGCGTACCAGATTCTGTTCAATATTGGCCTTAATATCGCTTAAACCAGTCACCAGCTCTTTGACTCTGCCAAGGTCATCCAGATTGATATGACCCAACAGCACGACCAGCGGGGATAAAAGAGCAGCAAATATCAGCAATACATACGGCATGACAATCCGCTGCAGAGTGGAAGATGCTGTAGATGAAATAAAAAAACCGACCAAGGGCAGAACCAGCAGGTGTACAGCCCCTTCAATCCTAAACAGCATTGCCAGCAATGCCAGCCCTTGCCAGTTAAGTGCGCTCCGCCAGCGGCCATGCTGATAAAAAAGAATCAACTGATTAATGGCGTGTATTATCATTGCCCAATAACCTAGGTCCCGGCTTGCCATCGGCAATACATCGCCGACAATATAGCCTGCACCAAGCAGCAAGAACACAGCGTAAGACTGCATATGCTCATTGCCTCCGGCAATACTGACCATTCGCATTAATCCCCAAACTATCAACATAAAGAACAGGACGATTAAAAGATTTGCCGAGGCTTGCAAACTGAGCCCGCTGACCACATGCACTAGAGCAATCAGTCCAGGATACAAGCCCCAGGTGAATCCCTCAACCGCAAAGGCCTTTTTGAACTCACCAACGGAAAAATGACGCGCCATTTCAAAATACAGCATGGAATCATTGGCAATCCAGCCGTGCTGAATCCATAACACGCGTAGACACGTGAGAAAGGATAGGACCAACGCCAGATAAACAAGTAGATTTTTACGATGAGTAGTCATTTTTATGGATTCTATGTGCAATAACAATAGACTCTGACGAATGTTTTCCACTTGTAATTTATCGTCAGAAATTCATGCAGACAAGCACTATAACGTCAGGTATTTAAATAAGCCTTGCCAACAATCGTTGAGCCAGGTCACGCAAATCTGCAAGCTCTTGCGCTACACTGAATCGATTTTTCAACAGGGCAATATTTTGATCAAAGCTTTCTACATCAATGCGTCCGCGATCAAAATCATTGATTTTATCCAGAGTCAATATTGCAAACTGTCTGATATCGCCACAATGCACTTCGTGAAACTGATTTTCAAGCCAATACTCTTTGCCTGCCTGACCAGTGTAGCCAATGACCAGATTGCCAGCCAAGGCTGCCTCCAGGGGCGGCAATCCCAGACCTTCCAACTCACTAAAAGACAAAAAAATCCTGGACTTTGCCAATGCTTGAGCGACTTCACTCTGATTCATGTTTTGAATAGGTAACAGACTCCAGGTATCCGGCAGCTTTCTGGCAAGATAGTTAACCACCAATCTCGAGTGTTTTTCGAGTTTGCGTGGCATATAGGTAATCAGATTCTGCTTTGGTTCACTCGGCTTGAAAACATCACTTTCTACGGATAAATGCAATCTGACAATTTTTTGCTTAAACTCAGGAAACAGAAAGACCAGACAGGCATGAATATCATCTGAAACACAAGTAATCAACTCTGCGTGCTCGTAAGCTGGATAAACCGATGCCATCGTGGCTTTTCTAAAAATTTCGTATCCATTCTGTACTTGAATAATGTAGCGTATGCCCTTATCACGCGCGATCCTGGCCTCTCTGGCTGCCCACATTTCGTGAATCACCAGGACTTCGTTGCTTTTATTGAAGCTAAAACTCTCTTTAAAGGCCAGATCATCAAAAGGCAGTTCACAACGAAAACCCAAATCCTTGGGATGAAAAATTTGCGCTTTCACCCCATCCAGGTGCATCTGGTTAATTTGCGATACGTGCCTGTAAATCACCTTGACACCGCCTGAAGCCCTTTTCGCATTAGGACAAAGATAGGTCAATATCAAGCGATCTGGGCAAGGTGCCTCATTCGTCCGGTATCTGAATCTGCGGAGTTTGAAAATCAAATGACTGAGGACTTTGGGAGTAAGGGAACTCATGCTTTTACCTTCCGGGTGAACAATAAATATTGTTCAAGCAACTGCATTCGCCATTGTTGATCCGGCTCAATCACATTACCTTCTGCCCACTCGTTCCAGGATTTGATAATCACCACTTGCGTGGAAAGTTGGTGTTTACGCTGCGCAAGCTGCGTGGCAATATTTGCAAGATGTATTTCAAAGCGATGAGGATCAAATCCCCGCAGTATAGTGCCACGACGTAAATGTCTGGGAGTGGTATCCCAGCCAGTGAATATAATAGGCACTTGATTCGGGTCGTCTGATAAAGGCTCATTGTTGATGACCAAGCCTTCATAACTGTATACAAACGGGCCTAGATTCTTGAACTGATAGTTGCGTGCCAGCTTTTCTCGTAAATAGGACCACAAGTTATCCCGCTTGCGCCATTTAAAAATACTGCCCGATTTGTTATACCCGTCGAAATAGCGCTTCCATGGCTGATGCGGTTCTGTATTGTCGGCCAGCCAGTAGATCCCAGGCAACCCATGAGCTTGCGCGCATTGCTTAAAGGTATCAATAAACACTTCAAGATCGGGAATATCCTTCGGACTAAAAATCGAGAAAACAGGCTTGCCATCGACTTTAATATAGTTAGCAGACTGAAAGTGCGGTAACAATTGGTCAAAATAAGCAGAATAGTCTTCTTTACCTAGATACAACTGCTCCTGCAAGGTAATATGTTGCCGCTTGTTATACCAGGTGTGATTCGCCCAGCAAAAAGCATATTTAAAATTGAGCTGCTGATCCAGCACGAGCTGCATCGGCTTTTCCAGTAACTTTTTACCTCTGCCAAACCAGTAATCGAACACCAAAAAACCGTCAATGCCGTGCTTTCCTGCGATGGCCTGCTGCCACTCAAAAACTGCGGGGTTTAACAGATCGTAGTCCCCAAACGGGGTATCCGGCTTGCGTATGTGCTGCCAGCTGAAATATGACTTTGCGCTATTAAGCTGCTGCCACTCCGTGAAACCAGGTCCCCACCAGCGGTTATTTTCTTCAATCTCGTGAAATTGCGGCAAATAATAAGCCAGGCTCAGTAATTTTGAACGCATGATAGGTTATTGATCCAGGCAGCTATCGGCGAGAATGGCCTCACCGTCTATTCCGCGTAGCTTGGCGTTAATGCGCTTGGTGCCTTCACGCATATTTTTGTCGCTGGTGCCTAATTGCGGATTAAAAATCAGCGTCGCATGATTGAGATGATCTACATACTCACCTAATTGCAATGAGTCTAGAAACAGCATCTGATAACCAGCGGCCACCATTTTTTCATGCATCACTTTACCTGCTGTCTGGTCACCATCAGAAAAACTGGTATTCAATGCACGAATCACGTCTGTACGATACATGGCACAGTGGCTGCGAAGATAGTATTTACTCTGGTCAAGCCGATTTGGATTATAGCCTCGGTAACCAAAGCATTGATGCAAGGCCTTTTTCCAGCATTGTTCAAACTGTATCCCCCAACGCTGCAATGCCGTTTTTGACTCCAGCTTCCATGAGCCCACACCGGCCAGCGCGGGCTGCTCGTCGAAAGGTTTTAATAGCACATCCAGCCAGTCACTGCGTTTGACAAATGTATCGGTATGAATGGATAAGACAAATGGCGTCTTGACTTCAGCAAGCGCAAGATCCAGCGCACGCGAATGCGATAAGGGGACGGTATCATCCGGGGCGGGTTGACGTTCAATCAACTTAATCCAGGATAAACCACGCAAATATGCCAAGGAAGCATCCTGAGAGTTGTTGTCTATCACCACCACTTCAACTTGACTGAAATCAGTAAATTTACGCAACAAGCGCAAACAGATTTTAGTGATTTCAGGCGTTTTGTAGTTGGGCACCAGTATGGTGACTTTTTTTTCTTTTGCCATGTTCGGTATTATAGTTGAGTAGACGCACCCTCTCAAAGGTGCTCAATTAATGGTGAACGTCGTTATTCAGGCACATTTCCAGATGGTGACACACGACTATGTGATGCTGTTTGCAGTAACTCTGCCAATCTGGCATATCCGTCCAGTCCGATACAAATATAAAATCTAGCCCGGCACCTGTCGACGCTTGGTGATCAAAGCGACTATCACCAATAAACAGGGCAGGAAACTGGATGGTGCCATCCGCAATCATGTTTGCCAGATGCTCATTTTTTTTGGTGGGGCCACCATAAATGCCCAGTTCGAACAAATTATCCAGGCCACGGCGCGGAAAAATGTTCCTGAGCTCTTCCTGGTCCCCTCCTGACATCAGCATCCATTTTGCTTGTGCAGTTTCTTGCTTCAGCTCGTTTAACGCCGGGGCAACCTCACATTGCATCAAGGTTTCGTCGAGGATCTCAGTAAAGGTATCCATAAAGGCCTGGAACAATTCCGGTGTCAGCGGCTGCTTGATGATCTCGGTAATGTAATAGCGGATTTTGTCATTACGCGGGATGCTACCGAGCTTGATATGGTAGTCGACAAACGCTTGCGCCTGTTCGTCTGTCCCACCCATCCGTTTGGCGGTATTGTAATAAGCATCCACTTTGGTCTGATTACTATTGAGGACGACACCATCGCAATCAAGCACGATGGTTTTGTATTGGGAAAGGTCTGGGCGCTGTGACATAGGCTGAATAATAAAAAAGGCTTGTATTACTACAAGCCTTCATTATAAACGATAGACTGAATGCGTCGCTTATTTCGCAGCGACAATCGCCGATGCTTCTTTCGCCAGTTTGGTGATATGCGCCCAATCTTTGTTTGCGACGGCATCTGCTGGCGTCAACCACGTGCCGCCACAGACGACGACATTAGGCAAAGCCAGGAACTGTGGTGCACTTTCAACGCTCACGCCACCTGTTGGGCAGAATTTCACATCAGCAAACGGGCCGGCAAAGCCTTTAAGCAAGTTAATACCACCCACAGCGACTGCAGGGAACAATTTCAGGAAGTAGTAATCATCGGCATTCGCCATCATGATCTCTGAGCCTGTAGACACGCCTGGCAGCAATGGCAGGCCGATTTCACGGGCATATTTACCCAACTCACTGGTGTAGCCTGGGCTGACTGCAAACTGGCAACCTACATCTTTTGAGTTCTTGGCATCCTTGAGGTTTCGCACAGTGCCGGAACCCAAAATCGCATCAGGCACATGCTTGGCAATTTCCTCCATGGCTTGCAAAGCCACTGGTGAACGCAAAGTCACTTCCAGCACCTTGATGCCGCCTTCCAGCAGGGCTTCTGCCATAGGCACGGCATCTTCCACTTTGTTGATGACAATGACCGGAATCACCGGGCCATGATTAGCTAACTCTAATGTACTCATAGTCTCTATCAGTTTGAATAAAATTTGAGAGGCTTCAAGTGCATTCACTCGCACTTAAAGAATTATTTTCTTTGGCATCCATTAAACTTTGACAATCAAGCGATAACGCGACGTACGAGCGCAGACAGTACAATAAGTACGGCAAGCGAGTACAACAAAGTTAGCGCTTGATTTGCAAAGTTTATAACCAGGTGACTGCGCCTTCTTCGGCTGACAATACATTCCTACGCATGCCACCGAACAATTCACGACCCAAGCCATGCGCATTGTAATGGCGCTTGGCATCACTCAATTCCTCAGCTTCACGTTCAGCCCAGGTATCTTCGTCTACCAGCACATTCAACTGACCGACGGTACCATTCAAGCGGATAATGTCGCCGTTGCGGATTTTGGCAATGGGGCCACCAGCGCTTGCTTCAGGACTCAAGTGAATTGCTGCCGGGATCTTGCCAGACGCGCCACTCATACGGCCATCTGTGACAATCGCCACGCGGAAACCCTTGTTCTGCAAAACCGCCAGTGGTGGCGTCAGTTTATGCAGTTCCGGCATACCATTGGCTTTAGGGCCCTGGAAACGCACCACGGCGACAAAGTCTTTTTCCAGCTCGCCACGGTCGAAGGCTGCTAGCAGCTCTTCCTGTGCATCAAACACAATCGCAGGCGCTTCAATAATATGACGGTCTTCTGGCACCGCAGAAATCTTGATCACGCTACGGCCTAAATTACCTTTAAGCAAACGCAGGCCACCTGACTCATTGAAAGGATGTGCTGCGGTACGTACGATGGTTTCGTCACCGCTTTCAGCCGGGTAGTCCTTCCAGACCAGCTTGTCACCTTCTTTTTCAGGTTTTTTGCCGTAAGAACGTAAATCGCCACCGTCAACAGTGTAGACATCAGGGTACATGTAGCCCCCCTCAATGAGCTCGCGGATCACAAAGCCAGGGCCACCTGCGGTCTGGAACTCGTTGACGTCAGCCTTACCGTTAGGATACACACTTGCCAGTAAAGGTGTGGCTTTTGCCAGGTAGTGAAAATCAGTCCAGTCAATGATGATACCTGCGGCACGTGCAACCGCTACCCAGTGGATCAAATGATTGGTAGAACCACCTGTCGCCAGCAAGGCCACCATAGCATTCACAATCACGTGCTCATCTACCAGGCGGCCAATCGGCACAAATTTGTCTTTCTTGGCATTTTGCAATACCAAGCGCACAGCCTCACGGGTCAAGTCTTCACGCATGCCATCATGCGGATGAATAAACGCCGCCCCTGGTACATGCAAGCCCATCGCTTCGAGTAGCATCTGGTTACTGTTGGCTGTTCCATAGAAGGTGCAGGTACCGGCGCCGTGATATGCCGCTGACTCACTGGCCAGCAACTCATCGCGATCACACAGGCCTTGCGCGTATTTTTCGCGTACTTTGGATTTGGAGGTGTTATCAATACCGGTGCTCATCGGGCCTGCTGGCACGAATACACATGGCAAATGGCCAAAGTGCAAGGCACCAATCAGCAACCCCGGCACGATCTTGTCACACACGCCCAACAGTAATGCGGCGTCAAACACGTCATGTGACAATGCCACAGCAGTACTCATGGCAATGGTATCGCGGCTGAACAGGCTAAGCTCCATGCCGGGCTCACCCTGGGTAATGCCGTCACACATGGCGGGCACACCGCCAGCAACCTGTACAGTGGCGCCGTGCTTGCGTGCTTCATCTCGAATAATATCGGGATAGTTCACATAAGGCTGGTGGGCAGACAACATCTCGTTGTAAGCGGTCACAATGCCGACATGGGTGGGCTTTTCAGCATAAATTTTGAACTTGTCGTTTTGTGGCATGGCCGCAAATGCGTGCGCCACATTGGCACAGCCCAGGCGGTCTGGGCCCTTTTCGCGGTTCAGGTAATCATCAATGCGCTGCAAATACGCCTTACGTGTCGGACGGCTACGCTCGATGATGCGTTCTGTTACTTCAATGTGAGATTGTTTCATTGACTATCGCTCAACTGTGTTTTAACTACCTGATGAACTATCCTAGATGAACTGCTTTGAACTTGCTATTTAGTCACAGTTTAGGGTCGTAATATATATGAATCCAAACAGGTTCCCTACCTGCGATTATCGCCAAACTGGTGCAAGACGTCAAACTGAATTACCAGATTTGATTGTTTTTTTAGAGGATTCAATGACTTAAAACAATATACACCGTTTGCAGAAACCAGCTTGAAGCGGTGTGCTTCAGGCTGGTTTTCAGGCAGACTTGGTGACCAGAATATCTTCCATCATCAGATATTCGAGATCGCAGCCATAAAACATGTTCAGGGCATCGGTCGGGCTGCAAATCATGGGTTCGCCACGCCGGTTGAGTGAAGTATTGAGCACCACGCCATTGCCGCGCAATTGCTCCAGATGTTCAATCAAAGCGTAATAGCGTGGATTGGTTGCCTTGGTAACGATCTGCGCGCGTGCCGTTCCGTCTTCGTGCACAACTTCTGGAATACGTGCTTTCCAGGCCGGGTTCACATCAAAGGTAAACGTCATGTATGGCGCCGGATGATCGGTTTGCAGGATATCTTCTGCCACACGGTCAAGCATGCTCGGGCAGAATGGCCGCCAGCGTTCACGGTATTTAATCTGCGCATTAATACGGTCGGCCACGCCAGGAAAGCTTGGATCCCCGAGGATACTGCGGCAACCCAACGCACGCGGGCCAAACTCCATGCGGCCCTGAAACCAGGCCAAAGGATTCCCTGCCGCCAGCAACTCGGCCGCTTTACGCGGGCCATCTTCTACGCGGGTAAAGACCGGCTTGGACGGATGGGCTTCACACGCAGCGATACATTCTTCGTTCGTGAAAGCAGGCCCGAGGTAGGCATGTTCCATTTTATGGATGGTTTCGCCGGCCAGGTGTGCAGCATACGTGGCTGCGCCCAGGCTGGTACCATTATCGCCAGACGCCGGTTGCACAAACAATTCTTTCACATGCGGCAAGGCGATAATGCGCTGATTGAGCTTCACATTAAGCGCCACCCCGCCCGCCATCACAATCTTACCGGTCTCGCGGATGATATCGCCCAGATAATACTCAATCATCTGCAAAGCCAAGTCTTCGAGTAGCTTTTGCACACTGGCCGCGTAGTGGATATACGGA
The DNA here is from genome assembly GCF_001183865.1 of Methylophilus sp. TWE2. Classification (NCBI taxonomy): domain Bacteria; kingdom Pseudomonadati; phylum Pseudomonadota; class Betaproteobacteria; order Nitrosomonadales; family Methylophilaceae; genus Methylophilus; species Methylophilus sp. TWE2. The sequence goes on from NZ_CP012020.1 coordinate 2,109,900, forward strand.
TCGTCGATCTCGTCACCTTCGCGCTTGGGCCCTAACCACTCAATGAGTTTAGGCGTGAAGTAATAACCCTTAGATTTGCCATCAGGACCTTGCTCCTTATAGCGACGCAAACCCACTACGTTCACGTATTCGGTATTGATGATGAGCTCACCATTTTCAAACTTGGCCAGGCGGCTTAAGTCATATTTATTAGGATCGCCATAAGGCGCCATGCCCATGACCTTAAACTCACCATCGAGCATTTCAAAACCCAGGTATTCCGTGATGGCGCCATATAGGCCACCCAGTGAATCCGGGTCATAGAATTCTTTTATCTTGTGAATCTTGCCGTTTTCGCCATAACCGAAAAAGGTCGTCGCATACTCACCTTTACCATCAATGCCGACAATCGCTGTTTTTTCTTTGAATCCACTCAGGTGATAAGCACTGGATGCATGCGCCAGATGGTGCTCAACCGGCACATATTTGGCTTTGGTCAAGCCCAATTCTTCCATCAGTTTGAGCGATTTGTCACGGTTGCGGCGGAAACGGCGGTTCCCGTTAAAAATTGCATCCAGCGAACGGTCGGGAGCATACCAGTAGCGTTTGGCATAATGCCAGCGCGCAGCAGAAGTCAACGGTATTTCACCATAAGGAAAAGCGACAATATCCACTTGGTCTGGCGTGATGCCTGCCTGCTTCAAACAGAATCTTGCGGCTTCATAAGGCCAGTGGTTTTTGGCGTGCTTGTCGCGGATAAAACGTTCTTCTTCCGCCGCAGCGACAATTTTGCCGTCCACCAGAATGGCAGCCGAAGCGTCATGCCCCAAGGCACCGGATAAACCTAAAACAATCATGCAGAAACTCGCGTAATGATCTTAATGGAAACAACTAAATGGAAATGCCTGCCAGTTTTAGTGGCGTATGGTCCTGATAAACCAGGCTAAACGACTTCACCAGCGCATTATACAGGGAAGTATCGGCTTGCCAATTTTGCAGCAGGCGGCGAATATCTTTGGCATGGGCCCGCAAAGCCATTTGTGTGCGGCGGTGCTGTTGCATGCTATCGAGGTCAATAACGACAATCTCACCCTGATCAGTCACCTGCAAATTGCTAGTTTTCATATCACCATGGGAAATCTTGAGCAAAAACCACTGGTAGCAAAGCGTGACCAGTTGCTCGATCACGCGCTGGCGCATATCTTGATCGCGGCATTGCTGAAAAAAAGTATTCGCATCAGGCCATGGACTATAGGCAGACACAAAATAGGCGCGGCCACGCAGACCATAAAAGCGGCGCTCGTACATCAATAGTGGTTGCGGAGTAAGCATGCCATAGTATCGCAGGCGATGTGCATTCTGCCATGAAGACATTGCTCGACTAGGCCGCCATGCACGGCTTAAAGCATGCCAGCAGTGCTTGATATTATACCGCTTAATGACGACCGCTCTGTCTTGCAACTGAGTATGGACAACGGTGCAGGTATTACCCGCCTTGAGCACCTGACCACAATGCATGGCAACCTCCAGCGCGGGTAGATCGGTGATGTGAAGTCCACCGGCAGTCGTCACTGATTGCGCAGACTGCGAATCTCGGTGCCAACTCACGTCACTGCAGTTACGCAAGAGTTTACGCGTCACAAACCGCTCGACTTCACGCGTTTTCATCTCACGAGCCGACGCCAGAACTTGAGTAGCTGGCAACGTCTCTGTCCAGCCACGAACTTTGAGGTAGGTTTGCAGCAACATTTCCGTCATCTTCATCTGATCCAGCACATGCAACTTTGCAATCAATTCTGAAAGTTGCATGTGTGACTGCTTCAGGCTGATGGATTGCTGCCGTATCCCGTCTCCATCAATCGCCCATACCAAGCCATCCGCCAATAAAAAATTCTTCAAGTGTAAGTCTGTTTGGCAGAGATTTGCCGCGTGCTGACGTGCAAGCACTTCCACTAGCTCGCACAACAAATGACAACGAGAGGCATCATCAGATTGCAGATAGGCCGCTTCAGCATCCATCGCATGGGGTACTTCCGCGTATAAAAGACCAAAGACCTGATCTGATTGATGATCAAAAGTCCCATGCCATAGCAAGTCCGGGGTGCGAATGCCCGCCTGCCCCATGGCCTGAGCGCCGTCTGCATCACGGCGGGCATAGCGAGCAGCATCCTTCCCCATAAAGAGCTTCGCATAAACAGCCTGACCGTTCCAACGCCCTTTGCAAACCAGCCGACGGCCTTTGAGCACACGGACCAGCGTATCCAGATACAGGATTGAGTGGTCTGCCAGTGTGATTGGTAGATGCAGTGGGCCAGGAGATGTCAATTGCGTCAGTATCATACTTGCGTCAAGATTCCTGGTTTTTTGCAGCCATGTGGCGTATTAACATACCAGCGTTGCTTGTTGCTTATAAGCATAAAGGATGAATACATAAGTCATGTTTATCTTGGTACGATGATTCTTTGCCCGCGAGGCTACCAGGCAAGATAGCGTTCATGCATAGACTCAAAAATCGATTAATCCAAGCAATATCGCTCATAGTGACCTGCCATGATCAGTCGCGTTTATTTACAAAATAAATCAATCAATGGCAGGCTAACAAACCATGATTTGTTAATATGATGCGTTTACGGCGTGGATTTTAACAGAATGCACCCGAAATGAGATTTTCGACAAGGCAGATTTTTGATGTTGGCACTTTTTTGCAAATGGCTTTCCAAATTGCCACTTGGCTACATCCAAGGCTTGGGCGCAATGTTGGGGAGGTTGAATTGGTGGCTGGATCAAAAAAGTACCCGCATAGCCATTGAGAACATCCAGCAGAGCGGTCTTTGCAACGATATCAAGGCTGTTCATCAACTGGCCAAACATAGCTGGATAGAAGCGGGTAAATCCTTGATGGAATCACTATTTATCTGGGGCGCCCCGCAATCCGGTTTACTGCCTTTGGTGAAGGCAGCAACTGGCTGGCACCTCGTAGAGGAAGCACAACGTGCGGGCAAAGGCCTGATTTTCCTCACGCCACATCTGGGCTGTTTTGAGATCACCTCGATTTATTATGGCAGTCAACACCCAATCACCGTGCTCTATCGCCCCCCAAAACTGACTTGGCTGGAAGACTTACTGCAACAGGGCCGGCAAAAAGGCAATGTTTCCCTGGCGCCAGCCAATGCCGCCGGGGTTAAAAAATTGCTGCAAGCCCTAAAACGTGGAGAAGCGATTGGTATTTTACCCGACCAGATTCCCAGAAAAGGCGAAGGCGAATGGGCTGATTTTTTTGGCAAACCGGCTTATACCATGGGGCTAGCGAGCAAACTGGCGGTTAAATCTGGAGCAACAGTGATTATGGCGTTTGGCGAACGCTTAGCCGCAGGCGAAGGGTTTCACATTCACCTATCCAAAGTGGACGATATCCACACCCCCGGCTTGCTTAACCAGGCAATTGAACGTCAGATTGCACAATGCCCGGGGCAGTATTTATGGCAATACAACCGTTACAAAAAAAGGCGTTACGCCATGCGTAAACTGCAACCTCACCAAAGCGAACACGCGGATTAATCGGTGACTGTGAGCTGGGCTTGATTATGCCAGCCCCTGTATCCAGCGGCTGTAGACCCTATCGGCAACGGCATGTAGCACGTCGCAATCCTCGTTCACTTTTGCCAGCATGGTATCCGCAGACTGTACAGCCGGGCTGGCTGCAGACGTGGCAATATCGTTCTTCCATTGTTCCGTCCAAATCTTGACCATCTCCGGCATCATCTCAATATGGCATTGCAAACCGATGTGTTTGCCCATGACATAAGCCTGGTTGATGCAATACGGGCTGGATAGCACGTGTGTCGCCCCTTGCGGCACCGAAAAAGTTTCGCCATGCCAGTGAAAGCTGTTAAAGCCTTGCAAGTCACCAAACCAATCTCTAGCGACAGGATGATCTGCCACCTGCACTTGCCCCCAGCCTATTTCTTTAACCGGGTTTTTACTGACCACACCGCCCAATGCCTTGCTGATTAACTGCCCTCCCAGGCAGTGCCCAAGCAAAGGAACATCTTTTTCTACTGCCTGGCGAATTAATTGCAGTAAGGGCGGAATCCAGGGCAAATCATCGTTGACACTCATGGGGCCGCCCATCAACACAATGCCACTATATGCATCGACTGAGTCAGGCACGGGCTCGCCTTTATCAATACGCACCTCGCACCAAGGAATGGCATGCCGCGCTAAAAAAGTGCCCAAATAACCAGCACCCTCGCAGCAAGCGTGCCTGAATACCACCACCTGTTTCATGACATTACCTTCTTATAACTGACTTCCTGGTATTGCCCAAGCAAGATTCCGTCCAACGTGTACGGGCCTATGGCATAACGGATCAGGCGCAAGGTCGGAAACCCCACATGGGCGGTCATTCGCCGCACCTGGCGGTTCTTGCCTTCACTGATTTTAATCTCCAGCCAGGTCGTCGGGATATGTTTGCGTTCGCGTATGGGTGGCTCGCGCTGCCACAAATGGTCAGGTTCGGCGATGATTCTGACCTGCGCTGGCTGCGTGACAAAATCCCCTAAATCGACGCCCTGCTTTAATGGCATCAATTCTGCTTCTGTAGGAGTACCTTCGACTTGCGCCCAGTAGGTTTTGACCTGTTTATGTTTGGGATGGCTTAAACGATGTTGTAATCCGCCGTCATCGGTTAAAATAAGCAATCCTTCAGAATCGGTATCTAACCGCCCGGCAGCATACACGTTGGGAATCGGAATATAGTCCTTGAGCGTCGCATGCTTCTCGTGAGCAGTGAACTGGCAAACGACGTTAAAGGGTTTGTTAAACAGTAATAACATGGAAAGTGCTATGTCTAAAATCAAGGTGCCCGCCACAGGCAGCAAAATCACCGTCAATGCTGATAATACCCTAAATGTTCCCGACCAACCTATTATCCCGTTTATCGAGGGCGATGGTATCGGCGTTGACATTACGCCGCCCATGATCAAAGTGGTGGATACCTCTGTTGAAAAAGCCTACGGCGGCAAACGCAAGATTTCCTGGATGGAAGTCTACGCCGGCGAAAAATCGACGACGGTTTATGACAAAGATACCTGGCTTTCAGATGAAACCATGGCGGCCTTGAAAGACTATGTCATTTCGATCAAAGGTCCGTTGACGACTCCAGTCGGCGGTGGCATCCGTTCATTGAATGTGACTTTGCGCCAGGAACTGGATTTATACGTCTGCTTGCGCCCTATCCAGTATTTCACAGGTGTCCCCAGCCCGGTCAAGCATCCTGAAAAAACCGACATGGTGATTTTCCGTGAAAATACGGAAGATATTTACGCCGGCATCGAATGGGCCGCTGGCACTGAGGAAGTGAAAAAAGTCATCAACTTCTTGAGCGACATGGGCGTACGCAAGAAAATCCGTTTCCCTGAAGCGTCTTCCATCGGCATCAAGCCAGTGTCTATTGATGGCAGCAAGCGCCTGATCCGCAAAGCAATCCAATATGCGATTGATAACAACCGCAAATCGGTGACCATCACCCACAAGGGCAACATCATGAAGTTCACCGAAGGTGGCTTCCGTGACTGGGGTTACCAGCTGGCTAAAGAAGAATTTGGTGCCGAGCTGATTGACGGTGGTCCATGGTGCAAATTGCCTAACGGCATTGTCATCAAAGACTGTATCGCAGATGCCTTCCTGCAAGAGATTTTGCTGCATCCGGAAGATTATGATGTGGTTGCTGCCTTGAACCTGAATGGTGACTACATGAGCGATGCTTTAGCCGCACAAGTGGGCGGCATCGGCATTGCCCCAGGCGCGAACTTGAGCGACACCGTTGCCATGTTTGAAGCCACCCATGGCACTGCGCCTAAAATTGCCGGTAAAAACCTGGCCAATCCGAGCTCACTGATTCTGTCAGCCGAAATGATGTTGCGCCACATGGGTTGGGTTGAAGCCGCAGACCTGGTATTGAATGGCGTCGCCAAAGCAATTGCCAGCAAGCGCGTGACCGGCGACTTTAGCAGCCAGATGGAAGGCGCCACGCAAGTAGGCACCGCTGAATTTGGTGACGAGATCATCAAGCAAATGGCTTAATGCCTTACCGGGCCTTCGGCTGATGGCATAAAAAAACGGCTCGCACTGCGAGCCGTTTTGCATTTGGTGCCCCTAAACAATCATTATGCTTTTTGGATATTGCTTGCTTGCTTGCCTTTTGGACCTTCAGTCACATCGAAAGACACACGCTGGCCCTCTTTCAGGCTTTTGTAACCAGATTCTACAATTGCGGAAAAGTGTGCGAACAAATCATCACCACCATCATCCGGCGTAATAAATCCAAAGCCCTTAGAATCATTGAACCACTTTACGGTACCTGTTGCCATTTTACTTCCTTACTTTTTTACTTAACAGGGAGGCGCCCCAAAAGTTTGTCTCAAGTACTCCAGTCGCAATAAACAAGCTTTGCTTTACTTAAAGACGGCTACAAAAAACCTGAACCCAAACGCCTTAAGGATTTATAAGTGAGCATTATTTAAATGTCAAGTGCATTTTTGTATCTTTTAACGAAAGCTAAAAAATCCAGTTAAAATTTGTATAAATGCCGCACCAGAGGCCGTCTATTCTACGATTTGAATTCATGATGAAAAACGTATACTCAAAGGAAAAGTATTGGTATATCAGTTAATTAACACATTTATCACGGTTTAACAGAGGCCTTTGAAACGTTTATGGCAGCAGTGGAAAGTACAAAGAAACTTGGTGGTATGGCACGCATGCTGGTGCAATCTTCGCTCATGAGTGAAGAAGACGCCTCAGCATTGCAGGAAAAATCATACGCCCAGAAAATCAGTTTCCTGGCTGCCGCACTGGCGCAAAAGAAGATATCTTCCCGGGACATTGCGCAATCGGCATCAAATGCTTTTGGCTTTCCTTTTTTTGACCTGGACGTACTAGACCAGGACTCCCTCCCTGAGAAAACCATCGATATCAAGCTGATGCAATCGCATCGCGTGATGCTGTTACAGCAGAAAAACAACGTCGCTTATATCGCCCTCTCCGATCCCACCAACCTGCACTCACTGGATACCATCCAGTTCCAGATGGGCGCTACGCTGTTCCCCATCGTGGTCGAAGATGACAAGCTGGGTAAATGGATAGATAAAATCGTCGAATCCAAAGACACCAGCATGTCTAGCCTGAATAGCGGTGCGGACGATTTTGACTTGGGGCTGGAAGAATCTAACCAGGAGCAAGAAGTAGAAATACAGCAGGAGGTGGACGATGCACCTGTCGTCAAATTCCTGCAGAAGGTATTGATGGATGCCATCAATATGGGCGCATCTGACTTGCACTTTGAACCTTATGAGAAGTTTTACCGGATCCGCTTCAGGGTAGATGGCGTATTGCGAGACATGTCGCAGCCACCCCTGGCGATTAAAGAAAAACTGGCTTCGCGCATCAAGGTCATTTCCAATCTGGATATTTCCGAAAAAAGAATCCCGCAAGATGGCCGCATGAAGCTGATCCTCAGCAAAACCCGCGCCATCGACTTTCGTGTCAGCACATTGCCATTAATCCATGGTGAGAAAATTGTGATGCGAATTCTGGACCCGACCAGCGCAACATTGGGCATTGAGGCATTAGGTTATGAGCCTGAACAGCAGGATGCTTTGCTTAAAGCAATTCATCGCCCTTATGGCCTGGTATTAGTGACGGGGCCGACGGGTTCCGGCAAGACAGTATCACTGTATACCTGCCTCAACCTGCTCAATAACCCCGAAGTCAATATTTCCACTGCAGAGGATCCGGCAGAGATCCCCTTACCTGGCATCAATCAGGTGAACGTCAATGACAAACAGGGCCTGACATTTGCTGCAGCGCTAAAGTCTTTCCTGCGCCAGGATCCTGACATTATCATGATTGGTGAAATCCGTGACCTGGAAACGGCTGACATGGCCATCAAGGCGGCCTCTACCGGGCACATGGTGTTATCCACATTGCATACCAATGATGCGCCCACCACCTTATCGCGATTATTAAATATGGGCGTAGCCCCCTTCAACATTGCCTCGGCGGTGACGTTAATTACGGCACAACGCCTGGCCAGGCGCTTGTGTAAGCACTGCAAGGTACCCTTGGATCTACCGAAGGAAGCATTATTGAATGTAGGCTTTAACGAGACGGATCTTGACGGCAGCTGGCAATTATATGGCGCCAAGGAAGGCGGCTGCGAGCATTGTAATAACGGCTATAAGGGTCGTGTCGGGATTTACCAGGTGATGCCCATTAGCGAGGAAATGACGCGTATTATCATGACCAATGGCAATGCGCTGGATATTGCTGCACAGGCCAAAAAAGAAGGCATCAAAGACCTGAGGGAATCAGGCCTGCTCAAAGTAAAACAAGGACTAACCTCCATTGAGGAAGTAGAAGCCGTGACGAATGAATAACTGTTGTCACTGATCAAATATTCTTGAAGAAAACATTATGGCGACTGGCAATATCAAACAATCCGTGTATCAGTGGGAAGGCAAGGACCGTAAAGGCAAGCTGGTTAAAGGCGAAATGCGCGCCAATGGCGAAGCGGTCGTCAATGCCACTTTGCGTCGCCAGGGCATTACCATCATCAAGGTAAAGAAGCAAAGCGCACTGGTCACCAAAGGTAAAGTCACCGAAAAAGATATCACCTTATTTACGCGTCAGCTGGCCACCATGATGAAAGCAGGCGTGCCTTTATTGCAAGCCTTTGATATTGTTGGCAAAGGACATCACAACCCTGCAGTCTCCAAACTATTGAGCGACATTAAAGCCGATGTCGAAACCGGTAGCAGTCTGAGTGCGGCTTTCCGTAAATACCCTTTATATTTTGATCAATTGTTCTGCAACTTGGTGGGCGCGGGTGAACAAGCCGGTATCCTGGACAGTTTACTGGAGCGATTGGCCACCTATAAAGAAAAGATTCTTGCCATCAAAAGCAAAATCAAATCCGCCCTGGTTTATCCTACCTCGATTATCGTGGTAGCTTTTGTCATCACCGCCGTCATCATGATTTTTGTCGTGCCCGCGTTTAAAGATCTGTTCAGCAGCTTTGGGGCAGACTTGCCGGGCCCCACTGTAGTGGTCATTAATATATCCGACTTTTTCGTTAAATGGTGGTGGGCCATTTTCGGCACTCTGGGGTTTGGTTTATGGTTCTTTTTCTACACCTGGAAACGCTCTGAAAAAATGCAGGCGACCATGGATCGACTCATGCTGCGCCTGCCTATTTTTGGTGAACTGATCCGTAAAGCGACCATCGCGCGTTTTGCCCGCACACTCTCCACTATGTTTGCTGCCGGTGTCCCACTTGTTGAGGCCCTGGATTCTGTGGCTGGTGCTTCGGGCAACAAAGTCTATTTTGATGCGACCAAGAAAATCCAAAGCGAAGTCAGCACGGGTACCAGCTTTACAGTGTCCATGCAGAACGCAAATGTGTTCCCCAATATGGTGATCCAGATGACGGCCATTGGGGAGGAGTCTGGCTCTTTGGATGGCATGCTAACCAAAGTAGCAGACTTTTACGAAGGCGAAGTCGATGATGCCGTGGCCGCGATCTCTAGTTTGATGGAGCCTGTGATTATGGTTGTCCTGGGCGTACTGATTGGCGGCCTGGTGGTTGCCATGTATATGCCTATCTTCAAAATGGGCAAGGTGGTCAGTGGTGGAGGATAATCGGTAAACCCTAACGAAAAAAGGCTGTTACAAACAGCCTTTTTTAATGCCACAGATTGTTGGATTACATGGTTTTTTTCGCAGCTTGCAATGATTTTTCAATCTCATCATATGGCTGCGCACCTAGCATGCGCTTGCCATTTTCAAAAAACAACGTAGGGGTGCTATTCACACCAACCTTGTGCGCCAACTCCCCCACCTTTTCTAACGGCACGTCACATTTGGCTGTCGTCGTTGGTAGTTTATTGTTGAATATCCAATCTTGCCAGGCTTTCACGCGATTGCTGGCACACCAGATACTACGTGATTTATTCGCTGCATCCGGATGTAATTGCTCAATCGGATATAAGAAAGTATAAATAGTGACGTCATTGATGTTGGTCAGCTCTTTCTGTTCCAATCGTTTGCAAAATGGACAATCCACATCCGAAAATACGACCAGTTTGCGACTACCGTTGCCTTTGACCACTTTAATCGCCTGGTCCAAAGGTAAACTATTGAAGTCAATTTTAGTGAGTTCATCCATGCGCTCACCTGTCAGGTCTTTCTTGGTTTTTGGGTCAACCAGGCGCCCTTCGGCAATCAGAAAACTGAATTTTTCATCGGTATAAATGATCTGCCCACCCATAAAAACTTCATACAAGCCGTTATAAGGCGTTTTGGTCACGCTATCCACTTTGAATTTTGGATAGGCAGCTTCTATCGTTTTTTTCAGGCTGGCTTCGTCAGCAACGCTGTTTAATGACCACAATGCCGCCAAGGCAGCTAAGCCCAGCATGACCGACTGACCGATAAATTTTTTCATTACTCACTCTTTCTCAAACATGCACAGCTTTGACTCATCAAATGTCAATTAATTTTGCGTGGCTGTACGAATTAAAAAACGTTTTAGCATAGCACTGTTTTCCACCGCTCGTATGCCTAACAATGCAGCATGTGTCCAGGCAGCTTGTGGGCGCGCAAACAGGCCATCCAGACCGCGCGTCAATGCATGCATTTTCAAAATATCCATGTGCCGCGTACGCGTCACATGGCGCAAAAAGTTGGCATCACCCAACGGCCTGACAGCAGGCAATTGCGCAATATGCTGACACAGCGCCTGCACGTCCTGAAAACCCAAATTAACGCCTTGCCCAGCCATTGGATGCACCTGATGCGCAGCATCTCCCAACAACAGCACATGCGGCAAGGCCATGCTATCTGCCGTGTTTTGTACCAGCGGGAAAGCCAGTATCTCGCCATTGGGCGTCAATGTTCCCAATACATTGCCACAGCGCGCTTCAACCTCTCTAGCCAATGCCTCTGCCAATAAAGCCTGTTTTTGTGCCGCGTCTGCATGCGGCAATGCCCAAACCAACGATACCTGCTGCTGGGGCATAGGCAACAAAGCCAGGGTTTCGTGCGCACCAAACCATTGCCTGGCGATATCGCCGTGCGGCCGCTCGGCACGGTAGTTGGTCACCAGTGCGGTCTGTGCAAAATCAACCTTGTGTACATTCACGCCACATTGCGTTCGCACCCATGATCGCCCGCCATCGGCCCCTATCAACAACGCAGCTTCAATCTCATGTTGCGGCAAGGATAACCGGGCCACATGACCGGAATATTGCAAAGTATGTGCCGGAGCGTCGGTGATCACAGTCACCTCTAAATCTTTCAGGGCTTGCCAGCAGGCATCCATCAAGGCCTGGCTTTCCACAATAAAGCCCATCTCGGTCAAATGGGCATCGTCCGCATCCAGGCAAAGACTAGGCGTTGCATGGCTGTGGGTAGGCGACCATAAATGCATGGCGGAAATCGGATTAATCCGGCTTGCAGGCATGTGCGCCCATATGCCAAGGCTACGTAACCAGTCCACCGTTTGATTGGTAAGTGCATAAATACGGCTATCCCAGTGATTCACATCGTCGACCCAGTTCTCGGCCAAAGACTGCGCGGGCTTAGCATCTGTCAGCACGACTTTTTTGCCCAGTCTTGACAGTGCAATCGCCGCGGTCAAGCCCACCAGGCCAGCGCCGACAATGACCACATCGGTTTTAATCAAGGGAGGATTAACTGCCATAACTCATCTTGTTCACGAGGAAACGGCGCGCCATCGGCAACATGCTGAGCGCTCCCAGGCCCGCACCGCGTAACAAGCCGACACCTACCAAATCATTGGAAAATACATTCACAAGGAAATCCGTGAACTGCAGGCCTCGACCGGTATCCCTTTGCCGTGACGCATGATATTCAGTCAATCTATGTGCAGCGCCCCATTCACCAGCCTCTGTGGAAGCAACATTTTTCGCTAATGCTACAGCGTCGCGAATACCCACATTAAAGCCCTGTCCAGCCACTGGGTGCATGGTTTGTGCCGCATTGCCTATCACCACACAATGCGCAGCAAAGGTCTGGTCCAACTTACTCAGTTTGAGTGGAAACTTGAATCGCTTGCCAATATGCAAGAATTTTCCAACACGATCGCCAAACGCTGCGTGCAAAGCCTCTAGAAAAGCGGCATCCTTTAGCGCGGCGATTTCATCTATATACGTTTGCTCACCCGTCCATACCAGCGAGAATTGTTTCCCGTTCGGTAACAATGCCATCGGACCCCGGGGCGTGAAACGCTCATACGCAATATTGTGATGTGGTTGCTCGGTTTGCACCAGGCCAACCAGTGCATCATGCCCGTAATGCTTGGTTTCCCGTACCAGGCCGGGGATGGCATCCAGGCTACGTCCGCCATCGGCAATCACCGCCAGGGGCGTCGATAATTGTTGCACTGAACCATCCGCAAGCGAGTATTGAATATCGGCTGCGTGAGCGTGTACATCCAAGCCTGTTACCGGTGCCTGGTATTGAATATTAATCCCTGCAGGCGATTGCTCGATACGGGCATCGAGTGCCTGCATTAACGCACCGTAAGACACGACATAGCCCAAGGCAGGCAATGAGTGTTCATGTGCTTTGAGCACGGTGCGGCCAAAGCCTTTCTGCTGCGAGACATGAATGGTTTCGATGGCTGTGACTGCCATTTCAAGCAGTGGCCAGACACCCAGTTGTTCCAGCACCTGACGCGTACCGTAAGAGAGCGCCAACGCCCTGCCATCACCATACATCGCACCCGGTGCCTGTGCTTCAAGTATGGTCACAGGCACACTGGACTGTTGCAACGATAGCGCGAGCACCAGCCCAACCGGGCCGCCGCCTATCACGACAGGATGACTGAGAGTTTGCATGACGCTTGTTGCCTTTTGATCCATCTATAAACAATCAACTTTTATTGCTGCCGCATCAATGCCTCAATATCTGCTACCGTCTTGATGGCAGCAGACGTGATCACTTCATGGCCAGAAGGGGTGACCAGTACATCATCTTCAATACGGATGCCAATGTTCCAGAAATGCTCAGGCACATTCTCTGCGGGCCGCACATAGCACCCTGGCTCTACCGTCAACATATTGCCAGGCTGCAACATGACCCAATCACCCGCAGGCGTTTTGTATTCGCCGGCATCATGTACATCCAGACCCAGCCAGTGCCCGGTACGATGCATGTAAAACTGGCGGTAGCTGCCGCTTTCAAGCACGGCCTCCCGGCTACCCTGGCATAAGCCATAATGAATAAACCCATCCACCAGGACATCCAGCGCAGCTTCATGTGGCGCATTCCAGTGATGCTGTGGACTGACACTCGCAATCGCGGCAGCCTGGGCTGCGAGCACGAGTTGATATAAATCCTTTTGCGGACCATTGAAGCGGCCACTGACAGGAAAAGTACGGGTAATGTCAGAAGCATAGCCATCCAGCTCACAACCCGCATCAATCAGTAACAGGTCGCCAGCTTTCAACTCAGCATTATTGGCGTTGTAATGCAAAGTACAGGCATTAGACCCGCCTGCCACAATACTCGTATAAGCCGGTGCCTGTGCACCCTGCCGGTAAAATTCGTGCAAAAATTCGGCTTCGATTTCATATTCCCACTTACCCGGCTGGACTGCCTGCATAGCGCGGTTATGGGCACTGGCGGCAATACTGGCTGAACGACGCATGAGGTCGACTTCATAAGGAGATTTAAGCAGACGCATGGCATCCAGTGCTTGACGCACATCAACCAGCCTGGCTGGCGCCTGTACACCGGTACGGGCTTGCGCCTTGACAGCATTGAGCCAGCCGCTGACTTTGGCATCCCAGCCAGCATCCGCGCCCAAACTAAAAAACAGCTCTGGCTGGTTCGCCATCAACTTGGGCAATTGCTCATCAAGTTGCGTGATGGAATACGCTTCATCAAAGCCAAATTCTTTTTTTGTCGCCTCTGGACCATAACGAAAACCATCCCAGATTTCACGTTCGATGTCTTTGTCGCGGCAAAACAGAATACTTCTTGGTTGCGCACCTGCAATCAGAACCAGCACGGCTTCCGGCTCTTTAAACCCAGTCAGGTAGTAAAAATAGCTGTCAAAACGGTAGGGATAATGACTGTCGCGGTTACGCGTCACTTCTGGCGCAGTAGGAATCACGGCAATCCCGGCCTGCATGCTGTCCATCAGTTGCTGGCGGCGACGTGAAAATTCTTGCATGGAGGTACTCAAAGCAAATCCTTGGCAATCAATCTGGTAAAGCAGTTGGGCATTGTAGCGTATTTAGTGTGCAATTGCTGGAATGGTTCCGCCCTGCAACGCCCTTCAGAACCCCATCATTTCATATAACTCTGACTGCCTGACATTCTTCTCGGCATCCTGAATAGTGCCATCATTTTGCCACTGTTTGAGCAGCTTATCGAGCACGGAACGTACCTGGTGAGCACGCATGCCAGGCTTGACTGCTGGCGCATAAAGCATTTTCAGCAGCAATGCATCCAGGCCAGTCAGCAATGACTCTGGCGTTTTGTCATTAAAAATGGAGGGAAAGACTTTTTCTGAGTCGTTTGGCAAACCCATGGCCTGCGTGGTTTCCTCCACAATGCAAGACAGCAGTTGGCGATGCTCCTGCGCCAGATCAACAGGAATCACCACCCAGGCTTTTTTAATCGCTTTTTTGTCATCAAGATCCAAGCCAAACACACAAGCGGCGTCAGCAGGTGGCTTGATCAATAAATTGCCGCTGACCAATGCGATGTCATTACGCCAAAGCTGTAAATGGGAGAACACCACCATAAAATTGGCTTCCTGACGAGACGTGGCAAAAACAATGGGATGGCCCGTGATTCTGGACAAATGCTGCATATGATATTTTGTCAGCATGGCGCGCTGCTCGGCCTGGGTTTGGTCTGCATGATGCTCTAACCAGACCCTGATCGGTTGCTGCCATTTACGTACCGGCTGCTCGCCGCCAGTGTACTCATTGTGTAAAGCCACTTCGAAGAATGCTTGCTGGAGGTAAGCGGAAGATTGCCAGGCCTCCTCGGCCCTCACGGCAGGCATTGCCAGCAAGCCTAAAAACAACCACCAGCAACGATTAATCATGCAGCTTCCCGCCCTCGGCGCGCAAGGGTGTTAACAGTGCAGATAACCCATTGTGGTCAATTTCACGCATCAAATGCAGCAAACGCCCCAACTCCCCAGGCGGGAAGCCCTCGCGTGCAAACCAGTGCAAATAATGCCCAGGCAAATCGGCAATCAGCCTGCCCTGATATTTTCCATAAGGCATTTTCAGGGTGACCAGTTGGATCAAGTCTTCTTGTTTCATAGCGCTATTATTGCAGTATCAGCAGAATTTTTAAGCAAATCATGAGGTGTTGAAATTATTTTCACACTCACCCTCAAAAAATCTGGTTTTTATCCGTTATTTCCTTTGAGTCTGTCTCAAGTACTGAGAATAACAACATTCATTGCGAATTGAACATCGTTAGAGTCCAAGATGCTATACGAAATCAGTAAAGAAAAAAGTGCAGAATATCTGCGACAAGCCATCCACCATATGTCTAGGCAGGATACAGCTTTCCATCCGGTCAGCTACGCTGTCTGGTATGAGTATTCGTCCGGCGAACATGCGCGCCTGATTGAAGAGGTGAATAGCCTGATCGAAAAAGAAAAAAAACTCAACGAAAAAAGTACCTCCCATCTTTATAACAAGCATATCGCCAGTATGGATGCCGATAGCGCTCAAGTTCTGGTTGATCGCTTTAATCAGGTGGTCACTGACATCACCTCATCCACCCAGAAAGCAGACAAGGATACGACAGTATTTAGAAAAGCGCTGGAGGCTTGGTCTGGCGAAATCCATCACCTGGATGCAGAGCTTGGTGTCAAGTTTGCTCCCTTGTTATCTGATACCTTGCAAATGCAAACTTCCATGCACAGTCTGCAAACGCAGTTAGAATCCAGCCTGAAAGAGATTTCGGACTTGAAAAGCGAGATCATGAAGGCCAAGCAAGAGGCAATCTCTGATGGCCTGACTGGCCTCATGAACCGCAAGGGATTTGATAGTGCCTTGCATCAATGCCTGGACACAGTCGCGACCGATGATACTTGCCTGGTGATTGCCGATATCGACTTTTTCAAACGCGTCAATGACAGTTATGGCCATTTGTTTGGAGATAAGGTGATTCAGGCCGTGGCGAGGATTTTAAAAACGGTTTCCGGAGACCTGTATACTGCGGCACGTTACGGCGGCGAAGAGTTTGTGCTTTTGTTACCACATACCAGTGTGGAAATGGCTAACGAGATTGCGGAAACCATACGCCGCCAGGTCGCGGCGATCACGATTAAAAACAATGTGACGCAACGCCTGATTTCCAACATCACGGTTTCGCTTGGAGTGACAGCCTACCAGCCGGGTGAATCTGCCGACAGCTTTATCACACGCGCAGACCAGGCGCTCTACACCTCAAAAGCGCATGGCCGTAATCAGGTGACCATGCTGACCGAGGACCTGGCAACCGCCTGACCTGGCTTGCGCCAGTCTTAGTTATGGCGCAAAAATTTGCCTAAATGACACCCTAAAGTAAATCGCGTTTTTGCTCGGGAATATCCTCATAGGGATACTGTGAATGTCCAAAACGCATGACCAATACCGAAATTGCCAATATGAGGATAGCCACAGACACCGCCAGCATATGGGTTTCGGTCATTTCCTTCATGTCCAGCAGCAGGTAACGCGCCAAAGCCACCATGGCAATATAAATCGGATAGCGCATGGGCAGTTTACCCGTGCCAAAGTAGCTGTTGATCATGGAAAAGACTTCCAGATACAAAAACAGCTGCAACAGATCGCCCAGCCCCACCATGCCAGCATGCCACATACGCGCCAACTCATGTGCCAGCGAGAAGAAAGTGGCAATGGTCACCAGGCCCAGCCCTAACCGCTCTATCCACATCAAGGCCTGGTGTGCCATTTTATCGGTGCGATGTTCGTACGGTGGCCTCATTATTCCCCCTGATTGTTATTTAGCCAATGATCAAGTTGTTGTAAACGCTCCGGCGTGCCGATATCATGCCACAAACCATGGTGATGTTGTCCAGTCACACGTTGATGTTGCATAGCCTCTTTTAACAGCGGCGCCAGTTTGGCGGCCTGACCACGTTGCACTGAGTCAAACAGCTCTGGATGGTAGACCCCCACACCTGAAAAGGTCAACCTCTGGTCGGCCGACTCGCACACCAGCCCATCTTTCAGGCCAAAATCCCCGGCAGCATGCTGCGGTGGGTTATCCACCATGACCAGATGCGCTAATTTGCCAGCTGGCAGAGCCAGGCTGGCGTAATCAATATTGGTAAACACATCACCGTTTACGACCAGAAAAGGCTGGTCACCTAGCAATGGCAAGGCGTTTGCGATGCCACCCGCGGTTTCCAGCGCAACTTGTTCAGCACTGTAGCGGATATGTATTCCCCACTGTTCACCGTGACCCAGAGCCGTTTCAATCTGCTGCCCTAAATGCGCATGATTAATCACCAGCTCGGTGAATCCGGCGCGTGCCAGTCGTTCGATATGCCAGACGATCAGAGGTTTACCACCCACCTGCAATAAAGGTTTTGGCGTATGGTCGGTCAACGGCCGCATGCGCTCGCCCCGTCCTGCCGCCAGGATCATTGCGCGCACGACTTACGCTCCGTTTTCCAGCGTACGCAACAATTTAAGGAATGGTCGCAACTCTACATAGCGCTCACAGGCTGCCTGCAAATACTGCATGACGAGTGGCATATCCTTCAGGTAGCCATCCTTGCCATCGCGATGATATAAACGGGCAAAAATACCCAGCACTTTGATGTGACGCTGTACGCCCATCCACTCAAAGTCTTTATAAAATTCACCAAAATCTTCATTCACAGGCAAACCTGCTTTTTTTGCTGATTGCCAGTAACGCACCACCCAGTCCATCAAGTCTTCTTCATCCCAACGGATATAGGCATCCTTAAATAAGGACACCAGGTCATAGGTGATCGCACCAATCACGGCATCTTGGAAATCGAGGATGCCGGGGTTGTTTTCCGAGGTGACCATGAGGTTGCGAGAATGATAATCGCGGTGCACAGTGACTTGCGGTTGATGCAAGATATTATCTAGCAGCAAGGCAAACGTTTTATCCATCACCGCCTGTTGCTCAGCTGTTAACGTTTTACCCAAATGTTTTGCTATGTACCACTCAGGGAATAACTGCAGCTCACGCATTAGTAACGCACTATCGTAAGGAGGCAATGCATTTGGCTGCGTGGCCAGTTGCATCTTGATCAGTGCCTGGCAAGCATCTCCATACAAGACCTTGGCATTCTCTCGCTTCAATTGTGACAAATAAGTATCGTTACCCAGATCACTCAGTAACAAGAAGCCTTGCGTCATATCTTGCGCCACAATCTTCGGTACATTGAGACCAGCAGCCAGCAATTGTTCAGCCACACGCACAAAAGGTCTGCAGTCCTCCTGGGGTGGTGGCGCATCCATGGCAATCAGGGTTCCGGTAGGCAAATGCACGCGAAAATAACGCCTGAAACTGGCATCTGCTGAAGCAGTAGTCAATGTAAAGGGCTGGTCCACGACCTGTGCCAGCCATTGTTGAAGTTGCTGTGTTCTATCCACAAACGTTCCCAAATGATGAATCAGCCCGTGCTATCGGGCAATGCTGTTAAAATGCGGCTGTTATTTTAAGTGAAAAATGACTTTTTAAGCGTTTTCATGAATAATATAGCGCAATTGAATGGGGCATCCGGCCGCACGGCCCGACATGCGTGCACATAACACTCTGCGATGAGCAGGCCTGACCGAAACGATCACTCTTTGAATAATTTGCAAGCTTACTCATCTACCTTTCAGGCATGTGGCTCTCAGGAACGCGGCATCCGTCTGATTTTTGCGCTGATCGCAATCAGTACGCTCTCGTCGGGCTCGGTACGTGCGGATGATGAAGCTGGCCAAGCGTCCATCATGGTCGCTGAAAATGCCACTTTGCCTGGTGCCATTGAAATTGAGGGTGACAGTTTGCAATTGCGCATGGACAGGCAGATGCGCGCCGTCGGTAACGCGGTCATTCGTAAAGACGGTCAGCAAGTCACTGGGGATGAAATCCGTTATGACATGCAGAACGATGAGCTACAGGTAGATGGCAACGCCACGATCACAGCCGGGGAAACCAAAATCACCGGTCCCTTGTTGCGTATGCGCATGAGTGAAAGCATAGGTGAAATGCGCGATGTTTCGATTGAATTCAAAAGCAGTCCGCCACCGCCCAGCAACCAGGATAGCAGCGCACTGTTAAATGATGACGCAATCCTGATCAGCGACCCCAAAAGATATCTGGAGGATAATCAGTCTTACAGCGCTAAGCAGAAAACGAGTGCCTTTGACAACATCCGCGCGACAGCCAAACAAGTACTGTTTGAAGGTCAGAACGTCAAACGACTGAAAAATGCCAGCTATACCTCCTGTGCTGCCGATGTGGACGACTGGTACATCAAGACCAACAATCTCGAACTTAATGACTACACGCGTACCGGCGTGGCCACCAATGCCTATGTGGAGTTCAAGGGCGTCCCCATTTTGTACACACCCTGGATGAGTTTCTCGTATAACAACCAGCGGAAAAGCGGTTTCCTGGCGCCATTATGGGGCACGACATCACGCAGTGGTTTTGAACTGCTAACGCCTTACTATATCAATATCCGGCCGGATATGGACGCCACTATTGCAACTCGTGTCCTGAGCAAGCGTGGCGTGCAAGTGCAAGGTGAATTCCGCTACCTGGATGAGAACTACTCCGGGATCAACAATATTGAATACCTGGATAATGACAGTATGACGAACCAAACCCGTTATTACGTCAAGCTATCACATCGGCAAAATTTCAGTGAGCACTGGTCGGGCGGCTATAACCTAGAGAAAGTGTCTGATGACACCTACTTCTCTGAAATGGCAACACGAATCCAGGTCACTTCTCGTGTTAACTTACCGCAAACCGTGTTTGCAAACTACAACAGCGAGCATCTTACTTTCAACAGCACGATACAACGTTATCAAAACCTGGATAATATTTCCTTTGTTTATCAAAGACTTCCGCAACTGACATTAACATACAACGATGAGTGGAAAGGGTTTAAAACCCAGACTGGCGCGCAATATGTCAACTTTCAGCCGATGGACGAAATGTTGAATGCACCTTCGGGAAGTCGTCTAAGTGTGTACCCCTCAGTCTCTTATCCAATGAAAAATTCATATGGATATATCACACCTAAAGTTGGCGTACAGAGCACTCAATATAGTCTGAACAACAACATACCTCTAGGATATTCTCAGGAGTTCAATCAGATAAACCGTACGCTCCCTATCGTGAGTTTGGATTCAGGGATTTACTTTGACCGCGATGCCAATCTGTTTGATAAAAACTATACGCTGACAATGGAGCCAAGAGCTTATTACGTTTATATTCCTTACAAAGATCAAAGCAGAATCCCTATTTTTGATAGTTCACTCAATACGCTGAACCAAAACTCGATTTTCTATGAAAATCAGTTCAGTGGCGATGACCGTATCAACAATGCTAACCAGATGACAATGGCGCTGACCAGTCGCCTGATCGACAGTGAAACCGGGATCGAGCGTTTAAGCGCAACCATTGGCCAGCGTTTTTACTTCGAGGATCAGAGAGTGACCCTGCCAAATGCGTCAGTGAACACCCGAAAATCCTCTGACCTGCTTGCAGGATTCACTGCGCGTTTATCCAGTCGGCTCAATTTGGATACATTTTGGCAGTACGACCCCGAGCGCAGCAATACAGAACGGAATAACTTTCTCTTACGCTACAATCCGGAGCCTGGCAAATCATTCACTTTTGGCTATCGCTACACTGCAAATACGCTTGAACAGCTGGATACTTCAGCCCAATGGCCGTTAGGATCCGGATGGTACGGTATTGGCCGCCTGAACTACTCGATCCGAGACTCCAATGCCGTCCAATTCCTGGGTGGTCTTGAATATGATGCCGGTTGCTGGCAGGCACGTGCCGTCATGCAGCGTGTACAGACAGCGACTGCAAATGCGAACACCGCCATGTTTTTCCAACTCGAACTGGGCGGTTTAACCTCTATCGGCGCCAATCCCCTCAACGTCATCAAGCGTAATATCCCAAGTTATATGCGCACTTATGACCTCCCGACAATTTACAGAGACCAGAACTTGCAATGATGAAAAGATTACTCACCCTCCTGCTACCGGCCATTGTATTTGCGCTGAGTACAACATCTACAGCATTATTGGCCGCAGAGAAAGCACCTATTGAGAAGATGGACCGTATTATTGCGGTCGTTGACCAATCCGTGATTACGGAAAGGGAACTGCTGGGCCGTATGGAATCGGTGAAGGCACAAATGATCAAGAAAGGTGTGGAGGTACCACCGGACGATATCTTGCAGAAACAGATTCTGGAGCGTCTGATTGTGGATAGCCTGCAGCTGCAACTGGCAGCCCAAACCGGCATCAAGGTGGATGACGCACAGCTGGACAAAACCATAGACCGGATTGCAGAACAAAATAACCTGACCTTGCCAGCCTTTAAAAAAGCGCTGGAAGAGGATGGCATGAAGTTTTACAAATTCCGTGAAGATATCCGCAATGATATTATTCTGGCCCGCCTGCGGGAGCGCGACGTGGACAACAAGGTCAATATTTCTGAGGCCGAAATTGACAACTACCTGAGCACCCAGGAGAAAGAAGGCGACCTGGATGAGTTCAATATCTCGCAAATATTGATCCGCTTGCCTGAAGACAGCTCTCCGGAAGATATCCAGAAAGCCAGAACCCGCACTGAACAGGTGATCAAGGCTTTGTCTGAAGGCATGAGTTTTGAAAAAGCATCAGCCAACTTTTCAGATGCGCCCAATGCACTGGATGGCGGCGCGCTGGGCTGGCGTAGTGGCCAGCAAATGCCTCCAGAATTTCTGGAGCTGATCAAAACGCTGCAAGTCGGTGGCGTCTCACGCCCGTTCCGTAGCGGTAATGGGGTGCATATCCTCAAACTGAATGAGAGACGCGCCGGTACCAGCACCCTGATTGTCGAGCAAACCCATGTACGTCATATCTTGCTCAAGCCAAATGAAGTGCTCTCCGACAAAGAGGCCAAGCAGAAAATTGAAGGCATCAAGGAGCGTATAGACCACGGCACACCATTCCAGGATATGGCACGCCAATATTCTGATGACGGCAGCGCCTCGAATGGCGGCGATTTAGGCTGGATCAGCCCAGGTGACACGGTGCCTGTATTCGAAAAAACCATGGCTGAGTTAGCCATTAATGAAGTCAGCGCACCTATCCGCAGTCAATTCGGCTGGCATGTGATCCAGGTGCTGGAACGCCGTAAACAGGACATGTCCAAAGAGTCCAAACGTCTGAAGGCGCGCCAGGAAATCCGTGCGCGCAAAGCTGAAGAGGCCTATAACGAGTGGATACATGAACTGCGTGACAAAGCCTTTGTCGAGCTGCGGTTAGAAGACAAATTCTAACGAATGAACCACTTACCGCGCATTGCGATTACTGCTGGCGAACCCGCCGGTGTTGGCCTGGATATTTGCGTTAAGCTCGCCCACACGGCAACGCCTGCGGCCCTGGTTGTCCTGGCAGATCCACAAGCCTTGCAGGCCCGGGCTTCACAGTTAGGCTTACCTGTAAGAATAACGCCTTACACAGAAAACCTCATACCGCATGCCGGTGACGGTCATTTAACTGTGTTACCAGTGGCCACAGCCGTCCCCGTGGTCGCAGGTGCGCTCAATCAAAATAACAGTATTGCCGTATTAAACATGCTGGATCGCGCTTTATCTGGCTGCCAGTCTGGCGAATTTGATGCCATGGTCACGGCCCCCGTGCATAAAGGCATTATCAACGATGCCGGGATCTCTTTTAGCGGCCACACAGAATATCTGGCAGAAAAAACCCATGCCGAACAAGTGGTGATGATGCTGGTTGGCGGAGGTATGCGGGTGGCGCTCGCGACCACGCATTTGCCACTGACTCAGGTCAGTCAGGCCATTACCGCCAGTGCACTCACCACCACCATACGCATCCTGCATCACGACCTGGTGCACAAATTCGGTATCGGCCAACCACGTATCTATGTAGCAGGACTCAACCCACACGCAGGGGAAAATGGCTATCTGGGCACAGAAGAAATTGAAACAATTAACCCGGTGCTAGACCAGCTTCGTGCAGAAGGCATGCAACTGATCGGTGCCCTGCCTGCAGATACCATGTTTTCGCAAAAAAACCTGGCGCAAGCCGATGCCTTCCTGGCCATGTACCATGACCAGGGCTTGAGCGTCCTCAAACATGCCAGCTTTGGCGAAGGCGTCAATGTCACGCTAGGACTACCGATTATCCGTACATCCGTCGATCACGGCACCGCCCTGGATATTGCCGGTAGCGGCAAAGCTGACATAGGCAGCATGCTCAGCGCCATCCAGCTTGCCATCGATTTGTCAGTGTCACGCCATACAAAGAATTCATGAAACATATCGCCAAGAAAAAATTTGGTCAGAACTTCCTCATTGACCAGGGTATTATCCAAAGCCTGATCAATGCCATCCACCCGCAAGCGGATGACGTGATGGTGGAAATCGGGCCTGGCCTCGGTGCAATGACGCAGCCCTTGATTAAACATCTGGATCATCTGCATGTCGTGGAAATTGACCGTGACATTATCCAGTGGATGCAAGGATTTTACCCGCCCAAGAAAATCACCATTCACAATTCTGACGTATTGAAATTTAACTTCGCTACCCTTGGGGATCACATACGCGTCGTTGGCAATTTACCGTATAACATTTCCAGTCCTATCCTGTTCAAGCTGCTGGAAAACACGGCGCAGATCATAGACATGCACTTTATGCTGCAAAAAGAAGTGGTGGAGCGAATGGTGGCAGAACCGTCGAGCCCGGAATATGGGCGTTTGTCCGTTATGCTGCAATACCGCCTGCAAATGGAATATCTGGTCACCGTCCCACCAGAAGCTTTTGACCCCGCGCCCAAGGTCGAGTCTGCCTTTGTACGCTGCGTGCCTTATGCAACACTGCCCTATCCCGCCAAAGATGAAGGTCTGTTTGCCAAAGTGGTCACGGCAGCCTTTGGCCAGCGGCGTAAAACCTTGCGCAATACGCTGAAAGGACTGCTGGATGATGCCGGATTTGCCGCCCTTGGCATCAATCCACAATTGCGTGCAGAAAACCTGGGGGTGGCCGAATTTGTCGCCATCAGTAATTATCTTGCTTAACCTGATTTAAAGTTTAGCCTGATATAATCCTGCTTTCATTAAAACCCAAACTTTTGGAGCATGTTATGCGTTTGATTCTGCTGGGCGCCCCTGGTGCCGGTAAAGGCACACAAGCCACCTTTATCAAAGAAAAATTCAATATTCCGCAAATTTCCACTGGAGATATGTTGCGCGCAGCAGTCAAGGCAGGTACACAATTGGGTCTGGAAGCCAAAAAATTCATGGATGCCGGTGGCCTGGTGCCCGATGAAGTGATTATCGGCCTGGTGAAAGAGCGCATCAAGGATGCAGACTGCGCCAATGGTTTTCTGTTTGACGGCTTTCCACGTACCATTCCGCAAGCAGAAGCGATGAAAAATGCCGGTGTCGCCATTGATTATGTCGTGGAAATCGACGTACCAGATGCTGCCATCGTTGAGCGCATGAGCGGCCGCCGCAGCCACCCAGCCTCTGGCCGCACTTACCATGTCAAATTCAACCCGCCAAAAGTAGAAGGCAAAGATGACGTGACCGGAGAAGACTTGGTGCAACGCGACGACGATAAGGAAGAAGTCGTGTTGAAACGTTTGCAGGTTTACCACGACCAGACAGAGCAATTGATTGGTTACTACTCAGACTGGGCCAACTCAGGCGTCAGCGGTGCGCCGCAATACGTTAAGGTCAATGGCCTGGGCGAACTGAATACGATTAAAGAAGAAATCTTTACCGCGTTGAAATAAGCCACCGTTGTAAATAACAAAAAGCCCGCAATCGCGGGCTTTTTTGTTCTAATGCGATGCAGCGCGTTAGAAGTCGTAGCGAATACCAGCAAAGACCTGACGCTGACGTCCTGCCACCATCCCGTCCACGCGGCTGGCCAGATACTCACGATCACCCAGATTGTAGGCACTGGCAAAGTAAGTCAGATTACTTCCTACAGGCTTGTAATTCACCGTTGCATTAATCAGTGCATAGGATGGAATCTTGCCTGTCACACCTGCAAGAACGCCTGAGACACCACTCCCATCATAATCAATCGCCTCTGGTCGCCCGGCCCTGAAAGCGACATCTTCCTGCTGTTCACTGACATAATCCACTCCAATACGTGCATCCAACCCGACTGGATGCTGATAGCCGAAATTAATGGATGCCAAATGTTTAGGTGCGTATGGCAAGCGGTCTCCACTGAAAATATCAGCGCCCGCATTCGTTTTCTTAAATTTGGCGGTAAACAAGTTAGTGTAGGACCCTGAAATATAGATGTTATGACTGGTCTCTAAAATTTTTCCAAAATCTACTCTACCTGCAAACTCAATACCGGATTGTTGCGACTCACCACCGTTAATGAATGATCCTTGTGTGGGGCCTGCAACCACGATGTCTTCAAATACGGTGTGGAACAAGGTCGATTCAAGTGTGACACCTTTGAAATAGTTGGAACGAAAGCCAAGCTCCCAGTTGGTGCTTTCTTCAGGCTTTGTATTCACGGCAACCGCGGTATTCGCACCGCCCGGGGCAAAAATATCACGGTCAGGTCTCGGTGGCGCAAACCCTTTGTGCACGCCGGCAAATACAGTGGTGTTTTGAATACCGTTCCAAGTCAAGCCAAAGCCCGGCAATAGCTTGCTCTGGTTGTTGGTAGCGTCTGATTGCGGGTTGTTTTGTGGCTGCCCTTCGGCGCGTCTAATATCGGTTTTGATGCGAATATCTTCGAATCTCAAACCAGGCGTAAAGGTCCAGTCTCCGGCATAAAAAGTGTTCTGTGCATAATAAGACTTAGCTTCAACATTGGTAAAAATCTGTTCGCGATGCCCTGTTCCGCCATTCACATTTTCAAATGTTTTAGCGAATGACAGGCTTTGGAATCGTGGGTCTGCACCTCGATACTGATTACGCTCAATATCTTCTCTGTGGTATCTAAAACCAATAACGGCATTACTTTCTATCCCAAAAAGACTATGTTGGATATCAAGCCTGGGTTCAATCCCCCAGTATTCAAAATCACGCGGGCGCCAGCGTCCACCACAAGAAATAGAGTTTGCAACAGTTGCAGATGTACCACAGCGATCAAGCTCTGATCTGCCAGGAACGGCTGATGTGCCCGGCGCGTTTATTTGCCTGAATGAGGCTCGCTCAGAATCAGCATAGTAAGCTTGCGTAGAGAGTTTGACCTGTTGATTGATTTGAAAAAGATGCTGTAACTGAAATGTTTTACGTTCATGCTGAAAAACATCACGGTCACCCGTTGGCGCCTGATACTTGTTCTCGTTATATTCCACTAGTCCCAAACCGGTTTCTGAGACATGCGAATCCTCGCGGAAATAACTAGCCTTGGCAATCAACGTATGCCTGTCTGAGAGGTTTAATTGGCCCTTGGCGGTGTATTCCTGAATCTCAAAGTCGTGATTGTCACGAATACCATCGCCTTTCTTATGCAAGGCATCAATCATCAGGCCACCGCGCTCGTCACCAGCGCCAATCGTGCCATAGAGACTGGTAAAGTCATTGTTACCAACTGTCGCTTGAACATTGCCATGTACTTGACCATCCGTTGGCACTGGCCGGGTCACAAAATTGATCATACCGCCTACCGTTTGCGGGCCGTATAAAATCTGGCCAGATCCTTTAACAACCTCAATGCGCTGCACACGCTCAAGTGGTGTGGTGTAATGCGCGGCAGGGTCGCCGTACGGTGCCAAAAACAGAGGCATACCATCTTCCATCAACAACGTACGGGCAGTCCGTCTTGGGTTCAAGCCTCGAATACCAATATTCACACCCAGGCCAAATGTATTTTCCCCCACTACGTTCACGCCAGGGACATTGTTTAATGCTTCCTGTACAGAAAACGGCCGACGTTCCTCTAACGCTTTTTCATCAACGAGATAGTATGAACCCGGCACCGATTCCAATCTATCCGGCAAGATACCTTTCACCATTACCGGCGGCACATCCAGCGTGGCATCCTGCCGCTCTTTTTCCTCAGCAAACACCTCCATGGC
Source organism: Methylophilus sp. TWE2 (assembly GCF_001183865.1). Classification (NCBI taxonomy): domain Bacteria; kingdom Pseudomonadati; phylum Pseudomonadota; class Betaproteobacteria; order Nitrosomonadales; family Methylophilaceae; genus Methylophilus; species Methylophilus sp. TWE2. The sequence goes on from NZ_CP012020.1 coordinate 2,137,232, forward strand.
TGGATTAAACGCCAATACGGTTGCCATCAATATGCTTTGTTTTTTCATGCGTACACCCTCTTCTGTCCTTGTTGTTATCAAAAAACGCACAATCACCAGCAACATTGGTGCCAAAGCTATCGCAGTAATATTTATCTTACTGTTTTAATTAAAACAAATTATATTTATGAATATATTAATCAACTCTCAAGGCGGGTTGATGGCGGGTTGATATCAACCACACTTATGCCGATTGCAGCATATCAACCACCAATCGCGTGAATCCTTCCTAGAGTGACGGTTAACTCAAAACATGCCCATGCGTTCTCGGGTATAATCAAGGCTTCTATTTAGTTACGTTCAAGCCAAGCACATGCAACAGCAGTATCCATTCAAAGAAGTCGAACAACAGGCACAACAACATTGGGAGTCGAATCTCAGCTTTCAGGCCAAGACTGATAGCAACAAACCCAAATACTATTGCCTGTCCATGTTCCCCTACCCTAGTGGAAAACTGCATATGGGGCATGTACGCAACTACACCATTGGTGACGTGTTAAGCCGCTACCACCACATGAAAGGCTTTAATGTGTTGCAGCCCATGGGCTGGGATGCGTTTGGCCTGCCTGCTGAAAATGCGGCTATCCAGAACAGCGTGCCGCCCGCGCAATGGACATATGACAACATTGCCTATATGCGCAAGCAGCTTAAATCGCTGGGGTTTGCCATCGACTGGAGCCGTGAGCTGGCCACCTGCCAGCCTGATTACTACAAGTGGAACCAATGGCTATTTTTACGCATGCTGGAAAAAGGCATTGCCTACAAAAAAACCCAGGTCGTGAACTGGGATCCAGTAGACCAGACAGTACTCGCCAACGAGCAGGTGATTGATGGCCGTGGCTGGCGGACGGGCGCCGTGGTCGAAAAACGTGAAATCCCCGGCTACTATCTCAACATCACTGGTTACGCCCAGCAACTGCTGGATGACCTGGACAAACTACCAGGTTGGCCAGAGCGTGTGAAAACCATGCAGGCCAACTGGATAGGCAAGAGCGTGGGTGTGCGCTTTGCCTTTACGCACGATATCAAAAACAGTGACAACCAGTTAATTGATGACGGCAAACTGTGGGTATTCACCACGCGTGCCGACACCATCATGGGCGTCACTTTCTGTGCGGTGGCCGCTGAGCATCCGCTCTCCACGCATGCGGCGCAAAACAACCCGGCGCTACAAGCCTTTATTGAAAAATGCAAGCAAGGCTCAGTCATGGAAGCCGACATGGCGACCATGGAAAAAGAAGGCATGGACACAGGCCTGACCGTTGCGCACCCGATCACAGGTGAGCAAGTGCCTGTCTGGGTGGGCAACTATGTGCTCATGACCTACGGCGAAGGTGCCGTGATGGCCGTGCCTGCGCACGATGAGCGTGATTTTGGCTTTGCCAAGAAATACAACTTGCCGATCAAACAAGTGATTAGCGTGGTCGGCCAGGAGTTTGACCTCGCTGGCTGGCAAGAGTGGTACGGCGACAAAACCAAAGGCGTGTGCATCCATTCCGGCAAATACAATGACCTGAACTACGCTGAAGCAGTTGAGGCTGTGGCTGCTGATCTGGCAGAAAAAAATCTGGGCGGCAAGCAGACCAACTGGCGCCTGCGCGACTGGGGAGTGTCCCGTCAGCGTTACTGGGGCTGCCCGATTCCGATTATTCACTGCGATGACTGTGGCGATGTACCGGTCCCTGATGATCAGCTGCCAGTCAAATTGCCGGAAGACTGCGTGCCGGATGGCTCAGGCAATCCGCTCAACAAGCGCCAGGACTTCTTGAACTGTGCCTGCCCCAAGTGCGGCAAGCCAGCCAAGCGTGAAACTGACACCATGGATACCTTTGTGGATTCCAGCTGGTACTACGCGCGCTATGCCTCAGGCTTTAGCGACACTGCCATGGTCGATGCACAAACCAACCACTGGATGCCAGTAGACCAGTATATTGGCGGTATTGAACACGCCATTTTGCATCTGCTCTACTCCCGCTTCTGGAGCAAGGTCATGCGCGACCTGGGCCTTGTCAACTACGACGAACCATTCGCCAACCTGCTGACGCAAGGCATGGTGCTCAACCATATTTTTTCACGTCGTACCGCCAAAGGCGGCATTGAATACTTTGCGCCGGAAGAAGTGCAACTGGTACAAGACGAAAACGGCAAAATCACGGGTGCCAAACTGGTAGCCGATGGCTCAGCCATTGATTACCAGGGCATAGGTACCATGTCCAAGTCCAAGCGTAACGGCGTAGATCCGCAATCACTTATCGAGCAATACGGTGCCGATACCGCCCGTTTCTTCATGATGTTTGCCGCGCCGCCAGAGCAAACCCTGGAGTGGTCAGACAGTGGCGTGGAAGGTTCACACCGCTTCCTGAAACGTGTATGGAATTTTGGCTACGCCTTGGCAGACATTCAACCAGCCGATATGCCAACCAAGCTCACGGGCGAACTCGCCAATCACAGGCGTGAAATCCACAGCGTGCTCAAACAAGCCAACATTGACTTGGCCAAGCTGCAATTCAACACGGTCGCTTCTGCATGCATGAAAATCCTCAACACGCTGGAAAAAGTGCAGAAAGAAGCTGAAAAAGACTGGCAAGCCGTGGCCTTTGAAGGTTACAGCATCCTGCTGCGCGTGCTGTCACCGATTGCGCCACATATCACACAAGTCATGTGGCAAAGCCTGAAATTGGGCACGGATATCCTGACTGCCAAATGGCCAGAACCGGCCAACTCTGCCTTGGTGCAGGATGAAGTCGAATACGTGGTGCAGGTCAACGGCAAATTGCGCGGTAGCATCAGCATCCCCAAAAGCATGGCCAAAGAACAGATTGAAGCCACCGCCGTCAACCAGGACTTTGTACAGAAATTTCTCAATGAAGGCAGTGTGAAGAAAATCATTGTGGTGCCTAACAAGCTGATTAATATTGTGGTGGCTTAAACTAAGGAGCGAACGTTGCTGCGAATACTCAAGCATAAGAGTCTGGCTGTCTGGTTGAGCATGCTGGCATTGTCAGTCATGCTCACTGCTTGCGGTTTCCATTTACGTCAACCGTCGCCCATTGCGTTTAAAACCATTCACATTAAAGGCACAACGCAGATCAACAAGGCACTCCAAACCGCACTGACCGAGCAAGGGGTCAAAGTGGTTGCAGATCCTCAAGATGCTGAACTGCAACTGGAGCTGCTTAAGGAAGAAAACGAACAGCGCATTCTGTCTTTAAGCGGTACCGGTGTGGTGCGGGAATACGAACTGTACTATCGCGTGCAATACCGTACCAAAATGACTGAAGAAGCCGTGTGGGCCTTACCCCTGATCATGGAAGGCCGTCGTGACTATACCTATAACGACGCCAACTTGCTGGCCAAACAAGCCGAACAAAAGCTGCTGACAGAGAGCATGCAAACCGATGTGCTCAATGGCATTCTGCGTCGCCTCTCTGCGCTGAAAAAAGCGCCGCAATAAACATGCGCATCCAGGCAGCGCAACTGGCTCAACACCTGCCGCCGAGACAACACTTGTTTGTGCTGGCGGGTGACGAGCCGCTCTCCATCACCGAAGCTCTAGACCAGATTCGTGCCGCGGCGCGCCAGCAGGGTGCCCAGGAGCGCGCCAGTTTTACGGTAGAACGCTACTTTAATTGGGGACAAGTCACCCAGTTCCTGCAAAGCTTTTCGCTGTTTGCCGAGCAACGTATCCTCGAAATCAATATTCCCACTGGCAAACCCGGCGTGGAGGGCGCCAAAGCCTTGCAACAACTGGCTGAACTGCCTGCCGCTGATACCACGACTATCATCACCCTGCCCGCGCCAGACCGCGACATGACCAGCAGCGCCTGGTATGAAGCGCTGTCACAGCATGGCGTGTTACTGGTGCTCAACCAGGTGCCACTGGCGCAATTACCGGAGTGGATTGCGCAACGCCTGGCCATGCAACAGCAAACGGCAGATGAAGCTTCGCGCCGTTTTATTGCCGAACAGGTGGAAGGTAATTTACTCGCCGCGCATCAGGAAATCCAAAAGCTGGGCCTGCTCTATCCGCCAGGCCCCTTGTCTGAAGATGCCATCAGGCTATGCGTACTCAATGTGGCGCGTTTCGATGTCTCGCAGCTGGGTGAAGCCATGCTGCAAGGCGACCAGAGCAGGGTCATGCGCATCATTGAAGGCCTGCGTGAAGAAGGCGAAACCGCCGTCGCCGTCATGAACCCGCTGGTCTGGTTATTCCGCCCGCTCTTGCAGGTACGCCTCGCCATGCAAAACGGCCTGGCCGCGCAAGCTGCCATGAGCCAGGCCCGGTTATTTGGTGACCGCCAGATACTGGTGAAACGCGCATTGGAATTTTTACCGCAAAAACATATCGAAGCTGCTTTGCAAAAATTGTCAGACATAGACCGCATGGCAAAAGGCGTAGGCGATGGCGATGCCTGGCTTGAGCTCTCCCGCCTCTGCAGCGGCATTGCGCGCATGGCAGCCAACAAATCTGCCAGGGCCAGGGCGCGTTAACACTCAGACAATTTGGGCCACATCGGGTTTAGGATAGAATAAGAAGTTATGGACATTCAAAATTATATGAAACAACTGGGCGAGCAGGCACGTGCCGCTTCCCGTTTGATGGCAAAAGCCGACACCAACACCAAGAACCAGGCCTTGCGCAATATTGCTGCCCTGATCCGCCAGCATGAAAAAGCACTACTAGCGGCTAACCAGCAAGACATGGACGCCGCCAAAGCCAATGGCATGGAAGCTGCCATGCTGGACCGCCTGGCCTTGAGCGAAAAATCCGTCGCCACCATGGCAGAAGGCCTGGAGCAAATTGCCAGCCTGCCAGACCCCATCGGCGAAATGAGCAACTTCAAATACCGCCCTTCCGGTATCCAGATCGGCCAGATGCGCGTGCCACTGGGCGTGATCGGCATTATTTACGAAGCCCGCCCTAACGTGACCGTGGACGCCGCTGGCCTGTGCATCAAATCCGGCAACGCCTGTATCCTGCGTGGTGGCTCCGAGGCCATCCACTGCAACCAGGCGCTGGCCAAACTCGTACATCAGGGTTTGCAACAAGCGGGCTTGCCACAAGCCGCCGTGCTCGTGGTGGAAACGACAGACCGCGCTGCCGTGGGTGAACTGATCACCATGAAGCAATACGTCGATGTGATCGTGCCACGCGGTGGCAAAGGCCTGATCGAGCGCATCAGCAACGACGCCCGTATTCCAGTCATCAAGCACCTGGACGGGAACTGCCATGTGTATGTGGATGACGAAGCCGACCTGGATAAAGCCGTGCGCATTCTTGAGAATGCCAAAACCCAGCGCCTGGGCACCTGCAACACGGCAGAATCCCTGCTGGTGGCCCGTAGCATTGCCAAAACCGCCCTGCCTAAACTGGCCGACATGCTACTCAGCAAAGGCGTGGAAATCCGCGGCTGTGACGAAACCCGCGCCATCGTGCCACAAGCCAAAGCGGCGACCGAGGAAGACTATTACACCGAATACCTGGATTCGATTATCTCGTGCAAGGTGGTCAGTGGCCTGGATGAAGCGATTGAGCACATCAACAAGTATTCCAGCCAGCACACTGAAGCCATTGTGACTGAAAACTACACCAAGGCACGCCAGTTCCTGCGCGAAGTGGATTCCAGCAGCGTCATGGTCAACGCCTCTACCCGCTTTGCTGACGGCTTTGAATATGGCTTTGGTGCAGAAATCGGTATTTCTACTGACAAGTTGCATGCACGCGGTCCGGTAGGCCTGGAAGGACTGACGTCACTCAAATATGTCGTTCTAGGTGACGGCCACGTTCGAGCATAAATTGCATGAATTGGGCACATCACGTGGTTTCGCGGTGCTCGAAATCCTCATGTACTACAATGTACACTGCGGTTCCTGCGCTCCGTGCGTGCCCGCTCTCAATACAAAGCACTGACACTCAATTGATGCAATTTAATGATTGCCGCGATGCGCTCAAAGAATGACTGAAATATGGAAGTGATCGGGATTTTTGGCGGCACCTTCAACCCCATCCACAAAGGGCATTTGGTGCTGGCCGAGACGGTGCTCGATACCCTGCACTGCACGCAAATCCGTGTGATTCCAGCCGCCGTGCCGCCACATAAAGAAACGCCTGCCGTCACCGCGCAACACCGGGCAGAAATGGTGAAGCTGGCGATACAAGACCAGCCAAAACTTGTGCTCGATACCTGCGAGCTGGACCGCCAGGGTCCTTCGTATACCATAGAAACCTTACACCTGTTGCGTACCCGTTTTCCTGACCAGGCCTTATGCCTGATCATGGGCCAGGACAGTTACGCCAAACTACCCACCTGGCACCGCTGGCTGGAGTTACTGAACTACTGCCACCTGCTCGTTGTACACCGGGCCGATAAGGAAAAAACCTTAACCTTGCATCCACAGCACGAAGGAAAACTGGTTGATATCGCCACAGCCCCACAAGCATTTGCTGCGCAAGCAAATGGGCTAATCAGCTTTTTAACCCAGGCACCGCCAGATATTTCCTCAACACGCATCCGCGAGCAACTGAGCCAAAACGGCGAAATGACGATCACGGACATCCCGCCACGGGTTTGGCAGTATATTAAAGAGAATCGGTTGTACCAAAAAACATAAAGCCACAGCATTTATACACTGTGGCTTTAAACTTGTCTGATGGATAACGAATTACTCGCTGTTTATCTCGCCAGGCCTATATTGCAGCCCATTTAGCCCTGGCCGTATGCAGCTTCCTGTAGCTGTCTATCAGGCGGTGATGCCTGTCCAGCCCTTCCAGCTTCATGCTGGTGGGCGTCAAACCATAGAAGCGTACACTGCCGTCCACTGCGCCTAACGCAGCGTCCATGCGCGCATCGCCAAACATTTTACGAAAGTTGGTTTCGTAATCCGCCATTTCCAGTTCATCATCCAGCGTGACTTCGAGCACCACATTCAACGCTTGGTAAAACAAACCGCGTTCCAGCGTGTTGTCGTTGTATTGCAAAAAGGCGCCCACCAGGTCATGCGCTTCTTCAAACTGCTGCAAGGCGAGATGAATCAGTAGTTTTAATTCCATCACCGTGAGCTGACCCCAATCGGTGTTTTCGTCAAACTCAATGCCAATCAGGGTGGCAATATCACCGTAATCATCGAGCTCGTTATTCTCCAACCGCTCCAGCAAGGCTTCCAGTCGATCATCGTCCAGCGTATGCAGGTTTAAAATATCCTCGCGGAACAAGAGCGCTTTATTGGTGTTATCCCACACCAGGTCTTCGACCGGATACACTTCCGAATACCCCGGCACCAGAATGCGGCAGGCCACTGCGCCTAGCTGATCATAGACGGCGACATAAGCTTCCTTGCCCATCTCAGCCAGCATGCCAAACATGGTCGCGGCTTCTTCAGCATTTGCATGCTCGCCCTCACCCGAAAAATCCCATTCCACAAACTCGTAATCGGATTTGGCGCTGAAAAAACGCCACGACACAATGCCGCTGGAATCAATAAAATGCTCAACAAAGTTATTCGGCTCGGTCACCGCTTCGCTGGCAAAAGTTGGTTGCGGCAAATCATTCAAGCCTTCAAAGCTGCGGCCTTGCAGCAATTCGGTCAGGCTGCGTTCCAGCGCGACTTCCATGGTCGGGTGCGCGCCAAACGAAGCGAATACACCGCCGGTGCGCGGGTTCATCAGGGTCACACACATGACCGGGAATTGCCCGCCCAGTGAAGCATCCTTGACTAATACCGGGAAACCCTGCTCTTCCAGGCCCTTAATTCCGGCCACCACGCCAGGGTATTTCGCCAGCACTGCCTGTGGCACATCAGGCAAGGCGATTTCGCCTTCAATGATTTCGCGCTTCACTGCACGTTCAAAGATTTCTGACAAGCACTGCACCTGTGCTTCCACCAGCGTATTGCCAGCGCTCATACCATTGCTCACAAACAGGTTTTCCACCAGGTTGGTCGGGAAGTAAACAGTTTCACCATCACTCTGACGCACAAACGGCAGCGAACAGATCCCGCGTTGAACATTGCCCGAGTTAGTGTCTATCAGGTGTGAACCACGCAGCTCGCCATCGGGGTTATAAATCGCCAGCGTGTATTCATCGAGTATTTCTTTCGGCAACGCATCCTTGCGGCCAGGCTTGAACCAGCGCTCGTTCGGGTAATGCACAAATTCGGCATTGGCAATCTCTTCGCCCCAGTATGATCCGGCATAAAAATGGTTGTTACTCAGCCGCTCGATATACTCGCCCAAGGCTGACGCCAGCGCGCTTTCCTTGGTTGATCCTTTGCCGTTGGTGAAGCACATTGGCGAATGCGCATCGCGGATATGCAGCGACCACACGTTAGGCACGATATTGCGCCACGAAGCGATCTCGATCTTGATGCCAAGCTCAGCCAATACGCGGGTCATATTGGCGATGGTTTGTTCTAAAGGTAAGTCTTTACCGGTGATATACGTTTGTGAGTCAGCCGAAGTATCTACAGTCAACAAGGCTTGCGCATCGGCATCCAGGTTAGCCACTTCTTCAATGACAAAGTCCGGTCCTTCTTGCACCACTTTTTTCACGGTACAGCGGTCAATCGAACGCAAAATGCCAATGCGGTCTTTCTCAGAAATATCGCTTGGCAACTCGATCTGTATCTTGAAAATCTGCTTGTAACGGTTTTCCGGGTTGACAATATTGTTGTGCGACAGGCGGATATTCTCGGTCGGGATATTGCGCGTGCTGCAATAGAGCTTCACAAAATACGCCGCGCACAAAGCCGATGAAGCCAGAAAATAATCAAACGGCCCCGGTGCAGAGCCATCGCCCTTATAGCGAATAGGCTGGTCAGCAATCACCGTAAAGTCATCAAACTTGGCTTCAAGGCGCAGCTTATCGAGAAAATTGACTTTGACTTCCATGGGGAGAATTCCAGAATAACGTTTAAAACAAAGACCGCCATTATCGCCCACAAACCACACGCCACCTAATAGCGCAGCAGCGTTGACTGCCTCACTTGCTGAAAATGGGCCAAATTAAGACTTTTAGCATTGCAAATGAACGATTTTCTTAAACCTCGTCTCGATGATCAAAGCGAGTGCGCAAACTCAAAAATGATTGGCAGCGCCCCTAAATAACCAGTGAAGGCAACAAAGTTTGTGTGATATTCTTTAACGAATAAAACTATATTCCTCGGGGTTACCACCATGGCTGCTGATGACAGAAAATTCATCACGCTGACTGATTATCTGCATGAGCCTGTCATCCATTATGATAGGGATTGCAAGCGCACTTATCTCAATCCAGCCGCCATCAGCCTGATTGGTGAACCTGCTAAAGACCTGCAGGGCAAAACACCAAGCTCGCTCAGACCGAGTTCGGTCGCTTTACAACACTACCAGGAAAAAATTCTCGGCGTCATAGAAACTGGCACGGATACCGAGTTTGATTTTTTTCTCGACCGTCTCCCTGATGGTCCGAATGTTCACACCAAGGTCCTCAGGATTCGTGCCGTCCCTGAGCTGGATAGTGAGGGCAACGTGATCGGCGTCCTGGCGATTGCCCATGACATCACCGCACTCAAATTAAGTGAAAAGCGTTTACGCGCGCTCATCGAAAACCATCCTGACCACATTACCCGCTTTGACCAGCATGCCAGGTACAGCTACGTCAGCTCCTCTTTCACAGCGTTATTTGGCATAGAAGAATCCGCACTGCTGGGTAAGACCCTGCTGGAATGTGATCAAATTGCCACGGCAGCAGAACGTGAAAAAATTCACCATGCGATTTTGCAAACCTTAGCGCAGGAGACATCTTGTACTCTTGAGAGCCACTGGCCGGATGACCGCATTATAGAGCTCCGCCTGGTTCAGGAAAAAGATGCCATCGGCGAGGTCTCTGGTGTGCTCTGTATCTTGCGTGATATCACCCAGCAAAAGCATTCCGAAAAAGCGTTGCTGACACTCAATCGTTCACTGCGTTTGCTGAGTAGCGCTAATCAGACGCTCATTCATGCAGAAAACGAACAACAACTCCTTAATGACATTTGCCAGCTGGTGATTGAGTATGGTGGCTATGCACTTTCATGGGTGGGTTATCCTGAGCATGGCACTTATCAACCATTGCGCATTGCTGCCATCGCCGGTAAACCGCAGACGCATAAAAAAACGATAGCGCTTGAGCAGCAAACGCCGGAAATTAGCCTGGCCGTGAAAGCCTTTCAAACCGGTCGTGTAGAAATTATTCAGGACTACCCCAGTGCAGCCCGATTGAGCAGCCTCGGCGAGATGGCCAGCCAAGAAGGCCTGCTCTCGTGCATCGCCTTGCCACTCCTAATCACAAAACAAAAGGTAGCAAAACAAAAAGTGGCAAAACAAGCCATAGGTGTCCTCACCATTTACGCCTCCCACACCCACGCGTTTTCGGATGAAGAAGTCACCCTGCTACAAGAACTTGCCAATGATTTAGCTTTTGGTATTCAGTCGCTGCGCATCAAGGCTGAGCACCGGGAGGCAGAAAAAAAACTGGAATATCTGGCGCACCATGACCCGCTCACCGGCCTGCCTAACCGCCTGCTACTGCGCAAACGCTTTGAACAGTTCATACAACAGTCAAACAAGCGCGATCACGGCATCGCCATGTTGTTTCTTGATATGGACAACTTCAAAGAGATTAATGACAGCTTTGGTCATGCCACCGGCGATGCGCTGCTGATCGCAGTTGTCTGGCGGCTGGAACGATTGCTGACTGAGGCGTGCATCTTCAGCCGCGAAGGCGGTGACGAATTTGTGCTGCTCATTAACAACACACAAGTCGCAGAGACCGTCGCGCGCACTGCCCAACAGATTCTCACCGCCATGCAAGAGCCATTTGAGGTGAGCGGTAACACACTGCATGCCTCTTTCAGTATCGGCATCAGCCTCTATCCAACCGATGGCAAGGACTTTGAAACCCTGCGCAAAAACGCAGATGCAGCGTTATACCTGGCAAAAGATTGTGGCCGCAACACCTACCGCTTTTTTGTGACGCAGATGAATGCCGACGCCCAGAAACGTATGCGCATTCAAACCGACCTGCACACCGCACTTAAAAACAATGAGTTTTTGCTGCACTACCAACCACAAATACGCCTATGCGATGGCCGCATAAGTGGCATTGAAGCCTTGATCCGCTGGCAAAATGCCGATGGGCAAATGCTCCCCCCATGTGAATTTATTCCCATTGCTGAACAAAGCGGGCTGATTATCCAAATGGGTGAGTGGGTACTGCGGGAAGCGTGTCGGCAACTGGCCGCATGGCACCAGCAAGGGCAAACCCGGCTAGTGGTTGCAGTCAATTTATCCTCCCACCAGTTCCGGCATGGCAACATTGTAGAAACCATCAGTGCAGCCCTGCATGACTTCGGGCTGCCGCCAGAATGCCTTGAACTCGAGCTGACAGAGTCCATTTTGATTCAGGACACAGAATCGGTGATCAACACCCTGCACACGCTCAAACACATCGGCGTCAAGCTCGCCATTGATGATTTTGGCACTGGCTATTCCAGCCTCTCATACCTCAAACAGCTATCAGTAGACAAACTCAAGATTGATAAATCCTTCATCCGCGACCTTCATCAAGACAAGGACAGTGCAGAGATCGTCAGGGCCATCATCCAGCTTGGACACATCCTGCAACTCACAGTGGTGGCCGAAGGGGTAGAGACCCAGGAGCAACTGGCTTTTCTCACCCACTGCCAATGTGACCAGATACAGGGCTATCTGTTTAGCCGCCCGGTGGCCGCAGAACACATACCGGAGATACTTGCACGAGTAGGCATGAGGGTCTGATCCCAAATCTTTTGACAAAGCCAGTTAAAGAGGCAATTGAACCCGCCAAGTTTTTTAGCGTGCGGCAACAACTGGCAGACTATGAAAAGTTTGATGCCATTATGAATAGATCAGGTGGTCAAGCGCCGATTAAAGGCGATGTGATAGATGAAGAATAGGCTTGATTGAGCCTATTGAAATTAAGCCGTTGATTACACGCGCGTTTTAGCAGCCACAGCTTGAAAACTCCACGCCACAAACCGGCTTTGCTTTTGGCCTTGCGCCATCTCCACCGTTTTCACCGTCACCGCCTGCACTTTCTTTAACTCGCGATACACCAGCGGCAGATTAGTCGCTTTAGAAACCAGCGTGGTAAACCACACACACTGCTTGGCAAACAGCTTGCTCTCACGGATCATGATGGTTAAAAACGCCGCCTCGCCACCCTCACAGAATAATTCATTAGATTGCCCGCCAAAATTCAATGCCTGCGGTGGCTTTTTACCCAATCCGCGCCATTTGCGCTGCGTACCCGCCAACGCTTCTTCAGCGGATGCATGAAAAGGTGGGTTACATAAGGTGACGGTGAATTGCTCGCCCGGCAACATCACGCCTTTAAAAATCGAGCTGGGGTTAGGCTGCTGGCGCACACCAATCTGCTGCTGCAACCCATTCGCCTCAATAATCTGCTGCGCATTACGCAAAGCTTTTGCATCAATATCCACGCCCACACATTGCCAGCCATAAGTATGCGAGGCAATCAGCGGATATACCAAGTTCGCACCCGTACCAATATCCAGCAAGCGCACTGGTTGAGTAATACTGCTCTCAGCCAATAAATCCGCCAGGTAATGCACATAATCCGCCCGCCCAGGGATAGGCGGACATAAGTAATTCTTTGGAATATCCCACACCACCACGCCGTAATAGTGCTTGAGCAAGGCTTGGTTTAAAGCTTTCACGGCTTGCGGGTTGGCAAAGTCTATTGAATCATCGCCATAGGCGTTAGGTCGGACATAACAAGAAAGTGCCGGATGTGTTTGCACCAGCACAGAAAAATCATAGCCAGTGCAATGAAGATTATGTGGGTGCAGGATTGAAGAGGTAGAGTCAGGCTTCATAACAGATTAATACAACTGCAAGAAGTTGAATTCTACAGATTATTAATCAAATTAAGAGTTTCTAGTTTTCGCTCCTACGTTTAGCTACGTTGCCTTATGCGACCACGTTTAAAAATACTCAATTGACCTTTAATAGGTCAGCCCACTCACCTGTGTAATTAAGGCTTTTAAAGCTGCGCTGCATTTGCCATGGTTTTATCTCACCCTCAGCAGCAGTTTTGATATTTACGCTATAGAATGGATCTAAATAAACCTCTTAGAATAAAAAGTGAGTTCTTAAAATGAGCCGACACAGCAAGTTAAAACGAGATACGAGAAAGAAAAAGAAAAAGGGGGTGGCAAAAGACATAAGAGAAACTGCGCCTATTAATTTAGCCCCTACACCTCCTGTAATTCAACTTTTGTCCAATCCATTTGAGGGGTTGACGGATAAAGACAGAAAACAGGCACTAATTAAAATTAGCTCGGACTCCAAAGCTAAAGTTGAAGATTCATTGAAATCCATAATTGAGATTTTCAAGAAACACGATCCAATTGCTATAGTGACTTTTTTTTCCACCTACGGCTTGGCAATCGGAGCTGGTGATAGGGGCGTAGATAGCAACGGAGCTCCAATCAAAATCAATCAGGCGCATGTAGAAATACTACAAGCATTAGCTCTAAGCATTCCACCCAATGAGATGGGAAAACTACCAGCACTTCCACATATCACCCAGCAGATTATGGACAATATTACTGATCTATTAAGGTCTTATGCATTCTCCAGAATTAGTCCAGAATTGTTAGAAGCATCAGTGATTGATAAGGCAATTCATCATGTCCAGGAAGCCGTGCGAGGATATACGCAAACGGTGAGAAATTGGGGTTATCACAAACAGGTGCTTACTTTTTCCAAGGAGATTTATAGTCATTTTGATGCGCAAGTTGAGGCCAAATTTGGTTTTACAGTATCTAATGTAATTGATGTTTTTGAACAGCATTTAGAAACAATTGAAGAACAACTAACAAAGAGGTTGAATAATTTAAGAGAAATCCAAGCGCTTAAAAAACCACGGTCAATGCTGAATAAATACCATGAGATAAACAGCGCATTAGATCGAAAAGATATAATAGAGGGGCAAGACTTGGAGTTTTTTAAATTGCCTCCTAGGAATGCGTTCATGTGGATTATGACGCATTACGACTTGTTCTTATCTGAGATGTATAAAATTAATGAGCCAGATCTGATTGAAAAATTAAAAATTGAATCGAGCAGCCTAACTAAACTTTTGAACTATTTTTCATTTGAGCTTGGTGAACTTGAGAAAGAAAATAAGTTATATTTTTTTCTAGATAATCCAGTATGGCGCAAGCCAGTAATATCCACATCGAGCGGTTATTACTGTGTCATGCCTCAATTGTTTTTCAGTTTTGTTTTGAACATACTTGATAACCTTATTGAGACGATTAACAAAGACAAATTACATGACAGAAGAGCGAATTATTTAGAGGGCAAGATTGAGGAAATAGTCAAAAGAAGGTTTCCGGAGTCGAAAGTAGTTTCTAGTTTGAAATGGAACCAGGACGGGGTGCAATATGAGACCGATCTGGTTGCATTTATAGATTCGTATGCAATTATCATTGAGGCTAAAGCGCACAAAATTTCAAATGTTGCTCTTAGAGGTGCTCCAGATCGCATCAAAAGACATCTTAATGACATTTTGATTGAGCCTGGGATTCAGTCACATAGATTTGAACTTAAATTGAAGGAGCTTCGTGCCGCCCAAAATCAGAATGACCCATTGATAGCTAAACTTCCTGTTGATATCACCACTATTAATAAAGTTATTAGAGTCTCAGTTTCCCTGGAATACTTTGCGTCATTACAGTCAAATTTGAAGGTTTTTGAAAATACGGGATGGATTCCTGATGAATACATTCCATGTCCCTCAATGAGTATTGCTGATTTCGAGACTCTTTTTGACTTTCTAGAACATCCAGTACAAATTATTCACTATCTACTTAGAAGAGCTGAAATTGAATCTAGCTATAGCATCCGCGGTGATGAGTTGGATTACATGGGTTTTTATATTTCTACTTTATTCGATATGGGAAATGTTGATAAAGAAAGTGATCTTCATATCACTAATATGTCAAGCGATCTTGATCGATATTATTCGTCTAGAGATCAAGGCATACATATAACAAAGCCTCAGCCAAAAATATCTGAATTTTTCAAAACTATTTTCAATAAGCTTGAAGAGAGAGGTATCCCTCGTTGGGCAGAAATCGGTTGTATTCTTAATTACTTCCCCCCTTACGACCAGACAAAAATAGTTAAAGCGATTAGAGAGTTGACTTTCGTAGTCAATAGGAACTGGCATGTGGAAGGGCATAAGAATATGCTTATATATGAACCTTCTCAGTCGTCTGAGTACGCATTAGCTATCGTTTTATTTAACAATGAAAACAAAGCTCGGCGTCATGAATTTCTTGATATTGCTGCTGCGAATGGGCTTAAAGCAGACCATGTAAGGACTTGTTTGGTGATAGGAATTAATATTGATAAGAAAGATTCGCCGTATCACACCATTGGGTTATTTGATAAACCAGGATAGATTTAAACATACCTTTGTGTGAAGAGACCGAGGGGGCAGGTCTTGCAAATTCATATTTAATTACGTTGATTCTGATGCAAAAAACTAGCTTTGAACTCACAAGTAAACAAGCTTCGCTCTTTTGTTTTCTCAATCATTTTTAACCTACCAATCGCTTATGCGTCCCACATAACACTGCCGTTTCGCGCAACCGGATTTCACTGATTAACCACGTGCAGGTTGCTAGGCTACATGGGAAAAGTATCATTTAACTACAACACAAAAATTCAACTTAGAAGTGAAATCCGATGCGTTTTATGCAAAAAACCCTTTAAATTATTGAATTAACGATAAAAAAACCATCTTTACAATGTATACATCCCTAAAAATCTTTGATATGGTAACGATATATCACTATAAATATGGTGTTTTACACCGCACAAAAGTCGGGGTGACATTGAATGATGAATGTTCCAGGAAAGTTTTTGTACACGATTCGTAGTGCGAATGGTGTGCTGGTTGAGAACTTGCAGGTATTCGGCAAAACACGCAGCGAGGCTGATGAAAAAATCCGCCAGATGTATTGGCGTTGCGAGATTATCAGCTGCAATATGGTTTCTAAAGACTCGAAAGCACGTACACCACATATAAAAATGCAGTGGGTACGCCCCTAACATGGGGAGGATAGGCTGGCGTTAAGAACCTGCCCGTAATTGCGAACTCCAAAAGCGCTTGTTTTTACAGGCGCTTTTTTTATTGCTAAAAACAATGGCGGGTTAGCTGTTATAGGCTGAAAAGACGAGCCACTTTTGTTTTGCCCATTGTGTCAAAATCATCGGGAACCTTGATTTGGCCACTCATGAAACCAATACGCTTAGGGTTAGCTACTGTGGCATCTAACTTGATGACTTTTACTAGAGGCTGACCAGCCTTAGCAATAATGAAAGACTCACCATTCACAGCTTGGTCTACCAATTTTGAAAGCTGTGCTTGGGCTTTTTGAATATCAATAATCTTCATGATTGAGTGGGTAAGCTAGTTTTAGTGAGTCTAATTTAAAACGTCACATGACTTGCGTAAAGAGCTTTTATCAAAACAATGACAGGTTGCGAGCCTGCACGTTATTTTTAACCACTCTTCTACGCAGCAGTTTTTTCACGGGCGTGTCTGCCGTTGGCAGGTCTTCATCAAACAAGGATTGCTGTGCGGGGAACATATCGTCTTGCATCTGCGCGGTTTGCAGGTCAAAGCGGAGTTCGCAGTCTAGCCATAAATCGGATTTTGGCACGCAGCAGCATGGCAAAATTTCATCGGCGGCGATAAAGGCGAGTGGCAGTTCAACGTAATCGACTTCACCATCGAGCATGCGCACGCGGCAGGCACCACAAAAACCGCTCCGGCATTGATACTCTACTTCGTGGCCTGTACGTTCCAGACCTTCGAGCAGGGTTTCTTGTGGGAGCAGGCTAAAGCGGCTGTGCTGGCTGCGGATGCTGATCACTGTAAAAAAGTCTTTTCAAGCTTAATAGCGAAACAATCGATAAGTGACTGTGCGGGATAAAGTGCAAGGCGCCCGGAACGCAACAACTGAGACAGTACAGATAGTACGGCGAAGTTGTGAGTACCGCGCAACGCTGCAATTTGCCCGCAAAGCCACTTATTACAGTTCAAAATCGTTCAGGTCGTCGGCCGAAACCTCGGAATCAATCTGACCAATCAAGTATGAACTTAATTCTACTTCTTGCGGTGCGACCTGCACAGTGTCTGAGGCCAGCCAGGTGTTGATCCATGGAATCGGGTTGTTTTTGGCATTGGGGAATGCTGGTGGCAAACCGACTGAGGCCATACGGGTGTTGGTGATGTATTCCACGTATTGGCACAGAATGTCTTTATTCAAGCCAATCATTGAGCCATCTTTAAACAGGTATTCTGCCCATTCTTTTTCTTGCTCGGCGGCGGTTTTAAACATCTCAAAACATTCAGTGTGCAACTCGGCAGCGATCTCGGCGAACTCGGGGTCGTCTTGCCCTGAGCGCATGATATTGAGAATATGCTGGGTGCCGGTGAGGTGCAGGGCTTCGTCACGCGCAATCAGGCGGATGATTTTGGCGTTGCCTTCCATCACCTTGCGCTCGGCAAAGGCGAACGAGCAAGCAAAGCTGACATAAAAGCGGATGGCTTCGAGGATGTTGACGTTCATCAGGCAGCGGTAAAGCAGCTTTTTCAGCTCGCGCTTGTTAACCACTTTAGTTTCGCCGTTGATGACATGATTGCCCTCGCCCAGCTGCGAATACAGCATGGTCTGCTGAATCAGCTCGTCGTAATAATGGGCGATATCTGACGCACGCGCGGTGATGTTTTGATTGCGCACGATGTCGTCAAAAATGACGGAAGGGTCATTGATGATGTTGCGGATGATGTGGGTGTATGAGCGCGAGTGGATGGTCTCGGAAAACGCCCAGGTTTCAATCCAGGTTTCCAGCTCGGGCAGCGACACCAGCGGCAGCAAAGCCACGTTCGGGCTACGGCCCTGGATGGAATCCAGCAGCGTCTGATACTTCAGGTTGCTGATGAAAATATGCTTTTCATGCTCGGGCAGGCCCTGGTAGTCAGCACGGTCTTGCGACACATCCACCTCTTCCGGACGCCAGAAGAAGGAGAGTTGCTTCTCAATCAACTTCTCGAACACGGGATATTTTTGCTGGTCATACCGCGCCACATTGACGGGCTGACCGAAGAACATGGGTTCTTTGAGTTGGTCGTTGTCGGTTTTGGTGAAGATGCTGTAGGCCATCTGTGTTCCTAATGTTTAAGTTTAATGCTCAAACTGTTTTTTAATTGTACTTATTACCCCACTGCAATAAGCGTTGAATCAGTGAGCGAGCGGGATAAAGTGCAAGGCGTACGGCACGCAGAAACCGGAATGTACACGAGAGTACATGAGGATTTCGCGCACCGCACAACGCAGCAATTTGCCCGCGCAGCCACTGAGTCAATGCTTATTTAAATTTTGCAGGCTCCGCTGGCACACCCATCGTCTTCCGCTTCCGTGCCGCCTTCAGTCGCACCGTCTCTGGTGTTGTGGTAGTACAGCGTTTTAATGCCCAGCTTGTACACTTGCAGCAAGTCTTTGAGCAATTGCCTCATGGGCACACGGCCACCTTCAAAACGGGTCGGGTCGTAGTTGGTGTTGGCAGAAATCGATTGATCGACAAACTTCTGCATGATGCCCACCAGCTTAAGGTAACCGTCATTGCTTGGAATTTTCCATAGCAACTGGTACTGGTCACGCAGGCGGTCGATCTCTGGCACGACCTGGCGCAGGATACCGTCTTTGGATTGCTTGACTGTCACTAGGCCGCGCGGTGGCTCAATACCATTGGTGGCGTTGGCGATCTGGCTGGACGTCTCAGAAGGCATTAGCGCAGTCAGGGTAGAGTTGCGCAGGCCGTCTTTCTGGATTTCTTTACGCAGGCTTTCCCAGTCGAGCAGCAATGGTTCGCTGCAGACGGCGTCCAAGTCTTTTTTGTAGGTATCAATCGGCAAAATACCTTTGGCGTAGGTGGTTTCGTTAAACGCACCACATGG
Source organism: Methylophilus sp. TWE2 (assembly GCF_001183865.1). Lineage (NCBI taxonomy): Bacteria > Pseudomonadati > Pseudomonadota > Betaproteobacteria > Nitrosomonadales > Methylophilaceae > Methylophilus > Methylophilus sp. TWE2. Next base: position 2,156,329 of record NZ_CP012020.1, read on the forward strand.
GCCAAATTCGCGGGACAACTGCACGGAGGCTTTGAGCAGGTAATACTGAATCGCCTCAAAGGTGCGGTGGGTCAGTCCCAGTGCGGCTTCATCGGTGTAGCTGGTGCCGTTTTTCGCCAGGTAGTAAGCGTAGTTGATGACGCCCACGCCGAGTGAACGGCGCTTGTTGGTGGCGTTGAGGGCCGCTTTGACCGGGTAATCCTGGTATTCAAGCAGGGCATCAAGCGCACGCACCACCAGGTCAGCCAGGCCTTCGAGCTCGTCCAAAGACTCCAGCGCACCCAGGTTGAATGCGGATAAGGTGCACAACGCGATTTCGCCTTCTTCATCATTGATGTCGTTCAATGGATGGGTCGGCAGCGCGATTTCCATGCACAGGTTGGACTGACGCACCGGTGCCACGGTCGGGTCAAACGGGCTGTGCGTGTTGCAGTGATCTACGTTCTGGATGTAGATACGGCCAGTCCCGGCACGCTCCTGCATCATGAGTGAGAACAGGTCTACCGCAGGCATGGTGCGCTTGCGGATGCTGTCATCAGCCTCGTATTGCGTGTACAGGCGCTCAAACTCGTCCTGGTCGGCAAAGAAGGCGTCATACATGCCGGGCACATCGTGTGGTGAGAACAAGGTAATGTTCTGGCCTTTGATCAGGCGCTGGTACATCAGGCGGTTGATCTGCACGCCGTAGTCCAAATGACGCACACGGTTTTCTTCCACGCCTCGGTTGTTTTTCAGAACCAGTAATGACTCGACTTCGAGGTGCCACAGCGGGTAGAACAAGGTCGCCGCCCCACCACGTACACCGCCCTGTGAGCAGGACTTCACGGCAGATTGGAACAGTTTGTAGAACGGCAGGCAACCGGTATGCTGCGCTTCACCACCACGGATCTCACTGCCCAGCGCGCGGATGCGGCCCGCGTTGACGCCGATACCGGCACGTTGTGACACGTATTTGACAATCGCGCTCGACGTGGCATTGATACTATCGAGGCTGTCGTCACACTCAATCAGCACGCAGGAGCTGAACTGGCGTGTAGGCGTACGCACACCGGACATGATAGGCGTAGGCAATGAGATCTTGAAGGTAGAAACGGCATCGTAGAAGCGCTTGATCAGATCCAGTCTTGCCTGGCCTTTGTAATTGGCAAACAGGCTCATGGCGACCAGGATGTAGAGGAACTGCGGGCTCTCGTAGATTTTCTTGGTGACACGGTTTTGCACCAGGTACTTACCCTCCAGCTGCTTGACCGCAGCATAGGAGAAATTGAGGTCACGCCAGTGGTCAATATATCCATTCAGCGTATCGAATTCTTCACGGCTGTAATCGCTCAGCAAATGTTTGTCGTATTTGCCGAGCTCGACCAGATTGGTGACGTGGTCAAACAGGTGTGGTGGCTCAAACTGGCCGTAGGCGATCTTGCGCAGGTGAAAAATCGACAGGCGTGCAGCCAGGTACTGGTAATCCGGTGTTTCTTCCGAGATCAGGTCAGCCGCGGACTTGATGATAGTTTCATGGATATCATCAGTACGGATGCCATCGTAAAACTGGATATGGGAGCGCAACTCAACTTGTGACACCGAGACGTTATTGAGGCCTTGTGCAGCCCAGTCAATGACGCGGTGAATCTTGTCGAGGTTAATAGGTTCCTTGCGGCCATCGCGTTTCGTGGCCTGCATGGATTCGTATTGTGACATTATTGGCTCCCAATTCCGGCAGCGAAGGTGACCTGACAAGTGGCAAAGACATCATTTTTTCAGGCCGAGCAACCCCTATGTCGAGCCCGCTTCTGAAAAAACTGTATCTGCCGAGGACACCCCGCCCCAAACGTTAACAAGAAAAAAATCACGGTAGGTCTCCTGGCTCTCAGGTCACCATTATTTGCTTGTGCCTTCCCGAATTTACTCAGTGGCATCGATGGCAGCAAACAACTCGCTGATCACAGTTGCGGGGGCAGCCCTGGCTTAGTGATTCCTGCGCAGTTTCACGCACCAGGTTCCCTATTAAACACAGAAGAGGACACTCTTCTGCGTACCGTATGGATGCGACTATAAAACAATATCTATGGCTTTTCAATTACAGAAAACACAATATATTGATTTATTTTGATTGACAACGGGCAACTGGTTGTTTTTATTGGGGAATATTTTTTTACGATTTTGCAGCGGACAAATAGGCTTGCTCACATGGCATTTTTAAAGCAACTAGATGCAGCAGTTTTTTGAAAATGACTGGGTTGTATGGTGTTTAGTGCAGGCCCTCCCCACAAGGCCAGCCTGCACTCTCACCTGCATTATCTTGTCACTTGATGATCAAGCGATCTATGGTTTTCAGCCGACTAAAAAGTGGCAGCTACACTGAACAGTACGCTACGCCCTGGCTGATAAAGTGGCGTGACGGTGCCAAAGCCTTGATAGGTCGCGCGGTCCGCGTAGGTATCATCAAACAGATTACGCACATCCACGCGCCACTTGGTTTTGACTGCCCACTGAGGTTGATATTCGGCATAGAGATTAAACACTTCATACGACGGGAACGATAATGTCCCCGCACTGACTTTATTGTACTTTTGCGCAAACTCTGCATCGCCACCGACGGTCACGTTGACAGACGGAAAATGATGACCCACGGTCACATATAAAATCTCGCCAACCGGGGTTGCAAGGTAATTACCGGTATCGCTGTCGGTAGGCGTACCGTCAATGGTGACATCGATGTCTGCCAGTCTTGCACGGGCAAAACTCTGTTCCCACTGGTAGGCCAGACCCAGTTCATATCCACGTGTGCGTACATCTCTGGCCAATACGCCACTGTTGGCAGCAAACCGGGCCGCACGGGCGTTGTCTATCTGCGTTTCAAACACCTTGGCATCGGCCGTAAAGCCATAAAAACGGCTTTGCAAACCGAAGAAATAGTTATCTGCTTTGGTGGCTTTTGGACCACGCCCGTAGTTCCATGCCGTGTTCATGATAAAGTTTTCTGCCATCTGGCTACCGCTAAACACCTCGGAATACCCTGCTTTCACCGTAAGCAACTCAGGTACCACAGCCAACTCACCCGAAATGTTGGAACTGAGTCCGGAGTGTGACCAACTGCTGCCTTGAGTACCCGTGAGTTCATGGTGGTCGTTGCGAACACCTGCGGAAAGGTGCAAAGGTTGCCAGGGATTGATTCTCGCCTGGACATAAACACCCCGGTTGTTTGCTTTCTCTTCAGCCTGGAAAGTGCGATCCTTGTAATCTGCTTTGTCACGATAGAAATCGATACCAGCCGTAATGCTACCTATATCGATTGGAAAACGGTTTTCAAACTTACCGTTAAAGCTGCTGGTTTCTCCTGTGCCAGGATAAATCACAGTCCCTCCGGCAGTAAAAATAGGCACAGTGATTTCAGTCTTGCTATAGGCCAATATGGCCGTCGGATTCCACCAGTGGTCAGGGTTCACTTGCGTATACCGCAGAACAGTATTGTCGCGGGTCATCTCATAGTCACGCACACGTGGCTCCCATGCCGGGCGGCCTGAAATAAACCCGATATTGCCACGGAAAGGACGTGCAGCATCGTCCCGCACCCGCTCATGACTTAATTGTAATCTGTGGCCATCCTCTGCTTCGGCGCCCAATTTAAAGAAACCGCTGACCAGGTCGGTGCCTGTGCCATCGACTTTGTCGCCATTGCCCGCTTCAAACCTGTTGCCGTTGGCGACGGTTAAATAGGCTAATCCATCCAGTTGTTCAGAAGCAGCATATCCAGCCAGGGTCTGGCTGAAAACATCGCCATTGGTATTAAAGCTGGAGCGGATATAAGCGCCTTTGCCGGGCGAAGTGAGAAAGTCACGCGCGTTTTTGGTTTCGTAGGCAATCGAACCAGCAATGGCACCAGCGCCTGCATCCGCGGGTGCCACGCCCGCATTGACGCTCACTGCCTTCATAAATAATGGATCGATCAATGTGGTCCCGTTATGGTGAAAGACTTTATTGTTTTGACGACTGCCGTCGATGGTGACTGCCAGATTGGTTTCCTCAATCCCGTTCACATAGACTTTTTGCGACATGGGCGTAGAACCGCCAACTTTGACCGAGGGCTGCCCGTTAAAGATACCGCGTACGTCACTCGGGTTGTTACGCGCAAGGGCCGCTTCGTCAATTAGTATGGTGACAGGCTCCTTAACAGGCACAGATTGATCAACCTTGGCAGATACCGCCACTTCAGGCAGTGTTTCTGCCTGTTGAGAGAGTGGCTGGAGAGTTGGTTCTTTGCTTGCCACTACCACCGTAAAATGGGTGTCACCGGTTTGCTTCAAGGCCAGGCCACTGTTAAGCAACAAGGTGTGCAAGGCCTGCTCTGCGCTGTAGCGGCCTTTGAGGGCTGCGGTTTTTTTATCGCCAATCAACGCGGCATTTGCGCTGAGGCTAATGCCGGTTTGTGCCGCGACCTGCGTTAAGGCAGTTGATAGCGGCCCGGCGGCAATATCAAACATTTGCGTGGTTTCTACAGCTTGTGCCCAAGCGGCGGACACAAATGGATTCAGCAGCGTGACAGGCAACAGCATTGCAGTGCGGACTGCCAGCGTGAGCAGATGGGGGCGAAATGAAACAGGATACGGCATGAGATCGGGCTCCAAAGTTGAGTATTAAAAGCGTTTCAACTGGTATGCCGGATGAACGTCAAAAAAGGGAACTCTGCTAGGAAATTGTTTATCGCGCGGCGATCGCCAGACCACCAGCCGCATCCTGATGGATGCGTACTGGCAATACGTTTTCGACGGCAGCCAGGATCAAGGGGATGTCTAGCTGGGGATGATTGAGAGGATACACCCCGACCAGGCGCAAATTTGCCACCGCGGGCTGCACGCGGATAGGGACACTGGTATACCGATTCAACTCGGCAATAAAATGGGCTAACGGCAGATTGTCTGCGACGAGTTGCCCGCGTGACCAGGCTTCACGCGCGAGGTCAGCACGGCCATCGGCAATGACACCACTCTGCGTAAAGCTCGCCTGCTGCCCTGCCAGGATATCCACACTCGCAGCATCATGCGGGCTAATACGAACCGCCCCTTCAAACACAGCCACATGCCCGCCTTGCGGATCGCCGCGTACCGTAAAGCGTGTGCCGAGTGCGGTCAAACGGGCATGCAGCGTCTCGACGACCAATGGCCTGGACGGTTGCTGCAGATCATGCGCCGTGGTGACCAGGATTTCGCCCTGATGCAACACAATGCGTCGCAGATGCTGGTCATAATACACATCGACGGCGGTGGCGGTATTCAATGCCAGCAACGTTCCTTCTGGCAGGCGCCACTGCTTGCGCTCACCGACCTGCGTGCGGTAACCGGCATGGGCAATCGCATAGGTATTTAGCCAGCCACGCCACGGCAAGGCCTGGCGCAAGAGCAGGCCACTGGCAAGGACAGTGACACCCAGACCCAATCGGCGCAAGGTACGGCGACGTTCAATGGAGTGCACCTGTTTCAAGGTCGCTCTCGCAGTGGCTGCGGGCACCGCATTTGCAAGCTGTTTAAAAGGCTGGCTGATAGCTTCAACGCGTTGCCAGACTCGCGCATGTGCCGGATCTGCCGCCAGCCAGGCTTGCCAACCAGCGTAATCCTCTGGCTGCGCAGCCTGATCCTGCAAACGCGCAAACCATTCTGCGGCCTGACTTAACACCCGCTGCTCTTCCATAGGGTCAGCGCGCATCTCATTTACCCTCATTGATCATGAGGCAAGCCAGCATGGCCTGTGCCATGTATTTTTTTACCATGCGCTCGCCGACGCCCAACCGCTCACCAATCTCGCGATAGCCGAGACCATCCAACTGAGACAACAGAAAAGCTTCGCGTACTTTGGGCTTGAGGCGATCCAGCAATTGATCAATGCGGATCAGTACCTCCAGGATTAAAGAACGCTCTTCGGGAGAGGCAACGAAAGACTGGGACATCACAGCCAGTGTCTCCTGCCACGCACGCTCAACTTCTTGGCGGCGCCAGTGATCTATCAGCAAGTGTTTGGCAATCTGCGTGAGGTAGGCCCTGGGTTGCTCTAGGGTATGCACATTGCGCTTGCCATGCATCATGCGCAAGAAAGTATCCTGTGCCAGATCAGCGGCCTGCTCACTGCAGCCAAGCTTGCCTCGCAGCCAGGTCTTTAACCACCGATGATGATCCATATAAATACTTTCAACGGTCTGCTGCCCTAAAAACTCTTTCGCCAACATGCTGATCACTGTAAATGATAACAATTCTCATTTTAACACGGGTGAGCAACTTTTTAATATGCTGCCTTCATATGTGTGCGAAAGGGACTGGCAATGACGCATGCATCACCGCTGATGCTGAATGTATGGTGCGCCTGGCCTATTTTCCTTAAGAATAAATAGCACGCAATTTCCCCTTTATTATCGCGACACAAGGTGGCCAGACTGTGCGAAACTATGCGCTATAAATAATAGTTCATGCCGCAATGATTTCTACCCGCCTTTTCAGCATACACTTTGCCACCGCGCTCGCCTTAGCAGGCACTACGAGTGCTGTATACGCCACCAATGGCATCAACCTGATCGGCTTCGGTGCTGAATCAACGCTGATGGGAGGTGCCGACGTGGCCGTGGCGCGCGATACCAGCGCGCTGAATACCAATCCGGCCGGCCTGACACAGATCAAGGCGCCGCTACTGGATATGTTTGGCTCCATGCTGCGTACCACAGACCTGGTACACAAAGACCCGCGCAACGAGGAGCATGCCTCTAACCGTTACACCTTTCTGGGCGGTGGTGGATATGCGCGACCACTGGAGAATACCGATTGTACAGCGGGCATAGGCTTGTTCGCCCAAGGTGGCGCAGGCGGCGTATTCGAGAAGTTGCGTACGCCGTTTGGCAATCGCGATGATCTTTCCTCGCTATTTGGCATCGCCAAAATTATTCCTGGCATTGGCTGCCAGGTGACCGAAAAGCTTTCACTAGGTGCCAGCTTGAACCTGGTCTATGGCAGCATAGAGCAGGACTTTTTTTCCAACACATCAGTAGGCACGGCCTTTGCTGGTTACAAATTAGAAGACGCCTCTGCGATACGTACAGGTTTCAAGCTGGGCATGCAATATCGGGTGACGCCGACGCTGACGCTAGCCGCTGCCTATACCGAAAAAACCGAGCTCCCCATGACGGGTGGCACACTGACGGCTGACTTCACAGGTGCAGGATTGGGCAAAGTGAAGTATTCCGACGCTTCAGTGAAAGGGTTTGCTTTACCGCGCGAAGTAGCAGTAGGTTTGGCATTCAAGCCGACAGATGACTGGCTGCTGTCATTCAAGCTCAACTGGCTCAATTGGGATGATGCCATTAATGACGTCAAACTGCGTGCCACAAAACCCAATAATGCTGCCGCCCCTGCCGTGTATGGTTCAACCAACCCTGCTGACTGGAAAGACCAGTGGGTCGTTGCAACAGGGGTTGCTTACACATGGAGCGACAGGACGACGCTTTATGCAGGCCATAACTATGGCAAAAACCCAATTCCACGGCAGAACTCCAGCCCGTTACTGGCGGGCATCCTCGAGCATCACCTGACTTTTGGTGCGGCACGCAAGATTGACCAGCACTGGCTGATGACTGGCGGCGTGGAATGGATGCTGCCGGTACGTGAAAAATATAACAGCGCCTTGCTTGGTGACTCAGAAATCCGCAATGAAGCCCTTTTCCTGCACTTTATGTTGAGCCGTCGCTGGTAGTCTTACGCTAACATTTTGATACAAGCCCTGCCTTACGCACGGACGGCTTCATCACTTTTTTGCCTGCGCGCTTTCTGCTCCATATCAACACGCTAGTCACGGAAATGGCGACAAGTGCCAGACCCGTTAAACAAACAAATATCCGGTAAGGCAAGCCAAACACCTGCCCCATATGCAACGCGCCTAACCAGTTGCTAAAGGTATTACCTGCTTCTCCCTGAGTCGGCAACCACCATCCTTTGAGAGCACCGGTCTGGGCATCAATCAGAATAGCCGTATTGCCCCTGTCTTCGCGCAAATCGGCAGAACTGTGCACCGAGTACATGTATACGCCGCGCACGCGGTCTAAGCGCAACCTGTCTTCAAAATCAATCTTTAAGCCACGTGCTTGTGCAAAGCCTTGCATGGCCTGCCGCGCCATATGATGCGCCTGTGGCCAGGGCATGGGCAAGCGGTCCAGTGGCTGTTCCAGCTTGGGCACACTGCGCCACGACAGGTCAAATGGCATGACCTTGGACATGATGGGCAAGTAAACCTGGTCACGCAAATTAAACATGACGCTGGACCATGCAAAAATGAGCAACACCGTGCACAGCCACAGGCCCAATGCACGGTGCAGGTCAAAATTGATACGCGTGGCACTGGCCTGCCATTTGACCAGCCAGGCCGGTCGCCAACGTTGCCAGAAGCGGGTTTTAGCGTTTGCCTGCCGTCGGGGTAGTGTTAAGGCGAAGGCCACAAAGGTATCCAGTGTCCATAACACGGCGACGATACCCATGATCAGGTGCCCGCTTTTACCCGGCAAGGCAAGCGAATAATGCAATCGATAGAGAAAGGTGATCAGGGTTTCCCGCTGAAACGGGCTTTCGCCATATTTACGCGCGCCCAACCTGGCTCCGGTTTGCGGGTCAATAAATAGCTGGTCAGCGACCGTTTCGGTTGCAAGCGGGTCAGCGGGACTGAGTCGGAACGCCAGTACCCGTTCAGTCAGGCCAGAAGCCACTTCTGCATCTGGCAATTTAAACAGCACCTCATCTACCAGTGTCCCCGCAGGCGCTTGCTGCTGCGCCAGGGCTTGCAAGCGGTAAGCATCAAGCACCGGCTTATCGGGTTGCCAGGCTGGCCGGAACAGTTGCGGGTTTAACCAGGCATCCAGCTCATCCTCAAACGCGATGATCGCGCCGGTGAAGCCGGAAATGATCAAAAAAGCGGCCATCGCCAGGCCCACCCAGCGATGCCAGAGTACAAGTGTGTGTCGCATTAACCGTGCTTTTTACCAATGATAGTTAAGTTGTGCCATGACGTTGCGGCGGAAGCCCCAGCGGCAGCCGTCACCGTAGTACCCGCAGTTGGAAACATATTCCTTATCGAACAGATTGCTGGCATTGAGGGCAAATTGCCAGCCTTTCCAACCTTCGCCCAGCTGGGTCAGGTCGTAACGAACGGCCACATCCACCAGCGTATAGGATGGTAAGCGGATGGTATTGGCATCATCACCGTAGCGGCTGCCGATGTACCGCACACCGCCGCCCAGCGTCATGCCCTGTAACAACGCGGTTGGGAAGCGGTAATCGACCCACAGCGAGGCGGTATGATTAGGTACATGATTAGGGTCTTTGCCTTCGAACGCGATGCCTTGTGCATTGCGGTTATTGCTTTTGGTGATCTCAGGCAGAAGGTAGGTATAACTGCCAATGATGGACCAGGCATCCCATTGGGTTTTGGCCTCCAGTTCAATCCCGCGTGAACGCACTTCACCTTGCTGCAACTGGAAGTTAGGATTCTGCGTATCTTGTGTCGTCACGTTTTGCCTGCGCAAATCGAACAAGGCCACGGTATATAAACTCTGGCTTTCTTTAGGCTGGAAACGCAAGCCCAACTCATACTGTTTGCCGGTTTCCGGTTTGAAAGCAGACCCTGCGAACGTGGTGCCTATGACAGGCAGGAAAGATTCGGTATAGCTCGCATAAGGGGAAAGGCCATTATCGGCCAGGTAGACCAGGCCCGCACGCCAGGTTTCAGCCTGGTCTTTTTGTGAAGAAGAAGCCGATGGTGTACGCAAATTATCGGTTTCCATACGCGTCCAGTCTTTACGGCCACCCAAGGTCGCTACCCATTTACCGTCAACCTTGATCTGGTCCTGCAAATAAGCCCCTGTCTGGCGTTGGCGTTGTTCAATATTGGCACTTTCAGCCAGGTTAACGGCTGTTTGCCCATAGACAGGTGCATAGATATCCAATGTACCTGCCAGTGCAAAGGTACGGCGCTGATCGTTGTTCAGGCGCTGGCTATCAATCCCGGCAACGACAGTATGCTCAAAGTCACCGTGTGACCATTTCGCTTGCAAATGACTATCTACCACCAGGTTATCGACATCTTCCTCATTGCCACCCGTCTCACGCGTGATGGTGCGCTGGTCAGCCTGCAACGCCCGCAAATAGGTAGAAATCGCATCGGTGGTCATACGCTGGTAGCGCAGGTTCTGGCGGAAGGTAAAAGTCTGGTTGAAGACATGCTCAAACTGGTAGCCTAATGAATAACGTTCCTGCTCGTATTTATCCAGACCGGGTTCACCAAGGAAGCGGCTAGTCGACACTTTGCCAAAACGGCCGTCCACTAATGTCCCTATACGCGGCCAGGCCTGGTAGCCCTGGCCGCGGTCATTTTTCTGGTAATCAGAGAGCAATGTGAGCGTCGTAAAATCGCTAGGGCGCCAAGTCAATGACGGCGCAATATAAATGCGGTCGTCTTTCACATGATCAATCTGGGTATCACTGTCCTGCACCAGGCCAGCAACACGATAAGACCAGATGCCATCCTCGGTGAGGTAGTCACTGAAGTCGCCGTTCACTTGCTTGCGGTCGTATTGCCCGAGAACAACACCCACTTCATGTAAAGGCTTATCCGTTGGCCGTTTGCTCACCAGATTCACGATCCCCCCAGGCGCGCCCTGCCCATATAAAATCGACGAGGGTCCCCGCAGCACTTCTACACGTTCCAGGCCAAACGGTTCCATCACTGTACCGCCCTGGTTACTGAATGCATAATTGCGCAGGCCATCGCGATACTGGTCACGGCCGATGCTGAAACCGCGCACGCCTATGGTATCTGCGCGTGGATCAGGCCCATTGGACTCCGCAACAATACCAGCGCTGTAACGCAAGGCTTCCCCCACAGACTGCACCGCCTGCATGGTCATCTGGTCACGCGTGATGACGGAGATCGACTGCGGAGATTCCAGAATATCGCTGTCGGTTTTGGTCGCAGTGATATTGCGCTTGGCGACATAGCCTTTCATCCTGGCATTCGCCCGCTCTCTCTCGGCTGCGCCGGCCACACTCACTTCCGGCATCAATTGGGGTTCTGCATGGCTTTTTTCAGGAGGTGGCGCTTTAACCAGTGTAAAGCCACCACCTGGCGTGGCTTTAAGTTCCAGGCCGCTGCCGTTCAATAATTTATCCAGCGCTTGGCGTACGCTGTAATCACCCTTGAGTGCAGGTGACTTCTTGTTTTCAGTCAGTCCGGTAGAGAAAATAATGCGTTCCCCGGTTTGATGCGCCAAGGCATTGAGCGCTTTATCCAGTGGTTGCGATGGTATGTCGAGCTCAACCGCATGGACGGAAGTGACAAGGCTGGCCATCAACATGGCCAGTAGAGTAGGTTTGCAAATATGTGACATCTTTTTTCCAGTGATTATTTACTTACACTGGTATGTCGTTTGAGCGTAGAAAGATGTTGATGTCCGATTAAAAAATTTTAGATCATGATGATTAACGGTGCCTGATGACCACAGACTGGTCCGCGTGCCTTTCAACGCGTACCGGCAATATCTCGGACAAGACATCAATCAGCGCATCAATGCCGTGAATGTCATATTCACCTGATAACTGGTACTGCCCCACATGCGAGTCTGCAATTTGAATCTGGCCCGCATGGTAGCGCTGCAACTCAGCCACAACTGCACTCAAGGGTTGGGCGTCAAACATTAATCGCCCTTGCTGCCAGGCCGTGGCTGACTCTGCCGAGATGTGACGTATATCCGAAAGTGCACCGGCCTCTGAGCGTAGTGTTTGATGATGGCTTAGCACCTGTTTGGCTGTGCCAGTGATCACTTCTACCAACCCTTCTATCACGGTGACTTCGGCACCATGAGCGGTATTGCGCACATTAAAGACGGTCCCAATATCCCTGATGGTGGTCTGGTAGGCGTACACAGTGAACGGACGCCAGCCATGCTGCACGCGGAACAGCGCTTCCCCCTGCGGCAATCGCAGTTGGCGCGAATAAAGATGCTGCTCGACGACCAGTAGGCTATTGGTATTCAGGGTGACCTCGCTACCATCTTTTAAATGGTAAGTGGCTTGCTGGCCCACTGCCGTTTGCATTGATTCACGTTGCAATACCGGATCTATATACCAGCTCAAAGCCAGTGCCAGGCAGGAGGCAACTACGCCCGCTGTTTTCTTTAACCCGCGTTGACGCCGCGTCTGCCGTTTGGCTTCACGCAGAATCTCCTCGCGTGAAGGAAAATGCTCGCGTAACGCCAGAGTATATGGGCTTAAGTGATCCTCGCCTGCGAATGGTTCTGGCCGGGACAGCTCATCATGACGTATATTCATCATGCCGCCACCCCCCATTGTTGCTCTATGCTGGTCATGGCCTTGGTGAAATGCTGCGTGACCATATTGCGTGAAATGCCCAGCTCGTTTGCAATTTCCTGTTGCGGCATATCGTGCAGCCTGTGCAACAAAAACACTTGCCGCTGGCGTGCTGGTAAAGCTTCAATAATGCGTTTCAATGCTTCCAGCCGTTGCACAAAATGTAGCACCCGTTCGCCATCCACATGGTGGCTATGGCTCGCCATGGTTTGCATGTCATTCAAGTGGATTTGCTGGGTCTGGTACTGGCGGTAGCGGTCAATTGCCCGGTGGTTGGAAAGTTTGCGCAGAAAAGCCATGGGCGTATGCACGGTGGTGGTCAGCGGTCGCTCCATGAGCTCCACGCATACATCGTGTACCACATCACGGGCAAAATGATGGTCACCAAAGCGACGCTTCACATAGTTGATCAGCTCGTCATAGTGATAGACCAGCGCGACCACAAGCTTGGAGTTTTCAGGATGTTGCAGCACAGCAATCAGCAGAAATTGGAAATAGCTGCTATGTTAACGGCCTCCGCGCCAAAATTCAAATGAAAATCATTATCAATTATATCAAGAAAAGAAAATTTGCCACATCACGAGACTTGCAAAGAAAAACCCGGACACATGTAAAAAGTGTCCGGGTCGCTAGTACCACAATAAATCAGATCGAATTATGCAGCTGCACGCAAGGTTTTGGCTGCGGCCACCATATTACTTAATGCAGGCAACACCTCTGCCCACTGGCGGGTTTTCAAGCCACAGTCCGGGTTCACCCACAACCGCTCAGCCGGAATTCGCTCAGCTGCCTTTTGCATGAGTTGCACGATATGGTCCTCGGTCGGGATATTCGGCGAATGGATGTCATACACACCTGGCCCGATCTCGTTCGGGTAGTTAAAGTTGTCGAATGCATCCAGCAGCTCCATGTCGGAACGTGAAGTTTCAATCGTGATCACGTCGGCATCCATCTCGGCTATCGAGGCGATGATGTCATTAAACTCGGAGTAACACATATGCGTATGAATCTGTGTTTCATCCGCCACGCCGTTGGCGGTAATGCGGAAAGATTCTACCGCCCAGTTCAGGTACTCTTTCCACTGCGACTTGCGTAATGGCAGGCCTTCGCGCAAGGCTGCTTCGTCAATCTGGATAACGCTAATGCCAGCCTTTTCCAGATCCAGCACTTCCTCACGGATTGCCAGCGCCAGTTGGTAGCAACTCACTGCACGCGGCTGGTCATCGCGCACGAAGGACCAGTTCAGAATCGTCACCGGGCCAGTCAGCATGCCTTTCATCGGCTTGCTGGTCAGCGACTGGGCATACTTGATCCACTCTACGGTCATTGCCTTAGGTCGACTGATATCGCCAAACAGAATCGGCGGTTTGACACAACGTGAACCATAAGACTGCACCCAGCCAAACTGGCTAAAGGCATAACCCTCCAGCTGTTCGCCAAAATATTCCACCATGTCGTTACGCTCAGCCTCGCCATGCACCAAGACATCCAGGCCCAGTGCTTCCTGCTCACGCACACTGCGTTCGATTTCAGCTTTCATTTCCGCCTGATATGCCGCATGATCAATCTCGCCAGCCTTGAACTGGCTGCGTGCCTGGCGGATTTCTGTCGTTTGCGGGAATGAACCGATAGTGGTGGTTGGATACTTGGGCAGTTTAAGCAAAGCAGCCTGTTTCGCTGCGCGCTGCACATACGTATTCTGCCGCTGCCCCAGTTGTGGTGTCAGTGTTTCCAGTGCAGCTTTCACCTGCGGATTATGCACTCGCTTGGAGCTACGGCGCGCCTCAATCGCCACCTGGTTCACTGCCAGGGCCACTTTCACAGCATCCCGCCCATGGTTCAATGCGGTCGCCAACACCTGCAACTCCTCGAGCTTTTGTTTGGCAAAAGCCAGCCAGGACTTGATCTCAGACTCCAGCTTCACTTCGCTATCCAGATCCACCGGCACATGTAGTAAAGAGCATGAAGGTGCGAGCCACAAGCGCTCACCCAAGCGTTCGGCAATGGGCTCCAGCCAGTCCAGCGTCGCGCTCAAGTCGGTTTTCCAGATATTGCGGCCATTAATCACACCAATTGAAAGCACTTTATGCGCAGGCAGCTGGTTAATCAGTGGCACGATTTCACTGCGTGCATTGATCGCATCCACATGCAAGCCAGCCACAGGCAGGTTCGCTGCCAGATATTGGTTATCGGCTAACTGGCCAAAGTAGGTTGCGACCAGCAACTTCACGCGGCTGCTCTTTAATTGGTGATAGGCCAGGTTAAACGCATGCTGCCATTGTGCATCCAGTTCAGTGCCCAGAATAGGTTCATCAACCTGCACCCACTCTACGCCCTGGGCTGCCAGGGTTTCCAGCAACTCGGTATATACATTTAACAACTGTGGCAGGAGTGCCAGCCGGTCAGAATCATCCTTGGCTTTACCAATCCCCAGGTAAGTCACTGGGCCAATAATCACAGGCTTAGCGTTGATATTTTGCGTTTTGGCCTCAGCCAATTGCTCCAGCAAACGGCTGGCATCCAGCTTAAACTGCGTCTCTGCAGTAAACTCCGGCACGATATAGTGATAATTGGTATCAAACCACTTGGTCATCTCGCCTGCCGCCACGCCGCCGCAGCATTGCGCATGCGCTTCGGCAGATTCCGCAGAACGGCCACGTGCCACACGGAAATAGTTATCCAGCGGGTCGCCGTGAAAATCCTGTACGCGGGCTGGCAAATTACCAAGCGTAAAGCTCATGTCCAGCACCTGGTCATAAAAGGCAAAATCGCCTACCGGTATAAAATCCAGATTGGATTGCAGCGCCCAGTTTCCCTGGCGCAGACTCTTACCCACCTGCTTTAAATCGTCTAAAGAAGATTGGCCTTTCCAATAGGCTTCTAAAGCAAACTTCAGTTCGCGCTTGGCCCCTATGCGCGGAAAGCCAAGGTTATGTGTGGTGATCATCATGGGTTCCTTAACAAATCAGAACCCGCATTCTAGGAAACACAAACCATGAAGTAAAATGGTATTATTTCAACAATCAATTAATTTTATTCATATATCAAAACATGATTGAACGTATCCACTTAGCCATTATTCGCGAAGTTGAGCAACAAGGTTCATTGACAGCCGCCGCTGAAAAGCTGTTTCTGACCCAATCGGCCCTCAGCCACTCAATGAAAAAACTGGAGCAACAACTAGGGACGGATATCTGGCTTCGTGAAGGCCGCAGCCTGCGCCTGACCCAGGCCGGGCAATACCTGCTGGCAGTGGCTAATCGACTATTACCGCAGCTCTCTCTCGCCGAAGAGCGCCTGCGCCAATTTGCGCAGGGCGAACGCGGCACCTTGCGTATCGGCATGGAGTGCCATCCGTGCTATCAATGGCTGCTCAAGGTGGTATCACCTTATTTGGCCGACTGGCCGGATGTGGATGTAGACGTCAAACAGAAATTCCAGTTTGGCGGCATAGGCGCCTTGTTTGGCTATGAGATTGATATGCTGGTCACGCCTGACCCGCTGTATAAACCCGGCCTAATGTTTCAACCCGTGTTTGATTACGAACAGGTATTGGTTGTCCATCGCCAACATACCTTAGCGCAAACGGAATACGTGACGCCCGCACAACTCAGCAGCGAAACGCTCATTACCTACCCGGTAGACATAGACCGACTCGATATTTACAACCAGTTTCTGCAACCGGCAGGCATCAGCCCGCATCTGCATAAACCGATTGAGACCACCGACATCATGCTACAAATGGTCGCCAGCGGCCGTGGTGTCGCCGCCCTGCCGCGCTGGCTAGTGGAGGAATATCAACACCGGTTTGATGTGGTGCCAGTCAAGCTTGGCAAACAAGGCATTGCCAAGCAGATTTACCTGGGGATACGGGAAGCTGATGTGCAGATTGATTATGTGCAGGCGTTTATTGATTTGGCGCAGAAATAGTTTTACCGCGTGGGCAACAAGTTACCCACCCTACCTGGCTTTACTCTGCCTTCAAATTTTAATTTTTTTCCAGATCACTTACAGCTGTTAGGTCTACCGTCGGCAACGCTCTCAAGGCTTGATAGGTTGATTGCATTTCATTAGTTGTTGCCTGATAGTTTCGAACTACTTTCTTTACAGACCAATGCCATATTGCACTTCTGTGCTGCAAGGTAGTTGAAAAGTCTGCAGTGTAATCTCCCAAGTAATATGCTTGATTAGCTTTTAATTCGAAAGATTGTAAGTCAGTTCCATCGTAAGCTTCCCGCCCCATGACATATCCATCAACATCAGAATATATAAGCTCTTTTAGACTGCAATTTGCGGGTTTCAACTTCAACGCAAACACTGGACTAGCGTTATAAAACTTAAGATTGTAGTGACTGCCATCGTCGCATTTAATGACAAAACCCATGCTTATTTGACCATCCAAAGATAGCACTCCACTTGGAGCATCAATATAAAATCTCCCATAGAGATAAGCTGAAGAATGATCAATTGCTTCCGTTGGTAGCGCCCTCTTTGTGTAATTGGCACAGCCTGCAAGGAAAATTAGGGTAATTATTGCTAATCTTTGCATCATAAATTAATTGCGGGGTTTGGGGCCAGAGTAAAAACAGATTGAGACCATCCTAAGACACCAGCATAAACCCGTCAATCATACCTTTTGTGAAACCTCAATTCCCACCCAGCGCTTTATACAAGCCTACCTGATTCTGCAACGCCTGCTGCTGAATCTGCACGGCTTGCGACTGCGCATCCAACACGCTGCGTTGGGCATCGAGCAACTCCAGATACGTCACCAGTCCCTGATCAAGCTTGCGTTTCACCAATTGCAAGCGACTGCTCTCCAGCTCTCGCAAACGTTCTCTGGCGGCAAACTCTTCGGCAATCACTGTGCGCGTACTCAGTACATCCATGACTTCTTTAAACGCGGTCTGGATGGTTTTTTCGTAATTCACGACCTCGATATGCTGGCGCGCTTCGGCCAGTTTGAGGCTGGCTTTATTTCGGCCATAGTTAAAAATAGGGATGATCAGTTGCGGGCTAAAGGCCCAGTAGTTGCTGCCGGTATCCGAGAACAGTTTTGCGAAGTCTGAGTTGACAAGGCCAACATTGGTGGTGAGTTGCAGGCGTGGGTAAAACGCGGCCCGTGCTGCGCCGATATTGGCGTTGGCAGCTTTGAGCTGATGCTCGGCGGCGCGGATATCGGGTCGGCGGGTGAGTAAAGTTGATGGCAAACCAGGTGTCACGTCGGCCAGTTTTAATGCCTCAAGCGGTTTGACTGGCAACGGCGTGCTTTGCGAAGGCTCGCCCAGCAGTAAATACAGGGCATTTTTTGTGGTGGCCAGCTGGCGTTGCCATTGCGCGAGCTGTGCCTGCACCTGCTCGACTTGAATTTGCGCGGCTTTGACATCTAGCACTTGGTCCAGCCCGGCATCGAAACGGCGCTGGGTGCGTTGCAACATTTGCTGCCGGTCAGCCAGGGTTTGCTGGGTGACTTTGAGCTGTGCATGAATGGCCAGGTAATTCACATACTGCGTGGCAATTTCAGTAATCAAGGTCGCCTGCACGGCTTGCCGGTTTTCAGTCACGGCGAGATATTGCTCGAGTGCAGATTGCGTCAGGCTTTTGACGCGGCCAAACACATCGATTTCATATTCGCTAATGCCTACACCCACCCTGAACAGCTCAGCCTCAAACGCCTGGCTGGAGCTGAATACGGTGCGGCTGCGGTCGTAATTCAGGTTGCCCTGAACAGTCGGCAGCCGGTCTGCTTTTTGCACGCCATAAGTCGCCTTGGCTTCGTCCATGCGTAATACCGCAGTTTTGAGGTCGCGGTTATGCTGCAAGCCAACCTGTATCAGTTTCTGCAAGTCGGCATCAGGGAAGTAGGTTTGCCAGGTGAGTGGTGGCGTTTCGGCCACTGTCTCATTGACTCGCTGGCCAGGATAGGTTTCTGGTACCGGTGCAGCAGGCCTGAAATACTCAGGCACCAGCGAACAGCTACTGATGGCAAATGCCAGCGCGAGAATGAGGGAAATACGACTAAACTTCATGTGACACCCTTTGCTGTGCGGCCGGTTTTTTCATCCAGCGCCCCACCACAATAAAAAATAACGGCACAAAAAAGATAGCGAGCAAGGTGGCAGTGATGATGCCGCCAAGCACACTGGTGCCGATGGCAATTTGTGCGCCTGAGGCTGCGCCACTGGAGAATGCCAGCGGAATCACGCCCACACCAAAGGCCAGCGAGGTCATGACAATCGGGCGCAGACGCTCTTTGGCCGCCAGCAAGCTGGCTTCGATTAACGGCATGCCTTGTAGTACGTGTTCGCGCGCAAACTCGACAATCAGGATGGCATTTTTCGCGGACAAGCCAATCGTGGCAATCAGACCCACCTTGAAGTAAATGTCATTTGGTAAACCTCTAATCGTCACTCCGAGCAAGGCACCTAGAACACCCAATGGCACCACCAGGATAACTGCAAATGGAATCGCCCAGCTTTCATACAAAGCAGCCAGTACAAGGAAAACCACCAGAATGGACAAGCCAAACAGCAAGCTGGCTTGACTGCCGGATTGTTTTTCCTCCAGCGACTGCCCTGCCCATTCAAAACCGATGCCTTTACCCAGGCCTTGCACCAGTTTTTCTATGGTCTGCATGGCTTCACCACTACTGTAACCAGGAGCGGCACCGCCATTGATGTTGAAGGAGGGGAAGCCGTTAAAGCGCGTGCGCTGTGGGCTCCCCATGGCCCAGTCTAGCGTCATGATGGAAGCCAGTGGTACCAGGCTGCCATCCTTAGCTTTGAGGCGGATTTTCTTGATATCTTCCAGCGTCTGGCGCTGCTTGCCATCGGCTTGCACAATAATCCGGCGCACCTGGTTGCCGTAGACGAAATCACCCAGATAGTTAGATCCTAGCAAGGTAGCCAGTGAGTCATTGATTTCATCCAGCGAAATACCCAGCGCATTGGCTTTGCTACGGTTGAGTTGCATATTGACCACGGGCGTATCGTACAACCCGGCGAACAATACATTGGCCAGCTCAGGATGCTTGGCGGACTCTGCCAGCAATTGATCACGCGCTTTCATTAATGTCTCAATACCGACACTGGCGCGGTCGACCAGGCGCATATCGAATCCACCCACGCTGCCAAGCTCAGGCAATGGCGGCGCATTCATGGCAAAAATAGTTAAATTAGGTCGTCCATAAAACTGCTGATTGACCCGGTTGACGATGGCCTGCACCTGTTGCTCCGGGTTGGGCCGCTCGGCCCAGTCTTTGAGCGTGATAAACAGCATGCCGCTATTGGTGCTGGTGCCGTAGAAACTAAAGCCACTCACCTCAAAAATAATATCCACCGGTTCATGCTCTTGAATATAACGGCTCATATCGCCGAGCACCTCAGCGGTTTCTGCCAGGGTAGCGCCTTGTGGCAATGACACCATGACCATAAAGTTACCCTGGTCTTCTTCTGGCAAAAACGCGCCTGGCAATCGCGTGAATAACCAGACGACCAGCCCCACAATCAAGGCAAACACAGCGAGCCAGCGCAGTGGCTTTTTGAGCAAGCGCCCGGTCAGGCCAGTGTAGCGTTCAGTCATGCATTTGAAACTGCGGTTAAACCAGACGAAAAACCGAGCCTTGGGGCTGGACTCATGTCGCAGTAGCGTCACGCACAAAGCAGGGGTAAGCGAGAGCGCCAGAAACGCCGAAAAGCTGATGGAGACAGACAAAGCTAATGAAAACTGGCGGTAAATATTGCCTACCGCGCCACTGAAAAACGCCATGGGGATAAACACAGACACAAGTACTGCGGTAATCCCGACCACAGCACCGCTGATTTGCGACATGGCCTTGATGGTGGCATCACGGGCAGACAGACCCTCCTCCACAATCAGACGCTCGACGTTTTCCACCACCACAATCGCATCGTCGACCAGAATACCAATCGCCAGCACCACGCCGAACATGGTCAGCACATTGATGGAATACCCCAGCCAGTACATGACGGCAAAGGTGCCCAACAGGGCAATGGGTACCACGATGGTGGGGATCAGCGTCGCCCGCAGGTTCTGCATAAATAAATACATGACCACAAACACCAGCAACACGGCCTCTACCAGTGTCTGGATCACTTTTTTAATCGAGATCGACACAAAGGCTGATGAGTCATAAGACAGCTGGAACATGACGTTAGGCGGGAAATACGGCTGCATGTTCTCCATGGCCTCTTTCACGCGCTTGATGGTTTCAACGGCATTGGAACCAGGTGCCAGCTTGATCGCCATGCCGGCCGCATTTTTGCCATTGACGCGGGAGCTGTAGGTGTAGTCACTGCTGCCCAGCTCTACCCGCGCGACATCTTTCACCAGCAAGGCTGAACCATCGGCCTGGCTGCGAATAGGCACATTGGCAAAATCTTCCACGGTCTTGAGCGTGGCCTCAGCCTCCAGGGAGACGCTGAGCGGGGCGCCTTCGGGCACACCGCTGGCGCCTACCTGCCCCAGTGTGAGGCGGGTATTGTAGCTACGCAAAGCATTGGAAATTTCGGTGATGCTGACATTCAGGCCTGCCATTTTTTGCGGGTCCGGCCAGATGCGCATCGCATATTCGGGGCTGAAAGACTGCACCTTGCCTACGCCTTGCACACGCTTGAGGGTAGGCATCACTGTGGCTGAAGACAACTCGCCAAGGTCAATTTCACTGTAGCGGTTATCCTCCGACGTCAGGGATACGATCAGCTGGAAACTATCCGCTGACTTCTCCACCATGATGCCGCTACGGCGAACGATTTCTGGCAAGCGGACTTCCACACTTTTGAGCCGGTTTTGCACATCAACGGCCGCCAGGTCAGGATTGGTGCCCTGCTTGAAGGTGACACTGACAGACGCCATGCCAAAGTTGCTGGTGGCAGACACATACATCAGCCCTGGCATACCATTCATTTCACGCTCGATAATCGAGGTCACGGTTTCTTCAACCACCTTGGCCGAGGCACCGGGATAAGTGGCAGCAATATTCACCACCGGCGGCGCAATGTCAGGATATTGCGCAATCGGTAATTGTTTGATGGAGATCAGGCCCGCCAGCACAATCAGGATGGCAATCACCCAGGCAAAGATGGGGCGATCAATAAAAAAACGACTCATGGTTTGGCTTTCTCTAGATTGCCTGTTAAATAAACAGCCTGATAAATAGACTGCCCGTTAAGAGGCCAGCGCTTTCGTGATCTTGTCTTTGGCATTCACCAGCTTGGGCGTCACCTTGGTGCCTGCCGTTTGCGTGGCGGCATTGGTGACGACAACACGCTCACCCGGCTTGAGGCCGTGCTCAACCACCCATTGTTTATCGACCACGCTCCCGGTTTGCACTTCGCGGGATTCCAGCTCGTTCTTGGCATTGACTACCCAGACGCGGGCCGAAAACTGATCGCGGATCAAGGCATCCCGGGGCAGCAGGATAGCGTTGGGATTGGTCGCCTGGCGGATTTTGAGGCGTACATAGGCGCCAGGCATCAGTTCTTGCTGTGGATTGTCGAAAATAGCCCGCATCACCACCGAGTCTGTGGTCTGGTTGACGGAAACATCCGAAAATGAGAGCTTGCCCACACTTGGGTACAGCGAACCATCAGGCAGCAACAATTCAATTTTGAACCGGCCGTCATTGCCCTTGAGTTGTCCATCGCGCAAGGCTTTACGCAGCGCAAATACTTCGGAGGATGACTGAGCAAAGTTAACGTAGACCGGATTCACCTGTTCTACCGTGGTCAGGTGAGTCGCTTCATCTTTACCAACCAATGCACCTTCGGTCACCAGCGCACGACGGGCCACACCATCAATCGGCGCGGTCACATTGGCGTATCCCAGATCCAGCTTGGCGCGGTTCAATTTGGCTTGTGCTGACGCCACTTCAGCCTTGGCTAACTGCGCTTCTGCCTGCGCTGCCCGATAGTCGCGCTGACTCACCGATTGGTCGCCAACCAGTGCCTGGTAGCGCTGTAATTTGTCGTTCGCGTTCACCAGGTTAGCCTCAGTCCTTGCCAATTCTGCCTCTGCTTCCAGCTTACTGGCCTGTAGCTGCTCAGGGTTGATTTGGAATAAGGGTGTCCCGGCTTTGACTACCTGCCCTTCCTGATACAGGCGTTTGGCTACAATACCCGAGACACGTGCTCTCACCTCAGCGATGCGGTAGGCTTCAACGCGCCCTGGCAACTCCACTTCATCGGGAATATCAGCGACCTGGACGGCCACCACTTCCACTTCAGGGGCAACCGTTGCAGCCTGGGTGGACTCCTGGGGTTTGCTGCAGGCTGATAACTGCAATAACACAAACGTGGAGACTAAGGCCGTACTGACAGAAAATCTGGACATGAAAATGACTTCTTACTATATGGACATCAATATTCTATCTGCACCCCAATAATTAATCAATCATGACTGATTAATTATTTTTTGATATCATAGCCATATTGTTTGATGGATGATCCGCCTAGAAATCATGGCCAGAAAAACCAAAGAAGACGCACAAAAAAGCCGCGACCAGATACTGGATGCGGCAGAGCATGTGTTTTACCGCAAAGGCTTTACCCTGGCGACCATGGCAGACATTGCCGAGGCCGCACAACTGTCTCGCGGCGCCGTGTATGGCCATTACAAGGGCAAACTCGAAGTCGCCACCGCCATGGCCGAGCGCGTGATTCAGCAAGCTTCTCCCTTTCAGGCAGACGTCGCACTCAGTGCGCTCAAAAATCTAAAACAGTATTGCTTACAGGAAGTCCGCAGTTATATCGAACCCAGCTCTATCCAGCGCGTGCTGTTCTTTTTGTATGTGGGCATTGATGACTCGCCTGAGTTACTGCAACTGCGCTTTGACTGGGAGAAAAAACGCATTACGCAGATCAGCCAGTTGCTCACCCAGGCCATGACGAATGGGGAGCTGCCTGCTGACATCGATTTTGATTTAATCAATCTGTATTGCCAGTCGGTGATCGAGGGCGTGTTCAGCATTGTCTACTTTGGCAGCATGAGCGAAAGCGAGCGCTGGCAGCGTGCAGAACAACTTTGTACTTACAGCTTGCAACGCTTGTCCATGCCGCTTTCGCCACCTTGATCCAGCACATTGGATCCAGCACATTGCTCATTGACGAGCCATGGCCTCTTGCTGCAAGATAAAAGCAAATATATTGATTTCAATCTAACTTTCTGGCCTGTACAAGGTCAGTCAGAGTGGTTGCGCTCATTGCGGTCAACATCTGATCACTGATCGCGACTACCACTTTGTGCATGTCTGCGCGAATAAAAAAACTTAAAGAAACCTTTGCTATGGACCATAACCTGACCTTAATCACAACCCTTGCCGTCGCATTTGCGCTGGCACTGGTATTTGGGCTGATCGCTGAAAAACTCAAATTGCCCGCCCTGATTGGCTATTTGCTGGCTGGCATCATGATTGGCCCGGCGACGCCTGGCTTTGTGGCCGATATTGAAATTGCCTCACAGCTCTCAGAGATTGGCGTCATGTTATTGATGTTTGGCGTCGGCTTACATTTTTCGGTACAAGACCTGCTCTCGGTCCGGCGTATTGCCTTACCCGGCGCACTGGCACAAATGACGCTGGCAACGTTATTGGGCATGCTGGTCGCCTGTAGCTGGCACTGGAGCTTGGGCGAAGGCCTGGTGTTTGGCTTATCCCTGTCATGTGCGAGTACCGTGGTCTTGCTCAAGGCGCTGGAGTCGCGCCGCATTCTGGAAAGCATGAATGGCAAAATTGCCGTGGGCTGGCTGGTTGTGGAAGACATGGTGACGGTATTGGTATTGGTGCTGATGCCCGCTTTGGCAGGCGTGCTGGGCGGCACCCAAAACGAAGCCACGAATGTCACGGCGATCTGGGAAACGATAGGCATGACCTTGCTCGAAGTGGCCGGGTTTATTGCCATCATGCTGGTGGTCGGCAAGCGCGTGCTGCCCTGGTTACTGTGGTACGTCGCTGGCACTGGCTCGCGTGAACTGTTCACGCTGACTGTGATCGCGGTGGCGATCGGTGTCGCATTTTTTGCCTCATCCTTATTTAATGTTTCATTCGCATTGGGCGCGTTTTTTGCGGGCATGATCATGCGCGAATCAGAGTACAGTCACCGTGCTGCAGAAGATTCGCTGCCGTTCCGTGATGCGTTTGCCGTGCTGTTTTTTGTCTCTGTGGGCATGTTGTTTGATCCGGGTATTTTGATCCATCAGCCCGCACAGGTATTGTCGGTGGTGGCCATCATCATTTTGGGTAAATCACTGGCAGCGGTCGCCATTGTGCTGGCCTTACGTTATCCCTTAAATACGGCGTTGACGGTGGCTGCCAGCCTTGGGCAAATCGGTGAGTTCTCATTTATTTTGGCTGGACTGGGCGTGTCGCTCAACTTGATGTCTCCCGATGGCATGAGCCTGGTGTTGGCTGGCGCGCTGATTTCCATTGCGCTCAATCCGCTGGTATTTGCGTCTATCAAGCCATTGACCAACTGGATTGTGAATAAATCAGACTTGGCCAGAAGTCTTTCGCTACGCATGGATCCTTATGGTGAATTACCCATGACCACAGAGCGAAAGTTCCTGGAGGGACAGGCGGTACTGGTTGGCTATGGCCGCGTTGGTAAACGCATTGCACAATCGCTCACATACGCTGGCATCCCGTTTGTGGTCGCCGAACAAAACCGTGAAGTGGTGGAAAAACTGCGCAAACAGGGTCAGCCTGCGGTCTCCGGGAACGCTGCCGACCCGATGGTATTGATCCAGGCGCATATTGCCAATGCCTCCATGCTGATCATTGCTACACCGGATGCCATGCATATCCGCAAAATGGTGGAGATCGCCAAACAGCTCAAACCGGACATTGAAGTGGTGATCCGTACCCATCATGAAGATGAGTATCAACGTCTGCAAAAAGAGTTGGGAAGCAGCGAAGCGGTGTTTTTTGGCGAGGAGGAACTGGCCAAAGGTATGGCGGCACACGTGTTGCAGCGCTACGAGCGTGCCGTTTAATCTGTCGCACGGAGAATCCCGGATACGCCAATTAACGTATGGCAAGCGCACCCTCCTGACGTTAAATTACCACCAAGGTTATTACCTGCTACGCCCTACATTTTAATCACACCGTCAACAGCGCCGGTGATGATTCGAGCAAAAAAGCTCACCCGCCATCTGGATGGCCGGTGGGCTTTTTTTATGCGTAATCGGTATGTATCGAGTCTTAAGCCTTTTTTAACTCTTTCAGGAGAAGTTTCATGATACATGGTGATATTTCCAGCAGTCAGGACACCGTCGGCGTTGCCGTCGTCAATTACAAAATGCCGCGCTTGCATACCAAGGCCGAGATTCTGGCCAACTGCCGCAACATTGCCGACATGGTGGTGAATATGAAAGCGGGCCTGCCTGGCATGGACCTGGTGATTTTCCCCGAATACAGCACGCACGGCATCATGTATGACGGCCAGGAAATGTATGACAATGCCACCACCGTGCCCGGCCCGGAAACCGACATTTTTGCCGAAGCCTGCCGCAAGGCCAAAGTGTGGGGCGTGTTCTCAATTACCGGTGAGCAGCACGAAGAGCATCCGAAAAAAGCGCCTTACAACACCTTGATCCTGATGAATGACAAAGGTGAAATTGTGCAGAAGTACCGCAAAATCATGCCATGGGTGCCGATTGAAGGCTGGTACCCAGGCAAGGAGACCTTTATCAGCGAAGGCCCCAAAGGCCTTAAGGTCAGCCTGATTATCTGTGACGATGGCAACTACCCTGAAATCTGGCGCGATTGTGCCATGAAGGGGGCAGAACTGATTGTGCGTTGCCAAGGCTATATGTATCCAGCCAAAGAGCAGCAAATCCTCATTAGCAAAGCGATGGCGTTTGCCAATAACACGTATGTCGCGGTGTCCAATGCGGCCGGCTTTGATGGCGTCTACTCCTACTTTGGTCACTCTGCGATTATCGGCTTTGATGGCCGCACGCTGGGCGAATGTGGCGAGGAAGAAAATGGCGTGCAGTATGCGGCCTTAAGCAAACACCTGATCCGTGACTTCCGTAAACATGGCCAGTCCGAAAACCACCTGTTCAAGCTGCTGCACCGTGGCTACACCGGTGTGCTCAACTCAGGCGATGGCGACCAGGGCGTGGCAGCCTGCCCTTACAGTTTCTACAGCAAATGGGTGCAGGACCCGGCGGCTGCGCGTGACATGGTAGAATCCTTTACACGCTCTACCCTGGGTACCAAAGAGGCGCCGATAGAAGGGTTACCTAATGAATAGTCGGCTAGCCTGACTAAACAAAAGGGCATGGTCAGCGTACAAATGATCAATGTCTCTCGCACACCATGCCCCGTTAAAAAATCGTCCCGGTCTGGCCGGGGCACTGATGAAAGATCTTCATGGCAAACACTGACCCGATCCATGTCGGCGTGCTGTTTTCCACCAGCGGCACCACGGCGACCATAGAACGCTCACAAGCATTTGCCACATTTTTTGCCATTGATGAAATCAATGCGGCGGGCGGTATTCATGGGCGTGAACTGGTGCCTATCCACTACGATCCGCAGGGCATGCCGCAACAATACCAGTTATTGGCCGAGCGCATGATCTGTGAAGATGGCGTCAATGTGATCTTTGGCTGCTACCTCTCCAGCACGCGCAAAGCGGTGATTCCGGTGGTGGAAAAATGGCGCAAGCTGCTGTTTTACCCCACGCCCTATGAGGGCTTTGAGTTCTCGCCGCATGTGATTTACACCGGCGCGGCCCCCAACCAGAACAGTGCACAATTGGCCGATTACATGACACGGCATTTTGGCGCGCGCGTCTACATGATTGGTTGCGACTACATCTATCCGTATGAGTCTAACCGCATCATGAGCGATTTTATTCTTGAAGTGCCGGGCGGCAAAAAACTGGCTGAACGCTATGTGCCGCTGACTGCCACAGAAAAAGATTTTTTAGTGGTGGTGAAAGATATCAAAGCCAAGGCGCCAGACTTTGTGTTTTCTACTGTCGTCGGCCAAGCCACGCAGCGTCTCTACCGAGCCTACGCCGAACTCGGCATGGATGCGCAGCAAACACCGATTGCCAGCCTGACCACCTCAGAAGCAGAAGTGGCAGAAATGGGGGCTGCTGCGGCCCACGGTCACCTGACCTCTGCCGCTTATTTTCAAAGCATTCACAGCGCCCAAAATCAGGCCTGCATCGCCCGTTTTCAGCAGCAATATGGCACTGAGATTGCGCCCAATATGGCCTGGGAAGCGGCTTACTTTCAAACAAACCTGTTTGCCGAAGCCATGCGTGCCGCGGGCAGTGACCAATATGATGTGCTGCTGCCGCACTTGCTGGGCCGCGAATTTGAGGCCTTGCAAGGACGCATTGCCATTGACGCAGGCAACCACCATACCAGCCTGCATCCGCGCATTGCCCGTGTGAATGCCAGCGGCCAGTTTGAAATCATTGCCGGTGGCGGCTCCCAGGCGGTCATGCCGGATCCTTACTTGGTCACGCATCCCGGTGCCAGCTGGAACAACCTGACCCAGGCAACGGAGTATCGCGTTGGCTGACACCCCTGCACCCGCTCAGCGCACAACCAAGCCAGCGTCAGCCCAGCGCTCAACGCTGGAGTTATTCCGCCATTTGCGGCATGCCTGCATCGCCATTTTTCATCCCGAAGACCAGAACCGCGAAATCTTGATCCAGCAATTGCACCGGATTGGCTGCCAGACGGTGGCTTTGTGGCCGCCCACCCCACAGCTGCCCAAAGACACCGAGCTGGTGATTTTTTTGCTGGATGCCGAAGCAAGCGCGAAAAAGAAATTGCCCTGGCTGACGCCGGATTCGGCGATTCCATTAATCGGTGTCCTCGATTATGAAAACCCGACCACGCTGGAGACAGCCACCGCGCTGGGTTGCCATGGCATGCTGGTCCGGCCACTGCAAGCCAAAGGCTTGCTCTCCACTATCATCCTGACCATGCATCATTGCCAGCAATTAAAAACCTTGCGCAAACGTAACCAGCGCCTGGAGGAAAAGTTGCAAGCGGCGGGCGAAATCAGTGCGGCACAAGCCATGTTGGCGCATGCGCGCGGAATCAGTGCAACCGAGGCTTACAAAGTCCTGCGCGAGCAGGCCATGCTCAAGCGCGTGACGGTGGAAGACATTGCACGTGCGCTGCTACAAACCGACGGTCTATTGTCCAATCCAGCCAAACACCGTTAGAATGCACGCCCTTGCATGGCCGCTGCCGGTCCTGCGCACAGTTTTTGCTTGAATTAGCCTGATGATGACCGACATTTCCCCCGCACAAACCATTACCCTGGCCAAAATCAGGCATATCGAGGAGCTCGAGCGTCTGGATAGCTGCATTGCGTTTGTCGAAAAAATTGGCCAGTTGATCCACCAGTTACAAATCGAGCGCGGCGCCAGTTGCCTATTCATCGCCTCTGGGGGCCAGCGTTTTTCTGCAGAGCGCGCAGAGATTGTGGCGCAGAACCAATCCATCGAAACCGTCTTCACGGCCGCTTTACAGCAACATCTGGACAGGAACAGCCGCGCCGATGCCAAGCAACTGACGCTGATCTCCTGGATATTGCTGGGCCTGGACCAGCTCACCACACTGCGGCATCAAATCACACTGCTCAATATCTCGTTTGCCGATAGCATCGAATCATTCAACCGCCTGATAGGTAGCCTGATTGCGCTGATATTCGAGATCACCGACAGCTCAGTCAACAGCAAGATCTCTACCTGCCTGCTGACCCTGTATAACCTGATCCAGGGCAAGGAATTTGCCGGTCAGGAACGTGCGGTGGGTGCCTATTTATTTGGCTCTGGCAGCTTGCAATTGCCACATCAACAAAAGTTGTTTGAACTGATTGCGCAGCAGGAACGGCACTTTGAACTGGTATGCCAGTTTGGCAGCAAAGAGCTGTGTGAGGCCTGGCAACAGTGGCAAGCCAGTGACTGGCAGCTGCAACATGCTAAGTACCGCGCCAAGCTGACCAGCGCGCGCGACCAACAAACCCTGACCCCCAGCCATGCCGACCTCTGGTTTGACTTATGCAGCCGCCGCCTGAGCGAGATGTGGCAGATTCAGTGCCAGCTGGTCGACACTATGCATGAACTGCTGGCCGGACTCACCCGCCAGGCCAAACAAGATTACGAGCAAACCCGCCAGTACCTGCAAACCATACAGGCCAGTCCGCAAGCCAACCTGAACAGTACCTTTTTCAACCTGGCGATTCCTGTTGAAAATGCCTTGAATTTTCAGGCACATGACACGTCGCAGACCTACCCC
Organism: Methylophilus sp. TWE2; assembly: GCF_001183865.1. Taxonomy (NCBI): domain Bacteria; kingdom Pseudomonadati; phylum Pseudomonadota; class Betaproteobacteria; order Nitrosomonadales; family Methylophilaceae; genus Methylophilus; species Methylophilus sp. TWE2. The sequence continues at coordinate 2,186,001 of NZ_CP012020.1, forward strand.
ATGGCATCGATGATCGCTTTACTCCAACACCAGTCACGGCAAATTGCCGACATGGAAACCGAGTTATCAGACACCAAAAAGGCATTGACCGAGCGCAAATTGATTGAGCGTGCCAAAGGCTTGCTCATGAGTACGCTTGGAGTCACCGAAATGGAGGCTTACAAGACCTTACGCAGTACAGCCATGGAGCAGAACCGCAAGGTGATTGATATCGCAGAAAACATCCTTGCCAGCCATCGGCAACCCGGCTGAATGCTTGTCAAGATGGTGCGCTTGCACTTATGTGGTGCGCTCCAGGCAAGATAACTCGCGTGGCTTGGCGAGCAAAAACAGTCTTTAACAGCCGGATTTAAGCGATCCAGCCATCTGGCACGACAATTGCATTCATGACATTCCAGTAGGTGACCATGCGGGGTCTCAGGCGTCAAGAGGAGTGTCAACGGCGATACGCTCTCTAATATCAAGCCAGACCACCGCATAAGCACTGATGGACAAAGGCGTCCTGCCTGAAGATGAACTCTTCAGGCAGGACGCCTTTTTTATTTTGTTTCAGCGTGATATTAGAGAAAGTATGAGGTATTCGATGTCTTATTTAGCTCCCTCAGAGTTTGTATCCAAAATGGTAGATGCCGGAGAGTCAAAGATTTACATGTCTACACGTGACACCGTGATACGTGCTTATATGGCTGGGGCCATCTTGGCTTTAGCGGCAGTGTTTGCCGTCAGTATTGCGATTGCCACGGAATCCCATTTAATTGGTTCCATTTGTTTCCCTGTTGGTTTTTCCATGCTTTATCTGATGGGGTTTGATTTGTTAACAGGCGTGTTTGTGTTAACACCATTGGCTTGGCTAGATAAACGTCCAGGCGTGACCTGGAATCAAATCCTGAGAAACTGGGGATTGGTGTTTTTGGGTAATTTTGCTGGCGCATTAACCGTGGCGGCGATGATGTCTTTTATTTTCACCTATGGCTACAACACAGATGGAGGTGCTATTGCGACCAAAGTAGCGGGCATTGGTGAAGCACGTACTTTAGGTTACGCAAAATATGGCATGGATGGCTGGTTTACCATTTTCATTCGCGGCATGTTATGTAACTGGATGGTCTCCATGGGCGTCGTAGGGGCCATGATCTCAACTTCAGTGAGTGGCAAAGTGATTGCCATGTGGATGCCTATTTTCCTCTTCTTCTTTATGGGGTTTGAGCACTCAGTCGTGAATATGTTCTTGTTTCCATTCGGTTTGATTATGGGCGGCAATTTTTCTATTGCTGACTACTTTATTTGGAATGAAATTCCAACTGCTTTAGGCAACATGGTGGGCGGTTTAGCCTTTACTGGTTTAACCCTTTATACAACCCATGTCAGAACAAAAGCAAAACGTACCCTTTAATGAACGCAATAAGCCACCTCAGCCATGATGGCTGAGGTTTACTTCAGGGCTTTTTATAAAATGATTAGGAGTAAGCAATGACACGCAATGAAGTCACCGAACTGATTATTACGCAAAAACTCAAATTGAATCTCACCTGGAAGCAATTGGCAGACGCGATTGGTCTGAGTAAAGAATGGACAACCGCGGCGCTCATGGGACAAATGACGCTCAGCGCAGAGCAAGCCAGCACCATAGGCAGCATGCTACAACTACCGCCTGACGCCATCACGCAATTACAAGTCGTGCCTTATAAGGGTTCATTGCCCACGGCTGTGCCAACGGACCCTTTAATTTATCGCTTTTATGAATTAATCAGTGTCTATGGCACCACGTTTAAGGCCTTGATTCACGAAGAGTTTGGTGACGGCATCATGAGTGCGATTGATTTCAATATGGAGATTAAACGCGAAGCTGATCCTAAAGGTGACCGTGTCAACATCACCATGAGCGGTAAGTTCCTGCCTTATAAATCCTATTAATCCGTCGCATCCATCTAAAGCAGCTTTATTGTATGCAAAAGCAACTGATTGTCGATAAGGGTGCCTGCTCAAAGGCAGGACGCAAACAAGTCAATCAGGATGCCGAAGGTGGACGCGTTCCCGAAGCGCCTGCGCTGAGCAGCAAAGGCGCTGCCTTTGCCATTGCAGATGGCATCAGCAGCAGCGATGTCAGCGATCAAGCCAGCCGAATCGCCATCACGAGGTTTCTTGAGGACTATTACCACACCCCCATCGAATGGTCAGTCAAGTCTTCAGTGCAGCATGTGTTGCTGGCGATTAATTCATGGCTAAATGCACAGACTTTCCGCAGCCCACATCGTTTTGATAAAAACAAAGGGTTTGTTTGTACATTTAGTGCGCTGGTTATTAAGTCGCGCATGGTGCATATTTTTCACCTGGGCGACACCCGCGTTTACCGTGTCAGAGCTGGTCATTTAGAGCAACTGACAGAAGACCATCGCTTCTGGGGCGAGGAAAATCGCAGTTACCTGGCACGTGCCCTGGGCATGAGCCCGCATCTGGAAATTGACTATACAAGCCATGAAGTAACAGTCGGTGACGTCTATCTATTGATGTCTGATGGTGTCTATGATCACTTAAAAAGTGATGACATCCTGACACTGCTTAACTCAGAGACTGACTTGGCCCAGGTGAGCCAGCAATGGGTGGCGCTGGCACACGAGCGCGGCAGTGCCGACAACCTGACCGCCATCGCCGTCCGCTTGCTACAACTGCCCGACCATGATGTGGCATCGCTGTATCAGGCCTTAAGCGCTTTGCCACTGCCCCCTGCCCTTGAAGAAGGTAAGCAGTTTGAGGGTTACCATATCCTGCGTGTACTGCATCAAAGTCACCGCAGTCAGGTCTACCTTGCCCGCGACATACCCACGGGCAGTCAGGTCGTGCTGAAAGTGCCGGCCACGGATTTAGCGGCCTCTGCCGAAACGCTGGAAAGATTTTATCTGGAGGAGTGGATCGGCCGCCGCATCCAGCACCGGCATGTGTTGCGCCCTTTCGCTTCTGAAAGACAGCGGCAGTCTCTTTACAGTGTGATGGAGTATGTGCCAGGGCAGACCCTGCAGCAGTGGATGCTGGATCATCCGCAACCCTCGCTGGAGATGGTCAGGCACATTGTAGAGCAGCTTGCCAATGCACTAGCAGCGTTTCATCGTCTGGAAATGGTCTACCAGGACCTGCAACCGGCCAACATCCTGATTGATGAGGATGGCAAAATCACGCTGATCGACTTTGGTGCAGTCAGCGTGGCAGGATTGGATGAAATGTACAGCCACACACAGACATGGGGGCTGTTGGGCAGCGTGCAATATTCTGCGCCAGAGCAGTTTATCGGCCAGCCTGGCAGTGTGCAAAGTGATTTATTTGCATTGGGATGTATTACCTATCAGTTACTGACCGGAAAACTGCCCTATGGCACCGAGGTCGCCAAAATTAAGCACGGTGATGACCGCTTGCGTTTGTATTACCGCGATATCCGCTACGAACAACCGGATTTTCCGGCCTGGATGGATCAGGCCATTGCACGCGCTGTACACCCCTATGCGGAAAAACGCTACCCCAGCCTGTCTGAGTTCGTGTTCGACTTACGTACACCCAACCCTGCATTTAACCGCCACAGCCATCCTGCGTTGCTGCAAAGACATCCACTGGCGTTCTGGCGCGGCTTGAGTTTTTTGCTGGCCTGCGTGGTTTTTGTGCTGTTGGGCATGCTGGCCAACCAGCAGCAGGCCGAGCGCGCCAATCTTGAGCAAGCCGCACAAAAGCAGTGCGATTCAACCCACCGCCCGCTTGCCTGCCAAGCCAAATAAATAAAAATACTTATATATATCATGTAGTTAATTTTAAATTTCAAGCTGGCACACCACTTGCTTTAAGACAAGCAAGAGTCAAACTCTTAACTGCCAGGGACCTGTCAACGGAGACATGCCCATCAATAGCAGCTGATATATAGATTAGTAAGTAACCCGGACAAAGGCGTCCTGAGTGCAAACAAAACACCGTTTGCACTCAGGACGCCTTTTTGTTTTTGCGTTTCCAGTTAATTTCACTTTACCAGGGAGAAAACATGAGTAGTTTTGACAAGAAAACCGCAGTCGAGACGACTGTCGTTCAGGCCACATCCGTAGACCAAACGCGCCGCCAATTTTTCCGCCAAGCCATTGCGGGCGCTGTCGGTGCTGCCGCAATGATGAACATGGTGCCGCCTGTCATTCGCAGCCAGGCTTGGGCCGCAGGCTCTGATGCGCCAGAAATCACAGAAGTCAAAGTGGGCTTTATTCCATTGACTGACTGTGCACCGATTATCGTCGCCGCCCAGATGGGTTTTGATAAAAAATACGGCATCAAGATTGTCCCTTCCAAAGAAGCCTCCTGGGCTGGCGTACGTGACAAGCTGGCGAATGGTGAGTTGCACGCTGCCCACGTGTTATACGGCCTGATTTATGGGGTGCAGATGGGTATCGGTGGTCAGCAAAAAGACATGAGTATCCTGATGACGCTGAACCATAACGGCCAGGGCATCACACTGGCAAACCAGCTCAAGGAAAAAGGCGTGACCAGCGGCGGCACATTAAAACGCCTGCTCGATAACGAAAACCGTGACTTTACCTTTGCCCAGACCTTCCCGACAGGCACGCACGCCATGTGGCTGTATTACTGGCTGGCCAACTATGGTATTAACCCGATGCAGGACGTAAAAACCATCGTGGTGCCTCCGCCACAAATGGTGGCAAACATGCGTATTGGCAATATGGACGGTTACTGCGTGGGCGAACCCTGGAATGCGCGTGCCATTTATGACAAGGTCGGCTACACCGTGGCCACCACACAAGATATCTGGGTAGACCACCCTGAAAAAGTCCTGGGTACGACTGCTGACTTTATTGCCAAAAACCCCAACACGGCCCTGGCGCTCACCAAGGCCATCCTCGAAGCTTCGCGCTATATCGACGCGACCAAGAACCGCGCTGAAGTGGCCAAACTGATTTCCGGCAAAGCCTACGTCAACGCACCGGAAGAAGTGATTGAAGGCCGCTTCCTCGGCCACTACGACAATGGCATCGGCAAAAAATGGGAAGACCCAAACTACATGAAGTTCTTTAACGATGGCAAGGTCAGCTTCCCTTACCTGTCTGACGGCATGTGGTTCCTCACCCAGCATAAACGTTGGGGCTTGCTGAAGTCCGATCCTGACTACCTGGGCATCGCCAAAAAAGTGAACCGTATTGATATCTACACTGAAGCTGCTAAATCACTGGGCATTAGCGTACCGACAGACGTCATGCGTAGCAGCAAGCTGATCGATGGCGTGGTGTGGGATGGCAAGGATCCTAAAGCCTACGCCAACAGTTTCAAGGTTAAAGCTTAACTTTAGAGGAGAGTCACCATGAGTGTCGTCAGCTTTAACAAGGAAAAGACTATGCAAACAAGCGAGCCAACTGTGAAAACAGTGCCTGCTAAACCAGTTGTTGCTGTGGTTAAACCTCTCTCAACCACAGCGACAGCAGCCGCCCCGCTTTTGCAGAAACGTGGAGCATGGGCGGCAACCGCCAAACGCGTATTTGAATGGCTGTTGCCGCCTGTGACTGGCTTGCTGATATTTGCTGCCATCTGGGCCACGGTGTCTGCGCTCACACAAGGCTTGCCGGGCCCAGTCAAGACCTGGCAATCAGCCGTTGAGTTGTTCAGTGATCCGTTTTACATCAACAACCCGAATGATATGGGCATCGGCTGGAACATCCTTAACTCACTCAAACGGGTCGCCACCGGTTTTGCTTTGGCAGCCGTTGTCGGTATCCCGATGGGGTTTGTGATAGGCCGTTATGCGTTTATGTCGAGAATGGCTGCGCCTATCATCAGCTTGCTGAAACCAGTCTCGCCACTGGCCTGGTTACCGATTGGCCTGCTTGTTTTCAAGGCAGCTAACCCTGCTGCGATCTGGGTTATTTTCATCACTGCCGTGTGGCCCATGATCATCAACACTGCCGTCGGTGTCAGCAAGGTGCCACAAGACTATATGAATGTCGCCAAGGTGCTCAATTTATCTGAGTGGAAAATCGTCACCAAAATCCTGTTGCCATACGTGATGCCTTACATGATGACGGGCGTACGTCTCTCCATCGGTGCAGCCTGGCTGGTGATTGTGGCAGCAGAAATGCTGACTGGCGGCGTGGGCATCGGCTTCTGGGTGTGGGATGAGTGGAACAACCTCAATGTTGAACACATCATCATCGCCATCTTTATTGTCGGTATTGTCGGCCTGCTGTTGGAACAATGCCTGGTGCTGGTGGCAAAACGCTACAGCTACGAATAACCCGCTGCTAAAGGAATACCACTATGACGAACAATATGATGCAAGACCGTTATGTCCTGATTGAAAACGTCAACATGACGTTTCAAACCAAAAAAGGCAGCTTCCAGGCACTTAAAGATATCAACCTGAATATCCGTGAAGGCGAGTTTATTTCCATCATCGGTCACTCAGGTTGCGGTAAATCTACCGTGCTCAACCTGATTGCCGGTTTGCTGCAGCCTACTGAAGGCTACCTGTTTTGTGCCGGCCGCGAAATTGCCAAGCCTGGCCCAGAACGCGCTGTCGTGTTCCAGAACCATTCTCTGCTGCCCTGGCTGACCTGTTTTGAAAATGTCTACCTGGCGGTGGAGCGTGTGTTTGGTGATACGGAAGGACCGACGCAATTAGCCGAACGTACACGTGCCGCGCTGGAACTCGTTGGTTTAAGCCACGCCGTGGAAAAACGCCCGAATGAAATCTCCGGCGGCATGAAACAGCGCGTGGGCATTGCCCGCGCCCTGGCCATGGAGCCCAAAGTGCTACTTCTGGACGAGCCGTTTGGTGCGTTGGATGCACTCACCCGGGCCGGACTGCAAGACGAGCTGATGGCCATCATGTCCCGTTCCGGTTGCACGGCCGTCATGGTCACACACGATGTCGACGAAGCCGTACTGTTATCAGACCGCATCGTCATGATGACCAATGGCCCGGCAGCAACGATTGGTGAAATTTTAGAGGTTGATCTGCCACGTCCGCGCAAACGCCTGGAGCTGGTAGAAGACCCGGCTTACACGCATCTGCGTAGCGAGGTCTTGAAGTTTTTGTATGAAAGACACGCCAAAAAGGCGGCATAAAAAATGATGCTGACGGGCGGTCACCCGCCAGCATCCACACCTCATCGAAGTATGGTTACCCCCACATTGAAAAAGGAGCAACACATGAAAGCTAACTCACACCCACGCCTGCGTCAAGTTTCACTCGCGATTTTACTGGCAGCACTGAGCCAGCAGGTGATGGCTGAAGAAGAGGTTATCCCTGAATACACTTTTATGGACGCCATTAAAACCGGTAAAAACCTGACCAGTTTCAGATTGCGCTATGAGCATGTAGACCAGGATGGATTGCAACCTGGTGCTTTTGCTAATGGTAGTGCAAACCCGACTGGCGCCCGCGAATTGGATAATGCCAATGCGGTGACACTGCGCAGCCTGATTGGCTGGCAAACGGCGCCTTACCATAACTGGAGCTTTGCGGCACAAATTACTAATGTCAGCAAATTGAAGGATGACTTCAATGACGGCACCAACACCGTCCGCACCAATGGTGCTTCCAACGAAAGCGATAGAATCAACTATGCCAAGGTGGTGGATCCCGACTACACGGATTTTAACCAGCTGTTTGTGGACTGGACTGGCATCAAAAACACCCGCGTGCGTGCCGGGCGCCAAATCGTCAATTTAGACAATGTACGATTCATTGGTGACATTGCATTCCGTCAGAATACGCAAGTGTTCGATGGCGTCTCGGTATTTAACAAAAGCATTCCCGACACCGAAATCTTTCTGGCCCACTTTGACCGTGTACGTCAGATTTTCACCACACACCGCAGTGGTGATCTCGAAATCGCTAATGCACGTTATCGCATCTCGCCTACCGAATTCCTGGTCGGTTATGGTTATTTTTCAAACTTTGAGAACCTGGGCCTGGGCAATGCCTGGTTTGGCGCGGGTGGCGCCAATCTGCTGGCAGACCAATCGAACAAAATTATCGGTTTACGCCTGGATGGTACCCATCCGTTCACACCTAATTACCGTGCGCATTACACGGCGGAATACGCCAAGCAGACGGATTACAAAGGCGGTGACAGTCGTATTGACGCCCACTATTACAAACTGGGTGGCGGCTTTGGCATAGACAACTTCAACCTGCGCATTGACCAGGAACTGCTCTCCAGCAACGACGGCCAGTATGCCTTCCAGACTCCGTTTGGCACCAACCACCTGTTCCAGGGCTGGGTAGACAAATTTCTGGTCACACCACGTCAGGGTATTAAAGACACCTTTATCACCGCCACCTACAAATATGGCGACTTCCTGTTTTTCGTCGACTACCACGACATTCGCTCTGATGAAGACTTTTTTACCGTGAATGGTGGCGCCAGCGCTAACGGTCACCGTTATGGCCGCGAGTGGAATGCCGCCGTGACCTGGAATATGGACAAGAACTGGATGACCAAACTCGAGTATGGCAAATATACCGAAGATGACCAGTACGCAGCCGCTGCCAATACTGTGACCAATGCAGCCAGTAATCGCGGCCGCATCCAGGACACAGAAAAATTATGGCTGACTGCCATGTATACCTTTTGATTTAACCAAGTAAGGAACTGCCTATGACTTCAGCCGCAAAAGTGTATTTAGTGGGTGCCGGACCCGGCGATCCCGACCTCATTACGCTCAAGGCCATCAAGGTCCTGCAGCAAGCAGAGGTTGTGCTGGTCGATGACCTGGTCAATCCGGCCTTGCTCGCGCATTGCCCGCAGGCACGCATCGTGCCGGTTGGCAAGCGTGGCGGCTGCAAGTCTACCCCGCAGCACTTCATCAACCGCATGCTGGTCGCACTGGCCGAACAGGGACAAGTGGTTGTCCGCCTCAAGGGCGGCGACCCTTTTGTCTTTGGCCGGGGCGGTGAAGAAATGCTGGCGTTAAGAGCGGCAAATATCCCCTATGAAATTATTCCAGGCATGACCAGTGGTTTGAGCGCCTGCGCCAGTATGGAAGTGCCAGCCACCCACCGCAGTTACAACCATGGTGTCACGCTGATTACCGGTCACACCCAGGACGGGGAGCCATTGCCGTGGCGAGCCCTGGTGGAGAGTCATACCACGCTGGTAATTTACATGGGCATGCAGCACCTGCCAGACATCAGCCGCGGGCTCATTGCTGCCGGCATGTCTCCTGACATGCCCTGCATGGTGGTAGAGAACGGTACCCGCGACAACCAGCGCGCGGCCATTTCTTCATTACAGGCCATGCCTTATGAGGCGCATCAGCAAGGTCTGAAAAGCCCGGCCATTATCGTGGTCGGTGAAGTTGTGAAATTAGCAAGAACAAGCCAGCAAGACCAAGACTGGCAACAAAACCTGCAACGCTGGGCCAGCCTGGCGGATGCAGCATAAATGATCAGTAAGGAGTGATTAAGATGAAACAGAAACTGGTGGTCGTCGGCAACGGCATGGCCGGCATGCGGGCAGTGGAAGAGCTGCTCAAGATTGCGCCGGACATGTATGACATTACCGTCTTTGGGGATGAGCCTTATCCAAACTATAACCGCATCATGTTGTCACCCGTCCTGGCCAACGAACAGACGATTGATGACATCATCCTGAATACACGCGAGTGGTACGCAGAGAACAATATTACGTTGCATACCAGCGCACGCGTCAACAAAATTGACCGTAAAGCGCGCACGGTGACCGCAGAAGACGGCACCACCGTTCCCTATGATCGCCTGTTACTGGCGACGGGTTCCAAGCCCTTTATATTACCGATTCCGGGTGCTGACCTGCAGGGTGTGCTGGGTTACCGTGACATCAAAGACACCAACGACATGATAGAGGCCGCCAAAACGCACAAGCATGCCGTGGTCATTGGCGGTGGCTTGCTGGGCCTGGAGGCGGCGAATGGCCTCAAAATCCAGGGCATGGATGTGACGGTGGTGCATAAAAACGAGTGGTTGCTGGAGCGCCAGCTGGATAAGGTGTCCGGCAAGATGCTGCAAAAATCTCTTGAAGCGCGCGGCCTGACATTCTTGCTGCAAAAAGACACTGAACAACTCATAGGCAAAGATGGCCGCGTGGTGGCCGTACGCTTCAAAGACGGCCAGGAAATCCCGGCAGACCTGGTGGTCATGGCTGTCGGCATCCGCCCGAACTACGCATTGGCCGCATCTGCAGGCATCCACTGCAACCGTGGCATTGTGGTGAATGACACGATGCAAACCTATGACCCTCGCATTTATGCTGTGGGTGAATGTGTCAGCCATCGTGGCATGACTTACGGCCTGGTGGCGCCCTTATTTGAAATGGCCAAAGTGTGCGCCACACATTTGGCCAACTTCGGCATCGGTCTATACAAAGGTTCGGTCACCTCAACAAAACTGAAGGTGACTGGCATTGATTTGTTTTCTGCCGGTGACTTCATGGGCGGTGACGATGCCGAAGAAATTTTACTGCACGACGCGGTCGGCGGGGTTTACAAAAAACTCGTGATCAAAGATGACACAATCATCGGTGCCGTGCTGTATGGCGATACGACGGATGGGGCCTGGTATTTCCAGCTGTTGCGCGACAGGAAACCGATACACGAAATTCGTGATCACCTCATGTTCGGGCAAGACAGTCTGGGCAATACCGGCCACCAGGGTCAGGACAAAGTGTCTGCCATGACCGACGAAATGGAAGTCTGTGGCTGTAACGGTGTGTGCAAGGGCACCATCGTCAAGGCGATTCAGGAAAAAGGCCTGTTCACGCTGGATGATGTTAAAAAACAAACCAAAGCCGGTTCAAGCTGCGGCAGTTGTACCGGCCTGGTTGAACAGATTCTGGCCTCCACCCTGGGCGGCGGCTATGCGCCACCTTCCAGCAGCAAGGCTGTGTGCGGCTGTACCGACTTCAATCATGAAGAAGTGCGTGAAGAAATCCGCAAACATAAGTATTTAAGCATTCCGAGTGCCATGAAAGGTATGGGCTGGAAAACGCCTAACGGTTGCGCGACCTGCAGGCCGGCGCTCAATTACTATTTGATTTCCACCTGGCCGCATGAAGCCAAGGATGACCCACAATCGCGCTTTATCAACGAGCGTGTACACGCCAACATCCAGAAAGATGGTACTTACTCAGTCGTGCCCCGTATGTATGGTGGCGTGACCTCCCCTGACCAATTACGCAAAATTGCCGATGTGGCTGACAAGTACAACGTGCCTATGGTGAAAGTCACTGGCGGCCAGCGGATTGATTTGCTGGGTGTCAAAAAAGAAGACCTGACCAATATGTGGGCCGACCTGGATATGCCGTCCGGCTATGCCTATGGCAAATCCATACGCACGGTCAAAACCTGTGTGGGTTCAGAGTTCTGCCGCTTTGGCACGCAAAACTCCACGCAGCTAGGCATCGATATTGAAAAAGCCTTTGACCATATGTGGGCACCACATAAGGTCAAATTCGCGGTGTCTGGTTGTCCGCGTAACTGTGCCGAGTCCGGCATCAAGGACGTAGGCGTGATTGGCGTGGATTCGGGCTGGGAGATTTATGTCGGCGGCAACGGCGGCATCAAAACCGAAGTGGCGCAATTCCTGTGCAAGGTGAAAACCGCTGAAGAGGTGATTGAGTACTCAGGTGCCTTTATTCAGCTCTACCGCGAAGAAGCGCGTTACCTGGACCGCACGGTGCACTGGATTGAACGTGTCGGGCTGGATTATGTGAAAAAACGCATTCTTGAAGATGCCGAAGGCCGCAAAGCGGCGTATGAGCGTTTGCTCTATGCGCTGCAAGGGGCGGTGGACCCGTGGGCAGAGCGCGTCAACAAGCGTGATGAACACAAAGAATTTGACACCATTACTGTTTAAATGAAAAAGTGGCGTGCGAGCATTGCTATCGCACGCCCTGGAGAGACAAGATGCAAAAAAGCTTTTGGGAAGTCGGCCATAAACCTACTCTGTTTTCGGCCTTTTTTTACTTTGACCTGAGTTTTATGGTCTGGGTCATGCTGGGGCCACTGGCGGTACAAATCGCTGCTGACCTGCAACTGAATCCGGCCCAAAAAGGCCTGATGGTGGCCACTCCGGTGCTCACCGGGGCTATCCTGCGTATCGTCATGGGCGTGCTGGTAGACCAGCTCAAGCCGAAAAAAGCAGGCCTGATCGGCCAGGTCATTGTGATTGCAGCCTTGCTGACCGCATGGCTGCATGGCATCCAAACTTATCAGCAGGCCTTGCTGCTGGGCGTGTTCCTCGGCTTTGCTGGCGCAGCATTTGCGGTGGCGTTGCCGCTGGCTTCCCGCTGGTATCCGCCTGAGCACCAGGGGACTGCCCTGGGCATTGCAGGCGCAGGTAACTCCGGCACGGCATTGGCCGCCCTGTTTGCGCCTGGCCTGGCGGTCGCCTTTGGCTGGAACAATGTGTTTGGCCTGGCACTGATTCCACTGGCGCTCGCCCTGATTGTCTATGTCGCCATGGCCAAAGATGCGCCTGATACGCCTGCGGCCAAATCGCTATCGCAATATCTGGCAGTGCTCAAGGATAAAGACGCCTGGTGGTTTATGTTTTTCTACAGTGTCACTTTTGGCGGTTTTGTCGGGATGGCGTCTTCATTAACCATTTACTTCCATGACCAGTATGGTCTGGATGCGGTACATGCAGGTTACTTTACAGCCGCGTGTGTCTTTGCCGGCTCACTGGTGCGCCCGTTCGGTGGCTTACTGGCAGACCGTATTGGCGGCATCCGCAGCCTGAGCAGCATGTATGTGCTGGCAGCCGTGTTCCTGTTTATCCTGAGCTTTGGCATTGCTAGCCAGTCCTTAGGATTATTGGTTGTCGTGTTGGCGATGGCGGCTCTGGGCATGGGCAATGGCGCCGTGTTCCAGCTGGTGCCTCAGCGCTTCCGCAAGGAAATCGGGGTCATGACTGGCCTGGTCGGTATGGCAGGCGGGGTGGGTGGTTTTTACCTGGCATCCAGCCTGGGCTATTCCAAGCAAATCAGCGGCAGCTACCAGCTGGGCCTGACCATTTTTGCCGGATTGGCGATCTTGGCGCTGATCGGCTTGTCCAGCGTGAAAAACCGCTGGCGTACCACCTGGGGCGCAGCAACCGTGACCACAGCCAAGATTTAAGCTAGCATCCATACCGTTATTCAAACATAGCGTCATTCAAACGGAAGCCAGGATGAAACTCACTTTCAGTGTAGGCGAAAGCAGTCTGACAGGGCCCAGACCTCGCAATGAGGACTATATCGGCCTGGTCACGCCTGCGGATGCCCAACTGGGCATCAAAGGGGCTTTGCTGGCGGTGGCCGATGGCGTGAGTGGTGGCGAGGGAGGTAAAGAAGCGGCTGAAATGACGGTACGCACGATCTCGGCAGACTACTATGCGACACCGGACACCTGGACCGTACAGCACGCGCTGGACAAAGTCATCCAGGCAGCTAACCGCTGGGTATTATCGCAAGCGCGCAAGCATAATCACATGGCTGGCATGGCCACCACCCTCTCCTTGATGGTATTGCGCGGGCAGCGGTATGTGATGGCCCATGTCGGCGATACACGCATTTACCGCCTACGCGAGCAATCCCTGCAATGCCTGACCACTGACCATGTGTGGGACAGGCCGGATATGCGCCATGTCCTCAAACGGGCGGTCGGTCTGGATGACCAGCTCAGTGTCGATTACGCTGAAGGACTGCTACAAACAGGGGATGTCTATGCCATCGTCAGTGACGGTGTGTGGGCGGCGCTGGGTGATGCCGAAGTGCATAAAGTGCTCATGCTCTACCATACCCCGCAGCTGATGGCCGAGCATCTGGCCAGCCTGGCGCTTGAAAAAGGGGGGCAGGATAACGCCTCCGCAGTGGTGGTACGTATTGACCAGGTGGGGGAAGATCAGCTGACCGACATGCTGGCTGACGCGCTCAGTTTGCCTGTGCCAGCCAAGCTTGCCATTGGCGATCAACTGGATGGCTTTACCGTCACACAAATCCTGCACGATTCGCGCGTCAGCCTCATTTATCAGGTCAGGAATGCCACCGGGCAGCTGTTTGTATTAAAAACGCTGCAACCCAACCGGGCAGATGATAAAACCACTTGTGAAGCCCTGCTCAATGAGGAGTGGCTGGCCAAACGCGTGGTGTCTCAGTGTGTGCCACAGATATTGCCGCTCACACGCGAGCAGCGCAGTGCGCTCTATTACGTGATGACCTGGCATGAGGGTGCCACTCTGCAACAACGGCTTGAGGCCGGGCATCATTTCACCATCAATGGTGTAGCCAATATCGGCCAGGAGTTGCTACGTGGCCTGAGCATGCTGCACCGCCTGGATATTGTGCACCGCGACATCAAACCGGCCAACATCCATATGGGCAGTGACAACCGTTTGCGTATCCTGGACCTGGGCGTGGCCCTAAGTAGCACCGTGCCTATGCCTGAGCAAATGGAAAATCCCGGTACGCCCAGCTTTATGGCGCCAGAGCTGTTTGACGGCAAAGTAGCTGACCGCCAGGCAGACATCTACGCGGCCGGTGTGACGCTTTATCACTTGCTGACACGCAAGTATCCCTACGGTGAAATCGAGCCTTTCCAGTCACCCCGCTTTGGTGAGCCTATCCGGCCTAGCCGTTACCGGCCCGAAATCCCCGCCTGGCTGGAAAACGTGATTCTTAAGGCCATTGCCAGAAAGCCGGCTGATCGTTTTGAAACGGCTGAAGAAATGCTGCTGGCCATGGAACACGGCGAACTGAAACCGATAGTGATTCCCCGTACACCGCTCATTGCACGGGCGCGTCTGGTCAAATGGCAATGGCTGGCCGTCATCTCGCTGTGTATGAATGTGTTATTGATTTATTTGTTACTGGTTTCTTAAGCCCTGGCGCTGAGAAAACAGATTCAAGTTGGAAAAGAGGAAATAATGAGTTGGACTAAAATTTGCCCGGTAAACGACATCCCGGCCCTGGGCGCGCGCGTGGTGCGTCATGGCGAGATCGACATCGGCGTGTTCCGTACACAAGATGACCGCGTATTCGCACTCAACAACAGTTGCCCGCACAAAGGTGGCCCGCTGTCACAAGGCATTGTCTATGGTGACAAAGTCGCCTGTCCACTGCACAGCTGGAAAATCAGCCTGGTGGATGGCAAGGCCGAAGAACCGGATGTTGGTGAAACCGCCTGCTATGCCGTCAAGGTAGAAGATGGCATGGTCTATCTGCAATTAAATAAGTAATTTGTAATTTCCAGGTATCGTATGACGCAACAGCAACAACTCCAGACCTCCAACCATGCGCTGACCGCAGAGCCGGTCACGTTTTACCAGCAACGGCGCGAAACGCGCAGCACTTGCTGCTATTGCGGCGTTGGCTGTGGCGTCATCATTACCACTGAAGGCCAGCAGATTGTTGATGTGAAGGGTGACCCCGAGCACCCTGCCAACTATGGCCGCTTATGCACCAAAGGCTCTACGCTACACCTGACCGCCAAACTGGATGCACGCGCGCTGTACCCGGAAGTCCGCCTGTCGCGAGACCTGCCGCGTACGCGCGTCAGCTGGGATACCGCGCTCGATCATGTGGTTGAGCGCTTTGCCGAGATTATCAACACCCATGGCCCGGATGCAGTGGCTTTTTATATCTCCGGCCAGTTGCTCACCGAAGATTATTATGTCTTTAACAAGCTGGCCAAGGGCCTGATTGGCACCAACAACGTCGATACCAATTCCCGCCTGTGCATGAGTTCTGCCGTCGCCGGTTACAAGGCCACGCTGGGCGCCGATGCACCACCGGCCTGTTATGAGGATATCGACCATACGCAATGCCTGTTTATTGCTGGCTCGAATACCGCTTTTGCCCACCCGATTGTGTTCCGCCGTATTGAAGATGCCAAAGCCAGGAATCCGGATATGAAAATGGTGGTGGTCGATCCACGCCGCACCGATACCGCACAGCTGGCCGACTTGCACCTGGCAATTTTGCCCGGCACCGATGTCGCGCTATTTAACGGCTTGCTGCATGTGATGCTGTGGGAAGGCCTACTGGATATGGCTTATATCCGCAACCATACCGAAGGCTTTGAAGCGCTCAAGGAAACCGTGCGCGAATATACGCCCAAGATGGTGGCGGATATTTGCGGTGTGCGCGAAGCAGACATTATCCAGGCCGCCAAGTGGTTTGGTGCGGGCCCAACCTTGTCCATGTATTGCATGGGGCTGAACCAGTCCATCCATGGCACCGAAAAAAATGCCGCGCTGATCAACCTGCACCTGGCCACCGGCCAGATCGGCAAGCCCGGCGCAGGCCCGTTCTCGCTGACGGGCCAACCCAACGCCATGGGCGGCCGTGAGGTCGGCGGCATGGCCAACCTGCTGTCGGGCCACCGCGACCTGGCCAATGCCGACCACCGTGCAGAAGTCGCGCGCCTGTGGGGCGTGCCCGACGTCCCGGCCACGCCAGGCAAAACCGCCGTGGAAATGTTTGAAGCGGTTCAAAATAGCGAGATCAAGGCAATCTGGATTGCCTGCACCAACCCTGCGCACTCCATGCCAGACCTCAATAATGTGCTGGCGGCCTTGCAGAATGCCGAGCTGGTCGTACTGCAAGATGCGTTTAATAATACCGACAGCAATCCCTATGCCGATGTGTTGCTGCCTGCCTCCACCTGGGGCGAAAAAGAAGGCACGGTCACCAACTCAGAGCGCCGCATCACACGCGTGCAGCCTGCGGCGCCCAAGCCGGGTGAAGCCCGTCATGACTGGGAAGCCGTGGTCGACTTTGCGCAGCGGCTGGAACAGAAACTGGGTAAAACCCAAACGCTGTTTAATTACCCGAACACCGAAACCATTTTTAATGAGCACCGCGAAAGTACACGTGGCCGCGATCTTGATATCACCGGTCTGACCTATAAGATTCTGGAAAGCCAGGGTCCGCAACAATGGCCCTTTAAATCTGGGGCCACCCAAGGCGAAGCCCGCTTGTATACCGATGGCGTGTTCCAGAAACCGGGTGGCAAGGCGCATTTTGTCAGCGCGGTCTATAAACCAACCGCGGACAAACCGGATGCGCGTCATCCGTTCCACCTGCTGACCGGCCGCCTGCGCGACCAGTGGCATGGCATGAGCCGTACCGGCACCCTGGCTCAGCTTTACAACCATGTTGAAGAACCAGTCGTATCCATGCACCGCGACGACATGCAGCGCCGCCAAATTAAAGACGGTGACATCGTTAAACTCAGTAACAAGCGCGGGGAGTTAACCATCAAGGTGCAGGCATCGGACGAAGTCAAACCGGCAGAGTTGTTTATCCCCATGCACTGGGGCAGCCAGTTTATGCATGGCCTGGGCGTGAATGCGCTGATGCCGCCTGCGTTTGACAAAAGCTCCAAGCAACCCGAGCTGAAACACACCGCAGTCAAGATCGAAAAACTGAGCTTGCCGTGGCAGATGACGGTGATGCGCAGTTGTAACGACCTGACCTTGCTGGCCGAAATACGTCGCCTGTTGGTCGCCTTTGATTATGCGACCGTGGGCCTGTATGGCCGTGGCAGCGGCATGCTGATTTTACGGGCTGCCCACAGCGCCGCGCCGGATAGTAAACTGATTGCTCAACTGGACCAGTTGCTCGGCATGGTAGAGGATGCGCCCATGCTGCGCCTGGATGATGTCAAACGTGGCATTAGCAAACGTATCCTGGTCGAACAAGGCCAGGTCAGCGCAGTTCGCCTGATTGGTGAAACGCTGGCAGCAGACTGGCTCAAGCAAGTCATGCTTGAAGGCCAGTTTACCGACGAGCTGCGCAAGTGGGCTCTCGCCCCGCTGGCCGCGCCGCCTACAGGACAAAAATCACGCGGCAAAATCGTCTGTAACTGTCTGGATGTCTCAGAAAACGAGATTATCGAAGCCTGCCTACAGGGAGCAGATTTGCCCACGCTGCAAGCCAAGCTCAAATGCGGCACCAGCTGCGGCTCCTGCTTACCAGAGCTTAAACGGCTGGTGAAACTGCATGGCAAAACCCATGCGGAGTAAGGATATCCAAACCGGACTTACCTGAGGGCAGTTGAATCTCAACAGTGGCCAAAACAGGATTGCGCCAAGGATGGTGCAATCCTGTGCACATGCCTCATTAGCGTGCACCAGACCAATGGCAGATGGATCGCGCGGTGCCCGCAAGCTCAAACATACACGCAAGCTTGCAGATAAAACACATCAGGAACAATGACTTAGCATAAATCCTGATTCATCTGCGCCCCCATCCTGGCGGTTGGCATGCCAATTGCTTTTTTATCACAAAGTGGCGTTTTATCATGCCATTTTTAAATCAGAGATTTTCCATCGTCGGCAAATCTCATACTGGACAACGGCGTCCATAGCTTGTTTCGCAGGATTGCAATGTGCAATCGCGGCATAGGCTATGGACGCCGTTTTTGTTTTTAGGCTTTGAGTTTGGTAACGCAATGCTCGCAACTGACATGAAAAACATCGTGACACTGCCTGCTTGCATCTGATTAGGAATACAAGATGAATCAACACACACGCATCCTCGTCGTCGGCAACGGCATGGTGGGACATTACTTTGTGCAAGAACTGGTGAAACGCCACCCTGACCTGGCCGCCGCCAACCTGCAAGTCACCGTGCTGGGCGAAGAACCACGCCCGGCTTATGACCGCGTGCACCTCTCCAGTTTTTTCTCGGGCAGCACGGCGGAAGACCTGTCGCTGGTCGAGCCTGGATTTTATGACCGGCCGGGCCTGACGTTGCGCCTCAATGCCCGCGTCAGCCATATAGACCGCCACCAGCATACCGTGACACTGACAGACGACACGATCTTGGCCTATGACAAGCTGGTGCTGGCGACCGGCTCTTATCCATTTGTCCCTGCTGTCGCCGGGCGTGACCGTGAGAACTGTTTTGTCTACCGCACCATTGAAGACCTGGAAGCGATGACGGCCGCAGGCAAAACCACCAAGAGCGGTGTCGTCGTTGGCGGCGGCCTGCTGGGCCTGGAATGTGCCAAGGCATTGAAAGACATGGGCCTGGAAACCCATGTGGTTGAATTTGCGCCCCGTTTGATGGCAGTGCAAGTGGACGAAGCGGGCGGCAAAGTGCTGCGCAGCAAAATTGAGGAGCTGGGTGTACACGTGCACACCAGCCGCAATACCACGGCGATTGTCGATGGGGCAACGGCGCGTCACCGTATGGTGTTCTTTGATGACACCTGGCTGGAAACCGACATGATCGTGTTCTCTGCAGGTATCCGCCCCCGTGATGAACTGGCGCGTAACTGCGGCCTGGCCATCGGTGCCCGTGGCGGTATCGCCATTGATAACTTCTCCCGCTCCAGTGACCACAATATCTACGCCATCGGCGAATGCGCCAGCTGGAACGACGAGATGTTTGGCCTGGTCGCGCCTGGCTATGACATGGCCCGCACCGCCTGCGCACATCTGCTGGGTGAAACATCGACCACTTTCCAGGGCGCAGACATGAGCACCAAGCTCAAACTGATGGGTGTGGATGTCGCCAGCGTGGGCGATGCGCATGGCAAAACCCATGGTTGCCGCAGCTACCAGTACACCGATGAGGTGCGCAATATCTACAAAAAAATCGTCGTCAGTGAAGATGGCAAAAAACTGCTGGGCGCCGTGCTGATTGGCAATGCCGATGAATACGGCACGCTGCAACAGATGACCGTCAACGCCATGCCGCTGCCGGAAAATCCTGAATTCCTGATTCTGCCAGCCAGTGATGGCAAGGAAAAACCTGGCCTGGGCGTGGATGCCCTGCCGGATACCGCGGTACTGTGTTCTTGCAATAATGTCAGTAAGGGTGCAATTGGTGAAGCGGTGGCGGCTGGCAATTGCAGCATAGGCGCCATCAAGTCCTGCACCAAAGCCGGTACCGCCTGTGGTGGCTGCGTGCCGTTGGTGACGCAGGTGATGAAAGCGCAGATGGTGAAGCTGGGCATGACCGTCAACAATCACCTGTGCGAACACTTCCCGTATTCGCGCCAGGAGCTTTACCACCTGGTGCGTGTGGGCCAGATTAAAACCTTTGACGAGTTATTGCATAAACATGGCCAAGGCTTGGGCTGCGATATCTGCAAACCCACCGCTGCCAGCATTCTGGCCTCATGCTGGAACGAATTTATCCTGAAAAAAGACCTGGCGTCTTTGCAAGACTCCAATGACTATTTCCTGGGCAACATCCAGAAAGACGGTAGCTACTCGGTAGTGCCACGTATGCCGGGCGGCGAAGTCACGCCAGATGGCCTGATCGCCATCGGCCAGATTGCGAAAAAATATGGCTTATATACCAAAGTCACCGGTGGCGCACGCGTGGACATGTTTGGTGCCCGCGTGGAGCAATTACCCAATATCTGGGAAGAGTTGATTGCTGCCGGCTTTGAATCTGGCCATGCTTACGGCAAATCGCTACGTACGGTCAAAAGCTGCGTCGGCTCCACCTGGTGCCGCTATGGCGTGGATGACAGTGTTGGCCTGGCAGTGCAGCTGGAAAACCGTTACAAAGGCCTGCGTGCGCCGCACAAAATCAAGTTTGGGGTGTCTGGCTGCACGCGCGAATGCGCCGAAGCGCAAGGAAAGGATGTGGGATTGATTGCGACTGAAAACGGCTGGAACCTCTATGTGTGCGGCAATGGTGGCATGAAGCCACGCCATGCCGAGCTGCTTGCAAGCGATCTCAGCAAAGAAGATGCCATCCGCATGATAGACCGCTTCCTGATGTTCTACATCCGTACGGCAGACCGCCTGCAACGGACCAGCACCTGGCGCGACAACCTCGAAGGTGGCCTGGATTACCTCAAACAAGTCGTGATTGAAGATTCATTAGGCCTGGGCGCAGAGCTGGAAGCCCAAATGCAACACGTGGTAGACAACTACCAAGATGAATGGAAAACCGCAGTCACCGATCCCGAAGTACGCAAGCGCTTCCGCAGCTTCGTCAACAGTGTCGCGGGGGATGACAATATTGTCTTCGTCAATGAGCGCAACCAGATCCGTCCGGCCACACCCGCAGAAAAACAGCAGACCGTACCTGCCGCCAAGGTCATTCCCATCCTGGCGGCGACAGAGTAATCAAGGAAACCGTTTTATGAATCAGTTACAAGCAACAATCGCCCCGCCTGCTACGGCAGCCCTGGCATGGCACCCAGTGTGCGCACTTGAGGATATCTGGCCGAATATGGGGGTCTGTGCCCTGATTGAAGGCCAGCAGATCGCCATTTTCCGCCTCAAAGACGACCAGCTGTACGCGCTGGATAATCACGACCCGCATAGCGAGGCCAATGTGCTATCCCGCGGCCTGGTCGGTGATTTGGGCGGCGAGCCTGTGGTCGCCTCGCCTATTTACAAGCATCACTACCAGCTTCGGACAGGCGTGTGCGTCGAAGACGCAACGGTGTGTCTGCATGTTTACCCAGTCGAAGTCAGGGATGGCATGGTGTGGGTTCAAGGATAACCAGGTGATTCAGAGGACAGCGCGATGCACGCCATGAGAAAGACAGAAAAACCCGGCCAGCAGACCATCCTGAATAGCGATCGCATGGTGGCGCTGATCAACCTGTCTGGCCGCCAGCGCATGTTGTCGCAACGGATCGTGCTCAACCTGGTGATGAGTACGCACCACCCAGAAGCGCTGGCCCAGGCTAAAGAAGCGCTGGCCTTGTTTAGCCAGACGCATGCGCTGCTGGTCAAAGGCAATCATGAATATCCTGGGGTTTATTTTGAGGCGCTGGAAAAAGTCTTGTTTGGCCCGGAAGACAACGAAGCCAAAATACGGCAATTTATCCAGCATTGCCAACAAGCCATTACCACCTGTGAAAGCAATCAAGGTCTGCCCGCAGCCATGATCTCGTTGCTGGGTGAAGAAGCCGGTTTAATCGTCGCCGTCCTCAACCAGATCACGGTCACGTACGAAAATGAATCTAAACGCTGCGAGTTGCTCAGGCGTAAAAAGCAGGAAAACCTGATGAGCAGCATCCAGAAAATCGCCAAAGAAGCCAAAATCGTCTCGTTTAATGCGCAGGTGATTGCCGCACGGTCGGGTGACGCTGGCAAAGAGTTTGCGGTCGTGGCGAGTGTGATGACTGACATTACCAATGAAATTGAACAGCTGGTTGCGGCTGCGATGACCGCTACATGACAATGCTGGCCGGGCGTATAAGTCCATCGATGCTTTAAGACCTAAACGCATACAGGGAGAAACATTTAGCCTCTCCCTGTCATGCGACACGTGATTTAAAAGTCTGCCGAAACAGAAAGCAAGACCGTTCTAGGCGCACCTACTGACAAGCCTTCACGCGCTGCGGAAAGCCAGTAGTTCTTGTCAAACAAGTTTTCGATAGTGCCCCTTATCGTCACTGGCACTTTTCCGCTGGTAAACGCATAACGTGCACCAATGTCATAACGATTCCATGACGGGATTTTTTGGGTATTCGCCGCATCCAGATACTGTTCACCGGTATGCAACATCCGTGCAGTGAGTGTGAAACCGGGCAGCATAGGCGTGTCCCACTCTGCGGCCAGGTTGAATTGTTGCCGTGGAACAGCGGGTGCAGTATTGCCATCATTGCTGCCAGCGGCTGTCTTGACTAATTCTCCATCAGTCAACGCCAAACCACCCAATACTCTGACATTGTCGACGACCTCGCCCTGCATCAGAAACTCAACCCCGCGATTGCGCTGTTTTCCATTCACCTCCAGCCTTAAAGTGTTTGGATCAGTAATGGCGCTTGGGCGCTCAATTTCAAACATACTCACTGTGGTAGCAAAACGGCCAAAATCATACTTCACTCCCGCTTCGCGTTGCTTGGAGACCGTAGGAGCGAATACCTGCCCGGCATTGGCTGCTGTAGAAGAGGCGATGGGACCCTGATTTAATGCTTCAATATAGTTGGCATAGAAAGAGAGTTGCTCGGTGGGTCGCACCAGCACGGCGACTGTCGGGGTCAGTTTGGACTCATCATAGTGCTGATCAAGCCTGCGGTTGCCTGCCGCGTCAAAGCTGTTCACAATGACTTCTTGATGGCGCAGCCCGAGGGTGAGTTGCACTTTGTTATCCAGCATCGCCATGGTATCGGCCAGCGCAATGCTACGCAGCCTAGTCTCGCTCACTTTGGGAATATTGCCCACCAGTGCAATCCCTGGCTTGCCAAAATCTTGCATAGCGTAGAGATTTGAAAAACTCAATACGCTGGAGCCAGGTAACGATCCCGTTTCCATAAAATAACTGCTGACACTTAACACTGGCGCGTGATCAAGAGCGCCGGTCACGAATTTGCCTCTGACACCAACCTCCCCACTCAGGGTATTTACATATTGTTTGGTGCGCGAAGGTCTGGTCCGCATGTCGCCCTGTTGGCTCAGCAACTGCCAACTGGTCTGCAGGCTGCTGAAATCATATTCAGAACCGCCTAAAGCCCCATACACCGTCCAGTTAGTGGTCAGGTCAAATTCTGCACGGGTCGCACCTGAAATCTGATTACTGTCCCAGTAAGTCCAGCTGGGAAAATAATTACGGCTAGCATCGGGCGCAGAGCCGATCTGGACGCCAGAAGCCACAAACAATAAACCACTGCGCGCATAGGTCAGGCGGTTTTGATAATTCAGGTCGCCTTCCCAGCGAAATCGTTCGCCCTGGAAATCGAGACCAATCGCAATCGCATCCAGCCTTTCTTTAGAGCCATCCACTGGCGTATCGCCAGAACTCTTAATCGCATTAATACGCACACCAAACTGCTGATCCCCACCATAACGTCTTGCCACATCAGCGTGCGCTGCCAGCTGGCTATCGTCAATAAACGACAAGGTCATGCGATTAAGCGGTTGATCTCCTGCCCGTTTTGGCACGAGGTTAATGGCACCACCTACCGAGCCACCAGGGGCAATCCCGTTCAGCAAAGCATTTGGCCCTCTCAGCACTTCAACGCGCTCTATGCCAATCATTGAGCTGGAATCGCGAGGTGAAACGCCGTATAAACCGTTGAACATGGCATCGTAATTGAACACCGTAAATCCACGGATATTGAATTCATCACGTCCTGAACCACGTGAATAGGTATTGCGGATAGAAGGATCATTGACCAGTACATCGCCGAGATTTTGTGCCTGCTGGTCCGCGATGAGTTTAGAGGTGTACTGGGTGGCGCTGAATGGGGTATCCATCATCTCCTTGTCACCGAGCAAACCGACTTTTCCGCCACGGGCCACCTGGCCTCCGGCATATTCAGTTGGCTTGTCTTGAATGGCTTTTCCCTTCACTTGCACTTCAGGCAGCGTTTCGGTTTTATGTTCCACGTCCTTGACTACAGAATAACCGGCCGGTGTTTTTTGTGTGGTTAAGCCGCTGCCTTTCAACAAGATGTCCAGGGCTTGTTCAACACTGTAATTGCCTTTGATGGCAGGGGCTTTCAACTTACTAGCTAGGTCTGACGGAAATGCGATATTCTCGCCGCTCTGTTTGCCTAGGGCTAAAATAGCCTGATCCAATGATTGCGCGGCGATATCTACATTGGCGCTCACTGCATGGGCGTGGATACTGATTGAAAGTAATGCTGCGATGGATAATTGTCGCAACCGGGCGCGACGATGAGGTTGTAAGTGTGGACGTGCTGTCATGTTTTCCCTTAATCATATGCACGGCCTCAATGTGGCCGTTATACCGTTAAGGCGATTGACGCCAATGAAATTAGCACGTCATGCACTCATTTTTTTTGAATTTTTATTTCACCGCTATCCAGGCGGGTGACTTTTACCGGGAACATGGACTCCATGCTATCCAGTAATTGTTCGACTTTGCTGACATCGTAAATGCCAGTGATCAGCAAATTTTCCAGGCGGGGATCAAGCTCGATGGCTGCTTTTCTATAGCGCTGGATATTGGCAATCGCCTGTTTTAAAGGGGTTTTGTTGAACAGGATTTTCCCGTGATGCCAAGCGGTCACCATGTCCAGGTCTGCAGGGTAAGGAGAGCCGGTTTCAGCAAGAGAAACCTGTATCGATTGTCCTGAAGTTAGGCGCGTTTTCTGGTCACCGGTGTGCAATTCGACTTCACCTTCTAACACGGTGGTCGTGAACGATTGATCCCCTGTTGAGATATTAAATACCGTCCCGATATCGCGCACAGTAGAAGCATTCACCGCCACCGTAAATGGCCTGAGTTCATGTTCCACGGTAAATGAAGCCTCCCCTTTCTCCAGCGTCATCTCCCTGGAGCGCAGCCTCAATTTCGAAATCAATCTAGTGTTTGAGTTCAAATGCACACGACTGGCATCGGGTAATGAGAATTGTGCATTTTCAGCATACTGGGTGGTATATATGTCAGTAGAGATCGTAGGGTTTACTGCCCAAATGCTCGCAGCAAAAAAAACAAAAACCGCCGTGTATTGCACGGTCCTGGTCAGCTTTTTACGATGATCCCTGTCGCTGTTGATCTCGGCGAACAATTCCTCTTTGGAGGGAAATTGATCTTTTGCTGCCCGGATGTACGGCATCAAATCTGAGACTTGTGGCTCGGCTTCTGATGACTGATGCGGCGGCTTTCTGGAGGAGTTCATGTCTGGGAGCGTTTAATAGTCGGGCGTGGAATTAAGTAGCTATGTTATTTATTCTAAAACGATAGCTGCTTCCTGGCGATGGTGATGCTTGCCAGCGCTTTATTGAAATGCCGTGACACCATATTGGCGGATATCCCCATTTTCACGGCAATCTCGTGCTGTGGAATTTCGTGCAGTTGATGCAATAAAAATACCTGCCTTTGCTTTCTGGGCAAAGCCTCAATCATCTGTTTGATCTGCGCGATTTTCTGTGCAAATTCTAACGCGGCAGCCCCATCATAAAAATGACTGTCACCACCATCCGGTAGTTTTGCAAGGTAATCCGCCCCCACTTTTTCATGCCGGGTACGATCCAGCGCCCGGTGCATACTGACTTTTCTGAGATAGCTTAGCGGCGCCCTGATTTCTGTCACTGGCGGGTTTTCCATCAGCTGAATACAGACATCGTGAACGACATCTTCCGCAAAATGGCGGCTGCCAAAATGGTGATTGACGTGATTGACTAGCTCACCATAATGCAAGACCAATGATGATAACAACCTACTTTTTGTGAGATCAATCTGCAAGTGAGAAACTTCTGCACGGATAACATGTTGAATAGATCTCCGATTATATTGATAATGGTTCTCATTAGCAATATAGGCAACTTGAAGTCAACAAACTTTAACTTAGCAGGGTTTTAGCTTAGCGATGTCTGATCATTCACGCGCGGGGAAAGAAATCGAGCTGAAGGTGACCGCACTGATCACCAGTACCGCCCCAAACAGTTGCGCATGGGTGGGAGGAATATGTTCAAAAGCAGCGATGATCATCGTAGTAACGGGTACCAGGTTCAGGAAAATGGCCGCTTTTGACGGGCCCAGATGTGAAATGCTGGCATTCCAGAACAGGTAGGCCAATACACCACCACCCAAAGACATCATCAACAGTGCAGCACCTGTCTCCATGGTTGGCAACACAAGGCTGTTACCATGTAGCCCCGCTGCCACGGACAGTGCTATCGCACCTATCGTCATGATGCCTGCGGTACTTGCGATGCCACTCACCTCTTTGGGCATCATTTTTTTCACAAGCACGTTGTACAGTGCCCAATTGAAATTGGCGATTAAAATATACACATCCCCGATAGAGACCGTCAGCTGTGCGCCAGCCCCCAGCACCACAATCGCCACCCCGGCAATGCCAATCGGGAATGCAAGCAATTGTCGGGTGGTGGGTTTGTCACCAACGATCAGGTAGCCAAGAATGGCCGTGAGCAAGGGATTCAGCCCCATGATCAGCGCACCATTAATGGCCGAGGAAGTCTCCATGCCCAGAAAGAAAAACAGGTTGAAGCCGAACACCCCAACCACGCCTAACGTCAAATAGGCTTTCCAATGGCGCAAAGGGATCGCGTCTTTTTTGACCCACACGATCAATACCATCACGGCGGCAGCCAACACATAACGGCTGGCACCGGCAATATACGGGCTCATTTCCGCCAACACAGGTTTGGCCAGATTGAAATTGGCACCCCAGAATACTGCAGCAAGGGTGGCCATTAAATAGGTTTTCATAGTGTGCATGGGATCTTCTTGGTAGCGGGATTTGACGGCCTCTTAACTTCAGGCAGGCGCCATCAGGCTTGAGTCAATGATTTAAGTATCGCCTGCAATACGCCAGGAAATTTTTGCTCAATCTCCGCCACCCTGAGCGCATTCATATGTTCGGTACCTTCAATCAGGGTCTCGACCAGGCCAGCAGAACGCAAAATTTTAAAGTGGTGTGACATACTGGATTTGGGGCGATTCAGGTCAAACTCCCCACACGTCATTTTTCGCCCTGCCTTGGCCAGACGGGCAACAATCTCCAAGCGTGTCGGGTCTGACAGAGCATACATAATGTCTGCCAATTCCACTTGTTCAATGGCCGGATGTTTAATTTGTCTCATGCCCTGAATTTATCATAGTACTTGCCATAATTCTATTGTTCGATTATATTCGAACAATAGAATTTAAAAACCAAACTCCAATATTTTTTCAAAGGACTGTTTATGGCTGACTTGTTTTCTAGTTTTGCATTAAAAAGCGTGACGCTACGCAACCGTATCGCGATCCCACCCATGTGCCAATACATGGCGGAAGACGGCGTGGTGAATGACTGGCACCTGGCCCATTACACCAGCCTGGCGCGCGGTGGCAGTGGATTGGTGATCGTCGAGGCAACCGGTGTGGCGCCGGAAGGTCGCATTACCCCAGGATGCCTGGGCATCTGGAATGATGCACAAGCGGAAAAACTGCGTGAAATTGCCGCCGCCATCAAGGCCGCAGGCGCAGTGCCCGGTATCCAGATTGCGCACGCGGGTCGCAAAGCCAGCGCCAATAAACCCTGGGAAGGCGACGACCATATTCCAGAAAACGATCCCCGCGCCTGGCAACCAATCGCCCCCTCCGCGATTGCGTTTGGTGGTGACTTGCCGCGCGTGCCAAAAGAAATGACGATAGATGACATTAACCGTGTGAAAAATGACTTTGTTGCCGCCGCCAAGCGCGCACTGGAGGCAGGCTTTGAATGGCTGGAAATCCACTTTGCACATGGCTACCTCGGGCAAAGCTTTACCTCTGCGCACTCCAACCACCGTACCGATAGTTACGGTGGCAGTTTCGAAAACCGCTCACGCTTTACCATAGAAACCTTGGAGGCCATTCGTAAAGTCTGGCCGGAAAACCTGCCATTGACTGCACGCTTCGGGGTGATTGAATATGATGGCAAAGATGAAGAAACCTTAGCCGAGTCGATTCAACTGGTGAAAGCCTGGAAACAGCGCGGACTGGATATGCTGAGCGTAAGCGTGGGCTTTACCATTCCAGAAACCAATATCCCGTGGGGACCAGCGTTCCTCGGCCCTATTGCACAACGCGTGCGTAATGAAGCAGGCATCCCGGTTTCATCCGCCTGGGGATTTGGCGCCCCTGCGCTGGCAGACAATGCTATCCGCAACGAACAGCTTGACCTGACTATGATAGGCCGCGCGCATCTGGAAAACCCACACTGGCCTTACTTTGCGGCAAAAGCCTTAAATAAGGAAAACGCAGCCTGGGTATTACCGGCGCCGTATGCGCACTGGCTGGCAAGATACAGAAGCCCGATACAAGAGTAGTGTTCATGCCAATAAATAAACCTGCATTAAGCAGGTTTATTTATTTAGGACTTTGCCGAGCTTGAGTATTGATGATGCTAGGGCCAGTCTGGTGACCTTCCTAAGCCTTGGGCCAGGCATCAAGTGCCAGATCAGCAATTGACAGTAACTCCTCTTTGGAAGCGCCACTGGTGGCTTGCACCGACATTCCCTGATGCAACGTTGCCAGATATTTTGCCAGGGCTTGCGGACTGGCGTCACTAGGCAAGTCTCCGTCTGATTTGGCTTGTTCAAACCGTTTTGTCAGCAGTTTTTCATAGGCAGCGCGATATTGAATAAGCACTTTTTTAACCATCTCGGCACTTTCTCCCCCAGACAACGCACCCTGAACAACCATGCAGCCTTTAGGGTGTGAAGGCTGTGTCAAGAACTCAGCCGCTTCGTATAAGAAACGTTGCGCTACTGCACGCGCGGTGGGCTCATTGACCACGTCTCTGACAAAGGCTACCGGGCCGGTTGTGTACTTGGATAACGCCTTCATAAACAGCTCTTCTTTGTTACCAAACGCTGCATACAGGCTGGGTTTATTGACACCCAAGGTTTCCGTCAACTCAGCCAGCGACGTGCCTTCATAGCCTCTATTCCAGAAAATCTGCAACGCTTTATCCAGCGCCTCATCGGGGTCAAACACTCTGGGCCGCCCACGTGCTTTCTTGGTTTCCGTCGTCATGCTTCAAGCCTCTAAATATAAATAATATACCAATTGTTACAAAAAATGATTGACAAGGCAAGCGCTGCTCAATATTATTTATTTACTCATCGGTATTAAATTAAAGATTGCATTCCTGACATTCCGTTGGGATTGCAATCACGACACAGGACCAGAAACCGACATGCCATCACTAGAAGCAAGCTATAGCCAGCCTGAAAAAGCAGTCACAAATCCCTGGCGGGTGTTTGCGATTGCCTGTATTGCGATTTTTATGGTGTCGTTGGACAACACCATTCTTTATGCAGGCTTTAGCAACATTCTGCGCAGTTTCCCAGGGGCGACTGCCGCAGGCCTATCTTGGGCAATGAATGCCTATTCGATTGTGTATGCCGCCATGCTGATTCCTGCGGGCGGGGTGGCGGATAAGTTTGGCAGGAAGAAAATATTCATCCTGGGCGTACTGCTGTTTATCAGCGCATCATTCGCCTGCGGCGCCTCCCCCAGTGTAGGTTGGCTGATCGTCGCCCGCGTCGTCCAGTCCATAGGTGCGTGCCTGCTTTCTCCAGCTGCGCTGGCCATCGTGCTGCAAGCATTTCCCAGGGATAAGCGCATGATCGTCATGGGCGCCTGGGGCGCAGTAGGTGCCCTGGCGGCGGCCTTAGGCCCTGGCATAGGCTCACTGATCATTGAACTCGGCGGCTGGCAATGGGCTTTTTTCATCAATATCCCGATTGGCTTATTGTGTATCTGGCAAAGCGTTACCATCTTGCAGGAATCGACCCAGCCAAGGGATAAACTTCGCCTGGACTGGGTAGGCATATTGCAACTGATGACCGGCGTTGGTGCCATTACGTTTGGCATTGTCGAGCTGAATTCTACGCACTGGCCTGCTGTCGAGTTGGCTGGCATCGTCCTGGCCGGCTTAGTTTTATTATTGAGTTATATTCCGTGGGCAAAGTCCAACCCGGAGCCTTTATTTGAATTAAGCCTGTTTAAAAATAACACCTTCCTGTTCGCCAATGTGGCCGGGTTTATGTTCGCAATTGCCTTTGCCATCATGTTTTTCTCTTTCTTTTTCTGGATGAAGACTATCTGGCACTTTAGCCAGTGCATGGCCGGCACTGCCATCATGCCGGGGCCATTAACCGTGGTCCCCACGGCTATCCTCTCTGGCAAGATTGCCTCAAAAATCGGCCATAGGCCATTGCTGATCACTGGCAGCATCACCTATGCACTCAGCGGCCTCTGGTTTATGTGGGTACCCGATGCCAGCCCTGATTACCTGACAGAATGGTTACCAGGCTTGCTATTGAGTGGCCTCTCGGTCGGTCTGGTGATTCCCTCATTATCGGCAGCGTCGGTCTTTGGACTCCCGGCCAAAGATTATGCGGTAGGCAGTGCAATCAACCATGCCGTGCGTCAGGTGGGCACAGTGATAGGCGTAGCACTGACTGTGCTATTACTCGCAAAACCTCACTTGCAGATCGCCGATTTTCACCAGATGTATGCCATCCACATTGCGCTGGCGCTCATGACGGGCTTATTGTGCCTGCCCATCAATACGCACCCCAGGCAATTACTGGTGAAATCGAACAGTACCGTTTAACAGGATATGCATATGAAAAGAATCGTGATTACAGGCATGGGCGCTGTCAGCCCGCTAGGTACCGGCGTTGAGCTGGCATGGCAACACTTGCTGCAAGGCAAATCAGGCATTTCCACACTTCCTGATATCCTGGCGGAAGGCAGTCCAGTCAGCATTGCCGGCTGGGTAAAACCTGCCGAAACCGACCCCATCATGGGGCTGGATCTGGCAAGCCACATCAATGCCAAAGAGCTGCGCAGGATAGACAGGTTTATCCAGTTTGCATTGATTGCGGCCGAAGAAGCCGTTAATCAGGCAGGCTGGCATCCAGCCACGGAGATGGAAAGTGAACGCACCGCCACCATTATCGCTTCCGGCATCGGTGGCTTTCCTGCCATCGCTCAGGCCGTGCGCAAAGGCGAACTGGAGGGGGTGGACAGGCTCTCTCCTTTCACGATCCCTTCGTTTCTTGTCAACCTCGCAGCTGGCCAGGTCGCACTCAAATACAAACTCAAAGGTCCGTTGGGTGCGCCTGTCACCGCTTGTGCTGCCGGGGTCCAGGCCATTGGCGATGCGGCCAGGATGATTCAGGCCAATGAAGCCGATATTGCGATTTGCGGTGGCGCCGAAGCCTGCATAGACAAAGTCAGCCTGGGCGGCTTTGCGGCGGCAAAAGCGCTCAGCACGGGATTTACCGACACCCCTGAACGTGCGTCACGGCCATTTGATAATCGCCGTGACGGGTTTGTCATGGGTGAAGGTGCAGGCATCCTGGTCATAGAATCCTATGAGCATGCCATGGCGAGAGGCGCAACACCGATTGCCGAACTGGTTGGGTACGGTACAACCTCGGACGCCTACCATATTACATCTGGCCCGGAAGACGGCGCCGGTGCGGCCCGGGCCATGACCATCGCACTCAACCAGGCTGGTTTAGCCCCAGTTGACATCGACCATATCAATGCGCACGCCACTTCAACGCCCGTCGGCGATGCCGGAGAACTGGCGGCCATCAAGCGTGTATTCGGCACGAAACATGGCATACCCGCCATCAGCGCCACCAAATCCTCCACCGGTCATTTACTGGGCGCTGCTGGCTGTCTGGAAGCCATCTTTACGATTAAAGCAATCACTGATCAATGCTGCCCGCCTACCATTAATCTGGAACAAGCGGATGAACGTGCCAGTGGACTCACGCTGGTGGGCAAGGAGCCGCTACAAAGGAAAATTGACTATGCCTTATCCAATGGATTTGGGTTCGGTGGCGTCAACGCATCTGTCATTTTCAAGCGCTTTACCGGATAACGCGTACACCATTCAACCAAACCTGTTCAATATTGATCAAAGGGGAAACAAATGCAGAAAGCAGCACAAGATTTGAAATTCAGTGGCGAAGAATCATTCATCACACTGGCAGAAGGCGAAACTGTGCGTGTGATTAAAACCGGGCAAGGCGCGCCCTTGTTACTGATGCATACCATACGCACGCAAATAGAGTACTTTAGCGAAATGATCCCGTTCTATGCGGCGAACCATACCGTGTATGCGGTGGACCTGCCGGGACATGGCCAGTCATCCATCAACAAACACATCAATTATGACGAGCCTTATTTACGCGCCGCCATCACGCAGGTGATTCAACAGCTGGGATTAAGCCATCTCACCCTGGTCGGCGAATCCATAGGCGCCACCCTTGCTCTCACCCTCGCGGCCACCCTGCCCAATCACATCAAACAGGTATTTGCAGTGAACCCGTATGACTATGAGACCCGCTATGCCGATGGTATCCGGCGCGGCAACCTGATTGCCAATTTCATGCTGTGGAATTACTCTATTCCTGTGCATGGTGCGATCTTTGCCGCGTTTGAAAATCGTTTCTTCCTGAGCCTGGTGATGAACGGAGGTGTCACTAATATCCGTAAAATACCCGACTGGTTGATGAAGCTGTTTGCGCAAACAGGTCGCCAGCCAGGTTATAAATATCTGGGTAGGAATATCCTTAAAAACTGGGAAAGCTGGTCACAAGCCACCGCCCTTTACCCTCAAGTCACCTGCCCGGTGACATTGGTATATGGCGAATTTGACTGGTCCCGCCATCAGGAAAGAACACGGACATTGCATAGGTTAGCCACGGCCAAACTGGAAACGGTTACTGGTGCCGGGCATTTTCTCAGCCTGGACAATCCAGAAGCACTTCAACGGGTTTTCACCACCACCTATCAGTCATGACCAGCATTGGCCGACCCTCCAAAATTCTTACAAGACGGTCAGTGATGATCCGATAACCCTATCTGTCATCCATATTTAATATTGTGGTTTATCCAATCAATAGCACTCGTTTGAAAGGAACCACGATGACAACCGATCCTAAAGGCTTGATTGAAGAGATCATTGACAATGCGATGACACCTGCGAAAGATCTTAAGGTTGACCAACATGAAAAAGCTGGGACCCATACACAGGCAGACCGCAAAAGCACAGTCCAGACAGCACCGGACAATCGCTTGAAAGAAGCTCGTTTGCGCCGCAAGTAAGCGGTTGGCTATCTGCACTGATCTTCACAAAGGAGAGACTCATGGTTGATAACAATGATGTGATTGCCATTTTGAACGAACTCATTGAAACCTCTAAAGACGGCGAAGAAGGTTTCCGCAGCTCTGCAGAAAACGTCGAAGACGCCCGCTTGAAAGAGTTTTTCCTGCGTCGCTCGCAAGAGGTAGGAGATAGCGTACGGGAATTGCAGGGTCTGGTACGCTCATTGGGTGGCATTCCCGTCAACGCAACTTCTATCGGCGGCACCTTACACAGACGCTGGATTGAGCTCAAGACAGCGCTGACCAACAATGATAACCTGGCCGTCCTCAATGAAACAGAACGGGGGGAAAGCATTGCGGTCGCTGCGTATGAAAGTGCATTGGAGCTGGCACTTCCGGCAGAGATTAGAGCTGTGGTTCTCCGTCAACTGGAAGGTGCAAAACGCAATACAGGCTTGGTCAAACAATTGCGGGCCGTCTATGAAGCCGAGACGGCATTGCGTTGATTAAAGTCTGGACAAAAGACAGCGCTAAACCCCTTTATCCATCATAACCCATTAATTTTAACCGGTTGAGCTCACTGGTATTTTCAGCGCTATGGCACTCCAGTACAGCCAAGTCCCCTTCTTTAAAAGTCACCTTATCCATCGCATTAATGTTTTTTGCATACTGTGAATTCAGCTCGCCGCACTTTTTATTGCGGCTATTCACATACTGCAGGTATTCTTTTTTCCTGAGTTCGGCCCTTAAAGAGCCATCATTCATGAGTTTGGTATACAGGCTCCTCAAGCGGAGTTCGGAAATACTCCATAGGCTGAAGGCAACCGTTTCATTGTTAATCGCGGGTTCGGGAGCAGGGGTTTCTACCGTGACAATATCCCGTCCTGGCTCAAGCGTGGTCTCGGTACTTTGCACAGGTGGCGGCAGACTCTCGTCTTCGGTAGAAAGGACCGTTGAAGGCTCTTTGGTTTCACTTTTTTGCGGAGGGGTGACCAGGGTAGGCTCTGCACTGATATCCAGCTCCTCCTCGATTGAAGGTAACTGCACCTGCTGTTCAGATGGTGTTAAAGTCTCTGCCAGCTCGACAGCAGGCTCAATCACCAGTGGCAACTCCACCTCTTTCCAATGCGCGAGCATCCAGACTAAGGTCACCAGCCCCGCACTATAGAAGAGGAAGGTAACGTATAGGCTCCATTTTTCGTTACGAATGTTGGCACTGCCACAGTTGGGGCAATTAACCGATTCAATTTCATCTGCGGGATACCATACTTGCCCGCATGATTCGCAAATTTTCTGAGGTCGAAGAAAAATACTCATCCTGTTCTCTTTTATAGTTAGTGGATGGTTGAATGACACAGAGTTTTAATGTGCGTTCATTTTGTTTAACCGGTTTGCTTTTTTGATTGGATGTTTAATTTCATTTCATCTGGGGAAAGTAATGACGGATTTACTCCATCAGCGCCACTGATTTCACCTGTAGCCAGACAAGCTGGCCGACAGTCATGCCCAATATCTCAGCGGAGCGTTTGGTAAGCCTGGCAATCAGTGCTGACGCGCCGACTTTGACACGCACCAGCATGACTCCGGGATGGCTGTCTGCCGCCATGGCATCCACCACGCCCTGCAACTGGTTCTGGATGCTGCTACCGGTTTGTGGCTGGGTCGCCACACTGACATCGCGGGCCAATATATGCACCCGCACCTTTCGACCTAGCGGCAAATCATGTTGCCGCGTCCACACACTGCCACCGTCAAACGCCAGCCGCATCAGGTGCCATTGCTGGTCGTGCTCAATGACCTGTGCTTGTAGTACTACACCAAAATCTTCTCCCAGGCGGATCGGTGTATCCAGTTGCGCCAGCGTCTCAAGTAGTGGCCCTTGTGCCAGCACTTTGCCCGCTTGCAGCATGACAATATGATCGGCGAGTCTCGCCACTTCATCAGGGGCATGGCTGACATATAGCAGTGGAATATCCAGATGGTCATGCAGGCGCTCCAGATAGGGCAGAATTTCCTGTTTGCGCGCGTAATCAAGTGCTGCAAGCGGCTCGTCCATCAATAGCAGACGCGGACGCACCGCCAGCGCCCTTGCCATGGCTACCCGTTGTCGCTCCCCGCCGGACAAATGTGCCGGGTTTCTGCCCAACAACTGAGTCAATTCCAGCAAGGTAATGGCCGCCTCCAGATCTGCTGGCCGTGCCTGTGCATTGCGTTTAAGACCAAAACGCAGGTTGTCCATGACCGTCAGATGCGGAAACAGACTGGCTTCCTGAAACACATAACCAATAGGACGGCGATGTGTAGGCAGGTAATACTGGCCATCCTGCCATAACTCACCCTGAAAGCGCAGATAACCCTGACGGGGACGCTCCAGCCCGGCTATGCAGCGCAACAGCGTGGTTTTGCCTGAACCAGAAGCGCCAAACAAAGCTGTAATGCCGCGCCCTGGCAGTGTCAGGTCGACATGCAATGTAAAGCCCGGCCATGCCAGATTAAAACGTGCCTGTATCTCATCCATGACTGTGCCCCCTGTTCGCTTGCGCACGCCACACATACAGCGCCAGCAACACCACAAACGAAAACAGCAGCATGACAGCGGCTAGAGTATGTGCCTCACTGTATTCCAGCGCTTCCACATGGTCATAAATCTGCACCGAGGCAACGCGGGTTTGACCCGGCACATTGCCCCCTATCATCAGTACCACCCCAAATTCACCGACGGTGTGGGCAAATGTGAGCATGGCTGCCGTCAGAAATCCCGGCCAGGCCATCGGCAGCACCACGCTAAAAAACGTATCCAGTGGCGAAGCACGCAAGGTCGCCGCCACCTCCAGAGGCCGTTCGCCGACAGATTCAAATGCGGTTAGCAAAGGTTGCACCATAAATGGCAACGAATAAATCACCGACGCTAGCACCAGTCCCCAGAAAGTAAAGGGTAAACTGCCAAGACCGGCGGCCTGTGTCAGCTTGCCCAACGGGCCTTGCGGCCCCATGGCCAGCAACAGGTAAAACCCCAGCACAGAGGGTGGCAATACCAAAGGTAAGGCAACCACTGCGGCCACGGGGGCTTTCCACCAGGTGCGGCTGCGTGCCAGCCACCATGCGACGGGGGTACCAATGATGAGCAATAGCAGGGTGACCACGCTGGCCAGCTTGATGGTCAGCCAAATGGCCTGTATATCCTCGGTGCTTAACATGACGTTTCCTGTATGGTGCCTCAGGGCAATTTATAACCGTTTTTGGCAAAGATGGCACGCGCCTTTTCCGACTGCACGAACTCATAAAACTTGCGGGCACTATCGGCATGGGCGTCTATGCCATGCTTTAAAATCACTATCCCTTGTGCAATCGGCTCATAACTCTCTTCCGGCACGGCTACCCATTTACCCTTGCCTGCTGTTTCCGGCGCAATAACGATGGACTTGGCACTGAAGCCGACATCGACGGCTTTGCTCTCCACAAACTGGCTGACCTGGGTAATGCTCTCACCATAGACCAGTTTGGGCTCGAGTGCGGCTTTCACCTTGTAATATTCCATGGATTTGACAGACTGCTTGCCAAAAGGCGCCAGCTTTGGATTGGCGATGGCCACGTTACCCACTGTCTTATTCGCCAGTCCGGCCACCCCTTTACTTAAATCGGCACCGGTTTGTGACCACAATACCAGCACGCCATAGGCGTATGGTTTGGGCGCAGTCACAGCATAGCCTTCTTTATACAAGCCCTCGGGAAACTCCATATCAGCAGACATGAATACATCAAAGGGCGCGCCCTGACGTACCTGTGTGGCAATTTTGCCAGAGGCGTTGACTATGCTTTGAACCTCAATGCCAGTCTCCTTTTTAAACTCGGCAGCCAGGTCATCAAACACGTATTTGAGATTGGCGGCAATGGCTACAGTAAAAAGCTCGGCTGCATTGACTGATGTAAAAACCAGAGTACAGGCCAACAACAGATATTTGAGTATTTGCATACAATTTCCTTGTCTCGTAAACATGAGTCTAGCCCGGAGCATATAAGCGTTTGCATATATTCAGGCAGATATTAACAAGACATTAAACATTTATTGGAGCACAATAAAAAAACCTGCCTAACCAGGGCAGGTTTTTGATTGGTTGTATCTTCGACAGAGTTAATAATTTACAGTTAACCCCCCTAAGTTACTAGTCTGCAGAAACGGATGGGATTTTGTGTATGCTAAGGTCGGCGCCGTCAAACTCGGATTCTTTATCTAGACGGATACCTACAAGCATCTTTAATATACCGTAAACGATTGCGCCACCGACGAGGGCTATCAGCACACCAGCAAGTGTGCCTAGCAACTGGCTCACAAAACTCACGCCGCCCATGCCACCCAGGCTGGCAGAACCAAAAATTCCAGCAGCAATACCGCCCCAGGCACCACATAAACCATGTAATGGCCATACACCGAGCACATCGTCAATTTTCAAACGGTTCTGTGTTATCGTAAACGCCCATACAAACAAAGCGCCTGCAACGGCACCCGTGGCCAATGCGCCTAAGGGATGCATGATGTCCGAACCTGCACACACCGCAACCAGGCCCGCCAAAGGACCGTTATGCACAAAACCGGGGTCATTTTTGCCCAGCACCAGCGCGGCCAGCGTTCCCCCAACCAGGGCCATCAGGGAATTGACGGCGACCAGGCCGGAAATGTTCTGGATAGATTGTGCAGACATCACGTTAAAGCCAAACCAGCCCACGGTCAGAATCCAGGCGCCCAAAGCCAGGAAAGGGATGTTAGAAGGTGGATAGGCATGCAACTTACCCTCTTTATAGCGCCCATTTCGCGCGCCCAGGAGAATAACGGCTGCCAGAGCAATCCAACCGCCCATGGCATGCACGACAATAGAGCCGGCAAAATCGTGGAAATTGGCACCAAAGCTGTTTTTTAACCATTCCTGGAAGCCGAAGTGGCCATTCCAGGCAATGCCTTCGAAGAATGGATAGACGAAGCCGACAATCAGAAAAGTAGCCGCCATTTGTGGGTTGAATTTGGCACGCTCAGCAATCCCGCCAGATACAATGGCTGGAATTGCCGCTGCAAAGGTCAGCAGGAAAAAGAATTTGACGAGGTCATAACCACTTTTGGCAGCCAGTACATCAGCACCGCTGAAAAAGTTGATGCCATAGGCAATGCTGTAACCAATAAAAAAATAGGCAATGGTAGAGACACAAAAATCCACCATAATTTTCACCAGGGCATTGACCTGGTTTTTTTGACGTACGGTACCGACTTCCAAAAAGGCAAACCCGGCATGCATCGCCAGCACCATAATGGCTCCCAGCAATACAAACAAGACGTCATTTGCTGACACTAATGCTTCCATTTCGCTCTCCGAACTATATTTATATTCAAAACTGGCGCTTTTAACGCCTTATTTAAAAGTGCTCTATCCTGAGCGCGGAATCTTAAGCAAATATCAGACCATCTTTAAATGGTTGATTTAAAAGGGAGTACGTTTTGGGAGCGGGCTTATTTGCACCAAAATTGACACATCAAAAGTGCATTGCACTTTTTAAGTGCATTTTTATATGATTTCAGGCGGTTGCAACTGCTTGAGCATTTCAACCGCCTCAGGATGGGCGGCCCAGAAATAATAAAACTCACGTACTGCGTTTAAAAACAGGTGACGGGTATTTTTGAGATTGAATAGCGGTAAAGTGGCATCCGCTGTAATTCGGTAGGCATTTTTCTCTGACAGGGGTGCCTCACGTAATCGCAACAACATCAGCTTGGCCATGCGGGTACGGATTTCTATCTCCATGTCCTGCTTGTTGTCCATGGATTTCAGGGCTTTGACATACCCATTGAGCGCCCACAACTCCGAGGTCTCAAACTTTTCAGACTGTAACGCTGGCCACACCGATTGCAGATCAATCACGGCCGGCTGCCAGCCGATAGGATGCAACTCGAAACCTACCGTGTCAGCATATTGCATCACGGCTTTGACATCTCCGCGCCAAAACGGGTAAAACTCACGGATAATCGTCAGTAGCTCTGGCCACATTTGTGCCGGTTTACCTTCCAGACAATGATCGACCGCCTGACGGTAGGCAGTACTGGTACACTCCTGGTTTTCCAGCAAAGGGCCTAACTCTGCCAGCAACGCATCACGCTGCGCCATAATAGCGGCATCCGCGCCCTTGCTATGCAATAAATTATAATAAGCTTGAATAGCCTCTGCTTCGCGGGTTGAGCTCATACTTGATTAAGGAATATTGTTTTGATTTTGACTGAATACCATCATACACCGAAACACAACATGGTCTTAACGGAGAACAGCAATGGCTGAATGGGCTTTATTAGCCATATTGATGGCTGGCGCCTGGTTTTGGATGGACTCTGTCGCTAAACGCGAAATTGCACTCAAGATTGGTCGCCAGCTGGCAGACCGTTGCCATTTGCAATTTCTGGATGAAACCGTGGCCTGCTCACGGGTAGGCTTTGCTAGGGATGGCAATGGCCGCATGCAATTGCAGCGTACTTATACTTTTGATGTTTCCAGCCAGGGGGTAGAGCGCATGGCCTGCCATTTGCAACTGCGCGGCGGCCAACTGGTCGCCTGGCATATTCCACCTTACGCAACCCAGTAAACCTGAAGTCTATGGTGATTGGTCGTTTCGCCCCCTCCCCCACCGGCCCCTTGCATTTTGGATCCCTGGTGGCCGCTGTCGCCAGTTATTGCGATGCCAAAAGTCAAGGTGGGAAATGGCTGTTGCGGATTGAGGATGTAGATATCACCCGCCGGGTCGAAGGCGCAAGTGACGACATTATCCGCACCCTACAGCGCTACGGATTTGAATGGGATGGAGCAATCGTTTACCAGAGCCAGCGCAGCGAGTATTACGAGCATGCGCTCACCCGGTTAAGACATTTGGGGCTTGCCTACCCTTGCACATGCTCGCGTAAGGAGATTGCCGACTCCTCGACGCAAAAGGGGATTGAAGGCGTCATTTACCCTGGTACTTGCCTACATCATCCCATTAAACCAAATACATCTATCGCCTGGCGTTTGAAAACACCCGCTAAGAAAATCAGCTTTGAAGACAGGATTGTCGGCTGGCAAGAACATAACATTGGCCAGGACATAGGCGACTTTGTGATCAAACGTGCAGATGGCCTGTTTAACTATCAGCTTGCAGTGGTAGTGGATGATGCCATGCAAGGCATCACCCATGTGGTCCGTGGCGCCGACCTGCTCCAATCGACAACGAGACAGATATACCTGCAACAATGCTTGGGTTACGCCCCGCTGGCGTATGCACATATCCCGCTGGTATTGAACAACCAAGGTCAAAAACTCAGCAAACAAACTATGGCCGCCAGTGTTGCTAATAGCTCACCAGCTGAAACCATATACCAGGCACTTTGCTTTTTACAGCAGTCTCCGCCTGACACCATCAAAAACGCCACACTGAATAGAGTGTGGCGTTGGGCGATCTCCAACTGGAATGCCAATCGTTTGGCAGGGGCTTAGTTAAAAATCATAACGCGCACCGACTTGAATCAAGCCTGGCATGCCAGTCAAAATTCCGCGGGTACGGTCAACAATATACTCTTTATCAAAAATGTTCTTGCCCACCAGGAAGATGGTTGTTTTGTACTCTGGCATCTTGTAGTTGATGGCAGCGTTGTAGATGGTATAGCTTGAAATTTCGCCATTTTGTCCGGTTGCGTTAACCGCTTCTGTTTCGGCAAAATCCGCATATTGCTTGCCAACATGGACCGCCTCAATCATTGCGTCCCATGAACCAACTCTATACCCGAATGCGGCTGTGATCGTGTTTTCTGGAGCATATGGCTGACGATTTCCTGACGCGCTGCCGCCCACAATCACGTTGTTGTCTACACGACGGAAGGGTGAAGTTTGTTCAGCAATTGGCGTCCAAGTGTAAGCTAGTCGGGTATACATGCCATTATCGAATTGATAGCTACCCAACACTTCTAAACCACCAAATTTTGCTTTACCTTCAGATAAAGCTGGCAAGTTAGCCGCTACAGAACCAACAGCAATCAAGTTATCAAAGTCGTTGTAAAATGCGGTGGATTCAATACTAAGTGCTTTTGTGGGGCGAGCTCTAAAGCCAAGTTCATAATTTGTAGAACGCTCTACGCCCACTTCTGTAGAACCGTTTCCGACAATTAAATCTTCTACACGGGGTGGTGCAAAACCTCTATGCACGCCACCATAAAGCGTGTACTGATCATTGACGGTATACGCCGCAGAAATACCGGGCACCCACTCAGTGAGGGACTCACTGCCACGTTGACCATTTAAGTTGTTCTTACGGCTGTTATCGATATACTCGTAGCGTAATACTGGCGTGATATTGAACTGACCAATATCAAAACGGTTACTTACAAAACCTGAATAAGCATCCGTTTTACGTATATTATCTTCTACACGAACACCTGAGCGAGCTGTGGTCGTGTTACCGTTGTCTTGGCGGCGATCCTGGTCTTCAAAATGCGCGCGAAAACCTAACTCTAGTTGCCCCATTCCATGGTCAACTGTTAATCGTGGTTCTACTCCGTAGGTTTCATAAGTTCTTTGTCGGCCTTGATTGGCTTGACAAATACTTGGATCAACACGCACACCCGCCAAACGCTGGTCACGTAACAAAGTACAGTTACTTGCTCCGCCTAAATTATCGTTAGAGTTACTGGAAGAACGCCACCAGTCACGGTCAAAGTAGCTGTAGTAGTAATTAGTGCGCAATAAAGCACTATCTGAAATCTGCCAGTCATGGGTTAAAGAAAGCCCATAGCGTTTGGTATCGAAACTGTCATTTTTATAAGGATAGTATTCGCCACCAAAGTTATTAAACTCAGCACTTGTTAAGCCAGAATATCCAACTTGCGAGTTCTCGGAGAAGTAATTGGCACGGAATGTGACCGCATGAAAGTCGTTAATAGCTTTAGTAATTTTAAAGTTTAAGTCGTCAATATTGAGATTGGTATTATCGCGGTTACCTTCGCCAGATTTATGTGTGTAATCAAGCAACATGCCGTTTCCGCCGATGTTAAACCGAGCATTTTTATAATCACGGTTACCGAACATCACACTTGCCCAGCCACCAAACTCTTCTCGTGCATCTGGGGTAATGTGGTTGATAACCCCTCCAATCGTTTGCGGACCAAACTTGACCTGATTAGCCCCTTTTTGCACTTCAATACGGGAAAATCGATCAATCGATGGATAGTAGTAACTTGCGTTATCGCCATAAGGCGCATAGGCCAATGGAATACCATCTTCAAGCAACATGACTTTGGTTGAGCGGGTTGGATTAAGGCCTCTAATACTGACATTAGGGCGAATACCAAAGCCCTCTTCGTCACGCACGACCACGCCTGGAACTTTACGCAAGGCTTCATTAGTGGTCATTACGTGAGCACTTTCCAGCTCTTTTTGTTCCACAATAGTGGATGTGCTGGACTGTTTGAACTGTTGATCTTTTGTGCCGATAACATCAACGCGGGGAACTTCCAAAAGAAGTTGTTTTTTGGCTTGGCTAATATCCTCT
Organism: Methylophilus sp. TWE2; assembly: GCF_001183865.1. Taxonomy (NCBI): domain Bacteria; kingdom Pseudomonadati; phylum Pseudomonadota; class Betaproteobacteria; order Nitrosomonadales; family Methylophilaceae; genus Methylophilus; species Methylophilus sp. TWE2. The sequence continues at coordinate 2,229,065 of NZ_CP012020.1, forward strand.
GATAGTGCAATGGTCGAAAATGCAGACAATAGGGCTAGATTGATCCATGAAAGGGTCATTTTCATTTGTTACGTATCCTCTTCTACTACCTTGTTAATATTTATTGATTAAGTTTATTATCTCGATAATGATAACTGTTATCATTTAAAAGCTCAAGTTCTTAGTTGAGAGTAGTGAGAAATGTTAAAATGAGCCTCATGACAAATGACCAACTACACCCTTTTATTTTTGAAGAATCCGCTGTACGCGGTAACCATGTCCAGCTCGACCAAAGCCTGTTTACTGCACTAGAACACCAGACCTTGCCGCCTGCCCTTAAAAAGGTGATTGGCGAATTCACGGCTGCCAGTGTGCTGCTGACCGCTACCCTCAAAATGCAGGGCAAACTGATTTTGCAATTACAAAGCCAGGGCACTTTGCAATTATTGGTAGTGGAATGCACCTCTGACCTGAATATTCGCGCCACGGCTAAAGTCGCTGGTGAGTTGCAGGGAGATAGCCTGACTGACTGGCTAAGACAAGGCCAACTGGTCATTACCCTGATGCCTGAGCAGGGCGAACCATACCAGGGAATCGTCCCACTTGAGGGCGACAATATTGCGACAATGCTCGAGAATTACATGTTGCGCTCGCAACAGATTGACACCCGCCTATGGCTGACTGCTGAAGGCGACCGTGCCGCCGGCCTGCTGTTACAGAAACTGCCTCAACAACAAGAACATGATCTGGATTGCTGGAATCGTGTCCAGCACTTGGCTGGGACTGTGACGGATGAAGAATTACTCAACTTAGACGCTATCACCCTGTTACAACGACTGTTTGCCGAAGAGGACGTGCGTTTATTTAGTGGCCGTGAGGTAGAGGCTTTTTGCAGCTGTTCTCAAGCCAATGTCACCAATATGTTGCAGATGCTCGGGCTGGCTGAGGTGCGTAGCATCATTGAAGAGCAAGGCAGCGTGGAAATCCAGTGTGACTTTTGCCACAAACATTATGTCGTCGATGAAGATGAGGCCTTAGCCTTGTTTGATGAGGATGATGACCACGAGGTCACGCATTAAAGGGTAAGCTATTGCGATAAGCGTTGGCGCTTGCATTCAAACAGTGCCACCGCAGTTGCTGCTGCGGCATTCAGTGACTCTATCGCCAGCGTGCCTTGATGCGCCATGGGGATGGTGACACAGGTATTGACGGCTGACTGCAAGGCAGCAGAAATTCCCGCGCCCTCATTGCCCACCGCAAACAATACGGGATCACGCAGGGATTGTTGATAAAGATCTTCACCATGTATAGTCAGTGCCAAGGTCTGTCCTGCAAAGCTGTTCACTATTTCCAGTGCGTCCACCGCCTCAATCACAGGCAACACAAATTGCGCGCCCTGCCCGCCGCGTAACGCCTTGGGTGACCAGGCGTCAGTGCATCCTTTTGTCAGGTAAGCGACTTGCACGCCCGCTGCTGCGGCCGTTCTCAGCATACTGCCCAGATTGCCCGGATCCTGGATATCCTCAATCAGTAAAGCAAAATCGACGCTTGCGGGCACTTGAGCTTCCGGGATATCAACCAGTGCCATGACGCCACTACTAGACGCAACTGGTGCCAGTTCTGCGAACATCAAGGTCGGTAGCAGCATGGTATCCACATCCGCCAGTTGCTGGATAAGCCCCGTCGCCTCCACGCTACTTTGCCCTTCAGGAATAATCAACAAGCGTGGCTCGCCATACACCTGCAGGTAGGCCTCTATCAAATGCACCCCTTCCAGTAAGGTGGACGCTGTTTTTTTGCGCTCACGTGACTGGTCAACCAGTTTGCGGAGTTGCTTGAAAATCGGGTTATCGCGGGAAGTGATGTGTTTAAAGGCCATGGCGGGATTATACGTGAATTGCCTGGATGGCTCTGCCTGGAATTATCTACTGACATATCAACTATATGCGTCTGCGGCCTTCAGACGATTCCAGCAGGTAATGCGTGAAACGCATGCTCACAATTTTTTATCGCGCCTTGCCTGGCATAGTAATTTGGATTTATAGAAGCGCCCTCACGTATAATTCACATATGGCAAAAACACTAGATCTGGAACGTATCCTGCACAGGCAGGGTTTTGGCACACGCAAAATGTGCCGCATTTTGATTATCAACGAAGAAGTGACCGTGAATGGCGAAACTTGCGATGATCCTGACGCCAAGTTTGTCCTGGATAACAATTTGCATTTCACCGTTCAAGGCGAATCCTGGGAGTATCGTGAACACAGCTACCTCATGATGCACAAACCTGCGCATTACGAATGCACGCACAAAACCCAGTTTCACCCCACCATCTATACACTCCTGCCTGCGCCACTGGTTGAACGCGGCATTCAATGCATAGGCCGCCTCGATGAAGACACAACAGGCCTGATTTTGCTTTCAGATGATGGGCAATTTATTCATAAAGTCAGCTCTCCCAAGCATCATGTGCCTAAAGTATACGAAGTCACATGTAAACATCCGCTGAGTGACACTGACCAGCAACATTTGTTATCCGGTGTCAAACTGATAGATGAAGAAGAGACCATTGCAGCGCTGGCCGTGACCCGCCTGAGCGACACAGTCATTCACATGACACTGGCTGAAGGCAAGTACCATCAGGTCAAACGTATGATTGCTGCGATCGGTAACCGCGTAGAAGGTTTGAAGCGTATCCAAATTGGGAAACTGGCATTGCCGGAGACGCTAGCGGCGGGAGAATGGCGCTGGTTATCTGCGGATGAGTTAAGCGCTGTGCAGTCTTAGATCATCACTTGCACAAGCTATTTTCAATCAATCATCAAAAAGGAATGTGATGACCTGGCTGGTATTAATGATTGCTGGTTTATTTGAAACGGCGTGGGCAATTGGCCTGAAATATACGGATGGCTTTACCAAGTTCTGGCCGTCATTCTGGACTATCGTCGCCATGGTCATCAGCGTCTGGTTACTGGGTCTATGTGTGAAGCATTTGCCCGTGGGGACTGCTTATGCAGTTTGGGTGGGAATAGGCGCAGTAGGCACTGTCATCGGTGGAATTTGGCTATTTAACGAGCCGGTATCGCCGCTACGGGTGATCAGCCTGATTTGCATTATTGCGGGCATCATTGGCCTCAAACTCGCTTCTTTGCAACCATAAAAGAGTCCGCTAAGATTGAAAGAGTTAGGCACAAAAGTCGTTTTATTCTGTCTATAGTGAATACAGAAAATTCCGGTATGATCAACATTCACCTCCTGGGAGTAGCTGGCTATTTTGCAAACACCTGAGATACCTCACAATGAAGCAGAGCGCTTGAATGTATTGCGTGCGCTGGCCATTCTCGACACACGGTCAGAAGAGCGTTTCGATCGTTTAACCAGGATTGCCAGTAGAATGTTTCATGTGCCGATTGCGCTCGTCACGCTTGTGGACAGCCATCGCCAATGGTTCAAATCTTGCGTCGGACTAGACATTAAGGAGACTTCAAGAGATATTTCTTTTTGTGGTCACGCTATCCTCGGCAATGACGCATTTGTGATTGCAGATGCCTCGAAAGATCCCAGATTTTCTGACAATCCGCTAGTGACTGGCGCACCTCACATCCGGTTTTATGCAGGCAGGCCCATCCGCACCACACTTGGCTTTAAAATTGGCACCTTGTGCCTGATTGATACGGAACCGCGCGAATTTACGGATAAAGATATCGAAGACCTTCATGATCTTGCACTCATGGTGGAGCATGAACTTGCTGCGATTGAACTGGCAACGATAGACGATCTTACTGAGGTGAATAATCGGCGTGGATTGATTATGTTGGCAGAAAAATACCTCAATTATTTTACCCGTCACCATGTGTATGCCTCGCTTGTTTTTCTGGATCTGAATGGGTTCAAGTTTATCAATGACTCACATGGCCACGATGAAGGTGATCGCGCCTTACAGACTTTTGGCAGAGCATTGAAAAAAGTGGGCCGTACCTCGGATATATGTGCCCGGCTGGGTGGGGATGAATTTGTAGTGCTATTGGCTAATGCCCGCCACCATGAAGCCCATATCTATATTGAGCGACTGGTTGCCTACCTCGACACCATCAGGCAACAACAGCGCCAACCGTACAGGATTTCATTTGCCCACGGCATCGTTGAGTTTGATCCCCAGCTGCCTAAATCTGTGGAACAACTGCTGATTGAAGGGGATGCCTTGATGTACCAACTCAAAAAGCTAACCCAGCGCTAGTCAAAAGACAAGAGTCCGGGAATGCATATTGCCACGGGCTCAACAATTAGCTCCCCAACAATCTTTGCGCTTTGGCAGTTGCGGTGTTGGCAGAAGCTTTTTTTACCTGCGTGATATGGCGGCCTTTTCCAACCGAGGCCTGCTGCGCAACACAAGCGCCGCCAGCACTTCCCAAGCCAGCTCCCAGGATGGCTAATAACCTGCCACCACCTAAGCCACGACCAAGAATTGCTCCACCAGCGCCACCGACCGCACCACCTAACATGGTTGAAGGCTGCGTCTTGCCATCATTCGCGACCACGCTACCGACTGCACCACCCACTGCCCCGCCCAAAACTTCACCGGCAGGCCCAAGCATGACTGCGCCAATCGCCGAACCGGCAACCCCGCCCACGCCACTGGCAGCCACGTTTTTATTGTTGCAACTTTGCGCCTGTGCCAATAGGCTAAAGCAGCCTAAGCTAAAACCGAGAATCCACACTTTCATATACACTTTTCACAACCTTTCACCAGATTTTTTCATGATGGAATTTGTGTTATTTTAAACGGTCGTAACCACTTGTTTAACACTAAGTCACTCAGCATGCTCAAAACTTTTTCCTACCTATTTTATATTGCATCCGTGATCACCTTGAGCGCTTGCTCAGAAGCAATGTCGCCAGAAGCTGAAAAGGCCATAGTCCCCAGTTTTGACCCCACCCAATATGTGGGCACCTGGTACGAAATCGCACGGCTGGATAATCGTTTTGAAAAAGGGCTGGAACAAGTGACTGCGCAGTACAGCATCGAAGCAGATGGAACATTGAAGGTGGTTAACCGCGGGTTTAATGCAAAAAAGAATGACTGGAGCGAAGCCGTGGGCAAAGCAAAATTTGTCGATCCCCCAAACGCCGATGGCACACGCACTGGCCGACTTAAAGTCTCGTTTTTTGGGCCCTTTTATGGCGAGTACAATATCCTGGAACTCGACAAGCCATATTATAACTATGCGTTGGTCAGCAGTGGACGTGATTACTTATGGATATTGTCACGCACGCCTCAACTCACCTACCCAATCAAACAGCACCTCATGGCGAAAGCCAAGGCATTGGGATTTGCCACTGATCAATTACTATTCATCAGACAAGCCAACCAGGTTGAGTACGAATCCGGTCGACATGTGGTGCCCGAGCATCACTAACTCTTGCCTGGTCAATCCCCGGGAGAGCGGTGTCTCCCGGTGAGCTCATTGCGCATTTATCTGCTGTTGGCTAGTCTCATTACCAGCGGCAGGGGCATCCATCACAGGATCAAGGCCACCTGGAACGGGGGCAGGCACTACTTCACCAGTCTCATAGCGTAAAGAACCCAGAACAGCATATACACCCTCTGACTGCTGTGCAATCTGGGTAATGCTTTCAACCTGTTGTTTTGAGTCCACTTCACCTCTTAATCGCACCACACCTTGCGCATCAGCATCGACTTGAATGGCAGACACATCTACGCCATGGCTTTGGAGGTTGCTTTTCACATTATCCACCACGGTGTCACTGGGCAGAAAATCATACATGGGTTCGCCTTTAGCCATGGCATGAGCGCCTGACACCAGCAAAATACCACTGAATACACTACTTACCAGATAACGATTCATCTTGTTCATGATGTTTCCTTTCTGTTACTTAAGGTGGCGAGTTGTTCGAGTCGCACAGAGGATGAATCAGCCAACACTTGTGAACAACCCGCCGGAAAAAAAAGAGCAAGCTACGTACTTGGGAGAGAAAATGTAGCTTGCAAGGGGGTGTAATTAACCTTTAACTACGATTGCATTTTTGACTGACTTTACGCCTTCGACCGTCGCAACAAGCTCTTCTGCTTTTGCTTTAAGGGTGGAGTCATTCACAAACCCGCTCAGCAACACTTCACCTTTATGTGTTTCAACACTGATTTTCAGTGACTTCAATGATTCTTCTTCTAACAGACGCGCTTTTACCTTAGTGGTAATCCAGCTGTCAGACATGGCGCCCTTGATGGCTTTCTGACCAGTTTGCGTTTTGAGTTCTGCGTATTCTTCGTAACTCAAGGTACCATCTTTGTCATGGTCGTAGGATTTAAAATCTTGCTGCTTGAGCCCTTTGTCTTTTTGCGCTTCAGCCCAGGTCAGAGTGTTATTCGCGTTTTTGTCCAGCGTAGTGAACTCTTCTAAATAAGGCTTATCACCCTTTTGCACTTCCTCAAGATCGAACGCAAAAGCGTTTAATGTAATGGTTGTCGCCAACAGGCCGCCAAAGATTGTTGCTTGTTTGTATTTTGACATTAACATGTGCGTCTCCTTTTTCACACTTAGCCACAAAACAATTCAATTGAATTTGTTGTTTAGTGTGTTGCCATGTTAACAAGACAAACAAATGCAGTCAGTCGTCCGATCACTGAATCCAGTGTCAGAATATGACTACATGAGGTGAAATACGTGAAGTGACTAGGAAGGATCAGCCAGAAGATATGGCAGTAACACGCGCGTGCTGGTTCCCTGGCCGGGAGCACTGGTGACTTCATAGTGACCACCAATCGACTCTACCCGATTACGCATACCGCTGATGCCAGTATTGGCGGTGGTTAAGCTGTTCATATCAAAACCTATGCCGTTATCGGCAATTTCCAGCTTGATATATTGGTCATCATGCATCAGGTGCACGGAAACCTGTGTCGCTTTGGCATACTTGCTGCAATTATTAAGGCTTTCTTGGACCAGCCGATAAATAATCAGGCTCAGTGTCTCGTTAATCAACATTTCCTGCTCTGGCATGATGACATCCAGTTGCCATTGATTGCGCCCCCCGGCTTCATTGAGCAGGTTCTGTAATGACGCAATCAGGCCAAAGCTCTTGATCATGGAGGGATGCAGGTTCTGTACAATTTCACGCTTGAAATTAATACTGCGGTCGAGGTACTGATTAGTTTTTTTCAGTTTTTCCGTGACCTGCGGCATATCCTCTTTTAAGTGCTTGATCGCCCAGGAGATATCCATCTTGATCGCTGTCAGCAAGGAACCCAGCTCATCATGTAATTCCCTGGACAGCTGATAGCGCTCACGCTCTACATTGGTTTGCGCCTGCAATGCCTGGCGCTGCAACGTCGTCGTCATGCGCTGGATATTACGCTCATATTCGGCATTCTCGTCTGTCAGCCGCACATACAGGTTTGCTTTTTCTGCCAGTTCCCGCAGCAGACGCCTGATCACCAAAACCACCAGTGAAACAAAAATCAGCGGACAGGCCATCACAAACCATCGCATCATGCGACGCATCGTATTACGCCTATCCTCCAGCTCTACCCTGTAAGCCAGCACCTGCTGTTCGAAGCGGCGTGACAAGACCTCAATATTATGGCTCTCCTTGATACCTGAATCCAGCCTGACCACTGCCAACGCCTTATCGAACTGGCGCTTCTTGGCAAAATCTATGGTCACGCTCATTTCTGCAGATTTTTTTGAAATACTGCTCATGAGTTCGCTCATGGTCGACTGGATTTCGGCATGTTTCACCAAGTTGGTATGGTTGAGCAGAGTATTGATATTTTGTAATTGCTGGCTGATTTGCCCGGTTGCATCGTCATAGGGTTCAAAGTAATTGTCAGAACGCGTCAACAGATATCCTCTCTGCGAGCTTTCTGCAATTGCCAGATTGGACTGCACCTTCCAGGTTTCCAGGAGCAATTCGTCCAGCATGGACAACACATCGGTTTTTTCTCGCGTAGAAACAATGAAACGATCATTGACCACCAGCATGGCTGCAGCCAACAGTAAACTCACCGTGAGCAAAGCCACCGTGTTCCCGCCGAAGGTGTCACTGATTTTTTCCAGGCGGTCAAGCAAGGTAATAAGAGTGGTTCTGACTTTGTGCATGCAGTTCAAATGAAAAGATTGAAAATCCAGACAATCCGGCGTAACGTTTTTAAATATATGGTAAACAATATCTGAAACGCATCATAACGATGTTATTACTGATCGGCAACGTAAAACATGAAATAAAGCATTCTTGACAAGGATTGTCAGATGATTCTGACTTCGATATCGGTGCTTGGCCGATAGGGATTCAACATGTGATTACGTAAGATGGATACATGTTGAAAGCACTTTTGATTCTAGGTGATTCTGAGTGACTGTGTTTTCTTTTGTAATCAAGATAAAAAAGGAGTTCCACTATGTTTAACTTTTCAAAAGACAATGTTGAGAATACAACTGATCGTCTGGCAAAAAAATCGGATGAAGCAATAGAAGAAATTGCCGCGCAGGTGAAGTCCACCGCCAACGACTTGCTGGACGCTGTCAATGACACTGCAGACACTACCCAGGACAAAGCAAAAGAACTCATTCATAGCCTGAAAGCCAATATTGACCGTCTGACCAGTGAAGAAAATGCGGCAGCGCTTGCCTCCAAGGCCAGCCGCGTCAAAGATCAGGTTCAGCGTGAAGTGAGCGAAACTTATCAATCGCTTAAAGGTAAAACGGTAGATACCGTACAAGAGCATCCTATGGGCACCGTTCTGGTAGCCGCGGGCGTTGGTTTACTGATAGGATATTTGTTAGGTTCCAAACGTCGTGAATAAGCTAGGAAAGCTATGTGGGTAAACCTCTTGAAATTTGCTGCTCTTTTATTTCTTAATCGCAAGGTGACGGCACTAAAAGATAATTTTTTCAATCTGCGCCATCATGTTGCCGACTACACAGAGGACCGTGCACAGCAATTGAAACAGGATTTTGTAGAGGAAACAGAACGGCTAGCCACCAGCATCGTAGGGTTGCTGGTGGTGTTTAGCATGTTTATTTTTACCGGCCTGCTGGGATTGATGTGGCTATTCTCATTATTGTGGGAACATCCGCACCGCTCCCTGATCCTGGGGCTTGCAATGCTGGTGCCTATCATTATAGGCGTAGTCATTTTTCTGGCTGTCCGTGCTACCTGGCAGAAAAAACCTTTGTTTGCTGACTCGCTGAACATGATTAGTCATGACTGGCGCTTATTCAGGAATGAAATGGCTCCGGAGCAGCAACCTCAACCAGACCAAGCTGAGCCTGGGTCGAGCGCTGATGTGGCAAAATCTGCAACCTGATAAATAAAATCAAAGAGAACATAATGAAAAGAATTCTTTTGGTAGATGATCACAGCATAGTCCGTGACGGCCTACGTAACCTGATAGAACTTGAGTCTGACTTGCAAGTGACCGGAGAGGCCAGCTCAGGGGCAGAGGCCATCCAGTTGGTACGCAAAAATGAATATGATGCCATGGTGCTGGATATTTCCATGCCGGATAAAAACGGGGTAGATACGCTACACGAATTAAAGCATGTTGCGCCAGAGTTACCTGTATTAGTCCTTAGCGGGTATGCTGAAGACCAATACGCACTCAATTTAATGCGCAATGGCTGTAAAGGGTATTTGTCCAAAAACGCCGATTCTGATGAGATTATCCAGGCCATTCGCACGGTCTCTGCAGGCAAGCGCTATATTTCAACCGAGCTGGCTGAACTGATGACTAACGAGCTTAGCCATCCTTCAGAAAAGCAACTGCATGAGACGCTCTCAGACCGCGAATTCCAGGTATTCGTCAAACTGGCTGCCGGGCAGACGCCCACCGCCATCGCTGACGAATTGTTTATCAGTATCAAAACCGTGAGCACTTACCGTAGCCGTATTTTGGAGAAAATGGCCATGAAATCGAATGCCGACTTGACTTACTACGCCATCAAATACGGTTTGCTTAATTAAAAAATGAAATTCGTCAGGCAGCAATATTTTTACCATCACGTGAGTAAACATTGGTTGAATCGTCATGTATAGACTATTGTTAGTTGAAGATTCTGCGCTCATCCGCGATGTGATCGTGGAGATGTTGCATGACTGTAATCAACTGGATATCAAAGATATTGCCACCACCAGTGACGAAGCCATTGATTTGCTGAACAAACGCCAATACGACATGATCGTGCTGGATATTGAGCTGGCCAAAGGGACAGGTTTTGACGTGGTGCGCCACACCCGGCAGCAGGATTATCCTTTCAAGGCCCCTGATATTGTCATGCTAACTAACCATGGCAACAGTTATTACCGCAACCTGGCGCACAACATGGGTGTAGAATATTTCTTTGATAAATCACTGCAATTTGATGAATGCATTGACGTGATTCAACAACATGCCAGCGAATTGAATTGAATTGCATTTATTTCCCTTTTAAAACAACGGTGCGGGTGTAATATTTAAACCACGTTGCCACATTATGTCTATTGCTACTTGGGAATTACTGAGTTATGTCGTCACCGTGATCGGCTTGCCGCTCGCGATCCTCACCTTTGTCTTAGAGCAACGCAAAGAGCGCGAGAACGAAGACGAAGAGGTCTATCAGTTATTGGCTGACAACTATACCGACTTTCTAAAACTGGTCATGGCTAATCCCGACTTACAATTGCGCTCTCACCGCGGCGCCTTACCCATGACGGCTGAGCAGGAAGAACGCAAGCTGGTGCTGTTTGAAATCCTTATTTCTCTTTTTGAGCGGGCTTACCTTCTGGCTTATGATCCTGATATGCGTGGCAAACGTCTGCGGCGCTGGATGTCTTGGGAAGATTACATGCGGGAATGGTGCCTGCGTGAAGACTTCCGCCAACACCTGCCTCGGCTATTGGTTGGCGAAGATGCAGATTTTGTCGCGCACATCACACGCATTGCGCAGGAGATGTCGCAACAAAAGCCAGCCTGAACACTGGCTACTTTTTAAGTGGCGTCAGTTTAAACCCAGCCTGCCGGAAGGTATTGATCAATCCGTCTTTTCCAGCCAGATGGGCGGCACCCACCGCAATAAATACCCTGCCCTGTTTCGCTTGCTCCAGGCTGCGTTCTGCCATCAACACATTACGCTCATCCAGCAGTTTTACGCGCATCCGCTGCCACAAAGCGGCAGGCAATACCCCCTGGGTCATGGCATCATCCATGTTTGCCACCTGCTCGGCATCACCCGCCAGGTAAGCCTTCATAAGCCGCTCAAAATCATTTTCCTTTTGTTTCTGGCTACGTTTGAGCACGGTACGCAACATCTGCAATTGCTCCTCTGTGGTCAGGTTATCCATGACGCCAAAATGTTCCTGTGGACTCTCTAGCCCCAACACTCGTTTATCCAGCTCTTCCGCCTTGGCTTTCAGCAACAGGTCTTGCGCAAAAGGGGTTTGTGGTTTGGGCAAGTCAAACAATACCGCGAGCAACCATGGTTTCATCCTGAGCACCATTTCCATCGGCATCACATGCATATCAGCCAGCCTTGCCACCTGCTCCAGCTCGGTCTCAGACAAATACTGCTTTAAATTGCCCTGCGGCAACTGCAATAAGCTTGCTGGCGGCGCATCCGCCACCTCCAGCATAAAGGTATCTACATTCTTTAATGCCTGTATGACGGATGGGGGAAAGTTAGTCACCCGGTTGTCGTCGGTATGCATGGTGCCAAACAGGTAACTGACCTGGCCGCTGGGAGACTCTAACTGCCAGAACAACCCTTTCTCAGCGGCATCAACATGCTGAGAGAGCAGTAAAAAAACTGTCGTTAATAACAACCATACCCAGCGCATCGCATTCCCCACTTTTCATTACTCCTGGTCAACATGACCCTGCTTTACATCCTCTCATAAATCATGCGGGCTTGCCATGATTACCCCTGGCGACACTAGTTGTCACATAAATGAGACAGCGCTACCATGTGTTAAATAATATCAACGATAAATTCTGGGAGAAAGCCATGCACGCAAACGACCAGCCAGATGAGACTGATCCGCATAAAACACATTCTTTTGATACGGTCCTTGATGCCGAAATCCGCGGCATGTCACATTTACGCGAAGAGATACATCGCAACAATTTGATAGGGTTAGCATTTTCCGGTGGAGGCATACGCAGCGCGACACTGAACCTGGGCATCCTGCAGGGCATGGCTAAAAAAGGGTTGTTAAGCAAGTTTGATTATCTTTCAACCGTCTCGGGCGGTGGCTACATCGGCGCCTGGTTTTCCAGCCTGGTCAAGCACAGCAATCATGTCAATACGGTTCAAACCGAACTGGTGTTGTCCACGCAACCTGAAGGCTCGCTTCCACGCCAACCGACAGCGACTGAACGCGCAATTCTGTGGTTACGCAGTTATAGCAATTACCTGACCCCCAAAACCGGTTTGTTCACGGGTGACACGTTGTCTGCCTTGGCACAATGGATGGCGAATACCTTACTCAACCAGGTGCTATTACTGTGTGTTCTGGTCTGCCTGATGATGTCGGTGATTTTCCTGAGTCATTCAGACATTCATCCAACATTACAGCCAGGTTTCAGCGTTGATCTCGGTCTGCTCTTGAGTTTATTTGAGAATGCATGGCAAACGACACTGGGCAAAACTGGTGTGGCTTTGGCATTAATCAGCCTGGCCACCTCCTTCTATTTTAGCCGCCTGACGTGCCTGACGCCTGCGCACGCCAGATATCCACTGATTGCGTTTTTATGTGGCGTTGCAGGATTCACCTTGCTGTTATGGGCGTTTCCCAGTGAAGGCTGGCAGCAGCTATTGGTGATTTATCCTACCGACCACCAGGATAGCCATATCAGCCCGAACTACTGGATAGGATTGGGCGTGCCTGTGATTTCACTGGTGATTTCTGCAGGGTTGGTCGCCTTGATGGGATTAAGTGGTCGTTTGATTGATGTGAGTACGCGTGAATGGTGGCATCGTATCGGCGGCGTTAACCTGGCATTTTGTGTCATTTGGCTGGCCCTCTTTGCTTGTGCCCTTTACATTCCCTACTTGTTTTACCAAACCCTGGCAGACATCCCTGCCACGGAAAAAAGCCTGACAGGATTAGGATCCTGGTTGCTCGCTCTTTTTACCTCCAGATTAGGCAAAAGCCGCAATACCGGGACCGAGCCGCCGAATAGCGTGAAAGGCAAGTTCACGCATGTCTTGCCTTATATTGTGGTGGCGTTGATTCTGCTGATGTCCGGATACCTGAGTTTTAGCCTTTACCTTTCCCCGCACCGTGTTTGGTGGTTTGCTGGGGCATTGCTGATGGTGGCATTGGGTAGTTGGCGCATCGATATTAATGTGTTTTCACTGCACAATTTTTACCGTAATCGCCTCACCCGCTGCTATCTGGGTGCCGCTAACAATGCCAGAAAGCCTAATACTTTTACGGGTTTTGATGACCAGGATGATCTGCCCATGGCTGCGTTGCGCGGACAACGTCCGACCCATATAGTGAACACCGCAGTGAATATCAGTGATGGCTCTCAGTTGGCCTGGCAACAACGCCAGGCCGCGTCGTTTATGTTCAGCCCTTATTATTGCGGTTTTAAATTGCCGGATAAGGAAGTCTGGTACGACACTTATCATTACACGGGAGAAGGCGGCCCGGAACTGGGAAGCCTGGTGTCGACCAGCGGTGCCGCAGCCAGCCCCAATATGGGGTACCACACCAACCCAGTCATGGGCTTTATCATGACCATATTTAACGCCAGATTGGGCCGCTGGTTTGGTAACCCCCTGCATGAAAACTACCTTAACCGCCTGTTGATCCACTGGCGCTGCAAGTATCGCCTGCGCAATCCGCCAGAACGCAAATCACCCTTCTGGAACCTGTTTTACCTGATCAAGGAACTGATCACCAACACCGGCTCGACCTCAGGTTACCTGTATTTATCAGACGGCGGCCACTTTGAGAACCTGGGCATTTATGAACTGGTACGCCGCCGTTGCAAATTGATCGTTGCGATTGATGCCGGTGCGGATGCTGGGTATGAATTCGAGGACCTGGGCAATGCGATCCGCAAATGCAAAGTCGATTTCGGCATCACCATCAAGCTGGATATCAGCGCCTTGCTTCCCGTCAACGATTGCAAATATGGGGTGTTTAAATGTGGGAGCCGTCACTTTGCGATTGGCACCATAGATTATCTTGGGGATGGTGATCCTGAACATATGGGCTACCTGGTCTATATCAAAAGCTCACTCACCGGGGATGAACCCAGCGACCTCATCAACTTCAAATTGCAGGAACCCAGCTTCCCGCACCACAGCACCGTTGACCAGTTTTTCAGCGAGTCCCAGTTTGAGAGCTATCGCCGCTTGGGTGAACATATCGCGCAAAATCTTAAATTGCCCATGGGCACAGCCGATCAAGCCATTCTGTCACAGATTCAGCACCTGATGCCTGGCCTGATTACCCTACAACCGGCCCATTAGCCTGGAGGCAGCAATGAGGAAAAAAGAAAGACTGATTGTGCTGTTTGATGGCACCTGGAACGACCCCGAAGACCTGACCAATGTCTATCAGCTCTCCACGTTAATCGAAGAATATGACGGTGAGATTCACCAACGGTTTTTTTACGAACCTGGGGTAGGCACGGCCACCGGCGACAAACTGCGTGGTGGCTTATTTGGCTACGGATTAAGCGAGAACCTTCTCAAGGGTTATGACTGGCTAGTGAAACATTACCAAGAGGGTGATGACATCTGGGTATTCGGCTTCAGTCGCGGTGCCTATACCGCCAGGAGCATGGTCGGCCTGATCAGGAAATGCGGGCTACTCAAAACCAGCACGCCAGACTTATTGCAACGTGCAGAAAAGTTGTATCGCGACAAATCTGCCCATCCTGATAGTCCGCAGTGTCAGCTATTCAGGCAAACCTACAGCAAAGAGGTCCGTATCCATTTTTTAGGGGTTTGGGACACCGTGGGTGCATTGGGGATTCCTGGCACCATGATTTCGGAATACGGCTTTTACGCCTGGCATGATACAGAGCTTTCCAAAATTGTCTCTTATGCCTATCACGCCATGGCGATTGATGAGCACCGTGAAGCTTACAAAGTGGCTATGTGGACCAACGAAGGTGGCAGCAAAAAAAACGAGAATATTGCCGTGGAACAACGCTGGTTCATTGGCGCGCATGCCAATGTCGGTGGCGGTTACGGCAAAGACCCGCTGGCAGGGATTGCCTTAGCCTGGATGCTGAAAAAAGCACGCGATGCCCAGTTAAAGCTTAAGCCGTTCATGACGGCACCAGATGCCTACTTAACCAACCCCACCGACTCATTTAAAGCTTTCGCTTATGGGTTATATGGCTGGTTTAAAGGCATATTCAAAAAAGGAGATGGCCGCTTTTACCGGCCATATGCAGTCACACAAGGCCCGTTGCGTGCGGTGAATGTCACCATTGATGACAGCATTACTGCCAAATGGCGGGCGCAAGCCGAGTATCGGCCACCCACTCTGGTGGATGCCCACAGAGATCCCAGTTAGTGCTTGTTGCGGCTGCCCGTGTGTTTTTTCGGGCTGGCAAAGCTTTTGGTCTGGTTAAAACCTTTAGGCATAGGCTTGGCCTGGAAGCGGCTACCATCAGACTGCACAATTTTAGGCAAGACCGCGGGCTGGTAAGCTGGCACCAGGTGTTTTTTACCATTACCGATCAAGTCTGCACGGCCCATTTTTTTCAGCGCTTCGCGCAACATGGGCCAGTTTTGCGGGTCATGGTAACGGATAAAGGCTTTATGCAGTTTACGGATGGTTCCTGTTTTGGGGATGGGAACAGGCTCAGAATCAGCCGTCACTTTGCGCAAGGGATTCTTGCCACTGTGATACATGGCCGTCGCCATCGCCATCGGGGTTGGCGTAAATGTTTGCACCTGGTCCAGGCGGAAATCGTTACGCTTCAACCATAAGGCCAGGTTGACCATATCCTCATCTGTCGTCCCGGGATGCGCCGCAATAAAATACGGGATCAGGTATTGCTTTTTACCGGCTTCGGCACTGAATTTTTCAAACATGCGCTTGAACTCATCATAAGCACCCATGCCGGGTTTCATCATTTTACTTAACACATTCTCTTCAGAATGCTCTGGTGCAATTTTTAAGTAGCCACCGACATGGTGCTGTACCAGTTCCTTCACATACTCGGGTGACTTCACGGCAAGGTCATAGCGCAAGCCCGAACCGATCAGGATTTTTTTCACGCCACGCAGGTTGCGTGCCTTGCGATACAACTGTATCAATGCCGAATGGTCAGTATTGAGGTTTTCACAGACACCAGGATAGACGCAAGACAATTTGCGGCAATTTTTCTCAATTTCTTCAGACTTGCAGGATAAACGGTACATATTGGCCGTCGGGCCGCCCAGGTCAGAAATCACGCCGGTAAAGCCATCGACCTTGTCACGGATTTCTTCAATCTCGCGCAAAATAGAATCTTCAGAACGGCTCTGGATAATACGTCCCTCGTGCTCGGTAATCGAACAGAATGTACAACCGCCAAAACAGCCGCGCATGATATTGACCGAAAAGCGGATCATTTGCCAGGCAGGAATATTGGCACCTTGATAGGCCGGATGCGGCATACGCGCATACGGCAAGTCGTAGACGTAATCCATCTCCTTGGTAGTCAGCGGGATGGGGGGCGGATTGAGCCAGACTTCACGGTTGCCATGCCTTTGCACCAGTGCGCGTGCATTACCGGGGTTGGCTTCCAGATGCAGCACGCGTGAGGCATGCGCATACATCACCGGGTCATTCACCACCTCTTCATAGGAAGGCATGCGGATGACCTGGCGGTCACGTGGTATCTTGGCCGCTTTGAGCGGTAGCGGCAAGCTGATCGTGGGTGCAGTCTCACCAGCTTTCTCATCGGTTGCACAGCTGGCATCGCCCTTACCCATTTTCATGGCATAAGGATCTTCGTGCTTCTCTACGACGCCAGGCCTGTCCAGGCGTGTAGAAGGGACTTCCACAAAATCATCCGGCACTTGTTTGCGTATAAACGCCGTACCACGGATATCCTGAATCTCGTGAATGGCTTCACCGCGCGCAATCCGGTGCGAAAGCTCGACGATGGCACGCTCGGCATTGCCGTATACCAACAAGTCTGCTTTGGAATCAATCAGAATAGAGCGGCGAACTTTGTCCGACCAGTAATCATAATGGGCAATCCGACGCAGGCTGGCCTCAATACTACCAATCACTAGTGGCACATCGGAATAAGCTTCCTTGCAGCGTTGCGAGTACACCAATACGGCACGGTCCGGACGTTTATTCGCCTCGGCATTGGGCGTATACGCATCGTCGGAACGGATTTTACGGTCCGCCGTGTAGCGGTTGACCATACTATCCATATTGCCTGCCGTCACCCCGAAGTACAGATTGGGTTTACCCAGCACCTTAAATGGTTCGGCCGATTGCCAGTCCGGCTGCGCAATAATACCGACGCGAAAGCCCTGTGCTTCAAGCAAACGCCCGATCAGGGCCACACCAAAGCTGGGATGATCAATATACGCATCGCCACTCACCAGAATAATGTCGCAACTATCCCAGCCCAACGCATCCATTTCTGCTCGGCTCATGGGCAGCACGGGCGCGGTCCCGAAACGCTTGGCCCAATAAGGGCGATAGCTGTTAACAGGTTTGGCAGTAAGGGAGGTGTAGATTTCCACGCGAGGTGACCAGCAATGCTTGAGAGTTGCGCATTTTACGCGTTAATTGATTGATTTGAAATCGTTTTTTAATAGAATTTATCGTCCGACAGCGACCATATGGACAAAAGCATGTTTAGAACGCTGTTAGGCCGGATGTCTTATATAAGTCGAGGGTCATTAAAAAATACTTACATATTGCCTGCACACCCTTATTTCCGATTGCAGCCAGCGTCAAAGCCCTGTATAACCTTACAGGTATCAAGGGGATATTTTTTATATAATAATTACATATTTTAACAATGAAGCATTACGCGTTATTCAAGAAAATCTTGTTGCCACTGGCAGCGTTCGGCCTGATCACTGGCCTCCTTTCATTTGCCTATATTTTCAATCACCACCTGAATGATATTGAAAGCAAAGCGCATGAAGAAACACAAAAACTCGCCAACCTCTTAATCACCGCCAGAACACTGGTCAGTGAGCATGTGCTTTCGAGCATGGCCTTACTCAAACAGTATGCCTCAGTGGAAGGTGCCCCCAACATCCAAGGGGTCACAGACATGCTGGGCACGACAGTACCCAATTTGCGTTTTGGTGATATTGAACAGACTGGCCGAACGATTCTGGTGGATTCTGTGACCCGCATTGGTAGCGGCACAGCCACCATCTTTGTCAAACGCGGCCGGCAGTTTTTACGCATAGCCACTAACGTCAAAAAAGCCGATGGCAGCAATGCTTTCGGAACGGAGTTGAGCCCGTCTGGCAGGGCCATTGAGAGCCTGCTTAACGACCAAACCTATTACGGCGTGGTAGATATTCTTGGGGAAGCCTACCTCTCGCGCTACGAGCCTATGCACGACGAAAAAGGCAAACTCATTGGCGCCTGGTATGTGGGCTATAAGCTGGATTTTAATGCGCTTGACCAAGCAATCCGCCAATGGGGATTTATGGAAAAAGGGTTTGTCGCCATTACAGATGGTCGCGGTAAAATCCGCTTCCTCACGGAAGGGATCACGCCATCGCAAGCAATATCGGCGCTGGAGGACAAACAGCATCAGTGGAAACGAATCAGTAAGGACGTGCCGGAATGGGATTTCCAGATCAATATCCTGTATCCGGTCAATGAGGCTTACTGGTCGGCCCTGGGTGCAGTGTCACCGGTCATGATCATTGCCTTCAGCCTAACGCTGGTGGTGCTCATCGTGGTGGTTAGTGGGCTGCGGCGCTTTGTCTTGAATCCATTGGGGGGCGACCCCGACACTGCCAAACAGCTGTTGATGCGGATAGAACGCGGTGATTTTGAGGAAGATCATACGACTGCCGCCCCGGACACATTGATTGCCAACATGTTAAAAATGCGCCAGCGCCTGCGCGAAATGGTGAGCCAGATCCAGGCCAGCGCCAACCGGCTACAAGTGTCTGCCAGCGTGTTTGAGCACGCGCATGATGCCATCTTCATTACAGATCACCATGGCCTGATTGTGCAATGCAATCCGTCCTTCAGCGTGGTCACCGGCTACTCTTCGGCAGAAGCGATTGGCGAATTGCCCGCAGCACTGGGTATCGCCTGCCAGCTGCCTGACTTTTTTCAATCGCTTTATACAGGCGAACAGGCTTTCAAAACATGGAAAGGTGAAGTATGGAACCGCCATCGTCTGGGGCATGATTACCTGGTGGAACTGGAACTGTCACCCGTACTTAACCAGGCGGGGGAGTTTCAGCATTATGTGGGCTTATTTTCCGACATTACACATGCCAAAGAGCAGCAGAACATGCTCGAGCATCTGGCGTACCATGATGTATTAACACAATTACCAAACCGCGTGCTGTTTTCCAGTCGCTTGCAACAGGCCTTACTGGAAGCCGAACGCCAGCAATCCCTGGTGGCCATTTGTTACATAGACCTGGACGACTTCAAGATTGTAAATGACCAATATGGCCATGAATATGGAGACAAGTTACTCATGCAACTGGCGACCAGGCTGACAGGGATACTTAAGCCACAAGATACCTTGGCCAGGCTGGGAGGAGATGAGTTTGCGATGCTGCTCTGTGGCGGTCGCACACAAGCTGAATATACACGTTTACTTAAAAAACTGCTGTCTGCCATTGAAAAACCCTTTACGGTGGATAAATTCAAATTCTCGATTTCGGCCAGCATCGGCTATACCCTCTATCCGACGGACCACAATCCCCCAGACACCTTGCTGCGACATGCCGATCATGCCATGTACCATGCAAAGACCCATGGCGGGCACCAGTACCAGCTGTTTGACCTGGCTTCAGCACAGCAGTCCCAGCAACAGCAACTGCTACTGCGAGATTTACTCAACGCTATTCAGAACAACCACATCAAACTGGTCTACCAGCCACAGGTTTGCATGCGGTCTGGCAAGTTGTTCTGTTTTGAAGCGTTGCTGCGCTGGCAGCACCCGGTGCGTGGCCTGCTCTTCCCCAAGGACTTTCTAGATGCCGTGGAACATACAACCATGATTATTGATATTGGCAACTGGGTGATTGAAGAGAGTCTGCGCCAACTCACCGAGTGGCAAGACCAGGGCCTGCATACGCAAGTATCGGTGAACATTGCCGCACAGCATTTGATGCATAAACAATTTCCGGACCACCTGGCCGCTTTATTTAAAAAGTATGCCCGGATCACTCCACAGCAATTGCACATCGAGATTACCGAAAGTGCCGCAATCAGTGACTTTTCCCGTGTGAACCGTGTCATCCAGCAATGTCAGTCGTTGGGCGTAGCGTTCTCAATCGACGACTTTGGTTCGGGCTATTCTTCATTGATTTACTTGCGTCGCCTGCCGGTCAATATCATCAAGATAGACCAGTCATTTGTGCATAATATGCTCAGCAACCAGGAGGATATGGCGGTGATCCGGGGTGTCATTACCCTAAGCCGTGAATTTGGCCGTAAAGTCATTGCAGAAGGCGTAGAACAAGCCGAGCAGGCTCGCATTCTGGCAGGACTGGGATGCGATTATGCGCAAGGGTATGGCATCGCGCGTGGCATGCCTGGTCACAAGGTTATAGAATGGGCAGGTAAGCACGACCCTTACGAATTTAGCTGACGGGCACTTCTATAAATTCAACTTCCGTTACCATACTGCGTTGATCATAAAAAATTTCTCCTTAAATATAAACTATATGCGGCGTCAAATGGGGTATGCAGGCAATGCGTGAAACGCATGCTCGCAAAATTTTTCAATCGCGCCTTGTCTGGCTTAGCAATTTGAATTTATAGGAGCGCCCTGACGTTTATGCACGAACACTACTACCCCCTGCCAGGAGGGCCAGTCCTTATTCTGGGCAGAGAAACGCCTTTTCCGCCCTTGCAGCAAGCCCTGACCGACCCCAATGGCTTGATTGCAATCGGTGGCGATTTACAGCCGGAAAGGCTGATCGCTGCCTATAAACAGGGTATATTCCCGTGGTTCAGCCCAGAAGAGCCCATCCTCTGGTGGAGCCCTGACCCGCGCATGGTCCTGTTTCCAGAATCCCTCAACATCAACCGTTCATTACGCAAAGTCATCCAACAGCGTCCATTCGACATCCGTTTCAATACCGACTTCAAACAAGTGATGCAGGCTTGCGCACAAACACCCCGTCCAGGTCAGCCGGGCACTTGGATTTCAGACGACATGGTAGAGGCCTACCATCAGCTACACCTCATGGGTTATGCCCATAGCGTGGAGGCCTGGCAACAGGGCCAACTGGTTGGCGGCTGTTATGGGGTCAAAATTGGCCGCATGTTTTATGGTGAAAGCATGTTTCATCATGTCAGCAACGCCTCCAAAGTAGCGTTTGCCCATCTGGTGCAATGGTTAAACGCACAACAAGTCGGTATGATAGATTGTCAGATGCATACACCGCTACTGGCGGGTTTTGGTGCATATGAAATACCGAGAGACCGATTTATCGCACAATTGAACGAGCTAGTGCAATATGACGCTACCTAATGATGCCCCGCTGCAAAAGCTGCAGTTTTATGTCACCACAGCCTATCCATGTGGTTACCTGCCCAAGAAACTGGCACAAAGCCTGATTGCCACACCGCAGAACCTGGTGGATGACACCGTTTATAGCGGATTGATTCAACAGGGCTTCAGACGGAGCGGCAAGTTTGCTTACCGCCCCCATTGCGAGCATTGCAATGCCTGCATTTCCGTACGCCTGCCCGTGAATGAGTTCCAGGCCACGCGCAGCCAACTGCGTGCGTTTAAAAAACACGCAGACCTTCAAGTCTCTATTGTCGAAGCGAATTATCACGAAGAGCATTTTGCCTTATATCAGGCCTACCAGGCACAACGTCACCATCAGGGGCCTGATCATTCTGCAGAGCTGGAAGATGAAGCTGCACAGTATCAACAGTTCTTGTGCCAGAGCAATGTGGATAGCCTGATGGTGGAGTTTCGTGATGCGCAACAGACCCTCAAAATGGTGAGTGTCATCGACGTTGTCCTTGATGGTTTGTCTGCGGTATATACATTTTATGATGCTAACGATAAAGCCAGCTATGGCACCTATAGCATATTGTGGCAAATCGAGTGGGCCAAACAACTCAACCTGCCTTATTTATATTTAGGCTATTGGATCGCCGACAGCCAGAAAATGACCTACAAACAGCAGTTCCAGCCGCAAGAAAAACTGGTGGATGGTGAGTGGATTCGTTAGGCCTGGATCTTGTAACAGATGCAGATGACACAAACAGTCCAGTCCCTCGCCAAACAGTTTTGCATGGGTTCGTATGTCAACGCGGTGGATGCCCCGCTCTGGCGCGAAACGTTCAACTATCTGTCTCAACTCAAAGATGATTCCGCTTTTCAGAAAGCGAAAATAGCCACGTTGTGGATGCAGTACGGCGGTGACTTGCGTGCAAAAATCCGGGACGACGATTTGATACTGGCGGTACTCAGAAAGGCCTTGCCGGGTTACAACGGGGAAGGATTAAACTTGTATCGCGGCGAATGCTGGTTTTTATTTGACCAGCACCAGATCGGTTTCTGCTGGACACCTTCGCAAACGTTTGCCACCAGTTATGCCAAAGGCCTCAATGCGGTCGACTCCGGTGGTGTTTTGCTCAGGTGTTACGCCCCTACCGAAGCGATTCTGGCCATGGAAAATAATGTCTTCGTCTGTGATACTAGCCGCTTGTTGCGCCTGACCACACTGGAACTCTTTCCAAAGCTATAACTGCTATTTACCCCACTGACCATAACCGGTGAACTGGGCATGTACCTCGCGCATCTGTTCAGACGTCAGCAGTTTGACCTCACCCAACTTCAATAGCCGCCAATACTGCTCACACAGGTTCTCAACTTCCACCGCAATCGCCAGCGCTTGTGGCAGAGTCTTACCCACCGCAATCATGCCGTGGTGCGCCAACAGGCAAGCCTTACGATCTTGCAAGGCAGCAACGGCACTGTCGGACAAGGCCTGTGTCCCGAACAAGGCATAGGGGGCACAACGGATATCATCGCCGCCGACTGTTGCAATCATGTAATGAAAAGGTGGCACGTTGCGCCCCATGCAAGCGATGGTGGTAGAGAACATGCTGTGGCTATGGACAACGGCGCCCATTTCTGGCCTGGCCAGCAAAATATCGCGGTGAAAACGCCATTCACTGGAAGGTTTCTTACCAGCTTCCGGCCTACCCTCCCAGTCCATGTACACCATACTGTTTGCGGTCAACTGCTCAACCGGGACCCCAGAGGGAGTGACCAGGAAACCATCGTCCAAGCGGATACTTGCATTCCCGGAGGTGCCTTTATTGAGCCCAGCCTCTGCCATCTTTTGTACGGCTAGCAGCAACTGCTCAGCAGGGGTGGGTGTCATGTGGAAGGCTCCAAGGTGGTTAATTGGTTTGGAGAAAATACCCCCCGCTCGGTAATTATGCCTGTCACCAGCCTGGCCGGTGTCACGTCAAACGCAGGATTCAGCGCCTGACTTTCATGTGGAATCACACGCACCTGTTGCAACCGCCCATCCTTTCCCTGGCCTTGCATATAAGCCACTTCATCGGCATCACGCATTTCAATGTCGATATCCGCTCCGCGGGCCAGTTGCCAGTCTATGGTGGGTGTAGGCACCGCCGCATAAAAAGGGATGTCCTGGTCAAAGGCTGCCAGGGCCTTCAAATAGGTACCAATCTTGTTGCAGACATCCCCGTGCCGTGACACCCGGTCTGCACCCACAATCACCATATCGACTTGCCCATGCTGCATCAGATGCCCACCCGCATTGTCTGCAATCACTGTATGCGGCACGCCATGCTGCGCCAGTTCCCAGGCGGTCAGGCTGGCACCCTGGTTGCGCGGGCGTGTTTCGTCTACCCATACATGCACCTTCAGGCCGGCATCATGCGCAGCGTAAATCGGCGCCAGCGCTGTTCCGCCATCCACCGTCGCCAGCCACCCAGCGTTGCAATGGGTCAGGATATTCACTACCTGCTGAGGATTAATACCCGCTTTTGATTCAATCAACATTTTGCCATGCTGGCCAATCGCCAGGTTCTGCGCCACATCTTCATCAGCGATTTCTGCAGCCATCTGCCAGGCATGTGCTGCGCGTGCCGACACTGGTAAAGCCTGCAATTGTTGCTGCATACGTGTAGCCGCCCATGCCAGGTTAACGGCAGTCGGCCTGGTCGCAATCAATTCTTTCACAACAGCATTTAATTGCTGGTCTGTGGCAACAGCCTGTATCCCTAGTGCAACACCGTATGCAGCTGTGGCTCCTATCAGTGGCGCGCCGCGCACTTGCATGCTGCGGATGGCATGGCAAATTTCCGGCAGGGTCGTCACGGTGACGGTCACAAATTCAAAAGGCAGGCGTGTTTGGTCTATGAGGCAGACAGCATTGGCTTCCTGCCAAATTGTACGAAAATGTTGTTCATGAATACGCATGTAATGATGCCTGACGATGGAGAATCAATTGTTGTAAAGTTTGTAAAACCGCTTGCTTTTTTTGTAGGACAAACACTGTAAATTTCAATCCACAAAATCTGTGGATAACTTTGTGGATTGCTGTGTCTTAAAAACGTAACTTACCAATTTAAAAGGACTTTTTCCAAAAGTTCATTTTTTAATCTATTTTTTTATTCAATAAAATCAATGACTTAAAACTCACCACTATAATTGAAACACTTTCGTCACATTCTTAAAGTGTCACTTTAAGTCATGTGCATAAATGCGCTAATTTTGGCAAAACTTGCATAGAATTTTTACCTGTGATTTCAATGAGTTGCGAAATTTCCAAGCCACGAATTAGGGCCATTTCCTCTGCTATTCTTTTTAATTGTCCAGGCGTATTCCGTCCGTGATGGCCCACCCAAACCGGGGGAATATCGGGCGCATCCGTCTCTAAAACCAGGACTTCCACGGGGAGCTCAGCAGCCAGCTTGCGGATTTTCAGTGCGCGTGGCCAGGTCATGGCACCGCCAAATCCAAGCTTGAATCCAAGTTCACTGAATATCGTTGCCTGTTGCAGGCTGCCATTGAATGCATGCGCAATACCACCATCTAGATGATATTTGCGCAAGTATTTAAGCACGCTATCCACAGCCGCACGCACATGTAAAATGACCGGCAGACCAAACTGCTTGGCGATCTGTAACTGCCCTTCAAACAGGGCAAGCTGCTTGGCTTCGTTGTCGCGCGTGACATAAAAATCCAGGCCGATTTCCCCGATTGCCAGGAGTTGCCGTCCTTGTGGGCCTGCCAACACTGCTGCCACCGTGTCTTGCATCTGCTGCAAGGCGTCATCTGCCGCCTGGTCGACAAACAGAGGATGCCAGCCCAGGGCAAAGCCAGTTTGTGGATGCTGTGAGCACCAATCCATTACCGGTTGGAACGTGGATTGCATGACAGCCGGAATCACCAGCGCACGCACGCCTTGCGCTTGCGCCTCTCGCCACACTTGGTCACGATCGGCATCAAACTCGCTGGCATCTAGATGGCAATGGGTATCAATCAGCATACATATCAGGGTTCAAGTTTGGCCTGCACACGAATATCCTGGCCAAACTGGCGAATATCAAGAATATGCAGGGGATGTGCGTCCGTCATATGAGCCATCTCTGGCAGGGCAAACATGCCGCGCGCAGTACTGCCCATCAGTTTGGGGGCGTAATATAACAATAGTTCATCCACCAGGCCAACTTGCAGGAAGGCACCATTCAGGGTTGCACCCGCTTCTATCAGCACCTCATTGCAGGGTAGCGCAGTGAGCGCCTGCATTAATGCGGCGATATCCACCTGTCCTTGTGCATTGGGAATATGCAGCGTGCGTATCCCCATGACCTGCAACACCTCCAACTTGGACGCGTCGCCTTGTGCGTAAGCAATCATGGCCTGGCCATGCTCTAACACTTTTGCATCAACAGGGATACGCAGCTGGCTATCTACAATCACTCGCAAAGGTTGTCTGGTTGTCGGGACATCCCTGACCGTCAGTGCGGAGTTATCCTGAAGAATACTCCCTATGCCCGTCACGATGACACAACTCTGTGCACGCCAGTGATGTACATCCTTACGCGCATCTGCTGAAGTGATCCACTGGCTGACACCATTCAATAACGCTGTGCGGCCATCCAGGCTGGCAGCCACCTTGAGCCTAACATATGGCCGCTGCTGGGTCATGCGAAGTATAAAACCCGGGTTGAGTGCCCTCGCCTGTGCTTCGCATACCCCCACCGTCACCGCGATGTTTTGTGCCCGCAAGCGTTCAATGCCCTTGCCCGAAACCAGCGGGTTAGGATCTTGCATCGCCACGACAACGCGGTTGACGCCTGCTTTCACCAAGGCATCGGCACAGGGTGGCGTGCGTCCAAAATGACTGCACGGCTCCAGCGTGACATAGGCTGTCGCGTCACACGCCAAGTCACCTGCCGCTTGCAGGGCATGCACCTCCGCGTGCGGTTCACCCGCCTTGAGGTGGGCACCTTCGCCTAACACCTGGCCATGTTTGACAATAACGCAGCCAACCCGCGGGTTAGGCGTCGTGGTATACAGCCCTCGCGCTGCCAGACGCAGCGCACGCGTCATCCATTCAATATCTTGTGTAGTTTGAGACATAGCTTGCCATGATACAAAAAAATACCGCGTTTACGGTTTTTTTGTGCACCAGGCCTCATGACTGAAATCGCAACATCACTCGCATCACGAACTGCCGAATACGGGGGGGTTTGCATGTTTCTTTCATGCAAGCACGCACGCGTAATGACGCTACACTCAAAGTATGATTTATATTGCCGATCCCAACCCTTGGCTGGCCCTGTACGCACAACCGCTGCATACACGCACTGCCCCCCCTACCGCAGACTTGCAGTCGTTTTTATCGACTTATGGCCGCTCGCAGCAGCAGACATGCACTCTCACCCGAATAAGCCCTGAAATAGGATCAGATTTAACAGAAGCGTTGGCAACTCTGCCAGAAAGCCTCCTGAATACCCTCAACAAATCTGTACTGGGGATTTTCTTTGCTGATGGCCTGGGGGCTTCCGGCCTGACCGATATGGTCGCGCTGGGTGATGGCAGCAACAATATCGGATTTATCATCGTGCTGGATACTCAAGCATTTGCGCACGCTTCGGCAAATGCCTGGGCCAGCTGGAAAGAAAATTCGGCGTTTACGGCGGATGAAGAGGTGCAGATTCAGGTGTGCATTGCTAATGAAGACAGCGACCATCGCGTGCAAGCCTTGCGCTTCCTGTTGCTGCACGAATTTGGCCATGTCCTCGCTACCATGACAGACATTTGCCCCAAAGAGTGGAGCTTTCCCCTGCAAAAACTGGCCGGTCACTTCAGCAAACATAGCTGGCAAACGAGTGGTACTAAAGCGATTCGACCAGAACAGAACTTCCCCCACCGTGAAAAAATCTCGTTTTACCGCCAGCCAGCACTGCAGGCCAGCCAGGCACTAGACCTTTACCGTGATCTGGCAAGAACCGCTTTCCCCACCTTATATGCCAGCATGGATGTACAGGAAGATTTCGCCGAGTGCTTTGCCACTTACGTGCATACACAATTGCTGGGCCAACCCTATCGCGTGCAGGTAAAGGTCGGCGATGCTCTGGTATTTACCAGCGATGACTTCTGGGCATCGTCGCGTGCCAGTGAAAAGCGGCGATACTTTCATCACTTATTGCAGTCACTGGAACACAATAATGCCAGGCATACCTTCCAGGGTCTTGCGCCTTTCCTGCGCATGAACCTTAATGGCGCTGACTTGCGGTCCCATGCACAATCGTTGCTGGTACAAGCTAATCAAGACCAGGAGAATGCCATCTTATGGATGAACCTGGCGACAGTATTTTTATGCCTCAAAATGCGAGACATGGGATTAGCCATCCAAGAGCAGGCGTTAGCGTTACAGCGTCTGTACGTTCGCCCGGCAAACTGCAGGCGACCAAAGTTCCGCCTGCTGATGATTATGACTGCAGGGGATCTGTCAGAAAACACCCCGATTGATTGCCTACTGGAAAACAGCCCGGTAGAGTTGCTTTATTACTATGCGACGGTAGCGCAACCTTTACCATCCCCATTGCCAGAGCATGATGCTGTGATGGTAGGCTTGTCTGACAGCGAGGCTAACCGGGCGCTATTGTTAGCCGTACAGGCCAGCCTGTCAGGTCACGCAAAGCCGGTCATCAACCCACCGCACCTGCTGCCCAACGTTAACCGTGATCAATTAAGCGCGCTCCTGCAAGACATCCCTGGACTGGAAATGCCACGCACACATAAACTGTCGCGTAGCCAGGTAGTGACTCGTTTAAGCCTGCAAAACCAGGGTAAACAAACCGCCCCTGAGGCAATGCCTGGTTTTCCATTGATTATCCGACCCGTTGGCTCCCAAGCAGGTAACAATCTGGCCAGAATCACCTCTGCGAATGAACTAGCGGACTATTTAAAAGAGGTGACAAGCCCCGATTTCTTTGTGTCCCGTTTTGTGGATTACAGCAGCCACGATGGACAATTTCGCAAATACAGAATTGCCATGCTGCGCGGCGAACCCTTTATTTGCCATATGGCGATTTCGAGTGACTGGATGGTGCACTACGTGAACGCTGGCATGTATGAGTCCGCCGAGAAACGCGAAGAAGAAGGCCTGTTCATGCAAAACTTCAACCGCTTTGCGACTCGCCATCAGGCTGCGTTGGAGGCCATTTATGCGCGTCTACAACTTGATTATCTCTGCATTGATTGCGCCGAAACCTCCGATGGCAAACTGCTGGTGTTTGAGATAGACCATATCATGGCCGTGCACGCCATGGACTCGGCCAGCCTGTTCCCGTTTAAGGCGGGGCAGATCGCCAAACTACAGCACGCTTTCGAGCAGTATTTATATACATTACAGACGCAACCATTACTGGAGAGCGCATGATGAAACTGAATGCCAATCAACTGAATTTTTCTGGTGGTCCAGGTGCATTGCCAGAAAGTGTATTGCAGCAACTCCAGACAGCCATGCTCTGTGTACCAGAAGTTGGCTTGTCTATTCTTGGCATCAGCCATCGTTCGCAATGGTTTGCACAAGTAGTGCAAGAGCTTGAGGATAATATCCGCCAGTTGATGGGCCTGCCTGACTCTACGCGCGTGCTCATGATGCAAGGTGGCGCCACGCAACAGTTCTCCATGTTGCCCATGAACCTGTTACGCGATGGGCAATCTGCCGACTATATCCACAGCGGCTACTGGAGTGGCAAAGCCATTCACGAAGCTGAAAAGTCCGGCAAACTTCAACTGGCCTGGAGCGGCAAGGCCGACCAGTTTAGCCGTTTGCCGAGTGATGCGGAGCTGCAACTGTCAAAAGACGCTGCCTATTTTCACTACATTTCAAACGAAACCGTAGAAGGCCTGCAGTTTCACCGTGTGCCTGGCCGGGACGATGTCCCGCGTATCTGTGACATGTCCTCCGACCTGCTGTCTGCACCGGGGGAATTCAACCGCTATGCAATGATCTATGCCCATGCCCAGAAAAACATAGGCCCCGCAGGCGTGACACTTGTCATTTTGCGTGATGATTTTATGCAGACCCTGCCCAAGGATTTACCTGGCTTTATCAACTACCATGCTCAGGCGGATGCGCACTCTATTTACAACACGCCGCCTGTGTTTGCCATTTACAGTGTATTGCTGGTGACGCGCTGGCTACTTAATGACATCGGCGGCTTGCACAATATTGCCAAACATAACGAGCTGAAAGCAGCTTGTTTGTACCAGGTGCTGGATGACCATGCCGATTTCTACCGCGGCCGTGCCGCTATCGCTGACCGCTCCAACATGAATGTGGTATTTAATTTACCTAACGCAGAGATAGAACAGGCATTTTTACTGGCTGCCCAACAGGCAGGCTTTTCAGGCCTGAATGGTCACCGCAGCATCGGCGGCATACGAGCCTCGATTTATAATGGGTTGGAAATTGCTGCCGCTGATCAACTGGCAGACTTTATGCAGACGTTCTATAAACGCTATAAAACCTCTACGCCGCAAACCGCAGGATTTTCCCCGGCCTACGCATAAGGCATTAGTGCGAGGAAATCTGGCTATGGGTTAAGCGCCCATCCGCGTCAAAATAAATACGCAACGCATGGTAAACATGCATACATTTGCCGAGGTCATATTCCAGTGCGTTGGCATCTTCCAGACTGGGACGGCCTAGCAGGGCCATGACAGCCTCTTTTTTGGCGCCGCGGATCAAGATGTGATTTTTGAGATCATAAGCCATGTCACCCCGGCGGCAATCTTTTTGTACACTACTTGAAAGTTCCATCCAGCGTGTCTGGTCAAATTTCTCACTGCCAAAGACCGCTTCGTCCTTGAATGCCCACCAGGTAAAAAAGACGATGGTGAGGATCACCGTGAATACCGCCAGTACAATTGCAGACACCTTGATCAGTTTCATGCACGTTGCCTTTCAGAGGATTAGTCGCTATCGGTCACATCCAGGTCACGGATGGCGTTATGGAAATCATCCACATCCGAAAAGCTGCGGTACACCGATGCAAAGCGGATATAAGCGACCTGGTCCATCTGCTTGAGTTCCTGCATCACGGTTTCACCCAATAGCCGCGCAGGCACCTCTCGCACACCAAGGCCCAGTACTTTTTGAATAATACGGTCCATGGCTTTGTCCACATACTCGGTAGGCACCGGGCGCTTGTGCAAGGCACGCGTAAATGACACCCGCAATTTTTCGCGTTTGAATTCTTCACGCGTACCGTTTTGTTTGACCACTTGCGGCAGGTGCAACTCGGCCGTTTCATAAGTCGTAAAACGCTTGTCGCACACCTGGCAACGTCTACGCCTGCGGATAGAGTTCCCCTCCTCATTGAGGCGGGAATCTACCACTTGCGTATCGTCAGCACCGCAAAACGGACATTTCATGGCTGGAAATAACCAGAGAAATTATTTACCGTAAACAGGGAATTTATCAGTCAAGGCGTGTACCTTGGCTTTCACCGCAGCAATCACTTCCGCACTTTCCGGATTATCCAGCACGTCGGCAATCAGGTTGGCCACTTGCTCTGCTTCCGCTTCTTTGAAGCCACGTGTGGTGATCGCTGGTGAACCAATACGGATACC
The DNA here is from genome assembly GCF_001183865.1 of Methylophilus sp. TWE2. NCBI lineage: Bacteria > Pseudomonadati > Pseudomonadota > Betaproteobacteria > Nitrosomonadales > Methylophilaceae > Methylophilus > Methylophilus sp. TWE2. The sequence continues at coordinate 2,260,338 of NZ_CP012020.1, forward strand.
GGAAGTCACGAATGGACTTTCAGGATCGTTAGGGATCGCATTCTTGTTGACGGTGATATGTGCCTGGCCCAGGTAGGCATCGGCTGCTTTACCGGTCAGGCCTTTCGGACGCAGGTCTACCAGGAATACGTGAGATTCTGTACGGCCAGAAATGATACGCAAACCGCGTGCTGCTAATGTAGACGCCATGACGCTGGCGTTTTTAAGTACCTGCTCCTGATAGGTCTTGAACTCAGGTTGGGCAGCTTCCAGGAAAGCAGTCGCTTTACCTGCAATCACGTGCATCAAAGGGCCGCCTTGCAAGCTTGGGAACACATTGGAGTTGAGTGATTTCTCGAACTCCGCTTTAGCCATAATGATACCGCCACGTGGACCACGCAAAGTTTTGTGCGTGGTCGAAGTCACAAAGTCAGCATGCGGCACCGGGTTAGGATACACGCCCCCTGCGATCAGGCCTGAATAGTGCGCCATGTCGACCATAAAGTAGGCACCTACTTTTTTGGCGATTTCTGCCATGCGCGCCCAGTCAAAACGCAAGGCGTAGGCAGACGCACCGCCTATCAGCAATTTTGGTTTGCATTCAACGGCAATACGCTCCATCTCGTCGTAGTCGATTTCTTCTTTGTCGTTTAAGCCGTAAGGCACGATATTGAACAACTTACCGGACAGATTTGCAGGTGAACCATGCGTCAAATGGCCGCCGTGACCCAAGTTCATGCCCATCACGGTGTCACCTGGTTTCAGGATAGAGAAATAAACCGCCTGGTTAGCCTGTGAACCGGAGTGTGGTTGTACGTTGGCATACTCAGCACCATACAACGCCTTCAAGCGGTCAATTGCCAATTGTTCAACCTGGTCAACAAACTCGCAACCGCCATAGAAACGCTTGCCTGGGTAGCCTTCAGCATACTTGTTAGTGAGTTGCGAGCCCTGGGCTTCCATCACCGCAGGACTGGTGTAGTTTTCCGAAGCAATCAGCTCAATATGCTGATGCTGACGCTCTACTTCAGAAGAAATCATTTGGGCCAATGCTGGGTCTGCAACGCTTAAGTTTCTTGAAAAGCTAAACATGACGATCAAGTTTCCGTATTCACAAAAATAAAGCGTGATTTTACCATGAGGCGACCCTTGCATGCATCTTTAGCATGGCTCCTCGCCAGACAGCAAGCTTGCTATCCCCGCAGAATTTGCTTCCCTAGGTGACGATGGCGTGCGCTGGCATTGCCCGCACCGCACCAATTCGGTGCACTTAATTCAGCAGTTGATGACTGTAAATATACTGATCAATATGGAAAAATTATTTATGTACATGATTTTTATAGCATTATTAAACCTGGCATGGCTTATGCTTAGTAATAACCGTAAGCGTATATCTCCAAAATCGCTCCCTAAACCCAACTTCGGTTGGGTTCTTTTTTGCCTCACTGCACTTTAGGACTGCTGTGCATAGGAATGTTGACCTAGGGCTGTTTGCCCTCAGTATTTTTTGTTTGCGGACTTTTACTCTGTCGCGATTTTAATTGTTGCAAGGTTTGCTGGCATCCATCATCGGCAGCCGCATCGGCCTGACTACCTGGATCCAGGAAAGGCACAATCGCCGCAAAGGGGTTGATGAGCGCCAGCAACAAACCACCAGCTACACGTGCAGCAATTGGGCCAGGACTTAATGACACCTGCGGATCGACAAATGGACCAGTGACAAGAATCGGGGAGCGCACGGTAAACGGTGAAAAGTTTTTTGGGTTAGCCTGCAATTTAAGATTTAACTGTTCTTCCCCCAGGTTCACCTGCCCCAGCACATTCACTGTGGTGACCGGGGTATCAATCAAGGCGGCTTCAGGCGTTAGCACACCTTGCTTGGCACGCCAGCCCATGGCCGCACATTGCATAGGTAACGGCTGGTCCCCTTTGATCAGCACACCCACGGCCTGCGCGATATCCAGGCCCGCCGCTTCCACGACCAAGTGCGAAATTTCGCCCTGGCGTATCATCAGCGCCACTTGTCCATCCAGCGACTTAAGCAAGGCCGCCGTGGATCGGCCCTGGCCCTGCAGTTTCGCCTTACCGGTTAACCGGCCAGAAATATAAGGTGGTTCTGCATTGGCTACTTGCTTATTTTGCTGCTGCCCTGCCTGAGACTTATCTGGTGGATTTTGCTGCACCTGATTTTTCTGTACTTTCAGCCACTGCTCCAGCCGGATATCGCGCACGGCCAATTGAATCTCCCAATCAGGTGCAGGGGGCGGGGAAATATCTGTATTTTGGGAGTCATGTGCATCAATGCTCAGTGCGCCTGACAGGCTGCCTTGTGCCGTATTGGCCTCAAGGTCAGCCAGGCTGAGTTTGTGTTTATTGAGCGTCAGATGCAATTTAAGCGGCGAAATCTTCTGCCTGAAGGCACTGCCTAAATCGACCGCATCCAGGTGCACATCAATATCGGCATTCATACGTCCATAAGTGGCAAAATCGAGCGACTCATCGGGAAATAGCTTGCCTGGATGTGTATTGGTTGCGTTGTCTTGAGTCGCCCCAAAGGCGGGTGCCAGATCAGCCAGCATTAATAATGCACCTTGCAACTTGCCACTTAGCATGGGAATTTCGGGCGTCAGGTCATAAACAAACTCGCCCGATAGGCGGCTACGTCCTATTTTTGCTGAAGGGATATTCACTTTCCATTGACTGGTCCCTTTTTCCACCTCGGCTGCCACTTTAAAGGCAGAAGTCCGTGGAAAAGTCAGGTCCAACAAGTCACCGACATCTGCCAATGAAGGCCCGGTGACATCGACCTTACCTTTGACGCGCTGCTCACCAAATAAATCATAGACCGATCCACGAAACTGTGCCTTCACAGCCCCATATTTGAGCCAGCCCTGGGAATTAATCGGTTGGGAGTCCTTGCCCTGCGTCGCCACCGGCAAAAACCCTTGGGTGACCAGCTCCCCTTGTAATGGCAACCGACGGAACTTACCATTCACTTTCACCCTGGACTCAGGACTTGCCAAGTGCTCGCCTTCTTCGGTAAAAAATTTCACCGCCAATTGTGCATGCGTAATGGCATCATCTACTTTGGCTTGTCCCTGATTGACAGCAAGCTGTTCAATCACCGGGAAAGGCCTTGGCGGGCTGGTATCATCCAGCTCAAAATCCCAGCTGGCATGGCGGTCAGTATGACGAAGCAGATAGGCGTTGAGTTGATCGGCGCGAATCGCCTGGATGCGGTAAGGATCGCCCTCTTTCAACGACCACAAATGTCGATACCGGAGCTGTAAATCCAGCCCTCGTGCATCGACAAAATAAGGCGCGTCAAATCCTTCAGGCGCAGAGATATTTAATCCACCGACCTGCAGGCGAATGCCACCTAGCAGCTGTAAGTGGAACGGCCGTTCAATTTCCACAGACCGATGTAATTTATTTTGTAGGAATTGTTGCAAAGGTTGGCGCAAAAAAGGCCACCCAGCCATTTCACAGCCTATGACGGCCAACACCAACACCAGTAAACTCGCCATGACCCATCTGGTGACTTTGCTGGATTTTGTTTTTGTTATCTCAGTATCACTCATCTTCGCTATGATGCCCAGACAATGACCTACTGAACAGTCCCGCTTGTCTGACAAAAGTGTAGGCGGATTCTGTCAAATTCGGTAAGCGCTGTCAGTTATAATATCAACCATCTCGCCTTGAAAAATGGAGTAATGACAATGAAATGGACCGATAGCCAGCGGATTGCTGAAGAACTTTATGATAAATTTCCCGACGTAGATCCCAAAACTATCCGTTTCACTGACCTGATGCAGTGGGTCATAGAATTGGAAGACTTTGACGATGAGCCTTCCCGTTGCGGTGAAAAAATCCTCGAAGCCATACAGCTGGCCTGGATTGAAGAAGCGGAATAAATGCAGTTTCTGCCAGCGTCCATTTTCAAGGCTTATGATATCCGCGGCATTGTGGATGACACATTGACTGTGGAGATTGTCAAACAGATAGGTCTGGCACTGGGCTCGCTGGCAGAAGAGCGTGGCCAGCATCAAATCTGTGTCGGCTATGATGGCCGTTTGTCCAGCCCAACCCTGGCAGCCGCCCTTAGCGAAGGCATCCTGGAGGCCGGGATGGATGTAATTCATTTAGGCATGGTCACCACGCCCATGCTCTATTTCGCAACGCACTACCTGGCCCAGACCAGCAGTGGCGTCATGATTACCGGCAGCCATAATCCGCCTCAGTATAATGGCCTGAAAATGGTGATTTCTGGTGAAACCTTGAGCAGCGACGCCATTCAGGCCATCAAGCAACGCATTATCCAACAACAGTTGGACCAACCAGATCAGTCGGGTTCTGAATCCCACTATGATATTCAACCGGCCTACCAAGAAGCCATCGTTTCCGACATCCAGCTTGCCAGGCCCATCCGGGTCGCCATTGATTGCGGGAACGGTGTCGCAGGGGCTTATGCACCTGCGTTATTTCAAGCATTAGGTTGTGAGGTTGACCTTTTGTTTTGTGAGGTGGATGGCCGTTTCCCTAACCACCATCCTGACCCGGTCGAAGCCAAGAACCTGCAAGATCTCATCCACTGTCTGCGCACAGGCGAGGCCGAAATCGGGCTGGCGTTTGATGGCGATGGTGACCGCCTGGGGGTGGTCACTAAAAGTGGACAGATCATTCGCAGCGACCGCCAACTGATGCTGTTTGTAGAAGACGTCCTGACACAGCAACCAGGCAGCCACGTGGTTTTCGATGTGAAATCCACGCGCCACTTATCAACCTACATACGCGAATACGGCGGCAAACCAGTGATCTGGAAAACCGGCCACTCACTCATGAAAGCCAAAATCAAGGAAACCGGTGCCGCCATTGGCGGTGAGCTCTCCGGACATTTGTTTTTCAATGATGCTAAAGAAGGTAAACCGCGCTGGTTTGGCTTTGATGACGGGCTTTATAGCGCAGCACGCTTGCTGGAAATTGTCAGCCGCAGCCCGAATGCCAGCGCCGTACTCGAAGCCCTGCCAGATAGTTTGAACACGCCAGAATTGCAAATTGCCATGCAGGAGGGCGAACCTCACGCGCTCATTGCAGCACTGCAACAATCTGCCCGTTTCCCGGATGCCATTGAAGTCATCACCATTGATGGCTTACGTGTGGAATATGCAGATGGCTTTGGCTTGATCCGCGCATCCAACACCACGCCCGTCCTGACCTTAAGGTTTGAAGCAGATGACACCACGGCGTTAACACGCATTCAGCAAGCATTCAAACAAGTGCTTAGCAGTGCCAGACCAGACTTGAAAATTCCTTTTTAAGCCTCCATTGAATGAGCATGCTTAAAGCAACTCATCAAAAATACTCGCGTGGGCGCGGCCTGCTTTTTACAATGATCTGGCTGGGCCTTGCCGCCCTGGTCTGGCTACTCATAGAACGTGTACAACATCCTAATACACTAGAGCAGATCGGGCAGCAGAAAGTCGTTAGCCTCAAGCGCGGCCCCGATGGTCACTACAGTGCCGAAGCCCTGATTAATGGAGAACGCGTACGTGTACTTGTGGATACCGGTGCCACTGGTGTCGCCATTTCTCAGCATGTCGCCAACCGTTTAGGGCTGGTCAGCCATGAGGCCATCAATACGCATACCGCCAATGGCACTGCTGTGTCGTATCTGGTACGGCTGAAAACCGTTCAACTTGGTGGTGTCGTAGCCCATGATGTCGCTGCGACAATTTCACCGGGGCTGGAAGGCGATGCGCTACTCGGCATGAGTTTTTTGGGCCGGATGGATGTCCGGTTACATCGGGGAGTGATGACGATTAGTGACGGAGAGACCAAGTAACGAGTTGAGGTATTCAATCCGCCTGTGTAAAAGTCATTCAGTAGTCATCCATGGCTTTTCGATATCCAAACTCCAGCACAAAATATTGGGGATTCAACCCTGCCAGCGGCTCTTTCAGTTTTGCTAACTCAGCTTCCTGGCCATGCACTTCAATTCGCACCAGTCTGGACACCTCACCCATTTCATGCAAAATCGGACGCAGATTGTTAATATGCGCAATTAAGGCATCTGCATCTACAAAGCCTTCACGGCAATGTGCGAGGTCGCCATCAAAGCTGAAGCCGTAATACAAACAGCCTGGCTCGCGGGATGACCACTCAACGTATTTCTCGCAAATGGCGCGAAATACGGCGGCTTTACCGGGGTTAATTTGAAAGTAAGGAGAAACGGAACAGCAGGTGTCTTGAGTCGCCATGAGAGGTCTATTGGTATTGATAAATTTAATTGGCCAGTTCGGCACCCTCTACCACCACACGGAAAAACTGCAATGCGGCCTGATCCTGAATGCGGATGCCAGTGGCGACTGAGCCACGCTTGCCCGGCGCAATCCCGCCAGTAATCAGCATGGGACGTGTCTGGTTGACCAGACGGCCACGGCTATCATATTGCAGCATACGCACTTGAACGCGACCTACAGGCACACTGCTGTTATTTTGCACTGCGGCATAAACCATACCGCTGTCGTCTGCCAATGGGCCAGAGGGCAAATAACGTGCGGGATTACGTGGCAAGTCGATACGCATGGCGCGAGCCGCAGCTTCCTTACCAATTTCAGAGCCGGAACTGGCGGCCAACTGGTAATGTTGCAACGCCAGTGAAGTTTCACCGCGGCCTTCGGCAATCTGGCCAAGCAAAGCATAGCCTGGCGCCGTTGGCAGCAAGGCGTTGGCTTTCTTTAAAAACGGTTCAGCCTGTTCTTTTTTGCCGTCATTAAACAAGGCAATCCCGCTTTGCACATAAGGCTTGAAGTAATCTGGCTGCATTTGGATCGCCTTGTCATAAAACGCTAAGGCTTCAGTGGTGTTTTTCTTGGTTAAAGCAATATCACCTAATAGTTCCTGGAAGCGTGCCTCACGCGGCTCAATGCTGATGGCTTTTTTAGCCAATGTCTTGGCCTTTTCAGTATCGCCTTTTTGTAGCGCTTCCTTGCCTTCATCATAGGCTTTATAGGCCTCGCGCGTGGCCATCAGTTTGGCGACTTTTTGTGCATAGATCTCTTTACCCATCTCACCGCCAGCACCTAACTCGGCCAGCGTTTTTTCGTTGAGATCTACCCGCTCTTGCGAAGGTGGATGACTGGCAAACAAGCCGGACAGAAAGTCCTGTCGCTTGCCTTGACTCAGCCTGACAAAGGTCTCTTGCAGCGTCACAGCCGCAGTAAGGTCATAACCGGCCAGTTTCATATATTTCATGCCATAGTGATCCGCTTCAGACTCGGCATCACGGCCATACTTGCTGGTAATCAACTGACCGCCCAACTGCGCACCACCGACCACCAGATTGGCATAGTTAGAGTCACGTGTCGCCAGGCCAACTGCCAGCATCGCCCCCTGCATAAATATGCCGCGCTCCATGCCTTTGGCACCGTGACGGGCGGCAGCGTGCACAATTTCATGGCTTAGCACCGCGGCCAACTCGGCCTCGCTATGCAGCTCATATAACAAGCCGCGGTTAAATGCGATTTTTCCACCAGGCATGGCCCAGGCATTGGGCACAGAGTCATTGAGCACCACAAACTCATATGGTAAATCGGGCCGGTCAGACACCGCTGCCAGCTTCTGGCCGACTTGTTGCACATAGCGGGTGAGTTCAGGGTCCAGCGTATAGTCACCGCCTTGCGACTGACGCGCCGGGCTGTAGTTTTGCTGGCCGATCTGCACTTCCTTGTCTTGCGAGACAAACTGGAACTCACGCTCCTTGGTCACCGGATTGATACCACAGGCCAACAACCCTGCGGACAGTAGCACCGGGCAAAGAATTGTTTTTTTGATCATCGTCATTCAGCCGTTTCCCCAGGCAGCCACGCTGATTAAGTAATCACCGTAGGTTGCTGCCTGCCAGTGAGTTGTGGCAGTTGAGAAATCTGATGCGAGACGGCAATCAACTCGGCCAACGCCTCCTGTGCATCTAGTTGCTGCTGGGCTGCGTCTTCAGTGAACGCTTCGAGATAGACACGGATAGTCGCCCCCTCAGTGCCCGTACCAGACAAACGGATGACCACACGCGAGCCGCAGGCAAACAGAATACGCCAACCCTGGTTGTTGCTGACCGAGCCATCAACGGGGTCGATATAGCTAAAGTCATCCACCGTCTGGACGGTATAACGGCCAAATACCTGGCCCGGCAAAGTGAGAAATTGGGCCTTGATGTGGGTGATCACGGCATTGGCCTGCTCGGTAGGCACGCCTTCGTAATCATGGCGGGAATACACATTGCGGCCATAGGTTTGCCAATGCTTGCGCACCAGAGACTCCACACTTTCATTAGTCGCCGCTAGCAGATTCAACCAGCACAACACTGCCCATAAACCATCTTTTTCGCGCACGTGATCACTACCGGTACCAAAGCTTTCTTCACCGCATAAGGTGACACGCCCCGCATCCATCAAGTTGCCAAAAAACTTCCAGCCGGTGGGCGTTTCATAGCAATCAATGCCCAGCTTGGCGGCAACGCGATCCACTGCACCGCTAGTCGGCATGGAGCGGGCTACGCCAGACAAACCCTTTGCATACGCCGGAATCAACTTGGCATTGGCCGCAATCAGCGCCAGGCTGTCCGAGGGGGTGACAAAAAAATGATTGCCCAGGATCATATTTCGGTCACCATCGCCATCTGAGGCAGCTGAAAAATCCGGGGCTTGCGGGCCATAAGCAATCTTGACCAAATCTTCAGCATAAGTCAGGTTGGGGTCAGGATGGCCGCCGCCAAAGTTCTCTGACACTTCGCAATTCATCAAACTGTTGGCCGGTGCCCCCAAACGGTTGCCAAAAATCTCTTTGGCATAAGGGCCGGTCACAGCATGCATGGCATCAAACTGCAATCGATGTCCGGCCGCCAGCCAGCGCTTGATGGCGGCAAAATCAAACATGCTTTCCATCAGGTCAGCGTAATCGCTGACCGAATCAATCACCTCGACTTCAAACCCATCCAGGGTGGTGATGCCTATGCTCGACAAATCAACCTCGGGTAAATCGGCCAGCTTGTATTGGGTGATCTGCTTGCTGTTGGCAAAAATGGCATCGGTGATTTTCTCTGGTGCCGGGCCACCATTGCTGGTGTTGTATTTAATGCCAAAGTCATCATCAGGGCCTGCCGGGTTGTGGCTGGCAGAAAGGATAATGCCGCCAAAAGTCTGGTATTTGCGGATGATATTCGACGCGGCCGGGGTAGACAGAATACCGTTTTGTCCAACCAGCACCTTGGCAAAGCCGTTGGCTGCTGCCATTTTGATAATGACCTGGATCGCTTCCTTGTTATAGAAACGGCCATCGCCACCAAGCGTTAAGGTCGCATTGGACGGAATCTCCAGCGTATCAAAAATACTCTGCACAAAATTTTGCAGATAATGCGGCTCTTGAAACACCCGCACTTTCTTACGCAAGCCCGAGGTGCCGGGTTTTTGGTCAGAAAAAGGTTGGGTTGGGATAATTTGAATCGTCATGGCCTGGTTTCTGAAATAGATTAAAGTTTCTGAAATGTTAAAAAATCTAAGACTGATTGTATTACAAATTGATGACAGTTTTTTGTCTGCTCGCCAGGGAGAGACTGACTTTTAATGGATCAACAGTGAGGATCAGTGACAACGGCTAAGGCCGTAGTAACTCACAGAGAGTGCAGCCACATGCACTGCCGGCAACAGCAAGGCGTTAAAGTGCCAATGCAGATATCCCCACGCACCCAGCACCCCGCCACAAATAAAGCCAGCTATCAGCAGGGTATACAGTAGCAGGCGCCGCCTATCTACCGCCTGTCCACGCAAACGCAGGCCGAGCGCAATGCCAATATCGGTAAATAGCCCTGACACATGCGTGGTGCGCACCACCGCGCCGCTAAAGGTACTGGTCATGGCATTTTGCAGGCCGCAAGCGGCTGAGGCCAGCCACTGCCCACTTTGCCAGCCATGATTCAGCAACCAGACAGAGGCGGCCAATAAACCAGCCTCTAGCCATAACGCCACATGGTAGCGACGGCCAATTCTGAGTGCTTCATTTCCTATCAGCACACCGCTCAAGATGGCCCCCAGCACAAAAAACAGGATCACCCACAATAGATGCAACACTTGCCATGCATCCTGATTCACCAACTCAATGGAGAAATAAGTGGAGATGCCGGTCAGGTGCGATACTGCCTGATGGCGAAAGCCCAGTACGCCAACAGCATTAATATAGCCAGCGTTCATGGCCAGTAAAAAACCGCCCCACTCCACCCAGCGGGGCAAGCGCTGCATCATGTCACACCCTTATTGTTGTGATGATTCTTGACTACCATTCTACGCTGCCGGCTAAGGACTTCAACTCAAACTACGTAAAATCATGAGCCGTTTTTACGTGATCGCCTCAGGGCACTTTTGAAACACATGCGTATAGTAGGAGTCATACAAGTACATCAGCACGATGTACTACTTAACAACCAAAAGGAGACTTACCATGTGGACTAAACCAGCTGCTACTGAAATGCGTTTTGGCTTTGAAGTGACTATGTACGTCATGAACAAATAATCGGCCAACGCTGATTAAGAAAACCCGCCGAGAGGCGGGTTTTTTATTGCCGGTTATTTGCAGGTCAGGCCAGCTGTGACCAAAACAGGTTGAGGCTGACGGCAATCAGGAAAATAGCAAAAATGCGTTTTAATACCTTCACCGGTAAACGCTTGGTCAATGCCACGCCGGCCGGGGCAAACAATACACTCAGCGGCGTAATCAGCATCACGGCTGGCAAATAGATCAGCCCAAAGGTGTCGGGCGCATGCGTAGCTTGACGGATGGCATCTTGCAAATAACTTACCGTACTCGCCAACGCGATGGGAAAACCTAAGACTGCAGAAGTACCAATTGCCTGTTTGACCGACACATTCCGCATGGCTAGATAAGGTACCGTCAAGGTGCCACCGCCAATCGACACCAGCGCAGAAATCACACCAATCAACAGGGATACCAGGCTTATTTCAATCTTGCCCGGTACTTTATGCTGGATAGGTTTGCGGTCGCGGAATAATTGAGTCGCTGCAAAAAAAGTAAACACGGCAAAAAACAGCGTCAAATAAAAAGCATCCAGATGAATCGCCACCAATGTTGCAATCAGTGAGCCCAAAAACGCCATGGGCACCATGGCCCAGACATATGGCCAAACGATATTCTGGTTTTTATGATGCGCTAAAATACTCGACAGTGAAGTAAACACAATACAGGCCATTGAAGTGGCCAGCGCCATATGAAAAGCCACATCAGCTGAAAATCCTTTAGCAACCAATATGGCATGCAGCATGGGCACCAATACAATCCCGCCTCCGATCCCCAGCAAACCGGACAGCACGCCAACAAGCATCCCTATCAGGCAAAACAACGCATATTGCTCAAAAAATAGTGACATCCAGTTCATCGTCAGTCAATGATTCAAAGCGCAACAGTATAACGGTTAGCCTGAATGCTGGTTAGAAAAACACATGCAGCAACCGACCTCCCCTTGGAAACAAGGGCACCTCCAAAAATTCAAATTGCGCCTTGTCCGGCTGAGCAATGTGCATTTTTAGAGACGCCCATAAAAGTTTAATTTTAAGTAAATACCAACATAATGACTTATGCACGATTGATTATTTGTTACAATTAATCAATGAGCGATGAGACTAAAAAGATAAAAGGCGGTAAACGGCCAGGTGCTGGGCGCAAGCCGGGCTCTACCACCAGCCTGGAAAAGACTATTGTTGTGCGTATTCCGGTGAGCCAGAAACCGGTGGTCAGCGATCTCATGGCAGCTTACGCCAAAAAGCGACAAGCCAGTCAGTTAAAGCAAAACCTGGATCAAGTGTCTAACTTCGCTCTGCCTGCAGCAGATCTGCAAGAAGTCAGTGTGCCGATGTTCCAATCCAAAGTGCCGGCAGGTTTTCCATCACCAGCAGATGACCATATCGAAGACCGTCTGGACCCGAATGCCTACTTGATTGATCAGGTGGATACCACTTTTTTTGTCACGATCCAGGGGGAGTCCATGATTGAAGCTGGTTTGATACCAGGAGACAAAGCGGTCGTGGATAGAGGCAAGCAAGCTGTTGTAGGTGATATTGTACTTGCCATGATAGATGGCGAATTCACCATCAAAATCTTGGCAAAACAAAAAAATGGCAACCCTAAGCTGTTACCCGCCAATGCATCTGGCAAATACAGCCCTATCCTGATCGAGCCGCCCATGCAGTTTGAAGTGTGGGGCGTGGTGACTGGTTCGTTCAGGCGGTTCAGGTAGACAATCATGGCGCTGATGGCAATAAAAAACCCGGCATGGATTCATACCGGGTTTCTGGGTACTCAGATGAATTATTTGTTCATCACGTACATGGTTACTTCAAAGCCGAAACGCATTTCGGTAGCAGCTGGTTTAGTCCACATAATGATCTCCTTTTTTATTTCCCGAACCGACCCCATGTCTGGTTCGTGTGAATGTATTATCGGCTTGGTCAGTCAGAATCATGCTATTGCGGATCATGAACGGACTTTAGGGAATTTCATGAAATGGGCCTCATAAAAATGAATGAGACCCCATTGAGAGAGCAGACCCTCAGGGCCATCGCACTGGTAGATGTGAATAACTTCTACGTCAGTTGCGAGCGCGTGTTTAACCCAAAACTGCGCAATCGCCCCGTGGTGGTGTTAAGCAACAATGATGGCTGCATCATCTCCCGCAGTGCAGAAGCAAAAGCCCTGGGCATCCCCATGGGTGCACCCTGGTTCAAGGTCCGCAAGTTTGCCGAACAGGAAGGCGTCGTTGCGTACTCATCCAACTATCCGCTATATGCCGACATGAGTAACCGCGTCATGTCTGTTTTGCGGCAATTCAGCCCGGCGCAAGAAATTTATTCCATTGATGAATCATTTCTTGATTTCACCGCATTTGCGACGCGGGACCTGACGCTGTATGCCCAGCAACTCAGGCAAAAAGTACTCCAATCGACCGGCCTGCCGGTATGCGTGGGCATCGCCAGCAGCAAAACGCTGGCGAAACTGGCTAACCATCTTGCCAAACAAAATTCAGCACTTGAAAGTGTCTGCAATTTTAATCGCATGAGTTTGACCGCCATTGATGCCGCCTTACGTGACATTGATGTCAGCCATGTGTGGGGCATAGGCCGGCATTTAAGCGAACACATGCATGACGCAGGCATACACACCGCCTATGACCTCAAGCTAAGCAATGCTGTAGCCATGCGACAAAAGTTTAACGTGATCATGGAGAAAACGGTACGCGAACTGAATGGTAACGCTTGCCTGAAACTGGAACAGATACGAGGCCCCAAGCAGCAAATCTTGAGTACCCGCAGCTTTGGTCACCCTGTGCGAGACCTGCAAAGTCTGGAAGAAGCCGTCACGCTTTATACGACCCGTGCAGGGGAAAAACTGCGCCAACAAAAATTATATGCAGGCAGTATTTATGTCTATATCCGCACTAGCCCTTTCCGCGACCCCGGCCAACAATACGACAACAGCCTGCTGTTACCCCTGCATGTCGCCACCAATAACACCTTGCAGCTGGTGCAGGCAGCACTCGTTGCACTAAGAAAGATTTATCGTCCGGGATACGACTATGCTAAGGCGGGAGTATCACTGGGTGAACTGGTGACTGCCGGGGCACAGCAACAGGATATGTTCCATGCTGCCACTGGCCGGGAAAAATCGGAACGGTTGATGCATGTGCTGGACAGTATCAACCAGAAAATGGGCAGGGCCACGGTCAAACTAGCCAGCGAGGGATTGCAGGTCAGGCAAGACTGGCGCATGAAGCAGGAGCGTAAGAGTCCTGGCTATACGACGCGCTGGGAGGATTTATTAAAGGTAGATTAATTGCAGATGAGGAATAAATCGCGGCCGGTTATTCGGCATCAATCAAGCCGTGTTTCATCGCCAATCTCACCATTTCCACCGGGCTGTTCACGGATAACTTCTGCTTGATCAGCGTGTAATAATTAGCGACGGTTTTCTGGCTAATTTTAAGCATCTCGGCCACGTCTTCGACCCGCTTGCCTTCGGCCAACAGCCTGAATACTTCAAATTCGCGCGAGGTCAGCTGTTGTAATGGGTTACTTTCGCCAATCAATGTCTGCAAAGCCACTTTTTGCGCCACATCCTGGCTCAAGAAGGTACGGCCTTTGGCCACATCAAGTACCGCCTGTACCAGATCATCAGCCACACCCGTTTTGGTGACATAGCCTTTTACGCCGGTTTTAAGCGCCTGGGCAGCAAACGACACCGCTTCATGCATAGAGAAAATGACGATTTTTGCCTGGGGATAGCGCTGCAAAATACGTTTGGCGGCTTCCAGCCCGCCCATGCCAGGCATGGAAATATCCATCAGCACCACATCGGGCAGCACTTCACCATACACTTGATATGCCATCTCGCCGGTATCGGCTTCTGCCACAATCTCTATGGACTTATGGCTCTCCAGCAAACGGCGCAACCCTGACCTCACCACCGTGTGATCATCGACTAATACAACCTTGACTATCATGGCGCAGTATCCTGAAATTTTCCTGTATTTTGAAAGTGCACTTCTATGCGTGTCCCCTGACCAGGGGCGCTACTAATATTCATCGTTCCCATCAATCCTTCCACGCGCTCCTGCATGCCAGCCAAGCCATAACCCCGGCTTGGCACTGTGGGATCAAAACCACGGCCATCATCTTCAACCAGCAAGTACAAACCACCCGCCTTGTCGCTCACCTCTATGGTCACCCGCTCAGCCGCAGCGTGCTTACTGATATTGGTCAGGCACTCCTGCAAGATACGATAAACCGTCACTGCGACCGATTCCTCTGGCTGTGCCAGATGGTTGGAAATATTATTCACCACCAGAATATTACGATTTCTATCATGCCAATGGTGAATCAACTCGGCCAGGGCCAGGCTCAATCCCAATTCATCCAACACGCGTGGGCGCAGGCGCGCCAGCAAATCCTGTATGGTGAACATCATTTGCCGGGTGATTTGCGCAATCGCCTTAGCACTTTCCCGCGCCACAGTCAGCTTTTTGGCCGCCACCATGGCACTGGCGTCGATATGAACCGCCGTCAGGTACTGGCCGATTTCATCATGCAGGTCGCGCGCCAGCTTTTTGCGCTCTTCTTCCTGCAAGTGGATAATCTGCTGAGTGAGCCTGTGGTTATTGCGTATGCTTTGCTCCAGCGTGCTCGCCATCTTGTTAAACTTGTCGCTGATTTCACTTAACTCAACCTGCTCAAAACCAGGCAGCCGAGTCTGGTAATCGCCATGCTCAATCTGGTTTAAGCCATGGATAATCTGCTTGACCGGTTTAAACGTCGCCCGCACCGTCCAATACACAAACAACAGTACACTGAGGCCAAACAAGCCAACGATAGAGAGCAAGCCTGAAGTATCGTCCCAGATCTCGCGCAACTCGAAACTCGGATCAGGCGTAATGACTAACTCACCAATCAACCGCCCATTCAAGATGATATTTTTGCGTTTGGGCTCATTGAGCACGCTGGAAATATCAAGCAACCTGACAAACCAGATCGGTGGTTCTTCCCCCGCATGCTCCACACGCGTCGAGCGGTTAGACTCCCTTAAGCGACCATTCACATCAAAAAAATCCACCTTCAGATGCCGAATATTGGTCAACTCTTCCAGCCTGAAAACAGAGACTTTTCCTTCTTCGCTACGGCTGAGCCAACCAAAATCTGTCATGTAATGCGCAATCTGCGCATCCAGCAAATGCATCACCAGGTTGGTCGTCGAATCCACCTCTGCCAGCACATCTTCCCGCGCATTTTTAATCACGGAAATCGCCCAAGTCAGTAATAGCCCAAGCAGTAACAGGGTAATTATCAGATTGAGTTTGAATTGGAGGCTGAGAGATTTCATCATGCAATGGGGATTTTAAAGAGTATTCACCAAAAACATTCGGGAATTTTTCCCTACTCGTTCATACAGCAAGAAATTAGCAAGGCGCGGGGTCACATGGTCGATTGTAACGCCTCACACAAAACCTGCCAGCCTACCACAATGGCCTATTTGAACAATGACCTGCCGCTCAAGCAACGCTAGAAGGACTGGAACTGTTTTCGGCAGAACGGGCTTTTGATGTATTTGGGATTAAAAGGCATTGGTGACTTTTCAGCACAGACAAAAGTTGACGGAGTTAAGGTTGTATTTTAGGATGGTCTAAAATTTAATAACAGCTTGAAAATGTTAAATAAAACCCTTAAACCTTCAATCAAAAAAGCATCAATGAAAGAAAGTTTTGCGTCATTTAGGATGACTACTTTACGTTAGGCGGCACAGCCATGACCAATGGGACTCTTCCGCACTTCGAGATCGCTTTTTCAAGCGTTGGATGGTTCCTTCCGCCCTACGCTGCGATGGGATTCCTTAGTGCCATGGCAGCGGAAATTCTTCGCAAAGGGAATGGATTTGGTCAGAGCGATCTTGAACAGTGGCTAGCGCATTTGTACGGAGCAGATGGCCTAGCCGCGATGGTATGTAGTCGCTATCCAATTACTCCGGTAATCGCCGAGTACAAAGAAACGATTGCTGAATCAATTGAGGCTCATTTCCTTGGCCTTCATCATGTCGCAGTCGCGGGTCTGGTTCCTGTAATCGAAGGTGCCGGGCGAGAAATCTTGGCTAGTCGCGGCTTATCTTGCAAGGGCGTTCGCGGAGTGTTTTCTGAACTAGCAGCGGACTGTAAGCGCGAGTCGATAGAGAAGAATATTGGGGCAACGGGCGAGATCGTTTCCATGATGGATTCGTTTGCGTCTTTCACGAACAACGTGTTGTATGTGGACTCTGCCAAGTATCCGTTCATCGATGGAACGAATCGCCATGGCATTACACATGGCTCCTTCAAAGATAGTGACTACGGTAGCCCCATAAATTTCTACAAGACAATAGGGGCAGTAGATTTCTTGGCCTTTGTGTCTGCGTTTCGCGCCGCGATCTCCTGGTTTGCGCCCGAGGTGACTGAGGAGTCGGCGAAGTTGGCCAGCTACTACCGCGAGCTGCAAGGCATTCGATCGAAAGGTGATACAAGTGCCGCCTAACCCTGCGGTCAACACCGACCTTGCGCGAAAAGCCGCGCAAGGTCGGTTACCTTCACGTTAGGCCTCTTGAACTATGAGCACAATATTTGGTGAAGCACTACATGCTGGCCTGTCCGGCCTCGAGATTGCAGAGCATCAGTTAGAGCTTGGCGAGGGCATTGTTTTGCGGAAAACATT
Source organism: Methylophilus sp. TWE2 (assembly GCF_001183865.1). NCBI lineage: Bacteria > Pseudomonadati > Pseudomonadota > Betaproteobacteria > Nitrosomonadales > Methylophilaceae > Methylophilus > Methylophilus sp. TWE2. Next base: position 2,277,602 of record NZ_CP012020.1, read on the forward strand.
TGCTCATATGTTCGCGCCATTCATGCTTGCATTTTCCCCTGCTGAAATCGGCAAGCCTCATCCTGGCCCATGGAAGGCAGCACGTGGTGGCTTTGGATTCGATGTGACCACTGAATTGTATATCCCTGCTGATATTGAAACTCGCTTCGGATCCAAGATTGGCGTTGCAAAAACTATACTTTTTCTGCTGCGACTGGGCGTCAACCCAGCAACCACGCTACCGGTCTTCGCCAATGCCTCCTTCTCTTCGCTGGCAAGCAGGTTAGACAATGACGTTTTGCTCCAACCCTACGAAGTCGAGTCACGCCACTTCCCGCTTGGCGTTGTCGGCGGTGTGGCTACAGAGGCAGCGGCTACTTGGGTAAAAGAACGATGGCAACTCGCCTATAAGCTCATCGAACATCATGCTGACTTTGCGCTTGCCGTTGATGCACTCGACAGCGGCCAGTTTGTGCGGCACTCTGCCCTAACATTGGTCTCACTTTGGGCAGCACTTGAAGCGCTGTTTTCGCCTTCAACTTCGGAACTCAAGTTCCGCGTATCTGCGTTGATCGCCGCCTACCTTGAAGCGCCGGGCGCCAGTCGCATTGCCAAGCAAAAGGCCATCTCCAAGCTATACGACAAGCGCTCGGCCGCCGCTCACGGAAAGCCGACACATGAACCACAGCATCTGCTGGAATCCTTCAATCTTCTGCGCGAAGTCATCACAAAGATGCTTGACGATGGGTATGTACCCACAAAGGATCAGCTTGAAAAACTATTATTTGGGGCTTAGCCTGGTAGGGTGGGCAACTCGTTGCCCACGCGGTAAAACTCACGCACAATTCCACCATGTCACGTTATCGTCGCGCTAATACTGCTGGAACTACTTACTTTTTCACAGTTGTGACTTACCGCAGGCAAAGATTTCTTTGTGATGATGATGTACGTGATGCGTTAAAACATGCCATTCAAAAAGTTCGTACTGACTATCCTTTTACAATCGACGCATGGGTGTTATTGCCTGACCATACTCATTCCATATGGACGCTACCACCCAATGATGTAAACTTTGCGCTTCGTTGGCAACTTATCAAACGTCATGTGAGCCGTGCTTGCGGTTCGCGTTTAAACCATGCTGAATGGATGTCAGCATCCAAAACCAAACATCGTGAATCGACCATTTGGCAACGCCGTTATTGGGAGCATCAAATTCGCGATGATAACGATTATGCAAAGCATATGGATTATTTGCATTTCAACCCGCTTAAACATGGCTTAGTGAACAATGTGAAAGATTGGCCTTATTCAACATTTCACCGATATGTTAAAGCGGGTGTTTATGATGAGCATTGGGGTGTTGGGCTAGAATTTATGGAAGGAGCGTTTGGTGACGCATAACGATTTTACGCGTGGGCAACGAGTTGCCCACCCTACAGACTGGCAAGCTCGCGCCTATTACGCGGGCGTTAGGCCCCGCATGCTTTCCATGTGTAGTCAGCAAATTTGAGGAGAGGATCAGCAGATGAAAGTTGCCATGTCATTAATTGCGCTCATGCTGCCAATTTCGGCTTTCAGTGGATGGGTTGACAGCTCCGGAAAGCCTATCCCCGAAACGCCTTCGATGCGCTCAGCGGGAGACTTTGGCGCTCAGCTTATTCTCACTAGCAGCGACCAAGAATTCCGCAAGGTATGGAATGCAACCACCGGCACTCCCAAACTCCAGACAACCAACCATATCAAGCTTGGCCAGTCCATCGCAGGAGTCATTGTATTCAGCGGTTGCGCGCCAGGTCCAGCAAATACATGCAATGTCACAGCTGATTTCTCCGTACAAAATCCAGATGGCACGACAACTCTCGCAGGCAACGGACCAGTATGGTTAAAGGCTGCTCCAAAGCGTCGAATCATCGTGCTCGGAGATGCAAGCATAACCTTAGGTTTTGGCAAAGACGATTCACCTGGAACTTATAAATTGATAGCGAACGTCACAGACAAGGTCACACAACAAACGCTAATGCTTGCTCTCCCCTTCAGTGTCTCGAAGTAAAAGCCTCAACCCATTCATGACCAGCCCAAGCCACTCGCCGAGACATGAACACAAAGCAGTCATGAGTATCTTAGCTACTGCCACCTGACTAACTAAAAGTTAGCCTGTTAGATACCGTGATAAAGGACAAGCTTTTTGATACATTTCTTTATCGAAAGCCTGGTAGATTTTGTGGAGGGAGGAGCGTTTGGTGACGCATAACGAGCATTGACGCGTGGGCAACTAGTTGCCCACCCTACAGAATGTTAATGGGCACTGAGAAGCAACAATCACCTATCAAGGTTAATGAATCACCACCCCCCAAGGCAGATTCCCCACCGCAATATCCTTCAGCTTGGCATTGGTTTGAGTATCAATCACCGAGACATTATTACTACGTCCATTGGCGACATAGAGCTTTTTGCCATCCGGCGTCAGTGCCATATTCCAAGGGCGTTGGCCGACGGGGATAGTGGCGATGACTTCGCGGGTGGCGGTATCGATCACGCTGAGGTTGTGATCGCCGCCATTGCTGACATAAATACGGCTGCCATCGGCGTTGACCTTGACGCCATTGGAGCGCAGGCCGACCTTGATATTGGCTTGCACTTTCCAGTCGGCGGTGGAGACAATCTCTAGCAGGTTAGCAGCTTCGTTGGCGACATAGGCCCATTTGCCATCGGGGCTAAAACCAACGCCGCGCGGGTGTTTGGTGGATGCGATCAGGTGTTCTGATTTGAGCGTATTGAGGTTAATCACATCGACATTATTGCTCTCTTCATTGCTGGCGAGCAGCCATTGCTGGTCGGGTGAAAATACGCAATGCTCGGGGTTTTTGCCCTGGGTTTTAATGGTGTGTTTGAGCTTGTTGGTTTGCAGGTCTACCAGCGAGACCGCGTTTTCTTCTTCCAGGCAGGCGGCCAGCAACTTGCCATCGGGTGAAATATCGATGCCTTCTGGTTCATCGCCAACTTTGATCAGGGCAGTTTGTTTGCCGAGCTGGGTGTCTACCACCGAGACGGCGTTTTTATCGCGCACAACGACGTAGAGTTTTTGGTTGCTGGGGTGGATGGCGGCGGCTTGTACTTTTTTGCCGAACTTGCCTTTTTTAGGCAGCGTATTGATGACTTCGTCAGTGCTGGTATCAATCACTGAAACCGTGCCATCTTTTTCGTTGGGCACATACGCAAGGGGTTGGGAAAAAACGTTTGAACAGAAGCTGGCCAGCGCGCCAGCAAGCAATAGATGTGACAGGTGTTTTTGCATACAGCATCCTTAAAAAAAATCGGCCAGTTGCTGCAACAACTGGCCCGAACATGGAGATATACTTTATGCAAAATCAATTAAATATAATATTTAAATGATGATTGCATCATAAGTGTTCAGGCGTACTGCCAATAGCGGCATGCTTCCCGATTTATCCGGGAAAAATTCCCTTTATTTGCACAACGAGCATACTCAACCAACATCCTCACTCGGTATGCCCGACAAACTGGCCAAATGCACGCGGTTGCGAGCCCACCTTGATAGCAGGTTTCAAGATCAGGCGCTCGCCATCAATTACTGCCAATACGTTATCCATCCAGCTCGCTACCAGTATCTGCTGATGCACCGCATCATAAGCAATGCCTTCTGGGCTGCCTGGCACCCGAACCCTGGCGATGGCTTTGCTGCTGGCGAGGTCAATCACACTGACGCTGTCTTCGCCGGTATTGGTCACATACAAGCGCTTGCCAAGCGCATCCGTCGTCGCACAATAGGGATGGTCTCCCACCGGCAGCGTGGTCTCCACCTTGTCAGTGCGCGTATCCACCAGGCTGACCGAATTTGAATACACATTCACTACAAATAGCCAGCGGCCATCCGGGCTTACACTCAACCCGAACGGATGCTGTCCGACCTTGATGCGCTGCCGCTCCTGATTAGACGCGGTATCAATCACGCTGACATCATTGCTATCGCGATTGGCCACATACAAAATGGTTCCATCCTGGCTTAGCTGCAAACCGCCCGGCGCCTGCCCTACCTGCACTTGCGCAATCACCTGTCCGTCTTGTGCGGCTATCACCATCAGGGTGTCGTGATACCAGTCAGCCACATACAAGCGATCACCCTCTTTGTTCACAGCCAAGCCCACGGGCGCAATTGGTAAAGCAAACGTCTGCGTCACTTGCTGGCGCTGCATATCTATGACCGATAGCGAGCGCCCTTCTACATTGCTCACATACACTTTTTGATGGCGCTGATCGACTGCCACACCCACTGGTGCTTTGCCTACCTGAATACGTTTCACCACTTGCTTCCGTTGCAGATCAACCACCGAAACCGTGTGATCGCCCTGGTTGGTGACATAGGCATAATCTGCCGCCTGAGCACCAAGCGCCAGGCCAAAAGCAAACAAACTCCATAATGTTTTCATCATTTGAATACGATGGTCACGGCTGGTGCTCTCATTGCAACCATGGGACACACTATAAGGATTTCTCTGAAAAGCGGATTGAGACGCTCTCCCGCAAGCAGTTAGGAATTTTTCACGCTACTGGCGGGATTCCGCGTCTTGATGAGATTGCACGCTTCAGGCAGCGGCAGAAGGATGCTCGAAATGAGCGTTAATGGCCGTCATATCCATGGCCTGCCACATCTGGATATGGTGTTGCAATTCATCTGCGTGCATGGCCCCTGTGACCATATCAATGACTACCCGGTCACGCACCACCATCAATGCAGGCACTTGTTTCACCTGAAAGTTGGCTATCAAGTCCGTGGCAACATCAATATCCACAGTGACAAAGCGGATGTCCGGATACTGTTCCGCAGCCGCGGCAAACACAGGATAAAACACCTGACATGGTTCACACCATGTCGCGGTGAATAGCAAGACCACAAAGTTTTCGGTGGCTACTTGCTGGTTGAACTGCTGCTGGCTTTCAATGGCGACCGGCAGTCTAGTGAGAGTGATGTCCTGCATGAACTACTCCTTGCGATAGGGAGCCCCTGCCAGCGGCAGGCGCTTAATGGTACTTAATGTCCAGTGCTGGGGACCAGCAATACTCTGCGAGCAACCGAGCTCTTTCTCCGGGGTTTCGGCAGTGAGCAGATGCTTGGTGTGATCCGCGGTTTGCACCTGCATGAACCAGCGATCCACCCACACTTCGACGGGCTCCTCCTGCATAGCCATGGCGGATTCGGTCAGTTGCAATGACACCATTTTTCCGCCATGTGCCAGGCAAAGTGAGTCATCTGTTTCTATCAACCTGACCAGCGCTGGTTCTGCCTCGACTGCAAAACAGGATTGCGCGGCCACAAGTAAAAGCAACAGTAAAAAACGCACTCGCATTGCGAAGCCCTTAGGCGCAGACTGACATGCCTATACTTTTAAAGATCGGGCGCATGGCCACGCAAACTTTCTGACGCCAATCCGTCCTACTAGCTGCGGCGGCATTACGGCCGTCTTTCAGCCCTTGCAGGCCTTCTTTAACGAAGGCATCCACGGCATTTTTAGCAGATTCATCGTCCTGGCCTGCAGGTGGCTCATTGCCGGTAAACGCGCGGTAGTAACGTGCGGTCCATACCACCTTGGCATTGCTGCCATCTGCACTCACCTTGATTTTGCCATTGAGCGAGCTGACTGGCAGTGCTTCCAGGTCAATATCCCCGGACAAGCGGTAAGCCACCGTCATATCCGCAGCCGAGACTTCATCAATCTCCTGCAGCAACTGCTTGCCGTTTTTGAGGGTGAGCTTTTGCTGCTTGTCCCCCACCGTCTCACAGGCCGTCACTTGCGGGTGCCATTGTGCCAGGCCACAGGGTGCGCTGATACGCTTCCAGACAGCCTCTGCCGACGCACCCACCTGGATGGATTCATCCGTTTTCTGCGGCGTAGGGCCATGCGCCCACACATTCGCACTCAACAATAATCCAGCCAGTAATAAAGACCACTTCATGTTTACTCCTTCTCGATAAAATCTATGGGGATCATCTGCCAGACCGCTTCAGCAACGGTAGCCTGTACCCGATGCCGCGCCAGATGCGCCGCAGAACACCTATCCAGGTGCTACCGGCAAAGGTCAAGGCCAGGTAGACCAGCCAGGCGGCCGCCGCTGGCCAGGCCAGCCAGGGTCTGAGGTCGGTATCGGCCCAGCGCCAGGCGGTCATGCCTAACCCTGTCGCCCAGCCACTGCCTTGGGCGGCATCATCCAGGCGGACAAAATGCAAGCCGGTGGTCTCGGCCAGACGCTGCAAGTTCTGGGCGTCCAGCGCAGACAAATGTGCGTTTTCCAGTAATGTATTGCCTGGACCGTGCCCGGCATTACGGTCGTGCTGGCCTTGCTCCATGGCCAATACGGATAAGGTTTCTGCCATGCCAAAATTACCGAAGCGCTGCACTTCTTCCTGCTCCCAATAACCGGAAACCGCATTTTTTTCGTCCAGTTTGGGAATCTTGCTTGGTGTCGGTTTGCCCATACCCACCAGAAAACCCTGTACATCTCCTGGCTTGCCAGCATAAGTAGGCATATATCTGGGATTGGCTGGCGGCGCTTGTTGTCCATCGGTAAAAAACATCAGCCGCATCTGCTTACCTAATTGCGGCGCTTGCTCAAGCGCGTTATACAAACCATGGGCGATAAAGGAGTCTGCCGCCCAAGCCATCCGCCAATCCATACTGGCCACGGTCTGGTCCAAGGCCGCAAAATGACTGCAGACTTCGACCGGTTTGACGACATTCACTACGTTACGCTCGGTGAACATGCCCAAAGCCACGTGCGAGCCGCAAGGCAAGGCGGACAAGGTTTTGCGTATGCTTTGCTTGGCTACTTGCAAGCGACTGACACTTTTGCCACCCATCTGGTAATCGGGCACATTCATGCTTTGCGTAATGTCGACCACGAAATACCAGTCATAAACGCGGTTGGGCAGCATGAGATGCGGCTTGAACAAAGCCAGCGTCAACAAGAGCAACATCAAGACCAGGCTGAGTTTGCGCCAGAATGGGTAACCTCGATGGCCTGTGCTGAAACCAGCCAGCCAGGATCGCCTTTGATCTTTCAAGGCAGAAACACTGACTCCCATCAAGGCATGCCTCTTGGATTACCAGGCATGGCAGGCCAGCCACTTGGCTCTTGCTCGGCCTTGATTTGCTCATCTTCATACTGTTGCGGCCCGGACATGCCATGGGTGGTCGGCGACAGGCGCAATGCCAGATGATAGTTATATTTCGCTTCTGACCAGTCAGGATCTATACGCAAGGCTTTTTGATAGCTTTCCTTGGCCAGGGCAACCAGCGGCCCGGCTTCATCCCAGGCGGGCAGGCCACGCTGTTCGAGCAGGCGGGTGGCGGTGCGCATGTAAATATTGCCGGAATTGAAATAGGCCTGCTTGCGTAGCGGATCGGCCTCGCTCACTTTACTGATCAAGGCGGCAAATTGCGCCAGGGCCTGCTCAGGCTTGAGCTGGTTGTCATAAAACACAGCATTGGCGAACAGTGCCTGTGGGGTCTGGTTGGCGCCCAGAAGGGTGTTTTGAATCAATACATGCGGCACCAGGCTATGGCGATACACCTGTGCCTGATAGATTTCAACCAGTTGCCTGGCCAACATCACCAAAGAAACCAGCATGAGCACGCCTGCCCATAGCACGCCGCGCCGCATCACGCTTGCAAACTTTTCATTCATGCCTGCCACCGCTTCAACTCCAGTCCAAACATACACATCAGTAATACCGCTGCCAGCCAGGCCAACCAGTACGCATACTGGCTTAAATCCTGCCTGGACACTGGTTCAAGATACCTGGTCGGTTTATTTTTCAAGGTGGCAATATCGCGCACTGCCGCCATCACCGCTTCCGGATTTTCAGCTTCATAAACCCGGTAAGGCACATTCAGCGTTTGAAAATACTCATGCAGGGCATATTCTGGATAAGCATCGATATTTTCACCTTCTGCCAGGCTTTGCTTGAGGCTGACACCGCTTTCAGAACGCAGATAAATCCAGTAGAGCGAGGCTTGCTGGCGCATGAACATGGCACGCAACATATCCTGGGTTTTACCATCCAAATGTGCCCCGCCATCCGACACCAGCACCATGGCCCGGGCACCCGTCACCGGCTGGTCAGCAAAATAATCAAGCGCCATGCCCAAGCCACGCGCCACCGCAGTGAAACCCATTCCGCCGGCCTCGGTAGCATCCAGTGCTGCCTGTACAAAACCACGGTCATTGCCCAGGGGCGCAGCCAGAATAGGCGAGGTACTGAAGGTCACCATGCCCATCAGGTCATCATGGCCTTGTGCCACCAGGGTTTTAAGTACCTGTCGTGCCACTTCCATTTTTGGGACGCGGTCAGCGGCATCGCCTCTTTTCACAAAGGGCTCATTCATGCTGGCACTACGGTCAAGCACGATCATCACATGTGCACCGCGACCGACTTTCTCAACGTATTGCGACTTCAGGTAGGGGCCGGCCAAGGCAACACTCAACGCCACGATCAGCGCGCTAATGGCTATTTTCCAGGTGCGATCCAGCCACACTGACAAGGGATCCGCGGGCAAGCCCTGCAAGGCGGGATGCGCAAAATTCATTTGCCCATGCAATATCCATGGCAAGACTGCCAGTGGTAATAAGAGCAACGGCCAGAGATTCGCCAGCCCCCAATCATCACCAAAACCGGCAGCCATGAGTACTGCCTGAGCGCCTTCATGCCACATGCTCAGGAAATCTCCACCTGACTCAAGGTTTTAGCCAGCTGTTTCAGTTTACCCAGCGAACAGGCGGCTGGTTTACCGGCAAAAAAAGTGTGCTGCAAGTCTTGGTAGAAATCTTGCAAAGCCTCGCTGTAGGGCTGGATAGCCTGGTGAGTCGCCAATAGTTTGGGCAAGTTTTCTGCCGTGACCACGTAGCCCGCAAACTGGTCCACGGCACGGCTGAGTAATTGCATCGCCTGCATGGGAGCATGCGCCTGTTGCTCTTTGAGCGCACGCATCGCCCGCCAGGCCTGCCTGAACGGCATGCGTTTTTCTTGCGGCAACTGGATCACACCAAAGTACCAGAGCATGTAAACCAGGCCCAGACCAAATGCACCTGCCCAGCCAGCGAGCTGCCAAAGCTGGCGTGACAGCGGCCAGGCAGGCAGTGGCACATCGGGATACAATTTGACATGTTCTGCATCAATACGCGCTGGCAACAGGCTGGAAACAATGACTTTATCTGCAGGCACATCCACCGTCAGGCGTTGCTGACCACGCTTGAATTCAAGATGCAGTTTTTTCAGCGGCATGGTTTTCACCGTATCGCCCGCAACAAATATCTGCCAGTCGATATCAAGCAGAATCAGTCGTTCCTGCTTGGTATCCTTGATCTCCCAGTGAGCCTCGCGTAACTCGATCGCCTCATTCTGCGCAGGTGCTGGCAGACTGGAGGCGTCCAGTTCAAATCCTGGTGGCACATGCAAGGTAATATGCTGTGTTGCAATACTGCCCAGCGTGTAATCCACTTCACGCGTCGCGCTCTCGGCTCGCACCTGCATCTGATCGCTGTTTGCCGCAAAAGTCTCATTGAGACCAGTCAGGCAGAACAACAAGCTACCCAGCATCAGCAGACCTGCTTTAATTTTCATGTTGTATGAGTCCGCGCTCATGCCATGGTCTCCATTAAATGTCGGCTGACATCTTCCGCACGCCAGCCAGGACTCAGCCACAATGGGGCACGTGTGCCTGCTTTTAATAGCTTTGCATTCAGTGCCTGTTTCTGCTGTTGGGCATTGGCGACGATCTGCTGATGCAAGCGACGCCTGAGCATCCAGCTGCGCTCTTCACCTGTCTCCATGTCACGTAACCTTGCCCAGCCAAAGGCGGGCAAGCCTTCCGTGGCGGAGCGGTCACGCAGAACCACCGGAATCACATCGTGACCCTGACCTGCTTGTAGTGTTTTTTGTAACAAGTCATCGGACCAGTAAAAATCTGACAGCAGGAAGACCAGCGCACGTTGTGGCCCTATCGCTTCCATTGCTTCAGGCATTGCCGTTGCGCCGCTGCCTTTCCCCTCCCTGGCAACTGTTTCTTGCCAGTATCTGGTCATTTGCTGTGCAACCATGTGTGCGGTGCCGGGTTGAAAAGTAGGCATGACCTGCCAGGCCGGGATAGAGGTGTCCGCTGCCGCACGCATGCCAAATGCATCGCCCTGCCTCGTCGCTGACCAGGCAAGCGAAGAGACAAACTCAGTCACCTGCTGCCGCATGTTCGATTCACCCTCAAAAAACATGGAGCTTGAGAGATCAACAATGGCAAAGACACGGATCGCCGCACGTTCAAGATAGGTCCTCACCAGCCATTGACGGGGGACGGTACGCACACTCGCCCTGATATCGATACGCTTTGGATCAGGACATGCCAGCAAAGAAGAGAACCCGGCAAAATCACTGCCATTCCCATGATGGGCAGTCAGAGTCGCCCCGGCGTGATAGGACTTGGAACGCCACTGAATCGAGTAAAAAAACAGTGACGGCTCAAACGCGCTGTGTACGCGGGAAACGGGGCCGGACATGGCACTAGGCGCAGACGAATTGGCCATCATTGGGATCAACCTTTTGCCTGATCATTACCTTAAGGTGCGGACACGTTGTCGAGCACCGCTTGCAACAGCAGTGGTGCGAGGCGCTCATGCTGCAAGGCATACGCGCCATTGAAGAACACACGATGCGTCACCACAAATGGCCATACGGCGCGAATATCATCTGGCGTTAAATAATCGCGACCTTCCAGCCAGGCACGTGTCCGTGCGCTGCGCATCAGCATCGCCATGCCGCGCGGGCTGGCACCACCCGCCAGCAACCGTGACATATCGACATCCGGCAGCTGAATGCCTGCCGCCTGCGGGTCTTTCAACACCCGCCACAAATCGACCGCGTAGTTCTGCAATGGCATTTCAGCGCGGACGGTAGATTGAACGGCCTCAGCCACCGCATTGAGTTGATCGTAAGGGGTCAATCCTGACGGCTGCTGGCTGACCAGCGCATCAACATCATAAAAACGGGTGTCAAACATCAGCGCACGCTGCAGATCTTTATCATCCGGCGCCTTGACGGATATTTCCATCAGGAAACGGTCGCGGGCCGCAGCTGGGATTTCAAACGTTTCTTCACGCTCCAGACGATTTCGATCGGCGAACACGGTCAGGTGCGGAAAATGGTATTCACGGTTAAAGGCGTTGACCGAGCGCTCGGCCATCAAGCGCAGAAACAAGGCATGCGCCTGTGGGCGGGCACGGTTGATCTCGTTGAAAAAGAAGACGGATAACGCCTCATCATGTTGTAATAACGGCCCTGGCTTGACTGCGGCCTGGCCGCGCTCGTCAATATAGGCATGATAGAGAAAGTCACTGGGCATCAGGTCGATGGCGCCTTCAATCCGCTGATAACCACCGCCCAGCAAATGTGCCGCAGCGCGCAGCAAGGTGGTCTTACCGACACCCACATCGCCTTCCAGCAACACATGGCCGCGCGAAAAAATGGCAATGGTCAGCGCACGAATTTGCTCTGGCATGCCAACGACGACAGTGTTTAATGCTTGTTCAAACGCCAGCGCGCGTTCGCGCCAGGCTGGCAACTCAATGTTGTTTTCCATACATAATCCATGATTCGGGATGAAACAGGCCACTATCGACTGCATGCAGTCGACACCGGTATGTCACATACTGGGGATGAAGCCGACACCGGAAACGATGTCAGCTTCCTTGGGGGGATTTTTTTGATTACTTCACGTCAAACACGAAATTGCCGCTGGATTTTGCGTTGGCAATGCGTTTTGCATTACGCTCATCCATGGCTTTGATGGCTTGCTCTTGTTTGTTGAGCTCTACCGGATCATGTTTCGGGTCATATTTTGAACCCGCAATTTTTTCCGGATAGCCTGGTTTGGCTTCCCAGCAGTTGCCGGCTTCTTTACAAGTTTGACCGTCGTATGCCAGGGCCTGATTTGACACTGCAAACACACCGGCGACTGCCAGTAATGTCAATACGTGTTTCATCACTTTCTCCTTAATCACAAATTAGCTGGTGTCTTGTTTTAATTACCGGAATGCCCACCAGCGAGACGATCCGGCAATCCTGTTAACCGTGCGGGGCTGCGCCACCGTTTTTCTGGTTTTCTTCTGCTTGATGACGAATCCAGGCAATAATCTGAATAATTTCGTCGACTTGCAGGCGGCCTTGTTGTGGCCCCATCATGCCGGCTGCGCCACCATAAATCGTTTCAAAAATGCCTTTGTCCGTTTCATTTTTGGGATAGGTCCAATATTCATCCGCCAGGGCCGGGCCTAACTTGCCTTCCGCCAAATGCCCGTGGCATCCAGAACAGGCCGTTGAAAACAGCGTATAGCCTTTTTTGATGGCCTCTTCATTGTTGCGATATGGATTTTCGCCTGTTGCAAGAAAGTGCTTGGCTTCGGGGGTGAAGGTTTCATCCTCCATCGGCGAGACATCCAGCACATCGCCGGACAGCGTGCCACGGAACTCCAGTGCGGGACCATCTTTTAAAGCGAGCTGCACAGGCGCACTCTTAGCGCTCTCTTTGGCATTTGCAGACGCATCCTCTTTCGCACAGGCCACCGTTAAAAAAGCAGCCATCACCAGGCCTGATACGCCAAAAGCCACCGCCAGCTGCTGTTTTGCACGACGTGATTGCGGATGTTGACCCTGCAATTGTTGAGATTCTTTCAATTCAAACTCCAAAACTTGATTAACAAAATAGGGTGACTTAATGCAGGCTTAACAGAGGAATACCTTCATCCTTGAGGATGGCAGTGATCTCTGCGCCATGCGCATCAATGACACGATTCAAAGCATCCACCAGCTCGGGGCGCTGCTTGTTGACGCCCATGACGACGTTGTAGTGCATGGGGATTTTTTCACCGTTGGTTTTTTTGGCGGTATCTTCGACGATCACCATATTCAACGGCACTTCGGAGGCACGCACATAACGTGCAGCTTCTGGCGCCCACAACATCGCCATATGCAAATGCATATTGGCCACATCATTCACCAACCGGGAAGGCTCGACGTGAATGTAACGGTTGCGGGTGGACTGAAAATTCTGGATTTCAGTAAAGTAGTCAAACATATCGTCAAAACGATTAATTTGCAGCAACATGTTTTTGCCAGGACTATCCGGCATCACCCCAATACGGAAATTCTTCTCTTTAAGGTAGGGATGATCCCAGGAGGTCACATCAATTTCGCGGTCTTTGCGCGTAATAAACACATAGGCTGACCGGTAATAAGGCTTGGTAGTCAGCACACGCGGGTCATTCGGGTCAGTGCCTATCAACACATCACACTTACCTGCTTCCATGTCTTTTTGCAGGGTGAGTGGATTGGTCCACCAAAAGTAGTTGACTGGCATATTTAACGCTTTGCCAATCACGCTTGCAATCTTGTTTTCAAAGCCTTCTTGCTTGTCATTTGAAAAAGGTAACTCGGCCTTGCCAGCACAGATATTGAGTGCATTTGCAGCCATGGCAGGCAATGCCAAAAGGCTGAATGCCAGCGTGAGGCAGGTACTTACCCAGCCAGCACGGACTTTTTTTACATCAGGAAACATATTTGCTCTCTTCACTCTAGGGCTGAGAACAGGGCGACCGGCCCGCCTTGCGACTGACGGCCACCCTGCACACTACATCAACAGGTTCAGGACTTGAATTACAGGCTGAACACCATCAGGCCACCGCCCATTTGTGTGTGGTTTTGCAGTTCTTTGAACGCACCAACCGCACCCAAACCAGCACTTGGGTCTGTCAGGTCAAACACCAGACCAACACCTGGCCAGCCACCAACACCGTACATGCTGCCGATATACTGTTTACCCTTGAAGGAGTAAGTCATTGGAGAACCGATACCACCGGATGGCATCTTGAAGTTCCACAGCTCTTTACCGTCTTTGTTATCCAAGGCTTTCAGGTAACCGTCCAGCGTTGCGTACCAAACCAGGCCGCCTTTGGTGTACAAAGTACCGCCCCAAGCTGCAAATTTCTCCCACTTGGTCCATTTAGCTTTACCAGTGGTCAAGTCAAATGCGCGGATCTGACCCATTTCTTTCTTGGTTGGGCCGTTAGGGCCAGGGTACATCGCCAAGGTCGCACCAACGAAGAACTGACCGGCACGGTATGGCAGCATGAACGGCTCCCAGTCCATACAAATGTGGTTCAGGCCTGCGTACAAGGTACGGCTTTCAGGATCGTAAGAATCAACACCCTGGTTGTGGAAGCCCATCGCAGATGGACAAATATTGGTACCTTTGTGGTCCATACGGGTTGCGAACTCTGGATCACGTACTGGCGTACCTGATTTCAGATCAACCTTTTTGAACACGTTCACAGCCGGGTCCACTTTTTCAGCAACGATCAGGTTGCCGTTTTCACGGTTCAGTGTGTACAAGATACCGTTACGGTCAATGTGGCTCAGCAGCGGCGTCATTTTGCCGTTGACTGGTTGATCAGTCAGCACCATCTGGTTCACACCAGCAAAGTCCCACTCATCATGTGGCGTCTTTTGGTAGCCCCATTTCGCCATACCCGTGTCCAGGTCACGACCCCAGATAGTCATGGTCCACTTGTTGTCGCCAGGACGCATGGTTTCGTTCCATGGTGCAGGGTTGCCTGAACCGTAGTAGAACAGGTTCAATTTAGGATCGTAAGCATACCAACCCCAGTTTGTACCGCCACCGATTTTCCAGGCATCGCCTTCCCAGGTTTTCAGGCCCAGACCGAATTGACCGTAGTGTGGATTGTCTTTGTTGAAGTCTTTAGCCAGGCGGATAGACTCGTCAGAACCGGTTGCAAATGCACGCCATTTCAGCTCACCTGTTTTCAGGTCAAACGCGTTTACCGCACCGCGCACACCCAGCTCAGCACCCGAGCAACCCATCAACACAGTGTCTTTGGCGACGAATGGCGCCTGTGTCAGTGTTTGACCAACTTTAGGATCACAAACTTCGACTTCCCAATTGATCTTACCGGTTTTAGCATCCAAAGCCAGCAAATGGCCGTTTGCCTGTTTTTTAACAATTTGACCAGCACCATAAGCCAGACCACGGTCTACCACGTCACAGCACATCACAGCCTTGGTGGAAGCGTCTTGCTTGGGTTTGTGTTGCCAAACAATTTTGCCTGGATCGTTCAGGTTCAGGGCATATGTATTGTTTGGAAAAGCGGAGTGAATGTACATCATATCGCCGATGACCAATGGTGCACCTTCGTGACCATTCAAGACACCAGTGGAAAATGACCACGCAGCTTTCACGTTTTTAACATTGGATTTGTTGATTTGCGCCAATGGGCTGCTGTGCTGGCTGTAATAGCCACCAGTTGCGATTGGCCAGGCACCAGGCGTGTTCACCGCCTTGTCCAGGTCTGCATCTGCCATGGCCAGGCCGGAAAAGCTTGCAAACAAGCCCCCAACCAAAGCGCCAACAACGGCACGGGATGATTTCAGTTTCATACTTTCTCCTAATCTCTTAAGAATGCGTTTTTTAAGTGTTGTGGCAGACACCCCCCCGAATGCCGCACTTCACGAACCGAATTGTTAATAATTTGTAACAAAGGCAATAGATGAAAGATTCCCTATGATGGATTCAAGAATTCATTCCTACAGACTGGTCAATAAAGGGAATTTTTCACGGGGCAATGGCAATCAATGTGGTCTATAGTGCGCATGTCTGTACATGACCCTCATATTCGCGTGCAGAAGCAATTTGGAAGTATTTGGTCACCTCATCATGCATTCTTATAACCGGTCTATCCCTGTGATTACTGACATTCATAAGCTGGGCAAATTAAGCCGCTCCAGTCGCGACACGCTCATCGTGATCGCAGGCGTGGCACTGACTTTTGTCTTGTCATCACAATTTGACTTGGCCGAACGCGTCACTGCCTGGCTGCTGACCTATGAATATGCCCAGCTGGATGAAATCCCGCTCACCCTGTTTGTGTTTGTGTTGCTGAGTGTGTGGTTCAGCCAGCGACGCATGCGCGAGATCCATGCAGAAATTCAGCGCCGCAAACAAACTGAAATGCAGTTACGCAACAGCCAGCAACTCTATATCACGCTGTTTGATGGCGACCTGACCGGCAATGTGGTGCTGGATGTTGAAGGCAATATTGGCATGCACAATCGTGCTTTTGACCGTATCTGCCGTCCCCTTAGCACCCACCGCAACGCCAGCCGTCTGTTTTCTTTTCATTGGCCGGAGTTTGTGCTGCAGTTGCAGCACCACAAGGAAATCAACTTCAATAAACTGCAGATCCGTCGGCCGGATGGATTGCCTTGCTATGTCGGTGCGCGCTTTATTTACGTCCCGGCTGAGGATATTCATGATGACGCCCAGATTCATGGTTACCTGGTCGATATGACCGAGCAATGCCTGGTAGAGCAAGATCTTGAGCGCACTCTGAAAGAAAACCGGGTATTGGCGCGCCATGCCATGCAGGTGCAGGAACAAGAGCGCAAATATATTGCCAGCGAGATTCACGATGAAACCGGGCAATACCTGACCGCCATCCGCATGGATGCCCTGGCCTTGCAGAAAAGCTCACCGGAACAGGCCAATGTGATTGCCGTCCGCATTGCCTCCAACACGCAACATGTGCAGCAGTCCATCCGCAGGCTGATCAAACATTTGCGGCCACCCGCGCTGGATTCGCTTGGCCTGATTGGCGCCGTAGAACGACTGGTCAACGACTGGAAAAAGCTGAATACGCGGATTGAGTGTCACCTTGCGCTGGATATAGGCGAACAGGCACTCAATGAAGACATCAATATCGTGGCGTTCCGCGTCGTACAGGAAGCACTCACCAACATCTCACGTCACGCGCAAGCCAGTGAAGTCTGGATAGACATCAAGGTGATGATGCGCCAGGACAAGCCCACGCTGCAAATTGAAATCCGTGACAACGGCAAAGGCATGGATACGACACAAGCCACAGAAGGCGTTGGCCTGGTTGGCATGCGGGAACGTATCGAGTCGCTGCAAGGCAGTTTCAAGCTCATGAGTGGCTTGCAGGCGGGCACCATGATTACCGGACTGATTCCTTTACCGGGGCTGCAGCATGCCCTGCCCCCGGAAACTTCCACTTCAAACTCAGGAGTAAACGATTATGCAACACCGTAACTGGCTGGCCCTGCTTGCTTTCCTTTTGCCACTATCCCTTTCCGCCAAAGATTTGCTGACGGAAGAACGTCCTTTTCTGGATGCCTACAGCGGTAAATCTCGCCAATATGTAGAGGAAAATCTGGGAAAACCGGTTAAAAAGGAAACGGCTATCAAGCCACACAATGCCGACCAGATCCTGCGCGAAAAAGGCCAGGCGATTGCCGGTGAAAGTGACAGCGTTGAAATGTGGTATTACCGCGGCAAAATCCAATACGCGCCAAACAAATTTTTTAATACGGCTGAGCTCACCTTTGCCAATGACAAATGTGTGAATATCACCTTTGCCAATAAGAAATAGGACGTAGAAACACATGGCAAAAGTAATGATTGCAGATGATCATGCCATGCTCAGGCAAGGGTTGCGCACATTGCTTGAGCAGGCCAATCATGAAGTGACCAGTGACGCGCTCAGTGGCGAAGAAGCCTGCGCACTGGTAGAGAAAAACCATCCAGACCTGCTCATCCTGGATTTGGATATGCCGGGGATAGGCGGACTGGAAACACTCAAACGCATTCTGCACCGCAAGCCACAGATGCGCGTGCTGATTTTCAGCATGCATGATGACTGTATTTACGCCACGCGTGCCATCCAGACCGGGGCAAGGGGCTATGTGACCAAAACCGAGCCGCCAGAAGTGGTCTTGGAAGCCGTGCAGAAAATACTCAAGGGCGGGCGTTACATCAATAATGAACTAGCGCAAAGCCTGTCGATGTACCATCTGGAAAGCCAGGAAAACCCGATACAGAAACTTTCTCCAAGAGAGTTCGAGGTATTCCGCCGGATTGCCCATGGCGAAGCCCTGGCGGCCATCGCCAAGGCCATGCATATCGGCTACAAGACCGTTGCTAATATCCAGACCAGTGTGCGGCAGAAACTCGGCGTGGAAACCACCGGCCAACTGGTACATATTGCGGTCCGTTTTGGCATTATCAAAGGGCTTTAGGCAGGCAGCATCATGATTCTGGTCATTGCCCGCAAAGAACTGCGCAGCCTGTTTGCCACGCCAATGGGCTGGCTGGTGCTGGCTGTTTTCCAGGCCATTGTCGGCACCTATTACAGCCTGAGTTTCAACCAGTACTTTGAAATCATGCACAGTGCACACTGGCAGGTTCAGCGCATAGGCATCACACAATTTATGGCCGAAGGTGTGTTTGGCGTGGCAGCCGTGCTGATGCTGTTTGTGGTCCCGCTGGTGAGTATGAAGTTGATTAGTGAAGAGCGCAAGAACCAGACCATGGCCTTGTTGATGAGTGCCCCACTGAGCATGAGTGAGCTGATTTTGGGTAAGTTACTGGGGATTGTCAGCTACTTGAGCCTGCTAATCGTCAGTATGGTGGTGATGATTGCCCTACTGTTACCCTGGGCAGAAATCGATCTGCCCTACCTGATCACGCATGCTTTTGGCCTGTGGTTGCTGATGGTCGCTAGCAGTGCGCTTGGTCTCTACGTTTCCTGCCTGACCGCCAACCCGATACTGGCGGCCTTTTGCAGCCTCACTGCCCTGTCTTTCTGGCTGTTATTGGATAAATTTTTCAGTGATCACTCCCAGGCCTTATTTCATGATTTTTCCCTGATGCAACATTACCGCCAGTTTGCCTTGGGTATACTCAATAGCTACGACGTCTTGTTTTTTGTACTGTTTGCGCTGTTCTTTGTTTTACTTGCAATCCGCCGCTTACATGCGGACCGACTTTATGGCTGACTTAGAACCCCCATACTTCCAATCAAAAAAACACTGGCGGGCCGTCTTGGCAGGCTGGTGGCAACACCACTTAGCAATCCCGGCATTACTGCTGATAACCATTCTCATAGGGGTGTTCTCCTGGCAATTCAATCTCATGGCTGACACCACACATAATCACCGCAACACCCTGTCTGCGGCCAGCAATCAGGTGTTGCAGCAATTACCCAGCCGCATAGAGGTGACAGCCTTTTGCAGCAACAGCCCTTACAAGGGGCGCTACTTCAGAAAATCTATCACTGCACTGATACACCGCTACCAGTACCTGCATCCCGCAATAGATCTCCAGTTTATAGACCCATCGAATGCCCCGGCACTGGCACGCCAGCAGCAAATACAAAAAGAGGGTGAAATGATCGTCCGTTACCGCGGCCAGGAAAAGCGCATGTACTTGCCTTACACAGAAGAAGCATTCACCAATCTGCTACTGCAACTGCAACACGGTGAACGTGCGCCGGTCCTGTTTGCCAGCGGTCATGGTGAATCTGAACTGGACGATACCTCAGCGCAAGGTGCCAGCCAATTGGCGACGGCGCTGAATAATGCAGGCTTGCAAGTCAGACAGAGTCAAGCTTTTGAGCTTAGCCTAGGTAACAAGCTACCCACATTAGTCCTGGCCGGGGCCATGCAACCCTATACGGCAACGCAAGTGCAAGCCATCCAGACACATATCACACAGGGTGGGAACCTGGTCTGGCTGACGGATTCAGCGTCAACACAAGGCTTGCAAACCATCGCAGACACCCTGGGCCTGCAGATCAGCCAGGGCACCGTGATAGACCCGACGAATCGCCAGTTTGATATTCCTCTGCATGCGCTCAGTACGCAGCGTTACGCCAGCCAAGGGCCAACCCAGGACTTTTCCTTACGAACATTTTTTGACCATGCACATGCCATCCATCGTCCGCGGCAGTATGGCGACCCTTGGCGTGTAATTCCTCTGGTGGCAGGGGCTGAACATGGATGGGTGAGTCATGCTTACCGTAGCGAGCAGGCTGGGACAATACCCGCTTTCAATGCGGAAACCGATATCCGTGGGCCAGCCACCATTGCGCTAGCGATGGAGAAAAAGCGGGCTTCCGGTGAATTACAAAGAGTTCTGGTGTTGGGCAGTCGTCAGTTCTTTACCAATGCGCAACTGCAGCGCGGAGGAAACCTGGCGCTCACCATGCAAAGCTTGCAATGGGTGGTCAACAACCAGCCCAGCATCAGCCTACCGGTCACGCCATTACGTGATAGCGTGATAGCTCTGCCTCAGCAACAACTCTGGCTGATCCTGCTGTTTAACAGCTTCCAGTTTGGCTTGCCTGTGCTGTTACTGTTTGCTGGCTGGCTTAGCTGGCGCAGAAAGCATCGCCACTAAGCCTGTTGCACCTGATAAACATGCAATAAAAAACCCCGGCATCGCCGGGGTTTGACAATGTCTTTACCAATTAGAGGCCAGACAAGCCTTTCTCAATCGCTGGATTATGCGCTGGCTGCGTGGATTCGGACGCAGGTGCAGCCAAAGGCGCTTCAGGTTTGTCGGTATCCGGCTTGACTGCTGGCGCTGCAGGTACGGTGGCATTGCCATCCATGGTCATTTTGGAGAAGTCGCCGTAAAACTCGACTTTCGCCTCCTTGCGCAATGCCGCCACCTCATTCTTGATCAAGGTTTGCTGATTGGAATTGACCAGGAATTGCTGGATCACTGGCTTGGCTTTTTCCAGATCTACCGGCTGACGGTCAATTTTAGCCAAGAACAGCAGCACTAACGCCTGTGGGCTTTTCACCACCAGCGTATCACCGGCCTTCAGCGTATTCATTTTTTTCAGCAATTCCAGCGGCAATTGCTCAGCGGCTTTACGGCTGGCATTCACACTGAACATATGGTTATGCTCTTTCAGCCAATTGGCAATGTCATCCCCGGTTTTGGCATCATTGATCCCCGCCTCGATTTCACTCGCATGCTCGTTACCCTCCTTGATGGCAAATTCCTGGATCACATACACATTACGTTCGCTGAATAGTTCGGGATGCGTATCGTAAAACTTCTTGATGTCATCTTCTGAGGGAGCCGCCTGTTTCGAGGCCACTTTCTGCATATAGGCTTGCGCCAGCACTTGCTGCTTGGTCGCTTCGAGGACTTGCAACACATTAGGGTCACGGTCCAGCTTTTCATCGACAGACTTTTGCTTAAGCAACTCCATGTCCACCATTTGCTGCAATACTTTTTCAGATGCTGCTTTGACCTGGGATTGATCCAGCTTGCCCATTTTGGACAAGGCAAAATTCAGCTGATGCACAGTGATTTCACTGCCATTCACTTTGGCAACCACTTGTGAGCCACCTTTGGCAGCGCCTTCGTGTTTACTACACCCGGCCATGACCAGCAACAGTGCTGGCACGATTAATGCGATTTTCTTCATCATCACCCTTCAATATTTGGTATTTTGTGTTTCCTGCCACGAAAGTCACCAACTGATGACGGCCCTGCCACAGGCCCGTCTTTAACGATGCTCATCGTCACTGAAAATCACATGCTATCACACCCTGTTTACCAGTACTGCCAGTGACCACCACATACCACCCAGAGTCCTAGGACGGCATTGGTTGTTACGTGAGCCAGGATTGATACCCAGAGCACTTGGAATTGACGGTATAACCAGGCATATACCAGCCCTGCCAACAGCCCGGCTAACCAGAGCTGATGTTCCACCGCGAATAATACGCTACTTACAACAATTGCATAAGTCGTCACAACGGCAGGTGAAACCGACATAAAATCTGCATCGTCTAGCCTGCGCATTAAATAAGACCGCCAGAACAGCTCTTCGATCACCGGCACGATCAGGGCAGAGCCGCTCCAGCGGCAAATCAACCAGAAGATATCTGCATGACTTTGCATAGGCATGGCCGGCGCAATAGTTGCAGCATGCCCACCCAACCAGGCAGGATAAGGGATGACCCATAGCAAAAACACAACCCCGCCCGCCAACAAGGCAATCAGTGCCTGATTAAAACTAGGCGCCACACGCAATTCGACATAATCACGGCAGAAGGTCAGCAGCAGGCACAAAGCCAGGACACTACGCAATAAGTAGGTAGGTTCTGTGCCTATCCCCAACCTTGTCAGCACACCCGCCAGCCAGGGCTCTATCGCCAGTAATAATATAAATCCGGCAAATGGGTAAATACGAGCACGTTCATGCCGGGTGAACCAGGAATTCAAGAGTGCAGTCATCAAGTCAGCCGATCAATAAAAACACAGCCCCTGAAAGTTTTCAGGGCGTGGCTATTGTATCAACTTTATTTTCCAGTAACTGTGCCTGTTTATCCTGCAGGAGATTTTCCAGCTCGACACGTTTGAGTTGAAAGAATGGCTCTGAACGCATGATTTTCTGATAAACGCTCGCATCGTCATACAGACTGATCAACTCATGCCCATAGTTGTACAAGCGACTGTTCTTTTCCTCACATGACACCAGCTGCTGATGCGACGCACCGACTTTTGCCACCAGGGCTTTACGCTGCCTGTCATTGGTGTCCAGGTCAGTTTTCGCTGCTTTCAATGCTTCCTGGGTGGTCTCAAGCTGCTGGCCCTGCTCGGCCAATTGCGTTTGCAATTGCTTTAACTGGGCCGACAACGCCTCATTTTCCCGGGTCAATTTCTGGTTATCTGACTGTAATTGCTGGTTGCGTTTTACTTGCCCTTGCAGTTTGGCCGAATGTGAGCGTTGCGCTGACTGAGCCTGATCAAGCGCCTCTGACAAGCCTTTCTTCTCCTGCTCAAATTGCGTTTGCAAGGCGGATTTCTCAGCCTCCAGATCCTGCTTCATCTTTTGCATCAGAATCGCTGCCCGCTTGGCGGCCTTGTCCTGCTTTTCGGCAGCCATCAGCGAGGTTGAATGCAACCCAAGCAGGCTCAGACTTAGCAGAAGTGAGAAAATGGTCTTCATACAATTCCTTTAAAACCGCCCGGTGAAGTCAACCAACAATGTGTCCACTGAGAATGGTAATCCGGAAATCTCATCGGTACTGATGTAACGTGAAGTCAAGAAGGCATTTTTACCCAAGCCATAATGGGCGCCAATAAAGTAACCCTTGGCATCCGTGCCACCTAACCTGAAGTTGGAATCAGTGAAGCCGTCCAGCATTGCATCTGCTTCAAGACGGCGGTAACCACCAAACACCTGCCAGTCATGCAGCTTTTTCATCGCAGGGTGCCCAACCATCAGCGCAAACTCATAGCCCTCATTCTCTTCATCATACAAAGTATTTGTTCTACGCAAAATTTCCTGTTGGTCAAAACCAATATTTTTCACATACTGGCCATGCAAGATCACATGGACAGGATCAAATAGCGCAAGATCTACCTCACCAAGTACATTCACTAATTGGAACTGAGAAGCCAGGCCACAAAGCGAAGGATTAGTCGCACTGCCACAACTGTTACCAAACGGATTTAACCTGAAGGTACTGTTTCCCTTTTGCCGCCAGAGCGGTACAGTTGCATCATAGCGAGTGTCACCAACAAACTCCCTGGGCTGGCCTTCCACATTTTTAAAGTCATAATAAGCCACACCAAGTTTCACCTTGCTGTTGTTATTAGATGTCCACTCCACACCACCCTGCGCTGCATACAGCCACTTGTCACGGCCCTTGTTGGTATCTGAGCTTTCAATCTCTTCGATTGGGAAGGCGCCGACAGTGGAGAACAGTTGCCAATGCTGGTTAATTTTGGGGTTTGCCCTGGCCGCCAAACCATCAAATGCCAAGTCCGGATCCCAGATCAGGTCTGTACCAAAGGTTCGATTACCCGTAAAGAATGGATTGGCAAAGCGGCCACCGGTCAAAGTTAACCAGTCGTAAGGCTTTGCTTCAAGAAATGCCCGGTCCAGGCCAAACACAAATTTTCCTTGTGAAAAGCCTTCGGTCTGGTTGGGCGTCACCGGAGTCTGCAATAAGCCGGTGGTAAAGCGGATACCACCGTTCAACCAATCGTTAATATGCAGATTGGCACCAAACAAGGCACGGATACGCTGACGCTCCCTGTCTTCGGAGGTATTGTTTACCTGCATAAACTGTCTCTCACGCGAAGCCAGATCTGCAGGCGTTACATTATTATCACTAAACATATCCTCCTGATAACGCAAACGTAACTCTCCCGTCCACTCTATGCGATCTATCCACTCAGGAATCCCCAGCCGCTCGCCCGCTTTGTAATTGAGCTTTTTCATCACCTCTTGCTCAATTTCAGCGCGCATTTCATTTTTCACGTGTTCAGGCACATATTGCACGCGGATAGACTTTGGCTGACCTTCAGCCGTTTTTTCTGCCGCGGGCGCTTCTTGTGCTGCAAGGGCTTCAGCCTCTTCTTTCGCTTTTTCCCTCGCCTGTTGCGCCTGCTTCAGCAAGGCATCGGCCTTATCTTTTGACAGCACACCTTCCTGTACCAGCAATTCGATCAAGCTCATGGTGGTTGCACGTACTTCCTCCAATGACTCACGCTCTCCCGCGACTACTCCTGCAGACTGTGAGCCAAATATGGCTGTCACCATCAATGGAATCACCCAATTTTTTGCTTTAATGTTCATTCGTTTTCCCTAAATTACTTAGCGCTTTACTGCGTTGCCTGCATTACTTAAGACATATTCTTTGAAGCCATCCTGACCACGACTTTTCTTGGCATATCTTCTGGTGCTGTTTCACTCAGTGGTGGAATTCTGGCCAGTACCTTACGAATCAAGGCATCCACCTCCGCATCCCCACTGGAGTCAATTAACTCAGCATGATCAATGGCGCCCTGTGCATTCAAAAATACCCGGACATCCACCTGATACTTGACCTTGTTCAAGCCACTTTCGGCATCCAGCGCTTTTTTAATCTGGCCATCAATCTTGTTTGTAAACCAGGCAAAGGCAGCCATGTTTTTCTTGCCACCGATTTTTGGGCCGGTAGTCACATCCCCACCCTTGTATTCGTTATTCACCGCACCGGCCTGGAACGCGCTAGGACCGTCACCGGCAGGGCCCTCCATTTTCAGGTTCTCCGCGGGCGGTGCCTCAACTGGTTTCGGCTCTGGCTCCTTTGGCGCCTCTTTAGGCTGTTCCTTTGGTGTTTCCTTGGGCGGCTCTTTAGGCGGCGGTGGCGGCGGAGGTGGGGGCGTATCCGGCAACAGTTTCACGGTTGTGATTTGTTTTTTTTGTGGGGCGCCCCCAGAAAACAGTTTTTTTATGCCATAGCCAATCCCCGCCAGTACCGCCAATACCAACAAGGCAATTAACACGCGTGTTGTCCATAAGCGTGTGGCAGACACAGGAGTTTCTTCTGCCATTGCATCTGTCTCATGCAATACCATGCTTATGTTCCGATCTTGCCGGTGACCAGGCCGACGTTTTCAATTTGCAGGCGGTTGACCAGGTCAATCACGCCAATCACACCTGCATAAGGCGCCTGTGGCTGACCCTTGATCATGACGTTGAATTTCGGGTCCATAGCCTTGGCCTGGTTGAGCTGGGTTTCCAGCTCGGCCATGCTCACGCCAACCCCATTGATGGTGAGCGTGCCACCCTGCTGCACCTGCACGATTTTGATATCGTGTTTTTCAGTGCTCGGCTTGTTGGACGGCTTGGGCAAGTTCATAGTCAGCCCCTGCACGCCAGCGGTGGTCATCAGGATAAAAATCACCAGCAGTACATAGGCCAGGTCGAGCATGGGCGTAATGTTGATGGTGTCGTAAGGTTGTGCGTCGTTTTGTACCTGCATGGCTTACTCCACCACTTTCTTGGTCACCAGGCCGACTTCGGTGATGTCCAGCCGTTTACAGATTTCGAGCACTTCTGACACCTTTTCATAATGGGCAGCGGCATCGCCTTTCAGTACCACGGGCAGCTCGGGGTTACTGCTTTTGTATTCAGCCAACCGTTGCTCCAGTTGCGCCATGTCCACTGGAAACGCATCCAGGTA
The DNA here is from genome assembly GCF_001183865.1 of Methylophilus sp. TWE2. Taxonomy (NCBI): domain Bacteria; kingdom Pseudomonadati; phylum Pseudomonadota; class Betaproteobacteria; order Nitrosomonadales; family Methylophilaceae; genus Methylophilus; species Methylophilus sp. TWE2. Next base: position 2,303,493 of record NZ_CP012020.1, read on the forward strand.
AACACTGCCATCGCTGGTCACGGTAATTGCGCGCATTTGTGGCTTGGCCAGCGCGGCCGAGTTGACTGTATGGGGCATGTCGACTTTGACGCCTTGCACAGAGGCAGTCGTCATGATGATAAAAATCACCAGCAATACGTACGCCAGATCCAGCATGGGCGTAATGTTGATCTCGTCGTAGAGCTGGTTCTCTTCTTTGACGCCTTCTGACATCTCTCGGCCTTATTCCTTACCGTACAGTTCGGCGGTACGGGTAATGAATTCATCGACAAAAATTTGCATGGCGATGGTGATGTTTTTGACGCGGCTGGCCAGGTAGTTGTAGCCAAACAGGGCAGGAATCGCCACGCCCAGACCAGCCACAGTCGCCAGCAAGGCTGCCGCAATACCAGGCGCAATCGCATTGACGTTGACGTCACCCGCAGCGGCAATCGCGGCAAAGGTGATCATCACACCCACCACCGTCCCCAGCAGGCCAAGGAAAGGACCACCGGAAATTGCAATGGTGAGTAGCACCATCATGCTGTTCATGCGCTGGGTTTCACGCACCAGGTCAGCATCGACAGCCGCCTTGATCGCATCGATAGACGCGCCGCCAAGCGCCACTTTGCCGTCAACTTCGCGCTTTTTGATTTCGCGCAGGCCAGCTTTGTATAAACCAAACAGGCTGGAATGCGTGTAGCTACCGGTTTTATCCAGCGACAGCAAATCATTGGCATTGGATTGTTGGAAGCGCTTGAGAAACAAGGCATTGTCTTTGTCAGTGCGGGTGACCAGACGTGCCTTGCTCACCATGACCCAGACACTGATGGCGAACATCACCGCCAGGATGGCAATCACCACTTTGGCGTCGACTGTCAGGCTGTCAATGAGGATGCCCATATAATTGGCTTCACCACCCTCACCTTCTTCTTCAGCATCGGACGGAATCACTTTCACCAAACTGGCATCCGCACCCTGTGATTGCGCGACCAGCGCCAGCCAGGAAGCACTGCGGGCCGTTGAAGCAAGTTGCAGCTCATCAACTTCGGCATTTAAGTTCTGGCCTAAAGTAAGATCTGTAGCAGCCTGTGCATCGCTCGCTTTCACTTGACCTGTCACTTGCCCATTCACATAAATGATGGCCTGGTCACCCTGGAATACCAGCGCAATATGCTGCCATTGGCCAGGCTTCAGTTCACCACCTTGCGTGCTGGCGGTACCGGCTTGCAACGCCAGCGTAGTGCCTTCCAGCTTCAACGTCACGTTGCCGCTTTTAAAAATTTCTGCTGTTTGTGGCAGGTTGGCAGGTTTTAACCATACAGACCAGGTGCTGCCATTGGCCAGGACCGGCGCAGCAGATAAAGTAATCGTTACCGGGCTATTGGTTAGTATTGCGCTTTCAGCGATCAGGCCGGCTTTTTGCACGGTAGCATTACCCGCGGCGATCAATTGATTGGGGCCGCTATCTTTTAACAAGGCATTGTCAGAGAAAGCAAATCTTGCAAGCAGGGCAGGATCATTGAGCGCTTGCGCATCACTGGCAGACGTAGCTGATTCATTGCCAGTGGCAAGACTGATCGCAAGGTCTTTATTCGCGGAAGAAACTTGCGGCAAAACCACCCAGGCCACCGCCAATTCATTCACTGCATCATATTTTTCCAGTGAAAACTTCAGCTCCGTCTTGTCATCTGCCGCAATAAAACGCAGGTCAGCACCGTCCACATTTGCCCCGGTAAAATCAAAATTACCGGAATGCAGACGCACCAAAACAGGCGCCTGGTTGACGGCTTCCTTAATATTGGCAGTGTCTATGCTAATTTTCTGCTGGGTCGCCCAGTCCTTGTTCCAGGCGGCAAATACAGAAGTGCTGAGGCTAAGCCCCAGCAATCCAACCAATAAACCTAATGTTTTCTTCATAGCTTCGCTGACAAGTTAATTTGAGCGGTGAGTCTATAGAGTGAATGTTGCAGACACATGAAAAACGGACTAGTCGGACTAGTTTTTTTATCCGCTTTTTTCGTGATTCAATGACTTCAAAATGAACCTTTGGTGAAACGGGACCATAAGCTAATCCATCACGCAAGAAATCTTCATATTCACCGGTATCTTCAAAGATAGAATCTTTTGCATACTGAAATTTCAGCTTATTCAGTAGATAAAAGAATTTTTTCAACTTACCAGGAGAATACACAATGAAGGGTATTAAGCATCCTAACAACGATGTTGCACTGAATGACTCTGGCAATACTTCCATCTCAGAAGTGATGAACCAGGTGGATGTCAACCGTCGTAAGTTTTTGATGACTGGCATTAGCTCAACAGCCTTGGTTGCCGCTGGCGGTTTGACACTCTCTGGTTTTGCCAATGCAGTCACACCAGCTGGTGCAGCTGCGGCCAAAACCGGGTTGCTCGGAAGCGCATCTGCCTCTGCTGGGATGCCTAGCGCCCCCATCTCTTTTACACCAATCCCACCTAACCTGGCAGCCAGCGCTGTCGATGCCGTCTCTGTGCCACCTGGCTATACCGCAGAATTATTTGTCGCCTGGGGTGACCCCATCGTGCGTGGCGGTATGCCATTTAGCGGTACAGCCACTGAAACAGCTGCACAGCAGCGTCTGGCTTATGGCGGTCACACGGATGGCATGCATTTCTTCCCCTTTGCCGAAAGAAATGGCGAGTTGAGCAGTGATCGCGGCTTGCTTGTCTCCAACAGTGAATATACCCACGAAGAAATTTTATTCCCTGACTTCCATGCCAATTACAACATTGCTAAGGCTCGCAAATCGCAGGCAGCACATGGCGTGAATGTCCTTGAGGCAAGACGCGTGAGAGGCGCATGGGGCGTGCAACGCAATTCCATCTATGGCAGACGAATAGATGCCAATACGAGAATGCGCATCAGTGGCCCAGCTGCGGGTCATGCACTGCTGAAAACGGTGGACTACAAGATTGATGATAACGGCAGCACTCCTATCGGCATGACAGACGGGACTTACTGCTACGGGACAGTCAACAACTGTGCAAATGGTTATACACCTTGGGGTACCTACCTGACTTGCGAAGAAAATTTTAATGGTTACTTTGGCCGCGCCGCCGGGACGTTAGATACCACTGCAACAGGTTCAGAGAACAGCAAGCTTTATCGTCGTTATGGCTTAAGCACCACTGGGGCAGGCTACAGATGGCATACCGTTGACCCGCGCTGGGAGCTGGATGCTAACCCTAATGGGCCAAATACCTTTGGCTGGATTGTTGAAATTGATCCATTTAATCCCAAAAGCGTACCTGTAAAACGCACCGCGCTTGGTCGTTTTAAACATGAGAGCGTGCAATATGTGGTAGATACTGCCAACGATCTTGGCATGTATATGGGCGATGATGAGCGTAACGACTACATCTACAAATTTGTCGCCAATGCCAAGTTCAATCCAAGCAACCGTGCAGCCAACCGCGACATTCTCGATGAAGGCACACTCTATGTGGCGCGTTTTGACGCCAACCTGACGGGTGTTTGGTTGCCATTAACGCCGGACAGTATCGGCGTCAATGGACAGGCCTTGCGCAACAACCCGAACTTTGCTGGCGCTAACGATGCTGAAGTTCTGGCCAAAATCCTGATCAAAACCCGCATGGCGGCTGATGCAGTGGGTGCAACCATGATGGACCGCCCAGAGTGGGTAGGCGCTCGCCCACGTATAAATGGGTTCCAGGAGGTTGAGCTTTATTGCACATTAACAAACAACAACCGCCGTGGTACATCACCAGCCAGCGTAAATGCAGCAGACGGATCCACCTCTGCTGGCGGCGCCCGCCCACCAGTGGATGCTGCTAATTCCCGCGAAAATAACATTTATGGTGGTGTGATCCGCTGGCGTGAAGATGGTCGCAGCGTGCGCGCAACGACCTTTACATGGGATATGTTTGTGCAAGCAGGTGACACCCTCACTGCGCGCACGCCATTAGCCACCAATGACTTTAAAGGCAATATTGTAGATACGCCAAATGGCAGTGCAGATTTTGGTGCGCCAGACGGTTTATGGTTTGACGACTTCGGCCGCATGTGGGTACAAACCGACTCCGGCGCAGGCACGGGAGACTTTGTCAACCTGGGTATGGATCAAATGGTGTGCATAGACCCAAGCACCAAAGAGGCCAAACGCTTCCTGACCGCTTGCCCACAAGCTGAAGTCACCGGTATCGCGATGACTCCAGATGGGAAAACCCTGTGGGTAGGGATTCAGCATCCAGGTGATGCAGGCACTGAGGCTGCCCCTGAGCAATACTCTGCATGGCCACAAAGCCAATGGAATTTTGCCAGTGATGGCGTTACCCCGCTGAACCCAGGCCGTCCTCGCTCAGGTGTAGTGGTGATTACCAAAAATGATGGTGGCATTATCGGCACTTAATATCACCGGGCAGCGTGATTGCGCTGCCCCCCCTTTTATATTGACAGGAGCTTATGATGAAATTTACAACCCTTAGCATCGTCGCTTTAATGGCAGCTTCCTCGGCAGCCAATGCAGCCTCATTTTCTTCACCGTCCGCCACGTTTACGGGTGATGTGATTGACTTTAATGCCTTTGATGGCTATCTGTTGCCTCAAGGTGGTAGCAACAGCCTGAGTTTAGACTATGGTGTGACATTAACCACCGATGGCCTCGCGACCGTTGGTCAAAATGCATTCGACCTGAATGATAACGGACTGTGGAGTGTCGTGGGCAATGCAAACCGCGATGGCACATTTTTATCTGCTGAATTTAACAATGCTAATGACAGCATCCATTTTAGCTTTGCCTCTGGCATGCAAAAGGTCGGCATCTTTATCAACCAATATCAAGACATCGGTGAAAGTAACAGCCTGAATTTTTTTGCATATGACATTAACGGCAACGTGCTTGAAACACGCACCATCAACGTTGATACCGCTTGGGACAGCTATGATGAAGGTATGTTTGTCGGTTTTGAGCGTGCGTCCGCAGATGTTTACCGCTTTGGAGTCTCAGGCGGTACCTTTGTCATGGACAACCTGACCATCTCCGCAGTCCCTGAACCGGAAACAGTTGCAATGTTGCTGGCCGGATTGGGATTACTGTCTTTCGCCGCCCGTCGTCGCGCTTGACAGACCGCTGTTAATCGAAAAGAGCCGCCTCCTGCGGCTCTTTTTTATCATCCGAATTACTTATCTGGCGCTGCTATCAATTTAAATTGCTCATCCACAAAAGAGGCGAAAAAAATTTGCGAGCATACAGTAAGCATATTGCCTGCTTAGCCACCATAGGAGCAACGCCATATAGTGACAGAAGTTGTTCTGATGGAAGTGCTATATCACTTGATCAATTGTCATCATTCAAGGTTTTCCTAAAACAATACCTGCGAAACGCAACGTCGCTGCCCCCCCGCCTAATCAACGTATACAGCCTCACAAAAAACAAATGGAGTGACCGTTGACGCTGCCACATGGGGCAAATACCGGGGGCTAATCTGCTTAAACAAGGCCCTCAGGCAACCGTATCAACGCATCACTCACACGACAGACTATCTGGTAGACGATTTGGGTTGAATTTGAACACATCAATTCGGAACTGGTCGGCAGTCAGCACGCATGGCTTCCACGTTGCATGTATTTTGCACTTCAGGCGATGTTATCTCTACCACAGACTTTCCATTAGGAATGGAAATGACAACGCTGAACTGCTTGATGGATTTTTCGGGTAAATTTGAGGGTAATCATCGATTTTTGTTTAACCAACGATGCAAAATGGACAAAGTTCACTTTCGAGTAGATTGAAAATCACCTCATGCAAAATCTGGGATTACTTAACCGTTTTTAAGCAGCCATTCGTCATGCGAAAAAAAGCCCGGCGAACCGGGCTGGTGCGTTCATTGCAAACGCGTTGATGCAGAGAGAATCAGGATTGGCGGCGGGCAGCAATCCAGCCCATCAAGCCCAGACCAATCAGCATCAGGCCGGATTGTGTCGGCTCTGGTACCGCAGCGGCATAGGCCAGACTACCAGTACCGGACAAGCCCAGAGATGTGTCATAGGCCAAGAAAGCATCGGAGGCATCGGCGCTTCCTGCAATAAAGCTAAACCCGATCGCCGGGCTGTTGGAATCTACAGACCACTCCAGGCCAGTAAACACGCCATCCTGGAATACGGCCGTGGCATCGGCCAGAGCAGGCGTTGCCAGGTTGAACAGGTTGCCACCAAAAGTGAAGTTCAGGCTGCTCAGGTTGATCAATTCAGTGCCTGATGCCAGCAGGCCGGCATCATCAAAGCTGAACTGGCCCTGATAACTTGACCCGTTGTAGTAACCGGATTCAACTTGACCATTAAACTGCCAGGATTGAATCGCTGCCTGGGCTGGGATGACGACTGTCAACAAGGCAGCCAACGTGATTTTTTTCATGAATGTGTTCATTGCAAAATTCCTTTAGTAAACATTAAAGTATGAAGTCTCTGGCTGGCGACACTTGTTTGGCGGTCAAGCCTTTCAAGGTCACTAATGGTTTAGCTACGGCAGGACCTGTCGCACCATCGGTATCGACCATCAGCTGTACACCACCAGTCACGTCCATCAAGCGCAGGTAGCCACCTGTGAGCGCACTATTGGCAGACACGCCCAGCGAAGTCAGCAAGGCCGTCAGCTGTAATTTGTCGGCATAAGGCGTAAAGTCAGTAATGGTGTCGCCCGCTTCACGCATGCTGTTATAAACAAATACATCGTTACCTGCGCCACCGGTCAGCGTATCCACACCCAGGCCACCGTTGATCATGTCATCCCCGGCTGTGCCCACCAGTGCATCACGGCCAGCGCTGCCTGTTCGCGTGACACCAGCGGTTGAATTAGCAATCGCCAGGTCAATCAAACGGCCACCTTTGTCATACTGGTTTTCCAGGCCATACATATTCACAGTAATTTCATCACCATCACTATTATTCAAGCGACCCAGGCCACCCTCTGATTTTGGCGTTTGAATGAAGTTAGCCAGGGCTTCCTGATAGGTAATCGTGAACGGGCTGTTTTCAAACTCCACAGCATTGGCCGCAAACGGATAACCGTCGCCACCCGCTGCCGTGAAGTCTATGGTGGTGAATGAGAAAGTACGGTTATTGACCACCACACCGTTATCAATCAGCACGGTGCCGTCATCCAGCACTACACGCTGAATGCGGCTACCAGTCCCTTGCGTGGTTCTGGCAGGGTTACGGCTGTCATACACCACTTGCATGCCAGAGATTTGTGGGTAGCGGCCATTGGCACGACCAGTTGGGCTGGTATCGCCATAGCCATGCTCAAGCAAATCTTTAAGCTGAGTCGCATTCATGGCAGGCGCACGCTTGACCAGGTTGGTAAATGGCAGGATATTGAAAGTATCGCCAACAGAAACATTGCCGGCAGCCGCAATATTGGTACGGATACCGCCGCCATTCTGGATCGCAACATCGGTTTTACCGGCAAAACGCATGGCATCAGCGACCAGATTACCCAAGCCGGTTTCAGCGTTACGCACACCAGCGACAAATGTGCATGGCAGTGCAGCGCAGGTCGTATGGGTGGGGCCGTTCAACTTCACCGCAGTGGTGCCTATGATTTGCGCATTCAAGGCAGAAATATAGTTGAGGATTGGCGTCACTACTTGCGCCTGGATAGTGGCATCGCCACTCACGCGGTCTGCATCTGCGGCGGCACCCGAAACGCGCATCATTTTGCTGGAGTCAATCCCGACAAAGGTGCCATTGCTATCATCAATCGTGAAGTTGAGCTCCCCAACGTAACGGTTACCAAAGTGGCTGGTCAGCACAGGCACGGTATGGCCATTGGCATCTATTGCATTCACTGGATGTGAGTTGTAGGTCGCAGCCACGCCTCCGTTGATCAGCGCATCGTCAGGATCGACCATTAACTCATGACCTCCGCCGGACAATACCAGATCAACACCGGTCAAGGCAGGAATCACCACATTGATCTCATTGGCGGCATTTTGCAGATGGCTGATCAGGATGACGGTTGTCACGCCTTGCTCGTTACGCAGGCGATTCACTTCCGCCTGAATCAGCGGAATTAGCGCCTGCAGGTTTTGTGCCTCGGTATTGTTGGCATCAAAGCCAATCAAATTGACTGCCCCTGGAGAGGAAATACTAGGCAACAATGGTGTCGTTGCACCTATCAGGCCAATCTTGTGGCCCGCACTGGTCGTAATGATTTTTGATGGAGCCACTTTGCCTGCAGCCTTGAGACTGGCAAAGGGGTTTGTGGCATCAAAATTAAGGTTCACAGACAGGTAGGTGCTACCTGACACTTCAGCGAAACGGGCAGCCACATCGGCACCAAGGTCAAACTCATGATTACCAAACACAATCGCATCAAAACCAATCTGACGCAAAGCGATGGTGTCATAGAAGTCCTGACCACCCATGTAAGCGCTGCCCAGATTTTGAAAACTGGCATTGAAACGAGGACCTGGTAAAAAGGCATCGCCCGCATTCAGCTTGAGCACATGACGGCCGGCAGCTTGCGCGGCTGTTTCAGCATTCTTCATCACGGTTGCCAGGCGGTCCACGCCACCATAAAAAGAAATGGCCTGACCACTGCTATCACGCAAGTTACCTTGCGCAGACAGCAACCAGCTTTCTTGGTCACCCACATGTAATACAGTCACACCCTCCGCCCAAGCCACACTGGCAGTCAAGGTCAGTGCGACATAAGCAGTTAATTGTTTCAGTTTAAACATTGCATTCTCCACACAGTGCCGTGACGCATCACGGCACTCATTGATAATTAACGTGATTGACGGCGACGTACCAGGGCCAATACGCCAAAACCAGCCAGCAACATGGCAGCGCTATCTGCTTCGGGCACGGCACTGACACTAAAAGCAGCGGTATTTGGAATTAATGCAGCGGAAGTACTGTTATTCAGGGTGTCCACGCTCCAGTTATTCACATTCGCCACTTGTGCTTTGTAATCAGAAAAGTTGCTGAGGCCGTCACGCACACCGTTGTACTCGGCGTAGTCTGGTTCACTGGAAGCACCAGCTTTGGCAGTCAATTCGATCGCATTCACGCCTTTGGTCAGACCTGTGTTGGTTAGCGAGCCATCATTGGCAAATTTGCCATTGGTGATGGCTGTCAGGAAGGTGGTTGGTGCTGAGGCAGCAGTGCCTAAGTATGCATAGACCGTTTCTTTATCGTTACCAATGCCCCAGTTGCTGCTACCGCTCACTGTCACGCGTGACAACACCCCGGTAGATGCAGACAGGCTGGTTTTGTCATAAGCAGAAAAGCGTACGACGGTACCCGCGGCGACCAAGTCGCTGGACACCCACTGGTTGTAACTTTCACCGGTATTGAATGCACTACCAGTCCATTCGTTATCGCTGAAGTAAATTTTGGTATTTGCAGCAATATCAACAAACGTCACGAAGGACAAACCATCTTCGTCAGCGTTGAAGGCAGTGAACATAATGTCACCGGCATTCAGTGCCGCGTTAGCTTGGCTGGACAGCAACAAGGCTGCGATTAAACTGATTTTTTTCATCTTAAATATCCTCTCACTCGGTTTTTAAAAACAACTCACTGATTTGTTATGGTTGATTACCAGCGCACATCTCGTTGTGCGTCCAGTTGATTCATGGCTAATCCTTTTAAGGTCACCAATGCTTTGGCTGTTGCAGCCCCGGCGATGCCGTCGGTGTCGATTTGCAGTTGCGTACCGCCAGCCACACTGACCCAGCGCGCCACGCCATCAGCAAATGGCTGACCTCCTGTATATCCAATGCTTTGCAGCAAGGCACCGATGTCCAGCTGGTCTTCACCCGGCGTAAAGTCAGTGATAGTGTCTGTGGCATCACGCATGCTCTGGTAAACAAAGGTGTCGCGACCAGCCAGCCCAGTGAGGGTGTCTGCCCCCAGACTACCCGTCAGCACGTCGTCACCTGCAGTGCCGATCAAGGTGTCGCGCTGGGCACTGCCGTTGACCGTTTTTACCAATTGCACGCCGACAATGACCGGGTCATGGTCAGAAGAACGGTAAGGGCTATCGGTGTAGAGGTCTTGTGGTTTGAACTCGGTGTTGTAATCAATCACAAACGGTTCATCGGCGTTGATGTGCCAGTGCGTGGTGCCGGTCAGTTGCGCGGCCATACTGCTGCTGGCCAGGGCATGGTCCAGGTAACCGGATTCACCATCAAACACGTAGGAGTAGTCACTCTCGCCATTAAAGCGGGCAATCTGGTCTTGCAAACCACCAGCTTCCAGAGACAGGATAGGATCTTCCTTGCCGTAAGCATTGAGGTCACCAATGACCATCACATCGCTATCACCAGACTGCGCTTGCACCGTATTGATAAATTGCAACAAGCGGCTGGCCTGGGCGAGTCGTTGCGAGTTATAGCAACCCTGGCCATCACCTTGGTCCTGGTTAGCACCAGCGACATCCGAGCAGCTCTTGGATTTAAAATGGTTGACCAGTACGGAGAACTTCTCACCATTGGCTGCACGGAAGGTTTGTGCCAGCGTTGGACGGTTGTTGATACTGTCGTTATCGGACAAGGCCGCGGCGGTTGGCGTCAATTTTGCCGGTTTGTAGATCATGGCCACTTTAATCGCATCAGTACCAGTCCCCGTCACCGGGTCAGCGATCACGGCATAGGTGTTGGCGCCCAATACCGCATTCAAACCATCGACCAGATTTTGTGCCGCAGTGAGTCCGTTGTTCTGGATTTCCATCAAACCCACCACATCGGCATTCATCGCAGTCAATGCGCGGATAATCTTGTCACGCTGACGATTGAACTCTGTCAGGTTATTGGCACCCCGGCAGTTGGAGGCAGATACACTGTTACCCAAACGGCAGCCTTGACCGGTCTGGCCACTGGCAGTGGCGCCATTGGTAAAGGTCGTGAAGTAGTTGAGTACGTTAAAGCTAGCGATTTTAAGGTTACCTGCCACGCTGGCGGGTGACGCTGTCCGCACATTGACGCGGCTAAACTGTACTGGCTCGGTCGGGTGCAGCTTGTAGTCACGCGGACCTGTACCTGAGGCTGTAATCAAGCCATGGTCGATCACCCCGGTCAGGTTTTCCACCACATCGCCGGCACGCAAGGTATTGTCTTCGCCAATAAACGGAATCGGGTTGGGGTTTTGTGCACTGCTACCGTCATCCAGCACCAGGCGACGGCGCGCATTTTCATCGGCCAGTTGTGCCGCAGCGGTCGAGTTGGCAGGATAAATATTGCTAGGCTTGATCATGCGACCTTCGGCAGACAAGGTCACCTGACCATAACGTCCCTGGAAGTAATTCTGCGAAGCGGTCATCGGTGTGGTGATACGCACCAGCATGCCTTCATAAGCTTCCAGATCACCTTCTGTCACTTCTGGCAAGGTAATGTCTGTTGGCAGAATGTTGCCACTGCCAATCACCTGCAAGCCGCTCACGTTGACCAGCTCGGTAATGGTATTGAACTCTGTCACATTGGCTGTCAGGCGAATTTTTTGCCCTTTGCTCACCGTAGGGTTCACGCCTGAGCCTAGATAGACAAATACACCATCCGAAGTCTGTGGATTGCCATCACCGGTGGCATCTTGCAGGTAAAAGCCATTCAGGCCAGGGAACACAGCAGTGACCACACCCTCTGTCGTGACAGTTTGGCCATTGAGCGGGCTTACAGAGGCTGTGCCCAATTCGCTGCCCTGAATCTCGTAAATGCGGGTGATATTGCTGTTTTTAATCGTGATATTGACGGTACAAGTTGCCGTCTGCGCTTCATCATTGGCAAACTGGATATCGGCCGTGTATTGCCCTGCTGGCAGGCTGCCATCCAATTGAAACGTCGCGCTGGCAGACTGACCATCACTGCTGGCCGCGGCAAAATTGGCCAGACTCACGCCGCTCGGCGCATTAGAAGCCAAGGTCGCGGCATTCACCACACTGTCAACATCTGACGCCTGCACCTGACCGGCACCAACCTCGCCCACTTGCAGCGTTATCGCCGGACAAGAAGTAACAATCGGTTGATTTCCTGTCCCACCTCCCGTATTGCCGCCACCGCAGACATTCACTGCGCTGCTGCTATTGCGTGGTGCGGGTGCACCGGTCACAAAGTCGCTGCCGTTCTGGTTAGTATCCTGACAGCCATTATTCTTACGTAGCAATGCCGTGCTGCTTGAACTCGCCGGTGCTGCCGAGCCTTCGGCAAAGTTGGCCGTGCCATAACCTACCAAATCGGCAATCTGCGCCAACTGACTGCTGCTACACACATTAGAGCCACCGTTACAAGTCAGACCGATGCTGCTCTTGACCAACACCACCTTGCCGTTGGTCCCGCTCATGTCAGTGCCATTATTGCTGGTATCCGGCGTAGGCAAAGCTGAACCGTTGGCCGCGCTACGCAAACCCACCAGGTAATATTGGCCAGGTTGCAACAAGCCAGACAATGTTGTCACGCCATTGGCAGAAAAATTACCGTTCCCCGTGGCGCTGGCATACTGCACAGACCAGCCATTGATATCTACTGCCACGCTACCGTTGTTGAACAACTCAACGTAATCCTGGTTATAAATATTGCCCTGGCCGCCATAGATCTGGCTAATTACCACCTCGGCATAGACAGGGATACTTAAGGAGGACAGACCCAACCAGGCCAGTGCCCAATGCATTTTTTTAAATTTCATTCAGGACTCCGCAGCTTTTCGCTCGATTAAAATCCTGAATACTTTAACAACTTGAATTGCCGCCAATATTAAGTTTGGCACCGGCTAACTAGTCAGGTTGGACTATGAAAACACGACCAAATAAAACACTTCTTGCATACGAGTAGTCTAGTCTGTGTAGGAATGCGTTCGCCTGCCTTCACCAGACAACGCTTGTATTGGATAGCACAACAAAACACCAGCGTCACAAAAAAATACCCGCCAAAGGCGGGCATATAGACTGCATGAATTAATGATTAATCTTCTAAACGGATCGTTTTGACAGTCACGATAGGTGGCAGCTCTTTAGGTGCTACATTCTGGTTGTTCATCTGATTGGCGATATTTTCAGTCAACGCATTGCTGGCTCCCGCTGAAGTATTGGTTGCACTTAAAGCTGCACCAGCCAAGCCCCCGGTATCAGAAACTGGCACCCCTGCGGAGCTGCCTGCAGCACTGATATTGGTGGCATTGTTAATCACCTGTGCACCGACAAACAAATCTGCGCCAGAGGAAACACCCGCTTCACCTGCATCGAGTACACCATTCGGAGCAGCCAAAAACACGACACCAGCCTTCACTTCTTTTTGGTTGCCTATTGGACCATCCGGATCATAAGTTGAGGTGCTGATACCACTACCGGCAGCAACGCCTTTGAGCTCGACAATCCGATTACCAAAATCATCCAACTTACCCAAACGCTCAGGTACGGCCAGCGCAGTCTTGGAGCCACGTCCTGCATCAATATCACCATTATTGACCCAAGCACTTAAATCACTGCCCTTACCCCTGACGCCAAGCAAGTTTCCATCGGCATCCTGATCGCTGCCACCGCCCTTAACACCAAATAACGTGGAGACTTTGGACTGATTGATTTCGAAGCCTTTATCCGCATAGACCCTTAATGCACCGCCTTTTTCGGTCACAATACCGATTTCTTTACCAGCATCAGCGCCAGCAGCAGCCGGGACACCAGCATTAATCAGCCCACCAGGTGTGAGCAGATTGATGTCAGCAAAACGCAAGGTTTTAACCTGGCTCTGATACATCAACATATCGCCCTCATATATACGCGTTTTCGGGAACATGGCTGCAATCAGTTCTTCACCACGGTTAGCTTTACCTGTCTGCACATAATCGACAATCGCATTGGTCATTTCTATACCATACAGTGCATAAGCAAGTGGCTTCTGCTCATCCACAGCGAGCGCCAAAAATAAAGCCATCGCTTGCTCTTTGCTAAGGGATGAGCCAGTTTTGTTTTGCATATAGCCTTGAACACTGTCAGCTACCACAGTGCGGTATGCACTTAATTTTTCCGCGTCTCCAGCAATGGATTGAGGACCAACACCATTGGGGTTAATATAAGTGTTCACAAACTCGCTGACTGAAGCTCCATCTTTGCCCAAACCGGCCAGCATGGTGATATTGGCACCATTTTCAGGCAAGTTAGCGTTGACAGTATTAGCGACAGACAATACCCCGTTGGTTTTGCCTAAATTAATATTACGTGAAGCCTCTATCAACAAATCGCCAGGCCCATTTACCACGAACTCAGCATCCGGATTTGGCAGGTCCATCACAAAGTCATTGCCCGCTTTGACAATAGAGATATCGCCCTGATTATTATGTTGTATTGAAGCGTGCATGGTCACATCCTTACCGGCGCTAATATAAACAGGCATGGATGACTTCAAACCATAAACATTGGCACTATCGCTTGAGGACGGTGCGCCTTTAAAAGAGACGCTACCTTCTTTTGCAATAATCACAGATTGATTGTTGTTGTTTTTATGTACAGGTACCGCAGAGTTACCTGTTTTAAAGCTTGCAAGCTGCTGATTTAATGCACTCAGTCTTACATCCCCAACAAAAGGGTTATCAATGGTGAACTGACTGAGCACATCGGCATCGGAAATGATGACCGTACCAGTTGGCGACTGACTCCCAGTAGAATTTGAGTTAACCGCTGTTATATTGTTTGAGGCCATCAGTTGCAACTGACCATCGCTTGCTGGGGACAAAATCATTTTATAGCTAGTAATGTCCCCATTAAACGCTGTTACACTGACTTTTCCGGGATGAATAGCTCCATAGTCGTGCTGTTTGAGCGTTGTAGTTGCTGTACTTAGGCCAGTAGAAGAAATATTATCTCTATGCTGTAAACCAATTTGTACATTTCCAACCAACCCTGACACATCAAAGCTTGAGTCACTGGAGTAAGTATTGAAGTAATTATGATTATCGGCAACGAGTGAATTTGTTGAGCCCTGAGCCCATAAAGTCGGATTAAACACCGTATCTACTTTAACATCACCAATCGCACTGACTTTAGCGCTTGCATCTTGCAAGGCAATTAGTAAACCTTGTGAGTTTGCAGAGCCTGATTTGCCTATATTGCCATTGGCGCCGATATTCAGTTCACCTCGCCCGACATAATAGACTCCGTTGGTAATGTTTCCGCCTGCGTTCACAGTCACATCGCCGCCGCCATTGATAACGCTATTGTTGGTGTGTTTCTCGCCTTTATTATCAAACTGTGCATTAGTCGCGGAAGAAGCTGACACATTGGTAATATTACCGCCCGCACTCACTTTGACATCGCCACCCCCTAGTGCAGCAACGCCTTGCTGGAATAAATCAGGGCGCACCCACCAGCTAGTATCTGTTTCGCTAGATTCATTACCTGCTTGACGTAACAACCACTGATTGACACTTTGCGTGGTGGCAGTGCCAGAAATATTGCCTTGTGCGATGATATTGATATCTCCGCCATTATTCACATAACTGGCAGCAGTAGCCGCGGATGGCTTGCTAAAACCCACCGCATCGGGCGATGCTTTACCAGCGGTATAAATTACCCCAGTACCTAGCGTAATATCATTACCAGCGGCAACTGTAATATCCCCTTCGCCAGTTCTGATAATCTTGCCATTCGACAATGTTAAATTTCCAGTGTCTTGAACCGTTTTATTGACATTCGCCGAACTGTAGTCAGCACCGGCAATCAAGCTGATATCAAAAGTTTGGGCATTACTCTCCAACAAGCCTGCTGCGGTCGGGGTGCTAAATCCATCACTGATAGTACCCACTCTTAAGTCACCACTTGAACGCAGTGAAAGGACACCTCCTCGACCAGCAATTAGCGTATTTACACCAGATCCAAATGCACGCAAGTTATGATCTGCGCTTGAAGTCATATTAGTCGTGGTGTTTCCCGAGGTGCTTCGCACTTCAATGTAAGGTAATATCAGGGCAGCCACACCATCCTGGGTATTCGCATAACTGCCCGCAGTTTGATTGGCATTGTAAAAATTGTTGGTATCAGTCACAAGACCTGCGATCGTGCTTGCAAATGTAGTTGCCGTATAGGTCCGTACACCCTCCACTCGCACCTCACTAGCACCCTTGATAGCACTCGTCGTATTAAATGCAACGTTTACTGTATTTGCTGTTCCCGTCGTGCCACGGCGTCCTCGTAGGGTCACGGAGCCATCCGCACCATCTACGCCTGCATTATTGTTAGCCTTTTTATCATAGCCACTCACGTCAATGAGTGCGCCTGCTTCTGCAAAGACTGCATTCGTTGTGCTCAGGCTGTTGGAGGAGAGCAAAACGTCGCCGCCAGAACCTGTTTGTAAGTCACCGTTAGATTGATTCGCTTGTGTGCCTTTGGCGGTGATTCTGGCGGTATTTTTAAGGGTGACGGTACCACTGGCGTACATGGCAACATCGCCGCCTTTATCGCCATCCGCGTTCACCGTACCAGCGACCTGGATATTGCCATTGTCAACCCCCAGGGTAAACTGCTTGGCTGTCACTGTATCGGTTGACTGAATATCCACATTGCCGCTTCTGACGCGTAAATCGCGTGCCTCATTAAATTGGCCCGTCTCTAGCGCCTGGTTAACCTCACTAAAGTTGCCCAACTGATCGACATCCAGATTAAACTGCCCCCGTTTTTGCTTGCCTGCTGCGCTGGCTTTTAGCGTACCATCGGCCACTGTAAACTGTCCGCGCTTGGCATCCACATTCAAAGTGCCTGCATCACCAGACTGCTCACCGCCGGAAATATCAATCAAGGCCTTGTCCGCCACCACCACGTTGCCGGTATTCGAGATGAGTGACACACTCCCTGCATCTGTCGTTTTGCTGTGCGTTTGATCAAACTTGACGGTAGTCGCTTTTGTAATCACTTGTCCATTAGCCGCTACTGTTAAGTCAGCATTAGTTGAAGTGGCTTTAAATTGCCCGGCCAGCATTTCTACCCGATTGGCAATGGTGGTTGCATGTGAGGACAAATTAACATTGGCACCTAGACCTGTAGTCGCTACAGCGGCATTGCCGTTACTAAGCAGATTTAAAGTGCCAGTGGTACTCAGGTCATATTTTGCGCCAGTGTCTGCGGTCACCACAGCAGAGCGTAAATTGGTTTCTGCCGCACTAATATTCACTTTACCAGTATCGGCAAACTTGATTTGCTGATCAGCATTGACATTCACCTGTTCAAATCCGGCAATATTCAATTGATTGCCTGTACCAAACACAGTGTTTTCCGTATTCATAGTCAGCTGAGAGGTGCCTACATCCTGAGGAGCCACAAAACTATTCCCCAGCGTATTAGTCAAGCTAAGCGTTTTGGCATTGATGACCACATTTCCATCGCCATGATGCGCCATACCACTGGAATTTAACCTTAGATTTAAATCCTGGGAACCAAAATTCAGAGCACCATAGATATCAATTTGTTTGTAACTATTTAGCGTGACTGCAGATAACTGACCATAACTTTGCAAAGTGGCCGCATCAATTTTAGTGGCAGCATTAGGGTTACTGTCACCAAGTGCAAATTGCTGCGAGCCCAGCGTTAAACTACCGCCATTGGCAATACTCACTTCACCAGACTTGTCGAAGCGTTTTGTCGCGTCTAGTACTGCAGAGCGAGTCACCTCTACCCTTGCGCCTTGTTCAACTTCAAGCTCGCCTCCGCTCGCACTTGCACCTGTACGGGTGAGACTCAAATCGTTGTTGGAAGACACTGCCAGCAAAGCACCATCCCCCGTCGTAGTTAATGTCACGCTTCCAGGCTGAGTTGCAGCAGGACCTGTTTTAATGACTGCACCAGCTTTAACACTAAGCTTGTCTTTTGCACTGACAATCAACTCTGCACTTTCTACGACATGGTTTGCGTCATTCGCAAAAGTCACTTCAGATGCTTGCGTAGTAATGGTCTGTGTATTTCCTGAAACGGTACGTGTCCCGCCCAATAATACGCTGTCTGCCTGAATATTAGATAACTGACTGGCACTGAGCTGCAATACACCGTCTTGTATTGCACCCACATTTGATACCACCTGAATTTTATTGGATGAAATATCAACCAGTCCGCCTTTGCTACCCGCCGACTTTTGCGCCACAATCTGACCGTCCAGATTCAGTTGCGATGTTGCACTTATAGACAGCTGTCCAGCATCCGCAGACAATTGGGGAGTCACCATTGCATCTTGTCTGGATTTATTGATAAAGAATTGGTTACCTAACGTGACCAGATACTCTGCAGGCCCCTTATAGTCTTTAGTACCCACATTGTTATAAAAGACCTGCCCACTCAGCACATTAAAACTGACAAACTGGCCGCGACTCGTTCCGTCAACGCGGGTGAAATAACCCGACATATTGGTCGAGCCATCTAACTGGGCCAGCGACGTATTAATAGGCATAATTTCATTACTGACCTTTACCAGATAGGCGCCGGGAACCAAGGCATACCGCGCTGGCAACAGGGTATACGTCCCGGCCGCCAGTCCGTTTCCACCGTTCAGGTAAATGGACTGCCCAACATTCAGATCTGAAGGTTGAGCGCTGCCATACATCAAATAATCATAGGGGGCATATTGCTGGCCGAGCTTAGGCAAGACAGCATAGTAACCCTGCTTGGACAAAACATTCTCCGAGCCACCAATACCAGGCAACCACTCATAAGAGAGGGTATCTCCCCCGCCTGAAATATCTACCTTGGCACCGCCCTGCATATCAATATTGCTGGCATTCAGCGTAATTTTCTTTTCATTCAGCTTACTTTTCCCAATCGCGTCTTCATTCCCCTCTTGCTCAACCATGTTATTCCCCCCTAACACCGTCGTGAGGTAGGGAATCACACTACCCTCTGCAGAAACAG
The DNA here is from genome assembly GCF_001183865.1 of Methylophilus sp. TWE2. Classification (NCBI taxonomy): domain Bacteria; kingdom Pseudomonadati; phylum Pseudomonadota; class Betaproteobacteria; order Nitrosomonadales; family Methylophilaceae; genus Methylophilus; species Methylophilus sp. TWE2. The sequence goes on from NZ_CP012020.1 coordinate 2,322,347, forward strand.
AGGTTAAGCTGTTTTTAGCTAAGACTAGGCTTTGTTTCGCATTTAAATTGATTTCACCCAAAGGGGCGCGCAAATTACCCGCTTGTATAATTTGATCGGCATTGATATTCAATTTGCCCTGTGCAGACATTGGCACATCTGGCTTAGTCCCCTGCGAATTTGTTATTACGACAAGGCTCTGGTCACCCTTGGCATTAATATTAAAGGTGGCCGCACTGACTGGATAAATCTGCGCCGCATCCATCGCCAGCTTGTCAGCGACGGTCAGTGAACCAATACTCTGCAAGCCATTCGCTACACCACGACCGCGAATATCTGTACGGCTGTTCAACTTGACAGATGACACCTGATCCAGTGCCACATTTCCAATCAAGTCAATGAAATTAGCATCAACGACCATCTCACCTGCCCCTTGTGCTGGTGTCGTCAATTGCTGACTGCCCGTATTTTTCAAGCTAACCGCTGACGCCTGTATGCGCGCAGCGCCAGCAATAGCAGTCGCATCGAGCGTCACACTTGCAGGCGCTGCCAACACACTGCCTGCTTCAAGCACAATCTTGCTGTCTGGTTTATTTTCGACGTTTTTCACATGTAATTGCACATGATCAAAGCCCCCTTCCGCGATTTGTGCTTGCGAAACCTGGCCCTTACCCACTGCATTGGTCAATGGCATATCAGGATCGTTAGTCTGAATGAGATTACCAACACTGCTCCCAGGCTGATTTAAATCAGCCATGACCTGTTTAGCTTGTGTCACAGTCAGCAAGCGCTTACCGTTGGGTAAAAATAGTGGGTTATTGTCATCCTTTTCAACTGCAGACCAAGTATCTCCACCAAGGACTACTTTCAAGGTCCCCGCCTCGCCCTGACCAGCACTTTTGCCAATTAAGGTGCCATCAAGCGCCATGCCGTCACGCGCCTCGATTTCAATGGTTCCTGCTTTACCATCCACTTGTTGACGCACAAAATTGTTCGAAGTGGGCAAGTCAACCAGGCCTGATGCAGCAGACACGTCAAGCTGACTTCCTTCTTTAAGGACGACCACACCGTTACCAGACTTGACTGTAATATGGCCCGCATCCAACACCTTGGCATTTCTTAGCGTACCATCAACTGTTGGGGGACTAATATATTGGCCTCTGGCCGAAAGCACTGACTTCTCTCCTACAAATAGACTCAAGGTCGGATCAAACTGCCTGTTAGGGGCAATCGGATCCATTCCTTCCGGTCTTTGAATCGTCAAAGTGATATCAGCCGCCGGCGCGGTGATGTCCCCCAAAATGGTCATCTGCCCATTGGAAGTTAAACTCACACTTCCCTTGGCGTCAGTCTTGCTATTGGGCGCCTGTGTCACAATGGTTGCACCTTCGTGTAGCGTAAGGTCATCCCCTGCTTGCATGCTTAATGATACCGGGCTTCGGCCAATCGCAGGGGGCGTGGTCAATGTCGCAACCTGGTTGATTCTGTTACCGCTGCTGGTTGTCTGCGCACTTCCGTCAAGAACCAGAGCCCGTTGTTGTGGCTGTATAAGGGTCGTTACGCCCTCCTGGCCAATCACCATGTCACCATCCTGGCGACTCTCATTACTTAAGGTGTAATGCGAAAAACCACCTCGCCCAAAAAAGCCTTCATCCAGCCATAAAGTATCCGCTTTTTCAGGGTTAACGCCGCCAATCTGAATATCCTTAACCGGGCTAGTACCGGCATCTCCTTGTAAATTAATCGTCAGCTTGCCACCTTGACTGGTTTTACCTGAGTCATAAATGCCATAGGCCGAAAAAGCATCATTATCAAGCTTGGCTTGTGCGAGGGTCACGTTAATATCGCCACCATGTCCGGTTTCAGTGGTTTTGTCTTGCTTGATCCACGCGCCGGCATTAGCTTCCATTCGCGCTCCCTCTTGCATGACAAGCCCGTCCGTGACCGTAATATTCCCTGCATCCTTAACGACCAAGCCAGTCATGGCACCAGCAATGCCAGGTTTGTCATTGGTTAACAAGCCGGAAGTGCTGATATTGACTCCTTTAGCTAAAACCACATTCGTTCGCTCGCTTGCGCCCAAAATGACATTACCACCTGCCGCCGTGATATTGGAGTTAATATTTAAACCGCCATTGGCATCCAGTTGAATACTGCCATTAGGATTGGTTTGTAGTTGCGTGTTGACATTGATTTTGCCATTGGCATTTACTACTAACCGGTTAACCCCTTGACGCAATACCTTGGTATCAATTTCTGCAACTGCCTTTTGCTGATCGCTTAGTTCACTATTGGCATTAAAAGCATTGTTCAGCGGATCACTCAGTTGATTGACAAAGTTCAGGTTGCTGTTACTGGTTAAGTTAATATTAAGCGCACCTCCTTGGGGTGTTGGACTATTCGCGTTATCTCCACGTTGATATGTACCGACTGTTGTGTTGGCAACCACGTCACCTTGTAATGCCAGTTGACTGGACTGGACTGTAAAAGTCCCGGCATTCCCACCTTTTACATAGCCCGCTTGATATGAACCATCTGGTGAGGAAGAAAGATCCCAAGTGCGCGTCACGCCCCAGCGGGGGTCTTTGATGGTCAGTTTTGAACCCGTCGATTCGTAAGCAACCCCTGCTTGTGCATCAGAAGCATCTACCCAGTTGCCATTAAACAACAGCTTACTTTCTTTAATATCTCCAGCCGCATAGTTGGTCTTGCCCCCGGAGGTATTTACCACCGAGCCCGCTTTTGTCACCACGCTATCGGCTGTGAATTTGACACTGCCGCCGTTGGTCATCGCTTCAGCAATGGTTTCTTTTTGCGCTAGTTTGGCCTGTTCAATCACCGCCTGACTGATGATAGGTGTCCCCTCTCTGGAATCCAGATAAAGGAACTCACCAAACAATGGACCACCCCGCAACACAGGGGAGTCTTTCAACTGCTCAGAGTAAAGCTGTATGATAAGCTGATTGCGTGACATGGGTGCATTGGCATCCACGCCAGAGACGTCAATCAATGCATTGTCACCCAAAAAAATTCTGGACTCCCCAATACCATTTGAGTTTGCCGTCACATTCACCTGCCCGGCATTGGCCGTCACGCGGCCCTGAATATCAATGGTTTTCCCCAGAATTTCAACGATGGACTGATTTTTCTCCCCAAGCTTTTGACCAAGCACAGCCTCTTCAGTGCTCTGGGTATCTACCAGCACCTGTGTGGTGCTATTTTTTGCCAGCGTGACGGTGCCTAAACGGTTATTTGCAGGGGTTCCTTTAGATTGAATCTCTTCAGCCTTTAAAAGAATTTTTCCGTTATTTCTTACAGAAGTCGTGGCAGTGATTCTGCCTTCCTGATTGACTGCTAAACCAACCAGACTGGCATTGCCGTTACCGACGACAATCTCACCAATATTTTTTACAGTACCTCCAGAAGAAACCTCTACCAGAATATTTTCATTTTGCTTGGCCATGTAAATAGTTTTACCTGCCGCCAGCAACGTTTGCCCATCCGGGGTAGTAATCACACCACTGTTTTTAACATCTGGCGCCAACAACATGACGCGCCCATTGGCAGCTGTTCTGATATCAGCGGCTTTTGTGACCAACTCGCCTTTTTCGTTATAAACGGCGCCAGCCACCTCAATAATGCCTACTGCATCAGCAAATGAGAATACGGGCTCATTTTCATTAGACAAAATACCTCGGTTGTAAACATCTTCAATTCTGTTATCAAAAATATTATCCAGCGTGGTCGCCGTTAACGAACCGACGTTGACTTGAGAGCCAGCACCAAAATAAATCCCGTTCTGGTTGACGAGATACACATGTCCACCATTAGGTGTATTCAGTGCACCGTTAATATAGCTAGCACCATCGCCCATCACGCGATTCAATACACTGGATGATGCATTTGGCATATAAAAATTGACAGTGGCTTTTGAACCAATATTAAAGCTATCCCAGCGAATAATTGCATTTTGGGTCGTTGTCGTCACATCCAGCACGTTTCCGACAGGATTAGTTGGTATATTGCCAGCGCCAGAAACGATATTGCCACCTGTTGGTAGGGTATTGGCATCCATTGCAAGTACTGGCGATGAAAACCAACTCAGATAGCCCGCTAATAACAGGGCAACACTTGCACTAGAGATGCGCCAAAAAGGGAATTCAATCGTGGAAGCATTGTTCACGGTTCGAGAGGCACTGGCAGAACTCACAGTTTTCTGATGCGTACGTGCAATTTCTGCAATCGGCACCAGCATGCCCAGACGTTTGCTAAATACCAATTTGAATCGTAACTTGTTCATCACATCACCTCGTATACTTCAGAAACTTACTGCCTGACCGGTGTCAACCTTGTACTACCAGTCGAAGCCGACTTTAAAATGCAATCGCGTATCGCCTGTTTCATTCATGCCTGCAGGCTTGGTCGGTGTTCTCCGCCCATTTTCAAGCTCCCAGCTTGACTGCAACACGCGAGCAAAATCTAGTCGCATAAACAAACCTCGCGCACCTTTCACATCTACGCCAAAACCATACGATGACAAGATGTAGCGCTCAATTTGTGAAATCCTGTCGTCGGCAAATGTCAGTGGATCCCGTGTTTTAGCCAACCCATAGTCATAAAAGCCTAGCAAGCGCAACTCTTTCACCCAGCTGCCGACATATTTTTGTAAGGGCGGTGTCCGTAACTCCATGGTGAAGTTCGCACCGTTATCTCCCAGTGCACTGGCCTCAAGAAAACCGCGTACAGTGTCTAAGCCACCCAAAAAAAACTGTTCATTGGAAACTAAAGAGTCTCCCGTGATCTGCCCCCCTATCGAGCCGTAGGCTTGCCATTGGTAGGGTAAGGTTTGCGTATGCTCAAGCTGGCCGCGCAGGTAAGAAAAATTGGGGCGAGCCAAAAAACGCCTGAGTGCGAACTCTCTTTCGTCATTCACCAGTGCTTTGGTGGAAAATACAAAATTCAAGTCGAGTTTGGATGTGCTTTCGGAGGTGACCAAGTTACCGTTGTAGCCAATCAAAAATGGCAAGTAGGTAATCGGATTGCTGCCTAGGTCAGCCCCCAATCGTCGGGTATTCTCCTGAAAGTCCTTATAATCGACACCCAGCGTTATATTGTGATTAAATCCGGCGGACGGGCTAGGCATAGGGTGGATATATCGTGCTCCATAAACATTACCCCGACCCACCACATTCAGGTCACCCACTGCACTGATATCACTTTCGTTAACAGCACCATACATGGCATAGTAATCCCCTGCATAAGGGATAACATAGGTGCCAGAAAACACCTTCACTTCATTCGTATCCTCTGGGGTGACTTGAAAACCCAAACCTAAACTGTGATCACGTTGCCACAGGTTGTCGTATCGCAAGTTGCCAGACAAACGTGTTTTGGTCGTATTTGGCGTGTAACGGTTGTTGTATTCCATGCTGGCGTGCAGTGGAAACTTGTCGTCCACTTTCAAATCCACCTCAACCATGCCGGGGGTTTTTCCAGGACGTAATACCGGGGCAACAACGCGGTCCTGGTTAATATTCACCGAGGCAATTTGTTTTTGAACCGTCGGGAAATGAGGCACCTGACCTTCTTTGAATTCAGTCACATTCTGCTTGATTTTGCCCAACGAATAATAACGTGAGCCAACCACATTGAGCCGCTCAACCTTGCCTTCCAGCACATCCAGCTTGACCACCCCGGCATTGACCTCCTGCTCGGGAATGTTCACAAACACCGTGAGATAACCTGACTCATGAAATGCTTTTTCCAGCGCACTGCGTGCCTTTTCAACATCCGCAATGGTGCGCTTCTCGCCCAGGTAGGGGTAAACCGCTTTTTCAACCTCAGTCACACCAAGAACAGTATTGCCGTCGACGACATATTCAAAAATATCGAACTGGTCTTTGGTTTCTGTTTGTACAGAGGGCTCAGCTTCTGCTCCAGACACATCAGTGGTTGCGTCCCAAGAATTGCCAGTTTTTGATGCCGATGGCTCGACCTCTTCTGCACCCACGGCAAAAGACCAAAGAACACAAGCCAAACACATTAAACGCAGCAACAATTGCAAACCCTTTCCATATCCGTTAAGGCACTTCTCAAGGCTTGCCATTTTGAAAGCACTGCGTGTCACAAAGATGAAATACGGACTAGTCCGCTGCCTGTTTTAAGTAGCCCTAGTGGGCCATTGCAGCTAACAGGTGAGCACGCCTCCCAAATTCGAGGAGTTCGAGCAAAAGATCATTAAAAAGAGTACTGACTGAGGTTCAACAACAAACTTCTGGAATCAACAAGCTGTGTACAAACGAGCAAAGCACACCCGTTAAGATGTGCTTTAAAGAGAGACGAATATAGCTTTTGGCTATACACTCTTCGATTTGCTTAGAACTTCCAAGTTAATGGCCGGCAGCTGTTAGCTTGGCGCGTTGTTTGGGTAATGTGCACGCCTTTGTTTAATATCGGACAAGCGCTTGAGGCAGAATTCAAAATCAAACCACGTGGCACAGAGGTACAAGACACTAAAGAAAGACTGCCGACGATGTTTTTGATCACCGTCTCGCCAAATGTGCCTTTTGCTTCATGGCTGATAAAGCCTTTGAGTGGAAACTGGAAAGGATACTGACCTTGCGCAGAAGTGTAACGGGCGAAGCTGTCAATGGTGTTGTAAGGCCCTGCTTCTGGATGCACACCATCCACTTTCAGGTAGCGTCTGCCAGCAGCAGGTGTACTTTCCAATGAAACGACACCAATTGCAAACTCACCTGCAGACGATGCATTGCTTATTCTAGTGCGCACTACAGAGGTTTCACCATCTTCAAAGATTTGATAATAATCAGGATCGCTATCCGCCTCTTTAGTGGGAAACAATGAGCCACCAATAGATGGGTTTTGCAAACATGGGTTACCTAAAAAAAATGTATTTGACGCAGTTTGCGTGCCTGATGTGTTCACGCGACGAGCGATAATCACCACCTTAGTTTCATCAACCCCTAATGGTGCCCATGTTGCCAATGGGTCAGACACCAAAGAAGCATATTGTTGCTTGTTGATGGAAGGTGCATTTTGTGGCAAGAAACCAGGATCAGCCGCGTTAGCAGCCGCAACAGAAGCATAAATGCCTTGCGCCACTTGCATGGCACGATATAACGGCTCCGTGGCCATGACACCAAACACTTGTGTGACACCGGCGTCAATCTCGGTACCATAAGAAGTTGCATTTACACCAAACAATGCCGCTTCAACATCTGAAAAACCACCCGCTGGTTTTTTGGGAGTGTTATCAGTTGCTGCAAAACCGTTGATCGTTGTTGCACATCTGTAAACTGGCGTTGCACCCTGACTTGTAACGGTGATAGTACCCACGTTAGTGCAACTATTTGTAGCCACGTTAGCCAAACGGTTTAGGTTAGTTGTTACGCCAAAGCCTGTACCAGCGACATCGTTAGGTACGTGCGGGGCAAAAGCATTAAATGAACCGCCCTGGTTAGTGTGGTATAACACAGAAACGACACCACCACGCACGCACGCATATGCAAATGTATTGCCAGTACGCCAATCACCTGGGAAAGATGCCTCTGCAGTTCCACCATGGAATACTGACAATGTGTTAGTTTGACAACCAGATACAAAACTTAAAAAAACACCCCTTGTTGTCGAGGATGAGCCACTGATCCAAGCCTGATTCAACGGTTGTGCATTCTGTATGTCTGTTTGAGTCACTGCTGCCGCAAATGCACCGGTCGCATACAATACCGCTGCCATTAGAATGACGAAATTATAAATCCTTTTCATACCCCATCTCCCTTATTGACAACTTAATTTATAGTCAACTGTAAATTCACATTACTAACACTTTCTTATATTAAGAGCCCAATTTGTCGTAAAGATGACAGGTGGACTAACTGAAATGAAAAAAGCACACCCGGTAGGGTGTGCTTTCAATCAGCTAACTACAATTTTTGATCGTAGTGATTTATTTAATTAGAACAACATCTGGTTAGCTTGACAGTTGTTACCACCACGTGTCATCTTAGCCACTTCTTCACCCGCAACACATGCAGAACCTGCCTCAGGATTCAAAGTCAAGCCGCGTGGCACGTCAGCACAAGATAAGGTACTAAATGCACCGACAATTTCACCAATCACAGTCTCACCAAAAGTACCTGCTGCAGAGTTAGCCACGAAAGAAACCATCTCCATGTGGAAACCATAATCACCATTTACAGCTTTGTTACGTGCCTTGACATCTTTAGTTGCACCGGAACCAGCAACGGGTGTTTCAGGATGAACACCATCAAGCTTGATGAAACGATAGCCGTTTCTGTCTGTTCTTGTCTCGGCGTCCCAATCATTTTCAAGAGACATCACACCAATAACATAGTTTGTTGGGTGAGTGAACTTGGTTTTCAGGGAGGATGTGGAAGAGTCTTCAGTCACGATGTAAGTAGAAACACCCAAACCAGCTGCTGAAGCTGCGGTTTGTGGAATTAGAGCACCACCAATGGAAGGATCACCATTACATGGGTTTTTCAGGAAAAAGGCATTTGATGAGGCTTGTGTGCCTGAAGTGTTAACACGTCGACCAATACGCACAGGGGTGGTGGTATTGTTTGGGATCAATTTGCTCCAGTTTGTGTATGAGCCTGTGATAAGTGCTGTGTATTGCGCACTGCTAATGTTAGGGGCATAGGCTGGGTCAAAGGTTGGATCCAGAGCATCGGTATTTCTTGAAATGCCTTGGGCAGTTTGCAATGCACGATACAGAGATTTTGAAACTGCAACACCAAACACTTGGCCCACGTAAGCTGGACTTTGTGTACCAAACTCACTCACATCTTTACCAAACAGCTGTGCTTCAACATCGGAAAAACCACCAGCTGGCAGTGCTGGGGCGTTATCATTTAGCGCTGCAGCAGTACCTGAAGCACAAGTGCGATATACCGCCGTAGCAGACTGGTTATCGTTCACATTGATTGTAGCACCAGAATTGACGCAGCCATTGCCTGCTGTTGAATCCAGGCTTTTAACGCGAGTCAAACTGACACCATCAACATGAGGCGCAAAAGCATTGTATGAACCGCCTGCAATCGTATGATACAACACAGACACCACACCACCACGTGTACAAGCGTAAGCTAAGTTATCGCCTGCAGAACCTGGTCTCACAGCACCTGCTGTAGTCGTGTCATGGAAGAATGACAAAGTATCTGCATCACAACCTGCAGCAAAACCCTGAAATACATTATATGTTGGAGCAGATGCGCCAGAAATCCAAGCTTCTTGCAAATTGCCAGTTCCACGTGCAGCAGTAATATCTGCCGGGGTCACTGGTGCAGCCAACACTTGACCTGCGATCAAAGTGCCAGCCACTGCCAGCAACAGTTTATTTAATTTAAACATTTTTCGTTTCCTTCAGTAAAAGTTTGATTGGCGGCCAGTTTTTGACTGACCGTTATTCATGGCTTGCCTTATTAATTAAGCTTTGCGACGACGGGCAACCAGACCAATGACGCCCAAACCTGCCAACAACATGGCGTAGCTGTCTGCTTCAGGGACTGGAGCTGCAAAGGTCAATACACCGGCACTATTGAGGCTAAATGTGTAGTTTCCATTAGTATTACCCAGAGTAGTTTCTGTTAACGCAGTAGTGTTAGTTGCGCCATTCACCAGTTGACGGATGGTCATCGTGCCGCCCAAAACAGTCGTCGTGTCGAAACCTTGCTGATTAATACGACCTGAGGTACCGTATGCTTTTGCGTTTTCTGCGAAAGCAGCGCCTGAAATTGCTGAACTTGCACCATTTGCAACTGACGCGTGATTACCCAAGTTCTGGTTTGCTGCCAGATACTCGTCAAAGGCAGACAGTGTATTATTGAATTGTGAGCCAACCATTTTTGTACCTTTTTCATAGGTTGCAATCAGGTTTCTACTACCAGCACCACCGCCAAAATTGTCAGCAGACATTACACCCCATTGTAATGAAGCGCTGTTACTTGCAGTACCCCAGAATGTGTTCCAGGCATCAGCATAGTCACCTTTAGACAAATCCCAGCTTAATGCACCACCGCTTGAGGCTGCTTGCGCAACCATTGTGCTAAATTCACTGTTGCTGTATCCCAGATCAAAAAGAGCAGAAATGTTATTAGTGTTGTCGACAACAGTCAGAAAAAAGCTGGAGTCGCCACTACCGCTAAGTGTAAATGCCGCCTGTGCTGGAACAGTTGCTGCAGACAACGCCAACGCTGCTACCAATGCTTTATATTGAAATTTCATAAACCTCTCCTAAAAATTATTTAAAACTACTGAAAGAGCAAACCATCGAGATGGCGATTTAAAACACAACACACGAATATTGTCAGGCCAGCATGTCATACATGTGATTTGCAGTTAGTCCACATGGACTAGCTGAAAAACACCGCACTTGCCAGTCGATCAAACCTGAAAGAGTTTAAGGAGGAGAGATGACATTCTTTAAAACATGCCTAGTCCTATCGGACTATGTCTGCATGAAATTCTTGTGAATTTCATGCTTGAAGATTTACTGGCTTCTATGAATCAGGCCTAGTTTCAAGGCCTTGCTAGCAGCTTGGCTACGGTTTTCTACATCGAGTTTACGCAAGATGTTTTGTACGTGGTTTTTAATCGTCAATGGGCTGACCTGCATGATGCCGCCAATCTCCCAATTGGTTTTACCGGCTTGCAACCATTCAAGGACTTCGAGCTCTCGTTTGCTTAAGGGTTTGATACGGCCATTACGCGATGGGGTAGAGAGGACAGAAGGACTTTTATTTGCAGTCACTTTGACGATGGCACAGTGCAGATGTGGCATCAACAACTCCAACAGATGGGCCGTTTGAGCATTTGCAGGTGAATTCAAGCGGCCGAACATGACCATAGTTGCAATACGGCTATGCTCGTTGCCAAAGCCATGTACCACAAAGCGCTTGAGCTCTGAAGCCAGCATGCGATCTGCCTCTACATGCTCTACGGCATAATGATTGTATTGTTGTGATTGCGGGTCCGTATGGTAGAAGACCGGCATACCCAGCTGGCTCCAGCGCGTGAAGGCTTCATGAACAAGGCCATCTTCTTCATTCAGTACCTGGTCAAACTGAGTATCACCAAAGTAGCGGCTTGAGGTCAGATATTCATAATCGTAGCTGGCACGCTCCAAACCACGCACGCCGATGACGACAACCTCGTGAGCAAGCAAACACTGAAACCCGCGTTGTAACCAGTTAAAGAAGTGAGAGCGATGCTGCAAGCGAAGCGACTCTTCAATCACTTCCATAAATACTGTGCGCTGCTCTTCATTCAGCGCCAGCGCCCACTGGTCGCTGACCTGATCTATCCCTGTCATTGTGGTATCCATGTGTACGACACATTTATCATTTAATGTGCAGCAAGTTTGCGCATGATTTGTGACAGAAAAATGATTGCGGCATGTCAGTTCGTTGATGAATTCATGACATCGGACTAAAAAGAGAACCATGCTGGCAAGATGTTGTTTTATAATGATTTTTCTTTACATCAGCTTACGTTTTGAGCATGACAATGCTGTGACAGACTGACAAAAAGAGGGTGAACTCCGTCAGTCCGGCTGTCTTTGCATTGTCACATGCGCATGCCAGAATCCTCCCCATCATGTTTTCAACTTGCCCTGGACTTTACCAAAGCCTATTCGCTGCTTGCTGGCTTAGCCTGATCCTGCTTAGCCAGCACAATATTGCTTATGCCGAGGGGGCTCATACACAAGAGATACTTGCCGGAAACATCGTGCTAGATAATACAGACGCGTCTGAAATTGTGATTAGCAATACAGACTCAGAGGCCATTCCCACAGAGGAATTAACGACAGCAAGCCACACCAAGCCAGTTCGCTGGCAGTCTGGCAAGCTGCCTTACCAGTCAGAGGTGCAGGCCGCAGCAGAGGTGACGCAGTTGGAGCCGGCGCTGATTCATGCCGTGATTGCGACCGAATCCGGCTACAACCCCAGAGCCGTTTCAAGTAGGGGCGCTTTTGGTCTGATGCAGGTACTGCCAGCCACTGCCAAGACGATGACGACAGTGCCTGTGAAACAATGGTCAGTCCCTCAACAGATATTATGGGGCTCGCGTTATTTAAAACGTATGCTGGACATGTTTGAAGGCGATGTGCCGCTGGCGCTGGCAGCCTATAATGCTGGCCCGGCAGCAGTGAAAGCGCATCAACACAGGATTCCCCCTTTTACCGAAACCCGGCAATATGTACCCAGGGTGCTGGGGTATTATCAACACTTTAAAACTCGTGCAACCCAAGTCAACCACTAACAGGCCTTAGCGATTCACCCAAGCCTGCTCGAGATCTGCCAGCGTATTCGGCTCATAGATAAACTGCCACTCACTATAGCGCTTGGCTTTTTGAAACCCCTCCTGAAATGCTTGATAGCTGACGTTACGGATCGGCGCCAATAAGGACTGGCTACGCACACCGATAATGCGGCCGTCTTTTATGATCAATACCATGCCTTGTTTCGCAAAAAATGGATCAGGGTAAAGTTTGCGCATATGGCGTTTTAATACTGGGAAGCGCTTGTCTTCAAGCAGTTCCTCCAGCCGCACCGGATATTGTTTGACTGGCTGCGGGGTAGACTCATAATATCGGCCAATGGCCAAGCGGTAGGCTTCACCCGTTTCCAACAACATTGCTTCATTATGACGCTGGGTTTGCTGCTGCCACATGACGGCCGCGCCCTGCATGCCAATCGCGGCAATCACCAGCGTCACCATGACACCTATATAAGAAAACCCCATTTGTTTAGACATGTCGCCCAAAGCCCTACCAGTCAGCATATGCCGAACCGTCGGTGGCCTGTCCTTCTGCATTGCTGTGCAGGGTATACACGCCCCCAACCAGCGGTAATTCTGGGGGCGTGATGACCCAGGCATCATTACGTTCGGCAATCGGGTCCCACGGCAATTTATCCAGATAATGCTTGTCGACCAGCTCTTGCAAGGTGTCGGGGTACTGGCCCTGATCTGCATAAAACTCATCCAAGGCCTTGCGCGTGGTCGTGAGCTGTTGCTTGAGTGCCTGCTCCTTGGCGCGCTGCACGCCCGAGAAATAGCGTGGGACAGCCAAAGAAAGCAGCAATGCCAGGATGGATAGCACCACCAGCAGTTCCACCAAGGTAAAACCGGCAGCGGTCTTTTGCTGTCTACCACTGCGCATAAGGCACTCCATTGATTCCTGTTCTGGGACTCAGCGAATAAACGTCGTAGACATCCTGTGTGTAGCGCGGTTGATCTGGCGGACTGTCATAGCTACGCAAACCCCAGCCCGTAACCTGTCCCAAGCCGTTATTGGACTGCGCATTTAACATGGGATCCTGAGGAATACGCCGTAAAAAGCGTATACGGGCGTGTTTGGCATCCTTGGCGTCTTCCACCCCGTCCACTAATATTTGCAGATTTGGAGGATAGCCACTGGCATCGGCATTTTTCTTTACGCGTCCGTCATCAGCCGCTTTTTTATAAGCATCTATCGCACGTCGTATTTCCCGCAATTGCTCTCGTAGCTGCTGCTCTTTTTGACGCTGTAGTGTCAGCTGTACCATGGGAGTTGCCACACTGGCCATGATCGCCACAATCACTAGTGACACCATAAGCTCGATGAGGGTGAAGCCAGAGTAAAGACGCGTATGAGATAACCATTGCGCGCATCTGCCCATTAAGGAATCTCCTTGGGCGATGGCAAGCTTGTGGTGCCTTGTTCCGGCAAGTCACTGATATTATTGGTCAAGCCCCCCGACGGATTGGCTGGTGCCGTTGAGGCACCGGAATTAATAGTTCCCGTTGAGGCACCCGAATTGGCAGGCGCCGCATCAGGGGGGGGGATTGCCGTGGGCTCGTTAGCAGGGGCTGTCTCAGCGGGGAGAGACTCGGATGTTTCACCGCCCTGAGCATTGTCGCCATCATTCAACTCACGTTGACGCTGTAACTGCAACTCGCGAATTTGCTGATTGCGGCCAGTGTTTTGGGTCGCAGGCTGATTGTTTAATAATGGTTTGTCTGAAATAACCGTGTCCGTTCCACTCCAGTACTCAGAGAAGGTGGCTTCCGGCAAGGTGACATTACTGAGGATTTTGGGGGTAATGGCTAATACAATTTCAGTTTTGTTTTTTTCATCGGAATTGTTGGAGAACAGGCGGCCCAACAGGGGGATTTCACCCAACCCTGGGACTTTGTTGGCGTTTTTACGTTCAGAATCCTGAATCAGGCCTGCCAGAATTTGTGTTTCCCCATGTTTGAGGCGAAGTACCGTGCTGGCATTTCGTGTACCGATATTGAATACCTTGGAGTTATTGCTAAGGGTGACCGCCTCACCCAGTGAACTGACCTCCAGTCCGACCTTGATACTGATAAAGTCATCCAGCATCACCTTGGGCTCGACATCCAGCTTCAACCCTACATCCACGTAAGAGACGCTTTCTGAAGTAACTCCGCCCTGAATGGCATTGGTCGTAATCACGGGTACTTTGTTACCCACCACTACTTTGGCTTTTTCATTGTTTTTAACGCGGATCCGAGGATTCGAGAGTAAATTAAGGTCACTGTCAGTGGTTCTAAACTGCACATTAGGCGCGGGGCTCACACCGATGGTACTCGATTTGATCTGCTTGATAGTTTCAAGTGTCAGCGGATTATTGAGTACGGTCAGACTGGTGGGATACCCAATGCCCAATTGTTGCAGTTTGTTGCGGGTAATCTCAATCACCTCAATTTCCAGCATGACCTCCGGATCAGCGATATCCTGGGCCTTAATCATTTTTTCTGCCAGCGCCATCACTTCCGGCTTGTCGCGCAACACTAACATATTAAGGCGCTCATCCACATACACATCGCGTATCTTCAGGATGGTCCGTAACATATCGGCGCACTGCTTGGCACTGGTATTGGCAAAATAAAAGTTGCGGATCAGCAGGTCCTGGTAATCTTTGTTTTTTTGCTGGGTGGCCGGGTATACCAGCACACTGGTGGGCGACAACACCTTTTTCTGCAAACCATTGCTCGAAAGTACCATATCAATGGCATCTTCAATCGGCATTTTTTTCACAAACACCGAGGCCTTGGTTTCAGGCTTGATGTCTTTATCCAGCACAAAGTTGATGCCAGTAGCACGCGACAACGCCTCGAACACTACTTTGACATTGGCATCACGCAATTCTAGGGTCACGGGTTTATTCGAGTTGCTTTGCAATTGTGGCAAGGCAACACGCGCTTTGGGCTCCTGTGCAACCAGCTGCTTTTCCAACGCACGCGCCTCAACATTGGCGGGCTGCTCCAGCAAGATATCCTGCACTTCTTTTAAAGCCTGCTTTGGTTTATCCAGATGCAGCTTGGCCTGTTCAAGCTGCTTACGCAAGACAATGTCACGCTCACTGGCGCGTTCGTAATCCAGCGCTTTGACATGATGCGGATCCAGGGTGAGGATACGGGCATACACCTGTTTGGCGGTAGCAATATCGCCTTTGGCATCCGCTGCCTCCGCCTCTGCCGATAAGGCATTAATCGCCAGTTCACGTTCGCGGAACCAGCGGTTTCGCAATACCACATCTGTCGGGTGTTCGGCGACTTGCTGCGCCAACTCATGTACCTTACCCTCGGGGGTGGTCGCATTTAGTCTGGGTGGAAACAAGCCGCAAGACGATAGCATCAATACTGACAAACCCATTACAATCATGGTTGGCACATACTGGGCTCTTCTCCCTGGAATAGCGTTTGAACTCAAATTTAAAGCGCTCATTGGTTAAACATTTCTTCTGAATAATTGTTTTCAGCGTTGGCAGGGGCCTGGCGCTGGCTGGCTGTGACTGTTTTTGTTTTACTTAACATCACTACTTTATTTAGCGGCAAATAAGTGAAATACACCGCTTGGGCATCTTCACGGTCCAGCCGCCACTGTGGACTGACCTGGCTACCAATTTTGGGTAACAATAATTTTTTCTGTTGCAAGAGAATGACGATGTCACCCTCTGCGACATCCTGCATGCTGCCAACATAGGCATAAGGTAACGGTGGTGCCTGGGGTGGCGGTGGCGGCTGTGGCTTAGGCGGCGGTGGCAACCATTCATGCGCGGCAAATAAAGCATGCCTGGCTTTTTTGGCAGGCAACTCACGCGTAAAGTAAGTGGCTACTTCGGATGATGTGTCAGACCTGTTGGCAACAGAAACAGACTCCTCAGCCCTGACTAATGGGGCATTGGTTACAGACTTGGCAGCGTGTGAGCGTGATGGCGAGGCTGGTTTGGCCAACATGTCTTCAGATGGCCCAGTATTGTCTTCTTGCGACCATTGCCAGTACACCAGTGCCAGCGTCACCAGTAATGCTATCCAGATCAAGAATTGCGACGAAGTTTTACGATCAGGAGGCATGTGATTGCCCTCCGCGGATAAACACCGAAAATGTCAGTGTGGCGTCTATGGTAGGCTGCACTGTTTCGTTTT
The DNA here is from genome assembly GCF_001183865.1 of Methylophilus sp. TWE2. NCBI lineage: Bacteria > Pseudomonadati > Pseudomonadota > Betaproteobacteria > Nitrosomonadales > Methylophilaceae > Methylophilus > Methylophilus sp. TWE2. The sequence goes on from NZ_CP012020.1 coordinate 2,338,805, forward strand.
TACGCAGCTCTAATCCTGTCAATGCCATTGAAGGATATTTCCGCAATACATCCAGGATAAACTGTCTGCAGGTGATGTAATCAGCCTGGATAGTGAAACGCATATCAAACTGCTGAATGTCATGGCTGGCATCTTTGACCTGGTGCGCCTGCCATTGGTAATCCCCCACGTTAAGCAGTATTTGCCGTTTTTGCGCCAGATTGGCGATCTGTATCATGCGGGGAGATAAATCACTGAAAGCAGGCAGCTGTTGCCATAGCATAGATAGTTGGACGGGTTCAGGCGTCACGGTCTGCTCTTTTTCGATCACAACAGTTTCCTGGGGTGCCTGTTCCACTGGTTTGATGGCCAATTGGCGGATGTCGCTTTGCAGCATATTGATTTGTGTTTCTTGGGCTGCTTGCTGCTGCAGTAATCCTGCCCATATGAGTAGCAACATGCCGGAAATCAGCATCGGTATCCAGCCCAGAGTCCAGGCACAGCGGCGCAGCACCCAAAGTAAGGTCATGGGCGTTGGCAAACGTAATTGACTCATGGCTGCCACCCTCCCTGGATTTCAAAACTGACCGGGCGTTGTGGATGGCTTTCGTTGACCTGGTGTTTCTGCAAATGCACCTGGTCAAGTGCTTCCACTGTTTGCAATTGGCTGACGTACTTGAGCAAGGCCTGGTAGTTCTTTGCTTCTCCAGAGAGCACAAATTGCCCCCGGCTGGCATCCGGCAATAGCTGCAACAAGGCAATCTCCGGGACCTGTTGCGATTCCAGCGCCTGCAGCAAATCAAACCAACGCACATTTAGCTGCTGCACAATTTTTTCTGCTGCTTTTTGTTGAGGCTGGCTCAGTTTGATCTCACCCTGCTTGGCGGCTACCTGTAGTGGTGCGGGCGCGGATTTGACCTGATTGGCACTCAAAGCAACAAGTTGTTGCTGCCGTTCTACCAATATTTGCAATTGCGACTGCTGATCAACCGCCCGGTTATATTCCACTGCAACCAATACTGCAAGGCCCAGCATCACCAGCCCTCCTGGCCAACGCAACCTGCGCCAGGCAAATGCTGGCCGGGAAAACTCCAGTTGGTAATCAGGATCAGGCCACATGCATCACCTCCTGCCACAAGGTGGTCACTGCATGCGCAGCATATAAAGTTTGCAGGGGAAGATGTGCAGACAATGCCTGTTTTATATGGCCGCCTGTCATGGCCATGACACTGCAACCTGGCTCGATAAGCCAGTAACATGAGGAGGCTTGGACACTCAGCAAGGTACGTTCACGCATCAGCCAGGCTGTGATTGACGCCAGGTCAGACAGGTCAACAGCCAGGCTGGACACATGCACAATACGGCCTTGCTTTAACTGTATCAGGCGCAACATCTGGGATTCTGCCATGAGCACACTCCCACTTTCAGGCAAGCGTGTGTGTGCCCACAACGCCGAAGCATAAGGCTGCACACTCCATTGCACGGCATTCCCTTTGAACAATACTTGCAAATCCGCTGATTGCAGTGCAGGGATTGCCGCTAACAGGCAATCTTGTGGCTGGCGGATATCCTGCAAACGAAATGGCCATGTACGCGCGGTTTCACCATACGTTTGCATCAGCACAGCTCGCGCATAAGCCAATTGCTCTTCACCAGACCAGCTAAATACTTGCAATGACTGCGCCATGGCGGGTAATAGCAGCAAATGCACATGCCTGTCTGCCAGATACACTTCTATGTGTTGCCAATGTGTCGCGGGGAGTTGCGCCAAGACGGCCTGCAAGGCCGCTGAAAGAGGCTGCTCTTCTGGGCCGGGCCAGGTGGCCTGCGCTACTACCCGTCGCGAACGCAAACCCGCGGACCAATGCTCAGCCCACAACTGATCAGACAACACCAGAATGCGGGTTAACCCGCACCACCGAATATCAATCGGTAGCTCAGGCAATAAACGTGACACGGTTGATCTCCTGCAAACTGGTCATGCCTTCTGCCACTGCACTTACCGCCGCTTCGCGGATGGTGCGCATGCCATTCCTGGCGGCGGCCTCTTTTAATTGTCGTATCGGTTGCCTGGCAATAATCATCTCGCGCAACTCGTCATTCAGCACCAGTATTTCTGCGACGGCTTTGCGTCCCTTGTAACCGGTGCCGCGGCAATGACCACAGCCTTTGGCATGCATAAACTGCATGGTCGATGCCTGTTCCATGGTTAATCCAGAGGCAGCAATCATTTCCGCATCCGGCGCAAACGGTTCTGCGCATTGCGGACACAAGGCGCGCACCAGGCGCTGAGCGATAATGCCATTCACGGCAGACACAAAATGATAAGGATCGACCCCCATATGCATAAAACGGCCGATCACATCCAGCACGCTATTGGCATGCACGGTAGAAAACACCAGGTGGCCCGTGAGTGCAGCCTGCACGGCAATTTGGGCTGTTTCGGCATCGCGTATTTCACCAACCATGATTTTGTCAGGGTCATGCCGCAGAATGGAGCGTAACCCCCGCGCAAAGGTCAGGCCTTTTTTTTCATTGACCGGGATTTGCAGCACGCCAGGTAATTGATATTCCACCGGGTCTTCAATGGTGATGATTTTGTCGAAACCCGTATTCACTTCTGAAATCGCGGCATAGAGTGACGTGGTTTTGCCGCTACCGGTGGGCCCAGTGACCAGTACCATGCCATAGGGTTCACTGGCCAGTTTCCTGAAGCGTGCGATGACATCTGCATCAAACCCCAGCGCTTTCAAGCTCAGCCCTTGCGCCTGCTCAGTTAATGCCTTTCTATCCAGCACCCGTAATACGGCATCCTCACCAAAGGCACTCGGCATGATGGAAACACGAAAGTCAATCAAGCGCCCCATGGCATGTACCTTAAAGCGACCGTCTTGCGGAATGCGGCGCTCGGCAATATCGAGTTGCGCCATGACCTTGATACGTGAAATGGCCTGTTCGGCACTGTCCAAGCCAGGGCTATTGGCAATACTGGCCATGACGCCATCAATCCGGTATTTAACAGCCAGACCACCGGGATGCGTTTCCAGGTGGATATCACTCGCCCCGGTTTTAAGGGCATCGTACAACGTCGAGTTAATCAACTTGACGATAGGGTTGGCGTCTTCGTGGATAGATTTGAGCGACAGCTGCATGACCACTTCTTCGTCGCCCTCTTGCCCCTGCTCGGCAGGCAGCCCAACACCATCCATGGCGCGCATGGTTTCTTCTTCACCCGCAAGGTAGGCGCTGATCTCTAAGCGATGTGCTAGGCGCCACTCAACCTCCTGCGGCACTGCATGCTGTGCCCACAATGGCAATTGGCGGTTAAATGGATCGGCAAACACCAGAATCAGACTTTGCTGTGCATCATAAAATGCCAGGCATTCCTTTTGCTGCGCATCGTTATAGCTGACCACCTCAAAGGCGACTTGCCACTCACGCATCTCACGCATGGTCGCCACCGGGTAATGCAGCAAATGGGCCAACTGGCTGACCAAGGTTTCATTGTCTACTGGCACCAAGTCTTCCAGCAGCTCAATCACGCGGCGTTGCTGCTGGAGCGCCTGCGTTTGCGCCAGGGACAATAGGTCGGCGGATAGCACAGGTAAGGGCTGATTCATTGGATTTGTCCTGCCAGTTCAAAGATTGGCATATACAGCAGGAGCACGACCACACCAATGACCAGGCCGATAAACAGCATTAATAAAGGCTCAAACAATTTGGTAAACCAGTCGATCCAGCGCGCTAGTTCTTCGTCGTAAAAACTGGCAATTCTATCCATCATCTGCGCAACGTTGCCGCCACGTTCACCGACCAGCAGCATGCGCTCTCCAATCGGGGTGGTCATGCCTACTGCTTGAAACGCGTGAGAGAGAGGCTGACCTTGGCTGATCATGGTTTTCGCCTGTTGCAGACTACGGGCCATGCTGCTATCCAACAAGCCACCAAGCGAATCTAGCGCTGTCATGATGGGTGTGCCGCCCGCCAACAACATGCCTAATGTGCGGTAGAAACGGGCAAGCTGGTAAAGATGCAGTTTTTCACCAATCGCAGGGATACGCCAGATCACTTTGAGCAGAGACTGGCGCGTGGCAGGTGTTTTGAACAGCAACACCAGACCTACGAGCATGCCTGCCAAGATTGCCAGCATGGTTCCGCCATGCTGTGCAATCAATGAGCCCCATCTAAGCATCATGAGTGACATCCAAGGCAAATCAGCGCCTGTCCCCTCATATACACTGCTGAATTTAGGAACGACAAATCCCATTAAAAAAGCAATGACCAATCCACCCACCACGATCAGCAACATCGGATAAATCGAGGCACTGATGATTTTCTTTTTGAGCAAGGAAACCTGGTTGTCATAAGCGATATACCGTGACAGGGCATTACCCAGATCACCAGTGCGTTCAGCCGCCTTGACAGTGGCGATATAAAGAGGAGGAAAGACCGTTGGCTGGCGCTCCAGCGAGGCAGAAAAAGATTTGCCCTGCTGTAGCGATTGCAGGATGCTTTGCAAAACTGCCCGCGTATGGTCCTGACGCAAAGAGAGTGCATCAATCGCCTCTACCAAATTCAGGCCAGAATCAAGCAATGCCAGTAACTCTTGGCTGAACAATGCCAATGGAAAAGCCTCTCGTCGGGAAATTTTTGCTGCTTTTTGCGCATGCAGCGATACTGGCATCAAGCCTTTGGACTTTAGCTGCGCATAGGCATCCTGCTCATCGTCTGCTTGCAGCTCGACCATAGTCAGGGTGGAGCCATTAAGAACTTTTGCCTGATAGTTCATGGCAATTTACCAATTGGTAATATCCTGCGCTTCGTCACTACCACCCACCTGCCCATCCTTACCGAGGCTGAACAAGTCATATTCGCCATGCTGGCCTGGTGCACGGTACTGGTAAGGTTTGCCCCAAGGGTCGTTCGGTACTTCTTTTTTCAGGTAAGGGCCACTCCAGTGCGCATTGTTATCCGCATTTGTCATGAGCGCCTGCAAACCTTGTTCAGTCGCAGGATAGTGCCCGACATCGAGTCGGTACTGGTCCAGCGCCTGCTCCAATGCCGCAATTTGTGCTTTGGCTGTCTTCACCTCGGATTTACCAATCTGCTGGAAGTATTTAGGCCCAACATAGCCCGCCAGCAAACCGATAATGACCATCACGACCAATAGCTCAAGCAAGGTAAAGCCGTGATTGTTACGGACAGAACGACCAAACATCGTAAACACTCCATGAAAATTTGATGACAATACTAAGCAGATTAGATTGCAGAAAAGTGGCGGTAATATGACAGTCTGTCATATTTGTAATATTTGGTTGGCGCCTGAAGCGGGCAATCGCACAAGAAAAAACCAGTGCTGTTTGGCACTGGTTTCAATTTAAAACATGAGGTGAATCTTTTCTAGCGAGTATTACTCACCAAGGAAACCACCGCTTTGATGAGTCCACAATTTAGCGTAAATACCATCCTGAGCCAGCAATTCATGGTGTGTTCCGGTTTCAACAACACGGCCGTGATCCAATACAATGAGTCTATCCATCGCGGCAATGGTCGATAGTCGGTGGGCAATCGCAATCACGGTTTTGCCTTCCATCAATTGTGAAAGGTGATGCTGGATTGCCAACTCGACTTCAGAGTCCAAGGCACTGGTCGCCTCATCCAGCACCAGGATAGGGGCGTTCTTAAGCATGACACGCGCAATCGCAATCCGCTGGCGTTGGCCGCCAGATAACTTCACGCCACGCTCCCCGACATGGGCATCATAGCCCGTGCGACCGTTGGCATCGCGCAGAGTGAGGATAAAGTCATGCGCTTCGGCACGCTTGGCCGCCATGATCATTTCTTCATCACTGGCATCTGGGCGGCCATATAAAATATTTTCCCTCACTGAACGGTGCAACAACGAGGTATCTTGAGTCACCATGCCAATTTGCTGGCGTAATGAATCTTGTTTTACGCTGTCAATCGCTTGCCCATCTATGCGGATATGCCCGGCCTGGATATCATAAAAACGCATTAGCAAATTGACGATGGTCGACTTGCCGGCGCCTGATCGTCCCACCAGGCCGACACGCTCTCCCGGCCGAATATGCAGGTCAAAATCTTGCAGCAAGGGGGCTTGTTTTTCATAAGAAAAATTCACCTGCTGGAACACCACTTCACCTTTCGGCACATCTAATGCCAAGGCATCCGGCACATCCACCACGCGGTTTTCGATGGACAGCGTATTCATGCCATCCTGCACGGTCCCAATTTGCTCGTACAATGAGGTCAGCTCCCACATCACCCAATGCGAGATCCCATTCAGGCGCAAACTCATCGCCATCACCGCCGCCACGGCACCTGCCGCCACCAGGCTTTGCGACCACAGCCACAACACCATGCTGCCGCTGGCAATAATCAGGCACATATTTAAAAAGTGATTGATACTCTCGACACAACTCACCATGCGCATTTGCCCATGCACGGTATCGAGAAATTCCTGCATGGCCGATTGTGCATAGTCTGCCTCACGGCCTGCATGCGAAAATAACTTCACGGTTGAAATATTGGTATAGGCATCCGTAATTCGCCCTGTCATCAAGGCGCGCGCATCCGCTTGACGTTGTGAAACCTTAGCCAGACGTGGAATAAAATAGAACAGCGCACAGGCATAAAGTGACAGCCAGCCTAAGAAAGGCAACACCATCCAGGGATGGAAACTGCCAACAACAGTGACAATGGTCGCGAAATACAGCAACACATAGACCATAATATCGGCCAGGATAAACCATACCTCGCGCACGGCCAGTGCCGTTTGCATGACCTTGGCCGACACTCTACCGGCGAACTCATCTTGGTAAAAACCCATGCTTTGATTCAGCATGTGTTGATGGAATTGCCAGCGCAAACGCATTGGAAAGTTACCTGCCAACGTCTGGTGTTTAAGCAGTGTTTGCAGGACGATGATCAAGGTACTGCCCATCAGGATCGCGCCTACCAACCATAGGGTTGAATGGTGTGTAGTCCATAACTGGGAAGGTGAGATTGCTGTCAGCTTATCAACCACCTTACCCATCAATGCAAACAAAAGTGCCTCGAACGAACCAATACAGGCCGTGAGCACGGTCATGACGAGGATATAACGGCGCATGCCATAAGAGCATGCCCACATAAAAGGCCAAAAACGGGTAGGAAGGTGCGTGAGGATTTCCCGTGGAAACGGAGAAACCAATGACTCAAAACGGCTAAACAATCGCATAACAAACTACTTGGAATAAATGATACAAACGGCTTCTGCAGCAATGCCTTCGCTACGCCCGGTAAAGCCCAGTTTTTCTGTGGTGGTCGCCTTCACATTTACCTGCTTGCTCTCTATCTTGCAATCCGCCGCAATATTGGCGCACATCTGTGTCGTATATTTGTTCAATCTTGGCGCTTCACACATCACAGTGGCGTCAATGTTGCCAACTTGATAGTCTTTTTCATTCAGTAGCTCGACGACATGTCGCAGCAATTCACGCGAATCAATGCCTTTAAAGCGAATATCGGTAGGCGGGAAGTGCTTACCAATATCTCCTAAAGCAGCTGCCCCAAGCAGAGCATCGCAGATCGCATGTAGCAAAACATCTGCGTCCGAGTGGCCATCCAGGCCATGACTATGAGGAATATTCACGCCACCGATAATACAGTCACGTCCGGTGACCAGTACGTGCACATCAAAACCATGACCAATCCTAAACGGAATCATTCTGTATCCTGTTCGCTCTGCGTAGCCTGCATCAATGCCGAAACAACGGCAATATCATGAGGATACGTAACTTTCAAATTTTTTAAATCGCCGAGTACTAGTTTTGGCGTATGTCCTGCCCACTCCATGGCCTGTGCTTCATCCGTAGGTTGGCGATTCAGTACTTGGGCCAAGGCTTGCTGTAACATGCCAATTTTGAACATTTGCGGTGTTTGTGCCTGCCATAGCAATTCGCGTGAAACAGTGGCAGATACATGCTGTGTCTCATCTGCTCGCTTCAAGGTATCAGCCAATGGCAATGCCAGCAGCCCCCCAATATCCGTTGGCTGCATCGCATCGATTAAACGCTGCACCATATGTGCATCAATCCCAGGACGAGCAGCATCGTGTACCAGGACCCAGTCTTCACTATCGACATGCGAGCCAAGCGCTTGCAACCCCTGATAAACACTTGCCGCCCGGGTATCGCCACCACAATACAATACCTGTGTTTTATGACATCCCTGCAGGAGCGTGTCTGACCAATAGGCATCCTCAGCAGCGATCACAATAAATATCTGACTAATGATAGGCATCGCCTCAAAGATATCGATGGGGTGACGCAGGATTGGTTTCCCGTGCATGGGCAAATATTGCTTGGGTGACGCACTTTGCATGCGTGAGCCATGACCGGCACAAGGAATCAAAACATGATATTGAGTCATCCAGACATTTTATCATGCAGTAACTCCGTTGCTTTGTTCGCACTGATAAACGCGAAAGAATGTGACTTATGACATAAGCTAGCTTAGAACTATTGATGTCTAACTACATACTAGCTTTGGTGATAATGCCGAGCAATAAAAAACCCAGCACAGTAGTGCTGGGTTTTTGAGTAAGGAGCTTGGGGATGACCTACTTTCGCATACGAAGAGTACACTATCATTGGCGCAAGTTCGTTTCACGGCCCTGTTCGAGATGGGAAGGGGTGGTTCCAAACCGCTATTGTCCCCAAACATAACTGGTAATGTTATGCCTGACATATCCCTTGGGATATGTGACATGCAGAGTGCTGACATGAGTCAGCCTGCTTTAACAAATTGGAAGAAGTAAAGGAGTTTTCTTTTTCAAGCTTCAATGGGCAGGGTATGAAACACTGTGTGTTTCTTGTATCTTGATGATTGCCAAATCATTTGCTTTGAACTACACCTTTAGACTTAGGTTTAAGTTTTAAGGTTATAGGATCAAGCCTCACGAGCAATTAGTATCAGTTAGCTTAATGCATTACTGCACTTCCACACCTGACCTATCAACGTCCTGGTCTTGAACGACTCTTTAGCTGGCTTAAAGCCAGAGGCAAGTCTCATCTCGAGGCGAGTTTCACGCTTAGATGCTTTCAGCGTTTATCTCTTCCGCACTTAGCTACCCAGCTATACCATTGGCATGATAACTGGTCCACCAGAGGTGCGTCCACTCCGGTCCTCTCGTACTAGGAGCAGGTCCCCTCAAACTTGCAGCGCCCACGGCAGATAGGGACCAAACTGTCTCACGACGTTTTAAACCCAGCTCACGTACCACTTTAAATGGCGAACAGCCATACCCTTGGGACCGGCTACAGCCCCAGGATGTGATGAGCCGACATCGAGGTGCCAAACTCCCCCGTCGATATGAACTCTTGGGAGGAATCAGCCTGTTATCCCCAGAGTACCTTTTATCCGTTGAGCGATGGCCCTTCCATACAGAACCACCGGATCACTATGACCTGCTTTCGCACCTGCTCGACCTGTCCGTCTCGCAGTCAAGCAACCTTTTGCCATTGCACTATCAGTACGATTTCCGACCGTACCTAGGTTACCTTCGCACTCCTCCGTTACTCTTTGGGAGGAGACCGCCCCAGTCAAACTGCCTACCATACACGGTCCCCAGTCCGGATTACGGACCTAGGTTAGAACCTCAACAACATCAGGGTGGTATTTCAACGACGCCTCCACGCGATCTGGCGACCACGTCTCTCAGGCTCCCACCTATCCTACACAAATCTTGTCAAAGTCCAATGTAAAGCTGCAGTAAAGGTTCATGGGGTCTTTCCGTCTAGCCGCGGGGAGATTGCATCTTCACAAACATTTCAACTTCGCTGAGTCCCGAGAGGAGACAGTGTGGCCATCGTTACGCCATTCGTGCGGGTCGGAACTTACCCGACAAGGAATTTCGCTACCTTAGGACCGTTATAGTTACGGCCGCCGTTTACTGGGACTTCAATCAAGAGCTTGCACCCCATCATTTAATCTTCCAGCACCGGGCAGGCGTCACACCCTATACGTCCACTTTCGTGTTTGCAGAGTGCTGTGTTTTTATTAAACAGTCGCAGCCACCTTTTCACTGCAACCCCATCATGCTTCGTGAGTAAATCACTACACACTACCGGGGCGCACCTTCTCCCGAAGTTACGGTGCTAATTTGCCGAGTTCCTTCTCCCGGGTTCTCTCAAGCGCCTTAGAATTCTCATCCTGCCCACCTGTGTCGGTTTGCGGTACGGTCTTATACAACTGAAGCTTAGTGGCTTTTCTTGGAAGCATGGTATCAATCACTTCGTCTGCAAGCAGACTCGTTATCACGTCTCAGTCTTAGCTCTCCGGATTTGCCTAAAGAACCAACCTACACGCTTGAACCGGGACATCCAACACCCGGCTGACCTAACCTTCTCCGTCCCCACATCGCATTGTATAGAGGTACAGGAATATTAACCTGTTTCCCATCAGCTACGCATCTCTGCCTCACCTTAGGGGCCGACTCACCCTGCGCCGATGAACGTTGCGCAGGAAACCTTGGGCTTTCGGCGAGGGAGCTTTTCACTCCCTTTATCGCTACTCATGTCAGCATTCGCACTTCTGATACCTCCAGCATGCCTCACAGCACACCTTCGCAGGCCTACAGAACGCTCTCCTACCATACTAGTAAACTAGTATCCGCAGCTTCGGTTACGTGCTTAGCCCCGTTACATCTTCCGCGCAGGACGACTCGACCAGTGAGCTATTACGCTTTCTTTAAATGATGGCTGCTTCTAAGCCAACATCCTGGCTGTCTATGCCTTCCCACTTCGTTTTCCACTTAGCACGTCATTTGGGACCTTAGCTGGCGGTCTGGGTTGTTTCCCTCTTGTCCACGGACGTTAGCACCCATGGACTGTCTCCCGTAATTGAACTTCTCAGTATTCGGAGTTTGCAATGGTTTGGTAAGTTCTTATGAACCCCCTAGCCATAACAGTGCTCTACCCCCGAGAGTTAAATACGAGGCACTACCTAAATAGTTTTCGGAGAGAACCAGCTATCTCCAAGTTTGTTTAGCCTTTCACCCCTATCCACAGCTCATCCCCAAATTTTTCAACATTTGTGGGTTCGGACCTCCAGTACCTGTTACGGCACCTTCATCCTGGCCATGGATAGATCACTTGGTTTCGGGTCTACACCCAGCGACTAAGACGCCCTATTCGGACTCGATTTCTCTACGCCTCCCCTATCGGTTAAGCTTGCCACTGAATGTAAGTCGCTGACCCATTATACAAAAGGTACGCAGTCACCCCTTACGAGGCTCCCACTGTTTGTATGCATACGGTTTCAGGATCTATTTCACTCCCCTCCCGGGGTTCTTTTCGCCTTTCCCTCACGGTACTGGTTCACTATCGGTCGATATCGAGTATTTAGCCTTGGAGGATGGTCCCCCCATGTTCAGACAGGGTTTCTCGTGCCCCGCCCTACTTGTCGTTACCCTAGTTCCACAAACGGGATTTCGTATACGGGACTATCACCCACTACGGTCGGACTTTCCATTCCGTTCTACTATCGCGTCTGCTAAAAGTAACAGGCTGTTCCATGTTCGCTCGCCACTACTTACGGAATCTCGGTTGATTTCTTTTCCTCTGGGTACTTAGATGTTTCAGTTCTCCAGGTTCGCTTTACTCTTCCTATATATTCAGAAGAGAATGACCTTACGGCCGGGTTTCCCCATTCGGACATCTCCGGATCAAAGCTTATTTGCCAGCTCCCCGAAGCTTTTCGCAGGCTATCACGTCCTTCATCGCCTGATATCGCCAAGGCATCCACCATATGCACTTATTCACTTGACCCTATAACGTTAAAACCTAAACCCTTTTAAATCTAGATTTCGTCGTGCATGAGACACGCGTTACAGGTAATTCTAAAGCACTATCAAACCTCGTTAGATTCGCTACATCGCTGCAGCTTCTCAACTTGCGTTTAATATTTCTGATTTTGCAATCAATCGATATTACTTCCGGTTAAAAAGTAATATCGCCCATTGAATATAAGTTGTCATCACACAACTCATATTCCTTTACTTCTTCCATTTTGTTAAAGAGCAGTCTTTAGTTTTTTAAACTATCGTTTAAAAACCAGAAGCAAACATTATTCATACAACACTTGCTTCTAATCTCTAAACTGCAACAAAGATACCAAGTCATTGGTGGAGGATGACGGGATCGAACCGACGACCCCCTGCTTGCAAAGCAGGTGCTCTCCCAGCTGAGCTAATCCCCCAATATTCGGTGGTGGGTCTGGTTGGGCTCGAACCAACGACCCCCGCCTTATCAAGACGGTGCTCTAACCAGCTGAGCTACAGACCCTAAGGCGGTTTGCCTAAATCTTTGTTGCTGCTTAAATTCAAGATGACTGATAAGCGTGAATGCTTGAAGCCGAGTGATCTTCTCTAGAAAGGAGGTGATCCAGCCGCACCTTCCGATACGGCTACCTTGTTACGACTTCACCCCAGTCATGAATACTACCGTGGTAATCGTCCCCCTTGCGGTTAGACTAACTACTTCTGGTAAAACCCACTCCCATGGTGTGACGGGCGGTGTGTACAAGGCCCGGGAACGTATTCACCGCGACATGCTGATCCGCGATTACTAGCGATTCCGACTTCATGCTCTCGAGTTGCAGAGAACAATCCGGACTACGATCGGCTTTCTGAGATTAGCTCCCCCTCGCGGGTTGGCAACTCTCTGTACCGACCATTGTATTACGTGTGAAGCCCTGGCCATAAGGGCCATGAGGACTTGACGTCATCCCCACCTTCCTCCGGTTTGTCACCGGCAGTCCCATTAAAGTGCCCAACTAAATGATGGCAATTAATGGCAAGGGTTGCGCTCGTTGCGGGACTTAACCCAACATCTCACGACACGAGCTGACGACAGCCATGCAGCACCTGTGTCCACTTTCCCTTACGGGCACCTAATGCATCTCTGCTTCGTTAGTGGCATGTCAAGGCCAGGTAAGGTTTTTCGCGTTGCATCGAATTAATCCACATAATCCACCGCTTGTGCGGGCCCCCGTCAATTCCTTTGAGTTTTAATCTTGCGACCGTACTCCCCAGGCGGTCTACTTCACGCGTTAGCTGCGTTACTCATGGATTTTACTCCACCAACAACTAGTAGACATCGTTTAGGGCGTGGACTACCAGGGTATCTAATCCTGTTTGCTCCCCACGCTTTCGTGCATGAGCGTCAATATTATCCCAGGGGGCTGCCTTCGCCATTGGTATTCCTCCACATCTCTACGCATTTCACTGCTACACGTGGAATTCTACCCCCCTCTGACATATTCTAGTCTTGTAGTTTCAAACGCAGTTCCCAAGTTGAGCTCGGGGATTTCACATCTGACTTACAAAACCGCCTGCGCACGCTTTACGCCCAGTAATTCCGATTAACGCTCGCACCCTACGTATTACCGCGGCTGCTGGCACGTAGTTAGCCGGTGCTTCTTATCAAGGTACCGTCAGCCTCACACAGTGTTATTGTGTAAGTTTTCTTCCCTTGCGAAAGAGCTTTACAACCCGAAGGCCTTCTTCACTCACGCGGAATGGCTGGATCAGGCTTGCGCCCATTGTCCAAAATTCCCCACTGCTGCCTCCCGTAGGAGTCTGGACCGTGTCTCAGTTCCAGTGTGGCTGGTCGTCCTCTCAGACCAGCTACTGATCGAAGCCTTGGTAGGCCATTACCCCACCAACTAGCTAATCAGATATCGGCCGCTCTTATAACGTAAGGTCCGAAGATCCCCTACTTTCCCCCTCAGGGCGTATGCGGTATTAGCTAATCTTTCGACTAGTTATCCCCCATTACAAGGCACGTTCCGATATATTACTCACCCGTTCGCCACTAATCCCCCTAGCAAGCTAAGGTTCATCGTTCGACTTGCATGTGTAAAGCATTCCGCCAGCGTTCAATCTGAGCCAGGATCAAACTCTTCAGTTTAATTCCTAACTATTACTTTTTACCTCTTTACAGAGGCGGTATTCGTTTCGCTTATATCTCAAATTCATTTCAAGGTATGTGTGTAAACTACACTGTACATACTTGTCATAAATCTAAGTGTAAAGCATTTGTATTTTCTGAGTTTCTACGCATTAAATGCGCTTCACTCAACTACAAACACCCACACTTATCAGTCATCCTAATTTTTAAAGAACAGGGCCTCGAAGGCCTTTCGCTTAACGTTTCGTTTCAAGCGAAGCGCGCATTATACAGAGGTTTTTCGTTCGGTCAAGCATCAAATTCATTTAATTTTCAAACGCATTTTTGCTTGGTTGCGGGAACAGGATTTGAACCTGTGACCTTCGGGTTATGAGCCCGACGAGCTGCCAGACTGCTCCATCCCGCGTCCGAATCGACTTCTAAAACATGTGTTGCGTCGAGAGGTGAGACTATAGCAAAGAATGAAAAGCGCTGTCAACACCAATTGCGAAATTATTAAAGAGCCTCACAATCCTCTAAAAACAAAAGCCGCGTTAATCGCGGCGTCTATAGACTCAGTTAAAGATGATTATTTGACAGCGCCAAATACTTTCTTGAGCAGACTACTGGCCTGCCCCATGGGATCCTGGCGAATCGCGACCTCTTCCTTGGCGATCATCAGGTAGACGCCATCAAGTGCTTTTTGTGTGACATATTGATTGATATTAGCGTCTTCTTTTTTAATCACACCAAACTTACTGCCCATTTCGGCATATTTGTTATAAGTATCGGCCAACTGCACGTTGGCTGTCGCCTTTTGCACAATCGGCAGAAACTTGGCTGCCATGTCCGTCGAAGTAGTCTTCTTGAAATATTGCGTGGCGGCATCTTGCGGGCCGGTGAGAATGTTCTTGGCATCGGTCAAACTCATTTGCTTCACTGAATTGACTAGCAGAGTTTTGGCTTCAGGCACGGCCTGTTCGGCAGCGCGGTTCATTTTAAGCACCAGTTCATCGGCCTGCTTACCCATGCCTATCATGCGCATGCCTTTTTCTATTTTTTTCAATGACTCTGGCAGCGGGATTTTAACTTCACTGTTGCCCATAAACCCGTCAGTGGCTCCCAGCAAGTCCACCGCTTTGGAGACTCCCTGATTCAATGCAAGTTTAAGGCCATCACTGGTTTCCTTGTCGCTAAGGCTACTAACAGCACCATTGCTCCCAATGCTGCCAGTATTTGCACCGCCACCCACCTTTTCAACCATCTCACCCAAGCCTTTGAGATCAAGCGCTTGCACATCGGTGACTAACAAACCCGCCAACACTACCCACACCGTTCTTTTCATCATTGTTTTTCCTTGGCAATCTATATTTAGCACACACTAACCCGGCACCGCACGCGGTTTAGTGTACCCATAAAGCACAAAGCAAGTCTAGGACTTGCTTTGTATGCTACCGATTAAGACAGGCTTTACTAACTCAGGCCTTAAATGGTGAGACTTTCCAAATGCGCTGGGCGTAATCGTTGATAGTACGGTCGCTTGAAAATTTCGCCATCCGTGCCACATTCAAAATAGCCATGCGTGACCAGGCCTCTTCATCCTGGTACAACGCGGCCACTTTTTCCTGTGCCGCGACATATGCAGCATAATCTGCCAGCAACAGGTATTGATCACCCTTATGCAGCAAGGTATCGACAATCGTCTGATAGCGATTGGGCTCTTCTACAGAGAAGTAACCATTCCCTATCATGTCTATCACCTGTTTGAGCTCGGCATTGCCGTGGTAATAGTCCCATGGGTTATAACCGCTGTTTTTTAATTGCGCGACTTCAGGGGTGGTCAGGCCAAAAATAAAGATATTTTCGTCGCCAACTTCTTCCATGATTTCGACGTTTGCACCATCCAGCGTGCCTATGGTTAGGGCGCCATTGAGTGCCATCTTCATATTACCGGTGCCACTGGCCTCGGTGCCTGCCGTCGAAATCTGTTCAGATAGATCAGCGCCTGGGAACAATATCTCCGCTGCACTGACTTCATAATTAGGATAAAACACCACTTTTAACTGGTCGTTGATGGCTGGATCATTGTTGATCATCACGGCGACATCATTAATGAGGCGGATAATCTGCTTGGCAAGCCAATAGCCAGGCGCAGCCTTGCCGGCAAAAATGACGACGCGTGGCGTGTGCTCACTGACTTGGCCGCTACGGATACGGTTATATAAAGTGATCACATGCAACACATTCAGCAGCTGCCGCTTATATTCGTGTATGCGCTTGATCTGTACATCAAACAAAGCATTGGCGTTAATGGCAATGCCTGTTTTTTGCAATATTTTGTCCGCCAGCCTTTGCTTGTTGGCTTTTTTGACCTCGCGGAAGGCTTTTCTGAAAGCCGCGTTATCTGCCAGGGGTTCAACCTTTTTAATCAGTGCCAAGTCTTTTTGGAAGCCGGAACCAATATGCCTGGTCAACAGTTCAGTCAATAAAGGATTGGCCTGGTTTAACCAGCGACGTGGCGTAATGCCATTCGTGACGTTGGTAAACTTGCCCGGATAGATCTTGGTAAAGTCGGCAAATAGGGTCGTTTTTAGCAACTCACTATGCAACTCGGCCACGCCATTCACCGTGTGGCTGCCAACAATGGCCAAGTGCGCCATACGTATCCGACGGCCATGCGTTTCATCAATAATCGAAACCCGGCTCAACAATCCGGTATCCCCCGGGAAATGCTGATTCACCATTTGCAAGAAGCGGTGATTGATTTCGTAAATGATTTCAAGATGGCGTGGCAGCAATTGTCCAAACATCTCCACTGGCCAGGTTTCCAATGCTTCCGGCATCAAGGTGTGGTTAGTATAGGCAAACATGCTGGTAACCAGTTTCCAGGCGCGATCCCATTGCAAGTGATAGTGATCTACCAATTGATGCATCATCTCAGCGACAGCAATTGCCGGGTGTGTGTCATTGAGCTGAATGGCCACCTTATCGGGCAAGGTATTCCAGTCAGAATTGTAGTTGGTGAAGCGATGCAGGATGTCCTGTATGGAAGCCGACACAAAGAAATATTGTTGTTTCAGACGCAATACCTTGCCAGACTCCGAAGTATCGTTTGGATAAAGGACCTGCGAGATCGTCTCCGCACCATGTCGTCCTTCTACCGACTTTTCATAATTACCCTGGTTAAAAGAGGCCAGGTCAAACTCGTTAGTCGCCTTGGCGGACCACAAACGCAGATTATTCACTGTCTGCGTATCGTAGCCGGGCACTGGCACATCATATGGCATGGCGACAACACTCTCATGATCCACCCAATGATGTTCTACCCCATGCTCGGTATGCACATGCAACACCCGTCCATAAAACTTTATTTCACAGGCGTGCTCAGGCCGCTGTATTTCCCAGATATTCTGGTAACGCAACCAGTTATCAGGGTTTTCCTTCTGTTGGCCGTTCTCTATAGTCTGCCTGAACATGCCATAGTCATAACGGATACCATACCCGGTCGCCGGAATATCCATGGTCGCCATGGAATCGACAAAGCAGGCCGCCAGGCGACCCAACCCACCATTCCCCAGGGCCGCATCTGACTCCATCTCGGCCACACCTTCCAGCTTCTGACCAATCTCCTGCAGGCCGTCGCTTAGATCGGGTGCAATGCCCAAATTCAGTGCGGCATTTGACAACATACGGCCAATCAAAAACTCCAGGGATAAATAATAAACGCGCTTGGTATTGGCATCGCGATAAGCGTCGCGTGTATTCACCCAACGACTCATCAAATGGTCACGCACAGTAAACGCAGCCGTTTGGTACCAGTCCCGTGCCGTGGCCCAAGAGTTTGATTTACCAATAGAAAAAGTCAGGTGGTTACGCAGTGCCTGCGTAATCGGCAGCTGTTCAAGCAAAAATTCTTCAACGGCTTGGGCGGTTTCGGGTTTATCAGCTTCTTTACGTTTTTTATTCACATTGGCAGTCATTCATCTTCCCCTGGCGTTAATCAGAAACTTGCTCTAACTAAGTGAAAAGCAAAAAGCAAGCCTACAACAAGAATATGTCAGACAGAATAAAAACCACAAGATTCACGTCGTGGCTTTTGATTATAACGCCACGTCTTGACCCTACTGAAAAGTTTTACAATCCTGCGACCTTATTCTTGTATCAACATCATCCCCTCAATATGAGGGGAAAATTCCGTTTCTGCAAAGGTCTGAGGTTTACAATAAATGGGGTGGCTTATTTTTGGTTAACTAAATAAACCAGTCCCTCATTTAAAGCAGTCTTATTTCACACCATAATTGATATCCACCCGTCGATCCATTTTATGACAACGCTCGTCAGGGCAATCCCGGCTGGCAAACTCGTTACCATAACTCAAGGTTTCCAGCTGCGCATTCTTCACCCCTTGGGCATTAAATGCATTTCTGACAGCCACTGCTCGACGCATCCCGAGATCTTTGTTGTACGCTGGCGTACCCCGCTCATCTGAGTGACCTTGCAATAAAATTTTGCTTTGTGGATGGCTGAGCAAATATTTAGCATGAACGGCTATCAGGTTTTTATATTGCGGATCAAGGATATCTTTATCGTAATCGAAATAAATTTGGCGGTTTGAAAGATAAGCACCATATATTTTATATGGCCGACCTTCATCCTTCTCACCCACCACATGCTCTGCTGCCGCCTCTTGTTTTGAGGTCGGATCGCCAGTATGTGATAAGTTAGTAGGGGTACTTTTACACGCCGTTAAAACAAACGTCAGGGCAACAATTTTCCAAATGGATGCATGCATCACTTTCTTCTCCTTGATTCTTAAAATTTATTGAAAGCGCCGTGGCAATCACCACGCATGAGGTTAATGACCATTGCATTGCTTACTAGGAGGAGGCAGTCTTGGTATCAACCTTGGCAGGCTAACGAATTTGTAAAGATTGATTTATCAGAAAATTTCTTCAAACCATGTAGGAATTCCTTTCTAACTAAAATGGCTTGCGTCCCGCCAGCATGATGATTGATGCTCAGGCAGAAAGATGTGGAGATCAACCTTGTCCTACTTTGAAATAAGATTAAACCGGATAGGCATAAAACTTAGGGTGTCGTTAAATATCTGTACATCCTGCAAAGTCAGGACTTGAGATTGAAGAACTCACTTAATGAAAGGACCTATCATGAAAAAATTCATATTTTTATTAGCACTGACAGCCATTGCACGCAAAGTCATGGCTAAAGTTAAGGACGATAAATCCTGTTGTGCGGCTGAATCCAATGCACAACCCACTCCTTGATATCACCATGAGCGATTAATTGCTTCATACTAAAAAACCCGCGTCTGCGGGTTTTCTCGTTTATGGCATATAGTGCGCTTAATCTGTCATTGTCTCATTGCCATTGTCGTTACCGGCTTGGAGCTTTTCTACCAGCCTGTGGCTTAGTTTAATTTCCAGGTGTAAGCGATGCCCAAGGCGTCTTGATACATTTTGAGGTTTGCCTCACCGCCGCCAAAACCACTGGGCGGCACTCCAGGCGGAATCGAATTTTGCCCCCGCACAGTATTTTCAAAAGCATGCGTATAAGCAAACGAGACTTCAGACTGCGGACTCAAGATCCAGGTCGCCCCAATCGAGAGGTGAGCTTTCACCACACCAGGCGCCAGAATATTAAACAAGGTATCGCCACTTCTTATCGGCTGGTCTACATGGTTGTATCCCGCGCGCAAAATTAAATCCGGGCTATATTGATACAAGGCACCGATCTTATACACCTTGGCATCCTGCCAGTTAAATCCGGCGCCATTATCATTCCCCAAGCCATTGTTCAGGTTAGATAAAGAAGCATTACCAACCGCATCTACCTCACCGTAATTAATACGCTGAAAATCTGCCGCCAACGTCAATGCCGGTGTCACCTTCACGGCCACCCCTACCCCATAAGTAGAAGGCACATCAAAGTCGCCCTGCTCGGCAAACAAGCCTTTGTAATTATCAAAGCGGCTCATGTAGGTGCGGCTCTGGTATGTCGCACCCAGCGTCAAGTTATCAGTGATCTCACCCAGCCAGCCGATATGCACGCCCGCGCCGTATGAATCATCATGGCCATTATTCGTTAGATTGGCCGATGAACTACTCGCATTGCTAAAATTTTGCAGCCCCTTGGCTTCAAAACGCTGATAGGCCAAGTTCAAAGACACACCTAGCGTGTGATGCTCTTGGAACTTCCAGGTGACCGTAGGCGCCACAAACACCTGCGCCAAGTCGACCCCAGTGCGGCGTCCATTGTTATTAAAAAGAGGAATGCCGTTTTTATAGTCGGTATTCATACCACCATTACCATACACACTCACACCCAGCGTCACATCGTCCGAATACTGTGTGTTATAGCCAAACTCAGGAATAAAAAAATTCTGGCTATCGTTGCCCTTGTAAGTGCCATCAAACCCAAATGCATTGCCTTGAATTTCAGTTTCACGCACAGGCCTGAACCAAGTCACGCCTGCATCTACACGACTCCCGACTTTACCCATGCCCGCCGGGTTAGTCGCCGCGGCCAGCGCATCTTGCGGCAACGCGATGCCTACCCCACCCACGCCTTGAGAGCGCACGCCATACCCATGAAAAAAATAACCATCAGTCGCCCACGCATTACCAAACGAAAAAGCGATTACTACCGGAATAATCTTTGACCACTGACGCATTTTCAATCCTTTAATCACCATATTGGATTGAAATATAACAAGCAATCTAAATTCCAATAAATAATATATGAAAATATATTTATAACTTAAAAATATAAAAGCCCGCAATGCGGGCTTTTATAAATGAAAATCCTATCGGCCTTAGTAGTATGAGCAAGGCATTGCTCACGCGTGACAATACAAAATACGCTCCAACTATCCCCAAACCCAACACCTTCAAATGCTAAGGTTTTGTATTGCCCAATGTGTTAAATCCGGCAAAATTGGCAATCAATGATGCCCCTTACTTGGCTGTTAAGGTGCGTTTGCGATTGTCAGGCCTTCGTGTGCCACTTCGATGGATTCAATGGCCACTTCGTTACCGTCTGTTTGTAAATCAGTGGCGGTGATCTTAGTCGGCCATGCGTTAGTCAAGGTCCAAACCATGGTAGGCTTGCCTGCCTCATCAAGGAGGCTAATCGTGACAGGCCCTCGTTTGATGGTGTTCATTTTGACCTGATTAAACCACTCCCAGAACTTGTGATCAGATTAAAAACACCTTTTTTCATCGTGATATTGCCGTATTTTTTGATTCCCGGCATCTTGATTGTCGAAAACACCGGGCTGTCGCCACTTCGGTACTCAATCACCTTCGTTTCCATATCGAGCCCTGACACCTCCTGAAATAAAATCACCTCAGAATCCCATTGCACCTGGAAGTAAAATTTTGGCAGAGGCCATACACCAGATTGTTGCGAGCCATCATCAGCCATGTTGTTTCTCCGTGAGCAGTTGAACGCGTGGGCATCTTGCCCACCCTACTAGACTATTGGAAACTTATGTTTACTCTGGCTTCAAATGCATTTATTCATTCGCCCAATTTAGCGCGTTCAAAGTTTGCAGCGAGCTCTTTTAGAGTGCTTCTCGGCAGGCGTCCATTAAATCTGTCCACAAGCATCTCCAAGGGCATGCCTGCCTTTGCCAACGCCATTGCTTCTTCATGAATCATGCTGATCGGCATTTCCATGTCTCGCATACGAGAGCGTTCAGTCTCATGTTCAAGGCGCCGAATTCTTGAATTTAGCATTCTCGTATTCTCCAGAATCTCACCCAAGACATCTTCTTTCGGACGAGGCTTCGACGGAGGTTGTGCTTCGGTAGTTGCAAGAATGTCCGTAAAGCGGCGTTCGAACTGAGGCCAGTAGGTATCAAAAACCTGTTCAAGAATCCTGTTATCTAAACCATTGTTCGCTAAGGTGCTGTTCAGGGTTTTCACTAATCCAAGCACGCTTTCACGAGTAGGGAAGGTATGGTTGAATTGAGCTAATGGGTCTTCAATATCTTTTGGCTCTAGATCAACCAACAAGGTACAGACACGCGATGTAGAAAGCCCCTTGGCAAGAGCACCAGCCTCAAATAATATCCAAGGTCGCTCTTTATTCTCTTGCGTAAGACAGATAATGCCCACCGTTGTATCTTTCAGTTGGTCATTTATTTCACCAAACCAGAGTGAACCACGATCAAGGTCTCTTGTGGAAATCCAAGGCCGAGAGGCTTGGATTACACAGCAAAGCCAATCACTAAGTAAATTCGCTACTTCTTTACTTCTCTGACCAGACCAGCTAAGAAAAACCTTCATGCTTGCTACTCCCAAATGAATCTAAAGTTCAAAATAAACGGTCTACGCAACTTTTCGCGCAGGTCAGATTGATGGATATGTTCGATTATCTAGATTAAAAACAGGTAGAGTGCTTCAATCAGCAAAAGCAAAGATCTCTGCTGACTTATTTACATCCTTTAAATAATGCCATAAGCATCAAGAAATCAGCAAAAAATCTTTTCTTAATGTTAATAGAAATTTTTGAAAGGTGTCAGAAATGACAATGGATACCCGCTTTCGCGGTTATGACGAGCATTAGAAACTCTTTTGACATACAAAATAAAAAAGCCACCTAACTCCGGTGGCTTTCTCATCGCTGCTAATTAAAACAATTACAGAATCAAACTATTCATTCGCTTCACAAAGCTAGCAGGGTCTTCCAACTGACCGCCTTCTGCCAACAGCGCCTGATCAAATAACACATGCGCATAATCGGCAAACTTGGCATCGTCGCTTTCCGCTTTCAGCTTTTCAACCAAACGGTGGGTCGGGTTTATCTCTAAAATCGGTTTGGTATCTGGCGCTTTCTGGCCAGCGGCTTTGAGAATACGCGCCAGGTTACCGGAGAGGTCATGCTCGCCTGCTACCAGACAAGCGGGTGAATCGGTGAGGCGATGTGTCACTTTCACTTCTTTCACGGTCTCGCCCAGCGCTGTTTTAATGCGCTCAACCAGGTCTTTGGCTTGTTCTTCGACTTGTTTTTGGGCTTCTTTGTCAGCTTCGTCTTCCAGCTTGCCGAGGTCCAAATCACCCTTGGCGATGGATTGCAGTTTTTTGCCTTCAAACTCGGTCAGGCTGCCCAGCAACCATTCGTCTACCTTGTCGGACATCAGCAATACTTCAATGCCTTTTTTGCGGAAGATTTCGAGGTGTGGCGAATTTTTCGCCGCAGCAAACGTATCGGCAGTGATGTAGTAAATCGCTTCTTGCTCGGGTTTCATGCGCTCGATGTAGGCTTTGAGCGAAACGTTTTGCTCTTCAGTATCCGCATGGGTAGAGGCAAAGCGCAGCAATCCGGCAATCTTGTCCTTGTTGGCAAAGTCTTCGCCCGGACCCTCTTTCAGCACGCGGCCAAACTCGTTCCAGAACTTGGCGTAGTCTTCTGGTTTGTTTTCTGCGACGTCTTCCAGCAGGCTCAATACTTTTTTCACTGAGCCGTTTTTAATCGCTTCAACATCGCGGCTATCTTGCAGAATCTCACGGGAGACGTTTAATGGCAAATCGGCAGAGTCAATCACGCCGCGCACAAAGCGCAGGTATTGCGGCATCAGCTTTTCGGCGTCTTCCATAATGAATACGCGCTTCACATATAGCTTGATGCCCTGACGGCGATCGCGGTCGTACAGGTCAAACGGGGCTTTGCTCGGCACGTAGAGCAATGAAATATATTCTTGTTTGCCTTCTACGCGACTGTGGGTATACGCCAGTGGATTTTCGTAATCGTGCGAAACGTGTTTGTAAAACTCGTTGTACTCTTCTTCAGTGATATCGCTCTTGCTGCGTGCCCACAAAGCTGAAGCCTTGTTGATGGTTTCGTCTTCGTCGGTGGTGACCATCTGGCCGCCTTCACCGTTCTCGCCGTCTTTCCATTCAGACTTTTTCATGACGATAGGCAAGGTGATATGGTCAGAATACTTGCGGACGATGGTTTTCAGTTTCCAGTCATTGAGAAACTCATCTTCACCTTCACGCAGATGCAGAATCACCTCAGTGCCGCGCCCGGCTTTTTCCGTGGCTTCGATGGTGAAATCCCCTTCGCCGCTGGACTCCCATTTAATGGCTTCTGTTTCGCCTGCACGACGTGTAATCAACGTGACTTTGTCGGCAATGATAAAGCTGGAGTAAAAGCCCACGCCAAACTGGCCAATCAAGTTGGCGTCTTTGGCCTGGTCACCGGTCAGGTTCTGGAAAAACTCTTTGGTGCCAGACTTGGCAATAGTGCCGATGTTGTTGATGACTTCTTCGCGACGCATACCGATGCCATTATCAGCAATGGTCAAAGTGCGTGCGTCTTTATCAAAGGAAACTCGAATCTTCAGTTCACTGTCATTTTCATACAAACTGCCATTGGAAATCGCCTCAAAACGTAACTTGTCTGCGGCGTCAGAAGCATTGGAGATCAATTCACGCAATACAATTTCTTTATTGCTATACAGTGAATGAATCATCAATTGCAATAATTGTTTGACCTCAGCCTGAAAGCCCAAGGTTTGTTTAGATTGCGATTCTGCGGTCGCTGTCGTCATGACTATTCCTCCAAAAAACGGGATTAACACAAAAATTTACGTTTAGATGGGGAAACAAAAACCGTTTTTCAAGAGGGGAGATTGTGTTTTGGGGTGGCACGGGCGGAAACTCTCATTAGAGCAGGTTGAAGCGGGAGCGCATCTGCACAGAAATAGTGTGATTGGCGCTTTGTTTCGGGCTTTAAATCACTCAGTCCAGCATGTTTTTTGCTAGTTATTTTATGACCCCGTCTGTTAAGCAATAGGAGTGAATCATGAACATTTTTCACACATTGATTGAGCAAATGCAAGTCATGAAACTGCCGCTCACGGCAGTCACGCTGACTGCGGTTCCGCGGGCAGATACCCCTCTACTGCTCATGCTGCATTGGCACGGCTTCCGCAAACAGCCCACCTCCGCCTTACCCATGCTTAAACCCGTGCTACAGCCTGTGCCCGGCTCTGCACTACAGATCAACGACCGCTGGCGCCAGCCTGAAATGGTTGAAGAAGCCGTGCTGGATGCGGCATGGCAACTAGGCGCCTGGGATGTGCAACGCGAAGAACACCGCGCATGCACCTATGTGGGCGCCAGCGAGCAGGAAGCCTTGGCTTGCAAACAGGCTTTTGGTAAATACGACGAAGAACTCGAAGATGAGCTATTAGTGAGTGAAGCGCCTGACCGTGACGAAATGTTGCACCTAGGTGCCAAGGTTGGGTATATCCGCTGGCAATTCAGGCCCGTGAATGGCGGCGTGTGGCAATCGACAGCAGAAGATGACACTTTGCTGGAAGATGGAAGAAGGATTCCGCCGTGCCCGATTCGGCCATTGGCACTAAAAGGGGGCAAGTTGAGTAAAACGGCGTTTAGGTTGGGGCAGATTAATCGGATTATTTTGTTGAAATAATTTTTCGGCACCCTTAGCAACATAAAAGATATTTCTTTCGCCTGTAGGCGACCATTCTTTCTTATGCTTATCCATAAGAAAGAAGGCAAAGAACAAGACACCCTAGCTTCCGCTTATTTCCTGCGTTGCTCATCAAAATAAGCGCTCGCGAAACTCATCCTAGTGGCCTGCACACAACGCAGGCCACCGCGGGATTCGGACAGCCGCTCGCTTAATCTTATTTTGCCTGCGCTACTCGGCGCGGCAGATAGGGGCCCATAAAACCCCACGCGTGCCCTTTAGTGAAATTCTTTGCATTGCATCACGCTCGATCAAAGGTGTCACAAAAGAATTAACCAAACTGTTTATTGAAGCTGAGTCATAAAGAAGTTTTCTAGCGCCCTGAATTTAACATACCCAACGAACGCTTCATCGTGATGGGTTTAAACGGGCCCCTATCTGACGCGCCAAGTAGCGCAATCAGCGTGGGAGTTTTCGGCCATTGGCTGTTCGAGTTCCGCAACAAGCCACGAAGTGTGTGGCTTGTCAGGGCGAGTTTCAATGGACGCCCACGCTGATGAGCAACGCAGGAAACAAGCGGAAGCTAGGGTGCACTTTCTTTTGGTTACTTTATCTTTGGGCAAGCAAAGAAAAGTAACTCGCCTACAGGCGAAATAGAAAGGTGGATCGAGGCAGAATTAGCAAAAAGTACTTGCCGCAAGCTTTGCAGTCAGCTCTTCGATTGTTCCAAGTAGCGTATCAACCTCGCCTAGACTACCCCTTTCAGGGCGCACTGGTTTCTGCATAAGCCAGCCGTTCCGCAGGCACAGAGCATGCTCTGTGAAATCCCTGCTACACCCTCCGCCGGAATGACGACTTATGGCAGGGAGCTTACTTTTGCAAAAGCAGCTGTTAGGCATGCTCTGCTAAACCCCTGCTAATCGCTACGGCGTCCACCTCACCCCAATCGACAACCATTGCGTCTGGCTACTCCCATTCACCTGCTGCCCTACCGTCCCATCAATCTGAAACACGTCCGGCACAAGTGAGTAGCGCAACCCCACTTGATAAAAAGGATTTTGCGTATCATCACCAAACACTTCGGCAACCCCTTTAAAGCGCCCCGCCAGCTTGAACTCGGAGCCTAAGCCCATATTCAACTTGTTGCGATCTTCTTGGCGGTCACGCAGCATGCCGATGTTCACATGGACAATCACATCATCGTCTCTCATGGAGAACGACACCGGGATATATAAATAAGTATTACCGAGCTGGTTAGGCCCGGTCTGGATATCCGGATGCATGACGCGCCCAACTGCCAAGCCCACTCCCCAGCCATTGGTTTCCAGCGGTTTGAACAAGGTTTTGAATTGGGCCACCCAGTCCTCGGTACGGTAGTTGTCATCCCTGTTATGGTAGGTGCCGCCACCCAGGGTGATTTCAAAATTTTCACCCAGATTGCACGCAGGCAAGGCCCATAGCTCTTGTCCGCCCTGGTAGCTACGCATCCAGCTTTCAAGCTGGCAGCTGTGCGCATTGGTCAGGCGAGCATCATCGGTCACCAGCGGACGGGCGGCATGGGAAATCTGGGGAATCCAGAGCAAAAAAATCAGGGAAAGTAAGCGCTGCATGTTGTTGTATCTTTGTTTTTGATGATGTTATTTTCACCAGATGACGGTTTGATGAAATCCTGCGCAACGCGCTGCCTCAATTTCATATTAGTTTCACTGGCCTCTGCCAACATAACAATTTATACTGTTTAAAGAATGTCTGGGGAGGCAATCATGGCAACTATTGAAGTGACTGAAACCAGTCCTAACTCGTTTTCTGTCACCGTGCATGGCTCGCATGTCACCACGCACCAGGTCAGCGTCAAGCCTGATTATGCCAGTGAATTGATCGGTGCGACCCAAAATATTGCTGAACTGGTCAGCGCTTCTTTTAAGTTCCTGCTCGACCGTGAATCAAACACCAGTATCTTGAGAAGTTTTGATTTAAGCGTGATTGAACGCTATTTTCCTGAATACCCCAAGGCCATTAACCGCTATCTTAAGTAACCCATCCTGTATTATCGCATGCTAAAAATTACCCAAGACACCCAACTCGCTGCTGTAGATTTGGGTTCCAATAGTTTTCGCCTTGAAATCGGGCGTGTTGTCGATGGCCAGATCCTGCGGGTGGATTACCTCAAAGAAGCCGTCCGTCAAGGCGGCGATCTTGATGAAGACCGCAATTTGAAACCACAGGCATTTGAACGCGGCCTGAAATGCCTGGCACGTTTTGGTGAGCGCCTAAAAGGCTTTCCGGTTGAGCATGTCCGTGCGGTTGCGACGCAAACCTTGCGAGAGGCCACCAATAGCGAAGACTTTATCAAGCAAGCGCAAAAAGTCCTGGGCTACCCGATAGAGATTATTTCTGGCGTGGAAGAAGCGCGCCTGATTTACCAGGGCGTGAGCCGCATGTTGCCGCAATCGGATGAAAAACGCTTGGTCATTGATATTGGTGGTCGCTCTACTGAGTTTATCCTTGGCCAACACTTCAAAGCGAATGTCACCGAATCCTTGCGCCTGGGCTCTGTCGGCTGGTCACAAAAATATTTTGCTGACGGCCAGTTTAGCGAGCGCAACTTCGAACGTGCAGAAATCGCTGCCGAGTCTATCATCGACATGATTGCCAGCCGCTACGTTGGCCAGTCAGAAGTCGCCTATGGCGCATCGGGCACAGTTGGCGCTGTGGCGGATGTACTGGCGGGTGCTGGCTTTGCGCCTGACCGTATTGAGCGCGCCCAGCTGGAATGGCTGAAGCAGACGCTGATCAAAGCCAAAACACCTGACCGCCTCAATATGGAGGGCCTGAAAGACGACAGGCGTGCTGTCATAGGTGGCGGGCTTGCCATCCTCACGGCGGTGTTCGACACCTTGCAAATTGACACATTGATGGTTGCCAACGGCGCCCTGCGCCACGGTGTATTGTATGACATGCTCAGTAGCGACCATGCGACTGAAGATTTGCGTAACTTGTCGATTGCCAGGCTATGCAAGCAGTTTGGTGTAGAAATGGAGCATGCCAATAATGTCAGCAAGGCGGCTTTGTATTTTTATGATGCCATGCAGGCCAGTGATACACACAAACCGTTATTGCACTGGGCGGCATTGTGCCATGAAATCGGCTGGGCCATCTCACATACCGACTGCAATAAACACGGCGCCTATATTCTGGATAACACGGAACTGATGGGGTTTGCCCAAAGTGAGCTGCATACCATCAGCCTGCTGGTGCTCGGCCATCAGGGTAAATTGCGCAAGTTACCGGCAGACTTTGATAACCAGGACCTAGTTTGCCAATTGATGGCATTAAGGCTGGCTGTGATTTTCTGCCATTCGCGCCGGATGCCTGCGTTGAAACACTTGCAGTTAGAACGCCATAAACAGCAGTTCGTCCTGATACTCTCATCGCAATGGGCTAACCAGCATCCGCAAACACATTATCTGCTCGAAGAAGAGTGCTTGCTTTGGCAAAAACTGGGCTGGCAACTCGAGTTACAACTGACCTAAAAACAAACACGGGCCGATTGGCCCGTGTTTGTTTTTAACCAGCTTTAATCTTTTTTCTTCTTTTCGCGTTTCTCGTCCTCTTCACGCAGTTTGGCTACTTTTTCGCGCCACTCGTGCAATTGCTCGTCCTCAATTTCCAGTTGCAAGGCCAATGCCTCTTCCTGGGAGAGTTTTTCCTTAATAAAGCGCTTAGGCAGTTTTCCGCCCATGCGGGACAAAATACGCTCAGCCTCATCAGAACTTAGTTGTTTTACTTTTTCCAGGTATTCTGGATTGACCTTGTCTTTCATTAGGACTCCCTTTGATTGTCTGTTGACGGCCTGTTACCACAGGCTTGATTTAACTGTTTTGTAAAATCCAGTCCGTGACCGGATTCCACTGGGCAATGTCGACTTCTTTTAACGTACTCGACAATTCAAAAATACTGAGGCCTTCCTCGGCAGCAGTCACATAAATCTGTGAGGCGCGCAGCATGGAAAGCACGGAAAAACCGGATTCATCCATAAATGCCAGCAAGCGTTCGGCAGACCGTGTGCGGGGCATGACTCGCATGCCGACCAGGCCAACAAACGTTTTATGTTTGCGCACCGCTTTTTCTTCAGCCAGCAACTCTAAAAAGTCTTGCGTGGCACCAATATCAAACGCAGAAGGCGCCACCGGCACCAGCACCAAATCAGCCTCGGTCACGGCATCAGAGATTTTCTTGTCACGCAAGCCACCGGGTGAATCAATAATGACCCAGTCTGCTTTTTGCAACGCAGATTTACCCAGGTCTTCGGCATTGAATACGGTTGCCACATGTTGTGGGCGACGCGCCAGCCAAGCCGCAGAGGATTGCTGTCTATCAATGTCTTCCAACACTATTTTGTGACCCAGTTGCGCCAGGTAGCCAGCAAGATTTGTGGCCAGAGTGGTTTTGCCGCAGCCTCCTTTGGTATTTGCCACCAATACCCTGCGCATCTCATACTCCCCGATTGAAGGTGTTGAATTTTGTCATGAAAAGCAGCCTCTATAACACCATAAGAATATGAAATTTTTATGACAATTGACGTCTCAAAAAAACGGTATAAACTGTTTTCACAACATCAACAGGAGAGATTCATGGCCAGCAAACCGGGAGCCAAACCTTCATCGGCAAACAAGACAACCACAACGGCAAAACCAGTGGCAGCCAAACCTGCTGCGCAAAAAACAGCTGCCGCAAAACCGGCAGCCACAAAGCCGCCTGTCGCAAAAATAGCACCGAAAACCCCAGTGGTTGCAAAAAAAGTCTCTACCGCACCTGCGATCAAAGTAGTCAATAAATCGGCAGCGGTAACAGAAAAAGACAAGGCTAAAACCAGCAAAGTCAAAATGGAACGTGACAGTTTTACCATGCCCAAAGAAGAGTATGCACAGATTGCCACATTGAAAAAACGCCTGGAAGGCCTGGGCAAACCAGTTAAAAAAAGCGAACTGTTAAGAGCAGGTTTGAAGCTGCTTTCCGCCATGGATGATGCCAGTTTGAAAACAACCATGGCAACGGTACCTACCATTAAAACCGGCAGACCGAAAAAGTGATGAGCGATGTGCGTTATCCGCATGAAGCATGCTGATTGACGCATCATCCCCATTACTCAATCAAATCAGGGCTTTGCACACTATATAATTTGTAGGGCGGCCCTGATTTCGGCAAGCGCAACCACCAGACGGCACCTTTTTTGATACTGATCTGCCCATCGGGCATGCCTAGGCCATGCGCGGCCAGTTCACCTATCCAAGGCTGGTGTCCAACCAGCATGACCGATTCAAACGGACTTTGCGCGAGCAACTGTAATAAGGGTGCCAGAGGCCTTTCCGGCGCCAAGCGGTTATCTTCCTGCCAGTCATCGCCCCAGTAAGCAATCGTCTCGCGAGTACGTACCGAGGGGCTCACCAACACATAAGTTTGCCTGGGCAAATATTTCTTCAGCCAGCCTGCCATTTGTTTCGCCTGTTTGTGGCCTTTTTTTGTGAGCGCACGTTCCAGGTCTGATGCACCATGCATCAGCACTTCTGCTTCAGCATGGCGCCATAAAATCAGGTTTCTGACAGACATAATGATGTATTACATGGAATGGTATTGTTGCAGTAACAAGCGCTGGCAAGACAGCGGCTCGGCATCGCCTGATTGCTCTGCGACTGGGATATATTGGCCGTGTTCTGTGAGCTGCCAGGCATCTTTGTTGTCCTGCAGGTATAGCTGCAGGCTTTCCTGATAAATCCGCTGCTGCATCGCAGGATCTTTAATTGGCCATGCCAGCTCTACGCGGCGCACCATATTGCGGCTCATCCAGTCTGCACTTGAAAGCCACATCTGCACTTGACCATCCAGCTCAAAATAAAATACGCGTGAATGCTCAAGCAAGCGCCCAACAATAGAGCGCACTCTGATGCGCCCATTCACCACCGGTGAGTCGACTGGCAGAATGCACGCTCCCCGTACAATCAAATCGATCTCGACGCCAGCAGCGGCGGCTTTCATCAAGGCATTGACCAACGGCACATCTGTCAGTGCATTCATTTTGGCAATCACCCGGGCAGGCTTACCCAGCTTGGCGATGCGCTGTGCCTTGATCAATTGCCTGATCATGCTGGCTTGCAAGGTAAACGGGGCAACCAGTAAATGTTTCATGGCCGGGATAGGCAACTCACTGGTCAGGTGGCGGAAAACCGCCTCCATTTCGCGTGTCAGATTGGCGTCTGCAGTTAACATGCTCCAGTCGGTATACAGGCGGGTGGTTTTAGGATTGTAGTTACCGGTAGAAAGATGGCCATAGCGGTGGATAGCTTTACCTTCACGGCGCATGATCAGCAGCATTTTGGCATGTGTTTTCAGACCCACCACACCATACACCACCTGGGCTCCCACGGACTCTAGCGCCTCGGCCCAGTTGATATTGGCCTCTTCATCAAATCTCGCCTTGAGCTCCACCACCACCAGGACTTCCTTACCTCGGCGGACCGCTTCTTGTAGCAAGCGCAACATACGCGGATCAGCACCTGTTCGGTAAATAGTCATACGGATGGCTAACACATGCTCATCCTTGACCGCTTCTTCCAGTAACTGGATGACCACCTCAAAGCTCTCATAAGGCTGGTGAATGAGCAAATCTTTTTCGCGCATCTGCGCCAGTAGGGAAAGATTCTTTTTGATATGCTGTGGCCAATGCGGCTGGAAAGGCACAAATTTAAGATGGTCACCCTTAGCCATGTCTGGCAGCTGGATCAAGCGCCCAAGGTTTACCGGGCCATTGACCCGGTAGAGCGCTAGTGGCGGCAAATTAAACTGTTTCAGCAGGAACTCGGCCAGCGTGTCATCGCACTCCTGTGTGACCTCCAGCCGGACGGCTTCTCCATATTGGCGGTGCGCTAACTCTTCGCGCAATGCCGTACGCAGGTTGATCACATCGTCTTCATCGACTTCCAGGTCACTGTTACGTGTGACGCGGAATTGTGAAAAATGCAGGATCTTGGCGCCCTGGAACAAGACTTCCAAGTTAGCGCGGATAATACTGGTCAGCGATACAAAGCACTGATCGCCCTTGCTGATAGAGGGTGGCAACTGGATCAAGCGCGGCACCACGCGCGGCGCCCGGACAATGGCAATCTTTTCTTCACCGTCCACCGCAATGCGCACAATAAAGTTAAGCGATTTGTTGGCCACTTGCGGGAACGGATGCGATGGGTCCAGCGAGACCGGCATCAAGAACGGCAGCACTTCACGTTTGAAATAGTTGGCGACCCAGGTGGTTTGCTCTGGCGTACGGACAGTGCCGGATACCAGATGCACGCGCTCTTTGGCGAGTGCCGGCATTAGGGCGTCATTGAATAACTGATATTGCTGTGAGACCAGGCCATGTGCCATTTGCGCCACCTGTTCGCAGGTGGCCGCCGTGACCGGGCCACTGGTAACGCCCTGCTGATACGCTTCCATCTGTAATGGCATGCGCACTTCAAAGAACTCATCGAGATTATTAGACACAATACATAAAAAACGCAGGCGTTCCAGTAGCGGATAGTCTTCACGTTGCGCCAGGGACAATACACGTGCGTTAAAACTGAGAATACTGAGGTCTCTATCGAGCAAGGCAGGCGTATTATTTTTCATGGCGATTATTGTATCGGCTGAACTGGCGACTATTGTGACAGTTTTGTGAATTTAGCAGATTGCGCATTACAATTGATCGAGGTGCTGCAATCTTAGCGTGGCCATGTCATTGATGGCAGAACGCTCGTCTGCTGAAAGATTAGCCACATGCTTGACCATGAGCCGCGTACGCTGGTTACTCGCCAAACTGGCCTCGTGTTTGATGAGAAATGCCCAATAGAGCGTGGTAAATGGACACGCATGCTCACCCGTCTTTTGCTTGGGATCATAGCGGCAGCTTTTGCAATAATTGCTCATGCGCTGAATGTAAGCCCCGCTTGCTACGTAAGGTTTACTGGTAAAGCGCCCACCGTTGGCATACAAGGCCATGCCCATCACATTTGGCAGTTCCACCCACTCTACGGCATCGACATACACCGCCAGGAACCAGTCAGAAACTTGCTGCGGTGACAGCTGTGCCAAGGTCGAGAACAGGCCGATGACCATCAGGCGCTGGATATGATGGGCATAGCCGGTACGCAAGGTCTGGCCGATACACTGCGATAAACACTGCATATGCGTGTCTCCCGTCCAGAACCAGACTGGTAAATCCCGCTGATGCTGGAAATAATTTGCCGACTTAATTGCTGGCATTTCCAGCCAATACACGCCGCGCACAAATTCACGCCAACCCAATATCTGGCGGATAAAACCTTCGACACACCCCAGCGGCGCGTGCCCTGCGAGATAAGCTTGCTCGGCAGCTGCAATCACTTCTCGCGGGTTAAGCAATTTAAGGTTCATTGCAGAGGCCAGCAATGAATGCCATAAATATGGCTGGTCTTGCCACATGGCGTCTTGATATGGGCCAAACAGTGGCAACTTTTCCGCAATAAAGTGTTGCAGCAAATCCAAGGCCTGATCGCGCGTGACTGGCCAGGCAAACAGATCCAGCGCACCCGGATGCTGTGCAAACCGCTCCTGCACCAATGCCATCACTTCTTGAGTCACTGCATCCGGGCTAAAGACTGGCGGCGGCAACAAATCCTGTGGTCCCTGCTTGCCCAAAGGTTGACGGTTATCGTGATCGTAGTTCCAGTCCCCACCTGCTGGTGCGTCGCCTTCCATCAGAATCTGGTGTTTTTTACGCATGCCACGGTAAAAGAACTCCATGCGCAAAGAAGGATTTTTATCGCCATATTTGGCCGCCCAGCGTTGGAATTGGGCCCGGCTGCACATAAAATGCGTGTCTTCCAATACCTCCAAAGACGTTGAGTGCTGGTCTGCCACAGCTTGCAAGGCCTGCCAAACCCGCCAGTCGCCAGGCTCGCAAACCTTCATCGCAGAGGGGCTATGTTGCAACAGCATGGCCTGCCAGACCGCTGACAGGTTTGGGTAGGCATGTTCATTGAGTTTGAAATAGGTGAGCGGCAGAGACTGCGCTTGCAAGTGGGCGGCGAAATGCCGCATGGCTGAGAGAAAGAGAATAATGCGCTGCTTATGTGCCCAGACGTGCGTCGATTCCTCCTCCACTTCGGCCATCACAATATGGTCTTGGGCAGGATCAAACCCCTCCAATGCAGGATTATCCAGCGTGAGCTGATCGCCAAGGATGATAATGAGGTGCCTCATGCTGCGATCATTTTGGAGGCACGGCGGCAGCGTTCAGAGCAATACTTCACTTGCTCCCAATTATTGGCCCATGCTTTTCGCCAGGTCATGGGCCTGCCACATTGCTGGCAGCTTTTTGACGGTAAACTACTTTTATTGCCTTTGAATATGGATGTCATGCCTCAAATGACTGGCATGACGGGCGAGGGTTCCCTGAACGCTGTTTTTTGCATGTAGCAACGGCTGGCAATTCTGCAGATTTCGACAAAATCTTCTGCCACTAAAGCTGCGCGCCCCAGCAAACCACCATCGATATCCAGCATACTGAGCAGGCTGTGCGCGTTTTTTGGGGTCATACTGCCACCATAGACAATACGGATACGATCTGCAAACTCGCGGTCGCGCTCTGCGATCATCATGCGGATAAAAGCGTGCATGCGTTGCGCCTGTTCCGGACTGGCGTGCTCACCTGTCCCAATCGCCCACACTGGCTCATAGGCAATGACCATATTAAATTTTTTGGCCAGCGCAAACGCTTCATCATCCAGGCCGTAGACGACATTCAGCATCTGGTTGCGCACAATCAGTTCAGCCATATTGCCATCGCGCTCATCCTGCGTTTCACCGACACAGAAAATAGGCGTGAGCCCGGCATGCAGGGCATTAAGCAGGCGTTTGGTGGCGACCTGGTTACTTTCGAGCTTGAGGGCGCGACGCTCAGAATGGCCAATGATAGTATAGGTGCAGCCAAATTCGGCCACCATTTTGGCTGAAATGCAGGAGGTAAAAGCGCCTTCGGTGAATTGGCTGACGTTTTGGGCGCCCCAGGCAATATGGGAATCTTGCAACAGGGTTTGTGCCTGGAACAGGTATACATAAGGTAAACACACCGCGGCATCCACGCCAGGTAGATCGTGCAACTCTTGCTTGAGACGATTTAGAAGGCCTTGATTTTCAAGCAGGCCGCCATGCAGCTTCCAGTTACCAATGACTAATTTTTGTCGCATGATGAAATTCCTTTACTCATGCCCCCTCGATTATCATTATTTTCAGGCTGTGTTTTGTATTGTCAGCCAGTGTTAATAAATGGCTGCCATTTTTTCCAGTGGAACAACCTTTATCTTACTCGCTTGTCCGGCACTACCAAAGGCCTCGAAGCGTTCTTTACACAAATGCTGCGCTGCAACAGTCGCTTCTTTAAAATATTGTCGCGGATCAAACTGCTCCGGGTGCTCCGCCAGATGGGCACGGATGGCGGCGGTCATGGCCAGGCGGATATCGGTATCAATATTGACCTTACGCACCCCGTTTTTAATCCCTTCGACAATTTGCGAAACCGGGACACCGTAAGTTTCCTTGATATTGCCGCCATAGTGCCTGATTTGTTCCAGCAAGGATTGCGGCACACTCGAAGACCCATGCATCACCAAGTGCGTGTTAGGGATTTTGGCATGAATTTCCCGGATGCGTTCAATCGACAGCGTATCCGCTGAAGGTGGGCGCGTGAATTTATAGGCGCCATGACTGGTGCCAATGGCAATGGCTAGTGCGTCGACTTTGGTCGCTTCGACAAAAGCAGCGGCTTCGTCGGGGTCGGTCAGCAATTGGGATTCATCCAGCTTACCTTCTGCCCCTACCCCATCCTCCTCGCCTGCCATGCCAGTTTCAAGCGAGCCGAGCACACCAAGCTCACCTTCTACCGAAACCCCCACCGCATGGGCAAACTCGACGACACGACGCGTGACATCCACATTGTAATCATAACTGGCTGGCGTTTTATGATCTTCTTTCAAAGAGCCATCCATCATTACGCTAGAAAACCCGCTACGTATCGCCATCTGGCAAATCTTGGGCGAGGTGCCATGATCCTGGTGCATACAGACTGGAATATGCGGATATTGCTCAATGGCAGCTTCTACCATTTTGCGCAAGAATGACTCACCAGCATAGCCTCTTGCACCAGCCGACGCCTGCAAAATCACCGCACTATCGACTTCATCGGCGGCTTTCATGATGGAGAGTATCTGCTCCATATTATTGATATTGAATGCCGGGTAACCATAACTATGTTCCGCAGCGTGGTCCAGCAACTGCCTGAGTGAGATCAATGCCATGTAACACTCCTTCTAAGGTGAGGCTGATGATGCTAATGGGTTTGCTAATGCTAATGGGTTTGCTAATGCTAATCGGCTTGCTGATGATAGTCGCGCAAGCGCTGAACTTCCTGTTTTGAGCCTAGCAACACTGGCACGCGCTGATGGCAGCCGTTTGGCTGTATGGCCAACACCTCTTCCAGCCCGTCTATACTTTCTCCGCCCGCCTGCGTCACCAGCAAGCTCATTGGGTTGGCTTCATACAACAACCTTAACCTGCCCGCCTTGACCGGTTGCTTGCTATCACGCGGATAAAGGAACACCCCTCCACGCGTCAAAATACGATGCACATCCATCACCATACTTGCACACCAGCGCATATTAAAGTCGCGTCCACGCGGCCCTTCCGTGCCTTGCAAGCATTCGACAATATAGCGTTGAACGGCGGCTTGCCAATAACGCTGATTACTGGCATTGATGGCAAACTCTGAGGTTTCTTCAGGGACTTTGACTGTTTGTTCTGTCAATACAAACGCCTGGCTGCTGTGGTCTAATGTAAACACATGCGTGCCCTGGCCAATCGTCAGCACCAGCAAAGTCGCTGGCCCATACATGATATAAGCCGCCGCACGCTGATCCTTGCCCGGCTGTAAAAAAGCCTGTTCACCAAGGGCTGCCAGGCCAGTATTGGGCAATACCGAGAAAATGCTCCCCACCACACCGTTAATCGCCAAGTTGGAAGAGCCGTCCAAAGGGTCCATGCTGACCAGGAAAGGCGCCTCCAGTGTTTCAAACAACACAGGCTTATCCTCTTCTTCAGACAATACCGCTGCCACCACTGCAGAGGTACGTAACTGGGCCAGCGCCACTTCGTGACTACGGATATCCAAATGCATCTGCGTTTCGCCCTGCACGTTGGTACTGGTCATTTTTTCGGTGACCCCTGCCAGCGAGCCCTGCCTGACCAGCGCAGCAATCTCAATACCCGCCTCGGCAATATGCCAGATCAGCGTATTCAGGGCATGATTGATAGAAACCTTTTTTAGAAACACGTCCAATTGCATGGCAATACCTTTATGGGTTAAGCAAATGTGGGCCACATGTCACTGTAGCCTATCGTGTAATGACTTAAACTCATGATCACAGGCTGAAAACCGCTGTATTTACCTGGAGAGATAGTCACATGATGTCTGACCTGTTTAAGGGCGCTTCTATAAACTCAACTTCCTTTGCGATACCGCGTTGCGATTAAAAAATTTCTCCTAGCATATCAATTATATGCGGCGTCCAAATTTTTAAATCGCGCCTTGTCTGGCTTAGCCATTTGAATTTATAGAAGCGCCCTTAAGGTAGACGCCATCCTGAATACATTGTTCAACCCTATGATGGCAGAAATTGGTGAAATAAAAATGTTTTTTAAAAAAAGTTGACGTGATCAAGCCGCCAATAAGTGCTGTATAGCCTGCTGTGCCGCGATGAATCCTGCGCTGGCAGTGACACAAATACTCGAACCATATCCCGCGCAATTCAAACCTGTAAGACCTGTCTGCGAGGCATCACAGGCTTCCTCTGGCCGCTCTACCGGCTCGTCCGAATACACTGCCATGATGCCGAACCTGGCTGATTTTTTGTGATCGGGCGCCTTGGGGAACCCATGGTCGCGACGCAACTGGTTGCGCACCTTCGCCAGCATGCGGTCACCCTGCACCTGGGACAAATCCGCCAGGCGTAAACGCGTTGCATCCAACTTGCCGCCTGCACTGCCTACCATCACCAATGGTAATTTATGTTGCTTGCAATAAGCCGCCAGCGCAATCTTGGCCTTGGTATCATCCATGCAGTCCACCACAATATCCGGCAAGCTTGCCAGCACTTGTGGCAAATTATCCGGCGTGACGAAGTCTTCGACCTCAATCACCTCACACTGCGGATTAATTGCTGCAATCCGCTCGCGCATGGCGGTTACTTTGGCCTTGCCCAGGTTTTCTTCCAGCGCATGAATTTGGCGATTTACATTTGATTCAGCAACATTATCCAGGTCGACCAGTGTTAATTTGCCGACGGCATTGCGCGCCAGCGCCTCCACGGTCCAGGAACCGACGCCACCAATACCGATGACCAGCACATGTGCCTGTTGCAAGTTTGCCAGTCCTTGTTCGCCATACAGCCTGCGTACACCCGAAAAGCGGCGATGATCATCTATATTTTGGAGCATTTTCTAAAAACTTTATCTTTAAACATAAGAAACACAAACTATTCACCGTCTCGATACATGGGAATAGTCATCGTGAAAGTTGTTCCGTCAGCACCACTTAACCACTCTACATGAGCACCAAGAGACCTGCTACGCACTTGAATATTTTTTAAACCTCGACTTTTGCTTACTTGAGTGTGATCGAATCCACGGCCATTATCCTGAATATTGATGACAAGATTGGGATATTGAGACGATACCTGCCATGTAATACGGTTTGATGAGGCATGCTTGAAAATATTCGCAAACACTTCTTGGATGATTCTAAGTATATCTAAAGTGTAAGTTGGCGTGATCCATTCAATTACCGGAATAGAATCAAATTGTTGGTCAAGTTCAATATTGGTATACGCAAGTTTTTGTTTTATACGATAAGCAAAGTTTGCCAATGCAGAATCCAAAGTATTCTCGGCTGGTTCAATCGAATCGATGACCAGTTTCAAGTCGATAATACACTCCTCAAGATATCCCTCTACTTGCTGGGGTGTAATCTGACCATTTTTTAGCAGAATCAGCGTCGTAGATAAGGTTGATCCAAATCCATCGTGCATATCCTTCATTAATCTCTCACGCTCATGCGAAAGTAACTGCTGCCTTTCCTGTCGTTTTTTAATTTCATAGCTTTCATTTAATTCTTTTTCTTGCGCTGCCAGCTTGGTCTCCAAGTGGATATTAGAAAGCTGAATATCTTTCATTGCTTTGAGGTAGCGTGCTCTGACAATCAAAATCAGCACAAACATCGAACCAATCGCGGTATATGGCAGCAAATAAACATTCTCCAAACTGATTTGATAGTTCTGCAACATTAAGTCATGAATGCCTAAAGGAATATTAAACACGAACACACTCGATAACACAGCGCCCTCTTTTGACCTGCTTTTCCAGGACGCAACTACCATCATGCCAGCATAAAATACAAGCACCCCAAAAATTATCAGGCTTGCCATCGACCATACCTGGCCAAAATCATGGGCTAAGTTCAACGTTGGAAGCGTAAAAATGCTAACCAGTGCCATGATGCAAATTAAACCAAACTGAAGTCGTTTAAAACTTATTTGATAAAGATGTGAGCAGGTTGCATAAGTGAAAATAATCGTCCAGCCAGAGGCATTCACAACTAACCAACTAAACCAGTTTTCAGGAATGATGAGGGGATTGACACCGACGAAATATTGCATGCATCTGATGTAGGAAAATATTGAGACACAAAAAAACAACAAGTAAATAAATTCGTCACGTCTCCTCAGCCAAATCGTGAATGCAAATAATCCTGTCAAAAGTAAGGCGCTACTTGCAATTTCAGGGAAGTGAGTTTGTACCCATGTGCGAGTAAGATATTTCAAATAGAGATCTTGCTCATCTCCGAAATAGATCTTAGATAAACCCATTCCCGCCTGCTGGCTGGCATCCACTCGAATCAATAACGTTTTTGGAATTTGGTGAGCTTGAAAAGTAAGCCAGAGAGGATAGTTATAACCATTCCATACCGGACCAGAGTTGGAGGAAAAAACCAATTGCTGGTCGGCATATACTTTAATTTTGCCAATCGTTTGCCATCTTGGCAGATAAACGGCATAACGATTTCCATGTTTGGGGATCTGAGAAGTGAGATTTATCTTAAACCAATAGCTAGTAACCTCTGATCTGGAGTCAACTTGACCAATCTGCCGGGGTTGATAGTATGGCAACTCCACTGATCGCCATACTGTGGGCATATTATTTGGGAGTAAGTCATCATCAGCGGTCTCAAAACTCTGCTGGGAAATACCTAGCATGATGTTTTTGACCACTTGATGAGTAGATGGACCAGCCTGCGCCACACAATAAAACCAACTGATGCAGCATATTAAAATGAGTTGGGACCAATTTTTAGCGAATGACATCATGCTTGAGCATGGTTTCTCAACGATTAAAAAAGCTATGCACAAACATCCTCAACTATCAGCCTCATCCGCTTCTCAAAACGCTTTAAAAATATATTGATAAAAACACACAGATTAAATCCAAAAGTTTTCCTTGGCTTTTTGGACTGCAAGTAATTTTGAGTTTACTTCAAGCTTTTCGTAAATCCGTCTAAGATAGGTTTTGGTAGTATGCTGTGAGAGCCCCATCACTCTGGAAATCTCATTCAGACTCTTTCCCTGACTAATGAATACCAGAACTTCATTCTCTCTCGCAGAAAGTATGTTCTTATCTGCTGTTGTGGAAGCGGTCGGCAGAACTATCTCCGCAAAAAAACCAACCATCCTCTTTGCAATTGCCGGACTGACAACGCATCCATCCTGCCTGTTGAGCAAAGTCTCTAAAAACCCCTCAGTGGCATCCTGCTTTTGGATATAGCCATGCGCACCAGCTTGCAGTGCTTTAAACAAGCGCGCGTCGTCTTCAAACACACTATAGACCATGACCGTACAGTCGGGCTGAGTGGTACGCACCTGCTGAATCGCAGTAGTGCCGTCTCCATCAGGCAATCCGATATCCACAATTAAAAAGTCCATTGATCGCGTTGCGATAAGATCCAGTCCCTCTCTCAAATCATGCGCAAGAATCACGGACTCAACCCGATGATCAGCTTGCAAAAGTGTTCTGAGCATTTGGGCCAACAATGCATCGTCCTCAATGATGCCTATTTTGTAGTTACTGTTCACTTTAGGGGGGGTGATTAACATTGACCATGCAATATTAACTCAAATAAAACCGGCATATGTCGCACGATCGGGTGACATACAAATAATTATCGTATGTTTATGATGCAAGGCATACCAATAAACCGTACATCAGTCATGCATACCCCAAAATTAAAAAAAATCTACGCACTAATATCTCTCTGCTATGCACACGCGCTCATCGCAGGGCCTACAGACGGCCAAGTCATTTCTGGCACAGCCATCATACAACAACAGGGTGCGCTTACGCACATTGAGCAAACGACCCAAAACGCAATCATAAACTGGCAAGGGTTTTCGATTGCACCAGGTGAAACCACGCATTTTCAAATGCCAAGTGCATCTTCTGCAGTATTAAACCGTGTTGTTGGCGGCAACCCCTCAGAAATTCTGGGAACGCTCAGTTCCAACGGACAAGTGTATCTCATCAACCCTAACGGTATTCTCGTCGGTAATGGCGCCACCATCAACACCGCTGCATTTATCGCCAGTACACGAGATGTGAAAGATAGCGAGTTTCTGCTGGGCGGTGCAATAAACTTTTTTGGTAATTCACTCGCCAGCATCACCAATTTGGGTACTCTCAACGCCAGTAGCGGCAATGTGTTTTTAATTGCCCACAACGTGAGCAACCAGGGCAACATTAAAGCAGATGCCGGCACAGTCGGCATGGCAAGTGCAACCGACTTGATGCTGATGCCTTCAAGCAATGAAAAAATCCTGATTAAACCCACTGCGCTCAAAGACATGGGCAGCGTAGACAACCAAGGACAAATTCAGGCGGCACAGGTTGAACTCAAGGCAGTGGGTGGTAACCCTTACGCATTGGCGGTGAATACCGGTGGCAGTATCAGCGCCATCAGTATGAATAACGTAGGCGGCAAAATCATTATCAATGCCAAATCTGGCACTGCAAGCGTGGATGGCACACTCACTGCCAAACAAGGTGATAAAGGGGGTGAGATTCAAGTCACAGGCCAGCATGTTGCGCTGACGGAGGAAGCCAAACTGGACGCAAGTGGCAAACAAGGCGGGGGCACGATTGCGCTGGGTGGCGGCTACAAAGGTCAAGACCCTAACCTGCAAAACGCCGAAACACTCACGGTTGCCAAAGGGGCTGTGATCAATGCGGATGCTACAGAACAAGGCAATGGTGGTGATATTTATTTATGGTCAGATAACAATACACTTTATCGTGGTCACCTGAGCGCCAAAGGGGGTGCATTAAACGGTGATGGTGGCTTTGCAGAAGTCTCAGGCAAACAAGTGCTAAATTATCAGGGCACGGTAGACCTCTCTGCAAACAATGGCAAATTCGGCAACCTGTTGCTAGACCCCACCGACATTACCATTAATAACGACCCCGCCACGGGTTCAACGGCTGTTTCAGGCAACACTTCAATCATTACAGCCACAGACCTCAGAAACGCCTTAAGCCTAGCCAACGTCACCATTACCACAAGTTCAGCGGGGGGTGGTAACGGTGATATCACCTTTGCTGATGTTGCCGACAATAGCGCCTATTTATTTGATGTTGGTAACCGCTCGCTCACACTCTTGGCCGAACGCGATATTAATGTCAACCAAGAAGTGCGAGTGTTTGGCTTTGGCCCAGACTCCACTACTGCCGAGCTTAACCTCAAAGCTGGCCGCAATTTAACAGTCAATGGCGCTAACACCTATTTATGGTCAAACAACCTCACGCTGGTGGCTGACAATAACAACGGCGGCACTGGCAACGGCACCATGTCATTTGCCAATGGCGTTAATCTGTTTGGCGACAATATCCGCTTATTTGTCCCTTCTACCTCACAACTCACTTTACCTAGCTCAGCCAGTGTCAGCAACAATCCACCCACATTTGGTAAATACTTTGGGGATGCAGGCACTTCGGCCGCTGGTATTTATTACAAGCAAGGGTCAGCAAGCACTGGAGGTGGTAATACTGGTAGTAATCCAGGCGTCGGCACCCCACCACAACAGTGCGTGGCAGCGGGTTGTGGAATTGTAATTGGACCAACACCAGCCATTAGCGGGCCCAATGAAATACTTAAATTTCAACTAGCATTACTTGGTTACCCATCAAGCAACTACACACTTGATGATTTAGTTGCAAAAACAGGTGACCAAAACCTTGTATGGTGGCTCCAAATTCTGAATCAAGCCAAACAAAAACTAGCAAGTGACCCCAATGACGCTACCGCAAAAAAAGTGGTTGAGGAATATGAAAAATATATTCTGCAAGCGTTATTAAAAAACCTACCTGATTACGACCCACTGCATGAAAATCGAATTGCCCAAGCTGCTAAATACGAGGATCAGCAACTGACAATGTGGATGAACAATATTAAGACCTTGGAAGAGGCTATTTTAAAAAATGGCAGAAATCAAAAAACGCTGGAGAGTATTGCTGACCTAAAAAATAAAGTTGACATTAAGCTAGCTGGTTTTGTGATTGCAGATCGAATAAATGCTGTGAATGGGAGCGAGCTACAGAATATTACAGGATTTTCAACAAAAGACATGATAGACACTTTTAGTAATTTAGCTGATCCAAACTACCAAAAAGCGCGTGATGGATTAACTTTATATGAGAGAAGTATAAACGGTAATCAAAATTACGTTAACCAATCGACAGAGGCTGAACTGAGGGTTTTTATATTTGAAAGCGCCATAGACAAGCTGGAAGGGATGATCGCCACGATTGATAAAAAATTTGAAAATCAGATACAAATAAACAAAGAGCTTAAAGCATTATTAGAGCATGTTGATAGTAGAAAGGCTTCAAGGGGCATTTCAAATA
Organism: Methylophilus sp. TWE2; assembly: GCF_001183865.1. NCBI lineage: Bacteria > Pseudomonadati > Pseudomonadota > Betaproteobacteria > Nitrosomonadales > Methylophilaceae > Methylophilus > Methylophilus sp. TWE2. The sequence continues at coordinate 2,383,267 of NZ_CP012020.1, forward strand.
GCAAAGAAACCAAGGTCAACCTTGCAATGTTGTGGGGTGATGAAAAATCAGAGATTGAATGGTATGGTGATTTGGTTTATACGGTTAACAAGACTTCTAATGACATTTCAACCTTCCTTAAACAACGTGCAGTAATTGGTCAAATGATTGAGTTACTAAACGATTATAAAAGTACCATTATCAGAGCAGGTGAATAAATCATTTTAATAAAATCAACTGAAATCAATTATGCGACCTACTAAAAAACAACTCATACTCATTTCTGCGTTATTAAACTTTTTATTGACAAACGCACGAGCCGAATCGCAAAACTCCATATTGCTAGATAGTGTGCTTGTGACCTCACACGCCGAAGAAAGTCCAATCGAGAGTGGCGTGAATGTGGCTGATGACACTGGCCTCAATAGCCAGTCATTAAAAGAGATGCTGGCTGGCTATATCGGCCAGCCCGTCACTGAGGCACTGTTGCAGACCATCATAGAAAAAGTCAACGCATCACTGGTGATCGCAAACAAGCAATTTGCGGTAGCGACTTTACCTGAACAAACGCTGGATAAAGGTCGTTTAAAGATACTGGTGACTCAGGCAAATGTGGGCACTGTGAATGTAAAAAACATTGGTGAGAACGTGTTTACTGAGGATACTCTCCGCCCCTTGTTGCGGGTAAAGCCTGGTGACGTATTAACGCAAGAAGTACTGGATGAGGATGTTGAGTGGATTAACCGCTCCAACCCTTACCGCAATGCAAAAATCGTGACAGAGCCTGGTAAGGCGTTTGGTCAAACCGATGTAAGCTTGATGGTGACTGATCGCAAGCCTTATGCCTTTTCACTAGGATATGATAATTACGGCACCAAAACCACTGACCGCGACCGTGTGACTTTTTCTGCCGGGTGGGGCAATGTGTTTGGCACTGACCAGCAAATCACTTATGCGCTCAATGGTAACCCAAATTTTAACCGTTTTGAATCGCATAGCTTGAGTTATGTGATTCCATTGCCATGGCGCCATTTATTGAGCGTTAGCGGTAATGTCTCAAAAATCAACAGTGACTTGCCGCAGCCTTTTGATTCACAAGGCCGAACCAGCATTTTATCCTTGCGCTATGACGCGCCGCTTAAACATCTGCATGACTATACCCACGGCCTCAACGCAGGCTTTGATTACAAACGGGCGGATAACAACTTGCTGTTTAGCCAAACACCTGTTTCAAACACACTGACAAAAATCTATCAGTTCAACCTAGGCTATAGTGGCACATTAAAAGACCGCTGGGGGCAAACCACAGGCTCACTCAACTGGGTGTATTCACCAGGTGGTCATGGCAACGAAAATGAAGATGCCGCCTTTAATGCCGCCAGATTCGGGGCCAAGTCAGACTATCAATATCAAACACTGTTCATACAGCGCGCCACTTATTTACCGCATAACTGGACATGGATGATTTCTGCCCGCATGCAATGGTCAGATACTAACCTGCTCGGTACCGAGCAACTCACTGGCGGCGGTGTGCAATCTGTGCGCGGCTTTGCCGAAGCCTATGCTTTTGGTGACGAAGGCTCTGTCATTCGTACCGAGCTTCAGAGTCCATTCTGGGAGCTTGGTAGCGGCATAAACACTTCTCGTTTGCAAGGCGTGTTGTTCTACGATGCCGCCCGCTTGAACAGTGTAGACAAACTGCCAGGTGAAGAAGCAAATAAACGTTTAAGTGCTTGGGGGGTGGGCTTAAGAGCTGGCCTGCCGTATCAGTTCACCATGCGAGTTGATGCTGCCAAACAACTGGTGGCGGATGTACCGGGGATTGATACGCAAAATATTGTGCACTTTAGTTTGAATAAGAATTTTTAATCATTGATTTATCTTAAGGAAGCACTATGCCTAACCCTCAAATTGCAAAGGTGGCTAAATTGATCATGTTAGTCACGACATTAAGCCTAGTAGCAATCAGTGGTTTTTGCCAAAAAGTATCAACTTCGGCGGTGGTGATGAATTCCCAGAACTTTTTTACGATGAATTAAATGGTGTTGCATTCAACGCTATTCCAGATACAAACACATTTGATAATGAACAATTTGGCGAATACTGGCTTGGTAGCGAGTACTTGCAGTGGCAACCTGATCGCGCGCTCGTTTTCGATACTGATATAGGTCTTGGGATGGATCAATTGATGAATCGCCAATCTTTTGTATGGGCAGTGACCCTAGGACAAGTCTCGGCAGTACCAGAACCTGAGAACATTGTCTTGCTTATTGGAGGTTTAGGCTTAGTGTCTGGCATGGTGATTCGCAAGCAAAAACATTTGCCTAAAATATGATCACTTATTATGGTCAAGTCGACGATTGTCAGGGATGCCAATTGGAAGTGGATATTTTTAAAAAATTAATTTGGTGAAATTTAATATGTGCTTTAAAAATAGAAGCAAATTTCTATCAACTCTGGCATTGCTTTTTATGGGATTTAGTTCACCTAATGCTGGTGCCTATGTTGTTAATGATCGAAATTTTGACGCAGTACAACAAGCCAATGCGCAAATTTTATCAAGTGTTAGCGGTAGCCCTGCACCACTTGTCACTAGCCTACCACCTATTGAGACTTTTGGCTTTAATAGTAATGGTAGCCGAGTCGATCCTCAATACTACTACATTGGTGGAGCAGGCGTTTCCAGAGAAGCGAAATTGTCTGGGCCGATTATATTTTCAGATAATATCCCACGTACATTTGAAGCCAGTTCATTATCAGTGGCAAGTGCGCGGACTGGTCAAATAATAACAAAAACGAGTGGGACCAATATTTATAGATGGACCGAACATGCTGTATCACCGCCAGCAAATGCGCCTTGGATTCAAATGCCTCCTGTGATTCAAGTTGATAGCGCAGGTGGTTTTGGTATTGCATCTGCTGAATTAAAGAATCACTGGAACTTCATCCTGGATCCCTCTGCCCCGAGCACAGCGGAACTGACAACACACCCACTAGACTTTCAACTTACCTTGGATGTAAATTCCAGATTTTTACCTACTCCTAATCATGACCATGCTTTTCTGCCTGCGTCAACTGGTAGCAGTGTTCTGATAGTGGAATTTAATTTATTCAATCTTGCTTGGCAACCAGCCGATATTTCAACCACAAGCGATGGCAGGCCGGCCGTAAAAACAATTAGTTATACTTACAACATCGACGCTAACTCTCCCAATCAGCAGACTTTCACCATCAATGAAAGTATTGATAAGTTGATTGAGTATTGGACTGTTGGTGGCAGTGCAGGCGGTGGACTTGTCTACCCCATTGACGGAGATAATAGTGAAAAGTCTCGCAGCTGTTTAGATGCTGCGGCAGGTGCATTGTCTGTCATGTGTAATATTAGTCTCTCAACCAACATTAAACTTCAAACATCAGGTGGTTTTTCAGAAGTCACTTTGAACGCAAATTGGGATGCGAGTATTAACGGAAAGAAAGATGGTATTGTGGCGGTCAATACATCCGCTGCTCGCTGGGGCGAGCCTCTTGATCCTTCACTTTTGATCTCTCCATCACAAATATCACCAGTGCCTGAGCCTAGCAGGGTCATAATGCTGTTTGCAGGTTTAGGCATGATGGCTGGGGTGGTTCGTCGCAAGCAAAACACCTAAAGCACGACCTAGTGCCTTCGAATATAAGTACAGGTTTCTCTTAATTGCTTTCATTGTGAGGTTACTTCTATTCAAGAGCTAAGCGGCCCAAATATTGTATAGGCGACTAAAAAAACCAGCCCAACCGAAATACCAGATCAGAATTGATTTTCAGGTCGTTATCAACCCGACTATCCTGAGAATAGCGTAACGACAAAAAAGTGAGTGGGGTTAGCATTTTACGCGCTGCTAAAAAGTAACGCTCTTGATTAGTCGGATTATCCAACTCAAACTCATCTACCCGTTGTGAACCACCTCTGTTGACTTGCATGCCAGCACTAAACTCCCAAAGTGGTATTGGTTGCCAGCGCAAATATGACGTTAAAGAATAGACGTCGGATTGTCTGAGTCTAAAGTCAGCTACATAGTCTGTATTGGTCGAGAAACGTTTCCACTCAGGTGTGATGTCCCAGTAAAGGCACTCTGATAACTTTTGCACCCAGCCTAGCTGCATTGAAAGTATCCAGCGATTATCACCTGCATTCAGCGCCTGATCATGATCATAACGGCCAGTGGGTGGTGTCACATTTGTAGAAACTGCCAAGGAATAGTTTTTATCAGGCGAGTGAATTGGCCAGAAGTTATAGGTAAAGCGAAGGTCACTCAAGCCTACTGCGCTTTCACCAAATCCGGCAGGCAAAGCGCCTGCTGTTTGTTCTGCCTTGATATAAGGCAAGGTGACTGACCAAGAGGCTGGATGGCTTAATATTTCGCCGTATTGGGTATAGGCAGAGACCAGTGCCTGCCCTCTCAGTTGCCCATCATAAGCAGGCTTGCCTCTCACATAGTAGTCAGAAAAGTCCCGGTGGAAATAAAAGGCAGAGATTAATCGCGTCCCCGCAGGTAACACGATGTACTCTGCAGGAAAAATTTCTGTTCCTGCATAAGAGAATGTTGTTATGAAAATATTGATTACGCTAACTAAATATCCGAAGATTATTTTGTTATCAGACACCATAGATTATTACTCTGTCATCATTTCAAGGGTAACAAAAGCCAGTGCAAGGTTTTTTTCATCGCTGATGCTGATATGCGACTGATGAATATGATGTTGTTTGAGAAACGCCTGTAATGCAGAAGACAACTTGAGCAAAGGCCGCCCCAACGCATCGTGTGTCACGGCAATATTGTGGAAACTGACATCGCCACGGATACCAGTGCCTATGGCCTTGGCAAAAGCTTCCTTAGCAGCAAACCGCTTGGCCAGGAATCGTGCCTTGAGTTGGCTTTCCTGATAGTCAGGCCATTCCGAATCCGCCAGAATCCGTTTGGCAAAGGCATCGCCAAACTGGTCGAGTGAAGACTGGATGCGCTCGACTTCGACGATATCAGTGCCAATCCCGTATATCATTGATACTCCGAATGTTTTAACAAAGACATCATCTAGGTGAAAACTCTTTCATGAGGGCTTTCATTTCGCGCACAGCACTATCCCAGCCGACAAATAGCGCATGTGCAACAATGGCATGGCCGATATTCAGCTCTTCAAAACCAGGCAGGCGCGCAATATGATGCACATTGTGATAATGCAAGCCATGCCCGGCATTGACCACCAGGCCCGCAGCTTTAGCATGTTGCAACGCTGTTTGAATTTTCTCCAGCTCGTCCTGCTGCTGTTTTTCTGTCTCTGCATCGGCAAACGTGCCCGTGTGAATTTCAATCACCGGGGCGCCCATCTTGGCGGCAGCATCAATTTGCGCCAGGTCCGGTGCAATAAACAATGAGACGCGGATCCCCTGGTCAGACAGTTTTTTTACCGCATGCTCGACCTTGCTGTAGTGCGTGAGTACATCCAACCCGCCCTCGGTCGTGCGTTCTTCACGGCGTTCGGGTACCAGACACACATCCTGAGGATTGACCTGGATGGCAATATCAATCATCTCGCCAGTGACTGCGCACTCAAGATTCATTTTGGTTTGCAGCAAGGGCCGCAGCGCAAAAATATCCGCATCCTGCATATGGCGACGGTCTTCGCGCAAATGCAGGGTAATGCTATCCGCCCCCGATTGTTCGGCGCGCAAGGCGGCCTGCACTACGCTAGGATATTTGGTGCCGCGCGCCTGGCGGATGGTTGCAACGTGATCAATATTGACGCCTAGTTTTAACATAATTGACTGATAAGAAAACGGATAAAGCCCTATTTTACCTGCTGACCGAATAAAACCATACCATTACGCGTCGCCATAAAACATCAATCTGCAGATGCGGTCTGTCTAGAGAGTGATCAAACAGAACCAGTGGATAACTAGGCCGCTGTCACGCGAATATATCTCGGCCGTCATCAAAGATTAATCCGCTAACGCCATCATGCCTGCGTTGTAAACACTTTCAACACTACCATGCCCCAGCCGGGGATGTTAATTAAGCGGGATTATCGTGAATAAATCAAAAGTATTTAAATCAACGGCCATGGTGGCCGCTGTGGCAGGCCTGTCCATCGGTGCCGTGTCTTTAGTTTCTGGCCTGGAAGTCAAGCCCATGCCAGCGCCCACAGAAGGCAAAGGTTCCTGGATGGTCGGTGACTTGCATACCCACACAGTGGAGTCTGATGACTCACGCACGACACAGACACTGGACTTTCTGCTGGATAAAGCACTAGGCACTTACAAACTGGACTGGATGATCCTGAGCAATCACTTACGCTCATCTAAATATGATCAGAATGGCAACTTGCTGCCCAAACCAGTGCCATTTGCCTATGCGATGGCGTCGATTGAGATACCGCACGTAAAAGACATGCAAGCAGGTGGGACTTACGCAGACAAGATGATACTCTCGGCAGCGGAATGGGATATGCCTACCCACGACCATGCCAATGTGGTCATGTTCGAGAACGAATCCACGCTGGAGACTTCCACCGATGGAGCCAAAGAATTCCAGTACTTGTTTACAACGCTGTCTGAATCATTGTTTAACCCGCAGGATGTGGCTGCTTGGAAAAACAGGAATGGTTCGGTTCGCCCTAACCAAACCGGCGCAGACGCCTTGTCCGCAATTGCCTGGTTGAAAACCCATTACCCGACAACCAGCTTTGCTACCATCAACCACCCCTCACGCAATCCGAATAAATATACGATTAAGGATTTTCGCCAAATGAATGACTTGGCACCAGATATCGTCTTTATGATTGAAGGTATGGTCGGTAACCAGATGGAGCCTGACCGTGGCGGCTATACCTCTGCCTATATTGACGCTAACCTGCCCAACCGAACCTATGGGGGCGTGGACGCCGTTGTCGCCAAAGTCGGCGGCGTATGGGATGCGTTACTAGGCGAAGGACGCCATGTGTGGAATATTGCCAACTCCGACTCACACTTTAAGATTGATGCGGCCAGCAACAGCAGTGGCTACTATCCTGGCGAATATTCAAAGAACTACGTTTGGATGCCGGATAGCAACCAGGACACGGCCACCGGCTTAATCTCCAGCCTGCGTGACGGCCGCATGTTTGGCGTATTTGGCGACCTGATTAATGCACTCGACTTCAGAATTGTCGGTTCTTCCGGTACCGCTTTCATGGGACAAGAAATCAAAGTTGGGGCTGGTGAAAAAATCAAACTCACCATCCGTTTTAAAAGCCCGGACCTAAATAACTACCTCAAACCAGTCGATAGCAACACGCTGGCGAACATGAAACCGGTAGTTAACCATGTGGACTTGATTGTCGGCGATGTCACACCCAAAGCCAGCCCGGATTCTGCCGCCTATACCGTGGCGACCAACCCGTCTACACGTGTGCTGAAGCGATTCACCGCAGCTGACTGGAAAGTAGGTAAAGATGGGTTTGCCTCGGTGACTGTGCAGCTAGTAGCCAACAAAAACCAGTACTTCAGATTGCGCGGCACTAATCTGGCTGTGGATGCGCCTGGATTCAGCTACAACGGCGAACCGCTGGCAGACCAGAAAACCTGGGTACTGAACAATCAGGGCGGCGTGGATAACAATGGCCGTGTCAACGCGATTAACGACCGCAACTACAGCAGCCTCTGGTTTTACTCCAACCCGGTGTTCGTTTCGGTTAAATAAAAAAGAGGCGCAATCTGCGCCTCAACCAGGCATGAATGACGCGTATTTTATTGATTCAATGATTAAGGATTTGTGATGCAATTTATTAAATTTGTAGTGTTCTTTCTGGCGCTGACTTTTGCTGGCAGTAGTGTTGCGCTGGCCGATTATCGTTACAACATTCTGGCGATTGATGATGTCAATGGAGACCCCACCTTTTCGGGCAGCATGACCACCAGTGCACCGTTCTCCCTGGATTACAACTTCAGCGTGTTAGATTTCGTATTGAATGACCCATTAGATAACGTGAGTTATCGCACTGCTGATGCCAGCATTACCATAGATACACAGGGCTTTACGTTTGCTGCCAACAACGGTTCTTCGATCTTTATACTGACGCTCTACCCGGATAACAGCTACTTCTCTGAATTCACCGCGCTCGGTCAAAGCACAGTCAATAATTCGGGCTACTTTCTCTTTCAGCAAACTGCTGCCGTTCCAGAGCCAGCAAGCAACGCCATGCTCCTGGCAGGTTTGGCAGTGTTTGGATTGCTGATCCGTCGTCAACAAAAAGTCAGATAACTTCAGCTAGGCACGTTTTGTCTCGTCAACTGCAGTCGGTCGAATGCCGACTAGCAGATCAGGTAAGGTGAGTCGTCATCGGCGACTCGCCTTACAACCCCAGATGCCATGCCCAGCAGAACGCCAGGACGGCGCTGAAACCGCTTCAAAAGCCTTGTAAGTCCACCAGTAATTGCCGCGTGTGCAACGGTTTTTCACCCAGATAGTGCTGTAGCAGGTAACGCATGAGCTGCTTGCTTTGAGCCTGGGTGACTGTCTCACTGTAATCCCCGCGTGCCATCTTTAGCAGCGTATTGCCTAGAATCAACAGGCCGTTTTTAGTGGCAGAGGGATCACACGCCCCATAATCGGCTTCAAAACGGTAAGTGCTGTCGGCATGGATGATTTCGCCGTGCTCATCATGCGTGAGCGGGACAGCATACCCAAGTTCTTGCAGCATTTTGAGCTCAAACTTGCGCATGATCATGGCGAGCTGTGTGGCATCTACCGGCATCGGCAACGCGGAGAGAACCTGAATGGTTTGCGCGTAATACTCAAATAGCTGCACATGGGCATCATCGCGTGGCAGCAGCCGCAGCAACAGCTCATTCATGTAAAACCCGCACATGAGCGCATCGCCTCTGAGCAGTGTGAGTCCGGTCATCCACTCCAGGTCGTGCAAAGTTTTGAGCTCATTCTTGCCTGACCAGGTCCCGGCCAGCTGCTGGAAAGACTGCAACATGCCACGCATGGCAGAAAGCGGGCGCCGTGCACCTTTAGCGACAGCGGCAATACGACCCAGGTCGCGGCTAAACATTTCGACGACCAGACTGGTTTCTTTAAAAGGGTAGGTATGAAGAATGAAAACCGGTTGCAGGCTTTGTTTGTGGCTGCCTGAATCAGAAGGTTTTACTGCCATGTGGATGCCAGTAGAGAAGAACCTGCCTGGCTAGAAACCCAGGCTCTTTAATGCGCGGGCGTCATCCGCCCAGCCACCCTTAACCTTGACCCAGGTTTCGAGATAGACTTTAGAGCCAAACAGCTTTTCCATATCCTGGCGCGCTTCGGTGGAGATCTGCTTGAGCTTTTCGCCACCCTTGCCAATAATCATGGGTTTCTGACTATCCTTATCAACAATGATGGCAGCAAAAATACGACGCAGGTTTTTGACGGTTTCAAACTTTTCAATTTCTACCGTGACCGAATAAGGCACTTCATCACCTAGCAGACGGAAGACTTTCTCACGTACCAGTTCAGCCGCCAGGAAGCGCTCGTTTTTATCCGTGAGCTCATCTTCAGCATAGATGGCAGGTTGTTGCGGCAAGTGCTCGCGTATGGCAGACAACAATTCATCCAGGTATAAATTCTTTTTGGCACTGACCGGGATAATGCCGGCAAAATCAAACAGTAAGTCAAAGTCCTGTATCAGGGGCAATAAATTACCTTTGTCTCCCATCAGGTCTGCCTTGTTGACGACTAGCAATACCGGTTTGTTTTTAGGCAACAACTTGAGCACCAGCTCATCGGCTTCCCCTAACTTCATGGGTTCAATGACAAACAACACGACATCCACTTCGGTCAGCACCTGAGTGACGGTTTTGTTGAGTGACTTGTTTAAGGTATTGAGATGCTTTTGCTGAAAACCAGGTGTATCGACAAACAAAAACTGCGTATCTTCAGTCGTGTGTATGCCCAGCAATCGATGGCGCGTGGTCTGCGCCTTGCGCGAAGTGATCGCCAGCTTAAGACCTAAGATATGATTGAGCAAGGTCGACTTGCCGACATTGGGGCGGCCAACGATGGCAACGGTGCCACAACGAAAATCGTCAGCAGCAGGAGTGAGTTCTGTCATGATTGAATATTATCCATGGCCAATTTGGCCGCTTGTTGCTCAGCCACACGGCGGCTGGTACCCACGCCGGTAGTGGTCAATTTAAGTTTCTTAATAAAACATTGCACAGTAAAGGTCTGTGCATGCGCTTCGCCTTCAATGGACACGACCTGATACTCAGGCAACTCCATTTTTTTGCTTTGCAGATATTCCTGCAGTTGAGATTTGGCGTCCTTGTCTATCGACTTGGGATCTATGGTGCTCAGTTTTTCTCGATACAGCAAGGCCACCACTTTTTGTGCCGCATCAAACCCACCATCGAGATAAACCGCACCAACAATGGCCTCCAGCGCATCCGCCAAAATGGAAGGCCGACGCCAACCTGCACTCTTTAATTCCCCCTCACCTAACTTGAGTGCATCACCCAAATGCAGATCAGCGGCAATCTCAGCAAGGCTTGCCTCTTTGACCAGTTTGGCGCGCAACCGGCTCAGGTCACCTTCGGGCAAATGTGGAAACAGATTGAACAGCTGGTGGGCAATAATAAAATTCAAAACGCTATCCCCCAGAAATTCCAGCCGCTCATTATTGCTGGCAGAAAAACTGCGGTGCGTCAGGGCCTGCTGCAGCAGCTCTGGCTGCGCGAAGCTGTAGCTGATTCTGGTTTGTAATACCGGAAGTGCATTCATTACGTTATGATCAAGCCTGCGTCACTATGGTTTGCTGGTCGCGTCAAAATCAATGAGCAGCGTCATTGTGTCTGTCAGTGGAATCTTTTTCTGGTAACGCATGGCGACCACACCACCACTGATTTCCAAATCGCGCCCCGTCACTTCGTGTATGCTGTCTACGTCCATCTGGCGGTCAAATGCCTTGCGGATATCGCTATCGTTTTGCAGCACTGGATCATGTGCGATACGGTTAACGGTAGACTGGATAGAGAAATACTCCATATAGGCTGGGAGGGCTTTTAAGGCAACCATGCCCAAGATACCAAAGGCCGTTAATACCAGTAAAAAGCCGATCAGGCCAATACCGTGCTGGGTAGAAGTCTTTGAGAATTTCATAGGTACTCCCTCAAGATGATGCCCTGTGACACGGCGTGACCCATGCCATTAACCGATACTTTGCCCGATACGGCGCCACTGGTCAAAATTAAACCAGATGAAAAAGGCTTTGCCCACCAAATGTTTTTCAGCAACAAAGCCCCAGACCCGGCTGTCGGAGCTGTTGTCACGGTTATCCCCCATGGCGAAATAATGACCTTCTGGCACGGTGATGGTTTCACCCTGCATCAAGCGGTCACCCAGGCTGCCCGGACTGTACTGGTTCATGATGTCATGGATGAGTACATCATGCTTCACCGTGCCTAACTGCTCATTTAAACGGGAAGCGGTTACATCGACTGCGCGCGCACTGCCAGACTCGTCATTAACATTGAGCGCATACTGATATGGCTGCACAAAATCCAGATTGATGACCTTGCCATTAATGGTCAACTGCTTGTCACGGTACTGAATCTGGTCGCCAGGCAAACCAATCACGCGCTTGATATAGTCAATGGTAGTATCTGGTGGGTAATGAAACACGAACACATCACCGCGCTGAGGCTGACCCACCGGGTAAAACACATTGTTAACGATAGGGACGCGCAAACCGTAGGTGTATTTGTTTACCAGGATGTAATCCCCTGCAAGCAATGTTGGCATCATAGAGCCTGATGGGATTTTGAACGGCTCAACAATAAAGGAACGTACCAAAAACACCAGCAAAATCACCGGGAAGAAACTTTTGCTGTACTCTACATACCATGGGTCTGCCACCTCGCCCAGCGCTCCCGCCTGGCGCTGTTTACGCAACACCAGGATATCCAGCAGCCAAATGGCCCCAGACACCAATAAAATCAACAACATAAACATTGCAAAATACATGCTTGCTTCCTAAAGAGCGGGTGTTCCCGTTTTTATTTATCTTCAACGCGCAAAATAGCCAGGAAGGCCTCTTGTGGAATTTCCACATTGCCCACCTGTTTCATACGCTTTTTACCTTCTTTTTGTTTTTCCAGCAACTTGCGCTTACGTGTGATGTCACCACCGTAGCATTTTGCCAACACGTTTTTACGCATGGCTTTCACCGTTTCACGGGCGATAATATTGGCGCCTATGGATGCCTGGATGGCAATATCAAACATCTGCCGTGGAATTAGCTCACGCATTTTGGCAACCAATTCGCGACCACGATAAATGCTGTTGGCTCGATGCACAATCAGGCTCAATGCATCCACCCGCTCACCGTTTACCATGATATCCAGCTTGACCAGATCAGCTGCTCTGAACTCAAGAAACTCGTAATCCATGGAGGCATAACCACGCGAAACTGATTTGAGTTTATCAAAGAAATCGAGCACCACCTCATTCAGCGGCATCTCATAGCTCAACATCACCTGGCGGCCCATATATTGCATATTGCGCTGCACACCGCGCTTGTTATTACACAAGGTCATCACCGGCCCCACATAATCTTGCGGCATCAACAAGTTAACCACAATCATGGGCTCACGGATTTCTTCAATGCGTGAAGGCTCAGGCAAGCGTGACGGATTCTCGATTTGTATGACTTCGCCACTTTTGAGCAACAGCTCATAAATCACGGTGGGCGCAGTCGTAATCAGGTCCATATCGTACTCGCGCTCCAGGCGCTCTTGTACGATCTCCATATGCAGCAAACCAAGGAATCCGCAACGGAAACCAAAGCCCAGCGCTGTGGAGTTTTCCGGCTCGAACTGCAAGCTGGAGTCATTCAGGCTTAATTTTTCCAGCGCGGTACGCAATGACTCAAACTGGTTGGACTCGACCGGGTACAAGCCTGCAAACACTTGCGGTTTCACCTCTTTAAAGCCTGGCAACGGCTCACTAGCTCCCTTGCCTGCCCCGGCAAGCGTCACGGTATCGCCGACCTTGGCCGCAGCCAGTTCTTTAATACCGGCAATAATAAAGCCAACCTCGCCCGCACTCAGTTGCTGACGCTGCAGAGATTTGGGTGTAAACACGCCCACCTGCTCACACAGGTATTCGGCACCGGTGGCCATCAAGCGGATTTTTTCCTTGGCACGCAGTACGCCATCCACCACACGCACCAGCATGACCACGCCCACATAGTTATCAAACCAGGCGTCGATCACCAGCGCTTTCAACGGCGCATTGACATCACCTTTAGGCGGTGGCACTTTGGCAACCACCTCCTCCAGCACATCACGCACCCCTTCACCAGTTTTGGCTGAACAACGCACGGCATCGGTGGCATCCACCCCAATCACATCCTCAATTTCCTGTGAAACGCGCACAGGGTCGGCTGACGGCAAATCAATTTTGTTGAGTACTGGTGTCACTTCCACACCGAGATCAATCGCGGTATAGCAGTTGGCGACACTTTGCGCTTCCACGCCCTGGGAAGCATCTACCACCAGCAAGGCACCTTCGCAGGCAGACAAAGATCGACTCACTTCATAACTAAAGTCTACATGACCCGGGGTATCAATCAGGTTGAGGAAATACGTTTCGCCATTGTTAGCTTTGTATTGCAAGGCGGCGGTTTGCGCTTTGATGGTAATGCCGCGCTCACGCTCAATATCCATACTGTCGAGCACTTGCGCTTCCATCTCGCGCGCTTCGAGGCCACCGCACAATTGGATGATACGGTCTGCCAGTGTCGATTTGCCATGGTCAATGTGGGCAATAATCGAAAAATTACGAATATTTTTCATGTTCTGTTATGCGTTAATTACAAGCAAGAAAGGCGCTTGAAGCGCCTTTCAAATTCGTTGCATTTTACAACAAATGCATGAATATCAGTGATTTATTTTCCATGGCAGTGCATTTTGGCAGCCGCTTGATAAAACACAAAAAGACGGGTTACCCCGTCTTTTTGTGTTCACTTTCAGGAAATGTCAGTTACTTGATTTTAATCGGCACATACAGGGTATTTTCCCCGCGCTGAACTAAGACGGCGATGGTCTTGCCAGAAGGCACGGCATTGATTTGTTTATTAAACAAGTCAACGCTTTGACTTTCGTTATTGTTTAAGCCCAAAATCACATCTCCGCGACGGATACCCGCCTGTGCTGCCGCCCCGCTGCTTTCAATCACCAGCAGGCCATTTTTGCCATTGAGCTTTTTCTTCTGCTGCGGCGTTAATTCACGCAGTGTCAGGCCCACTTTATTGGCCTCAGGTTTCACCGGTTCTTTACTCACCGCTGGCGCCTCACCTTGCTCGTTAGGCATTTCGCCCACACCCAATTGCAGCGTTTTATTTGCGCCTTTGCGTACAACTTCTACCGGCACGACTTTACCTGGCTTAGTAGCTGCAACCACGCGTGGCAGGTCGCTCGAAGTGGTGATCGGCTTGCCATCAAACTTGAGGATAATATCGCCTGCTTCCAAACCGCCCTTGTCTGCCGGACTGTTTTTCTCTACACCAGCAATCAGTGCCCCATTGGTCTGCTTCAAGCCGAAAGACTCCGCCAGTTCCTTGGTGACTTCCTGGATTCCAATCCCCAACCAGCCACGAGCAATCCGCCCATTGGCTTTGAGTTGATTAGAAATATCGATGGCGACATCAATGGGAATACTGAATGAAAGCCCCATGGAACCACCGCTTTTACTGTAAATTTGTGAGTTCACCCCTACCACTTCACCACGCAGGTTGAACAAGGGGCCGCCCGAGTTACCTGGGTTAATCGCTACATCAGTTTGAATAAAAGGCACATAATTTTCTTGTGGTAAGGCACGGCCTTTGGCACTGACGATACCAGCCGTCATTGTGTTTTCGAGACCAAAAGGCGAGCCAATCGCAGCTACCCACTCACCGACCTTAAGCGCATTGGGATCACCAATGGTGACTCTAGGTAAACCGGTGGCTTCAATTTTAATCAGCGCGACATCAGTCCGCTTATCGGCCCCGATGATTTTCGCCTTGAACTCACGTTTGTCATAAAGCTTCACCAGCACTTCATCTGCTTCATTAACCACATGCGCGTTGGTCAATATATAGCCATCTGCACTGATAATAAAGCCTGAGCCCAAGGATTGAGATTTGTAATCCTGACCACCGTCCTGCCCCGGCATGCCCGGCATCCCAGGGATGCCAAAGCGGCGCAGGAACTCTTGCAGGTTCTCATCATTCGGCATCCCAGGAAAACCGATACCGGTGCCGTGCACAACTGAAGTAATACTAATATTGACCACAGCAGGGCCTTGTTTCTCAGCCAGTTCAGTAAAGTCTGGTAAGTCTTTTGCCTGCACAGTCATTACTGGCATGGTCGCGGTGATTGCACACGCTAACATCACACCAGAAATCCATTGTCTCATCATGATTATTCCTATCATTTAATGACTATTAAAATTGTACTTCTATCTATTCGGGAAAATTGAGCAACACTCATCAATGAAGCTATCCGCTCATTAAGTGGTGGCGCAGTCTGAAAATGCAAGCCCTTAAAACGGATCACCTTTTGAATAAAAACTTACCTATCCGTATACTTGCAATGACGCAAACTACTATTTCTTGAAAGTGACTTGTTGCGCAATTTGCTCAACCGTTTGCGCAGGCACCTCACCGACAACAACCAGCTGGTAACCATTGAGCACATGCGCATACACATTCGTTGAGCCCATGCTTTTCTTGCCGACTCGAGGCTGCATGCCTTTGATCATCGGTTCAACAAACAACGACACTGAGGCCAGCCCATCAGAAAAAATCAATTGTCTTACCGGGGTCGTCCTGCCGGGCACCTTTAATTGTATCTGATCTACTTTTTTATATCCGGCAGGGAGATTTGGAACGACCAAGTTATCTTCTGTGTGCGTCAAGTCGGTCGTGTCATCCATGACATAGGGCTTGGTCGCATCAATTTTAGGCTGGAACCAGTCCAGGTCTTTGGTATGCAACATGGCCACCTGATTAAAGCCAATCTGCTCCAGCGTCCGGCCCTGCATATCGAGCATGCTCATTTTAAGCAGGAGCCCATATTCGGTATCAGACCAAATGCGGTATTGGTAGCGCAGGTTATCGTTAGGGATCATATCGAGGACTTGCGCCAGACGACCGGCCACTCGCTCCTGGCCGATAAACTTGAGCTTGTAATTCTGCTTGAGGGGATACAATTGGGTGGGCAGCATGGCTGGAAACAAATTCTGTCCGCGCCGCTTTTCAATGACGACCTTGTCATTTTTAGCATTGAAGATAACAATGTCATCGCCTTCGCTAAACACTTCACGCGGACGGCCATCAAGCACAACATTGCGCGTAAACTCGCGCCCACCTTCATAAATGTGGGTAATTTGTACTGAGCGGATCACCGCCCCATTCTGATAAACAAACAAGCCCTGGTAATTCAACTCCCTGGCTGCAGAAGCCGTTTTCTGCATGGTGGCCCAGAGATCCTCTTCGGCAACGGCAGATTGGCTAAAAATTGCGAGTAGCAAGACACGCAGAAAATGCCCAGGAAAAACAAACTTGAGTGACATATACCCGTAGATAACAATAGACTTATTCGCCAGCGTTATAAGCTACATTTTGCATGTAGTATGTTGCGCTAGTAGGGGCATAATTATGATGTGCTAATACATACTGATCAGTATCATTATCGGCAATTTGGTCAGGCGCTGCCAC